>NZ_PVTL01000001.1 GCF_003003265.1 Glaciihabitans tibetensis
CGCCAAGGGTTTGTGCGTTCCAGCACGAGTGGAGTTGACCATAAGGACTTCCTGTCTGCCACCAGAAATCCCTCACAACAGGCTGACACAGAGGGTCCAGAAACTGAAGTGTCACGTTGCGTCGGGTCCAAAAACTCACGTGTCTCGTTTGGTCGAAACCAACGAAACAGTTGCGACCAAACAAGTCACCTCGGCGAGGGGGTGGTACTGGGTGTGGCTGCAGTTGCGACTAAACGTGGCACTTCGGCGAGGGGTGGTTCTGGGTGTGGCTGCGGTTGCGACTAAACGTGGCACTTCGGCGAGGGGTGGTTCTGGGTGTGGCTGCGGTTGCGACTAAACCTGGCACTTCAGCAGAGAGTGACGCGGGGCCGAACGGGACACCGCGGCTACAGCTACAGCTACAGCCACTGCTACGGCTATTGCCGCTACGGCTACGGCTACGGCTACGGCTGCTGCTACGGCGTTTCCGTTTCCGTTTCCGTCGGTGCGTCGACGGGGGAGCCGCCCTCCAGGATTTCATCGGGAGTGACGCACGCACGTTCGGACGGAATGATGCTGACGGCGGCGGACAGGTCGGTCAGTGCGGTACTGCCACTGACGTTCTCGCTATTGACCACCACGGCGATGGCCGGGTCGCGCCCGTACGTAATGAAGGTGAAGTTCGGGTCGTCCTCGGGGTCGCGCAGCCAATCGATCCCATCGACGGTGACGCAGGTCAGGCTCGCGGTCGGGTCGGGCACCGCGACGCCGCAGTAGAGAAGCACGTCCGCGGGACTGCCCCAGGCACTGGTGGCCTGCGCGTTGGTATCGCGCTGACCCAGCTCGGCAACATACTCGGGCAGACGCGTGGTGACCTCGGCGCATTCGGGGTTCGCCGCGTCGGTCGCCGGTGTCAGCGGAACGGTCTGCGAGCATCCGGTCAATAAACCAAGGGCCAGCACCGCCAGCGCGGTCAGGCGAAGCGTCGCTCTCATCGCATTCAGACTACCGTGGACACCATGACCACAGCCGACACCCTCGACGGCATCGGGGAGTCGGCGACGCTGGCGCGAATCTTCCCCCGGTTGCCCGCGTCTTCGTTGCAATTGCTCGGCCCCGGTGACGACTGCGCCGTGGTGGCGGCCCCGGACGGACGCTTCGTCGTCACGACCGACATGATGATCCACGGGCCGGACTTTCGCCTCGCCTGGTCGAGCCCGCACGACCTCGGGTGGAAGGCTGCGGCGTCCAACCTCGCCGATGTCGCCGCGATGGGCGCGGTGCCGACCGCGCTTGTCGTAGCGATCGCCGCCCCCGCTACGTCGCCTGTTTCCCTACTTGAGGGCATCTCCGATGGACTTCGCGACGGTCTCGCCGCCCTCGCGCCCGGCTGCGGGGTGGTCGGGGGAGACCTGTCCGTCTCCAACACCCTGACCATCACCGTCACCGCGTTCGGCGACCTCGAGGGGCGCGCTCCCGTGCGGCGCTCCGGCGCGCGGATCGGCGACGTGATTGCTGTCGCGGGGGTTCTTGGCATGGCTGCGGCCGGGCTGCGCCTTCTGTTCGCCGACGCGGTTGTTGGGGGAGAACCGGATGCTACGGCCGCCGCGATCCTGCGTGCGAGGCATCCCGCCCTCATCTCGGCCCAGCTCGCCCCGACACCCCCGATCTTCGCCGGACGAATTGCCGCCCTCGCCGGCGCCACGGCGATGCTCGACCTCAGCGACGGGCTCGCCCTCGACGCGCGACGCATGGCCCGGGCGAGCGGAGTCTCGATCAACCTGGATTCTGGCGCCGTGGGATCTCGCGCGGCGCTCGACGGCGGGGAGGATCACTCGCTGCTCGCCGCGTTTGGCGCGGAGGCCCCGCTGCCCGCGGAGTTTCGGCGGATCGGCGTTGTGCAGGCCGCGGATCCGGGCCACGGACCCGGGGTGCTGGTCGACGGACAGCCGTACGATGCCCTCGGTGGATGGGACCCCTACGCGGGGTGGAATGGAGAAACCGGATGAGTCCGAACCAGCTGGGGCAGGCCGACATCTTCACGGCGATTGGCGATGCGCGTCGCCGCCGCATCCTGGAGTTGCTCGCCGAGAAGGAACGATCGGTCGGGGAGTTGACCATCGAGCTCGGCATCGCGCAGCCCTCGGTGTCGCAGCATCTCGCGGTGTTGCGCGGTGTCGGCGTCGTTGCGGTCGAGAAGCGAGGCACCAGCTCGATCTACCACCTCGAGCGCGACCCGCTCGCCGCCGTCATCGGCTGGATCGCCGCGCTCTGACCCGTTGTTCCGAACCGCGGGGCCCCCTAGAGTCCATCGTGAGTTGGGACACCCGGCGCGGCTGCGTCGTGTGCGAAGGCGCGAGACGAGGAGGAGATCACCATGAGCGGTCAGGTTGTGCACTTCGAAATCCCGGCAGAGAACGTCGACCGGGCGTCAGAGTTTTATCGTTCGGCATTCAGCTGGGACGTGACCCCCGTCAAGGGCATGAATTACTGGGGCCTGACTACCACGCCCCATGATGACGAGGGGTCTCCGTTGGCTCCCGGAGCGATCAACGGCGGATTGTTCGAGCGGGACGCGAAGCTGACCACACCGATTCTCACGATTGACGTGGCCGACATCGATGCCGCGCTGGCGAAAATCGAGGAGCTCGGCGGAGCGACCGTGCAACCGAAGGCGGACGTGCCCGGGATGGGGTTCTCCGCCTACTTCACTGACAGCGAAGGCAACCTCATGGGGTTGTGGCAGAACCTGGAGTAGAGGAGACCGGTTCTAGGACGGACGTAGCCAGAAGAGCGACGTGTCGCCGTAGTCCTTGCGCCGCTCCAGTTCGAGCCCCTCGGGCCAGACGGGAGCGGCGCCGCGGGAGCTGCGTTCGAGCACCACCACCGCATCCTCCGAGAGTCGATGCACCAGGGCGGCAAGGTTCGCTTCAACTTCGGCGTTCGAAAACTCGTAGGGCGGATCGATGAACACGATGTCCCAGGGTTGCCTTGGTGTGTCGAGAAACTGCTGAACCGCCGATCCCGACACGTCGATGGTGAGTTTCGACCCGCGCGGGGCTGCCTTGAGTACCGTCGCCGCGTTTTTTTTGCACGCGGTGGTCGCCGCAGACGCTTTGTCGACGAGGATGACGGATGCCGCTCCGCGGGACGCAGCCTCGAGACCCAGGGCACCGCTGCCGGCGTACAGGTCGACCACGCGGGCGCCGGAGATCACCCCGCGCGCGTCGAGGGAGGAGAAGATCGCCTCGCGCACGCGGTCGCTGGTGGGCCGGGTTCCGGCAGGGGGAACCACGATCGTGAGGGAGCCGGCAAAACCGGAAATGATGCGCGCCATGGTGCTTCAACGGTACCGCTCCGCCATTCCGACAAGTGACGGCGCCTCATGCGCGGAGCCGTTAGTGGCTATTCGACAACGTTTTCGCCCTGCAGCGCCGGAAAGCTCACAATCGGGGGATGGGCATCGTCGACCGTACCGTCAAACCAAGTTTCGCCAAATCACTGTTCCTGGGGCAGGTGGCGAGCGAACTGGTGATGCCCTATCCGAACTTCACCCCGGAGGAAGCGGGGCGGGTGGCGGCCGCGACCACCAGCGCCCGCGAATACCTCGCCGAGAGCTACGACCCGTGGGAGGCCGAGCGTGAGGGGTGGGTCGGCGACCGCGTCATCCGCGAGCTGGGAGAACGGGGGCTCACCGGACTGTTCATCGACGAGCAATACGGCGGCCTCGGGCTGAGCCAGACCGGGTACTGCCGGGTGATGGAGGAATTCGGTCGGGTCGACGCCGCCCTGAGCGTGGTGATGGGCGTGCACCAATCCATCGGGTCCAAGCCGCTCTTTCTCTACGGCACCGACGACCAGAAGGCGCGCTGGCTGCCGGACCTCGCCGCCGGTCGCAAACTCGCCGCGTTCGTGCTGACCGAACCGAACGTGGGATCCGACGCGTTCCACCTCGAGACCTGGGCCGAGCGGCAGTCCGACGGCTCGTGGCTGCTCAACGGCGAGAAACGGTGGATCGGCAACGGGGATCGCGATGTGCTCACGGTCTTCGCCCAGAGCGACCTCGGCCACGTCGCCCTGATCGTGGAGAAGGGCATGGACGGGCTGTCCACCGGACCCCGCTTCGAAACCCTGGGCTTGAAGGCGAACCACCTGCAGCGGGTGCACTTCAAGAACGTGCGGGTGCCGGCCGAGAATCTGCTCGGCGAGCCCGGTGACGGCTTTCGGATTGCCATGAATACCTTGAATAACGGGCGGATGTCGATGGGCACAGCCATTTCGGGTGGCATGAAACAGTTCCTCCAGCTGAGTATCGAGCACACCACGACCCGCCAGCAGTTCGGTCGCCCGCTGATCGACTTCGAACTTGTCGAGGACAAGCTCGCCTGGATGAACACGCAGATCTACGGCCTCGAATCCACCAGCTACCTCACCACCGGACTCGTCGACCGGGGCGTCGCCGACTTCGCGCTGGAGTCCGCGATGACCAAGGTGCGCGCCAGCGACACCGGCTGGTACGCCCTCAACCGGGCGGTGCAGGTTCACGGCGGCGAGGCGTACATGGCCGACCATCCGCTGTCGAAGGCACTGCGCGACTTTCGGATCTTCCCGATCTTCGAGGGCTCCAACGACGTGATGCGCGCCTATGTTGCGCTGAACGGTCTCAAGGCACTCAGCGAGGACCTCCCCGACGTCGCGTCGCTGAAGATCTCCGACCCCGCGAAGTCGCTCGGCATCATCGGTCCGTATATTGCTGGGCGGATGTCGCGGGCCCTCCGCCCCGAGAAGCTGCTTGGTGCCCACGCGGCCGTAGCAAAGCAGGCGACTGCGGTGTCGGAACAGACCGGGCGATTGCGGGACCGAGCAGAGGCGGCACTCCGCAAGCACGGCAAAAACGTGCAGGAAAAGCAGCTCGTGCAGAAGCGGTTGTCGGAAGCAGCCTCGGGCATCTACTCGCAGGTCGCGGTGATCAGCCGCATCTCGGCGGCGCTCAGTCGGGACGGCGTCGCCGCATCAGCCGACGAAAAGACCGTTGCGATCAACTTCTGCAAGAGCGCCGAGCGCGAGGTCGGCCGCCAGCTGCGCGCGCTCGAAATTAACGACGACCGGCACACCCGAATGATCGGCGCGTCGGTGAGAAAGAGCGCGGGGTACTCGTTCAGCCTGTAGGTGGGGGCGCAGTCGCCGGTTATTGGATGCGGTCGCGTAACTCACGCCTGTGGGTGCAGCGGCGCGCGCGTCGGAGGCGGACGATAACCTCAAACGGTGACAACGCCTTTCGACGTCGACCCGCTCGACGTAAAGCTCAGCACCGCGGTGGGTGGACGCACGGCGGCCGCCCTCAGCAAGGGCCTCGGTCTCGAAACGGTGGGCGACCTGCTCACCCACTTTCCCCGCCGGTACGCCCGCCTCGGAGAGTTGACCGCGCTCGCCGAGCTTGAGCTTGACGCGAACGTCACCATCGTCGCCGAGGTATTGCAGGTGGTCGAGCGCACGATGAAGTCGAAGCGCGGCAGCATCGTCGAGGCGAAGATCACCGACGGTAACGGCATCCTGACCCTCACCTTCTTCAACCAGGCGTGGCGCATGAAGGAGCTGAAAGCCGGGGTGCGGGGAATGTTTTCCGGCAAAATCAGCGATTACCGTGGCATGCGCCAGCTGGCCCACCCGAACTACCAACTCTTTGACACCGAGCTGGATGACGCGGGAGTGGCCATCGAGCTGCAGAAGGTTCTCAAACCCATCCCGATCTACCCCGCGACCGCTGCGATGCCGTCCTGGTCGATCCAGGACGCGGTCGGGTTGGTGTTGCACTCGCTCGACACCAACCCCCTCGTCGACCCGGTGCCGCTGGGTGTGCGCGCCGAGAAAAACCTGTTGCCTTTCTCGCGCGCGATCGAACTCATCCACCGCCCGGCGAAAGACGCCGACTGGCTGCAGGCGCGCGACAGCCTGCGCTTCCAGGAGGCGTTCGTGCTGCAGGCGGCGCTGCTGCAACAGCGCGCCCAGTTGCGCCTGGCGACCGCCGTCATCCGCACTCCCGGAGAGATGGCCACCGGATTCGACCGTTCGCTGCCGTTCACTCTGACGAGCGACCAGAAGCAGGTGGGGGAGGAGATCGCCCGCGACCTCGCAACCCTCGCCCCGATGAACCGGCTGCTCCAGGGTGAGGTCGGCTCCGGCAAGACCCTCGTGGCGCTGCGGGCGATGCTCTCGGTCGCGGACTCGGGCGGACAATCGGCGTTGCTTGCGCCCACCGAGGTGCTCGCCGCGCAACACCTGCGGTCAATCGTCGCAACGCTCGGGCCCGATCTCGCCGCCCGGTTGCGCCCCACCCTGCTGACCGGTCAGTTGAGCGCGGCCGAGCGCCGCAAGGCCCTGCTTGCCGCGGTGTCGGGCAGTGCGCACATTGTTATCGGCACCCATGCGCTGCTCGGGGACGCCGTGAACTTCTATGACCTCGGATTGGTAGTCGTCGACGAACAGCACCGGTTCGGGGTCGAGCAGCGCGAGGCGCTGCGGCAAAAGGGCACAACCCCGCCGCACGTTCTCGTTCTGACGGCAACCCCGATCCCGCGCACGGTCGCGATGACCGTCTTCGGTGACCTCGACATTTCGACGATCGCCGAGCTGCCGTCTGGGCGCGTTCCGATTAGGAGTTTTGTCGTTCCCTACGCGAACAAGGTGTTGTTCGGGCGCATCTGGGGACGGGTGGCCGAAGAAATTGGCCAGGGCCGCCAGGCTTTTGTGGTCTGCCCCGCAATCGACGCGAACGTGGTCGAACCCGCAGAGCCGCTCGAGGGCGAGGCCCGAACCGCGGCCGGGGCCGAAACCACGCCAGACAAGTCGGGCACGGCGGGGCCGGCGCAAACCACGGCGGCTGGTGCAACCGCGCGGCCCATCGCGACGGTGACCGACATTACCGAGCGATTGCGCCAGCGCCCAGAGTTGGCGCAGTCCCGCATTGCCTCACTTCACGGGCGGATGTCGAGTGATGAAAAAGACACGATCATGCGTGCCTTCGCCGCGGGGGACATCGACATCCTGGTCGCGACGACGGTGATCGAGGTCGGGGTCGATGTTCCGAACGCCTCCACGATGGTGATCCTCGATGCGGAGCGGTTCGGGGTGTCCCAGCTGCACCAGCTGCGCGGGCGGGTCGGCCGCGGCTCGGTGCCCGGAATGGCGATGTTTGTCACCGGGGCGGAGGAGGAGACTCTCGGGCGCGAGAGAGTCGAGGCCGTGGCATCCACCCTTGATGGCTTTGAATTGGCACAAAAAGACCTCGAACTGCGGCGGGAGGGCAATGTGCTCGGCGTGACGCAATCCGGCGGAAAGTCGAGCCTACGGCTGCTACGCGTCGTCAAAGACGAGGACCTCATCCGCGACGCGCGCGAGGTAGCCGACCGGATCCTTGGGCTCGATCCCACCCTCGACGAGCACCCGGCGCTGCGGGGCGCACTGCGACGACGCCTCGACGAAACAGAAGCCGCGTTCCTCGCTAAGAACTAGGCGCAGAAGGCCTGTCACAAGTCGGTAACGTGCACCCGATAGGGTGAAGCCATGAGCAGGATCGCAGTCGTTCCTGGGTCGTTTGACCCGGTCACTCTTGGACATCTCGACGTGATCGGCCGTGCTGCCGGGCTCTTCGATGAATTGCACGTGCTGGTGGTGCACAACCCCGGCAAAACGGCGATGCTTCCGGTTCCCCAACGGGTGTCGCTCATCCAGGAGTCGGTGGCTGAGGCGGGTTTGCCCGGCACCATTCTGGTGACCAGCTGGAGCGTCGGGCTGCTGGTCGACTACTGCACCGAGGTCGGCGCCAGCGTCATCATCAAGGGCATTCGATCTCAGGTGGATGTCGCGTACGAAACACCCATGGCGTTGGTCAACCGCAACCTCGCGGCCGTGGAGACGGTGTTTCTGCTGCCCAACCCCGCGAACGCCTACGTGTCGAGTTCGCTCGTGCGCCAGGTTGCCGCGCTCGGGGGCGATGTCGCGCCCTACGTACCCCGCGCGGTGGTGGACTTCCTTAAGCGAGACTTGTAAACATGCTTCCTCTCAAACTTGGTTATAAAGCTTCAGCCGAGCAGTTTGCGCCGCGCGAACTCGTCGAGATTGCGGTTGCCGCCGAGCAGCACGGCTTCGAGTCCGTCGCGGTGAGCGACCACTTCCAGCCCTGGCGGCACACCGGGGGGCACGCGCCGTTCTCGCTCGCCTGGATGGCCGCGGTGGGGGAGCGCACGTCGACGATCCAGATCGGCACCTCGGTGATGACCCCGACGTTCCGCTACAACCCGGCGGTCATAGCGCAGGCCTTCGCCACGCTCGGCTGCCTCTACCCCGGGCGAATCATGCTCGGCGTCGGCACGGGTGAGGCGCTCAACGAGATCGCCACCGGATTCCGTGGCGCGGGCGAACAGGACTGGCCCGAGTTCAAGGAGCGCTACGCGCGCCTGCGCGAAGCGATTGCGTTGATGCGCGCGCTCTGGAGCGAAGACCGGGTCAACTTTGAGGGCGAGTACTACTCCACCCACGATGCGAGCATCTACGACCGCCCGGAGGGCGGCATCCCCGTCTATATCGCCGCAGGGGGACCCTTGGTCGCCGGGTACGCCGGACGCGCGGGGGACGGCTTCATCTGCACCTCCGGCAAGGGAATGGACCTGTATACGGAGAAACTGCTGCCCGCGGTCGCCGCGGGAGCCGAGAAGGTCGGACGCGACGTCGGCGAGATCGACCACATGATCGAGATCAAACTCTCCTACGACCCCGACCCGGAGCTGGCTCTCGAGAACACCCGGTTCTGGGCGCCCCTGTCGCTGTCGAAGGAACAGAAGCACGACATCACCGACCCGTCCGAGATGGAGAAGGCAGCCGACGCGCTGCCCATCGAGCAGGTCGCTCAGCGCTGGATCGTCGGGTCGGATCCCGACGAGACCGTCGCGCGTATCGGTGAATACATCGACGCCGGATTCAACCACCTCGTGTTTCACGCTCCCGGGCACGACCAGGCCCGGTTTATGACCGCGTTCGAGAACGACCTCGCCCCGCGACTGCGCGCGCGCGGGTAGCGATGAGCCCATTCTCCATCGGGTATGCGGCGATGCTCGAACAGTTCCACCCCACCGAGGCCGTGGCGCTGAGCGCCTACGCCGAGAGCCGCGGGTTCTCCGGCGTCATGGCGACCGATCACTTTCAGCCCTGGGTTCCGCAACAGGGCGAGAGCTCCTTCGTCTGGAACGTGCTGGCGGCTCTCGGAGAGCGCACCACCGGCGACATCGGCCCGGGGGTGACCGCACCGACGTTCCGCTGGCATCCGGCGATGGTCGCGCAGGCATCGGCCACGCTCGCCGCCATGTACCCGGGACGGCATTGGCTCGGGCTCGGCTCGGGCGAGGCGTTGAACGAGCACGTGGTCGGACAGTACTGGCCCGAGGCGCCGGAACGCATCAACCGCCTGTTCGAGGCCATCGACATCATCAAAAAGCTCTTCGCTGCGTCCCTCGCGGGCAAGGACACCAAACACGCCGGTCAGTTCTACAAGCTCGAATCCACCCGTCTGTGGACTATGCCGGCGGTGCCGCCCGAGATTCTCGTCGCGACCGCCGGGCCCGTGACCGCCCGGCGAGCGGGCAAAAGCGCGGACGGCCTGATCACCGTGGCGGCCCCGCTGGAGAAAATCAGCGGCCTGTTTGCGCGTTTCGCCGAGGGCGCGCGGGAGGCGGGCAAGGATCCGTCACGCATGCCGAAGGTGCTGCAGCTGCACCTCAGCTGGGCTCCCACCGCGGAGGAGGCGATGCGCAACGCGTTGGTCGAGTGGCCGAACGGCGCGATGCGCTTTCCCAAAAGCGACATCCGCTCTCCCTACGAGCTTGAACAGATCGCAAAACTGGTGCGCCCCGAGGATTTCGACGGGCGGATGGTGATCGATGACGATCCCGATGTGCACCGCGAGCACATCCAGCGCTACCTCGATCTTGGTTTCGATCGCATCTACCTGCACAACGTGGGGCGCAACCAGCGCGAGTTCATCGACGTCTTCTCCCGCGACGTTCTGCCGAAACTGAGGCGTTAGTGCTCACCGTTTTTGCCATCCCCGGAATCGGCGAGATCACCGAGGGTGACGACCTCGCGGCGATCATCGGCGACGCGCTGGTCGCTGCCCATCCGTCCACCTCCCGGCCCGGTGTGGCGGTCGCTGTTCTCGAAGAGGGTGACATCCTCGCCGTGACGTCCAAAATCGTCAGCAAGGCGGAGGGGAGGATGATCCGTGCCGCAGATCGGGAACAAGCGATCACCGACGAGACCGTGCGCGTCGTCGCCAGCCGGGTGCATCCCGGTGGCGTGACCCGTATCGTCGAGAATCGCCTGGGCATCGTCGCCGCCGCGGCCGGGGTTGACGCGAGCAACACCCCGGAGGGCACGGTACTGCTGCTGCCCGTGGACCCGGATGCCTCGGCCGCTCGTCTGCGGCAAGCTCTGCAGTCGCGGTTCGGAGTGAAACTCGGCATTGTGATCACCGACACGCTCGGGCGTGCCTGGCGGGAAGGTCAGACCGACGCGGCCATCGGAGGTAGCGGCGTGCGGCTCATCGACGACCTGCGGGGAACCCACGACACGCAGGGGCGCGTGCTCGACGTGACCGCACCGGCGGTCGGCGATGAGATCGCGGCCGCAGCGGACCTCGTCAAGCGCAAGAGCGACGGGCTTCCTGTCGCGGTGGTGCGGGGACTCGGGCACCTGCTCGACACAGACGCGCCCGGCGCCCGGATTCTCAACCGCAACGGACCGACGGACATGTTCCGTCTGGGCACCGCGGAGGCCTGGCAGGAGGGGTACGCGGCGGGGGTGGCCGCTGCTGCTGGCGAGAACCACACATCAACGCGATGACCGGGTGGATCGTGGTGATCCCGGTGAAGGGCACCGAGCTGGCGAAGTCCCGGCTGGAGGTATCGCGCGAGACGCGCAGCGCACTCGCGCTCGCCTTTGCCCTCGACACCGTGCGGGCCGTCCTGGCAGCGGAGCAGGTGGCGGAGGTGCTCGTGGTCACCGCCTCGGAGGTTGTCGACAGCGCCGTCCGAGCCCTTGGAGCGGGGTCGATGCGTGAGTCGGATGCCGCGGGGCTGAACCGGTCGATAGAACAGGCGATCGCTGTGGCCGAGCGAAACAACCCGGGGGCCCCGGTCGCGGTGCTGCTGGGCGACCTCCCGGCTCTGCAACCGCAAGACCTCGACGCCGCGCTGGTCGCCGCAGCCGCGCACCCGCGCGCGATGGTGGCCGACGCGGCGGGCGTCGGCACGGTCCTGCTGTGCGCGCGGGATGTCGGCACCCACGCCGTTCGCTTCGGCGGACGTTCCCGTGCTGCTCACCTCGCCGAGGGTTATGTCGAGCTTGCTGTCGACGTGCGCTCGGGCCTCCGCCGCGACATCGACACCGTCGAAGACCTGACTGCGGCGCGCGCCCTGCCGCTCGGCGCCGAGACCCGTCGCGTGCTCGAGCGGCACGCGATCGCCGGTTCTGCCAACCCGACGGGCGCCAGCACCGGTTCTGCCATCCCGAAAGGCGCCAGCGCCGGTTCTGCCATCCCGAAGGGCGCTACGCCGAGCAGCTGATCCCGCGATCCTCGCGGTTCTCCGCTACGGCTGTGGGCCACGCCCGATGATGCCTTGCTTCCCCGCGTCCTTGCCGTGTTCGTCCTCGAAAGACTCGGTATCCCGGCGGGCGCGACGGAGGGTGCGGACGCTCACAGCGCTGATGAACACCCACCCGGCGGCAAGAACAAAACTGACCGGGTCGAACTCCCGCAGAATCGAGCCCACCGCCCACACGACGGCGAGACCGGCTCCGCCCCAGACGCCAAACAAGGCGCGAGTCCGCGCGCGATCGAGAGCCATTCGTTGCTGGATGAGTGACGCCACGTGCCCCGCCTCCCGGTTTTCGCCTCCGGTTCCTGCCGCCTGATCCAGTCCGTTCCTTCCATGAGCATAAATCAACGGGCGGGCGCTGTGGTGGTGGGAATGGCAAACGTCCCCGAGCTGTTGAAAGAATAGACATACCGCCCCATCACCACTATCCCGCGCTGTCGAGGGACCACACGCATCACGGGAGACACGATGACGATTCTGCGCTGGCTATTCGACGCCCAGCTGGTCATCGGCGACCAGACAGTGTTGTGGCGCGAGATCATCGGTAACGTGTTCGGTCTGTTGAGCGCGCTCGGCGGAATGCGCCGCAGGGCGTGGGCGTGGCCGGTCGGCATCGTGGGCAACGCGCTGCTGCTTACCGTCTTCCTCGGCGCGGTCTTCGACACACCCAACCCGGTCAACCTGCTTGGGCAGGCCAGCCGCCAGGTGATGTTTATTGCCGTGTCGATCTACGGATGGCGAGCCTGGACCCGCAGCAAAGGCAACGAGGGCAAAGCGGTCGAGCCGCAGTGGGCGGGTATGCGCACCCGCGTGGTTCTCATCATCGCCCTGGTCGCGGGCACCGCGGTGCTGACGCCGATCTTCCGCGCACTCGGATCCTACGAGCCGGTCTGGGCCGACGCCTGGATCTTTATGGGATCCCTCCTCGCCACCTACGGCATGGCCAAGGGGTGGGTCGAGTTCTGGTTGATTTGGGTGGCGGTGGATGTCGTGGGTGTGCCCCTTCTGCTGGGCGCCGGCTATTACGCCTCCGCTTTTATGTACATCTTCTACGGTGCCTTCACCCTCACCGGCTTCTTCGTCTGGGCGCGAACGCGTCGACGCGCGAACACGATCGCCTCTATTCCCGAGGTGCACACCGTCGGCTAACCGGGCGCGTCTATTCCCGAGGTGCACGGCGCCGGCTAATCCGAGTGGCCAGTTCGCGTTGGTGCAGTCCGCCGAGGGGACAGCTCCCGTGGGTGAGCCACCATCGAGCGGTCAGTCCCGACGCGATCCGGGCCGAGAATTTCCCACGCCTGTCCTGTGGATATTGGTGGATGTCGGGTTCTGTCCTGTCGAGCGTGCGCAGCATCGACTGCTGTCCACTCGGCGTCGCGGTGGCCGGAATTGCTTGCGTGTGAGCGCCGAAGCGCGAACACGATCGCGTCTATCCCCGAGGTGCACAGCATTGGCTGACCCGGCTAGCCTCGGCTGAACCGGCGAGCGTTGGCTGACCCGTCGAACCTAGAGACTCCGAACCCGGGTCGCGGCGTCCATTGCGTCGGCGGCGAGTTGCTTCGCCGTGGGCACGTCTCGCATCCACAGGGGTACGACTGTGGTGGCGATGCCCGCCGCCTCCACGTGGCTCGCGACCGCGGCATCCGCTTCGTCAATCAACCACGCGTCGAGAAGCCCGCCGGCGGCCCTGCTGCCGTAGTGCACAGCCACCGAGTCGGCCGCTGTGGCCACGCCGATGGTCTGGAGGCAGGCGTCGGCCATTCCCCGCACGACGGACCCGTTGATGATGGGGGACACTCCCACGACGGGAGCGGATGTCGCCGCCAGCGCCGCACGAATGCCGGGGATGCCCAGAATGGTGCCGATCGACACCACCGGGTTCGACGGGGCGACGAGTACAACGTCGGCGGCCGCGATCGCGTCGAGCACGCCGGGAGCCGGCGTCGACCGCTCCACATCGAGTTGGCGGAACTCGCGCGCCGGGATGGATGCGCGGTGGCGCGTCCACCACTCCTGAAAGTGCATTTCCGTGCCGTCGATGTCGCTGACCACGTGGGTTTCGACCTCGTCATCGGTCATCGGCAGCAGCCGCACGCCGATGTCCCAGCGCTGCAGAATGCGCTCGGTGGCGGCGCTCAGACTCATTCCCGACCGCAAGAAGTGGGTTCGAGCGAGGTGTGTGCCGATGTCGAGGTCGCCCAGGGTGAACCACGGCCAGCCCACACCATACGCCTTGAGCTCTCCGCTGACTCGCTCGGTTTCGCCGACACGGCCCCAGCCGCGCTCCTCGTCGTTCGCTCCCGCGAGCGTGTACATGATCGAGTCGAGGTCGGGAGTGATCCGCAGCCCGGTGAGCCACATGTCGTCGCCGGTGTTCACGATCGCGGTGATGTGCGCGGTGCTGCCTCCCGCGCCATCCGGGTGCGTCTGCCTGGCCCACGCTCGAACGCCGCGCAGGAAGCGGGCGCCGCCCACCCCACCGGAAAGTACTGTGATGTGTGTCATATCGTTTTCAGGTTATCCGGTTCCGGGCGCCGCCTGAAGGAACAACGACATGCCATGCGCGCCGGGTGCTGAGACTAGAACAGTGTCGGTGGGATCCTGTTCGGCGGAACTAAGCCGGTAAGGGTCACCCGCACCCCGACCACGCGAGGCAACGTCTGCTGTGTGAGTAGATCACGGCTGACGGCCGCCCAATAATTCAGATCAGAGGTTGGATCTGGTGCCTGGTGCTTGAGCACGATGACTGGGCCGACTGCTTCGGACTTCACAGTGAGGGAGAGTCCGGCCGCGGCCAGTCCGGCGCGCTCGGCGCGCCGGCACACTCGGAGGGTGCACGCGGCGACCAGCTCAGTGGGAGTCCAATCTGGCCTTGCGAACCCGGTGATTGACCCTTCAGACGATAAGGACGTCCTTCCCTCAACCGGGTGCAGAGTTGCCTCGTCGGTACCCTCACGGATGCGCTGCAGTCGGCTGGACATCGTGGTCCCGCAGACTCGCTTTAGCTCATCGGGGGAGATGCGGTCGAGATCGTGAAGACGATGGACGCCAATTAGCCGCAATCGTTCCTTTGTGTGTGCCCCAATTCCCCATACATCACCCACGGGCAGACTGCTCCTCAATTCCGCCTCCCGTTGTGCATCGATAACGTACAGCCCATCGGGTTTTGCTGCTCGGGACGCCAGCTTTGCCATCAGCTTCGTTCTTCCGATGCCCACACTCACCGGCAACCCCAGCTCAACCATCGCCCTGCGTCGAATAGTGCGGGCGAGTTCCACGGCCGCGCCGACGTCTGAGGTGCCGGGGTCAAGGAACCCCTCCTCCATGGAGCCAGGCTCCACTGTGTGCGCGCTTTGGTGGAAGATGTCAAAGAGAGCGTCGCTGGCTTCTTCGACCTCAGTTCGGGGAACGTCTATCACGACAAGCTCGGGGCAGATGCGCAGCGCCTCGTGCACAAGCATCCCGCCGCGGACGCCGCGCGCCCGCGCGGGGTAGTTAGGACTCGCCACGAAGACGTGGGCGCTCACGGCGACAGGAACCGGCACAAGGTCCGGACGCCGGCGCAAGACCACCGAGGCGAAGAAGGAGTCTGCGTCCGCGTGCAGAAGCACCATCAAGATCCTCCTCATCTTCTGTGTTTACGCCAAAGGTGCGCGGGGTGCGGATTGGACGAGCCTTCATCGCGCCAAGCGTCAGCCACCGCGATGAAAGTGAGACGCAATTGGGTGATGGTTTGACACGGCATTATGCGGAAAGTCGTGCTCATCGCCGGTGGCCAATTCTTGTTAATTTAGCGGGTTCCCGGCCTAATACTCGGCACAGTACTATGCCGCGGGCGGGGGTGGTGGATGAGGAAAGAATCCGTAGCGAAGTGAACTCGACGCCGACTTGCTGAGTTCGATTTCCTGAAGCCCTTCGCCCTGGGAGGCCGACGGATTCACGTTCTCCATCACGATGACTTGCACATTTGATGCGAGGTCTTCGAAGGACGCGTAGAAGCGTGCGGAGAAGTTTGGCGGGTCTATAGAGGGAGGATCTGACGACGAGGTAGTGCAAGCTCTAGTCGATGGAGCAGTATCAGGATTTATGAGGGGTCTCGTCGGCGGACTTGCCGTCGACGGTATTTCGAAGATCGTAAGAGCAAGGACGTAAGGAGATAGGGGAATGAGAGCCACTGTGATGGGCCGAAAAATATGACAATCTCCCTAGCGTCCAGTCAGGGCCCGGAACGCTGGGCGCCCCGTAATGGGGCGCGGCTCGAGCGAATATCAGCGTATTGACAGGCGCCGCATAGGGTCGACTCTGGCAGACTCGGCTAGGTGAACTCTTTTCCCGCCAAGTTCGAGCGGGGGCATGCCGACGTCGCGTTGGCCAGCGCCCTCCCCATGCCCGAGGACGAGTTCCTCGGGGCCGCGCACCAAATTCTCGCGGCCATTGAAACCGTCATTGACGGAAAGCGGGAAGCGGTCGAGATCGCCCTCACCGTTCTCCTCGCGGAGGGGCACCTGCTCATTGAGGATGTCCCCGGTGTGGGCAAGACGATGCTCGCGCGGGCGCTGGCCCGCAGTGTCGACTGCTCGGTCTCGCGCATCCAGTTCACCCCCGACCTGCTGCCCTCCGACATCACCGGGGTGTCGGTCTTCAACCAGTCCGACCGCGAGTTCGAGTTCAAGCCCGGCCCGGTGTTTGCCAACATCGTGATCGGTGATGAAATCAACCGCGCCTCGCCCAAGACCCAGTCGGCACTGCTCGAGTCGATGGAGGAGCGCCAGGTGACCGTCGACGGTAAAACGTACGAGCTGGCCCGACCGTTTACGGTCGTCGCAACGCAGAACCCGATCGAGATGGAAGGCACCTACGCGCTCCCCGAAGCGCAGCGTGACCGCTTTATGGCCCGAATCTCGATGGGCTACCCCGATCCCGCCGCCGAACTCGCGATGCTGCGCACGCGGGCGACCTCCAGCCCGCTGGACGCGATCTCACCCGTCGTGGGCAACGCCGAACTCGAGTCGATGATCGCGACGACCCGCAATGTCTTCGCCAGCCCCGTGATCGAGCAGTACGCCGTCAGCATCTCGCAGGCCACGCGCCGCGATCCCGACCTCCGCCTCGGAGCGAGCCCCCGGGCGACGCTGCAGCTGGTGCGCGCGGCCAAGACCCGCGCGGCACTTGATGGTCGTGCCTTCGTTCTGCCCGATGACATCATCGCGCTGGCTATTCCCGTGCTGGGCCACCGGCTCATCGCAGCGGGCCGGGCCGGCGCGACCATCGGCGGATACTCCGGCGCGACCGTCGCCCAGATCATCACGCGGATCGTCGCGGACACCCCGGTTCCGCTGACCTCCCGCGGTGTGCTGTAGCCAACGTGGCATCCTCTTTCACCAAGAAAAACACGCCTCCCTCGGTGGGGCGGGGCACATCGCACCTCACCCGCCGGGGCTGGGGCCTGCTGTTTAGTGCCCTGTTCTGCGTCATCGTCGGGTACGGAGCCGGCCTGATGGAGCTGCTGTACGCGGCATGTTTTCTGGGTGTGCTGCCGTTCGCGAGTTTGATTTTGGTACGGATGCGACGTCGCCGACTGTCGGTGACCCGCACCTTCGCACCCAAAGTAGCCTCCGCCGGGGCTCCTGTCCTGGTCGAGATCGAGCTGCGCAATCTGTCTGCTGGCGCGAGCAGCCCGGCGAGCTGGGCCGACCACATCCCGTGGTACCCGGGCACCGCGGGCCCCGGATTTCTCCCGGTTCTCTCCGGAGCCCTCCCGGGTTACGCCAATCCCGCCGCCGCAACCCGGGTGCGCTACACGCTCCGCCCCGGCACGCGCGGAGTATTTCCGATCGGCCCCCTCGCTATCGAGTACGGCGATCCCTTCGGACTGGCCGCCGGCAGCGCTTCCCTTGGCGGGGTCCAGCAACTGTCCGTCGTGCCCGCGGTGGTCCCCTTCGGGACTGACGGCCCGTCGATCGTCTCGGGCGACGGGTCGGCGAGGCTGGTGCAGCGGCGGTCCTCCGGCAGCGACGACGACCTCATCACCCGCGAATATCGCAGCGGAGACGCACTCCGGCGGGTGCATTGGCGCGCGTCGGCCCGCCACGGCGAGCTGATGGTGCGCCAGGAAGAGCAGCACACCTTCCCCGAGGCGCGCGTGCTCATCGACACTCGGGAAGACGGCTACGGCGACGCCTGGGCCGATCTCGGCGGTGAAGAAAGCGGAAGCGGATCGTTCGAGTGGGCCGTGCGCATGGTCGCCAGCCTCGGGGTACACCTGCACGCTGCCGGATTCCAGGTGCACCTGCTCGAGACCGCGTCTGCCCAGATTGCCCCGCTCGGTGAAACCAACCAGGGCCAGGGCCAGGAACTCGAATTTCTCCTCAGCCTCGCGGCGATCCGCCGCAGCGAAGAGCACGGCCGGCACTTCGGGGGCATTACCTCGGCCTCCACCTCGGCACCCACTTCGGCGTTCACTCGCCCGCCCGCAGCAATCCCGACGAGCATGCCCGATATTGCGCCGCGCGCCGAAGGCGCTGCTGGCCCCATTTTCGCCGTGGTTGCGGAACCGTCCGACGACACGCTGCGCTGGATCGTCGCCCAGCGGCGCACCCATGAACTCGGCGTCGCCTTTGTCGTCGGACGCCGCGCGACCCTCGCTTTCGAGACCCTTGCCGAATCGGGATGGGTGTGTGTGCCCGTGCGGGAGACGGATGATCCGGCGCTGGTGTGGGCCAGCATCTCCCGGTTCGCGGGACAGAGCGGGGGCGGCGCGCGATGAGTATGACGACACGGCCAGCCTCGGCCCGGCCCCCGGCGGCACGACCGGCAACGGCGGGTGCCGCGTCGGGCGCCAGCCCGACGGCGGGCACATCACCGTCCCCGCGCCGACGCCCCGGTGACACCGTCGGCAGCATCCGGGTGAGCGTGCTTCTCGCGGTCGCCCTCGCGCTGGCCGTCGGAAATCTGCACGGCGTGCTCAGCGGCGTGTTCTGGTGGATCGCGACCCTCGCCCCCATCGTTGTGGTGTTCGCGGTGGCCACCCTGACCCGTGTGCTGCTTCGCCGCCGCGGCTGGGGCACCCTGGTCGCCGCTGTCGCGGCGGCGGGACTCATCACCCTGCTCTTCGCCGCGGACACCGCAATCCTCGGAGTGATTCCGACCGGTGACACCTGGGGTCGGTTTGCGGTGCTCGCCGCTGAGGCCAGCGAGTCCATCACCGTGCAGGCGGTCCCCGCCGACGCCACACCCGGCATTTTGTTCCTCCTCTGCTCCGCGACCGCCGGAATCGCCATAGTGCTCGACATTCTCGCCTCCTGGTGGCGAGTGCCCGCGCTCGTCGGGATCCCGCTGCTCGTGGTGCTCAGCGTTCCGAGCACCATTGACCCAGAACTTGCGGATCCGTTCTTCTTCGCGTTGGTCGCCATCACCTACCTGATGTTGCTGCGCCCGCGGGTCGCTCGCAGTCGCCCGCCCGTCGCGATCGGGCTGGGCGCTGTCGCGGTGCTGGGCGCGCTGGTGCTGCCGCTTGTGTTGCCGCCGGTGGCGCAGCCCTCGGGTGACGCCGGTCCGGCCGGGGGTCTCACCACCGGCATCAACCCCATGCTCGACCTGGGCGAAGACCTGCGCCGCAACTCGCCGACACAGGCTCTGACCTACACCACGACCTCGCCGGAAGGTGAATACCTGCGCCTCACCACGCTCGAAGACTTCGTCGACGACGAGTGGGAACCGGTATCGATCACCCCGATACCCGATAACGACGTCAGCGCCATTGGAACCGCGCCCGGCCTCACCACCGCCGTACCGACGACACCGGTATCCACGAGCATCACGATCAATAACTCCAGCGGGCGGTGGCTGCCGGTGCCGTACCCGGCGGCCAGTATTTCCGGGCTCACCGGGGACTGGTTCTGGGAGCCGAACGGACTTTCGGTACGCAGCGCAGAGTCCAACATGCGTGGCCAGGCTTACGAGGTCACCAGTCTCAACGTGCAGCCCACGTCGAACCAGTTGGAAGCGGCCCCATCATCCGCCTCGCTTCGCCTTGCCCAGCCGCCCGAGGGGTTGGATCCCCTCGTGGGTGAGACCGCGCGCACCGTGGTCGCGGATGCACCCACCGATTACGCCCGAGCGGTGGCCCTGCAGGACTGGTTCCGCGGGGGAGAGTTCACCTACTCCGAGGACGCACCGGTCGAGGAAGGTTTTGACGGCTCCGGCCTGGACGTGCTCGTACCGTTCCTGGAAGCTAAAACGGGATACTGCGTGCACTACGCGTCGGCGATGGCGGTGATGGCTCGCACCCTGGGCATTCCCTCCCGCGTCGTCGTCGGCTTCCTGCCGGGCAACGAAGACACCAGCTCGGATGCCGCAGAATCGTCAGTGTCGGAAGAGGGAGAAGAGGTCGAGCTCACGGCGTTCACCGTATCGAGCCGCGACCTGCACTCCTGGCCCGAACTGTACTTCGAAGGATCGGGGTGGACTCGGTTCGAGCCAACGCCGGGGCGGGGGATCGAGCCCGCCTACCTTCCCACCCCGGTGGACAACCCGAGCACGCCCGATGTCGACGAGTCCCAGGTGACCCCGACCCCCACGGCAACGGCCGCGCCTCCCGTTGCACCGGCTCCAACACCCACCCCGACGACGAACGCGCTCGGCGGAACCGAAGAGGGAACGCGAACCCTGTCGCTCTGGGCTCTCGTCATTGGTCTCGGCGTCGTGCTCGTGCTCGCCGCCCCGGGGCTTGTGCGGGTCGCTATTCGCGCCGCGCGGTTCGGGTCGATCCGAGCGGGACGCCTCCCGGCCACCGCGGCCTGGTTCGAGGTCGTCGACACGGCGAGAGACCTCGGGTACGCGGGCAGCACAGTCGGAACGCCGAGGGAGCTGGAACACCGACTGCGCGACGCCGGTATCGCCGGTCCAACGCTGGCGGCGCTCACAACCCTGCGGGTGGCGGTAGAGCGGGAGGTGTATGCCGCGACTCCCGCAACCGCGCCCGGTAAAGGGCGACCAGCGACACCACCGCTGGCGGCGCCACCTCGCCTGGCCGCGGCTGACCCCGCGGAGACGGCCGAGGGACTCCGGGTGGTGCTGGCCGGGTTGCGGTCCCACGCTGGCCGTGTTGCGCACCTGCGGGCGGCTCTGGTTCCCGGCACGGTACGCGACCGACTGCGCGGTGGACGCCGCTGGACGATCCTGCCGCAGGCGTAACCGGCAGGCGTAACCCGAAGGCGTGAGTCGCCGACTGCCCGCTCGTGGCCGCAGCCGGCGGATGCCCTACCGGCCGGTGTCCTACCGGCCGTCGTCTCGGGCAGCGCCGCCAGCAGCGGGGGAGTACGCGATGAGCGGCCGCCCCGTTACGGGATGCTCGAGCACTGTCGCCTCGACCCGGTACACCTCCCGGAGCAGCTCAGGGGTGAGTACCTGGTCGGGCGTTCCGGATGCCACGACGCACCCGGCGGCAAGCACAACGATGTCATCGGCGTAGGCCGCGGCCAGGTTGAGGTCGTGCAGCGCGGCGAGCACCGTGACGCCGTCTCGGGTGGCGAGGCGCCGCACCAGCTCGAGTGTGTCCAGCTGGGCATGCACGTCGAGGTGGTTGGTCGGTTCGTCCAGCAGCAGGAGCTTCGGCTGCTGGGCGAGCGCCCGCGCAAGATGCACCCGCTGGCGCTCCCCTCCCGACAGGGAGTCGAACTGGCGGCGAGCAAACGACGTGATGCCCACCTCCGCCAGAGCGGCCCGCACCACCGACAGCTCGTCCGCGGATTCGGCGGCAAACATTGCTCGATACGGCACGCGACCGAGGCCGACGACGGACTCGACCGTCATGGGCAGTTCGGCCCGCGCATCCTGCTCCACGAGCGCCGCGGTTCTGGCCCGGTCGCGCCGCGGCACAGCGGCCAGGTCGACGCCGTTCCAGGCCACGGTGCCTGCAGTCGGGCGGGTGACGCCGGCCAAGACCCGGATCAGGGTGCTCTTGCCCGCGCCGTTCGGCCCGATCAGCGCGGTGACGGATCCGCTGGGCACTGCCAGGGCGACGGAATCCAGCAGTGTGGTGCCGTCGATCTGCATCGTGAGACCGGATGCCTCAAGCCCCAGAGTCACGAGAGCGGTTTCCGCACCAGGAGCAGCACAAACAGGGGCGCGCCGACCACCGCGGTAATGATTCCGACGGGGAGCTCGCGCGGGTCGAAGAGGGTGCGCGCCAAGGTGTCGCACCAGATGAGAAAGATCGCCCCGACCAGCGCGGACAGCGGTAGCAGCACGCGGTGCCGCGAGCCCACGACCAGGCGCACGGCGTGGGGAAGCACCAGCCCCACGAACCCGATCGACCCACTCACCGAGACCATGGCGCCGGTGAGGAGCGCGGTTGCCACCAGTAGTATCCAGCGGGTGCGGTCGACGTGGATTCCCAGCGCGGCGGCGGCGGTGTCGCCGAACGCGAAGCCATCGAGGCTCCGCCCGGCGAGAACAAGGGGGCCACCGACCACAGCGAGGGCGCCGACGGAGATCGCGACTGCGGGCCAGTCCGCCCCGGCAAGTGACCCGAGGAGCCAGCTCAGAATCTCGCGATACGAGTCCCCGGTCGCCGTCCAGAAGACGACAAAACTGGTCAGCGCCGAGCCGAGAGCCGACACCGCCACCCCGGCCAACACCGTGCGCGAGGGTGCGAGGCCGATGCCGCTCGCCCTCGCAATAATGAGGGTGAGCATGAGCGCGAGGAGCGCTCCGGCAAATGCAGCGACGGGGAGCAGCACGCTCACGCCGAGGAGAAGCACCGCGACCGCGCCGAGGGACGCCCCGGACGACAGCCCGAGCAGATAGGGATCCGCGAGGGCATTACGGGTCAACGCCTGCATGACCGCGCCAGCGATAGCCAGCCCGGCCCCGACCGCGCCCGCCGTGAGCACCCGCGGCATCCGCAGCTCCCACACGATCCCGTCGCGCAGCGGCGTCAGCGGAGATTCCCCGACGCCGAGGTGATGCAGCACACTCGCCCACACGTCGCCCGCGGTGATGTCCGCGGGGCCGATCGTAATGGCCACCGTCACGGTCAGCAGGAGCAGCACGCAGAGCAGCGTGGCCCACACCGCGGGCGGAACGAGGCGCAGGCCAGAACGGCGCATGCGTTACGGGATGCTCAGCGCGGCGAGCTGGGTGGCGAGGTCTGCGGTCGCCTCGACGTTCCGCACGCCCGCCTCGCCCGCCGCGAAGGGGATACGCAGGTACCGTCCGTTCTCCACCGCGGACAGGCCGGAGGTCGCGGGATTCGCCTCGAGGGCCGCGATCTTGCTGTCTGCGGAGTTCCAGCTCGCGTCCACGAGCACGATGACATCGGGGTCAGCGTCGACGATCGCTTCCCAGCTCAGCGAGGTCCAGGTGTCGTTGACGTCCGCGGCGATGTTCTCCAGGCCGAGGGCGTCGAGCATCATCTGGGGCGCGCCGATTCCTGCTCCGACATACGGAGTGTCTGTGCCGGACGAGTACCACAGGGCCGAGAGACCCCGGGAGTCCGCGTCGATTGCCGCGAGCTCGGCCTCTTGGTCGGCTACGACCTCGGCCGCGGCCGCCTCGGCACCGAATACGGTGCCGGCCTCGGCGATCTCGGAGAAGACCTCGTCGAAGGTCAGCTTCTCCGGCTGGTAGCCCGGTTCCTTGCACGCGGCAGGCGACACATAGGTGTCTATGCCGAGATTCTGCAGGACGGGGCGTTCGCCCGCCGTCTCTGCGGTGAAGTTCGACTCCCACCCGCCGTAGACAAAATCGGGCTCAAGGGCGATGACGGCTTCCTGGCTGGGGGCGAATTCGGAGATGAGGGGGATGTCGGCCGCCTCCGCGGACCACTTTTCTGGCACGTCGCCGTCGGGAAAGCCAGTGCCGATGATGCGGTCGCCGAGTCCGAGCGCGAGCAGCATTTCGGTGGAGGTGGACTTGATGGTCACGATTCGTTCGGGCGCGGCGGCGACCGTGAGATCGAAACCGCAGTTATCGACCGTGACTGGGCTGTCGGCGGAGGCAGGGTCTGCCGCCGGTGGGGTCGCGTCATCAGCGGCTGCGCTGCACCCGGCGAGGGTAAACGCGACGACCGCTACGAGGGGAAGAGTGATGGAGCGTGAGAGCACGGGAAGGACCTCCGGACGAGCAGGGCAGGGGTGTCCGCTCACCAGAATGGAAAGCGAAAGACCAGGCGCCTCAGATCAGAGGTCGACGCACCGCACCAAATCCGGTGCGGGGGTCTGCACTGCCCAGTGTAGAACCACGAGTCGCCTGCCGCACGCCGGTCGCTGCCCGCGAACCCTCGGCACACCCGTCAGCGAGTCGTCAGCTTGCTGACCAGCGCGGAGAGCCGTTCGGTGGGTTCCAGTCCGAGGGTGGTGATGAGCAGAAGCCGATAGCGCTCGAAGACCCGCAGGGCTTCGGACTGGTTGCCCTCGGCAAGATGGACGCGGATGAGCGTGGCGTGAGCACTTTCCCGCAGCGGCTCGACCTTCATCGCCGCGCGGGCCGCGGCCGCGGCCTCCGCCAGCCGGCCCTGCTCGGTGAGCGCCGTGGCGAGAGCCTCGAGCGCGTTCATGCGCACCTGGCGCCATTCTTCGGCCTCGGCGATGACCCAGTCGTCGTACCAGTCGGGGAGCAGTTCGCTCGACAGGATGGCGATCGACTCAGATGAGAAGTCCAAACTGCGCGTCGCGGCGTGCGGCTGGACAAGGCGGGCAGCCAGGCGCTTCGCGGCGCGCAGGTCAACGATCACCGAGGATGCCAGACTGAGCCCGGCTGGCGCCGCGAGAATCGCCTCGCGGGTGGGGCCGTCGAGCCGGGACAGTGCCGATCTCAGACTGATGCCCGCCCGCTCGTCGGTCGCATCCGGCCACATCCGCCCCGCCATGGCTGCGCGGCCGACCGCCCGGTCGTGCAGGGCGAGGAACACCAGGAGCCTTTGCGATCCGATGGACAGGGGCCCAACGCTCCGGCCTCCCACAGTCAGGGCAAAAGCGCCGAGCAGGGAAATCTCGATGGTGACAATGTTTGTGGTCGTCCCAGAAACTTCGTGGGTCGCAGCTTCGCGGGGACGGGGCGTTTGCCTCAGGAGAGCGGTTTCTTCGTCCACCCGGACGGTCGCCCACGCGACATCCACCGTCCTCACGGCGTCAACGCGGCGGTCACTGATCCAGGGCTGCCCCTGGTCTTCTGCCCGCCGGCTTTGCGCATGTCGATCCCCTGCGCGCCGGTTCTGGGGGGACCGTGTGTTCGCCCAGCGGTCGCTCCACCGGCTGAGTTCGACGATGGTGGATTCGAGATCCCGCCCCTTCGACGTCAGCTCGTAGTGGGCTTCGGGAGTGACGTGCATTACGCCGGAGCCGACGAGATCGTCCAGGCGCGTTGCGAGTAGTTCCGGCGCAACGCCGAGCGAGTTCTGGAAGTCCGCGAAGCGGGTCGTGTCTCGCAGGAGCGCCTCGCGCACGATCAGAAGAGTCCACCGCTCCATGTTCAACATAACGCCCACCACGTCTCTCGAATGGTGAAATGTTACAGGATGCGTCGAAAGTGGAGGACTGCTTCTTAACCCAAAAATAGTTCCCGTACCGGCGTCGAGAATGTCGGTACGGGAACTATCGTGGGTTTCTGTCGCCGTCGGATCCCGTCGGATCCCGTCGGATCCCGTCGGAACCGGGCGGATCAGTGCGTGGTGTGAGAGTTCCCGCGGACAGAGTCGGACTTGCGCTGGATATTGCGAGTGAGCAGAACAAGCGATCCGGCGAACAAGAGAAGCGCCGCGCCGAAGAACAGCGGGGTGGCAGACGCCACGCCGGTCTCTGCGAGGAGTCCCTCGCTGTCCGCTCCTTCGCCTGAGCCGCCGCCTCGCGGCGTCAGAGGCGGAGCGGGCGTCGGGGAGGGCGTGGCTCCCGGGGTTCCGTCCAGCGGTGAGGATGGTGGTGTCACTGGGGGCGTGCCACCGGGCGTCACGGGCGGCGTGCCACCCGGTGTCGCGGACGGGGTTCCAGACGGTGTCCCGGTGGGGGTACCGCTGGGCGTGGGTACCGGGGTCGGGCTATCGCTCGGCGTGGGCACCGCGGTGGGGGTACCGGATGGCGTGGGAACCGCGGTGGGAACGACGGCGGGCAGGATCCGGTTCTCGATCGACGCGCTGCAGGTCAGCACCGAGCCACCGCCATTGGCGGAGCCGTTGCACTGGTTGATGCTCACGGGAACCGCTCGGGTCTGCGTCGAGAGGGGATTCACGGAGCAGGTCACGAAGGAGCCACCGCCGTTGGTTGAGCCGTTGCACTGGTTGATCGTTGCGTTTGTGGTGTTTTCCATCGAGCTGCATCGCAGCGCGGCCGTGTAGTCCGGTGCGCCAGAAGCGTCACACTGCTTCACCGTCGCGGTGGTCGGTGTTTCCGTTCCGCCCGTGATGGTGTTGATGACGGCGACGCTGCACAACGCAACACCACCGGCGCCCGAGCCCGAGCCATTGCACTGATCAACCTCGGTGATCAGGAACGCATAGTTCGTGGTCTCCGCGATCACACAGGTTGCTTCGGGCACGCCCGCCGAACCGCTGCACTGTCTGATCGTCACGACGGCGCGTTCGGGAGTTGCGGCCCCGACGGAAAGATCAAGGAAGTTCTCGACGATAACGCTGCAGGTGAAGCCCTGCCCGCCGTCGTTGAGAATTCCGTTGCACTGTTCCACGGCGGTGCCGTTAATGGCGGCAGACGCAGTGTCGGTGGTGCCGATGTGCGCCCAGGCGAAGGCGGTCGCCAGCAGGAGGGCCACCACCAGAGCGAGCAAGCGACGAAGAGTGCGGGCGGGGGCGGTTGCGGGGGCTGCTGCGCCGGGTGATGAGGTCATCGTGCTCCTTGTGTTGCGAGCAGTGTCTCCGATGCCCCGTGACCGGAGCGTCACCGGCGTGTGACAAGCGCGCACGGTCGGTCTACCGCAGCAAAAGCAGCCAAATCCTCATCAAATCCGGCCGGAGTCACGCCACAGTCAGGCGCGCGCGGCAGCCGCGAGCAATGCGCCGACGGCGTCGAAGTCGTCGCGCACGAGCCCGGCGGTGATCCGAATGAACTGTCCGTCTGGTGCGGTCAGGAACGGCGTGCCCGCCGCGACCCGGATGCCAGCAGCGGCGAGTTGTACCACCGCCGCCCGCTCGTCTTCCACTCGCATCCACAGGTTGATGCCGTCCGGAAGGGTGGCCGCGTAGCCGTGCGCGGCGAGGGCGTCCGAGAGCGCTTTCTGGCGTCCGCGGTACACGCGCCGGGCGTCGCTGATCTGGTCGATGGTGTTCGCGCTGGTCAACAGGTCGTACAAGATCCTCTGCAGCATCCGCGGAGTCCAGCCGGGTCCAAGGAGTCGCCGGGCGACCAGACGGTCGATCAACGCACGTGGTCCTCCGACTGCCGCGATGCGCAGGTCGGGTCCGTGTGACTTCGAGAAACTCCGGATGTGCACCACCCGCTCGGGAAGGAAAGTTCCGAGGCTCACTTCCGGCACCGCGCTGATCGCGCCGGAGTGATCGTCCTCGATCACCACGGTGTCTTCAGCGAACCGGCTGGAACGGATGACGCGGGCAAGTTCCTCCGCGCGTTCGGCGGTCATCGAGACTCCCGCAGGGTTGTGGGTGCGTGGCTGCAGCACGATCGCGGCGGGGGACAGCTTGAGCGCTGCGGCAAGGGAATCGGGTCGGATGCCGCGTTCATCGAGTTCAACGGGAAGCCGCTCGATGCCCAGGTGCTCGAGAAGGTCGAAAACCGGGGGAAACCCAGGAGTCTCGACCACCACCCGGGATCCGAATCGCAGCACGAGGTCGAGCGAGCGGGAGATGGCATCCATCGCCCCGTCCACAACCGTGACGGCCTCTACCTCGTAGGGCCACGACGCGCGGAGGAGGGTTTCGAGTTCCGGGAGCACGGGGGAGTCGAGGTAGCTGGCGGTACCGGCCCGCGACGACACCCGCGACAGCGCGGGACCCAGGTCGGGAAGCAGGAGTGGGTCGGGGGTACCCGTCGAAAGGTCCAGGCGGGCGAGGGGCTGGTCAGCGAGGTTCCGGGAGCGCGGCGGAATCCAGGCGGTGCGAGCTGCCCGCACAAAAGACCCGCTCCGCCCGCGGGACACGATCAGTCCCACTCCCGCCAGCGCCTGCCAGGCGTGGCTCACCGTTGCCGGGCTCACGCCGAGGTCGGCCGCGAGTTCGCGCACGGTCGGCAGGCGATCGCCCGGAGCGAGATCGCCCGAACTGATCAACCGCGCAATGGCGCCCGCGATGCCGCTCGGGCTGGTTTCGTCGATCGCGAGGGCTACCGACTTCATCTGCAACCCCTTATGTTTTACGCCAGCGTCACAATCAGAAACGTAAGAGAAATGTTTACGCCGAATAATAACAAAACGTAGTTCATTCCTGGAGGTAATCTCATGGCCATTGTTCGCGCCGCTCTCACCCAGACGACCTGGACCGGTGATCTCGAGTCCATGCTCGACAAGCACGAGCAGTTTGCACGGGATGCCGCGGCCCAGGGTGCGCAGGTCATCTCGTTTCAGGAACTCTTCTACGGCCCGTACTTCGGCATCACGGAGGACGCCAAGTATTACGACTACGCCGTGCCCGCCGACGGCGAGCTTGTGCAGCGCTTTGCGGCGCTCGCTAAGGAACTGCACCTGGTGATGGTTTTGCCCATCTATGAGGAAGACCAGCCGGGCGTGTACTACAACACCGCGGTCGTTGTGGACGCCGATGGCACGATCCTCGGCAAGTACCGCAAGCACCACATCCCGCACCTCGACAAGTTCTGGGAGAAGTTCTACTTCCGCCCCGGAAACCTCGGTTATCCCGTGTTCAACACGGAGGTCGGGCCGATCGGTGTCTACATCTGCTACGACCGCCATTTTCCGGAAGGATGGCGCGAGCTCGGGCTGAACGGCGCCCAGATCGTGTTCAACCCGAACGCCACGAAGCCTGGGCTGTCCAACCGCCTGTGGGAAATCGAGCAGCCGGCCGCAGCCGGAGCCAACGGCTACTTTGTCGCCGCTGCGAACCGCGTCGGCCGGGAGGACAACGAGTATGGCGACCTCGCGGTGGATTTCTACGGCAAGAGCCAGTTCGTTGACCCCCAGGGCAACCTGATCGGGGAGTACGGCAGCGGCGAGCACGAGGAGATCGTGATCCGCGACCTCGACATGGACATGATTCGCCAGGTTCGTAACAACTGGCAGTTCTACCGCGACCGTCGCCCCGAGTCCTACACCTCTATTCCCAAGCCGTAAGCACCCGAGGCCGATGAAAGGGTATTCGCTCCCATGAAAACACTGATCAAGAACGGTCTCGTGGTTAACGCCACCGGCACCGGGATGGCCGACGTGCTGATCGACGGCGAGACCATCGCCGCGGTTGTGGCTCCCGGGTCGACCCTGCTCGGCTTCAACCTCGAGTCCAACGTCGATGTCGTTATCGACGTCACGGGTAGATATGTGATTCCCGGCGGTGTCGACGCGCACACCCACATGGAGATGCCGTTCGGCGGAACCAACGCCTCCGACACCTTTGAAACCGGAACCCGCGCGGCCGCCTGGGGCGGGACCACCAGCATCGTGGATTTCGTCGTGCAGTACCCGGGCGAAAATCCGCTCGAGCGGTACAACGCCTGGCAGGCGAAGGCGGCGGGAAACTGCGCGATCGACTACGGATTCCACCAGATCCTCTCCGACGTGCAGGATTCCTCCCTCACCGCGATGGACGAGCTCATCGAGGAGGGTGTCTCCAGCTTCAAACTCTTCATGGCCTACAAGGGCGTGTTCCTCTCCGACGACGGCCAGATCCTGAAAGCCATGCAGAAGGGAGCGAGCAACGGCGCGCTGATGATGATGCACGCCGAGAACGGCAGCGTCATTGACGTGCTCGTCAGCCAGGCCATCGCCGCCGGCAACACGTCGCCGTACCATCACGGGCTCACCCGCCCGTGGCAGGCAGAAGAGGAAGCCACCCACCGCGCGATCATGCTCGCCAACCTCACCGGCGCTCCGCTCTACGTCGTGCACGTCTCGGCGAAGCAGGCCGTCGACCAGATCGCGATGGCCCGGGACAACGGCCAGAACGTGTTCGGCGAGACATGCCCGCAATACCTCTACCTGTCGCTCGAAGAGCAGCTTGGCGCCTCAAGCGACGAGTGGGGAACGTTCGAAGGCGCCAAGTGGGTGTGCTCGACTCCGCTGCGGTCGCGTGCAGAAGGTCACCAGCACCACATGTGGCAGGCGCTGCGCACCAACGACATCCAGATGGTCTCCACCGATCACTGCCCCTTCTGTATGAAGGGCCAGAAAGATATGGGCCTGGCCGACTTCTCCAAGATCCCCAACGGGATCGGTTCGGTCGAGCACCGGATGGACCTGATGTACCAGGGAGTCGTCGACGGCCACATCACCCTCCCTCGCTGGGTCGAGCTGACCTCCACCACCCCGGCCCGCATGTTCGGCATGTACGGCAAGAAGGGTGTGATCCAGCCCGGAGCCGATGGCGACGTGGTCGTGTACGACCCGAAGGGACACACCTCCATCGGTGTGCAGAAGACCCACCACATGAACATGGACTACTCCGCCTGGGAGGGCTACGAGATCGACGGCCACGTCGACACCGTGATCTCCCGCGGCAAGGTCGTGGTCGACAACAACCAGTACGTGGGCACTAAGGGCGACGGCAAGTACTTCAAGCGGGGGCTGTCTCAGTACCTGATTTAAGCGGTGCGGATGCCTCGGGGCCGTACGCCCCGCGGCATCCCGCTATATCGAAATCAAGCCAAGAAACGGATCCCATGGACTTCGGAGCAGTACTTCAGACCAATCCGCCCGCATCGCGGACCGTCGCGCTGGCCAAGCTGGCGGAGCAGCACGGGTTCAGCCACGTCTGGACTTTCGACTCGCACCTGCTCTGGCAGGAGCCGTACGTGATCTACAGCCAGATCCTGGCGGAGACCCGCCGGGTGATCGTGGGTCCGATGGTGACTAATCCGGCCACCCGTGACTGGACGGTCACGGCATCCACCTACGCCACCCTCAACGAGATGTACGGCAACCGCACCATCTGCGGAATCGGCCGCGGCGACTCCGCGGTGCGGGTCACCAACGGAGCGCCCACAACGTTGAAGTCGCTGCGTGAGTCGATCCACGTGATTCGCGAACTCGCCAACTCCCGCTCGGTGGAATACAACGGCGCGACGCTGCGGTTTCCCTGGAGCGTCGGCTCCACCCTCGACGTGTGGGTCGCAGCGTACGGCCCGCTCGCCCTGAAGCTGACGGGTGAGGTCGGTGACGGGTTCATCCTGCAGATGGCCGACCTCGACGTGGCCGAGTGGATGATCACGACGGTTCGCGCCGCGGCCGAGAAAGTCGGACGCAACCCGCTGTCGATCAAGTTCTGCGTCGCCGCCCCCATGTACATCGGAGACGACTGGGCGCACATGCGCGACCAGAACCGCTGGTTCGGCGGGATGGTGGGTAACCACGTCGCCGACATCGTCGCGAAGTACGGCGAGGGGTCCGCGGTGCCGAAGGCGCTCACCGACTACATCAAGGGCCGCGAGGGCTACGACTACAACGAGCACGGCCGCGCGGGCAACACCCACACGAACTTTGTGCCCGACGAGATCGTCGACCGCTTCTGCGTGCTCGGCACCGCCCAGCAGCACATCGAGAAGCTCAAGGCTCTCAAGGAACTCGGTGTCGACCAGTTCGCCGGCTACCTGCAGCACGACAACAAAGAGGAGACGATGCGCGTCTACGGCGAGACGGTGATCCCCGCGCTCAAGGACCACATCACGGCCAAGGCATGACCGCAGCCGTCCCTAGCCTCTCGCTGCGCGCGAAGTCGACGAACGCGCGGGTGCGTCCCTATGTGTTTGGCGCGCTCGGACTGGTTCTGCTCGCGCTCGTCTGGGAGGCGTACAAGGCGGTCGGACCCGCTGAGGGGGTGATGATCGGCGACATCACCGTTCTTCCGCGCACGAGCGACATCGCAATGCCGCACCTCTGGACCATGTGGGAGCGGCTCGGCGAGCCCGTCACCTCGGCCGCGGGATCGCCCGCGCTCTGGTTCGCGGTGCTGCAGGCGGCCGGGTTCACCCTCGGGATCGCCGCGGTCGGCTGGCTGGTGGGCGTGAGCGTCGGGATGCTGCTCGCGATTGTTATGCAGCGCTTTCGCACGGCGGAGTCGGCCCTGCTGCCCTGGGTCGTGCTCAGCCAGACCGTTCCCCTCATCGCGATCGCACCGCTGGTCAAACGGTGGGGCGCGCAGATCGAGGTGGGTGCCTTCGACTGGGAAGACTGGATGTCGGTTGCCCTGATCGCTTCCTACCTTGCCTTCTTCCCCGTCTCCATAGGTGCGCTGCGCGGTCTCGGTTCGCCAGACAAGGCTCACCTCGAGCTCATGCACAGCTACGCCGCTGGCTGGTGGTCGACCCTGCTGCGGCTGCGGCTGCCGGCCAGTGTGCCCTATCTGCTGCCCGCCCTCCGACTCGCCGCGGCGAACGCGGTGATCGGCACGGTCGTGGCCGAGGTCTCCATCGGGCTGCGCGGGGGAGTGGGCCGCATGATGGTCGAGTTTGCCTCGGCCGCCAGCGGAGATCCCGCGAAACCGTGGGCCCCCATTTTTGGTGCGGTGCTGGTCGGCCTCATCGCCGCCGGTGTTGTTATCGTGCTCGGCCTCTTCGTGGGGCGTTATCGCAGGGGAGAGGTGTCGGCATGAACGCCGTCGAAGTCACCGGGGTGTCCAAGGTTTTCCGCGTCGCCAAGGGCGCGGAGGTCGTGGCGCTCGACAGCGTCAGCCTCTCGGTCGTTCCGGGCGAGTTCGTCTCGCTGATCGGACCAAGCGGCTGCGGCAAGTCCACCCTGCTGCGCCTCATCGCCGACCTCGACCAGCCCACCGCTGGAGAGGTGCTCGTCTTCGGCAAGTCCGCGCGGCAGGCGCGCATCGACCAGGACTACGGCATCGCGTTTCAGCAGGCGGGGCTGCTGCCGTGGCGCACGGTCACCGGCAACATCGAGCTGCCGCTCGAGCTGCACGGAGTCGGCAAAGCCGCCCGCCGCGCGAGGGCACAGGATCTCCTCGCTCTCGTCGGTCTCTCCGACTTCGCCGACCGGTACCCCGACCAGCTGTCCGGTGGCATGCAGCAGCGTGTCGCGATCGCGCGGTCGTTGGCGGAGAGCCCCGAACTGCTGCTGATGGACGAACCGTTCGGGGCACTCGACGAGATGACCCGCGAGCGGATGCAGACCGAACTGGTGCGTATTTGCGCCGAAACCGGCGCGGCGGTGGTGTTCGTCACCCACTCGATCCCCGAGGCCGTGTACCTCTCCAGCCGCGTAGTGGTGATGTCCCCGCGTCCTGGCCGGATCCAGGAGGTAGTGACCGTGGGGCTTGGGTCTGCGGGAACGCGGGATGATGCGCTTCGCGAAGACGCCGCGTTTTTCGCCTCGGTCAAGGCGGTCAGGGAGGCGCTGCACGGCGATGCTGTGCACGAGAAGGCCCCGCACAGCGTGCGTGGAGTGGAGACGCGATGAGTGCCACCTCGGGCTCGCGCTCGGCCAGTCCGCTCACGAGAGGTTTCTCCTCGGGTTCGCTCCGGGCGGTGACCGCTCCCATCCTGCTCGGCGTTGTGGTGCTTCTGCTCTGGCAGGTGGCGGTGGTGCTACTCGACATCAAGCCGTTTGTGCTGCCCAGCCCGGTGAACATTGGCACCCAGTTCGCCTCCAGCTTTGACTCGGTCTGGGCGGGCACGGTCGTCACCGGGACCAACGCGTTTGTCGGGCTGCTTCTCGGCGCGGTTACGGGCATCCTTGCCGCAATTGCCGCCGCGCTCGTGCGGGTCTTCGACGAGCTGAGCGTGCCGATCGTGACGGCGGCGGCGGTGATCCCGATCGTCGCCCTCGCTCCCGTGCTCTACACGATGTTCGGCGCGAACGTTGAGACCGCTCGTCAGCTGGTGGCGGCGCTCGCCGTGTTCATCCCGGTGTACCTGAACACGCTGAAGGGCCTGAGGCAGGTGCGACCCGTGCACCGCGACCTGATGCGTGCCTACGCGGCATCCCCCTGGCAAGCCACCCGCACGGTGACGCTCCCCGGGGCGATGCCGTTCCTCTTCACCGGCCTTCGGATCGCGTCCTCCCTCGCCGTGATCTCGGCACTGATCGCCGAGTATTTCGGAGGACCGGTAGGAGGTCTCGGCAAATCGATCACCTCCGCCGCGGCATCCAGCAACTATCCCCTCGCCTACGCCTATGTGCTCGGTTCCATCCTGCTCGGTCTCGTGTTCTACGCGGTGACCCTCGCTTTCGAGAAGCTCGCCTCCCGGCACAGCTCCTCGACCCCCTGAACCGCACCACCGATCGGCACCAATCCCAACCACCACCTCGACCGCACCACCCCGACAGCACCAAGGAGGAAGCACCGATGAATCACAGCAAACGTATTCTTCTCAGCGCCGCGAGCATGGCCGCGGCGACCGCGATCATTCTCAGCGGCTGCAGCAGCGACACCGAGAGCGGCGACGCCGACAGCGCCGACAGCGGTCTGACCTCGGTCACGCTGCAGCTGCAGTGGGTCGCCCAGGCACAGTTCGCCGGGTACTACGCCGCCGTCGATCAGGGCTACTACGAAGACGAGGGCCTCGACGTCACCATCGCCGAGGGCGGAGGGGACATCGTTCCCATCGACGCGCTCGCGTCCGGCGACGCGGACTACGCGATCTCCTGGGTGCCGAAGGTGCTCGGGTCGATCGAACAGGGCACCAACGTCACAAACGTCGCGCAGATCTTCGAGCGCAGCGGAACCACGCAGATCTCGTTCAAGGATGCCGGCATCGAATCCGCGGCCGACCTCGACGGCAAGAATGTGGGCAGCTGGGGTTACGGCAACGAGTGGGAGCTCTTCGCGGGAATGCAGCAGGCCGGTGTCGACACCACCGATGGCATCACGCTGGTGCAGCAGGCGTTCGATATGAACGGTTTCCTCGCGGGCGACATCGACGCGGCCCAGGCGATGACGTACAACGAGTACGCGCAGGTGCTTGAGACGGTGAACCCCGAAACGGGCGAGCTGTATACGGCGGATGACCTCAACGTCATCGACTGGAACGAGGAGGGCACCGCGATGCTCCAGGACGCAATCTGGGCCGACACCGAGAAGCTCGAGGACGACGAAGACTACGCCGCGCAGACCGTGGCGTTTATCAAAGCCTCGATCAAGGGCTGGGCGTATGTGCGCGACAACGCGGAGGAGTCAGCCACCATCGTGACGGCCGCCGGTTCCACCCTCGGTACCAGCCACCAGCTCTGGATGGCCAACGAGGTCAACAAGTTGATCTGGCCGTCCACCAACGGCGTGGGCGTCATCGACGAGAGCGCGTGGGCGCAGACCGTAGCCATCGCCCTCGACACGCAGAACGAGACCGGCACCACCATCATCACCGAGGAGCCGCCGGCCACCGCCTACTCGAACGAATACGTCGAACAGGCGATTGCCGAGCTTGAGGAAGAGGGAGTCGACGTGATGGGCACCGACTTTGCGGCTCTCACCGTCACCCTCGAAGAGGGTGGCAACTAGCCCGCCCGGGCTACACCAGAGCACCACCGAGTAATAGTGTGAGCGGAGGCCGGTGCGCCGGCCTCCGCTCACACGCGTGAAGGAAGAACCATGACCGACCCCGAGATGACCCGTCCTGACACGACTGACACTGCCCGGACCGACCCGGACCTGTCCGCAATAGATCACGTCACTGCCGCGGCCGTAGATGCGATCTCCACCGGCGACATCGCGACGGGAAGTGCCGCGTCTGTCGTCCACGCGCGCGGGGACAGGACTCGTGGTGAGCGCTCCGCGGCCGGCCCCGTAATCAGACCCGTAACCAGCCCCGCGGACGGGCAGCGCGCCTACGATCTCGATCGGGCCCACGTCTTCCACTCCTGGAGCGCCCAGGGTTCGCTCAACCCCTTCGTCATGGCTGGCGGGCTGGGAAGTACCATCTGGGACTTCGACGGCAACAGCTACCTCGACTTTTCCAGTCAGCTGGTCAACACCAACATCGGGCACCAACACCCGGCCGTTGTCGATGCCATCAAGGCCCAGGCCGACATTCTGACCACCGTTGCTCCCGCACACGCGAACCTCGCCCGGGGCGAGGCCGCCAGTCGCATCCTCGCGCTGGCAGGGCCGCGCTTTGGCAAGGTGTTCTTCACCAACGGCGGCGCCGACGCCAACGAGAATGCGATCCGCCTCGCCCGCCTGACCACCGGGCGCGACAAGGTGCTCTCCACCTACCGCAGCTACCACGGCAACACGGGCTCCGCGATTGTCGCCACGGGAGACTGGCGCCGGATCCCCAACGAGTACTCCCGCGGCCACGTGCACTTCTTTGGGCCGTTCGCCTACCGGTCGGAGTTCTGGTCGGATTCGCCTGAGCAGGAGTGTGAACGCGCGCTCATTCACCTCGAACGGGTCATCCAATCTGAAGGACCTGCCTCGATAGCGGCGCTGCTGCTCGAGACCATCCCCGGAACGGCCGGGGTGCTGGTGCCTCCGCGCGGCTACCTGCAGGGGGTGCGCGCCCTGGCTGACAAGTACGGCATCGTGCTGATCTTCGACGAGGTGATGTGCGGCTTTGGGCGTACGGGCAACTGGTTCGCGTTCCAGGGATTCGCGGGGGACGGCGAGGTCACTCCCGACCTCATCACGTTCGCCAAGGGCGTCAACTCCGGGTACGTTCCCACGGGAGGCGTCATCATCTCGGAATCGATCGCGAACGCATTCGAGGACCAGGTGTTCGCGGGCGGACTGACCTACTCCGGTCATCCGCTGGCGATGGCCTCGATCGTCGGGGCGCTGGACGCGATGGAGGCCGAGGGCATCGTCGACAACGCGGCCAGCATCGGGCGCGACCACCTTGCCCCGGGGCTCGCTGCCCTTGCCGCTAAGCACCCGCTGATCGGCGAGGTGCGAGGCGTGGGAGTCTTCTGGGCCCTCGACCTGGTCAGCGACCCAGACACGCGAGAGCCGCTCTCCGGAGCAGTCGTTGCCCAGCTGAAGAAAGAACTGCTGGCGCGCGGGCTGATGCCGTTCGTCGCCGACAACAGAATTCACGTCGTTCCCCCGTGTGTGGTGACGGCGGAGGAGGTCGCGGCGGCCCTGGAGATGTACGACGCCGCATTTACCGCCGTCGAAGCGGACCTTTAGAGAGAAGTTTTCCCCGGTTCGACCACAATGGCGGGCGGCGACGCTCATTGGCGCATAAGATAGACGGTTGTGTCACACTTCACCCCCACCCCCTTCACCGTCCCGGTGTTCGATCTTTTGCACCGGCCGGGCGAGATGCGCGAGCGCTCGCTCGACATCGTCGTCCCCGAGGGTTTCGGCAATGCCGTCATCGGTGTGAAGACCGGCGCGGAGATGCGCGTCGACGTGCGGCTGGAGTCGCTGCACGACGGCATTCTCGTCACCGGGAATGTCGACGTGGTGGCCGCCGGCGAATGCGTACGTTGCCTGATCGACGTCGAGGTTCCTCTCGAAGTCGATTTTGCGGAGCTTTTCGCGTATTCTGTGGACGAAGCTTTTGATTACACGGTTTCCGGCGAACATGTCGATCTAGAACCGTTGGTCAGGGATGCGGTCGTGTTGTCACTACCGTTTCAACCGGTCTGTCAGGAAGACTGCCTCGGCCTGTGCCCGCAGTGTGGGGTACGGCTTCTGGACAACCCGGGTCACAAGCACGAAGAACCCATCGATCCCCGATGGGCTGCACTTGCTGGACTCGATGGCCTGACCGAGGCCAACACCCAAGACGTCGATGGATCTGCGAGCAGTTCCACGGAAGAAAAGAGATAACCATGGCTGTACCGAAGCGCAAAATGTCCCGTGCAAGCACCCGTATGCGTCGCGCGCAGTGGAAGGCCACCGCGCCTACCCTCGTGAAGACCATTGAGGGCGGCAAGACGGTGTACAGCCTGCCTCACCGTGCGAAGGTCGTTGAGGACTCCACCGGAGCCCCCCTGTTCTTCGAGTACAAGGGCCGCAAGGTCGCGGACGTATAGTCCCCCAAGAACAAACGAGTCGGCCCGTGTCTGGTACTAACGCCAGCCGGGCCGATTTGGCGCGCGCTCTCGGTGTCGACGTCAGCCCCGCTCTTCTGGAGCAGGCGCTGACTCACCGCTCCTTTGCCTACGAGAACGGCGGCATCCCGCACAACGAACGCCTGGAATTTCTCGGCGATTCGATTCTCGGGCAGGCCGTGACCGTGATGCTGTACCGCGAGAACCCCACGCTTGACGAGGGTGACCTCGCCAAACGGCGGGCCAGCCTCGTCTCGACGCTGGCCCTGGCGGAGGTCGCACGCTCGATCGGCCTCGGTTCTCATATTCGCCTCGGACGGGGCGAGCTGCTCACCGGTGGCAACGACAAGTCGTCGATTCTCGCTGACACGGTCGAAGCCGTCATCGGCGCGGTCTACCTCGACGCTGGCGCCGACGACGCGACGGCCTTTGTGCTGCGCCTTATCCGCCCGCTGCTGGAGAACCCGGAACGTTTCGGAGCCGCGATGGATCCCAAAACGTCCCTGCAGGAACTGGCTGCGCGACTCGGTCGGGAAGCTCCCGTGTACACGCTCACCGACACCGGTCCCGATCACTCGAAGAAGTTTCGCGCGGTCGTCTCGCTCGATTCCGAGGACATCGCGTCGGGTGTGGGTTCGAGCAAAAAGCAGGCAGAGATGGCTGCGGCTCTCGAAGCCTGGACGCTGCTGCGCACCGCCGCCGAATCTGCAGTCGCGACCGCCGAGACCGGTGCGAGTCCCTCCCGGCCCGCCGCTGGCTCCTGAGCCGTGCCCGAGCTTCCCGAGGTTGAGGTTGTCCGTGCGGGGCTCGAGCCCGCCGTGACCGGTGCGGTCGTGGCATCCGTCACCGTATTCGACGAACGATCGCTGCGCCGCCACACCGGCCCCAGCGAGGACTTCGTCGAGCGGCTCGAAGGGTCGGAGTTCACCGGAGCCTCCCGCCGCGGCAAGTTCTTGTGGCTGCCCCTGGCCGGTGGCACCGAGGCCCTCGTTGTGCATCTCGGGATGAGTGGACAGGTGCTGCTGCGCGACCGCCAGTCCGACGACAGGCTCACCCGCATCCGCCTCGACGTGCGCCACCCCGTGCACGGAGACCTTCGCCTGAATTTTGTTGACCAGCGCATATTCGGGTCGATGGCGATCAACGAGCTTGAGGACACGGCGGATGTCGCGGGGCAGCGGATTCCCCGCCAAGTCGCACACATCGCCCGCGACCCGCTTGACCCGCACTTCAACGACGCGCAGTTCTTCGCCCAACTATCGCGACGCAACACCGGCATCAAGCGCGCGCTGCTCGACCAGGGGCTCATCAGCGGGATCGGCAACATCTACGCCGACGAGGCCCTGTGGGCGTCCCGCATCCACTACGACCAGTCGGCCGCAAGCCTCAGTCGCGCGCGCGCGCGAACCCTTCTCGCGGAGGTGCGCCTGGTGCTCGGCAAAGCGCTTGCCGAGGGCGGAACCAGCTTCGACGCCCAGTACGTCAACGTCAACGGCGCATCCGGCTACTTCTCCCACTCGCTGAACGCCTACGGGCGTCAGGGTCGGGAGTGCCCCCGCTGCGGCCGTCCCATCGTGCGGGAAAGTTTCATGAACCGAGGCTCTCACTTCTGCGCCTTCTGCCAGCGGTTGCGCTCGGCGTAGCGGTTGCGCTCGGTGTAGCGCTGCTTGTCGCGAACAGTTGCGCCCGGTGTAGCGGTGCCTGTCGCGAACGGTACTCGTCGCTGACTGGGTCGCGATCTGCCGCCTGCTATGTGCTGGGATTGCCGGTGCACGTCCGCCGAGCGGCCAGTCGCTGCCGCTTGCGAGCGCCGAGCGGCCAGTTGCTGCTGGTGTGCTTACGTCCACCGGCCAGTCGCGCACCGAGTTTGGCCCCGCGACGGCGTGTTGCTGTCCGTTCGATGCGGCGAAGATGGGGCGGATGTCGGCGCCTGTCCGTTCGGCGGATGGCTCCGAGATATCTCGCCGCCAGACTAGAAAATTGGTGCGAATCAGTGCGTTCGGCGTGTTTGTGCCGCGGGTGCTGCGGGTGCGTTCGGCACAGTCACGCGAGGTCAGTGCGTCGCGAGAACTTTGCGCCAGGCGCCGTCGTAGCCCACGGCGACAAAGCCGAGCGCCTCATTGACCCGCAGCATGTGCCGGTTCTCCTCCGCGTTGAACGTGGTCACGCTGGGGTAGCCGGGGTGCAACCGCTGCAGCTGCTGCAGGTTCGCCGCCTTGACCAGCATTCCCAGGCGGTGTCCTCGGTGTTCGCGAAGAACCAGGGTGTCCTCTTGCGCGACGGATCGGCCCCGATCGCCGGGAACGGACAGATCGGTGAACGCCACCAGCGTGCCGGTAGGGATGTACTCCGCGGCCGCCGTCAGCAGAGTGCGGGGGCTCGCCTCGGCGCGGTCGTCCTCCGCGCGCAAGCGGGCTGCATCCCAGGTGTCCTCGGTGATGTCGAGTCCGGCGGACGGCGCGTCGGTGCTCATCCGTTGGCTCATCACGGCGATGTCGTCGAGCCAGCGTTCTGGCGTGCGGCCCTGCCAGGTAATCACCCGGTAGTTCGGCCCGGCATGGTCGGAGGCGGCCCGCAGCTCGGCCTCCACCACTGTCAGATCCACCGGCAGCGCCAGCCGGCTGAACCTCTCCACCTGCTCGAGCGCGTAACCACGGTGCAGCGCGAACTGTGTGCCGGCACTGTGCAGCGGCATCGCGCCGAACCCGGTCGGGGACGGCAGCGTCTCGGCGTCGCCGCCCGCGGTGCCGATCCCCGCGCTTCCGATCCCCGCGCTGCCGATCCCCGCGCTGCCATCGGCGTCGCGCCCAACATCGGTACCAGCCACGGATTCGCCCAAGGGCTCGGCTCGGGACTCGGCCCGGGACTCGGCCCGGGACTCGACCAGGGATTCGGCCCGGGCGAGTTGGTACCCCTGCAGCACCCGGTAACCGCTCGCGAGGGCGACGGCTTCGATTCGGTCCAGCAGAGCGCCGCCGATGCCACGCCGCCGGAACTCCGGCAGCACATCGATGCTCGCCCAGGCCTCCGGCGCGGCGTCGTCCGCGATGGCCTCGTACACCGCCCTCCCGACGATCCGTTTGCCAACGCGTGCGACCACGAGACGGCGGGGTACATACGGATCGTGCCATTTCGGGAGCAGCTCAGTCGCGGCGAACGCGAGCTCGTAGGAGCCGATCTCGGCGGCCTCGACCGCGTTGCGCACGGCAAGGCTCTCGCGGAACGCGGCGGCGGCGGGATCCTCGCCCACACTCGCGTCATTCGACACGGCCGAAGGGGTGGGCACCTCGTCGATCACGAACTGCATCAGGTCTCCTCGCTGGCGCCATCCTCGCCGCACGTTCCGTTTCCAGTATGCGCTCCCGCGCGGCGCTGCCTCACGGGCAGATCACCCCTCCTCCGGTACCGTTGTGCCTGATGCGGCCGCGAGTCGTGCTATGGACGATGCCGGAAGGGAGTCGACGTGTACCTGAAAAGCCTCACGCTCAAGGGTTTCAAGTCGTTCGCCCAGCCCACAACTTTCGCCTTCGAACCCGGGGTGACCTGCGTGGTCGGCCCCAACGGGTCGGGTAAGAGCAACGTCGTCGACGCGCTCGCCTGGGTGATGGGCGAGCAGGGGGCCAAGACGCTCCGCGGCGGCAAGATGGAAGACGTCATCTTCGCGGGAACGTCTACCCGGGGCCCGCTCGGTCGCGCCGAAGTCATCCTCACCATCGACAACTCCGATGGTGCCCTGCCCATCGAGTACACCGAAGTCACCATCAGCCGCACGCTCTTTCGCAACGGCGGCAGCGAATACGCCATCAACGGCAAAAGCTGTCGCTTGCTTGATGTGCAGGAGCTTCTCAGCGACTCCGGCCTTGGGCGGGAAATGCACGTCATCGTGGGGCAGGGTCAACTCGACGCGGTGCTGCGGGCAAGCCCCGAAGAACGCCGCGGGTTCATCGAGGAAGCCGCCGGAATCCTCAAGCACCGCCGTCGCAAAGAGAAGACCCTGCGCAAGCTCGACGCGATGCAGGCGAACCTCACCCGGCTCAGCGACCTCGCCGGTGAGATCCGCCGCCAACTGAAGCCTCTCGGACATCAGGCAGAAATCGCCCGCGAAGCGCAGTCCATCGCCGCCATCGTGCGAGATGCGCGCGCCCGCCTGCTCGCCGACGACGTGGTTACGCTGCGCGAAAGCCTGACCAGGCACGGACGCAACGAGACCGAACGCAAGACCGAGCGGATCGTGTTGCAGGAACAGGTGGATGCCGCGAAGCTGCGAGCGGCGCGGATCGAACAGCTTCAGGTGGGCGACGCCGTCGATGCCGCCCGGCGCGTCGCGTTCGGACTCGAATCGGCGCAGGAACGGCTGCGCGGACTCTACAACCTGGCAAACCAGCGGCTGTCGTTGCTCGGATCCCAGCTCGACTCGTCCGCACTCACCCCCGGCGTCACCCAGCAGATGGTGGATGCTGCGCTCGACGAGGCCACCCGCCTCACCGCGGCGATTGCCGAGGCCGAGGCGGCGTGGCATCAGGCCCAGCGCGACACCGCCCTGGCGCGGGGCGATCTCGACGCGCTCGACGAAGAGATCTCTTTCCAGAGTTCGCTCATCTCTCGCCACGACCTCGAACTGTCGAAGCTCGGGGGGCAGGCCGACACGGCCGCGTCCCGCCTCGCCGCTGTGCGCGGCGAGGTGCTCCGGCAGCAGAATGCGCTCGACGCCGCCCGCGCCCGCCGCGATGCGGCCCACCAGGCGCTCGCGCTTGCGGAAGACGAGGCGGCACTCAACGAAGCCGTCGACACCGACCTCGACGCGCGGTATCAGGGAGCCCAGCAGCAGCTGGCGGCCGCGGAAACCGAAATCGACGCCCTGCGCGAGAGCCTGCACACCCTCGAACGGGAACGCGACGCCCTGGCCGCCCGGCGCGGCGCGCTCTCCAGCGCCCTGGACCAGAAGGACGGCTCGAGCGCTCTCGTGGCTGCGCGTCTCCACGGGATCCGCGGCCTCGTCGCCGAGCACATCCAGATCACGCCCGGCTACGAGGCCGCTATTGCCGCAGCGCTCGGCACCCTGTCGGACGCGGTCCTCGCCGACAGCCGTCAGGACGCCCTCGCGGCGCTCGCACACGCGTCCGCCGCGGAGATGGGTCGCATCGCCCTGGTGATCGGGCAATCCGAAGCCGCGATCGTGAACGCCGCCGTCCCCGGACTCGGCTCGTTTGACACGGTGGATTCGGCCGACACGGCGATCTCGGCCGCGCAGGTGGTGACCGCTCCCGACGGAATCCTGAGGGTGCTCGACCGGGTGATCATTGCGGAAGACCACGAAACCGCGGCCCGTGTCTGGGCTTCGTTGACTCCGGACCAGAGTGACATCACGGTCATCACCAGATCGGGGGACGTCACCAGCCGCCACGTCCTGCGCGGCGGTTCCGGTGCCAGACGCTCCCGGCTCGAGCTCGTCGCCGACCGGGACGCGGCGGTCGACCGCCTCGCGACGGTCGCCAGCCTGATCGAGGATGCTCGTTTTGCGCTCGCGGAACAGCGGGCGACCGTGCAGGCCGCGAAGCAGCAGTCGACCGAGACGCTGTCGGCTCTGCGCGAATATGACTCGCAGCTCGCGGCGCAGTCCGAACGGCTCAACCGTGCGCGTGCGCAGGCGGAGTCCGCCGAGGCGGAAGCACAGCGCCTCGAGCGCGGCCTTGCGCTGGCCACCGAGTCGGTCGCCGGGGCGGTGGCTGCCGCAGAGAAGGCCCGCGCCGAGCTTGACGTGGTGCGTTCTCGTCCCCGGCCGATGCTCGACGCGAGTGCCCGGAATGGATTATCAGCTGAGGTGGATGCCGCGCGCGAACGCGAAATCGAAGCGCGACTCCGAGTGGAGACCGCACGCGAGCGCGTTCGGGCGCAGCAACTTCAGGCGGCGCAGCTCGGTCGTCAGCGCGAAGCCGAGCGAGCCGCCGCCGACGAGGCCGCGCGTCGCGCAGTGATCCGCCGGCGCCAGGTGACCGCGGCCGAACGGGTCATCGCAGCGCTGCCCGCGGTGCTCGACGCCGTGGACCGCTCCGTCACCGAGGCGCGTGTGCAGCTGGCCGCGCGCGAGGCGGAACGCAGCCACCAGAACGAGGAGTTGGCGGCTCTCCGTCGCACGGAGTCCGAACTGCGCGAACGCCTTCACGGGGTGAGCGAGTCGGTACACGGCCTGGAGATGCAGATCTACGAGAAGAAACTGCAGCTGACCACCCTGCTAGAGCGTGCCGCGGCCGAGTTGGGGCTGGTGGAAGAGGTGCTGGTCGCGGAGTACGGCCCCGGGCTGCTGGTGCCTGCCGATATGGCGGACCCCGCGACATCCGCCGTGCCAAAAATATCATCCGACGGCGCCGACGAGCCGACCGAGGAGAGCGGCAGGCCGTACGTGCGCGCCGAGCAGGAAAGCCGCCTGGCGAAGGCCGAACGCAAGATGTCCCAGCTCGGACGGGTAAACCCGCTGGCACTCGAGGAGTTCGCCGCTCTCGAGCAGCGCCACCAGTTCCTCACGGAGCAGCTCACCGACCTGACCAACACCCGGCGCGACCTGCTGACCATCATCGACGAGATCGACGAGAAGATGCAGCTCATCTTCTCGAGCGCGTTCACCGACACCCAGGAAGCATTCGGCCGCGTCTTCCCCGTGCTGTTCCCGGGCGGAACCGGCAGCATCTTCCTGACAAACCCGGACGACCCGCTCACCACGGGCATCGAGGTGACGGTGAAGCCGGCGGGAAAGAAGATCGAGCGGCTGTCGTTGCTGTCCGGTGGTGAGCGCTCGCTTGCCGCGGTTGCGCTGCTCATCGCGATCTTCAAGGCGCGCCCGAGCCCGTTCTACATCATGGACGAGGTCGAGGCGGCGCTCGACGACGCGAACCTGGGGCGACTGCTCACCATCTTCGAAGACCTGCGCGAGAATTCACAACTCATCGTGATCACCCACCAGAAGCGCACCATGGAGATCGCCGACGCACTCTACGGGGTGTCGATGCGCGCGGACGGAATCAGCGCGGTGGTCGGCCAACGCGTAGCGCAGCCCGAGCAGCGCGCGAGCTGAGGCTAGGCGCTGCGGTTCTCCAGAGCCACGACCGGCTCGTGCCCGACGGATTGGTCCTCGACGGCCTCGGCCACAGCCGGCTCGTACTCGACCGCCTCGGCCTCAACGGGCTCGTCGTTGACGGTGAGAACGCGCCACTCGGCGCCCACGCGCTCGAAGGTCGCGACCGAGCCGTTGCGGATGGAGTCGAACGGCCGGCCGGCGAGCGACGCGAGCGTGTAGCGGATCAGCGAGCCATGGCAGACGATGATGACGTTCTTCGAGCCGTACTCGCTCGCGATCTTGTCGAGAGCGACCTTCGCGCGCGCGATCACCGAATCGAGGCTTTCGAGCCCGGGGTACTGGTGATCAGGCCAGCGTTCGGCGATGATCTCCGCGGTCGCGCCCTCGCCGTCGCCGTAGTGCCGCTCGATGAGCTCGTCGTAGCTCGGGCCCAGCTCGATACCGAGGCCGGCCGCGATGATCTCGGCGGTCTCCCGCGCGCGGGACAGCGGCGAACTCACGATCGCGTCCCACCGGGTGCCGGCGAGGACCTCAATGGCGTCGGTGGCTTGTTGACGTCCGAAGTCGTTGAGCGGGATGTCCGAGGAGCCCTGCAGGCGGTCGTCGCGGTTCCAGTTGGTCTGGCCATGTCGTATAAAGGCAAAGGTCACGCTTCTATCCTGCCCGCTCCGCGCCCGCTTCTGCGCCACGGCCATCAGAACAGGCGCTTGCTCCCCTCGGTTATCACCCGCAGCCAGCGGTAGCCGTACCCCTCCAGCGTGAAACTCACCGCGCCATCCGCCGAGATCGCGGTCGTTCCCTCGGCGAGAAGGTCGATCAGCTTGTCCGAGGAACCCAGATCTTCCAGTGCGAGCTCGACGGTCGTCGGTTCTGCACTCAGATTATGCAGCGCGATCATCCGACCCTCCGCATCACAAACGCTGTGGGCGAGCACCGCCGGGTTGGCCTGCTCCAACAGCGAGAAGTCCCCCCAGCCGATCTCGGCAGAGACCCGATAACGTTCGATGAGAAGGCGGATGAATCGCAGCAGAGAGTCGGGCTCGTGCCGCTGATCGACAGCGTTGACATGCTCGGGCGCGAAGCCCCCGGTCACCATGGGAGCGGTGAGCCGAGAGGGGCGAGCGTTCGAAAAGCCCCCGTTGGCGCCGGACGTCCACTGCATGGGGGTGCGAACCGACTTGCGGTCGCCGACGGCGAGGTTCTCGCCCATTCCAATCTCCTCGCCATAAAACAGCACCGGCGTGCCGGGAAGCGAGAACATCAGGCTGTACACCATCCGGATGCGGCGGGGGTCGCCACCCAGCATCGGCGGGAGGCGACGGATAAGTCCGCGTCCATAGATCTGCATCGACTCCTCCGCACCGAACGCCGCGAAAACCTCTTCGCGCTCGTCGTCGCTGAGCTTGTCGAGGGTCAGCTCGTCGTGGTTACGCACGAAGTTGGCCCACTGGGACTCAATCGCGATTGGCGGGCGAGCCGCCAGCGACTCGGCCAGGGGGCGGGCGTCCGACCGGGCCAGCGAGAGGTACATCTTCTGCATCGACATGAAGTCGAACTGCATGGTGAGCGCGTCCGCAGCGTCGCCACCGAAGTACTCGATCTGCTCCTGGTGCGGCAGATTGACCTCGCCGAGCAGGATCGCCTCGCCACTGCGGCGTCCGAGAAACGCGCGAAGGTCACGCAGAAAGCGTTGCGGGTCGTTGAGCTTGTCGTCGCTTCCCTCGGTGCCGCTGGTGTCCAGAAAGAACGGCACGGCATCGACCCGAAACCCCGACACCCCGAGCTGCAGCCAGAATCCCATGATCTTCGCGACCTCGTCACGCACGGCGGGATTGACCACGTTCAGGTCGGGCTGGTGCTTGTAAAAGCTGTGCAGGTAATACTGCTCCGTTTTCTCGTCGTACTCCCAGACGCTGGATTCCTCGCCGGGGAAGACTGTCGGGGCCTGGTCCTTGGGCGGTTCGTCCCGCCACACGTAGAAGTCGCGGTACGGCGAGGTGCGGCTGGAACGGGAGGACACAAACCACGGGTGCTTGTCAGAGGTGTGGTTCACCACGAGGTCGATGATGACGCGCATGCCCCGATCGCGCGCGGTGCGAATGAACTCCACGACGTCGCCAAGGTGCCCGAGGCGGGGATCGACTCCGTAGAAGTCGCTGATGTCATAGCCGTCGTCCCGACCGGGGGATGTGTAGAAGGGCATCAGCCACAGGCAGGTGACGCCGAGGTCGGCGAGGTAGTCGAGGCGGTGGGCGAGGCCGGCAAAGTCGCCCACCCCGTCGTCGTTCCAGTCCATAAAGGTCTCGACGTCGAGGCAGTAGAAGACGGCTGATTTCCACCAGAGGTCGCTGGTGTCCGTGATCCTCACTGGGACACGCCCTCGGTTGCGGGTGCGCGGAGTGCGGACGCGGCATCCGCCTTCTTCGAGGGAGATAGCGACGGAAGCACCTGCTCGCCGAAGACGTCGAGGAAGGCCGACTGCTCGCGCCCCACGTGGTGCAGGTACACCTCGTCGACGCCGACTTCGATCAGTTCGGACAGCCACTGCGCATGCTTGGCGGGGTCGGATGACACGAGCACCGAGTCACGCATCGCCTCCGGCGGCACATGCTTTGCGGCCTCATCAAACGCCTCGGGGGTGTCGAGATCCCAGCAGATGGGCGGCGCGAACACGTTGGTACGCCACTGGTCGTGGGCGATTGCGAGCGCCTCGTCCTCCGTCGCCGCGTAGCTGACGTGCACCTGAAGCGCCACGGAACCCAGCCCGCCGGCGTCACGGTACGCGCCGATCACCCGCTTGAGCGTGTCGATGGGCTGCGCGATGGTCGCGAGACCGTCCGCCCAGCCCGCGACCCACCCCGCCGTGGCCTCACTGACGGCGGCTCCGATCAACGCGGGCGGCGTCTTCGGCAGCGTCCAGAGCTTCGCCCGGTCGACCGTGACCAGGCCGTCGTGGCTGACCTCCTCGCCGGCGAGCAGCGCACGGATGACATCGACGCATTCGCGCAAACGGGCGTTGCGAATATCTTTGCGCGGCCAACCGCCACCGGTGATGTGCTCGTTGGCGTTCTCGCCCGAACCCAGGGCAACCCAGAATCGGCCCTCGTACATGGCCGAGAGCGTTGCGGCGGCCTGGGCGATGATCGCGGGATGGTAGCGCTGTCCGGGTGCATTCACCACGCCGAACGGCAGGCTTGTCGACTGCAGTGCAGCCCCCAGCCATGACCAGGCGAATGCGGACTCACCCTGCCGCTCGCTCCACGGCGCGAAGTGATCGGAGCACATGGCGGCGGTAAATCCCACCTCCTCCGCGTGCTGCACCGCGCGCAGCAGCTCTGACGGATGGACCTGCTCGTGGGAGGAATGAAAGCCAACAACTGTCATGCCTCGAGCGTATTGTCGGGACCTGAGGAAGTCCTCTCTATGCGGAAAGCTCGTCATCGTATGCGGTGAGCGCGACGCAAGGCCGTTTCCGGCGCCGCAGAAGAACTCCTAAGCTGGCTCCATGGCTTCACCCTGGTCCCTCTCCACCGCCCTGCGCGGGATGTTCACGAAAAAAACCATTGACGACGACACCTGGACGGACCTCGAAGACGCGCTGCTCACGGCTGATTTTGGGCCGGATGTCACGGACGCGGTCATCGATGAGTTGCGAGCGAGCGTGGCGAAGTACCACACGACCGATCCCGCGGACCTGCGACGTATGCTCCGCGAGACGCTCGAGGAACGCCTGTCCCGCCTCGACTCGACGCTCATGCTGACCAACCGCCCCGCGGTCGTGCTGGTCGTCGGGGTCAACGGCGTGGGCAAAACGACCACGATCGGTAAGTTCGCGAAGTTCCTCAACAACTACGGCCGCTCCGTGGTTGTCGGCGCCGCTGACACGTTCCGGGCTGCCGCGGTCGAGCAACTGGCGACCTGGGCCGAGCGCGGGGGAGCGTCGATCGTACGTCCCCAGCACCACGGTCAGGACCCGGCCTCGGTCGCATTCCAGACCGTGGAGCTCGCCCAACGCGAGGGCATCGAGATCGTTCTCATCGACACCGCCGGCCGGCTGCAGACCAAGAGCGGCCTGATGGACGAGCTCGGCAAGATCCGCCGCGTCATCGAAAAGCAGGCACCGATCGCCGAAGTGCTGCTGGTGCTCGATGCGACCACCGGACAGAACGGCCTGTCCCAGGCCATGGCATTCATCGAGTTCGCCGGGGTCACGGGGCTGGTCATCACCAAGCTGGATGGCTCGGCGCGGGGTGGCTTCGTGCTGGCGGTGCAGGAGCAGACCGGCATCCCGATCAAGCTCGTCGGTCAGGGTGAAAAAATCGGCGACCTCACCGGGTTCACGCCGCACGTATTTGTGCAGAACCTCATCGGCTGATCGTGTCCGAGGGAGATCCGCCGCCGCTCACCGGCCTCGCCCGGGTAGTCTCGCTCGCGGCGATCATGTTCACGGTCGTGGCGGGAACTATCTTTGTGATGGTGATCGTGCTGGGCAGTGGTGGCGACACGACCCTTGCCGCGGTTTTCGGCCCCGTCGCCATCGGTGCGACGATTCTGGGCCTCGCGTCCGCGGTCTCCGCGACGGTTCGGGCGCGCACGCGGGTGCTCGGCATCCTGTGCCTGCTCGTCCTGCTGCCGTGCGTGGTGCTGTCGCTGCTCACGCTGGTCGCGCTGAACACGTAGCTGCTGCTGCTGCTGCCACTGCGCCGCTGCCGCCGGTGCCGCTGCTACACCTCGAGGACCACTTTTCCGCGCACGGATCCGGAGCGCATGCTCTCGATGGCCGCGGCCGCCTCGCTCAGGGGAAACGTGCGATCGATTCGCGGCACGATCGAACCGTCGTCGACCAGGGCGGTGACCGCCTCGTAGTCCGCGGGATTTTCGCGTGAGACGAGCATCCGCAGTTTCTGTCGGGTGAAGATGCCGGTTACCATCGCGGCCAAGCCGCGTTCCATGCCGCCGAGGAGCGCTCCGCCGTGCTCCCCTCCGACCAGGATGAGGGTTCCCCGGCGCGTGAGAATCCGGCGCAGCATCCGAAGGGGACGGTTGCCGGCGGTGTCGATGATGACGTCCCACTGGCGGTCGAGCGCCGTCGCGTCGGTCGTGCGGTAGTCGATCACGTCGGTGGCTCCGAGGGAGTGCACGAACTCCATCTTTGCCGCGCTGCAGACACCGGTGACGGTCGCGCCCGCGGCGACCGCGATCTGCACGGCGAAGTGGCCGACTCCGCCGCCCGCACCCAGCACGAGAACGCGATCGCCGCGGGCAACGTGCGCGGCCCGCACGGCCTCGAGGGCGGTGACGGCGGAGATGGGAAGAGCCGCCGCCTGCGTATGGTCGAGCCCCTGGGGTATCGGGCGAACGCTCGCCTCGGGGGCGACGAGGTACTCGGCAAAAGCGCCGGCCGCCGAACCCATCACGTCGTCGCCGACGCTGACACGCGTGACCGCCGTACCGATCTCGACAACCTGGCCTGAAAAGGCAAGGCCCAGCCCCGGGTCGCGGGGTGCTCGCAGGCCAAACCCGAACAGTCGCATGAGGTAGGGCTGGCCCGTGACGAGATGCCAGGTGCCCGCGTCGACTCCGGCGCTGCGGACACGCACGAGTACTTCCTTCTCGCTGGGAACCGGCATGGCACGCTCGGCGAGGCGGATCGTTTCTGGGGCACCGTAAGCGGTGCGAGTTATTGCGCGCATGATCACTCTCAATCGGTAGTGGGGGAGGGGCCCTTCAGGGCCGGGTATTGGAACACCTCGTCGAGCGGCAGACCGAAGACGTGGGCGATTTGGAACGCAATCTCAAGCGAGGGCGAGTAGCGGCCCTGCTCGATGGCGATGATGGTTTGGCGCGTGACGCCCACCTGCTCGGCGAGGGCCGCCTGGGTCATCTCCCCGTGAGCGAAGCGGAGCGGGCGGATGCTGTTGGTGACGCGGGTGGCTTTCATGGTGTCGGCATTCCCCGCCGGTAGGCAGCCAATCTGGCGGCCGAGCCGACCACGGCGGACAACACGAAGCCGAGGTAGAGAAGATTGGCGATCCAGAAGTACTCGCTTTGGAGCATGGCGAGCACGAGGGCCCCGACGCCCCCCAGGACGATAAATGCCTGTCCAACGTGTTCACCGAGCCGTTCGATCTCCCGGTCCCGCTGGTCGGCCTGCCGTTCGTTCTTGGGTGCCGCAACCGCGATCGCGATGCCCGTGAGTATTCCCGCCACGATGGCCCCGCCGATGGTCGCAAGCATCAACGGGGCGTAGTCGACCTCCGTGAGAGGCCTGAAGCTGCCCGCGGTGAAGACCATCGCGAGGTACACGCTGTAGCCGATCACCGCAATGGCCGCATAGGCCCAGGCCTTCTTCTCTTCGAACGACATTTGTACTCCCATGTAAAACAAACCTGACATGACGAGAGTAAAACGACGTTGACCTCGTGTCAATAGTTTTTGACACGGAGAGTGGCGCAGGTGTGCGGGCGCGCGGCGCGGCGCCCGAAGCAGCGGGCCGAGAAGAGGCGCTCTTAGCCGAGGGCGGCCCGATACGCCGCGCCCAGCTCGACGTAGGTGACGGCGTTCTGGCGCAGTCCTTCTACTTCTTCGTCGGTCAGGCTGCGACGTACTTTCGCGGGCACGCCTGCCACCAGGGATCGAGGCGGGATGATGCTGTCCTCGAGCACGACGGAGCCTGCGGCCACCAGAGATTGTCTCCCCACGACGGCACGGTTAAGCACTGTCGCGTTCATTCCCACGAGACATCCGTCTTCGATCAAACAGCCGTGCAGCACTGTTGCGTGACCCACGCTGACGCCGGCACCCACGATCGTTGGGGTGTTTGGGTCGCCGTGAACAACGACGTTGTCCTGCAGGTTCGAGCCAGCGCCGATGCGTATCTCCGCACGATCTGCGCGCAATACCGCACCGAACAGCACGCTGGAGTTGGCAGCCAAAGTGACGGCGCCGATAAGTGTCGCGGTCGGGGCAACAAATGCGCTGGGGTCCACGGTAGGAGAGGTGCCGTCGAACGGGATAATCAGGGCCATGCGCTCAGCGTAAGACTCGGCTGGGCGATCGGAAGCACCGGCGTCGCGCACCGGTTAAACTAAAACCACCATGGCCAGCTTCGGAAACCTCTCAGATCGCCTCGCGACTACTTTCAAAAACCTCCGCGGGAAGGGCAAGCTCAGCCCCGCAGACGTTGACGGCACCGTCCGCGAGATTCGCCGCGCGCTCCTCGACGCCGACGTTGCGCTCGACGTCGTCAAGGAATTTACCGGGAGGGTGCGTGAGCGGGCCCTGAGCGATGAGGTCTCCAAGGCACTCAACCCGGCCCAGCAGGTGGTGCAGATCGTCAACGACGAGCTCATCACCATTCTCGGAGGACAACAGCGCCGCCTCGAATTCTCCAAACAGCCACCGACGGTGATTATGCTCGCCGGTCTCCAGGGTGCCGGTAAAACCACTCTTGCGGGAAAGCTTGCGAAATGGCTCGCGAAGGACGGGCACACCCCGATCCTCGTCGCAGCCGACCTCCAGCGCCCGAACGCTGTCACCCAGCTGCAGGTTGTGGGTTCGCAGGCGGGCGTTCCGGTGTTCGCGCCCGAGCCGGGCAACGGCGTCGGCAACCCCGTGCGGGTGGCCAAAGACGCGATCAAGTACGCAAAAGACAAACAGCACGATGTCGTCATCGTTGACACCGCCGGACGCCTGGGTGTCGACGCCGAGATGATGAAGCAGGCCGCAGACATCCGCAAGGCGATCAACCCCGACGAGGTGTTGTTCGTCATCGACGCGATGATCGGCCAGGACGCCGTGGCCACAGCGAAGGCCTTCCAGGCTGGTGTCGATTTCACCGCGGTCGTGCTGTCGAAGCTCGACGGCGACGCACGTGGTGGTGCTGCCCTGTCCGTTGCGTCGGTGACCGGCCGGCCGATCATCTTCGCCTCCACCGGCGAGTCGCTCGACGATTTCGAACCCTTCCACCCCGACCGCATGGCCAGCCGTATCCTCGACCTGGGTGACATCATGTCGCTCATCGAGCAGGCGCAGTCGGCGTTCGACGAGGAGGAATCGCGCAAGGTCGCGGAGAAATTCGCCACCGACACCTTCACGCTCGAGGACTTCCTTTCGCAGATGCAGCAGCTCAAGAAGATGGGCTCGCTCAAGAACATGCTGGGGATGCTCCCCGGCGCCCGCGGCATGAAGGAACAGCTCGAGAACTTCGACGAGAGCGAGCTGACCCGCACCGAGGCGATCATCCAGTCGATGACCCCGACCGAACGCCGCACCCCCAAGCTGCTCAACGGTTCGCGCCGCGCCCGCATCGCGCGCGGAGCCGGCACCACCGTGACCGAGGTGAACGGTTTGGTCAACCGGTTCGAGCAGGCCGCCAAAATGATGAAGACCGTCGCCAAGGGCGGAATGCCAAACATTCCCGGAATGGGCCCGATCCCCGGGGCAAAGTTCGGCAAGCCCAAAGTGCAGGCTAAAAAGGGCTCGAAGTCGGGCAACCCGGCCAAGCGTGCGGCCGAGAACGCTGCGTTGGCCGCGGGCTCCAAGCCCGGATCATCCACCGAACCCGCAGGGTCTGGCTTTGGCCTGGGCGGCAACAAGGGCGCGGCGCCGGGTGGCCCGAGCGAAGAAGAACTGGCCAGCCTGCAGAAGTTCCTCGGCCGGTAGGGTCCGGCGGGATCCGGCGGGAAGCGGCGGCAAGCAACTCCTCTTCTCCTTCTCTGCAGGTGGATGTCGCGAGCTCTCCACCAACCGCACAATCCACGTGTTCCCGAGGCCCCACTCGGGAAAAATTGGGGTATGGCCTTCACCGGGTTCCGCCCCACAGCTCACTCGACCGCGTTGCCGCTCGACGCTGGCGCGAGCGTGGGTGCGGCTGTTCCACTCGACGCACCGGAGGCACGAGAGGCACCCGACGGCGCAGCGGCCCGGGTGCCTGGTGGTGTTCCACTCGACGAGCCAGCCGAGGCCGCCGCCGATCTGGCACTGGCGGCGGCCTTCCGTACCGCGTTGGCCGTCGCGGGTCAGGTCCCAACCGAGGTTGCGCTGTATGACCTCGTCGATAACGCGACCGTCACTGAACTTCACCAGCTCGCCGCCGGACTACACCGTCTCGCCGGTACTCTCCTTGCGCTCACGGCGGGGCAGATTCAACGGCGTTCAGCCCCCGAGTTGGGAGCGCAGGGTATGGCACGCCAAGGTGGGCACCGTACGCCGGAGGAGATGACAAAGGCCATTGGCAAGCTCCAGCATCAAGACGCTGCGCGCGCCATCCGGCAGGGGCGGCTCATCCACGAAACACAGACCCTCGACGTCGCGAAAATAGCCGGGTCGCCACCCCCGCTCAACCCGACTACCGGTGAAGAAGTGACGGCGGCCGAGCCGTGGCTAGTCGATGTCGGACGCGCGCTCACCCGCGGCATGTCGCTGGAGGCTGCGGAATCGATCCGGCGTGGCCTCGGCGTTCCAACGGAGGGGGTATCGGCAGACGCATTGAGGGCCGCAGCACGACAGCTCTGTCGCGAGGCTGTGCACCTGGACCCTGACCGGCTCTACGCGAGAGCTCGGAGGCTGCGCGACGAACTCGACTTCGCCGGCATCGGACTCCGCGAAGAGGAGCGTCGCCAAAAACGCTCTCTGACGGTGACCAGGCAGCGGGACGGAATGGCGCGCATGGTCTGGATCATGGATCCCGAGACCTACGCTGTCGTCGGCGAAGTGTACGACCGTGCCACCTCGCCACGCCGCGGAGGCCCACGAACGTCAACCGGCGCGGCCGGCGAACTCGCTGCTCGAATCGCTGCAGACGATCGCACCACCGAGCAACTGGCATCAGACAGCTTCGCCCAGTTGCTACAGAACGGCGTCGCCACTGACCCGTCCATGGTCCTGGGCACCGGCACCCCCTCCGTGCGCATCCTGACCACCCGGCCGCTCGCGGGCGGCTCTGCGCCAGCTCGGTGTCCCGGTGGCGTGCAAGACGATCCAGCTCAGGACGATCCAGCCCAGGACGGGCCGGCCCAGGACTACCCCGCCCACCACCACATCGACCCACCAGGCCAATCGCGGGAGTCCGCGCCAGAAGACAAGTTCGGCCAATCGCGAGTGACCGCGCCAGAAGACCGGTTCGGCCCCGGCTGGATCGAAGGTCAGCAAGAACCCGTGTCCGCGGCCACGGTCGCCCGCGTCGTCTGTACGGGAACCACATCGACCGTCGAGTTCGACACCACCGGGCAACCCATCGACGTCGCCTCGGAGCAACGCCTGTATTCCCGTAAGCAGCGCCAAGGGCTGGGCGCCCGGGACGGTGGATGTCGGTGGGGAGACGCGTCCGGCGTGGGAACCTGTGATCGGCCGCCGTCGTGGACCGAGGCCCACCACATTGAGCAGTGGGACCGTGACGGAGGCCGCACCACGATTGTCAACGGCATCCTCCTCTGCAAGCACCACCACCTGACCCTTCACAACGACGGGTGGGAGATCCACCGGCGGCGCTCGACGTACTGGCTGATCCCGCCGAGGTCCGTCGACCCCGCGCAAACTCCGCGGCTGATGCCGACCCGGAGCCCCGCGTACCTACAACTCCAGCAGCAGCGTCGAGTCTGACCCGCCGCACCCGATCTCATGATTAGCTTGCCGCTATGACTTCATCTCGTCCGGTACGCCTCGGCGTCCAAGTTCAGCCGCAGCACGCTCCCTACTCGAAGATTCGCGACACGGTCGCCGAACTCGAAGACCTCGGTGTCGATATCCTGTTCAACTGGGATCACTTCTTCCCGCTCAGTGGCGAGAAGGACGGGCTCCACTTCGAGGCGTGGACGATGCTCGCCGCGTGGGCGGAGCAGACCACCCGCGTGCAGTTTGGTTCGTTGGTGAACTGCAACAGCTACCGCAACGCCGATCTGCAGGCCGATATGGCCCGCACGATTGACCACATCAGCGCCCAGTCCGGTGAGGGCAGATTCATCTTCGGTACGGGTTCTGGCTGGTTCGAGCGGGACTACGACGAATACGGTTACGAGTTCGGCACCGTTGGTCAGCGCCTGGACTCGCTCGCCGACAACCTTCCGCGCGTCGAGGCGCGGTGGGCCAAGATCAACCCGGCGCCGACTCGGAAGATCCCGATCCTGATCGGCGGTGGCGGTGAGAAGAAAACTCTCAAGATCGTGGCGAAGCATGCTGACATCTGGCACAGCTTCTCCGACGCCGAGACGATGAAGCGCAAGCTGGAGATCCTTGCGAAGCACGGCGAGGATGTCGGTCGTGACGTCAGTGAGATCGAGATCTCGACCGAACTGCGTTCCCTCGGTGAGGCTGAGGCTGACGAACTGTACGGACTCGGGACAACACTGTTTACGCTCGGCATCTCCGGGCCCGACTACCCGCTCGACGGTGTGAAGAAGTGGCTCGCCTGGCGCGACGCGAAAAACGGAGCGTAGCGGTCGAACTCAGTGCAGCCCGTCGCGCAGTTCGCCAACAAGCGATCTGACCACGGCTTTGAGATTGCCGTTATTCTGCCCGGACACCGCCAGCTGACGCTGGTAACTCGCTCCGCGGTCGAGCATGGTTTCGATTCCCATCAGCTCGTCGAGGCAGCCGAGGCGTTCGGCGACAGGTTCGAGCCGGTCGAGCAACGCCAGCAGGTCGTCCGTCACCAGCTGCTCGTTGCCGTGCGAGTCCTGAATGATGATCGCGTCCATCCCGTACCGGGCTGCGCGCCACTTGTTCTCCCGCACGAACCACGGCTGCATCGTGGGGAGGTCCAGGCCCGCGTCGAGCTTCGTCGAGAGGTCTTCCACCAGGCACTGGGCGAGCGCGCCGAGAGCCGCCACCTCGTCACTCGTGGCGAGGCCGTCGCAGAAGCGCAACTCGATGGTTCCCCACTTGGGCGACGGGCGCAGGTCCCAGCGCAACTCGGAGTGGTCTTCGATCACCCCGACGTGGGTCAGATCGCTCACCAGCTCTTCGTAGTGCGCCCACTCGCCGAGCTGGGGCGGCAGACCCGCGGTCGGCAACTGCTGAAACATCAGCGCGCGATTCGACGCGTATCCGGTCGCCTCACCCGCCCAGTACGGGCTGGAAGCGGACAACGCCTGAAAGTGCGGATAGAAACTGAGCATCCCGTTGAGGATGGGGAGCACCTTCTCCCGGTCCTCAATCCCCAGATGCATGTGCACACCCCAGATCATCATCTGTCGACCCCACCACTGCGTGCGGTCGATTAGGGTGGCATAGCGTTCGTGCCCCGGCGTTATTTCCTGCTGGAACCACTGGCTGAACGGGTGGGTTCCCGCACACATCAGGTCCACTCCCGCCGCGTCGGTCACTCCCCGGACGCGCTCGATCATGTGGTCGAGGTCAGCGACCGCTGCGCCGACACGGGGGTGGGGTGCACTCACGACTTCGACTGTGTTGGTGAGCAGCTCGGTGGTGATCTGCGGAAACTCGCCCGGCGCCCCTTCGCCCAGCTTCGCGAATACGTCGGGTGCGGCCGGGGTCAGTTCGCCCGTCGACGGATCGACGCACGCGATCTCCCACTCCAGGCCGATGCTGGACCGTGCTGACGGCGCGAATTCGATTTCCATGGAGAGAGTCTGGCAAGTTTGTCGCCCATTGGCGCGCACCACGGCCAAGTTTCGAGTAGTCCGTGCCGACTTCACTGTGCGAGCGGATGCCGCGGTGCCTATGTCTCTGGTCCTCGCTACCGTAGAGGCGTGAGTAGACCCGATCGTCCCGAACCTGTTAGATCGTCTCCGGCACCCGGGGCTGCACGCCCGGCATCCACCTCCCCGGCGCCCGGCTCCACCTCCCCAGCATCTGGCGCGGTCATCGCGGAGGCTCCTCGGGGTTGGGTTCTCACCGCGATCGTTGTCACCGTGCTGGCCTGGGCGAGCGCATTTGTGGTCATCCGGGGCACCGGCGAACACTTCAGCGGTGGTGCTCTTGCGTTGGCGCGGCTGCTGGTGGGCTCGCTTCTGCTTGGACTTCTGGTGCTCCGCGGCCGGTGGGTACGTCCCAGTTCCCGCGAATGGTTGGCGCTGGCGCTGTTCGGCGTCGCCTGGTTTGGCGCTTATAACGTGGCCCTCAACACGGCCGAGCAGACTCTCGACGCCGGCACCACAGCGATGCTCGTGAACATCGGCCCGATCCTGATCGCCCTCGGCGCGGGCATCTTCCTCGGTGAGGGAATACCGAAGTGGCTGGCGATCGGCGCTGGTGTCGCATTTGCCGGAGTGATACTCATCGGCGCGGGTAGCGGTGCGTTCACCGGAACCGTGGACGCCGCCGGTGTGATCTGGTGCCTCGTTGCAGCGGTCACCTACGCGATCGGTGTGCTGGTGCAGAAGCCACTGCTGCGTAACCTGCCGTCAGCGCAGGTGACGTGGCTGGGGTGCGTTGCCGGAACGATCGCGTGCCTGCCCTTCGCGGGATCACTCGCTGGTGACCTGCGCGACGCGCCCGTCAGCGCCGTCCTCGGTGCTGTCTACCTTGGCGCGGTACCCACAGCACTCGCGTTCACCACCTGGGGATATGCGCTCGCACGGGTGCCCGCCGGCCGACTCAGCATTTCCACCTATGTGGTTCCTCCGCTGGTGATCCTGCTGGCCCTCGTGGTGTTCGGAGAGGTACCGCCGTTGCTCGCGATCCTGGGTGGGGCGGTGTGCCTGGTCGGCGTTGCGTTGAGCCGCAGAAAGCCGCGCGTTCGCGGGTGACCAGCCCCGGGGCATCCCGCCCATCTCAAGCAACCTAGACTCAGCGATCGTCGACTCAGCGATCGTCGACTCAGCCATCGTCAACTCACACGTGGTCGGCCAGCCCATGCTCCACTCACTCATGGCCGAGCGTCGACTCCTCTGGCCCGGCCGAACCTGGCCGCACCCGACCCGACCTGACCCGACCCGACCCGACCTGACCCGGCCTAACCTGGCCCGGCCGAACCTGACCTGACTTGACCTGACCTAACCTGGCCCGACCCAACCCAACCCGACCCGACCCGACCTGACGTGACCTGGCCTGGCCTGGCCTGAACTGAACTGGCTTGCCACGACCCGCTCGGGCGAACCTCGCCGCGACGCCGTTGCGGCAGGATTTTCCGACAATTGGACGAAATCCGCCCGGGTGGTAGGCGTGTATGCCAAGTATCTGGCAGAATAGGGAGTCGCGTCCGTCGTCGTCCGACCCTCTAATCAGACCCGATGGACACCCTTAGAGCTTTTTTGCCGAGTGTGCCCCCACGCTCACGGCTAGCAGTTCGACACCCTTATAAGTAATTCAGGAGAATTGTGGCTGTCAAGATCCGTTTGAAGCGCATGGGCAAGATCCGTGCACCGTACTACCGCATCGTTGTTGCCGACTCGCGCACCAAGCGCGACGGTCGTGTCATCGAAGAGATCGGCCTGTATCACCCGACCGAGGAGCCCTCGTACATCGAGGTCAAGTCGGAGCGCGCGCAGTACTGGCTGGGCGTCGGCGCGCAGCCGTCCCCGCAGGTTGAAGCAATCCTGAAGCTCACGGGCGACTGGGGAACCTTCAAGGGTGACAAGGACGCTGTCAGCACCGTCAAGGTCAAGGAAGCGAAGGTTCCCTTCGAAGCCGACCTCAAGAAGAAGCCGGTTCTCAAGCCCAAGTCCGAGAAGCCTGCTCCCGTCGTTGAGACCGTCGTAGCCGACGAGCCCGACGCTGCTGCAGACGCCGACCAGGCATAGCAGCATGCTCGCTACCGCCCTCGAACACCTCGTCAAGGGGATCGTAGATAACCCCGCCGAAGTGAAGGTTGTAGCAAAGAACTCTCCCCGTGGCGAGGTCCTTGAGGTGCGCGTGCACCCCGAGGACCTCGGCCGGGTCATCGGGCGCGCCGGTCGCACCGCGAAGGCTCTCCGCACGCTGATCGCGGCACTTGCCGACGGCAAGCGTGTGCGCGTCGACGTGGTAGACACCGACTCCTAGTCGTGGCTGCTTCTGACAATGCGTCGGCCTCCGGGCGCACGCAGCTTCGCATCGGGCGTCTCACTAAGGCGCACGGCCTCAAAGGCGCAATAAAGATCGAGCTATACACGGATGACCCGGAGCGACGTTTCGTCCCCGGTGCCGTGTTCTCGCTCCAGGTTCCGACCGGGCACGCCTGGCACGGCAAAACCCTCGAGCTCGTCGAGCTTCGCTGGTACAACAGCCACGCGGTGGGCTTTTTCAAGGATGTGCCGGATCGCAGCGCCGCCGAGGCCCTGGTCAAGGCGATTCTCTGGGTCGAGCAGGATGCCGCAGAGCTCCCCGAAGAAGAAGACGCCTGGTACGACCATCAGCTGGTGGGACTGACAGTGCTTCGCGACGGGGTGAAGGTCGGCGTCGTCTCGCAGATCGATCACTTCCCGGCACAGGATCTGCTCACGGTGAAAACCGACGACGGCGACGTTCTCGTGCCGTTCGTAAAGGCGATCGTCACCGCGGTCGACGTCAAGGCGGGCACGCTCACCGTGACCCCGCCGCCCGGATTGTTCGAGCAGCTCCCTGAGGACGAGCTCGACCCCGAGTTGGCCGCTCGACCCACCACCGAGAGCGAATAGTCGCCTCACCGGGACTTTCGTCCCGCAAATCGGTGTTCCCCGAGTTCTACCATTGAACGTCGGCCTCTCGGCTGATCCATATGGGAGAAGCGCCGAATGTCGTACGTCAAGCCGGACCAGTTGATCGACGCGATTGTGCACTCCGGTGTCGACAAATCCAACCTCACCGTCTGGCAGATGATCGCCCGGGGCACCCTCGCCGGCGCGATTCTCGGTGCCGCGACCACCGTCGCCCTCACCGCATCGGTGCAGACGGGGCTTCCCATCGTGGGCGCTGTGCTCTTTCCCGTCGGTTTCGTCATCATCATCCTGCTCGGGCTCGAGCTGGTGACCGGCAGTTTCGCTCTGATCCCCCTCGCCGTGATGGAAGGCCGCACGAGCCTCGCGAAGTGCGTGAAGAACTTCGCGATCGTGATTGTGTCGCATATCTTCGGAGCGGTGCTATACGCGGCCCTCTACACATTCGCCATCACGTACGCGGGCACGGATACATCCGACCCCATGATCGAGGCGATCATTCACTTGGCCGAGCACAAGGTGCTGCCCTACGCGGCGGCGGGCGGCGCCGGCATCGCCGTGGTCGTCATCAAGGCGATGCTCTGCAACTGGATGGTTGCGATCGGCACCATCATCTCGTACAGCTCGACATCCACCTCAGGAAAAATCCTCGCCATGTGGCTGCCCGTCACCATTTTCTTCAGTCTCGGACTCGAGCACGCCGTCGTGAACATGTTCGCGATTCCTGCAGGGATGATGCTGGGAGCGGATGTCAGCTTCGGACAGTGGTGGGGCTGGAACCAGGGTCCGGTATTGCTCGGTAACCTGCTCGGGGCGATGCTCTTCACAGCGCTGCCGATCTACTTCTCACATCGCACGCGAGTGAGAAGCGCCTCCGAGCCGCGCGCCGGGCACGCTTCGGGCCAGCGCAGCGCAACTGCTTCGGACGGACGCACTGAGACCACCCATGATGAACCCAACGGGACCGCCGCGAACGGCGAGTCTCTGCTCGAACCACGCGCTGCTGCGGAGTCGGGGGCGTTGCAGCACTCCTAGACTCCTTAGCGTGCGCATCGACATCCTGACCATCTTCCCCGAGTTTTTCTCCGTTCTGGACGTTTCCCTCGTTGGTAAGGCGAGAGCGTCCGGACTCATCGCGCTGTCCGTGCATGACCTCCGCGACTTCACCCACGACAGGCACCGCACGGTCGACGACACACCGTACGGCGGCGGTGCGGGCATGGTCATGAAGCCAGAACCATGGGGCGAAGCTCTCGACTCAATCCTCGCTGACGCCGTCGTAGAGACGACCGTTGTGTTCCCGTCGCCGGCGGGGGAGCGATTCACCCAGGCGACGGCCCGCGAACTCGCGCTCAGCCCCCACCTCGTATTCGGGTGCGGGCGATACGAGGGAATCGACCAGCGCGTCATCGACCACACCCGTACCCGTGCGAACGTGCGTGAGATCAGTCTCGGGGACTACGTTCTCAACGGCGGCGAGGTCGCGGCCATGGCCATGATCGAGGCGATCGGTCGACTGGTGCCGGGCATGGTGGGAAATCCGGAGAGCCTCACCGAGGAGAGTCACGAAGACGGTCTGCTCGAGTACCCCAGCTACACCAAGCCGTCGGCCTGGCGAGGGCTCGAAGTTCCGCCGGTGCTGTTGAGCGGCAACCATGCCAAGATCGCGCAGTGGCGGCACGCCCAGCAAGTGGAACGTACCGAGCGCGTCCGCCCCGATCTGTTGCCCGGCTGACTCACGGACGAGTAACGGTCAGGACCAGCGCGCTGGCGGGGCGCGCGTGCGGTCAGGAGGCGCGTGCGGTCAGAACGAGCGTGCGTGCTGGCGGGACGAGCGTGCGGTCAGGACCAGCGCGCTGGCGGGACGAGCATGCGGTCAGGACGAGCGTGCGGTCAGGACGAGCGGGCCGTCCGCCGTGATCGCGACGGTGTGCTCAGCGTGCGCCGCGCGCGAGCCGTCTGCGCTGCGCAGCGTCCAGCCGTCGCGATCGGTGTAGATCTTGTCCGTGGTGTGCATGAACCACGGCTCAATCGCGAACACCAGGCCCTCGCGCAGCGGCACCCCGCGTTTGGCGCGTCCGTCGTTCGGGACATGGGGATCGCCGTGCATGGTGCGTCCCACACCGTGACCGCCGAAGTCAGTGTTCACTCCGAGACCGGCACTGCGGGCGACGGAACCGATGGCCGCAGACACATCGCCCATCTTTCCGCCGGCGATAGCGGCGGCGATGCCTGCTTCCAGCGCGAAGTCCGTGACCTCGATGAGTCTGAGATCCTCTTCCCGGGGCGTGCCGACAATCATGGTCAACGCTGAATCGCACACCCATCCATTGACAGACGCGGCAAAGTCGAGGCTGATCATGTCGCCATCGCGCAGGCGGTAGTCGTGGGGGAGACCGTGCAGCGCGGCGTCATTGACCGACGTGCAGATGACCTTTCCAAACGGCGAGGCGCCGAAGGAGGGGTGGTAGTCGATGTAACAGCTCTCGGCGCCGCTGCTGCGAATCATGCCGTGCGCGAGCTTGTCAAGGGTGAGAAGGTTCACACCGACTGCCGCAGCTTCGGACGTTGCCTCGAGCACGCTGGCCACGAAGCTGCCCGCCGCTCGCATCTCATCGATCTCGGCGCGGGTGCGTAGTTCGATCACGGAACGACCGGGAGGTGGGTGGATTCTCTAAGGTAGCCGCGAGCGATCTCGCGTGCTTTCTGGATGAATCTCTCATCACCCTGCGGCTCAAGAAGGAATGCTCGCTTCATGAGCGCGTTTTCGATTTCGACGATGATCTCCAGATCGAAGATCAGGTCGTCGGTCGGCACGAAGTTGTACTTCTCGCCGAGGATTCCCGCGATCGCGCGCGAGAAGACACCATTGTTGCTCAAGCTCGGGTCGAGGAACCGGTCGTTGATGACGTCACCGAAGCGGAGGGCGCGGAAGCCGACGTGATTGCGATGCATGTCAACGAAGGTGTCGATGGCGGCGTCCAGCGCATTCCGCCATGCGTTCTGGTCGTTTTCCAGCGCCGCGAACACCCGGTCGGTGTAGTGCTCGAGGTTGCGTGCCGCGAGGGCGCGAAGGAGGGATTGGATGTTTGGAAAGTACCGGTACACAACACCGACGGATGAGCCGGACCGGATCGCGACGTCGCTGGTGGTGAGACTGTCGATTCCGTCGGCGTGGATGATTTCCGCCGCTGCGTCGAGCAACTTTTCGACCCGCTGCGCGCTGCGCTGCTGAATGGGCTCTGTCCGGACCAGGCCTTGGACAGTGGGAACTTCCTGCTGGTCGTTCATGAGAATGTGTCTTCCGATCGGGTAGCGTGCCACTGCTGAAGATACCCTTAAGTTATGTCCTATCGCCGACTTCTTTACCTCGGCCAGTTCGTGGCCGCGGTTGTTCTCCCCACGTGGGTGCTGGTTTCGCGGGGGATACTTGCCGACGGGGTGGGTTGGGAACTTCTGGTATATCTCTTCGCCTGCCCGGCGCTGTTTCTGTCAATGGTCGTAGTGGGCGCGCTGATCAACGCGCGCGTCAGCGTACGGTCGATCCGCGCGGTCTCGTGGCGCGACGCGTCGCTGCTGACGGTCTGGTACCTCGCGATTGTGGCGTACGGACTGTGGGCGTTCCAAGCCCTAGCGGTCGCCGTGGTGCTGCTCTCGATCGCGGCCTTCTGGGTGTCAGCCTGGACGCTGTTCCGCGAAACCCGGGCCCGATTCCGAGGAATTGTTGCGGACTTCGAGCGCGCGGCGCAACCTCCGGGGGCCGCCGGACCTACCGTCGAGCCGCGGCGCATCATTGTGATCAACCCCGATGAGAAACCCCGGTGAGACAAAGCCTGGCCCGGATCGCTCCGTGGGTTAGCAGCTTTGGCTTGCGTATGGCAGAATTACCCCTTGTGCCATGTTTCGGCTCTGCCACAGGGGAGCAAACGGTTCGGGCACACCCTTCATTCTTTTACATAACAGAACGTGATCGACCTGTGGCGGTTACAGAGAGCGACAAGCCATGAGCCATCTCCTCGAAGGCGTCGACGCAGCTTCACTGCGTTCGGACGTCCCCGACTTCCGCGCGGGTGACACCGTCAAGGTGCACGTAAACATCATTGAAGGTACCCGTTCACGTATCCAGGTCTTCCAGGGTGTCGTTATCGGTCGCCAGGGTGACAGCGTTCGCGAGACCTTCACGGTCCGTAAGGTCAGCTTCCAGGTTGGCGTCGAGCGTACCTTCCCGGTGCACTCCCCGGTCATCGATCACATCGAGATTGTGACGCGCGGCGATGTTCGCCGCGCGAAGCTGTACTACCTGCGCGACCTGCGCGGCAAGAAGGCAAAGATCAAGGAAAAGCGTTTCAACTAACTGACGCGCCAATCCACCTCGAGCTCCCTGCATCTACACTTGGCAGGGAGCTCGATGCTTTAACAATCAGGGCTTAAACGACAGGCGCATGAATGACGGACACAGTTTGACGGACACAGTAGACGAGACGCCAGACGGCAGTCTTGATCGACCACGGGACCGTCGGGCAAAGAGCGCGATGCGCTTCGCCCGAGACATCCTGCTCATCTTTCTTGCGGCCCTGCTGATTTCGTTTTTGATCAAGACGTTCCTGATTCGATCCTTCTACATTCCGTCCGAGTCGATGGAACAGACTCTCGTTCTCAACGACCGGATCATCGTCAACGAACTCACTCCCGACCTGGTGCCGATCAGTCGAGGCGACGTGATTGTCTTCCAGGACCCGGGCAACTGGCTTCAGCCCCAGCCCGTTGTTGAGAAGAATCCGCTCGCTGCGGCCATCGACTCTGCGCTCGGCTTCGTCGGGCTGAGTGCGACCGACAGCAACGACCACCTCATCAAGCGGGTCATCGGGCTTCCCGGGGACCACGTGATCTGCTGTGACGAGTTCGGCAGGCTGACCGTCAATGGCACCGCGCTCGAAGAGCCGTACACCCAGCTCAAGGACGGGTTTACCGACGCGTCACCGGAGACGTTTGACATCGTGGTGCCCGAGGACTCCCTCTGGGTCATGGGCGACAACCGATACCAGTCTGCGGATTCGGCGTACCACCACGCGAACGAACCCGGCCACGAGTACGTCCCGTACGACGACGTCGTCGGGCGGGCCTTTGTCGTCAGTTGGCCGCTGAGTCGCTGGGCCTGGCTCGACAATTACCCGCTGGTTTTCAGCGATGTCGAGGACGCGAGCAACTAGTCGTGGCTGTTGCCGAACCCACCCTTGAGTTCGAGACGGAGTTGCACAACTCGGGCGCGCGCTACGTCATCGGGTGCGACGAAGTCGGTAGGGGTGCCATTGCCGGTCCCGTCGGAGTGGGAGTGTGCTTGGTGGATGCCGCGGTCGGCGCTCACCCGGAAGGCCTCAGGGATTCCAAACTCCTCAGTGAGAAGCGTCGGGAGGAACTCGCTCCCCGCGCGGCGCTGTGGGCTCGTTTCAGTGCGGTGGGTCTCGCCACTGCCGAGGAAGTGGACGCCGTCGGCATCATCGCGGCGCTGGGGATAGCCGGAAAGCGTGCGCTTGCGAGCCTCCACCAGGCCGGTGCGAACGTGCGTGACAGCGTCATCCTGCTCGACGGCTCGCACGACTGGCTTTCTCCGTCGCTGGCCACACCATTGCGGGTGCGTACCCGGGTCAAAGCAGATCGCGACTGCGCGTCTGTATCCGCGGCATCCGTTCTCGCCAAGGTGCACCGCGACCGCCTTATGATCGCTGCCGACCTGGCACACCCGGGATATGGCTGGGCGTCCAACAAGGGTTACGGCTCGGTCGCCCATTTCGACGCAATAGCTGCGCTCGGGGCGACGCCGCTGCACCGGCACACCTGGTTGCGCTCGGCGACGCCGACGATCCTGGACCCAGGGGCGTCAGGCGGCGGCGAAACGGGTGCCTCGGGCAACGGAATTGTCAACGCTGTGCACGCCTCGAGCCTGCTCGCGGAAAACGCCTAGACTGATCCCAGCATGGAAGAAGACGAATTCGAAGACTACGACCGAGAGGTCGAGCTTGCTCTCTATCGGGAGTACCGCGACGTGGTGTCGCAATTCCGTTATGTCGTGGAGACGGAGCGCAGGTTTTATCTCGCCAACGAGGTCAGCCTGGTGCGTCAGGACACGGAGCATGACTTCTATTTCGAACTCACCATGAGTGACGTGTGGGTCTGGGACGTCTACCGTTCCGACCGGTTTGTGAAGTCCGTGCGCGTTCTCACGTTCAAGGACGTCAACGTCGAGGAGCTCAGCGCGAAAGAGCTGGAGCTGCCGAAGGAACTCGCGCTCGACGAGTAGTCGCGCTCGACCTTGTAGCGGCGCTCACCTTGTCGCGGCGCTCGACGAGTAGCCGTGGTCGACATGTAGCCGCGCTCAACGAGTACCCGTGGTCGACGCTAGTTGTACTGGCACCACGTCCTCTCCTCCCCAGCCGTCGCTCCTGTCCGGGAACACACCGACCGCGGGAGCTGCGACTGAACGCTCTCCGCCCCCGGCATCCTCGGGGAGGGAGGTTGCGATGGCGGCGAAGGACGAGCTCGGCAGACGCGGTGAGGTGCTCGCGGTCGCACACCTCGAGGCGCTCGGGCTCGAGGTGATCGATCGCAACTGGCGGTGTCGTCAGGGCGAGATCGACATCGTCGCGCGTGACGGCGCGTATGTCGTCTTCGTCGAGGTGAAGACGCGCTCCAGCACCTCCTTTGGCTCTCCGCTGCAGGGGATCACGCCCGCGAAACTGGCGCGCCTGAGACGTCTCGCGGCTGCGTGGTGCGCGGCGCACTCCGGAGACCATCGCTGGGTTCGAATCGATGCCATCGGGGTCCTCCTGCCACGCGTCGGGCCCGTAGCGATCGAGCACCTCCCGCGGATCTTCTGATGGCTCTGGGAAGAACGCACGCGGTGTCGCTGCTGGGGTTGCGCGGCGCGATAGTAGAGATCGAGGCGGATATCTCCAGCAACCTGCCGAGCATGGTGCTTATTGGTCTACCCGACACAGCCCTCAACGAGGCGAAGGATCGCGTTCGTGCGGCCGCCACCAATTCCGGTTGCCCACTCGCCGGGCGTCGCATAACGGTAAACCTCTCGCCGGCCGCGCTCCCCAAACACGGCTCAGGGTTTGATCTCGCCATTGCCCTTGCGGCGCTCGCGGCAAACGGCACGGTGAGCTCCGAATCGATCAACGCGGTGGTGCACCTGGGTGAGTTGGGTCTCGACGGCAGGCTGCGTCCGATCCCGGGGGTACTGCCGGCCGTGCACGCCGCCGCGCAGGCCGGGTTCGCTACCGTGATGGTTCCGACGGGCAACGCGGAGGAAGCTGCGCTCGTTCCTGGAATTCGGGTGGTCGCCGTTCCGTCACTGCGGGACGCGGTGATCTGGCACGGCGGAGCGTTTGCACCCGAACCTGTCGAGCCAGTACTGGTTTCTGTGCCCGCGGAACCTGAGGAAGACAGCAGCGATCTGGCGGATGTTGTCGGCAACGAGGAAGCCGTCGAGGCGATGGTGGTTGCGGCTGCGGGTGGGCACCATGTGTTTTTGCTCGGGCCTCCCGGGGCGGGCAAAACAATGCTTGCGGCACGACTTCCCGGGCTTCTGCCTGATCTGGACGCGCAGGCCGCCCTGGAAGTGAGTTCGGTTCGATCGCTGTCGGGATTGCCTGTCGGGGGCAGCCTCGCGCGCCGCCCGCCCCTCGAGGCACCCCACCACACGGCGACTGCCGCCGCGCTGGTGGGCGGCGGCAGTGCGATGATCCGGCCGGGAGCGGCGGCGCGGGCGAGTCACGGTGTGCTCTTCCTCGATGAGGTGCCCGAGTTTAGTTCCGCCGTGCTCGACGCGCTGCGACAGCCCCTCGAATCTGGGCTGATCACGATCCACAGGGCCAATTCGGTGGCGCAGTTTCCCGCGCGGTTTCAGCTGGTTATGGCAGCAAACCCCTGCCCGTGCGGACAATACGGGCCGCGAGACTCAGACTGCACCTGCAGCCCGCAGGTGCGTCGTCGCTACCTTGCGCGAGTGTCTGGTCCGCTGCTGGACCGCATCGACATTCAACTCCGGGTTCACCGCATCACGTCAGCGCAGATGCGGATTGGCGACGAGAATCCTCGCGTGAGCACAGAGAAGGCCCGCGCGCGCGTCGCCACCGCGCGACTCGTGGCGGCAGAGCGCCTTGCCGGGACACCGTGGAGCCTCAACTCACAGGTGCCCGGCAAGTGGCTGCGCGCTGCGGAATTCCGCTTATCTCCGGCTGTCACCGCTTCAATCGACCGGGCGTTGGAGCGGGGCGGACTGACCATGCGTGGCTATGACCGGGTGCTCCGGTTGGCGTGGACGCTTGCCGACCTCGACGGCGCCACCGCGCCTCGTGCAGATCACGTAGGTCGGGCTCTGTACCTGAGGAAGGCGATGACAACGTAGCGGGGAGTGAACAACGGAACTGCTCCCTCGTGGCGCGGGTTTGCCGCTCAGCGAGTGAGGAACGCTTCGATGCGTTCGAAGGCGCCGACCCACGCCATTGTTTGGAAGAAGTCGCGCACCTCGGGGGTGGGGAAACCCGACTGAACCACTGTGACCAGCGTCGAGTCATCCTGATGGGCCTCGAAGGTGACCACAACGTGTGTGGTCATCGTCATGCCATCGGGATCGCTGCCTGTGGCGTCCGTCACGAGACGGTGTGGTCGATCGATCTCGAGGAAGGTCTGGGTCTCCCGGAAGAGGGAATCTCTGTCCGTTCCCCACACGGCGGTTTGCTGCCCGCCGACGCGGAGATCTGTGGTTATTTCCACGATGCCGGGAGTCTCGTCGAGGATCGAGTACCAGATCTTCTGCTTCTCGGCATCGGTGTAGGCGTCGAACACCTCATCCGGGGTGGCAGGGAGGATCCGCGTCATCCTCAATTCGATTGTTTCGTTTTCGGTGGTGCTCTCGCTCATTTCTCGTGTCCTTTCTGGAGGGTGAAGTAGGCATCGAGACCGTCGAGTCGACGCTCCCAGAGCCGCTGATAGAAACTGATCCATGCCATCGCGTCATCCAAGCGCTCAGCGCCGAGCCGACACTGGCGGGTTCGGCCGATTTTCTCGGTCACAACCAGCCCGGCGTTCTCCAGGACGCGAACATGTTTCGCCATCCCCGTCACGGTGATCCCAGCCGGTTGGGCGAGCTCGCCTACGGTCGCAGGGCCATCGCCGAGCTGAGTGAGAATTCCACGCCGGGTGGGATCCGACAGCGCTGCGAAGGCCTCGTCGAGGGGACTTTGATGAACCATGTGGTTCACTATTGCACCCTCCGTCATCAAGATCAAGGGTCGTGCGGAATCCTCTCCCGAACCGCACGAGAACGCGACAAACAACTCACAGGTTTTGCATCGGCCCCCTATGGAGTTGGCCCAATCGCAATCGTGGACAGGGCGCATCATCCACCCGGTGCGCGGAAAGGCAGAGTCCCATGACCATGTTCGGAATCAAGGAGTCTGAGGCCGCAACGTTGGTCCACACCGTGTCCAGCGAGCCGTTGGATCGCGAAGCCACCCGTGACCGGGTGGCTCGGGCTATGTGGAGCGGCATCATTGAGCCCGGAGATCGCACCGCCGGACTCATCGTTACCCACCTCGGCGCGGCACTGGCGTTGACTCTTGTGATCGAGGGGCGCTCGCCATCCGCAGTAATCGACGCGCTCGCGCAAACCGGCGCAGGCGACCTCGGAGAGGATGCCGGTCTCGTCGCAGACCTGGCGAAGGCGCTCGCCCGGTGGAAACCTCGCGTAGTGCCAGAAGCCACCCTGACGGCGCTTCGGCGCGCAGAGCGGGTTGGTGCGCGGCTGCTCGCACCGCAATCGCCCGACTGGCCGGGCGGCTTGGACGATCTTGGTTTTCATGCGCCGCTCGCGTTGTGGTGCCGGGGAGCGGATGGCGCGCTCGGAGCGCTGGCAAACTCCATAGCGCTCGTGGGGGCGCGCGCCGCGACGGGCTACGGCGAGCACGTGACAATGGAGGCATCGGCTGGGCTCGTGGACCGCGGCTACGCGATCGTGTCCGGTGCTGCGTACGGAATCGATGGGATGGCCCATCGGGCGGCTCTTGCCAGTCACGGGGTGACCGTGGCATTCCTGGCGGGGGGCGTCGACCGCTTCTACCCGAGCGGACACGACACCTTGCTGACCCGAATCGCTGAGTCCGGGGCGGTGATCTCTGAGCTTCCTTGTGGGGAGCCCCCTACGAAGTGGCGATTCCTCCAGCGCAATCGTCTGATCGCGGCCGCCAGCAGGGCCACCGTAGTCATGGAGGCAGGGTGGCGTTCAGGCTCGCTGAACACTGCCGGCCATGCCGCGGCCCTGGCTCGCCCGCTGGGCGCCGTTCCCGGACCGGTGACGAGCGCGGCCTCCGCCGGGTGTCATCGGCTTATCCGCGAGTTCGACGCAGTGTGCGTAACCAACCCCGACGAGATGGCCGAACTCGCCCCGCTGACCTTCGATGAACTAAAGCCCGGCAGATTCGACCTCGATGGCAGCTCGAGCCCGGCCAATAGTGCGGAAGCGGAAGCGGAAGCGGAAGCGGCAGCGAGATCGGGATCGGGAACGGCAGCGGAAGCAGCAGCGGCAGCCGGATCGGGAACGGAAGCGGAAGCAGCAGCCGGATCGGGAACGAACCGTGTGGACCCTCGGCCGAGTCGTCCGGTATCCCTCGGCGACCGGCCGCCGGTGCAACTGCGGGTGCTCGACGCGCTGAGTGCGCGTTCGCCGCGGACCGTCGTGGACGTGGCCGCACGCTGCGGTCTGTCGGTCGCTACCGTGCAAGCGACTCTGGGCCTGTTACAACTGGAACAGAAGGTGATCGAGCGCGAAACGGGATGGGCCGTTGTGCCGCGGGGCCGCGAATAGTCGCCGCCTCACGGCGGTGGGCGTGTCGACGAATATAAATCAGCTTCGACGATAGGCTGACTTGTGCTCATTTACTAAGTGATGCGCACCCCCTTCCTGACGCATGATTTACATGTGCGGGCATCCCCAGCAAGAGGAGCCATCGGTGTCGAGACACACTCGCGGAACCGGGCGCAGAATCAACTCCATTCAGGTGGCACGGGGGCTGGCCGCGCTCGCCGTGGTCGCGTTCCATGCGCTGGCGACCCAGCCCAAGTACTTCGGCGCCGACGTCCTCCCGGATTTCTTCTCGGGTGGCATGGTCGGAATCGATCTGTTTTTTGTGATCAGTGGGTTTGTGATGGTGCTGACTACCCGAGGGCGACACGGCGCCGTGCGCGAGGTGGGTGTTTTCGCGTGGAACCGCGCTTTTCGGATTTATCCGACCTATTGGGTTTACGCACTGATGCTGATCCCAGTGGTGATGTTCCTTCCTGGCTTTGTGAACTCCTCTCAGGGCGGAAACGTTGACATCGTCGGCTCGTTACTTTTGCTTCCGGGGGAGACGCTGCCGATCCTGCTGGTCGCGTGGACGCTGACGCTCGAGCTCTGGTTTTACATCGTTTTCGCGGTCATCCTCGCCCTTCCCGAGCGATTCCTCATTCCGGCTCTAGGGGCCTGGGCTCTCGTGCTGGTGCTGCTCAACTGGAACGGACCGCAGGCGCTGCATCCGCTTCTTCAGGTTCCCGCGAACTCCATGGCCATCGAGTTCATCTTCGGCGGCGTGGCCGCGATCCTCTTCCGGCACGTCAATCGCTACATCGCCATCGCCGCAGGCGCGTTAGGTGTCGCTGTGCTTCTGACACTCGGCACTGCCTCGATTATCGACATTTATAGCGGGCCAGACCTCGTGCGACCGCTCACGGTCGGACTCGGGTTCGGTCTGGTGGTGCTCGGTGTGACCGCGTTTGAGCAGCATGGCGGCATTGGCGTCTTCAGCAAACTGAGGGTACTCGGCGACATGTCCTATTCGGTCTACCTCAGTCACGTCCTTGTCCTCGCTGTCACTGGGCGGGTGTGGCTGGCGATCGCTGGTCCACTGTGGATGAATCCTCTCGTGACCGCTCTTTGGTGGGTTGCCACCCTGGTGGCCGTCCTCGGAGTCGGGTACGCGAGCTACCGCCTGATCGAACGCCCGACGCAGGCGTTTGCAAAAAAGTGGCGGCTACGGGTGTTCTCCCCGGTGGCCCCCGAGCCGAAAAGCGTGGTCCATACATAAGCCAGGCGGGCGAGCCGCACACGATGGTGGGTGCGGCCGCACTTCGGCAGGTGACCACTTGCGCATCTGGCGCCGGATTCCGGGGCTGGGAACTATCTCGGCAGCACACTCGTTCTGTCAGCGCCGTGTCTTGTCAGCGCAATTGTTCCTGATACACGTGCGCCACACGGCGCAGGTACGTGGTTATTGCCGCTCTCTCGGTGGTGGTGAAGTCATCGAGTAGTCGATCCACTCCCATGATGAGCGGAAGGACGTGCCCCATCGCCGCGTCGACGGAAGCCGGGGTCGGCACGACCATCACGCCGCGGCGATCGGTCGGGTGGGGTTCCCGAGTGACATGACCCACCGCCGTGAGCCGATCAACGATGATCGTTGCCGCAGCGGTCGTGACCCCCAGGCGTCGTGCGATCTGGCTGGGGCTGAGCGGCCCACTCGCGATGAGGTGCTGCATCGCGTCGAAATCCCGGCGGTTGACCGATAGCGCCGAGCTGACCTTCGATTCGAACGCGGAGGTGAGCTGAAGTACTTCCCGCAAGAGTTTGCTGGCCTCGCGGACCTCAATCTGCGGCGGGCCGGAAACCGCGAGGACCGCGCTGGTCGGCTCCGCGTCATCCACCGTGAAAGGTTGCATAAGCACCATCCTACGAATAAAGTCTCTAATTGAACTGATAGTCAAATCATTTAGCTAAAAGGGACGTTATGCGACGCCTGACAGATTTTCTCACCGGTCGAGCCACATCGTGGATCGTGCTCGTGGTGACACTCCTCGCGGCCGGGGCGGTATTTGCACTCGGTTCCGGCACCGACTCCGAAACCGGCCCGGGAGCGGGCTTGCCGGACAGCGCCGAATCTGTGCGGGTGAGCCAAGCGCAGGAAGGCCTGCCGAGCGCCGACTCGACCTCCGCCATCCTCGTGTACAGCAACGGGGGCGACGAGCTGTCTGCACCCGAGCTGACCGCCATCACGGCAGCCTCGGCAAATCTTGCGGGGCTGTCGAGTGAGGGTTTCGTGCCTCCGCCCACGGTTTCCGACGATGGATCCACGGCGCTCGTGATTGTTCCTCTCGATGTGGAGGAGGATGTCGCGATTCAAACCGAGCGTGCCGACGAGCTCCGGGCGCTCGCCAACACGGATCTGCCGAACGGGCTGAGCGCCTTGCTGACCGGGCCGGAGGGCTTCACCGTCGACATCACCGCGGTTTTCGCCGGCGCCGATTTCACCCTCCTCCTGACCACGGTCATCGTGGTTGCAATCCTGCTCATCGTCACCTACCGCAGCCCCTGGCTCTGGCTGGTCCCCCTGATCGTGATCGGGATCGCAGACGGCATCGCCGGTATCGTGGCGACGCGGGTTGCGGCGGCAATAGGGATCACCCTGGACGCGTCGACGACCGGGATTCTCTCGGTGCTCGTGTTCGGCGCGGGAACCAACTACGCCCTCCTGCTCATCGCCCGGTATCGGGACGAACTTCGCACCCATGAAGACCGCCGGGCGGCCATGTCGACTGCTCTTCGCGGTGCGGGTCCCGCCGTTTTGGCGAGCGGCAGCACCGTCGTCCTGAGTTTGCTGACGCTCCTGTTCGCGCAGCTGACGGGAAACCGGGCGCTCGGCATAGCGTGCGCCACCGGGATTGTCATCGCGATGCTGTTCGCGCTCGTTGTCCTTCCCGCCGCACTGGTGCTTTTTGGCCGTGGCTTGTTCTGGCCATACATCCCGCGATTCGGTTCAGCGGACCCGTCGGCCAAGGGAGTCTGGGCGCGGCTCGGAGCCCGGGTAGCTCGGCGGCCCCTTGCGGTCGCCGCCATCGGAGTGATGATCCTGGGCGGGCTGTCGGTGGGAGTAACGCAGCTTCGCACCGGTCTCGCGCAAACCGAGGTGTTCATCTCGGAACCCGAGTCAGTACGAGGGCAGAATCTGATTGCGGAGTCTTTCGCCGCGGGCAGTGGCTCGCCCACCACGGTGATCGTCAATTCGGCATTCGCCGATGAGGCGGTGGATGTCGCGTCCGCCGTCCCTGGAGTGGATGCTGCAACTATTGGCGAGAGCGACGGGACGATCACCGAGATTAGCGTGGTGCTGGCCGCCGCGGCCGAGACCGAGGAGGCCTTCGACACCGTGCGGGCGCTCCGCGCCGATCTCGGGGCACTCGATGGGGCAGATGCCCTGGTAGGCGGTTCCGATGCCCAGGCGCTGGATGTCTCCACCGCGACCCTTGCGGACCAGAACCTGGTGATTCCTCTGATACTCGCGCTGGTGTTCCTCGTGCTGATGATCCTGTTGCGGTCGCTGCTCGCGCCCCTGTTGCTGTTGTTCACGGTAGTCGCGTCGTACTTCGCCAGTCTCGGCCTCAGCTGGGTTCTGTTCCGTACGGTGTTCGACTTCCCCGCGATGGACACCAACGTAGTTTTGCTGAGTTTCCTGTTCTTGGTGGCGCTCGGGGTGGACTACAACATCTTCCTTGTGACGCGCGCCAACGAAGAGGCAAAGCTGGTGGGCACCCGTGCGGGCATGATCCGAGCGCTGTCCGCGACCGGTGGTGTGATCACCAGTGCGGGGATCCTGCTCGCGGCGGTATTTGCGGTGCTCGGCGTGCTCCCGCTGATTACCCTGACCCAAATCGGCATCATCGTTTGCGTGGGAGTTTTGCTTGACACCTTGTTGGTGCGCACGGTGATCGTCCCGGCGCTCGCCTTCATCTCGGGCGATGGATTCTGGTGGCCGCGCAAGCTGATGCCCCGCTCCTAGTGCCGGCCAGAAGTTCCGCCAGGTCGCTCGGCCAGTCGGTCCGCCCGAGGCGGCAGAACGACGTCGGCCACCGGAACCTGGACTTCTCGGTGTCGGGCGCGGCCCTTAGGCTGGGCGCGTGACCCAACTTGGACAGTATCCTGCCGCCGCGCATGTCATTGCGCACATTAGTGACACCCACTTTCTCGCTCGCTCAGCACCCCTGTTCGGCTCGGTCGACACAGACGAGAACCTCGCGCAGGCGCTGAAGCAACTCGAACGATCCGGCATCCGTCCGGAGGCCCTGGTCTTCACGGGGGATCTTGCGGACCTGGGGGAGCCGGATGCCTACACTCGGCTGCGTGGCATCGTCGAACCGGTTGCGGAGCGACTTGGCGCCCGCGTGGTCTGGGTGATGGGCAATCATGACGAGCGGCCGCAATACTCTGAGCTGCTTTTTGACGCCGCGCCCACTGAAGCGCCGCAGGACCGTGTCTACGACCTCGATGGACTTCGGTTGATCTCCTTCGACAGCACGGTGCCCGGCTATCACCACGGGGAGCTGACCGACGGGCAGCTGGAATGGCTGGCGGACCTGCTCGCGACGCCGGCACCGCACGGCACCATCCTCGCCATGCACCACCCACCGATTCCCACCCCGCTGCTCTGGGCGATGGAAATGCTTGAGCTTCGCGGGCAGGACCGGCTGGCCGCGGTGATTTCCGGCACCGATGTGAGGGGAATCCTGGCCGGGCACCTGCACTACTCCACGCACAGTACCTTCGCCGGGGTGCCGGTTTCAGTGGCCGCGGCGACCTGTTACACGCTCGATCTCACGGCGCAGGACCGTCTTCTGTCTGGGGTGGACGCGGGCCAGTCGATCAATATCGTGCACGTGTACGAGGACCAGATAGTGCACTCCATAGTTCCGGTGGGGGACACCACGGAGGTCACCGGATTCTCCTCCGAGCACCGCGCAACCATCGAGGCGATGACTCCCGAGCAGCGGTTGGAGATGTTCTCCAACAAGCAGTCCAAGTTCAACCTGGGCGACGCTTAGTCGGCAGTGACAGTGACAGCGGTAGCGACAGCGATAGCGGTAGCGACAGCTGCGTTATTGGTGCGAGCGGTGCTGGGCGACGCTTAGTCGGCAGTGACAGTGACAGCGGTAGCGACAGCGATAGCGGTAGCGACAGCTGCGTTATTGGTGCGAGCGGTGCTGGGCGACGCTTAGTCGGCAGTGACAGTGACAGCGGTAGCGACAGCGATAGCGGTAGCGACAGCTGCGTTATTGGTGCGAGCGGTGCTGGGCGACGCGTAGTCGACAGCGATCGCGACGGCAACAGAACCGGCGATTGCTGTGGTTTAGGTGCGCACGCTGCTGGGCTGCTGGTGCGCGCGTTACGGACCTACGGGTGTGCGCGCTCGCCCTTGGCTGCCTTCATTGCTGTTTCTTCGATTCTTCGGGCGCGCGTAGTTGGGGTTTTCGCTGCTGCGATCCACTCAAGGATGCCGCGTCGCACTGACCGCGGGAACTCGTCGAAGGCTGTGCTTGCGCCCGGATGGCGAGCGAACTCGCCGGTCAGATCAGGCGGTAGTTCAAGGTTGTTGATCGAATCGAGCTTTTCCCAGCTCCCGTCAGCTTGCGCAGTGGTGACTGCTACCTGTCCCGCCGGGCGCATCTGGCCCGACTCGGCCAAACGCTGCACCCGCTCTTTGTTGGTGCGGGACCAACCGGAACCTGGCCTCCGTGGGGTGAACCAGAGCATCGTCCGCTCGTTATCCAGACGAATCTGGCGGGAGTCGACCCAACCGAAGCACAACGCCTGCTCGACCATTTTCGCGTAGCCAATCGCGGGACGGCCAGTGGATGCGCGCCACGACACAACAAAGAGCCCCGACGCGGTTGCGTGGTTGTTCTCCAACCAGTCGCGCCATTGGTTCTCGTGTTCGAAGTGTCTGCGTGGTGCGTCATCCGGGAAGGGCATGAGGCCACGGTAGGGGGCGGATATTCAGCGCGGAACCCCTTACGCAACCCCGCTGCCAATCAGCAGCGACGTTGGGCGCGGGCAATAACTGGTCACCTCCGCAAGATCTGGTCATCTGCCGCAAGATCTGGTCACCTACAGCAAGGTCCGGTCACCTACTGCCGATCTGGTTACCTACCGTAAGATCTGGTTACCTATCGCAAGATCTGGTCGGCTCTTGCCTGAGCTAGTCAACTCGAGGCCGGCGGGAGCGGATCGTCGGGCGGCGTGAATATCGCTTCAATGGGGAGTGAGAAAAGCCGCGCGATACGAAACGCGAGGGGCAGCGCGGGATCGTACTTTCCCGTTTCGAGGGCGTTGACGGTCTGGCGCGATACTCCGAGCCGATCGGCGAGGGCGCCCTGTGTCAACCCTTCACGTTCCCGCAGGTGCTTCAGATCGTTCTTCATCGCGCCCGCGATACCGTGCTCGTCACAAGCCAACCCAGCATGCCCGCGCCGTAGATGATCCAGCCGTCGCCCGTCAGACCCAGTCCTGCGATTTCCAGGAACGCAACAGTGACAGCTGCCAGCATCGCTACGCAGAAGCCCACCGCGAGCCCCTGGAGCAGAAGGAATCGCTGATAATCGTCGATCCGACGGATGTGTCGCAGAATCGCGACGACCACCCACAGCAGCGGGACTACGGGCAGGATTGCCCAGACGAACCGCCACGGGCTTTCGCCATCCAGATCGCCCCAGAGGAGGACCGCGGTAAGCACCACCGCGTACCCGATCATGCCGGGCCAGAACTCGCGGTGGTATGCCCGCGCAATGGTCCTGTCGCCCGTACTTGCGTCCGTCTTGTCAAGGTTGCTTGTCATGCACATATCTTGACCGACACCTCTCGGGGTTGTCAAGCGTCCTTGTCATACTCGTTCAGACCCGTCGGGCGTGAGTCTCGAGCGGAATCAGGTTCATTGTGCGGCTCGCCTGTCTGGACTTCTCCGCACCGTGCGCAACTATGGTGAGATGCAGCTGGAACGGGCGGTTCAGGACTTCGTGGTCTACCTCTCCGCCGAGCGCGGTTTCAGCGCGCACACAGTGCGTTCCTACACGTCCGACCTGCGCGACCTGGTGGAGTTCGCGGCCACACGCGGGGTCGAGCAAACGGATCAGCTTGACCTGGAACTCTTCCGGGACTGGCTGTGGCGGGGGTCGACGTCTGGTCTGGCGAAGTCCACCCTCGCGCGCCGTTCCGCCGCGTCACGGAGCCTGTCCGGGTGGCTCCGGCGCAGTGACATCACTCCCACGGATCCCGCGGTGCGGCTCCGCGCCCCCAAGTCGGACCACCACCTTCCCCGCGTGCTGACAAGAGCACAGGTAGACGCGGTTTTCGCGGACCTCTCGGCGTTGGCTTCGACAGGGGATGTCGCAGCCGCCCGCGACCTCGCCGTCGTAGAACTGCTGTACGCGTCCGCGCTGCGCGTTAGCGAACTCGTGGGACTCGACTTAGATGACATCGACTCCGGCCGACTCACTGCCCGCGTCATCGGCAAAGGATCGAAGGAACGTGTGGTTCCGTTTGGGATCCCCGCCCAGCGCGCGCTCCAGCAGTACCTGCCTCTGCGGGAAACCCTGATCACGCGGCCAACGGCGGCACTTTTTCTCGGCGCTCGTGGGGGCAGGCTCGGAACGCGAGCGGTCTATGAGTTAGTGGCAAGCATCCTCGAGACCATTCCCGGCTCGGGCCCATCAGGACCGCACACACTGCGCCACACAGCGGCGACGCATCTCCTTGATGGCGGCGCGGACCTCCGCTCGGTTCAGGAGATGCTCGGCCACGCCAGCCTTGGCACAACACAGCTGTACACCCACGTCTCCGCTGAGCGGCTCAAAGAGAGTTACAAGATGGCTCACCCCCGCGCGTAGTCTGCGCAGCCGAGATGGGCTGCCCGACCCATCGCCTAGCCGTCGAATCGGCGGGTGGGCAGCAGCACGGAGCGCGGGATGCCTTCGAACAGTAATAGCGGTGAGACATACTCGCCATTGATGCGCACGCCTACGTGAAGACAAAGCGTTTCGCAATGCGGCGGGCCAGTGCCGACCGGAGCGACTTCCCCGATGACCTGCCCCCGCTGCACTGCATCCCCTCGGCGCAGCGCTGTGTTCACCGGCTCGTAGCTCGACAGGTGTCCGTCGGAGTGCATGATCGACAGAACGGGCCGGTCAACAACCACGCCGGCGAAGTGCACCGCGCCGTCGGCGGGCGCGATCACCGCGCCGCTGGTGCTGATGTCAATTCCGCGGTGGCCTGCCGCGTAGCGCCGAGGGGGAGCGGCATATGCCCGGTGGATGAAGCGTGCGCCAGCGGTCGGCCACAGCCACGTCCCGCTGACCGACCTTTCTCCCGGGGTGGCTGGCTCCGCGCCCCCACCTGAAGCCGCTCGGACGGCGGCAAAGCTGTGGTCTACGACCGTCGCGAAGGCGGGAGGAGGATCCTGCGCCGCGGAGGCGCGAGGAGGATACTGCGCCGCGGGCGAGGGCGGGAGCGGGAGCGGGAGCGGGATGAGCGGAAGGATGAGTATGAGGACAAGGGATACGGCGGCGCGTGGCATCCACCTATCGTCAGGATCTTTTTGAGTTCGGAACGGATGTGCGGGGAGGCCGGGGATTTCCGCCGCGCGACCAGGGTTGTCAGGGAGCAGTGCTGCCGAGGTGGCGCTGTAATGGATCAGTGCTGTCGGGGAGTGGTGCTGTTTGCGAGCAGTGCTGTAGGGGAGTGGCGCTGTAGGGGAGTGGCGCTGCCGACAAGCGGTGCTCACAGAGTGGCGCTGCCGACGAGCGGTGCTCTCACAGAGCGGTGCTATGATTTTGGAAGCATCCCGAGCTTTCGGGGTGACTACGCGTGCCCGTTGTGCTCTTCAGAGCATGCATTGCATCCACTCAGTCCGCACCCTTTTCGCGAGAACTTCGCGCCGATCGGGAGCAGGCGGTTGCGTGCCGGGCGCCAGGATCGCGCCAACCGGCCGCGATGACAACTGAGTAGGCACGATACGGCGCTGCCACAAAGCAGCGCGTGCCAGATAAGGACTACGACCATGGCCGTCGTTACCATTCGCCAGCTGCTCGACAGCGGCGTGCACTTCGGGCACCAGACCCGCCGTTGGAACCCGAAGATGAAGCGCTTTATCCTGACCGAGCGGTCCGGAAGCCACATCATCGACCTGCAGCAGTCGCTCGCACACATCGACAAGACCTACGACTACGTCAAGGAGACGGTTGCCCACGGTGGCACCATCCTCTTCGTCGGAACCAAGAAGCAGGCTCAGGGCTCCATCGCCGAGCAGGCTCAGCGCGTCGGCCAGCCCTACGTCAACCAGCGTTGGTTGGGTGGACTGCTCACCAACTTCCAGACGGTCTCCAAGCGTCTTGCACGCATGAAGGAGCTGGAAGAGGTCGACTTCGACGACACCACCCGTGGCTACACCAAGAAGGAGCTGCTCATCCAGCGCCGCGAACTGGTGAAGCTGCAGAAGAGCCTCGGTGGTATCCGTAACCTCACGAAGACCCCGTCTGCCGTGTGGATCGTGGACACCAAGAAGGAGCACCTCGCGATCGACGAGGCGCACAAGCTGGGCATCCCGGTCATCGCCATCCTGGACACCAACTGCGACCCCGACGATGTTCAGTACCCGATCCCGGGCAACGACGACGCGATCCGCTCCGTTGGCCTGTTGACCCGCATCATTGCGGACGCAGCGGCCGAGGGCCTCGTCCAGCGTCACCAGAAGCCCGAAGAGGGTGCAGAAGTTGAGCCCCTCGCCGCGTGGGAGGCCGAGCTGCTCGCCGCTCCCGACACCGCGACCGAGGCGCCCGCCGCGACCGACGCCGCAACTGAGGCTCCTGCCGCAGCTGAGGCCACCGAGGCGCCTGCTGCTGAGGCTCCCGTTGCTGAGGCTCCCGCAGCCAACGTCGAAGAGAACGACGCAGACGCAGCCGTTGCCGAGAAGGCCGCTGAGGCTGACGAGACCATCGTTCCCGAGCACACCGTCGAGTCTGACGCTGAGACCGAAGCGAAGATCGAAGCTGAGGCGACCCCCGCCGAGAAGAAGCCGGCCGCAAAGCCCGCCAAGAAGACCGCTGCTGCAGCAGACGCTGCCGCCGAAACCAAGTAAGGAATCACGATGGCAGATTTCAAGCTGGAAGACCTGAAGACGCTGCGCGAGCAGCTCGGTACCGGCATGGTTGAGACCAAGAACGCGCTCGTCGAGGCGGGCGGTGACCTTGCAAAGGCCACCGAGCTGCTGCGTCTGCGCGGCGCGAAGAGCAATGCGAAGCGCTCCGACCGCTCCACCAGCGAGGGCCTTATCGCCGCGAAGGAGAGCGGTTCGACCACCACGCTCATCGAGCTCGCGTGCGAGACCGACTTCGTCGCCAAGAGCGACAAGTTCATCGCGCTCGGCGAGAAGGTCCTCGAGGCCGTCGCCGCAGCCGGTGCCGCGAACCTTGAGGAAGCCCTCGGCGCTCCTGCGGGCAGCCAGAGCGTCAGCGAACTGATCGGCGACGAGGCAGCAATCCTCGGCGAGAAGATCGAGCTGCGCCGCGTGGAGCTGCTCACGGGGGACAAGTTCTCCGTGTACCTGCACCGCACCAGCTCCGACCTGCCTCCGCAGGTTGGTGTTGTTGTCGCCTACACCGGTGACGACGCGGAGACCGCTCGCAGCATCGCCCAGCACATTTCCTTCGCGAACCCTGCGTACGTGAGCAAGGACGAGGTCCCCGTGGCCGACGTCGAGAACGAGCGTCGCATCGTCGAGGAAATCAGCCGCGGAGAGGGCAAGCCAGAGGCAGCCCTTCCGAAGATCATCGAGGGACGCCTGAACGCGTTCTACAAGCAGGTAGCCCTGCTTGAACAGGACTACGCACGCGACAACAAGTTGTCCGTGAAAAACGTAGCTGCCGACGCCGGCATCACCGTGACCGGGTTCGCCCGATTCAAGGTCGGCGCGTAACACAGTGAGCCAGGGGAGGTCCGAGACAGTTGTCTCGGACCTCCCTTTTTTACGCCTCCCATAGTTTTCGTCCCATAGCCTGTATCGAGCCACCACGAGGGAGATTTCCACATGACAGAAAATCGCAGACGACGCGTCCTACTCAAATTGTCCGGTGAAGCTTTTGGCGCCGGTTCTCTCGGTGTCAATCCCGATGTGGTGAGCGCACTTGCCAAGGAGATTGCGGAAGCGTCGAAGGATGTCGAGATCGCCATCGTCGTCGGCGGCGGCAACTTCTTCCGTGGCGCAGAACTGAGCCAGCGGGGCATGGATCGCGGTCGCGCTGACTACATGGGCATGCTCGGCACCGTGATGAACGCTCTTGCGCTCCAGGACTTCCTTGAGCAGGCCGGCGCCGCGACGCGCGTGCAGTCCGCCATCTCGATGACCCAGGTAGCGGAGCCATACATCCCGCGCCGAGCGGAGCGCCACCTCGAGAAGGGCCGGGTCGTAATCTTCGGCGCCGGGGCGGGCCTCCCGTACTTCTCGACGGACACCGTCGCCGCGCAGCGTGCGCTGGAGATCGGCGCGGACGTTGTGCTGGTCGCCAAGAACGGCGTCGACGGCGTTTACACCGCGGATCCGAAGACGGATGACACGGCGACGATGATCCACGAGATCACCTACCAGGAGGCGCTCGTGCAGGGACTCAAGGTGGTTGACTCCACCGCGTTCAGCCTCTGCATGGACAACCGAATGCCGATGGTTGTGTTCGGCATGTCGCCGGCGGGAAACCTCGCGTCTGCCATCCGTGGTGACCGGATCGGTACTCTCGTCAGCGCCTGACCCGTTGGCGGGAGCTCCCTGCCGGTTGGCGGTGGTTCCCGCCACAGGGGCGGCAGAGCCCGACACACGACCCGACCCGGCCGCGCTTTTCACAGGCGGCTTTCACCTAAACTTGTAGCAACACGAAGGAGCGATACGTGATTAGCGACGTAATGACCGAGGCCACAGACAAGATGAACAAGGCCGTCGAGGTCGCCAAGGATGACTTTGGCACCGTGCGCACCGGTCGCGCCAACCCCGCCCTTTTTCAGAAGGTGCTCGTGGACTACTACGGAAGCCCCACCCCTTTGGCGCAGCTCGCCTCGATGCAGAACCCCGAGGCGCGCACGCTACTCGTCACGCCGTACGACAAGACCGCGCTGAAAGAGATCGAAAAAGCGCTCGTCAACGTGCCTAACCTCGGCGCAAACGTGGGGAACGACGGTGAGGTCATTCGGGTCACGCTGCCCGAGCTCACGCAGGACCGCCGCAAGGAATTCGTCAAGCTCGTGCGCAGCAAGGGCGAAGATGCCAAGGTTGCCATCCGCAACATCCGCCGTCGGGCGAAAGACGACCTCGACGCTCTGAAGAGCGAGGTCGGTGAGGACGAGCTCGCTCGTGCCGAGAAGGACCTCGAGGGTGTGACCAAGGCGCACGTCGACGCGATCGACGAAGCGTTAAAGCGTAAAGAGATCGAGCTGCTCGAGGTCTGATGACTGAGGCGCCGGACGGCCCGCCTCCCCGCTTGAAGAAGCGGGGTCATTCGCGCGCCGAATTTGAAGCGACCGTTGCGGACATCGAGGCCCAAGTGCGTGCCTCGAACGCTCGCCTCGAAAAGCGCGCGGGCCGTAACCTGCCGATGGCGATTCTCATCGGACTCGGCCTCGGTGGCGGACTGCTGGTCAGCCTGCTCTTGGTCAAAGACCTGTTCGTCGTATTCGCGGGCGCGCTTCTGGTCTTCACCGCGTTCGAGCTCGCCAGCGCGCTCCGCTTTGCCGGACGCGACGTGCCCCGCATTGCGACCGTCGTCGCCGCGCTGGCCGTGGGTCCCGCGTCCTTCTACTGGCTCGAGGACGGTCACTGGCTTGTGACCCTTGCCGGGATGGCTCTCGTGTCGGTGTGGCGCGTTGTGGAGACGCTCTGGCCGAAACACCGCGCCCCCCGCGCGGAAGTTGTGAAGGACATCTTCGCTGGCATCTTCGTGCAGGGCTATGTTGTGTTCCTCGGGAGTTTCGCGCTGCTCCTGGCGGGCCACGAGGGTGGCGAGTGGTGGGCGCTGGGATTCTTGGTCGTCGTTGTGTCTACCGACATCGGTGCGTACGCGAGCGGGTTGCTCCTGGGCAAACACAAGATGGCGCCGCGGATCAGTCCGAAGAAGACCTGGGAGGGTTTTATCGGCTCAGTGGCCGCGGCCGTGATCTCGGGCATCCTGGTCGCCGTGTTCATGATCCAGCAGCCGGTCTGGGTGGGATTGCTGTTTGGCGTGGTCCTCGCTCTCACCGCGACCCTTGGCGACCTGTCCGAGTCCCTGATCAAGAGAGATCTCGGTATCAAGGACATCAGTACGTGGTTGCCCGGCCACGGGGGCTTTCTTGACCGCGTCGATTCGGTGTTGCCGTCCGCGGCAGCCGCGTATGCGTTTTACCTGATATTCGCGTAGGGCAAGATAGTCCGGTGAGCACAACTTTTCCGCGCGTCCGTCGGCCCCGACTGGGGTACAACGTCGACCAGGTAGAGGATTTCCTCGAAGAAGCGCGGCGGGCGTACACCGCCGAGCGGGGCGAGCCGAGCGTAGTCAGTGCGGAGAGCATCCGTCGTGTCGCGTTTGACCTCGAAAAGGGCGGATACTCGACCACCCATGTCGACTCCGCACTGGAGCGTCTGGAGGACGCATTCGCCGGCAGGGAGCGGGATCAGGTCTCAGCGGAGGTGGGCGACGCAACCTGGTTTGAGCGTGCGCGTGACACCGCACAGGAGATCCTGGACCGGCTGGACCGCCCGGCCGCGCACCGTTTCGACCGGGTGGGACCGCTCTCGACGGGATACCATCCCACGGACGTCGATGCCTTCGGTGACCAACTCACGGGATATTTTCAGGATGGCACGCCGATGAGCGTTGACGAGGTGCGCGGAGCCGCATTCCGCAGCAGGCGTGGGGGCTATTCCGAAGCGCAGGTCGACCTGCTTCTGGACGCCGTAATCGACGTCATGCTGGCCGTCCGCTAAAACGAACTTGGGCAATCTCGCAATTATGAGGTAAATTAGCCGACCTATGGGTAAACATTCGATAACTGTGTCGTCCCACGGTCAGCCTTCCGCGACCCGGACTTCACTTTCAAGGACCCCTGCGGCCACGCGCACGACTGGCACCGCCGTCGCTACTCCGGTATCCGGAGTACAGCGCCCTGCGCCGCGTAAGTCGCGTCGTTCGCCGTTCTTCCTCCCCGCGCTCGCGTCATTCGCAACCGCCGCCATGGTGATGGTCGTGGTCGTGGACCCGTACTCCGGTGCCTACGCTGCTGCAGCGCTGCCCTCTGAGTGGGAGTCGAACCAGCCCACCCAGACCCTTGTCGTTGCCGATGGGTACGCGGTTGACACGGCTCTGGATGACTACACCATCGAAGAACCGCCGCCGCCGCCACCACCCGTGGTGGTTGCGGAGGTTGAGCCGACGAAATCGTCGTCTTCTTCGTCTTCCCGCTCCTCGTCCTCTGCTGCCCCGGCTGCGGGCACACCGGATCCCGGATCGGCCAAGGCCGTGGCACTGGAAATGGTCAGTGCGCGCGGCTGGGATGACGCGCAGTACAACTGCCTGGTCTCGCTCTGGAACAAGGAGTCGGGCTGGAACATGTACGCGCAGAACAAGTCCAGCGGTGCCTACGGCATTCCGCAGTCTCTTCCCGGCAGCAAGATGGCGTCCGCGGGCGCTGACTGGGCCACGAACGCCGCAACACAGATCTCGTGGGGCCTCGGGTACATCTCGGGGCGTTACCAGACTCCGTGCGGCGCCTGGACCCACTCGCAGGCGGTCGGCTGGTACTGACCCACTCACGGCCGTGTGCGCCGTGTCTCGGGTTTGCTGGATCGAGAAATAAGCATTAGACGGCGTCGGCGGGGTTTTCCCGCCGGCGCCGTTGGTGTTTTCGGCCGCGTTTCAGCAGCATTCCAGCAGAGTTTCCGCAGAGTTCCAGCATAGTTTCAGGAGTGTCGCAGCAGATCGACGAGCATGGCCGAATCGCGCGTACGCCTAAGCTGGTGGGTATGCCTCGATCCAATCGTCCCCGCGGACCCCGTCAGGGCCGCGGCGATGACGACGACGGGCTGGACTTGTCCCGCGCGCTGGCTGGGCGACGCGAGAACACCTACAAGCGCGATGGTGCGTGGACCGCACAGAGCGTGGCCGCAGCATCCGCCACAAAGCACTACACCTGTCCATCCTGCGGACGTGACATCGCCCCGGGTGTTGCCCACACCGTCGCCTGGCGGGCAGACGGAATAATGGGCGAGGCAGATGACATTGCCGCCCGCAGGCACTGGCACACCCACTGTTGGAGGATCAAGCCGTGACCATCGAGATTCGCGGCGCAGTCGAGCTGCCCGCCGTGCGTGAAGACATTGAGCTGACCACCTCGGACGGCCTCACCTTGGTCGGCGAATTGGCGCTGCCGGAGTCGGGTGCGCCCGTCGCGACCCTCGTGTCGCTGCATCCGCTCCCCACCCACGGCGGTTTTATGGACTCTCACATTCTGCGAAAGGCGGCGGCCAGGCTGCCCGCGCTCGCGGACGTGGCCGTATTGCGCTTCAACTTTCGCGGCGTGACGTCCCCGCGCGGGCGATCGGAAGGCGAGTTCGGCGAGGGAATCGCTGAGGCCGCCGACCTGGCTGCCGCGATGGACTTCGTCACCGCCCGCGGGCTGCCCCATCCCTGGCTCCTCGGGTGGTCGTTCGGAACAGAAGTTGCCCTCAAGTTTGGGCTTCGTCATGCGGTGGATGGCGCGATCCTGCTTTCTCCGCCGCTGCACCGAACGTCGCCTGAGGAGATCGCCGCGTGGGAGGCCAGCGGCAAGGAATTGCTCGTGCTGGTACCGGAGTTTGACGATTACCTGCGGCCCGCCGAAGCTGCGGAGCGGTTCGCGTCCGTCCCCAGCTGCGACATCGTCGGCGTCGAGGGCGGAAAGCACCTCTGGGTTGGGGAGACCCAGACTAAACGAGTGCTCGACGAGATCGTCGCGCGCGTGAATCCTGCCGCGCTGCCGCTACCCGCCGTCTGGGAGTAGCGGCAGGGCCCTCAGAGCGCGTCCGGTGCGTCAGCGGACGCGCGCGATGCGTCAGAGCGCATTCTGGCGCGGCACGAACACCTGTTTGATGATGAGCAGTACCGAGGCGGCGACGGGAATGGCCACGAGAGCGCCCAGGACGCCGAGCAGGGTGCCGCCGATGAGTGCCGCGAGCACCACAACGACTCCCGGCACTTGAACGGCCGAGTTCATGATGCGCGGGCTGATCACGTAGGCCTCTACCTGCATGTAGACGAGGTAGTAGATCCCTACGGCAACGACCTGCCACCCCGGACCCTCGAAGAGCAGAACGCCCAGGGTGATGACGATCGCCGAGGTGAGCGTTCCCACGAGGGGAATGAGCGATCCGATCACCGCGATGAAGGCGAGCAGCGCCGAATATTTCACCTGGAAGACGAAGGTGAGCAGGATGAACGAGAGCACGCCGTTGACCAGCGCCAGTGCGCCCTGGCCCATCACGAAGCGGCCGACGGATGCGCTGACCTGCTCCGCGAGGTCAACGAATTGCGCACGCTTCGAGGCGGGAACGAGCTGGAACAGGGCACGCTTGATGGATGCCAGCGACGACACAAAGTAGAGGGTCAGAATCAGCACGATGATGGTGCCGAATACGGCGTTCGCGATGGTGACGCCGGCAGCGAGGACCCCGCCGCCAATGCTCAGCACGTCCAGATCCTGCAGGAAGCTGTCTGCCTGGTTGAACACCGTGTCGACGTCGAGCCACGGGATCGTCTCTTGTAAGTCGTCCCGGAACCCGGGGGTGAAGACCGTGGGGATGATTGTCTGAAGCTGCGCGACAAGGGTCGTGATCTGATCGGTGACCACAGGGATGATTGCGAACACCAGACCGGTGAAGGCCCCGAGTACGCCCGCCAGGACGGTGAGAATGGCCAGGGAGCGCTTCCATTTGTGCCGCTCGAGGAAGGACACCAACGGGTCGAGGCCGAGCGCGATGAACAGCGCCGCTCCGACATAGGTGAGGATCGTGGCCAGGTTTCCCACGGCAGCGCCGATCCCCAGCGCAACAATGACGCCGAGTCCGCCGAAGAGCCCGATGCTGAACGCGTTATGGATTTTCAAGCTGGGCCCCTCGCCGCATCAGTCCTGGTTTGTTGCCTTCTCTGCCTGCGACAATACCCCGCGCAGGCTCTCGAAGTATCCTGCCACGGCCTCGCGCTCCAGCCGGATCGTGGCGAGGCGATCCTCGGATTCAGTGACCAGGCGGGTGGTGCGCTCCTCAGCGTCGTTCACCATCGCCTTGGCACGAGAGTCGGCGTCGTCCAAGATCTCGCGCGCGGTCGCTTCGGCGCGTTCGCGCGCGGTTCGCAGCTGTTCTGTGGCGAATGCCTCGGCGGTGACCGCCTCGAGCCGCTTCTCTGTCGCCCGGGCGATCGCGTCGTTGAGCTGGGCCTGCGCCTCGTCGAGGTACTTCTGGGTTTGCGCGCTTGCCTCCTGTTGGCGGGTAAGCGCGTCCCTCTCAGCCTCGTCGCGACGGGCCTTCAGCTCCACGTCGAGGTCAATGCGCGCCTGCTCCGTCTCGCGGGCAATGGTCGATCGGGTCTCATCGAGATCGAAGGCAATCTTGGCCTGAACGGTTTCCAACTCGAGCGCGAGCTCTGAGCGCTGTCGTTCGACGTCGCGGACAAGGTCGGTGCGCTCCTGCTCCACATCGTGCGCAAGGATCCGACGCGCTTCCACACTCTCGGCGTCGACCTCGGCGCGCGCGGCGGCGACTTCGGCCGCGACCGAAGTCCGTGCAGCGGCCACCTCCGCCTCGATGTCCGCGCGGGCAGTGGCCGACTCGCTGTCGAGCAGTGCGCGCGCCGCAATGAGCTCAGCGTCGAGAGCTGCCCGGGTGGCTTCGGCCTCTCCCTCTCGGGCGGCGCGGGCACGCGAGTTCTCGCTGTCAATCGCCGCGCGAGCAGCCACGGTCTCATTCGCCAGCTCGGTGCGCTGGGTGGCGATCTCATTCGTCAGCTCGGTGCGTGCGGTGGTGATCTCGTTCACCAGCTCGCTTCTGGCGCTGCCAATCTCGATATCGAGCGCCTCGCGGCCGGCAGAAATCTCGTTCTCGAGGGCCGTGCGCCTGGTCGACATCTCAATCTCGAACTCCGTGGTTCGGGCGAGCAGCTCGTTGTCGATCTCGGTGCGACGCGCTGCGGTGTCGTTGTCCAAAGTGGCGTAGGCCGCCGCCATCTCACCAGCGAGCGCGGCCCGTGCGGCCTCCGTCTCGTTGGCAAGACGAGTGTTCGCGGTGTCGAATTCGAGGGCGAGTGCGGCGCGTCCGGTCTCCAGCTCCCTGGCGAGGTCGGTGCGCCCCTGCTCGATGTCGCGGGCGAGATCGCCGCGGAGGCGAGCGTTTTGCGATTCGTAGTCGATACGCCCCAGCTCAGTCTCGCGGGCGAGGATCGCCGCATTCTCCCGCGCTTCGCTCGCCTCGCGGGCCGCGACCGCGGCGAGTTCGGCTACTTCCCGTTCGGCCGCGGCGCGAATGGCCGCAGCTTCCCGCTTCGTGGTGGCGCGGAGTTCGGCCGCTTCGGTGGCAACGGCGCCGCGAATGGCTGCCGCTTCTTTCATTGCGCCGCTGACGAGTGTTTCGCCTTGCTCGGTGGTCCCACGAAGAAGCTGGTCCGCTTCGGTTCGCGCGGCGTCGCGCAGCTGCGCGGCAGCCGTTGTGGCGTCCGACAGCTTCTTTTCCGCTTCGTCGGTCGCGTCCCTGACGAGTCGCTGCACGTCGACCTGCACCGACCTGCGCAGCTTTTCGGCGTCAATGTCGGCCTGGCTGATCAGCCTGGTGGACTGTTCCTCGGCGACGCGAAGCGTGCTTTCGAGGCGAGTTCCGAGCCCGGCGTAGGTCGGTGTGCCCGCCTCGTCGAGCTCCGCCTGGAGGTCCTCGGCGACGGCTGCGAGCCGCTTCGCCTCTTTCGCGGCCTCCGCGCGATCGGCATTTGCCTTAATGAGGTCACGCCTGAGATTTTGGACCGCGCGGTCTACCTCTTCTTTACGGTAGCCGCGAAGTTCTGAACCGAAATCTGCATCGTCAGCAGCCACGGGGTCTCCCTAAAGTCATTCAAACTGTGACGAGTTTAGCGAGCCGTTCGAAGCGAGCGCATTCGGTGTTACCGCCCGGGCGATTGCGCTGTCAGATGATTCCCAGATGCTGGGTTAGGTGCAAATCCGGGGCATCAGCTATTCTGAAATGTCTTTGACGTTGCCATCCTTCGGCGTTTTCCCGTTGGATCCCTCCTCTCGCCCCTGATGCGAGCGTCCAGTTCCACTGCGACGGAGGGTGCCTGACCAACCCCAGGGCAGGGCAGCACGAAAGGAGTTACCCGTGCGATTTGTTCTCGCCATAGTCAGTTTTGTACTCGCGGCCCTGATGATCGGTCTGGGGATTGGTCAGCGCACCTTCCTCGCAGGGCCAGACGAGGTCACTGCGTCGACCACAGAAACAAGCCAGACGCCCGTGACCATCATCGACGGAAGCGCGCTGAATGCCAACGCGCAGTCCCAAACGGTCAAAATCGACGGCGCCCCCACTGTCTCGGCCGCATACGGCAAGACCGGCGATGTGCTCGCATGGGTGGGCGACGCGAGTTACACCCTCATCACTTACGACGAAGAAAGCGGCGAGCTGGTCTCGACCGTTGAATCCGGCTCAGAAGAGACCGTCCCTGCGTTGGCCGGCTCCGACCTGTGGCTGCGTGAGTACTCCGCCGAGTCCCCGATGCGCATTCGCGTCAACCTTCCGGAGGACGTCTCGATTGTCGCCATCTCTGATGGCACGGCCGCCGCTCCGAGCGACATCAGCGTCAGCTGGCCGCTCGACAACACCTCGCAATCCGCCGGGCCCCTCATGATTGCCGGTGCGGGTTTCCTGCTGCTCGGCCTCATATTCCTCATCTGGGGGCTCACCCACGTGCGCAAGTCCCGTGGCCCCCGGCGCACCCAACAGAAATCACCCAAAATGCCTAAACTCCCGCGTCAGCCGCGGTACAAGCCCGTCAAAGCGAAACGTCCCAAGGCGCTCACCACCGGACGTAGCCATCGCAACCGTCGGGTCGCTGTTTCCCTTCCGTTGCTACTCGCGGGCGCGGTAGCGCTGTCGGGGTGCAGTGCCGGTATCTGGCCGATGGCTGACGGCGTGACATCCGCCTCTCCCACCCCCACTCCCACCGACGGTGCCGAGTCCGAAATCGAAGTGCCCTCGGTCACCGAGGCGCAGGCTACGAGCATCATCAGTGACATCGGCGCGGTCGTCGCGCAGGCCGATTCCACCCGCGACAAGGCGCTTCTTGCCACCCGCATGACGGGTCCGGCGCTCGAGCTTCGTTCGGCGAACTACGACATCGCCGCAGTTGACGCGGCCGCCGCGGGAACGCCGACCGAAATTCCGTCCGAGACCGTCGAACTGGTGCTTCCGCAACAGTCCAGCGAGTTCCCGCGCACCATCTTTGCGGTCGTTCAGGAGCCCGCAGCGGCTGACGCCGACCCCGCGGTTGCTGTGGCGGCGCCGACCGCGATGATGCTGGTGCAGGATGATCCTCGCTCCAATTACAAGGTCGAGTATGCAGTTTCGCTGCTCGCGGGCATCGTGGTGCCGGGCACCGCTCAGCCCAGCGTGGGCGCGGCCCTCGTGTCTCCGGACAGCAAGTTCCTGCAGATGGCGCCGTCCGCGGTCGCCGGCGCGTACGTGGACGTGCTTATGAAGGACACCGCAAGTGAATTCTTCGCCCAGTTCGACCTGACCGTCGACTCGCTGTACACGGCCTCCGGCCTTCCCGCGAAGACCACCCGCATCCAGGAGCTGTCGACCACGGCAACGGAGACCCTCACCGACAGCGTGGGCACGGGCAGGGTTCTCGGCATGACCACCGCCGACTCTGGCGCGATCGTCGCCGTGCAGGTGAACCAGACGGACGAGGTCAAGCCCGTCAAGGCCGGCGCCGCGGCCCTCACCGCGGGCGCTACTAAAGCTTTGCTTGGCAAAGACAAGAGCACTACCGGCGTGGTCGGCACGTACAGCGCAGAGCTGTTGTTCTACATTCCGTCCGCAAACACCCCCGGCCAGGTGAAACTCCTCGGATTCTCGCGGAGCCTGGTCTCAGCGAAGGAGCTTCCGTGACCAACGTTCCTCTCAGCCCTGCGAGCATGCGCGGCGCAGTCGACCTCTCGTCGCTTGTGAACCCGCGACCGGCCCCGACGCCCGTTGCCGCGCCTGAGGGCGGCACATCGTCGACCGTGGTGCTCGCGGCCGATGACGCGTCGTTCACGCAGGTGCTCGAACTCTCCAACACCGTGCCGGTGGTTGTCGAGTTCTACGGGCAGGGCGTTGCAGCGCAGCTCGGACCAATCGTTGAGTCATACGGCGGCCGGATCGTTCTCGCCACCGTCGACGGGCAGGCGAACCCCCAGCTCGCGCAGGCGTTCCAGGTCACCCAGATCCCGACGGTCGCTGCGGTTGTCGGCGGCCGTCCCGTGCAGCTGTACGTCGGAGCCTATCCCGATGCTGAGGTTCGTCAGGTGCTTGACCAGGTGCTCGAGCTTGCGGCGAAAAACGGCGTGACCGGCGTGGTCCCGGCGGGCGATGCCCCGGCGGTCGAGCCGGTGGAAGAGCCGCTTCCGCCCCACCACCAGGAGGCGTTCGACGCCATCGCAGCCGGCAACTATGAGGCTGCGATCGCCGAGTACAAGACCGCTATCGCGCAGAACCCGCGCGATAGCCTCGCCGTCGCCGGCCTCGCGCAGGTCTCTCTGCTCCATCGCCTCGACGGGGTCAGCCTCGATGAGGTGCGAAGTGCGGCTGCGACCGATCAGGCGGATGTCACGGCGCAACTGGCCGTTGCAGATCTCGACGTCAGCGGGGGACACCTCGAAGACGCGTTCGATCGCCTGCTCACCCTGTTTCCGACCCTTGACGCGGACGGCAAGACTGCCGTGCGCACGCGCATGCTGGAGTACTTCGAGATCGCTGGCGCGGACGACCCGCGGGTCATCGCGGGCCGTCGCCGGCTCACCGGCCTGCTGTACTGACGGCACTGCGACGCGCTAACGCTGCATTCCGACGCGCTGCACTGCGACGCGCTAACTCTGCGACGCGCTAACTCTGCGACGCGCTAACTCTGCGACGCGCTAACTCTGCGACGCGCTAATGCTGCATTCCGCCGCCACAGCATTTACCCGAACACAGCGAAGGGCGCCACCGATCGGTGGCGCCCTTCGCTTTTGCTGCGCGAGGCGACAAGCCCCGGTGGCCGCTACTCCTTACGGAGCTTCAGCCAGAGCCCGGCGAGAGGCGGCAGGGTGAGGTCGGCGGATGCCGGCCGACCCGCCCACGGCTCGTCGACGGCCGTGACAGACCCGTAGTTGCCTACGCCCGATCCGCCGTACTCGACGGCGTCGGTGTTGAGCAGTTCGTCCCACGTGCCTGCGAAGGGCAAACCGGTGCGGTACGGACCCACGGGCGCGCCACTGAAGTTCATGAAGATCGCAATGGGCTGCCCGTCCGTGTCCCACCGAAGGAACGACACCACGTTGTGCTCGGCGTCACCACCCTCGATCCACTCGAATCCGCTCGGCGAGTTGTCCTGCTGCCAGAGAGCCGGCTCGGCACGGTAGATGTGGTTCAGTGCTCCTACGAGCTTCAACAGGCCCTGGTGCACCGGCTGGTCGAGGATCCACCAGTCGAGTCCGCGCTCTTCGCTCCACTCCGACAGCTGGCCGAACTCCTGGCCCATGAAGATCAGCTGCTTGCCGGGGTGCGCCCACATGAAGGCGAGGTAGGCACGGAGGTTGGCGAGTTTCTGCCACTGGTCACCGGGCATCTTCGCGAGGAGCGAGCCCTTACCGTGCACGACCTCGTCGTGGCTGATCGGCAGCATGAAGTTCTCGCTGTACGCGTACAGGAAGCTGAAGGTGATGTCGTTGTGGTGGTGCGAGCGGTACATCGGATCGAACTGCATGTACTGGAGCGTGTCGTGCATCCAGCCCATGTTCCACTTCATTCCGAACCCGAGTCCGCCGCCCGACGTCGGGGCCGTCACTCCGCCCCACGACGTGGATTCTTCGGCGATCATGATGATGCCCGGGTTGCGCTTGTACGCGGTCGCGTTGACCTCCTGAAGGAAGGTGATCGCCTCGAGGTTTTCCCGTCCGCCGTACTTGTTCGGCAGCCAGTCATCCCCCTCGCGTGAATAATCCAGGTAGAGCATGGACGCGACGGCATCCACGCGGAGGCCGTCGATGTGAAATTCCTCAAGCCAGTACAGCGCGTTGGCGACCAGGAAGTTGCGCACCTGAGAGTCGCCGAAGTTGAAGATCAGCGTGCCCCAGTCGGGCTGCTCGCCTCGCCGCGGATCGGAGTGTTCGTACAGCGGCTGCCCGTCGAACCTGGCCAGAGCCCACTCGTCCTTGGGGAAGTGCCCGGGTACCCAGTCCATGATCACGCCGATGCCGGCCTGGTGCAGCCGGTCGATCAGATACTTGAGGTCGTCGGCGTGTCCGAACCGGCTGGTCGCCGCGTAGTACCCGGTGACCTGGTAGCCCCAGGAACCGCCGAACGGGTGCTCCGCAAGCGGCATGAACTCGACGTGAGTGAAGCCGGTTTCCTCGAGGTACTCGATCAGCGGATCGGCCAAATCGCGGTAGCCGAGACCGGGACGCCAGGAGCCGACGTGCATCTCATACACGCTCATAGCGGAGTTGATGGCATCGGTCGCGCCGCGGGTCGCCAGCCAGGCAGCGTCGTCCCAGACGTGTTTCGTCTCGCCGACTACAGAGGCATTTGCCGGGGGATGCTCCGTGTGCCGAGCCATCGGATCGGAACGACTGACCCATTCCCCACTGGAGGTACGCAGCTCAAACCGATAGTTGTTCCCGGGAGCAAGGCCCGGGATGAAGAGCTCCCACACGCCATTGTCGTCCAGACGACGCATCGCGTACAGCACGCCGTCCCAGCCGTTGAAGTCGCCGAGAACGCGGGCAGCGGTTGCATGAGGCGCCCAGACGCTGAACGACGTTCCGAGGACATCCTCGTGGGGGCGGTAGTGAGCCCCCAGCACCTTCCAGATTTGTTCGTGGCGGCCTTCGCCCCACAGGTACAGGTCGACCTCGCCAACCGAAGGCACAAATCGGTACGGGTCATCGCTGATCCAGGGCGCACCGTTGTCGTAGGTCGTTTCGAGTGTGTAAGCCTGGCCCGAACCGGCCGCGAAACCCTCCCAGAGTCCCTCCGCGGTGTGACGCAGCGGAACCCGGGTACCGTCGGCCTGAACGGCCGTCACGGTCCAGGCGAGGGGACGAACGGCACGAATGACAAAGCCGCCGTCAATCTGGTGCTGGCCGAGCGTGTCGTGCGGACGGGGGTGGATGCCCTGTACGAGGGAAGCAATGAGCCCGGGGTGGAGCTCAGGAAGCGAGTGCAGCTCGGCCATTAGGCGTCCTTTGGCTGTGGAGAGTCGGATGGTCCCGCGGCTGCGGGGGTGTAGTCGACGGAGAGAATGTGCACGGGCTCGTAGAACGCGTCCAGGCGCACGTAGTTGTCGCTACCCCAGGTGAACCTCTGGTCGGTCAGCAGGTCCTTCACCTCGAACGTGCCCCCTGCAGGCAGGCCCAGCTTGGACAGGTCGAGGTGGATGGTTGTCTCCCGAACGGAATGGGGATCCACGTTGGCGACGACAATGATGCCGTCGGCTTTGCCCGAGCGGGTGAACTCACCGGCCAAATACTTCGTGTACACAAGGATTGAGTCGTCGTCGCTCCAGTGCACCTCGAGGTTGCGCAGCTGGCGCAACGCGGGATGTGCGGCACGGATCTTGTTCAGCTGTGTCAGGTAGGGCGACAGGGATGCACCACGCTGCTCGGCCGCGGCGTAGTCGCGCGGCTTGAACTCGAACTTCTCGTTGTCGATGTTCTCTTCGCTGCCCGGGCGGGCAACATCTTCATACAGCTCGTAACCGGAGTAGACGCCCCAGGTGGGTGACCCGGTCGCTGCGATCGCGGCGCGCACCTTGTAGGCTGCCGGGCCGCCGAACTGTAGGTACTCCGTGAGGATGTCCGGCGTGTTCACAAAGAGGTTCGGACGAAGGTAGTCCGCGGTGTCGTGGGCGATACCGGTGAGGAACTCGGTGAGCTCTTCCTTCGTGTTGCGCCACGTGAAGTACGTGTACGACTGCTGGAACCCCACGGCTCCGAGCGAACCCAGCATCGCCGGGCGCGTGAATGCCTCGGCGAGGAAGACCACGTCGGGGAACTCGGTGTTGACCTCGTGCAGCAGCCACTCCCAGAACTGGAGCGGCTTGGTGTGCGGATTGTCGACGCGAAAGATGGAGACGCCGATGCCAATCCAGTACTTGACGATCCGCAGGATCTCTTCGCGCAGCCCGATCGGGTCATTGTCGAAGTTGATCGGGTAGATGTCTTGGTACTTCTTCGGCGGGTTCTCGGCGTAGGCGATTGATCCGTCCGGCAGTGACGTGAACCATTCCGGATGCTCCGTCACCCAGGGATGGTCGGGTGAGCACTGCAGGGCGAGGTCGATAGCGATCTCAAGGCCCTGCTTGCGCGCGGCGTCGAGGAAGGAGGAGAAGTCCTCGATGGTACCGAGCTCCGGATGGATTGCGTCGTGCCCGCCAGCCGCGCTTCCGATCGCCCAGGGGGAGCCGGGGTCGTGCGGGCCGGGGTTGAGGGTGTTGTTGGGCCCCTTGCGGAAGGTCTGACCGATCGGGTGGATCGGGGGCAGATATACGACCTCGAAGCCCATGTGCGCAATCGCAGGCAGGCGCAGTTCGGCGGAGCGGAACGTGCCACTCGTCCACGAACCGTCCGCATTTTTGCGGGCGCCTTCGCTGCGCGGGAAGAACTCGTACCAACTACCCACCGCTGCGCGCGTGCGTTCCACGCGCAAGGTCAGCTCAGCGCTGAGGGTGTCGAGGCTCGCGATCGGACGGTCGGCAATGAGTGCGGTCAGCCGCGGGTCGCTTGCCGCAGCCAATCGATCTGCGGGCGAGAGGGTCTTGTCTTTGAAGATCCGGATCGTGTCCTTGACAATCTTCTGTATACCGGCGCGTCCGAGGAGCTCGACCCCCATTCGGAACATCAATTCGACGTCGATACCCGCCGGAATCTTGATTTCGGCGTTGTGCAGCCAGCTGGCCCAGTCGTCGCTGTACGCGTGCACGCGGTACCGCCACTGGCCGGCAGCTGGAACCTGGACATCCACCTCCCACCGATCAAGCCCGGGCGCTCCCGGGTGCATCCGATGGGTGGTCTCGGTACCGGAGGGGGACGTCAGCTGCAGCTCAACGCCCAGCTGATCGTGGCCCTCGCGGAAGACCGTCGCGCCAAAGGGCACAACTTCTCCGGCAAAGGCTTTCGCCTGCCACCTGTTCTCGGGTTGTTGGGGCCTCAGATGACGAATCGGAATGCGCCCGATTCGCGGTTCATAAGACTCACGCTCGACTGTGTTTTCTGGTGCGGCTGCGATGCCGTCTACTGGTTTCGCCACGATTCGACCGTACCGCTAAATCGACCCTCAGCGGGCAGCTCGCGCGCTTGTCGTCAAGACTTGCTCGTCTATAGGGCGAAGTCACAGGCGCCTATGTCGTCAGATCTCGCCCGGGCATTAGGGTGGCAGGGTGAAGGCAATCCGACGATTTACCGTGCACACCGTTCTTCCTGAAGCGCTGATTTCGCTTGAGGAACTCGCCACGAATTTGCGCTGGTCCTGGCATCATCCGACCCGGCAGCTGTTTGCGTCGATTGCTCCGGAAGTCTGGGACGAGATTGGTCACGATCCCGTCGGACTCCTGGGTGCCGTCGAGCCAGCGCGCTGGCAGCAGCTCGCAGACGATACCGAGTTCGTCGAGCGGGCCAACGCGCTGCGTGACGACCTGCACGCGTACCTGACCGAGCCACGCTGGTACCAGGGGCTCGAGGATGCGCCGAGCACGATCGCCTACTTCTCACCCGAGTTCGGTATCGCCGCAGCGCTGCCGCAGTACTCCGGCGGTCTCGGAATCCTCGCGGGCGATCACCTGAAGAGCGCGTCCGACCTGGGCGTACCCATCATCGGCGTCGGACTGTTCTACCGGGCGGGGTACTTCCGCCAGGCGATCTCGCGCGAGGGATGGCAGCAGGAGACATACCCGGTGCTCGACCCCGATGGCCTGCCGCTGCGGGTGCTGCGCAACCCCGACGGCACCGCGGCACAGGTGACGCTCGCTCTGCCCGACGGCCGGGCGATGCGCGCACGCATCTGGCAGGTTGCGGTCGGTCGCATCACGCTGTTGCTGCTCGACACCGACATCCCGGAGAACGAGGACGCGCTGCGGTCGGTGACCGACCGGCTGTACGGCGGCGGGGGAGAGCACCGCCTGCTGCAGGAGCTGTTGCTCGGCATCGGCGGCGTACGCGCCATCAAGGCGTTCACCGAGCTCACCGGCGTCGCCGAACCCGAGGTGTTCCACACAAACGAAGGCCATGCCGGTTTCCTCGGCCTGGAGCGCATCAGCGACCTCATCGGCAACGGCTTGTCGTTCGACGAGGCACTGCAGGTGGTGCGCGCGGGTACGGTCTTCACAACCCACACCCCTGTTCCCGCCGGCATCGACCGGTTCGAAAGCTCCCTCATCGCGCGCTATTTCTCCGCCGACTTGCTCCCGGGCGTCGACACGGCCGCGGTGCTGAGCCTCGGCGCCGAAGACTATGACGGTGGGACCCCGAACACGTTCAACATGGCGGTCATGGGCCTGCGCCTGGGACAACGTGCGAACGGCGTTTCGCAGTTGCACGGCCACGTGTCCCGCGGGATGTTCGGTGCCCTGTGGCCCGACTTCGACCAGGACGACGTGCCCATCGCATCCGTCACCAACGGCGTGCACGCGCCGACCTGGACGGACCCGCTGCTGATGGAGCTCGCCTCAGACCGCCTCGGCAGCACCGACACGACAACGGCCGACTGGAATTCTTCTGCCGTCACCAGCGCCGACCTGTGGAACGTGCGTGGGCAGATGCGCGCCCAGCTGGTTGCGGATGCGCGCGAGCGCGTCGCGGCGGCATGGTCGGAGGAGAATCCCGGGGTCGGCAGCCCCGGCTGGATCGATCGGATACTCGACCCGAGGGTGCTCACCATCGGCTTCGCCCGTCGGGTGCCGACGTACAAGCGCCTGACCCTCATGTTGCACGACCCCGAGCGGCTGAGGGCTCTGCTGCTGCACCCGACCCGGCCTATCCAGATCGTCATCGCGGGCAAGTCGCACCCCGCGGATGAGGAGGGCAAGCGCCTGATCCAGAAGCTGACGCAATTTGCTGCGGGAGCGGACGTACGGCACCGCATCGTTTTTCTGCCCAACTACGATATCGCGATGGCGCAGGTGCTGTACCCCGGCACCGACGTATGGCTGAACAACCCGCTGCGACCGCTCGAGGCCTGCGGCACCAGCGGAATGAAGGCGGCGCTGAACGGCTCGCTCAACCTGTCGATCCTCGACGGCTGGTGGGCAGAGTTCTACGACCAGGAGAACGGGTGGGCCATTCCCACCGCCGACAGCGCGGTGGACAGCGGCGAGCGTGACACGCTCGAGGCCGAGGCAATGTACGACATCATCGAGCACCAGATCGCTCCACGGTTCTACGACCGAAACGATTATGACGTTCCGGAGCGCTGGGTGTCCTCGATACGTCACACGTTGTCGACCCTGTCGCAGCCGTTGAGCGCAGACCGAATGGTGCAGGAGTACGTCACCCGGCTGTATGTGCCGGCTTCCCACGCCGAGCGCACCATCAGTGCCTCGTCGTACGGTCCAGCACGCGAGCTTTCGGCGTGGAAAGCGCGGGTGCGCGAGGCCTGGCCGAGCGTCCAGGTCACTCACGTCGAGTCAGGGGGAGTCGATACGACGCCGCAGGTCGGTGACTGGCTGCACGTGCGAGCGCTTGTCGAGCTCGGTCCGTTGGCTCCGGAAGACGTCAAGGTCGAGGTGGTCTACGGCAAGGCGCAGACTGGCGACGAGCTGACCAAAATACGGCGACTCGCTCTGACTTTCGAGAGTCACGAGCTTGGGCAGGCCGCGGTATTCGTCGGCACCGTCGAGCTGGCACGCCCGGGGAGCTTCGGCTACAACGTGCGGGTTGTTCCATCCAACGATCTGCTGGCCACCCCCGCGGAGCTCGGACTGATCGCGGTCGCCCACTAGACGGAACGGTCGACGCGCGGGTCGCGCAGGACGCGCGACCCGCGCGCAGGCCACGCCGCCTGCCCGTGGGTCGAGCCGCCCGCGTCACGACCGCGTCAGTCCTAACCAGACGTCGTCGGTCCTAACCAGACTTCGTCAGTCCCACCCAGACCTCGTCAGTCCCACCAGCCCGCGTCAGTCGCGGGCGATCGGTGCCGTGATGCCGTCGGTGATGCGCAGCAGGTCCGCTGGAGCTAAACCGATGTCGAAACCCCGGCGCCCGCCCGAGACGAATATTGTCTCGAAAAGCTCCGCTGTTTCATCGAGCACAGTGGGAAGGCGCGTTTTCTGTCCGATCGGGCTGATTCCGCCGAGGACGTATCCCGTCTTGCGTTGAGCCACGGCCGGATCGGCCATTGAGGCTCGCTTACCGGACACGGCCGCGGCGAGTGCGCCGAGATCGAGTTTGCCGGCCACGGGCACGATAGCGACCACCAGGCGCCCGTCGACCTCGGTCATCAGCGTCTTGAACACCTGTTCAGCGTCGAGTCCCAGCTCGGACGCCGCTTCGAGCCCAAAATTGCGGTTCGCAGCGTCGTGGGTATAGGAGTGGGAGGAAAACGAAATACCGGCCGCCTCAAGTGCGACCGTCGCGGGGGTTCCGAGGGCCATAAGCCCAGTGTGCCAGTGCGGTCAGTAGGCGCGCAGCAGGATCATCGAGGTGCCCGCGACCGTGAGCTCGGAGCCCGGCGCGTGGTGAGTCTCCTGCTCGCCAGGCCTTTCTGGCGCGGATTCTCTCGCGGAGTCCCAGAGCAGGCTGTATCCCGCAACGTCGGCGTGTTGGGGGAGCGTCACCGTTATGTCGTTCTCCAGCCCGTGAACGATGAGCAGGATGCGGTTCAGTTCCTCGAACTCGGGGGTGGAGGCGGCGAGGTACTGCAGGGTGCGTGCGGCGGGCGAGTTCCAGTCGGCCTCGCTCATCGACAATCCTTCGGTGTTGTACCAGTCCATCTGCGACGCCGACGGAACCGTCTCGGCGGCGCGCCCGAACCGCACCGGGCGTAGCGCGGGATTCTCCCGACGCAGCCGCAGGAGATCCCGGGCGATCTTCACCTGCTCGAGCTGCCAGGGCTCGCGCTCCCTCCAGGACAGCCAGGTCAACTCGGTGTCGTGACAGTACGCGTTGTTGTTACCACGCTGGCTGCGCCCGTACTCGTCGCCCGCGGTGAGCATCGGAATTCCCGAAGACAGCAGCAGCGTGCCCAACAGGTTACGAATGGCCTTGCGCCGAGCCGCGAGTACCGCAGTGGACCCGGTCGGTCCCTCGACGCCGTGGTTGAAGGAGTGGTTGTCGTTAGACCCGTCCCGGTTCTTCTCGCCATTGCCGAGATTGTGCTTCTCGTCGTAGGCGGTCAGGTCGGCGAGGGTGAAGCCGTCGTGGGCGGTGATGAAGTTCACGGACGCGAGCGGGCCGCGCTTCTCGGTGAACACATGCGACGAACCCGCGAAGCGGCGGGCAAATCCGCCAATACCCTGCTTGGCATCGCCGTTGTGGCGGGCGGACGCGACATCCGACAGCCAAAAATCCCTCGCCCGGTCGCGGTAACCATCGTTCCATTCGTGGAAACCGACGGGGAAGTTGCCCACCTGCCACCCGCCGCTTCCGACGTCCCACGGTTCGGCGATCATTTTTACACCCGCGAGCGCGGGGTCGTTCACGATGGCGTCCAGCAGCGGATGGCCGGGATCGTATTCGACGCGGGCATCACGGCCGAGCGTTGCGGCAAGATCGAACCGGAAGCCGTCGACCTGCACCTCGTTTGCCCAGTAGCGCAGCGAGTCCATCACGAGGCGCTGGGGGACGGGGTGGGAAAAGTCGACGGTGTTGCCGCAGCCCGTGACGTCGATGTACTCGCCGTCGGCGAGCTGCCGGTAGTAGCTGGCATTGTCGAGGCCACGCAGGGAGGTGGTGGGTCCCGTCGGTCCCTCTTCTGCGGTGTGGTTGTAGACGACGTCGAGGATGACCTCGAGGCCCGCCGCGTGGAGCAGTTTCACCATTCCCTTAACCTCGCGCAGCACTGCCCCGGCGCCCGCGGCCTGCGCCGTCCGGGTCGCGTAGGCGTAGTGCGGAGAGAAGAAGTTGAGCGTGTTGTAGCCCCAGTAGTTCGTCAGTCCCTGCTTGATCAGGCGTTGCTCGCTCACCGACTGGTGGATCGGGAGCAGTTGCACCGTCGTCACCCCGAGGTCCTTGAGGTACTCGATCGTGCTGGGGTGCGCGAGCCCGGCGTAGGTGCCGCGGAGCTCTTCGGGAACATCTGGATTCAACCGGGACAGCCCGCGGACGTGGGCCTCGTAGATGACCGTGAAATCCAGGGGGACCTGCGGCTTGACCACGCCGCCCCAGTCGAACGAATCATCCTGCACGAAGGAACGCCAATCGCCGTTCGGCGTGCGTGCGAGCCCGCGGGAGTAGGGATCGAGCAGCACCCTCGTCGGATCGAATCGGTGCGTTGCGCCCGTGGGGCCGGACGCCCGCACGGCGTATCGAGCGCCAGGAACCAACGCGGCCGAGGCGCCGACCCACACCCCGGCAGAATCGCGAGTCATGGGCACGACCGAGTCGAGCCAACTCGCGTCGCGCTCGGAGAAAAGACACAGTTCCATGGCGGTGGCGTGCTGTGACCAGACACGCAGCTCGCCGCCCTGGCTTGTCGCGGTTACGCCAAGGGCGCGCAACGGATCGGAATCAGGCATGGGACCTAGAGTAGTTACTGCACGAGTCCGCGATGTTCCGGGCCGTTCTGCCCTAAGGATTCCTCATGGCCATTTACCTCGATCACGCGGCGACCTCTCCGCTGACGCCGGAGGTTCTCGCCGCGTATGTCTCCGCGCTCGGGGTAGTTGGCAACCCGTCGTCGATTCACAGCCAGGGCCAGAACGCAAAACGCATGCTTGAAGAGGCCCGCGAACAGGTCGCGGCGTCGCTCGGAGCCGATTCGGTCGAGGTGACGTTCACCTCGGGCGGAACAGAGTCGATCAATCTCGCCGTCAAAGGTCTTTACTGGGCGCGCAACAAGTCTCCAGCGTTGCGCCCGCGCGTGCTCATCGCGGCGGGGGAGCACCACGCGACCGTGGACGCCGCCAGTTGGCTCGGAGCGTTCGAGGGCGCGATCATCGAAGAGGTTGCCATCGACGAGGCGGGGCGCATCGACCTCTCCGCGCTCGAGGCGGCGCTCGCGGATGACGTCGCGCTGGTCAGCATCCTCTGGGCCAATAACGAGGTCGGCACGATCCAACCGATTGCCGACGTAGTCGCGCTCGCCGCGGCCCACGGGGTTCCGGTGCACGCCGACGCTGTCGCTGCCTACGGCTACATTCCCCTCGATTTTCACGCGTCCGGGCTCGCGGCCCTCAGTGTTTCTGCCCACAAGATCGGGGGACCGACCGGTACCGGCGCGCTTGTGCTCGCGCGCAGCGCCACCGTCATCCCCCTGATTCACGGAGGCAACCAGCAGCGTGGACGCTCCGGTACGCAAGACGCCGCGGGCGCGGTGGCGTTCGGTGTCGCCGCCTCCGCCGCGGTGCGCGACCTGGCGGCCCACTCCGTAGCGTTGCAGGTGTTGCGCGATCGCCTCATCGCTGGCGTGCGCGAGGCCGTGCCGCAGGCGATCCTCCGTGGCGATCCGGTTGACCGCTTACCCGGCAACGCGCACTTTACCTTCGCTGGGTGCGAAGGTGATTCGCTGTTGTTCCTGCTCGATGTCGCGGGATTTTCCGTGTCCACCGGCTCCGCCTGCCAGGCGGGCGTGCCCGAGGCGTCCCATGTGCTGCTGGCGATGGGGCTGAGCGAGGCCGATGCCCGGGGTGCTTTGCGGATGACGCTGAACCACACGACCACGACCGACGAAGTCGACGCGTTCATAGCGGCACTCCCTGCCGTGGTGTCCCGCGCGACGGCAGCGGGCTACGCCGATCGGGATGTGTCCCGTGGCGCATAGCACCCGGCACGGCAACCCGGACGGTGCCCGGCACGGCAACCCGGACGGTGCCCGGCATGGCGACGCGGACGGTCTCCGGCGCAGCGCCGCGCGCGCGCCTGCACTGCTCGTGAGCGGCGGCCTCGCGTTGGCCCTGCTGCTGACGGGGTGCACGGGCGGTGACGGTTCGGGCTCGGGCGGCTCGAGCTCAGGCGGCTCGGGATCGGGCTCCGGCTCCGGAGACTCTTCCGCGACGGAATCCGCGAGCCCCTCGCAATCACCCAACACTCCAGACCCGGCGCCCAACGACTCGCCTCTTATGGCCGTCTACCCGGCTGAGCTCACGGCCGCATCCGCGGAAGCGGAGACGGTTCGCGTCGCCGATCAGATCCAGGCGCTCCTCGACCCCTCAACCATTCTCTTCGTCGACGACCACCCGCAGCTGGTCGACTCCTCTACGGGCACCGGCCAGTACTTCGGAGTGTTGCGCATCCTGAGTTTGACCGAGTCGACCGATCCTGTGTTGCTGGCGAAGGTCCTCACGCTCGAACTCAAGGGCGCCGGATGGACGGAGGCGAGCGTCGACGCGACCGACGGCTCGTACTTCGTCGCGCTGGTCAGTTCTAAAAACGCAGACCAAGCCTGGATCCTGCAACTGGGCGGCGATACATCCGCAGAGGGCAACGGGGCTATCACGCTGAACCTGCTCAGTCCAACCTTCCCCTGATCACCTGCCCTTGCCCTGATCACCTGCCCTTCCCCTGATCACCTGCCCTCTCCCAGATCACCTGCCCTCTCCCAGAACACAGGTCTAAATACCCGACCACAACCCGCCGAGGTCCGCTACGGACAGGTGCCTGATTCGCGACATCCCGCTCAAAAATGAGCAACTATTCCCGGGGCAGGGAGTACTCAGCTGCTAATTTGGCCGAGTCACGTCGCAGCCAATCTTTGTCGAAGCTGCACATTGTGACCATCTCAAAGGGGAGAACCATGGGCATCGCTTCCAGCGTTCCGAGTGAAACAGCAGACGACGGGATGGTGACGCGCGATCCTTCGCTGCCGCCAGTCGCAGTCGACCCGCATATCCAGGAAGCGGAGGACCGCAACTGGACTCCCGCGAAGATCGCGATCTGGGCAGCGATCTCGCTGTTGGGCGGCCTCAGCTGGGTGATGCTCGCGATCGTACGTGGCGAGTCCGTCAACGCCATCTGGTTTGTTTTCGCGGCCGTCTGCACCTATCTCATCGGGTACCGGTTCTACTCCAAATACATCGAAAAGCACCTTCTCAAGCCGAATGACCGCCGGGCCACCCCCGCGGAATACAAAGCTGACGGCAAGGACTACGCCGCGACCGACCGCAGGGTGCTGTTTGGGCACCACTTCGCGGCGATAGCCGGAGCGGGTCCACTGGTCGGGCCCGTACTCGCGGCACAGATGGGCTACCTGCCCGGAACAATCTGGATCATCGTGGGGGTCGTTCTCGCCGGCGCGGTGCAGGACTACCTCGTGCTCTTCTTCTCGATGCGTCGGGGCGGGCGTTCGCTCGGCCAGATGGCCCGCGACGAACTCGGCGTGATCGGCGGCACTGCTGCCCTGATAGCGACGCTCGCGATCATGGTGATCATCGTCGCGATCCTCGCCCTCGTTGTGGTCAACGCGCTCGCGGAAAGCCCGTGGGGAGTGTTCTCCGTGAGCATGACCATCCCGATCGCGCTGTTCATGGGGTGCTACCTGCGGTTCTTCCGCCCGGGCAAGATCACCGAGATTTCCATCATCGGCTTTGTGTTGCTGATCGCGGCCATCGTCGGCGGTGGCGCCATCGCCGGTACCGAGTGGGGCGCGGCGTTCTTCCACGTCGAGCCGCTTCCGCTGGCCATCGGAATCATCATCTACGGTTTCGTCGCGGCAATTTTGCCGGTCTGGCTGCTCCTCGCGCCGCGGGACTACCTGTCGACGTTTATGAAGATCGGCACTATCGGGATGCTCGCGGTCGCGATCATCATCGTTCGGCCGGAGATCTTTGTGCCCGCCGTCAGCGAATTCGCCGTCGCCGGAAACGGCCCGGTTGTCGCCGGCACACTCTTCCCGTTCCTGTTCGTCACGATTGCCTGTGGCGCGCTCTCCGGCTTCCACGCACTCATCGCTTCTGGCACCACGCCGAAGCTGGTGGAGAAGGAACGCCAGACCCGCGTCATCGGTTATGGCGGGATGCTGATGGAGTCGTTCGTTGCCATCATGGCCCTGGTCGCGGCGCTGTCGATTGACCGCGGCATCTACTTCGCGATGAACTCCTCCGCCGCGATGACTGGCGGCACCGTCGAAGGCGCTGTCGCGTTCGTCAATGGACTCGGACTGACGGGTGTTAACCTCACCCCGGAGATGCTCACCCAAACGGCGAAGGACGTCGGCGAGGCATCCATCATCTCCCGCACCGGCGGCGCCCCGACCCTGTCCGTCGGGCTCGCGCACATCATGCAGCAGGTCTTCGGCGGCAGCGGCATGATGGCGTTCTGGTACCACTTCGCGATCATGTTCGAGGCGCTGTTCATCCTCACCGCGGTAGACGCCGGCACCCGCGTGGCCCGGTTTATGCTGCAGGACAGCCTCGGCAACTTCTTCCCGAAGTTCAAGAACACCTCGTGGCGTCTCGGAGCCTGGCTCACCACGGCGATCATGGTCGCCGCGTGGGGCGCCGTGCTGGTGATGGGTGTCACCGACCCACTCGGCGGGATCAACACGCTCTTCCCGCTGTTCGGCATCGCCAACCAGCTGCTTGCGGCGATCGCGCTGGCGGTGTGCATGGCTATTGTCGCCAAGCGGGGGCAGTTCAAATACCTCTGGATCGTGGCAGTGCCGTTGGGCTTCGCCGCGGTCGTGACGATCAGCGCGTCGTTCCTGAAGATCTTCTCGAGTGTTCCCTCGGTCGGCTACTTCGCCAACAACCGGGCCTTCTCCGAAGCACTTGCGGCGGGAGAGACCAGCTTTGGTACCGCGACGAGCGTGGAAGCGATGGAGGCGGTGGTGCGCAACACGATGATCCAGGGCATTCTCTCGATCCTGTTTGTCACCCTCGCGATCATTGTGATTGCCGCCGCCGTGCACGCGACCTGGAAGGCGTTCCGCACGCGATCGAACTCCACGAACGAGGATCCGGCAATCGCGTCGCAGATGTTTGCGCCGGCCGGCTTCGCCTCCACCAAGGCTGAAAAAGCCGTCCAGGCCCAGTGGGACGCACTTCCCCCTGCTGACAAGCCCCGCCGGTCGGGCCACTGATGGGGACGTCACCGATGGGGACGTCACTGATGACGGCAGTGGGAGCGTCAGATTGGCGGATGCTGGCAGCGCGTGCTGCTGCCCGACTGAGAGCCATCGCGCAGCACGTCTCGTGGTACGTCTCCGCGATGATGGGCGACGACGCGTACAGAAAGTATCGCGAGCACCACGAGTCGCAGCACCGCGACGACGACAGCGCGGAGCCGATGCTGACCGAGAAGCAGTTCTGGCGAGACCAGACCGACCGCCAGGACACCAACCCGCAGGGGCGATGCTGTTGAGTTGACCGCCGATCCCTGGCCAGTAGTCCCGGTCGAACTGCACCCGGGACAATCGCGGCGCGTAGACTCGAATCCATGCGTGTTCTTGCAGCAATGAGTGGTGGCGTCGATTCCGCGGTGGCGGCGGCGCGGGCCGTCGAGGCCGGACATGATGTCGTCGGCGTCCATCTTGCCCTCAGCCGGATGCCGGGCACCCTGCGTACCGGCTCGCGCGGATGCTGCACGATCGAAGACTCGATGGACGCCCAGCGCGCCGCGAACATCATTGGCATTCCGTATTACGTCTGGGATTTCTCCGAGCGCTTCAAACAGGACGTGGTGGATGACTTCGTCTCCGAGTACTCCGCCGGTCGCACCCCGAACCCATGCATGCGCTGCAACGAACGGATCAAGTTCGCGGCGCTGCTAGAGAAGGCGATCGCCCTCGGTTTCGACGCCGTTGCCACGGGTCACTACGCAAACATCGTCACCGACGCCGGCGGCAACAAGCAGCTGCACCGCGCTGCCGCCTGGGCCAAGGACCAGTCCTACGTGCTCGGCGTGCTGAATACCGAGCAGATCAACCACAGTATGTTCCCGCTGGGCGCGACACCGTCCAAGGCGGAGGTGCGCGCCGAGGCTGCTGAGCGCGGGTTCAGTGTCGCTTCAAAGCCCGACTCCCATGACATCTGTTTCATCCCGGACGGCGACACCCGCGGCTGGCTCGCGGAGCGGGTGGGCGCGGAGAAGGGCACGATCCTCGAGCGTGATGGCTCCGTTGTCGGAACCCACGAAGGGGCACACGCCTTCACCGTCGGGCAGCGTCGTGGTCTGAGCCTCGGGGTGCCCTCGCCAGACGGCCGTCCGCGGTTTGTGCTCGAGGTTCGACCGAAGGACAACACCGTCGTGGTCGGCCCGAAGGAGGCGCTCGACATTGCCGAGATCGCCGGTATCAAGATCAGCTGGGCTGGCCTGGACCCGGTGCAGTCCGGCATCGTGACGGATCCGTCCGATCCCTTTGAGTGTGAGGTGCAGATTCGCGCGCACGCCGACCCGGTACCCGCGGTAGCCCGCGTGGTGATGGTCGGGGAAAGTGCCGAACTAGTCGTCACCCCGCACGTTCCTCTGAACGGCGTTGCCCCGGGCCAGACCGCCGTCATCTACGTGGGCACCCGCGTGCTCGGGCAGTGCACCATCGATCGCACCGTCAGCGCCGTGCCGGTGCCGGCCGCCGCAGCACACTAGTTCACTAGTCGCTTCCCGGCGGCAGGCACCAACGTCGGAGGTGTTCCGTAAACTGAGCGAGTGGCTGAGACATACACGATCGATGAGCTGGACACCGCCAAGAACGAACGCGATCTGCTGACGACGCGCATCCTCGAATGGCGCGAGGCGTACTACGTGCGCGACGAGAGCCTGGTCTCCGACAGCGAATACGACATCGCCCTGCATCGGCTCGAAGAGCTGGAACGCCTTTTTCCTGAGTTGCAGAGCCAGGACAGCCCTACCCAGATCGTCGGCGGGCGCGCCCAGGCAACCCTGTTCGACCCGGTGGAGCACGCCGAGCGAATGCTCAGCCTCGACAACGTGTTCTCGGTTGACGAGTTCCTGGCGTGGTCGACGAAAGTCGAACGTGACTCCGGCCGGCGGGTCGACTATCTGTGCGAACTGAAGATTGACGGGCTCGCGATCAACCTCCGCTACGTCGACGGCGTCCTCGTCTCCGCGGCAACGCGCGGCGATGGCGTTGTGGGTGAGGACGTCACGGAAAACGTCGCCCTGGTCAGCTCGATCCCTCAGAAGCTCGCCGGAACGGGGCATCCACCCGTCGTCGAAGTACGGGGAGAGGTTTTCATTCCGGTAGTTGCGTTCCGCGAAATGAACGCGGAGCAGACGGCCGCCGGAGACCGGGTGTTCGCCAACCCCCGCAACGCCGCCGCGGGCAGCTTGCGGCAGAAGGCAGAGGGCAAGAACCCCGAAAAGCTCGCGTTGATGCATCGTCGTCTCGGGCGACTCGAAATGCTCGTTCACGGCATCGGGGCGTGGCCAAATCCACCCGTCGATTCGCAGAGCGCTGTGTACGAACTCCTGAAGGGGTGGGGCCTGCCGACCAGCCCGTACTTCTCGGTGCGCGACAGCAAAGAAGCTGCCGCGGAGTTCATCGAACACTACGGAGTGCACCGCGACAGCGTTTCTCACGAGATCGACGGAATCGTGGTGAAGGTCGACGAGCTCGAACTGCACAACGAGCTCGGCGCGACCAACCGGGCGCCGCGCTGGGCGATTGCGTACAAGTATCCACCAGAGCAGGTGAACACCACGCTTCTCGACATCGTTGTCAGCGTCGGCCGCACCGGTCGCGCGACACCGTTCGCGGTGATGGAGCCCGTGCGTGTGGCGGGCTCGGTTGTGCGCCAGGCGACCCTGCACAACCAGGACGTCGTGAAAGCAAAAGGCGTGCTCATCGGCGACACCGTCGTGCTGCGCAAGGCGGGTGACGTGATTCCCGAGGTTCTCGGTCCCGTGACGGAGCTGCGCGACGGTACGGAACGCGAGTTTGTGATGCCGACGGACTGCCCGGAGTGTGGCACGCCGCTTCGGCCCATGAAAGACGGCGACATCGACCTGCGCTGCCCGAACGCGCGTGCCTGCCCGGCACAGGTGCGGGGGAGAGTGGAGCACATCGGCAGCCGCGGCGCACTCGACATCGAGGTGCTCGGCGAGGTCACTGCGGCGGCCCTCACGCAGCCAGTGGTACCCGCCACGCCGCCGCTGGTGACCGAGGCTGGATTGTTTGACCTCACCGTCGAAGACCTTTTCCCGATTCGCGTGCTTGTGCGAGACAGCGAAACCGGCGAGGTGAAGTTAGTCGATGTGGCGACCAACGCCGACGGCAGCCCGGGGGTGCCCATCCCCAAGGAGGTCACTCCATTCCAACGGCTCCGCAGGCTGAAGGGACGAGACGCCGACCCGGTCTTCGACCGCGAGGATCCGCCGCAGGGGGGCAATGCTTTCGTCGGTGACGAGCTGCACGTGCCGTCCAAGGCAGCCATCGACCTGATCGAGAACCTCGAGAAGGCGAAGACCAGCCCGCTCTGGCGGCTGCTGGTGGCGCTCAGCATCCGTCACGTTGGTCCCGTCGCCGCTCGCGCACTGGCCAACTACTTCGGGTCGCTCGACGCGATCCGCGCCGCGACGGCGGAAGAGCTCGCGGCGGTCGAAGGCGTCGGTGGGATAATCGCCGAAGCCGTTCTCGACTGGTTTGAGGTGGACTGGCATCGGGACATCATCACCGTCTGGACGGCCGCCGGGGTTCAGTTCGCCACTCCCGGCCATCCCGGCCCAGGGGCCGCCGTTTCGGCGGATGGTCCCCTCGCGGGTTTGACCGTCGTAGCGACCGGCAGCCTCGAAGGCTACACCCGCGAAGGCGCGCAAGAAGCGATCATCGCGGCGGGTGGCAAGTCAGCCTCCAGCGTGAGCAAGAAGACCGACTACGTTGCAGCTGGTCCGGGTGCCGGATCCAAGCTGGGCAAGGCCGAAGCGCTCGGCCTGCGCATCATCGATGCGGCGCAGTTCACTGCCCTGCTCGCTGGGGGACCGGACGCGATCGCCCTGCCAACCGAGCAGGCAGCCGAACCAGCAGGGGGATCAGCAACCGAGCAGGCCGAAGAACCGGCATCCGAACCAGCGGGGGATTCAGCAGCAAAGCCGGCCGTGTAGCTCGCTTGGACAGCGCCTCCGACGACGGCTCTGACACCGCCGCGGAATCGGTTGCGCAGCCCGCCCCGGGCCCCGCTATGTCGTCCGCAAAAACGGCCCCCGAACTGGGGTAGACACATGGGCTGTTCGTAACGCGAAGTTAACGTGAATTCCTCGCGTTTACGCGAGTGGCGCCAATAAGATTGCCCTGTACCTCGCCCCACCCGAGGGGGTGATCAGGTGGGGTACCTAGAGGGGGGCCCGGCCGAATTGCTGTTAGTAGCCGCAGCTCTTCTTTACGCCTCCGCACAGGGTCCTGTCGCGGGGCTTGTAGCCGTGGGCGAAAACTCCTACTCCGTTGTGAGCGAAGTCGCGACGGGCACCGATCCCGCCTCCATGCCAGGGGTCACCCCGCTGTTTCTCGTGAGTAACATCTCGAGCGATTCATCCGCCGTGCACGGGGGTGCCGCTCCCAGCGCTTCTGCGGCGATCCCGCCATACCTGCTCGCGGACGCGGGGGGAGCGCCCGTCGGCGACCTGGGCATCCGTCGGACGGCGACTACTGCTGGACTCTCTGCTGCTGTACCAGCCGTCTCGATGGCGGAGCTCACCACGCTGCGCAGTGTGCCGCTGTTGCGGCAACTGGGATACTTGCCCGAGCGCACTCTCTCGTCTTTCCTGAGCGCTCATCCCGCCATCGTTCCCGAACTGCTCGCTGCGCCGCCGGCGGCCACGGAAGTCACGGGGTGGTGGGCGTCGCTCGATTCGGCCGCGACAGCAACGCTCGCTGAGGCGGCCCCGCAACTGGTTGGCAACCTGGAAGGCATTCCCGCCAGCGTTCGCAACGAGGCCAATCGGCGATGGCTCAACCAGTCGATCACGAGCCGCGAGGACACCGCCGCGACCTCGGACAGCCGAACCCTCGCAGCCCAGGCAGAACGTGAGTTGCACATGCTGGGTGAGGTCGAGGATGCGCTCGGGACCCAGAAGTCTGTTCCCGCGCGCAGCTTGTTATCGGTGGATCCGGAAGGCCAGGGGCGAGCGGCGGTGGTTCTCGGGGATTTGGCGGAGGCCGACTACGTCACCTTCCTGGTACCGGGGATGTTCTTCACGATCGACGGCCAGATCAACGACTGGACCGATGACGCCGCCCGGATCTACGACGAGCAGGTGAGCTGGTTGAACCTGATCAGCGAGACTGACTCCGAGGAAGCGGCGAAGACGGTGGCGGTGATCGCGTGGATGGGCTACGAGACCCCGAATCTCACGAACATCGGCAGCCTCGATCTCGCGGAAAAGGGAAGGGACGCGCTCGCCGGCGCCATCCAGGGTCTGTTGGCCGAACGCTCGAGCGACGAGCCGTATGTGAGCGTCGTCGCTCACTCCTACGGCACCACCGCGGCACTGATGGCAGTCACCGAGTACGACTTCTCGATCGACGCATTGGCGCTGGTCGGTTCTCCGGGTAGCGCCGCGCAGTCCGTCGACGAACTGCACGTTCGCGACGGGAACGTGTTCGTGGGCGAAGCGGCCTGGGATCCCGTACCGAACACGGCGTTCTTCGGCAGCGACCCCGGTTCAGAGAGCTTCGGCGCCCACCAGATGAACGTAGGCGGTGGGGTCGACCTGATTACCAATGAGGTCCTCGCCGCGTCCATTGGGCACAACGGCTATTTCGGCGCCGGCAGCGAGTCGGTGCGCAACCTTGCCCTCATTGGTATCGGACAGACCGAGCTGGTGACCGAAGGCTCCGCTGACGACAAAGAGAAGACGCTCGCGCTCCTTCACCGGTGAACGCGCCGTCGGTGGTAGCTTTTCTCACAACTCCTGACGCAGATTGAGGACAATGATGTCGTCCCATCCCCGTGCGCCCGCGGTCACGGTGCATTCGGTCACAGCCCGTGTGGTGACGGTGGGAGCGACGATGCTGTGTGTGTCCGCGTTCGCGGTTACGGCGAGCGGCTGTGCCCTCAGCGCGGGAAGCGGTGACTCTGCCGGCGCCGCACGCGATTCGCTGTATGAGACGCTCGACAGCACACAGGACCTGCTCGGCGGCAGCTGGGACAACCAGGATGATCCCACTTCGCGCGGCTGCGTAATTCCGCTATGGACAGACGGCGAGTCGTTTCCGGCTCTGCGGGTGGGGCCGGATCCTGCACGGGCGGATGTCGCGGTCGCGACTGTGTCGGCATTCTGGAGCGATCTCGGACTCGAGTTGACGACCACCGATGTCGGAGAGGTGGTCGAGCTGCAGGGCGAAAGCGACCTCGGCGAAGTGCTCATCCTGCGGATCAGCGCCGAGGCAATGACCCTCCAGGGCGAGAGCGAATGCCGCCCGGCAGCGTGACACCTCGAGCGTGACACCTCGAGCGTGAGGCGCTCGGGTCACGCGACGCGATGAACCTAGGCGGTGAACACTCGATTGACGGCGTGGAACTGCGCCTCGGGAAGGTTGTCGACGGCGGCCTGAACCCGCGCGAGCATCTCATCCGACATCACGGGTAGGGCGTTCAGCGAGAACCACGCGGCCTCCGTGTTCTCGCCGTCGGCGGGGCTGGGATCTCCCGCCTCCCAGCGCATCCGGAAAACCAGGTCGAGGTATTGGCTCAGGTCGCCGTTGTCGTACTGGGTTGGCGGTGTGACCGCGACCAACACCAGGCGCTCCGCGGAGGAAATGACGTCGGCCTCCTCCTCGACTTCGCGGACGGCCGCGACGGCTGGCTCCTCGCCGGGGTCGATGATGCCCGTCACCGGCGTCCACTGTCCGTTGTCTGCGCGCCGGACCAGGAGGACATCTTCTCCACGGATGACCACAGCGGTGACGCCCGACAGCCACAGCGGAGCGTTGCCGATCTTTTCGCGCAGGGCAAGGACGAAGTCAGGCGTAGTCATGAAGGCACTATAGCCGCGCGGTCCAACCAGTCAGCACGAATACACTGGAGCGGTATCCCCGATTGACACTTCTACGGAGTCGTATGTCTGAATCCCACCCAGAACCCGCCGACGGGATCACCGCCGATGTGGTGCGCCACCTCGCCGGGCTGTCGCGAATCGCCCTGTCCGACGATGAGATCGGAAAGTTGACTGGCGAGCTCGGCGCAATCCTCGAGAACGTTGCCAAGGTCAATGAGGTCGCGACTCCCGATGTGCCGGCGACGAGTCATCCGATTCCCCTCACGAACGTGTACCGGCCCGATGTACCGGGCGAGACCCTCACTCTTGAGCAGGCGCTCGCGGGTGCCCCCGAACACGACGGAAGCCGTTTCAAGGTCAGCGCCATCCTGGGAGAAGAACAGTAATGAGTCTCATCTACCTGAGTGCCGCGGAACTGAGCGCGAAGCTCGGCAGCGGCGAAGTGTCGTCTGTCGAGGCGACACAGGCCCACCTTGACCGCATCACCGCCGTCGACGGTGACGTGCACGCGTTTCTCCACATCAACGCTGAGGCACTGAAGACCGCAGCTGACGTCGACGCTCGTCGCGCCGCGGGCGAGCAGCTCGGCGAACTCGCCGGTGTGCCCATCGCGATCAAGGATGTCCTCTGCACGATCGGGATGCCTTCGACCGCGGGTAGCCGCATTCTCGAGGGCTGGATTCCGCCGTACGACGCGACCGTGGTGTCGCGCCTACGCGCGGCCAACCTCATTCCTCTCGGCAAGACCAACATGGACGAATTCGCCATGGGGTCCTCCACCGAGCACTCCGCGTACGGCCCGACGCATAACCCCTGGGACCTCGAGCGCATCCCGGGAGGCTCCGGTGGCGGATCGGCCGCCGCGGTTGCCGCCTTCGAAGCGCCCATTGCTCTCGGCTCCGACACCGGCGGTTCTATCCGCCAGCCCGCGGCCGTGACCGGCTCTGTCGGCGTCAAGCCCACCTACGGTTCCGTCTCCCGCTACGGCGCGATCGCCCTCGCGTCTTCCCTCGACCAGGTCGGACCGGTCTCCCGAACGGTGCTCGACTCCGCCCTCGTGCACGACATCATTGGCGGCCACGACCCGCGGGACTCCACCTCGCTCAAGGACACCTGGCCGTCGTTCGCCGCTGCGGCTCGCGCCGGAGCCACGGCCGAGTCGCTCAAGGGCCTCCGCGTCGGTGTGGTGAAGCAGCTCGACGCTCCTGGTTTCCAGGATGGCGTCAAACTGCGCTTCCACGAATCCCTCGCCATGATGGAGGAGGCCGGGGCGGAGATCGTCGAGGTCAGCGCTCCCAACTTCGAGTACGCGGTCGCTGCCTACTACCTGATTCTGCCCGCCGAGGCATCCAGCAACCTTGCGCGTTTCGACTCCGTGCGCTTCGGCCTGCGCGTGAACCCTGCGGGCGGTGGCACCGTCGAAGACGTGATGGCTGCAACCCGCGGTGCCGGTTTCGGTGCAGAGGTCAAGCGTCGCATCATCCTCGGTACCTACGCGCTCAGCGCCGGCTACTACGACGAGTACTACGGCAGCGCGCAGAAGGTGCGCACGCTCATCCAGCGTGACTTCGACGCGGCGTTCGCGCAGGTGGACGTTCTGGTGAGCCCGTCGGCGCCGACGACCGCGTTCAAGCTCGGCGAGAAAATCGACGACCCGCTGGCGATGTACCTCAACGACGTCACCACGATCCCGGCGAACCTCGCCGGTATCCCGGGGATGGGGCTGCCGATCGGCCTCGCACCCGAGGACGGCCTCCCCGTCGGCCTGCAGATCATGGCACCGGCACGCGCCGACGATCGTCTCTACAAGCTCGGCGCCACCCTCGAGCGCATGCTCGAAGAGAAGTGGGGTCACACCCTGCTCAGCCAGGCCCCGAACCTGACCCCCACCGAAATGTTTGCAGCAAGCGAAGGCGCCGTCTAATGGCTAAAGCAGAACTGATGGACTTCGACAAGGCCCTCGAGCTGTTCGAGCCCGTGCTCGGCTTCGAGGTGCACGTCGAACTCAACACCAAAACCAAGATGTTCTCCGACGCTCCGAACTTTTTCGGGGGAGAACCGAACACCAACATCACCCCCCTCGACCTCGGTCTGCCTGGGTCGCTGCCGGTCGTGAACGAGCAGGCCGTCCGGTACTCGATCAGCCTGGGGCTGGCGCTGGGGTGCTCGATCGCCGAGTCGAGCCGATTCGCCCGCAAGAACTACTACTACCCGGACACCCCGAAGAACTACCAGATCAGCCAGTTCGACGAGCCCATCGCGTACGACGGCAATGTCGAGGTGGAGCTGGCGGACGGCCGTAAGTTCCAGATCTCGATCGAGCGCGCCCACATGGAAGAGGATGCCGGCAAGCTCACCCACATCGGTGGCTCGACCGGTCGCATCCAGGGTGCGGACTACTCGCTGGTCGACTACAACCGCGCCGGTGTTCCCCTCGTCGAAATTGTCACCAATATGATTTTTGGTGCAGAGAAGGATGCCCCGGAGCTGGCCAAAGCGTATGTCTCAGCCATCCGCGACATCGTTGTGTCGTTGGGCATTTCCGACGCCAAGATGGAGCGAGGCAACCTGCGGTGCGACGCGAACATCTCGCTGTCACCGCGGGGCTCGGGCAAACTCGGCACCCGCACCGAGACGAAGAACGTGAATAGCCTCCGCAGCGTGGAACGCGCCATCCGCTACGAAATCCAGCGTCAGGCTGCGATCCTCGCCAAGGGTGGAACCATCCTGCAGGAGACCCGCCACTGGCACGAGGACACCGGCGTGACCAGCGCAGGACGACCGAAGAGCGACGCGGACGACTACCGCTACTTCCCCGAGCCCGACCTGCTTCCCGTTGTGCCCGGCGCCGAGCTCATCGAGCAGTTGCGCCTCGCTCTCCCCGAGGCTCCGGCGATTCGTCGCCGTCGGCTCAAGGAGGCCTGGTCGTTCACTGACCTCGAATTCCAGGATGTCCTGAACTCCGGCCTGCTCGTCGAGGTCGAGGAAACCGTCGCTGCCGGCGCGTCGGCGCAGTCGGCCCGCAAGTGGTGGACCGGCGAGATCGCGCGCCTGGCGAACATCGCCGGGGTGGACGCATCGACTCTGGTGTCGCCGCTGCACGTTTCCGAGCTGATCGCGCTGATCGAGTCCGGAGATCTGACCGACCGCCTGGCCCGCCAGGTGCTCGAGGGTGTCGTCGCCGGCGAGGGCGCTCCCCACGAGGTTGTCGATGCGCGCGGCCTCAAGGTCGTTTCCGACGACGGTGCCCTGATCGCTGCGATCGATGAGGCCCTCGCCGCGCAGCCCGACGTTCTGGCTAAGATCCGCGATGGCAAGGTGCAGGCGGCTGGCGCCGTAATCGGTGCCGTGATGAAGGCCATGCGGGGGTCCGCTGATGCCGCGCGTGTACGCGAACTGGTGCTGGAACGCGCGGCGGTAACCGAGTAACGTCTCGCCTGATAACCGAAAGTAACGTCTGGCGTGACGGCCGAGGGACCACACATGCTGCTGATCGAGGTTGTGCGACGCTGGGGACTCATCATCCTCGGCGTCGCGCTGCTCATTGTCGGCGTCATCGTGGTCGTTGAGGTTCCGGATGGCGACTCACGCGTGATTGTGGGGTGGGGGATGTCGCTGCTCGGCGTTGTGCTCGGCGCAGTGGGGCTCGCCGCAGAGGTGCGCCGCAACCACCGCGGAACCGGCCGCTCCGACTAAGTTGCCGCGGGCCGTTCGGACCGCCTGGCGCCCGGTGATCCGGCAGAGCAAAGTGCCAGCCACGCAACAATTGTGACTGAACCGTATCCTCGCCGCAGTGCGGAGTACGGAAACAGTGAGCTATCGTCGGACTCATCGCATCCGGGGCCGTCCCTGGTGCTGGGAGAGGCACACGTGCACACGACAATCCGTAGCGAGGCAGTGGCGGCAACCAGGGCAGTGCGCACCCGCACGGCGTTAGTTAAAGCGGCCGGAATAGCCGTACTGCTCCTCGCGGGAGTTACGGCGTGCGCACCGGCGATTATCGGATCCGGGTCGACAGCTGGCCCCTCATCGGCTCCCACGGAGACCGCCGCGTCGCCGAGCGCGCCCGCATCAGCGCCGACCGCGACACCGACCGCGACACCGACACCGATCCCCGCCGGACCCGCTGCATCTGTGCTCATCGGGGCTGAAGCCACGGACATCGTTGATGCTAACGGGGTGGTGCTCGCCAGCCTGCGGTACGCATCAGACGGAGACGCGGCCGTAGCCCTGGCAACCGAAATTCTCGGTCCTCCGACGGGTACCGACTTCGCCGTCGGGCTGCCCCACTACGCTCCGGCCGATGGAACCATGTGGGGAGGCTTCCAGATTTGGGTCAACCGCTACGAGCCCTACGAGGGACAGGAAATCAAGCAGCCCACCGGAGACGAACTGTTGTACGAAACGCCCTTCGCCGTCCTGGCGTCCGCGCCGGAAACGTCGACGGGAATTCCGATCACCGCTGTGGACGGCACGGCGGTTGGCGACCTGTATTCCGATGTCATCGCGGGCAAGGACGCCACCGTGGTCCACTACGACGAAACGTTCGGCTATGGCACAGTGGCACTAGATCTGCCGACGAGCTTCCCGGCATTCACGGACGCGGGGGAGGGGGTGCCGCCGATGGCGCACGGGGTGATTGCGGGGGCGGAAGCGGTGACCGGTCCGATAACGTCGATCAGATCGCCGTTCGAGCTGTACAGCTTGGTATAGATACGTTCGTTGGTCCGAAAATCTGACCGTGAACCGCTCTGTGCCGGTGCGGCGTTTCCACCATCAAGCCCTACTGCGACGGAACCCACAAGCTCATCAACTTCCGAACGGATCCGGTGTTGCCCGACTGAGGGCTGCCGCAACACGGTTCCACCACAGCTCGGACGCCGCGCGGTTGCGTCGTATAGTGGCGGCGCGATCCTCGTCCTCGAGAACGCGGGTAGACCAGACACGGCAGATGATCTCCGTACCGGTTCCGGCCAGGACCGCAGCCAGCGGCAGCACCCCGTCCTGCCCGAAGTTTCCGAGTGCGCCGGTGAGCTTCGTGGTGGTGTAATCGTCGACCGCGATCCCGACCGATGGCACCCCCGCGGACACCGCGAACACTGCGGGGTGGTAGCGACTGCTCACGGACAGTGCCGCCCCGCGGGCGAGACGTGCCGCTGCGGGGGAGTCGGTGGTGGCACAGGTACTCACCCGGGTGGACGTCATCCGCGCCTTGATCCGGTCGTGCACGACGGTGTCTCCGACCGCAGCATCCGGTCGGGTCGACCCGAAATGGGCGAAGAACATGATGTCGAGGTCGCAGCGGGTCACGACGTCGTCGAGAAGTTCGGCCATGCGCTGGTCGAAGAGGTGGGGGTCTTCGTTGTTGATGTACGCGGCCATAGTGACGACACAGTAGGGCGCACGATCGTCAGCGTCAGAGCCGTCAATGGCGTCAGCGCCGTCAATGGCGAGGAAGCTCGCGTCATCGATGGTCTGGTTGAGCAGCGCAGGGTCAACGCCGAGGCGCTGGGAGAGCGCGTACGAGTCGCCCTCCCGCAGCCCGACGAGCTGCGCCGAACCCAGCAACTCGGCGACCAGGGCGGCATCCGGTTCGGTCAGGAACGGCCCAATGGTTTGGCCACTGATGACGAGCGGTTTGTCGAAGTGGCGGGCCAGTGCACCGATCGTCGCGCGCTCGAAGATATGGGTCGGCCAGGTCGACGCAAGGTTGCCGCCGCCGGCGATGGCAACGGCGTCGCAGTGCTCGATCGCGGCGATGATGGTCAGCGCCGTGTCATCCGCCTCAAGGAGATTTTTCTCCCCCGCCGCGGTGCGCAGTACCCGACTCATCCGGTCCTCGGCGACGGAACGCGAGCGCGCTGCGTCGGTGAAATATCCAACACGGTGGATGCCGGTCACGCCGTAGCGGGCGCTCGACTCTTTCGGGTTCGACGAGATCGCCACGATCTCCTGCACCCCGCGGCGGCGCAGCTGCTGCGTCATCTCGTGGAACATGGCCTCGTCGCCGATGTGGACGATGTCATCCGTGACACCGATATCGCCGATACAAACAACGCGCATAGTGAAAACTCCGGGGCTGTCGGGACCGGCGCCACGGGCGTGGACCGGCGGGTGGATCGAGGGCTAAGGGGCAAAGAGGGTACCTGTGCGGGTCAGGAGAGCCGGGCGGGTACCAGTGCGGGTCAGGAGAGCCGGGCGAGTACCAGCGCGCGCATCGAGATGGCGTCGCCCACGGCGGCGCGATACCGCTCCATCCAGGCCGCGTTCGCGTCGTACTGCACTCCCGCGCGAAGCTGTGGCTCGTGGTGCAGCGCGTACACGCGGCCGCTGTGACGGCGGGGCTCTTCGCCGAGCAGCGTTGCATGGGCGAGGTACCAGGCGGCGTCCTCGAAGCCCCAGCCCCGGAAGCGCTCATCCTGCCCGCCGTGTGCCCACCAGGTTGCCGGAGTGGCGACGTAGATTCCCGAACAGGCCCCGTGAACGAGTTCGAAGTCGCAGTCGACGAGCGGGCGCCCCGCGGCGTACTGCGTCGTACCCGCCGCGCCCAGCCAGCGGTATTCGGTGTACGGCAGGTGCACGACGCCGGATGTCGCGGCTGCGGCGATCGCGGCGAGCAACGATTCGAGTTCCGGCAGTGTGTCCGCATCGTTGATGACGACGACTTCATCGGCATTCTGTACCCCGGCCACGGCCAGGTTGCGGCACTGGGCGAGATTGAAGACCGCCTCGGGTGAATCCACCGTGCGAATCTCGACGTCGGCGAAGTGGGTGCGATACCAGGTGGCGACAGCGTCGAACGCTGCGATGCGTGACGGCTGGGAGCGCCACGGGATCAGGACGGTAAGGCTCACGCGCACTCCAGGGGGTTCACGGTTCGACAGGGGTGTTGGTTCCCAATCGATTTTCACGCCTGGGGCTCGCTGGCCGCCTCTGGTCCGGGCAAAACGTCCTTGAGGACGCGCGCGAACGGCACGGGCGAGCAGCATCAGTATCGTACCCGCGTTTGGGGATGTTTCGGCACGGGTCGCACACGAACGACTCAGGCGACATCGGTAGCGTGGGACCTGGCGAACACGCCGTTCGACCCAACGTGAGGAGCACATTCATGAGTGACCCAAGCACACCAAAACCGAAACCGCCCACCGAAACTGGCGCGGTCAACCCCGCACAGGTGGATCCGGAAACCGGCACGGATCCCGACGGCACGCCAACCGAGAACCCTTCGGGCTAGGCCCATCCGGGGTGCACGCACCCCGCTCTGCATGTAGCCCGGGACGCTTCGTCCCGGGCTACAGCTGTTTCAGCGCACCGCTACCAGTTGGGGATGACTCGCTCGCTTCGCAGGCGGTCGAAGAGGTCGATGAACGCGTCCTCGGTACGGCGGAAGCCCGTGTACCCGGCAACGCGGCTCTTGCCCATGTCGGCCACTACCTCGATGTTGCGTCCGAGGTCGGCGTCGGTGTGCCACCACGACGCGACGCGGCTCATGTCTGCCTCCGCGAGACCGTGGTCCTGCGCGATGGCCGCCCACGTGGCATCCATCCCGGCCATCTGGGTCTCCAGCAGGCGCGGCTCGGAATCGAACCCCTCGGGGGTCACGCCGAAGTACCCGGCCAGGCGCGGCCACATCCAGCGCCACCGGAACACGTCACCGTTGACCACGTTGTACGCCTCATTTCCGGCACCCTCGGCGGTGCTCGCCCAGATCATGTGGTCGGCAAGCAGGGTCGCATCGGTCATGTCGGTGAGCCCGTTCCACTGGGTCTCCGACCCGGGAAAGACGAAGGGCAGGCCGAGTTCGCGGCAGAGTGACGCCTGCACGGCGAGGGTCTGACCCATGTTCATGGCGTTGCCGAGCGCGTGGCCGATGACGGTGTGCGAGCGGTGCACCGACCAGGTGAAGTCGAGGCGTTCCGCGGCCGCCCAGAGCTCGTCTTCCTGGGCGTAATAGAAGTTATCGACGTCGAGGCGTTCCTCTTCCTCGTGGAAGGGGGTGTCTGGCATCGCGCCCTGCCCGTAGGACTCGAACGGGCCGAGGTAGTGCTTGAGCCCGGTGACCAGGGCGACGTGCTGCAGATCGGTGCCGTCGAGGGCGGCAAGAAGGTCACGAACCATGCCGGCGTTGACCGTGATGTTTTCCTGCTCCGTCGCCTGGCGGGCCCACGCGGTGAAGAACACGTGGGTGAAGCGTTCGGCGCCGAGCACCCGGGTCAGGTCGGCGGGGCTCCGCAGGTCGGCCTCCAGGTGGCGTTCTCCTTCGACCTCGACGACGGCGGACCGCGACAGGGTCGTCACCGGCCAGCCCTCGGCGATGAGCTGGGTGCGCAGCGCGGATCCGGCGATACCGGTGGCCCCAACAACGAGAGCGTGGCGGTCAGGGCGGAGAGAGGCGTCGGTCATGCTGTCCTTCGAGATAGTGGAAAGAGTGTCCCTGACTGCAACCGTGGGGCCGGGCGCCTATTCCTCCCTGTGCGTCAGCTGGGCCGGGCTGCGTCAGCTGCTCCCGAGAGGTCAGCTGAGTCCCGTGACGCGCAGCGTGATGTTGATCCGCCCGTGCGCCAGCCCGCAGCCGTCCGGTGCCGTGCCCGGGTAGACCTTCGGAATGCCGTGGAACGCCAAGCGCGACGGGCCGCCGAAGACGAAGAGATCGCCGGAGGCCAGATCAATGTCCTCGTAGGGCTTCGTGCGCGTCACGGTGTTGCCAAACCGGAACTGGCAGCTGTCGCCGATCGACAGCGACACGACCGGGGCCGTCGAACGCTCGTCGCTGTCCTGGTGCATGCCCATGTGGGCGTTCTCGTCGTAGTAGTTCACCAGCGCCGTGTCGGGCGTGTAGTCGTCGCCGGCGCGCGGATCGCCGGTTGCATCGACGAGGGCTTTGCGTCCGAGGCGCACCATCCAGTCGGGAAAGTCGAGCACCCGGTTTCCGTTGACGTCGGTCGCCTCGCGCGTGTACTTGTAGGGCTGCCAGTGCCAGCCGAGGCACACCGTTCGCACCGACATCTCGTGCCCCCGCACGCGGGCGGCGCGAATGGGAACCGGACCGTCGACCCACTCCCGAAACCGGTCGCTCAGCCAGTGTTGCTGCTGCAGGCTGAGCCACCCCGGAACGTGGGTGGCTCCCGGGGCGATGTCGCGTCGCGGGCGTTCGAGAAAGTCGTCGCCGAAGAGGGTGGTCACGAGGCATCATAAAACGGATGCCACGGCGCCCGCATCCCGCCAGCGGTATCCACGCCGGCGGTGGGAACACCGGTGCTGCGAAAACGATCCGCGCTGTTGGCAATCGCCCAGCCCGCCCGCGTACGGTTGAGGCATGACTACTTCATCCGGCTCTGAGTCCACACCCACCTCCGACGCGGCGACCGAGGACGAGTTCGAAAAAACAGCAGCCCTGCCCGACGGATCCGGCACCGACGCTGCCTCGGGTGACGAGGAGCAGGACACGACGTCGGGCGGCGCCCCCGAGGACCCCGACAACTAACCCGCGCGACGTTTAGCTAGATCGAAGTCGCTCCGCTACTGATACGTGACCAAATCCGGAACCGGGAACACCCCAGCGACGGTCTGTTCCGGGTTCAGCATCGGCGCATCCTCGTCGTAGAAATTCTTCCACCCCCAGGCGACACCGGCGGGCGCATCCTGATGGAGCGCCCGCCAGGTGGCCTGCTTGTCCGGCTGCGCGCCCAGGCCGTCGGCGTGGATGAGCATCGCTAGCTCGGGGTGGGACATGTCGATCGCAGACCGGTCCCGCAGCATCGATTGCCGAAACTGGTGCAGCACCAGCATCTTCTGAGGCAGTGCCTTCTCGTTCGTGAGTTCTGCCAGCCACGCCGTAACCGCATTCACTTCGACCGCGTCGACACCTCCGACCTGCTTCAGGTGAACCTGGTCGGGTGCTAGCCGCCATTCCGGGTCGATCGCCAGCCCGACGTTGGGCAGCTCCAGTAATTCCTGGTACTGCTTCGCCTGGGTCAGGAAGTCGGTGCGGCCCGGTTGGAGGTCGAGCACGACGTACACCCCTTCAGCGGCGGCCGCGTCGATCCAGGGGCGCAGGCGCGCGGGGTCGAGCTCGTTCGAGTAGTTGCCGTCCGCGCCCGCCGAAGCGGATGCAACGGTCGCGATGATCTCGAACATCGGAACCACCGTTTTGTCGGTCAGGCCCGCGTAGGGCGCGGCAACATCTTTGGCGCGCTGGATTGCGGCCGCGACATCCTGCTCACCCAGCACGCCCATTGACGGTGTTCCCGGCGTTCCGTAAAGGGCGATGAACTGGTGTTGCGGAAACAACAGCTGGCCACCTCCCGGCAGGGTCGCGCCGGTGCGGGAAGCCCGGATCTTCCAGTCGAGCTCGGGTTCGCCGCCGAACGCGGCTCCGATCGCCAGGGTCTTGCTCGTGGCTGAACCATGCAGGGCTTCGACGGCGGCGGCGTTAGCCTGCGGGTTGGGGGCGGATGTCGGCAGCAGCTGCACCGCGACCCCGGCAGCCTGTGCGGTGGCGATAGACGCGATCTGCGCGTCCGAGTCGAGCGCCAGGGCGAGGGTGTCGTCGAGTGGCGGTGCGGGAGTCGTGCGGGGGATGGCCGCAGCGCGATTTCTGTCGGCGGTGCCAGGGGTGCCCGCCGCGCCGTCCTCGGCGTCGAGGGCGAAGCCGAGCGCGGCCTCAACGTGCTCCTGAGTCGCATCCGATGCGACGATGCGCGGCGTGCCGTCGGCGGGGTCGTTCTCAGAGCCGTCAGCGGCGTCGTTCCCGGAATTGTTAGCGGCGTCGTCCGCGGAATTGTCAGCGGCGTCGTCCGCGGAGTCGGAGGAGCCTGGTCTCGCCGCGAAACCCGCCGGATCGCCGATGGACCAGACCGTTGTGACGTTGAGGCGGGTGAACTCATCGCGGAGCGCAGCATCCACCTCACCTGGGGCAGCCGAGGAGCCCGGGCCTGCACCGTCCGCAACGAGGAGGGGGACACCGACGGCGACGGCCGCCCGTGCAGCGAGGGCCTGCGCGGCGGGGTCACCGGCCGGCGCGACCACCACCACGCGGGACTCATCGAAGAGGGCGACGCTGGTGGCGATCGATGCGGCCTGCTCGCTGGCGTCGGCGACGACGGTAAGCGAAGCTTCAGGGCTCGATGTGCGGGCCTGGTATTCGGTCGTCGGGGGCGGTTCGGTGGCGGTGCAGGAGCACAGCGCGAGCGTTCCGGCGAGGACCAGAGCAGTGGTGCCGACAGTTCGGATACGAATAGCCATCGCCTCAACGCTACGCCACACCACCACCGTGCTGCGGCTCGGGCCGTGTCTACCGTCGTGCAGTGCGACGTCGTGCAGTGCGACGTCGTGCCACCAGCCACGCCGCCACCACCACGCCGAGCGCCACCACCGTGCCGAGAAGGGTTTCTACGGCCCGGTCGGCGATCAGCGTTTGCGTGTCCACGGGATGCGAAAGCTCGATCATCACGAGGGCCAGCGGGGTGACGAAGACCAGCGCGAGGCCGTAGTTTCGCCCGACGAGCAGTTCAGCGGCGACCTGCAGTGCGACCACGGTCACGATGGCGGTGAGCCCAGACGGGTTCAACGACAGGATTGCCCAGGCGAGAACCAGTCCCGCCAGCGTTCCCAGCACGCGGTGGGTCGCGCGGACGAAGGAGTGCGACATGTTCGCCGATGCGATCGGAACGATAGCGGAAACGATCGCCCAATAGGGATGTCCGATTCCGAAGGCGGTCGACAGCGAGCCGGCTACGGCCGCGGCGATGCCGAATCGCGCGAGGAGCAGCCACTCGCCTGGCCGGGAGAACGTCTCGTGCAACCGCGACCGCAACCCCGGGCGTTTCCTGACCGTGAGGCCACCGGCTGCCGGGCCAGCCATGGCCGGCGCGACGGCCGCCCTCCGCGCCGGGCGAACGTGCCCGACGCAGCCGACGGCCAGCGCGAAGATCGCCGTCGCCCCGCTGACCAGCAGCGCGTCGCGGAAGCTGTTGCTGGTAACAGGCACGGAGGCGACGGCGCAGAGTGCGAACACCGCAAACAGCGGACCCGGCGGATGCCAGCGCAGCACGTCAGAGACCGCCGCGACGATCATCGTCCAGACCGCGGCGACGCCGACAACCACCCACTCCCGATCGGGCAGCGACGCGACCGCAACACCGATCAGCATCGACGACATCATGATCGCCGCGGCGGAGGCCTGCATTTTCAGCCGGGGCAGCGTTGCGCTCGCACGACCATAGAGCGCGGTGAAAGCGCCGAACGCGGCATACAGCGTCCATTCGACGTGGCCGAGCGCCCAGACGGCGAGCAAGGGTGCCGCTACAGAAACTCCTGCGCGGAGGGCGACGCGGTGTGCGCCGGCGTGGGAACCGACCGTGAAAACGGCACGGAGCCACGCGGATAGGGACGGTGAAGACGACAAGGTTCTCAATCCAGAAAGACAAGCGGGATGTCGGGTGTGCGACGATTCATTTTACCCGTAAAATACTTTCATGGAGCCCATCGACCCACTTGCACCCCTGACGCCTCCTGAAGGTGGCGACCACGAGGACTCCATCGACCGCATACGCCGGGCCTGGTCCTCCCTTCGCCCCGAGATGGACACTTCCGTCGTGGGCACTATCGGACGCATCATCCGTGCCTCCCGGCATATCGTCATGCTCAGTGATGAGGCGCTCGAGCAGTTCGACATCAACCGGGGCGAGTTCGACGTGCTGTCTGCGCTGAGGCGTTCCGCGGTGCCGCTCACTGCGTCGGAGCTCGCTCGTTCGCTGGTGACCTCGAACGCCGCGATAACCAAGCGGATGGTGCAGCTGGAGCGGTCGGGGCTCGCGGTGCGGGAGCGTGACGACCGCGACGGCCGGGTTGTTCGCCTCACCCTGACGCCGGCGGGAGTCGACCTGATCGACGTGGCCGTGCCCGCACAGCTCGCGTTCGAAGAATCCGTGGCCGCCGTGATCGCGGAACCGCGCCGGGAACAACTCGAGGAAACGATGCGCATCCTGCTGGCTGAACTCGAGAGACGCACTGCCGACTAGCCGGCGTGCCCGCGTACCATCGTCGACATGGACGATCGGCGCACACGCTTCAGCTTCATCGCGGAGCTCTGGGAGTGGACTTCCCGCACGAGCTGGTATTTCGTGTCGGTTCCAACCGACCAGTCTGCCGAGATCGAGGACCAGCCGCGTCCGCCCCGCGGGTTCGGGTCGGTCAAGGTGCGGGTGCGCGTGGGTGCATCCCGCTGGGAGACCTCGATCTTCCCGTCCTCCGGCACGTCTTCTGTGGCCTCCCCGGAATCCGCCCTGCGGGGCAGCGCTGTGCGCGAGTACGTGCTGCCCATCAAGAAGTCGGTGCGCTCCGCGGAGGGCATCGCGGTCACCGACCGCGTCAGCGTCGAGCTGGAGTTGCTCGAGTAGCGTCAGCGTCGAGCTGGAGTTACTCGAGTAGCGCAGGCGTCGCGCCGAGGAACCCGAGTGCTGCATCACGAAAGGCCCGCGCAGTCGGCGCGTTGAAGTGGTTGCGCCCGGGAATTTCGAAGAAGGTTCCATTCGGGGTCGCCTCCGCCAATGAGCGGGATGCCGCGAGAATCCCGTCTTCGCTGCCGGTGGCGAACAGCACCGGGTGCGATGGTGCGTTGGCCGCGTGGGGCTGCGGTCCGCCCCGCATGCCCTCGACCAGCGAGACGAGAGCTCCGAGGTTGTTGTTCGGGATGCCTCCCGCCATCGTCAGATAGCCGGCGGTGAGCCGGTCCTCCACCACGGTACCGTCGTCGAGGAACTGGCGTGCCTGGTCCACCCGGAACCGGGTGAGCGGGTCTCCGTCGGGGATGCCTCCGAGGACGGCACGCTTGATGCGGCTCGGCATTTCCGTTGCGGCTTCCCAGCCGACGCGCGCGCCGAGTGAGTAGCCCACGTAGTCCACTTCGTCGAGCATGAAGGTGTCCAGCACCTCCAGCACGTCCGTCACCAGCAGCTCCATCGTGTAGGCACCGGGGTCCTGCGGCTTGTCGCTCGCCCCGTGTCCGCGCTGGTCGATGGCGATCACGTGAAATCCCGCGCGAAGCAGGTCGCGAACCCAGCCCGTGGCGTGGAAGTTCACCAGCGCGCTCGAGGCGAACCCGTGTACCGCGACGACGGTGGGAGCATCGGGATCACCGAACTCGTAGGTGGCGATTTTGACGTTGTCGTGGGCTATCACAACGCGCGGCGAGGGCGCGACCGGGGTAATCATCCCCCCTATTCGATCACACCCCGCGCGGGGCGAATGTCGCAGCACCGAGGGTGCCCGCGCCGATCTGCGATCTAAGCGCGCAGAGCTACGCGCGTGCGCGCCGTCGCTCCACGAGGTCGGCGATCGCGAGTCCGAGCGCGAGCACGATGAGCGCGACCGCCATCAGCATTCCGTTGCGAAATCCGTGATGGTAGGCCGCAAGCTGGGTCACCTGGCCCGTGTCTTGCAGGATGGCCCCGAAGAAGAGGGATGTCGCAGCCGCCGTACCCACCGCGGTGCCGACCCGTTGACCGAGCTGACCCATCGAGCCAGCAACGCCGCCCTCCTCCACGGGTATCTCGGCGAGGGTCAGCGTCTGGTTGGGTGCGATCACAAAACCGCCGCCGATGCCCGCAACCAGCAGGGCCGCCGCCATGCCATAGGGGGCGGTTTCGGCGGGCAGCGTGATGGCGAGAACGATGTCGAGGGTGAAGCCGACGATGACGAAGACGAGGCCGGTCACGACGAGCGCACGCCCGTACCGGGCCACGAGGCGACCCCCGTAGAACGCACTAATGGCGGAGGTGAGGGCGAAGGGGATGCTGACCAGGCCGGCGAAGACCGGTGCCAGCCCGAGCCCCTGCTGCAGGTACAGCGTCGACAGCAGGAATACGGCCGGCAGCGCTCCGAAGTACGCCGTCGCCACGAGCACCCCGTTGCGGTAGGACGACCGGGCAAACATTGCAAAGTGCACCACCGGAGATTTACCGCGGCGCCGGTACGCGACCTCCCACCAGACGAACAGGGCGCCGAATCCGGCGAACGCGAGCAACCAGAGCCAGCGCAGGGAGCTGTCTTCCCCGCCTCCCGTGGTGGTGACGAACGGAAAGAGGAGGCTGAACGTGGCGGCGCCCAACAGGAGCACACCGATCGGGTCGAGGTTCGTCGGTTGGCGCAGACCGCTGGGTTTGGGGAGCAGCCGGGCGGCAAAAACGATGGCCAGCAGCCCGAGGGGGATGTTCATCCAGAACAACAGGCGCCACCCGTCGGTGGGCCCGCCGATGGCGATGAGGAGGCCACCGAGGGTCGGCCCGAACGCCGTGCTGACGCCGATAGTCGCGCCGAACAATCCGAACGCCCGTCCGCGTTCCTCGCCCCGGAACAGCTCCTGCACGAGGCCGATCACCTGCGGCATCTGGATTCCCGCGGCGAGCCCCTGCAGGATGCGGCCGATGACGAGCACCTCGATGGTGGGCGCGAGTGCGCAGAGCACACTGGCCGCGGTGAAGGCCGAGAGCCCGATGATGAACATGAGTTTGCGCGAGTACATGTCGCCGAGCCTGCCCGCGGGCACCAGCGTCAGGCCGAACGCCAGCGCGTAGCCGGCCACGATGAGCTGCAGGTCGGAGGATCCGGCGCCGAGAGACTCCTCGATCGAGGGCAGTCCCACGTTGACTTTGGACAGGTCGAGGATCGTGAGAGCAGCCACACCGACGGCAACGGCGAAGGCCTGCCATCGTGCGCGGTCAGTAGGGCCGGATGCGGGCGCGGAGGAGTCAGTCATCCCCAGTCACGCTACCTGTATCTGGGCGGTGCGCGGTCACTCTTGTGGACGCGGACACTCGTGTGGACGCGCTTAGCCCGCCCCGAGACATCCGCCCCCTACCGGGCTGCGCTGGCGAACGCCGCATCGGTATCTTCGAGCACCCGCAGGATGTTGCGTCCGGTGAGCAGTGACAGTTCGTCCGCGTTCCAGCCGCGGCCTGCCAGCTCGGCGAGGAGCCGGGGGTAGGAGGCGACATCTTCCAGGCCCACGGGAAAGTCCGGAGTGCCGTCGTAATCGCCGCCGAGCCCGATGTGGTGCAGACCCGCGACCGCGCGAGCGTGCTCGACGTGATCCGCAGCGTCTGCGACGGTGACCGCCGGGGGCGCGCCGACCTGTCCGGAGGCCGCCCAGTCGGCGTACCGCTCCGACAGGAACATCGGCACGAACGTGATCATCTGCACGCCGCCGTTGGCCGCGAGCCGGGACAGCACGTCGTCAGACACATTGCGGGGGTGCGTGGCGACGGTGGAGCAGGAGGAGTGGCTGAAAATGACCGGTGCGGACGTGATGTCGAGGGCGCCGTGCGCCGTCGCCGCCGAGACGTGCGAGAGGTCGACGAGCATCCCGAGCCGGTTCATCTCGCGAACGAAGTCCTCACCCGTGGCGCTCAGCCCGTCGTGTTCGGGGTCGTCGGTGCCGGAATCGGCCCAGGTCGTGGTCGAGGTGTGAGTGAGCGTCATGTAGCGCACTCCCAGGCGGGCGAACATGCGGAGTACCGCCGCGGATTCGCTGATCGAGTGGCCGCCCTCGGCGCCCAACAGCGACGCGATGCGGCCGCTGGCAACTGATTTCCGCACGTCGTCGGCCGACCGGGCGAGTGCGAAATGGGTGGGGTGCCGTTCGACCAACCGGTAGACGAAGTCGATCTGCTCCAGCGTGTACCGCACGGCGTCTGCGCCCAGCTCGTCGACGGGTGCGAAGACCGACCAGAACTGGGCGCTCACGCCGCCAGCGCGGAGGCGGGGGATGTCGGTGTCAACGGCAGTCACGCCCGCGTCGAGGCCCTCAACGGAGTAGTCCCGTGCGGTCCGGCTGACCCAGGCGAGGTCGTTGTGGCCATCGATCACGCCACAGCGCTCGAGCGCAGAGATCACCACCTCGAGCTGGGCAGGCGGAATGTCGGAATGGAAGTCGCGCACTGCGTCGGAAACGGCGGGGTTCGTCACCCTTCCTATCCTCGACCATGTTCGCGCGATTCGCTCTGTTCGTTCGGGTGCTGCACCCCGTCAGGGTGCTGCACCGTAACCAGCTCGCGCTGCAGCGCTCGCCGCACCGCGGGATCAGCTGTCAGCGCAATGGCGCGCTGGTACGCGGCTGCGGCTGGTGCGAGTCGTCCCAGCCGGGCCAGCAGATCTGCGCGGGTGGCCCACGCCGGCTGGAACTCGTTGGCGTCTGGCTGGCGATCCAGATAGTCGAGCGCGGCCGCCGCCCCGTCGGTTTCTGCCATGGTTGAAGCGAGTGCGACCCGCGCTCCCAGCGTCGGGGCCACGCGGACGAGCTCCCGCGAAAGCGCGCCCACTGCCGCCCAGTCCGTGCGCCCGGATCGCCGCCGGTCGCAGTGCGCCGACTGGACCGCCGCCTCCAACTGGAATCTTCCCGTCTGGCCTAAACGATGGGCGCGCCACAGCGCGGACTCGCCCCGACGGATCAACTCCTCATCCCACTGCGCGGTGTCCTGGTCGGCGAGCGCCACCAGGATGCCGTCGGGGGAGCGCCGTGCGGGGGCGCGCGCCAGCGACAACGCAATGAGGGCCACGAGCCCCCACGCCTCCGCTTCGTCGCCCAGCAGCTCGGCGAGGGTGAAGGCCAGGTAGAGGGCCTCGGCGGACATGGTGTTGTGGGCGAGAGCCCCGGGCGCTCCGGGAGCGTCGATGGCGTAGGTTCCGTAGACCGCCTCGAGCACCGCTGGGAGCCGCTCGCGCATCACCGCACGACCGGGCACTTCGAAGGGAATCCGGGCATCACGAATGCGTCGCTTGGCTCGGACAAGCCGCTGCGCCATGGCGGGTTCGGGCATCGCGAAGGCCCGGGCGATCTCGGTCGACCGAAACCCGAGTACCGTCTGCAGCATCAGGGGAGTGCGTATCCCCGGATCAATTGCCGGGTGTGCGCAGACGAAGAGCAGGGCGAGGCGCTTGTCGGGGATGGCGTCGTGCTCCAAGCTCGGTGTATCTCCGTCGCGCAGCTCGCCACCGTCACCACCGTCGAGACCAGCGAGCGGGTCGAGACCGGCGGTGCGTCCCGACCGAGCGCCGATGAGCGCGTCCAGCGGCATCTCCGCGCGTCGCGCCGCCGACTTCCACTGGTCCCTGAGTCGGTTGCGTGCCACCGTCAGGATCCAGCCGGGCGGGTTGTTCGGGATGCCGCGGGCTGGCCACGTCGCCAGGGCACGCTCAAACGCGTCCGCGAGCGAATCCTCGGCGGCCGCGATGTCGCCGTGAGGCGCGGCGAGGATCGCAAGCAACCGCCCGTAGGAGGCACGGGCGACGCCCTCGACCCGCAGCCGCGCCTCCTCGGCGCCGGTGGTCGTGTGCCGCGCGGTCACGCCAGAACGTTCCACCGGCCCTCGCTGAACTCGATAGCGGACGGCCGAATCTCGATGACGCCGTAGTCAGCGGCCGGGCACTTTTCCGCCCAGGCCAATGCCGCGTCGAGATCGGGCACATCGATGACAAACGTGCCGTTGAGCTTGTCCTTCGTGTCCGCGAAGGGGCCGTCCTGCACTTGAAGGGTGCCCTCGCGCCGGGTGAGTGTTGTACTGGCGCCCGAGGTCTGCAGGATGTTGGCGGATACCAGCACGCCGGCATCCTCGAGCGCGCGGGCATAGGCGTCGAAGGCGGCCCGGGCCGGTGCCATGTCCTCTTCGCTGAGTCCCACGTCATCGGGCTCGGGGTTGTTCAGAAGTAGTGAATATCGCATTTCTGTCTCCAGTCTCGATCGGGTCGTCCAACTGACGCCCCTACTTGTATGACGATCGTGACCCGGGGCGATCGACAGGCGCGAGCGACATCCGCCAGAGAAATTTTCTGCTCAGCTCGGCGGCCACACACCGATGATGAGAGCCATGATCACGATGGTCACGAACTCGTGCGCGATGTTCAGCACGGTGAGTCCGGCGGGCCGACCGTCGAAGGCGTCGTGGGTGGCGAATCGTGCCGCGGTGAACCCTGCCCAGAGCACGATCGCGGTCACGAGGGTGTCGGCCAAAAATGCCCCGCCGTAGAAGTCGTCGGCGATGAACGCGGCACCCGCCAGCACCCAGGCGGTGACGAAACTCACAAAGAGGGTGATCACGATCGGGCGCACGGCATCGGAGGAGTTGCCCGACGGTGTGACGTTTGCCGCCTTCATCCAGTAATTGCCGAAGACCCTGGGGGTGTACCAGATCGACCCCACCACCATGCTCGAGGCGGTGGCGAGAAGCACAGCCCAGTAGTTGATCTCGGGGAGCATGTCTTCACCTTCGAAAAACGAGTGTCGGCGGGTGCCTTCTCGGTTGGGGGAATTGTAGTGCGCTGGCGGGCACTGGCGGCAGGGTGGGGCGGGCGTTACTGTCTCGCTATGGCTGCGAAATTCTCCACTGTCGAAGACTTCCTGGCGGCCCAAAGTGAAGCGGGCCGAGCACAGGTCGAGGCGCTTCGGGAAATCGTTTTGACGTGTACCCCGGGGGTGCAGGAACACATCAAGTGGAATTCGCCCAGCTACTACATCGTTCCGGGCGAGGACAGGGTGACGGTCAACGCGCACGGCGCCGGACCGGTGCGACTCGTGCTGCACGCGGGGGCGACCACCCCCGAAGACAAAAGCGCGGCGCCGAGCTTCGCGGGTGACCCGCACGGGCTACTCACCTGGCATTCCAACATTCGGGCGAGCCTGACGGGCGGGGACCTCGACGGCATTGCCGCAGCCCGGGAGCACATCGCCGGGGTGCTGCGTAGCTGGTTTCTTGAGGTCGAATAGTGTTCCCGAGGCTTGACGTCTGGCTCGGTCTGCCGCTAGGTTCGTTAGTGCAGTAACTAACCAACGAGGTGACATGCTCTCGAACGATATTCCGATCTTTCAGCAGCTTGCTGCGCAGATCAAAGACGACATAGTGGCGGGCACCTACGCCGACGAGACAGCGGTGCCGTCCACCAACGAGTACGCCGTGTTTTATCGGATCAACCCGGCCACGGCAGGCAAAGCGGTGAACCTCCTGGTGGAGCAGGGGATCCTCTACAAAAAGCGCGGAGTGGGCATGTTTGTGTCTCCGGGCGCCGCGGAGCTTCTGCTCGCGCAGCGCCGCGACCGCTTCACCACAGAATTTCTCACACCAATGTTGCGCGAAGCGCAGACGCTCGGGATCGGACCCTCCGACCTCGCAGCAATGATCGATCGGGAGGCCGTAAGTGACGAACGCCATTGAGATCCGTGCCGTGACCCGAAGGTTCGGGCGCGTGAAAGCGCTCGACGAGGTGAGCTTCACCGTTCCTGTCGGCTCCATCTGTGGACTGCTTGGACGAAACGGTGCCGGGAAGACCACGGTGATGTCGATTATCTCCGGGCAGGATCGCCCCACTTCCGGCAGGGTCGAAGTGCTCGGCGCAACACCGTTTGAGCACGCGGCAACGCTGTCGAAGATCAGTTACGTGCGCGACAACCAGAGGTACCCAGACGACTACCGCCTGCACCACGTCCTCCGCATCGCGCCCGAGTTCGCGCCGAATTGGAGCACCGACGTCGCAAGCGAGCTAGTCGACGGGTTTCAGATACCTGCCAAGACGCCGATCAAAAAGTTCTCCCGCGGGCAATTGTCCGCCGTCGCCATCGTTCTCGGCCTCGCCTCGCGCGCGCCGGTCACCCTGTTCGATGAGCCCTACCTCGGGTTGGATGTTTCGGCGCGAGCGCTGTTCTACAGCGTGCTGCTTCGCGACCTCGCGACAGTGCCGCGCACGGTGCTGCTCTCCACCCACCTCATCGAAGAATCGGAATCTCTCTTCGACCGCGTCGTGATCGTCGACCGCGGCCGGGTCGTGGTCGAGGAGGAGCGGGATGACGCGCGAGAGCTCGCCTTGTCCCTCAGCGGCGTCGCGGACGTCGTCGATCGGGTCGCCGCGGGGCGCGCGGTCCTCCAGTCCACCCGCGTGGGTGGCCTCAAATCCGTCATCGTGCGCGGACCAGGTGACTCGGACATCCTGAATGCCGCCGCGCTTCACGGCGTGCAGGTCGCGCCTGCATCGCTGCAGGACCTGGTCATGGCCTACGGCACGCACGACGAACCGGCCACGACCACAAAGGAAGGTGTACGAGCATGAGCTCAGTAGTGCCCGCAGTCAAGTTGCACCTCAACAAACGCGAAATGACCTTTCTCGTCCCGCTGTACATCATCGGAATGGTCGCGCTGATCTCCGTGTTGATATCCCTGGTCTTCCTGCGCGGGGGAAGCGTGCCCGGAAGCGAGGGCTGGCTTACTGGCTCCCGCAACAATCCCGCGTTCCTCTGGGCGTTTCCCGGGTATCTTGTCTACCTCGGGGTGCAATCGATCGCGACCACGTTTCCGTTTGCGCTTACTCTCGGGGCGACCCGGCGCGACTTTGTCGCCGGGACTCTCCTCTGGGCGGTGCTGACCTCGGCGTACATCACGGTCATCCTGGCGATCCTGACCATGATCGAGCTGGCGACCGGGCACTGGTGGTCGGGCTTCCACATCTTCGACATCTACATTCTCGGTCTCGGCGACCTGTCGCTGCTCGTGCCGATCGTGTTTCTCGGCAGCCTGACCTGTCTCGTCGTGGGAGGCGGCTTCGCGGCATCGTGGGTGCGCTGGGGAGCGCGCGGACCGCAGCTCATCGCCACCGCTCTCGGCCTCGTCATCGTCGTCGGGGTGATTATCGTGATCCCGTCCGCCGAAAGCATCTTCGCGTCCTTTGCTGCCTGGTGGCTCGCGGTCGCGGCCGCTGTCGCGATCGCGATATCCGCTGTCGGTGCCTGGCTGTTGTTGCGGCCGGCGACGGTGCGATGAGGGATGCCTCCGTCCGTCGATCCGGCAACGCTGCGAGCCCTGCGGCTGCAGAGCCAGCGCATCGCCCCCGGCGGGGCGCCCTCCTCCGTGCCCCAAACGGTCCGCGGGCTGTTGGCCATCCAGGCGCAGGACTTCGCCCAGGCGGTGTGGGCGATCGGATTGCGGACGCCTGGGTCGGTGCGCAGTGACGTGATGGCGGCGCTGACGAGCGGCGAAGTCATCCGCTCAGCTCCCATGCGGGGCACGCTGCACTTTCTTGCGGCGGCCGATCTGCGCTGGATTCTGGGTCTGACTTCAGCACGGACCCTCGCCGGGGCGAGAACCCGGTTTCGTGAACTCGGCCTCGACGAGACCACGTTCGAGCGTGCGGCGCAGGTCGCGCGGGTGGAGTTGGCGGGCGGCGGGGCGGCCGGACGCGAGGAGTTTCTGGCACTCGTCCGCGAGGCCGGAATCTCCACCGAGGGCCAGCGCGGTTACCACATCATCTTCAATCTCAGCCAGCGATGCCTGGTCTGCTGGGGTCCGCCCGCGGCCAACCAGCAGGCACTCGTGCTCGTCGACGAGTGGATCACCCAGTCGACCGAATTCGACCGGCCGGAGGCGTTGCGCGAATTTGTCGTCAGGTACTTCGCCGGGCACGGTCCCGCGACCCTCGCAGACTTCGCGTGGTGGACCAAGCTCACGCTGGCGGATGCGCGAGCGGGACTGGAGCTCGCCCGCGACCAGTTGACGGAGTACGTGCTCGCGGGACAGAGCTATTGGGCGACGTCCGGACGGGACGGCACGGTGCCAGAGCCTGACGCAACGCCCGCTACGCAAGAGCACGCCGCAACGCGAGAGCACGCAACCGCGCTAGAGCACGCCGCCACGCGAGAGCACGCCGCTGCGCAACGGGCGGCGCTGCGCCATGTGTACGCCCTGCCCGGGTTCGACGAGTTCCTGCTCGGCTACCAGGACCGCTCCCTCGTGCTCGACGAGCAGCATGTGCAGCAGGTTGTGCCCGGCAAGAACGGTATCTTCCGGCCCGTGCTTGTGTCTGGTGGAGCCGTCACGGGAACCTGGCGGCGAGCGGATGTCGCGGGCGAGACATCCATCAGAGGCGAACCGTTTGCGTCGCTCACCAGCCGGGAAACCACGGCACTGCGACGAACACAAACCGAATACCGCCGGTTTATGGCGGGCTGAGACTGCGCGCTCTGCTGCCCGCGCTGCTTCTCGCTCCGCGGCTCTCTCTGCGGCTCGCTTTGCGGCGCCCGGGAATACCCGCGCCGTTCTCCGCGTCGTACCTGAGGTGCCCCTAGCCCAGATGACCACCCCGCCCACCCTGTTCACCCCGTTTGACGTTCGCGGAGTTTCCGTGCGCAACCGCATCTGGGTCGCCCCGATGTGCCAGTACTCGGCCGAGGCCGGTGATGGCATGACGACTGACTGGCACCTCGTGCATCTGGGTTCGTTCGCCACCGGTGGTGCCGGAATGGTGATGACGGAGGCCGCGGCGGTCAGCCCCGAGGGCCGAATCTCGCCACAAGATCTGGGCATCTGGAACGACGAGCAGGCCGCCGCCTTCGCGCGCATCACCACGTTCCTCCACGCGCAGGGAGCGACCACCGCGATCCAGCTTGCGCACGCCGGCCGCAAGGGTTCCACGTACCGACCCTTTGCGCCCCAACGCGGAACGGTGCCCGCGCAGGAAGGCGGCTGGCCGACGGTTGGGCCGTCGGCGGTGGAGTTTCCCGGATACGCGCCCCCGCGGGAGCTCGCGATCGATGAAATCGATGGTGTGGTGGATGACTTCGTCGCCGCTGCACTGCGCGCCGTGCGCTCCGGCTTCGACGTGCTGGAGTTGCACGCCGCGCACGGGTACCTGATCCACCAGTTCCTCTCGCCGCTGAGTAACCAGCGATCAGACGAATACGGCGGAAGCCTTGAAAACCGCGCGCGGCTTCTGCTGCGCATCGTGACGGAGGTGCGCGCAGCTGTTGGTGACAGCGTTCCGCTCTTTGTGCGATTCTCTGCCACCGACTGGACCGAAAACGGGTGGGATGAGCACCAGACGTCAACCGTCGCGAACTGGGCCGAACAGGCTGGCGCCGACGTGTTCGACATCTCTACCGGAGGCAACGTCGCGGGGGTCACCATTCCCCTGTCTCCCGGTTACCAGGTTCCCTTTGCCGAATTTGTGAAAGGCACCGCAGCCGTGCGGGTCAACGCGGTCGGCCTGATCACCTCTGCGGAGCAGGCCAACCAGATTGTCGCCTCTGGCCAGTCCGACGCGGTCATGCTCGGCCGTGAGATGCTGCGGGACCCACACTTCGCGCTGCGCGCCGCGCAGGAGTTGGGTGTCGAGGTGAGTTACTGGCCAGCGCAGTACGTGCGGGCGAAGCTCTAGCTTCCACGCGTAGTCCCCGACGAGCGTTCGTGTCCCGGACGGGTAAACCGCATGTCCTTCGCGTTGTGTCCACTAAAGCCCGCGAAGGGCTAGATATCGGCGGCGGCAGCGCCATAGTCTGCCGTCGTTGGCGCTCACGCGCGAACCACCGGGCGAGATGCATACCCGTCGCGCCGGGCGTCGAGCAACCCATGTCGGCCCTGACGAGAGCCCCGGTAGCGACGAGAACATACCCTCCCCGTGACAGAGACAACGAGGTCTGAGGAGTAATCGTGAACAAACCACTTTTGTCCATTCTCGCCTGTGGCACGCTCGTGGCGCCGGCGCTCTTGATTGCGACGCCCGCCGTCGCCGGGGGAGGGGGTGGCCACGGCGGCAACCATGGCGAACCCCCTACATCGGTCAGCGCGGGCGAACCGGTGACCCTGGCCGACGGATTACTGGGCCCACTCAGCTTTGGTGTTGGTGACGACGGCACCGCCTATGTCAGCCAGAATTTCGCTGGCTTGCTGACACAGGTGAACGCCGACGGCACCACGGTCGAACTCGCCGCTGGGATCCCAGGAGCGAGTCCTGAGCTTCCTGGAGAAGAGATCGGCTCGGTATCCACCGCCGAGGGCATCGTCTACTACTCGCAGTCCGCACCCGACCTCAGCGCCTCCGTGCTGAACTCGATCGACGCCGAGGGCACTATCACCGAACTCGCCGATGTGCGCGGGTACGAGGACGAAACGAATCCTGACCAGGTCAACACGTACGGATTCGTCGATCTGCCTGCGGAATGTAACGCCCAGATCCCCGTTGACCCGATGGGATTGGGACCATCCGGAGTGCCGTACACGGGCAAGGTGGATAGCCACCCGTACGCGACTCTCGTTGCTGAAGACGGGCTGTATGTCGCGGACGCAGGTGCGAACGCGATCCTGTGGGTTGACGACGCGGGTGCCATCAGCACGGTCGCTGTCCTGCCGCCAGAACCCGCGGTGACGGTGACGGCCGAGATTGCCGCAGCGGGTGGGTTGCCGGCCTGTGTTGCCGGTTACGACTACATCTTCGAACCGGTGCCCACCGACGTCGAATACGGACCCGATGGCTACCTGTACGTCACGACCCTTCCCGGAGGGCCGGAAGACCCGAGCCTCGGCGGTCGTGGTTCGGTGTACCGGGTCGACCCGGCGACAGGAGAGTCTGAACTTGTCGCCACTGGCTTTGCCGGCGCAACCGGGCTCGCCGTTGCAGACAACGGCACGGTCTTCGTCGCCGAGCTGTTCGGGGGCGATGGCACCGGCCAGATCTCCTACCTGGCGCCCGGCTCGGACGCGCCAGCGCTGCTCCTGACCGTGGCATCGCCTGCCGCTGTCGAGGTGCGGGATGACACGCTGTGGGCCACCACGAGCACGTTTGTTCCGGACGACCTGGGAGCGCCGCAGCCGATCGGTGCGCTTACGGAAATTCCGCTGACCTGGAGTTCGACCGGCGGTAACGCTGACGGCCACCACGGCGACGACTGGGGCGACGGGCACCACGGCCACGACAACGGGCACCACGGTGACAAAGCCTGGGGCCACGACGACGTGTGGTGGGAGCGGGACAGCTGAACGCGGTACAGCCGAACGCGGTACAGCCGAACGCGGTACAGCCGAACTGAGTGACAAAGGAGCCGGGCCCACGGGCCCGGCTCCTTCCACGGTGCGGCGCGTACTACGCGTCGCTCGCTACCTAGCGCGTCGGCTTTGCCTTCGTGTCTAGGAGACGGCTTTGCCTTCGTACCTAGCGCGTCGGCTTTGCCTTCTTCTCGGCGCGCTTCTCTTTCAGCGACTTGGCGGCAACGGTCTTGGCGCCGTTCTTTTTGGGTGACTTGTCTGCCATCGGGCACTCCCTCCCTCGGAAGCACGGAGGCTTCGGTGAAGTCGACAATACGCGCTCAACCCCGCGCCCACATCACGGCACCGGCTTCGCGCTCTCTCGCTTGCGCACCTGCAGCGTCGAGGGGATGCCCGCCGTGAAGGCGAGCGACCCGACGGCGAAGAGAGTCAGCACAAACAAAGACGCGCGCAGCGAGGACACCTGAGACTCGCTGTAAAGCTGGGTCAGGGCCTCACCGTCTTCGTCGGACAAACCGAACTCCTCCGCGATGTCCGGAACAGACGACGCGGCCACGATGTCGACACCCTCTGCCGTCCCCTCCTGCACGGCTGTCTTTGCGGCGGGGGACACGTCGCTACCGTTCACCGCAGCGGGGAAGGATGTCGTCAACGCAGCGATCAGCACGGAACCGATCAGGGCGGTGCCCAACGAGGAGCCCAGGTTCTGAGCGACGCCCTGCAGACCTCCGACCTCGCTGGTCTGGCGTTCGGCGACGCTCGACATCGTCACGTTTCCGATCTGGGATGCCAGGAGCCCGAGTGCCGCACCCGCTGCGAACATGCCGACACCGAAGAAAACGCTTCGAAGGTCAAGCGAAACCGACGAGAGCAGGACCACCAGGCCGACCACCAGCAGCCCAAGTCCGACGCGCACTATCCGTCGCGGCGACCACCGGCTGCCGAGTTGCGACCCGGCGAACGAGAACAGGATCAGCGCCACCGAGAGCGGGAATATCTTGAGTCCCGTCTCGAGCGCGTTGTAGCCGAGCGTCATCTGCAGGTACACGGGGATCATGAAGAAGAGTCCCGCGGTGACCGTGTATTGCGCCCAGAGCACGGTGAGGCCACTTCGCAACTGCGTGATTCTGAGCATCGTGACATCCACCAACGGCGCCCGACCCGTGCTGACGAGTCGACGCTGGCGGGACACAAAGGCGAGCATGAGCGCGGCCCCCGCCAGGATGCAGTACGCGGTGAGGGAGATTCCCAGCGGTTCTATCGGCACCCCGCCGATCTCGGGTGAGTTCAGCGGCCGGATCCACCCCCAGGTTTTGCTCTGCAGCAGGCCGAGCACGATCAGGATGAGCGAGAGCGCGGAGAGCACAACGCTGGGAAAGTCAATGCGGAGGCGCTGCGGTGTGCTGGTGTCGGGGATGAGCCGCACCATCAGAAGGAGGCCGAGCATGATGATGACCTCGCCGACGAACACGTAGCGCCAGCTCAGGTAGGTGGTGAAAAAGCCACCGATCAGCGGGCCCGCAGCAACGGCAACGCCCGAGCTGCCGCCAATGATGGCGAAGGCGACGACGCGGTCCTGACCCGTGTAGTTTCCGGCGATGAGCGATGCGATTGCAGGGATCACCAGTACCGCCCCGATGCCCTCAATCACAGACCACCCGAGAAAGAGCACGGCGATATTGGGGCTGAGTGCCGTGAGCAGCGAACCGACGGCGTAGATGGCCGCGCCGATCGCCAATGCCCTTCGGCGGCCCCACACATCTCCGAGTTTCGCGCCGAGGAGCATCCCGGCGGCCATCGTGAGTGTGTAGAAGGTGATGGCCGCCTGCAACGCCGACACCGTAGTGTCCAGGTCCACCACCACCTGCGAGATCGACACATTCATGACGGTGCTGTCGAGGACCATCACAAACTGGGCGCACCCGAGGATGATCACCGCTCTCCATTTTTTCATCAGTGCACCCGTTCCCTGTTCGTGGAAGAAACCCCCAGAAGAAGCCCTCGGAAAACCCCTCAGGAAAAGCTCGATACGACGGCCGCGATGTCCTGCCGCCCATGTCCGGCCGCGCTCGCCGCACCAAAGGCCCCGCGCAGCACCGGCAGCAGCGGGGCGACCTCGGGGTCCACGCTCTGAATCATGAGCGCGATGTCTTTCAGGGCACCGTCGACGGCGAACGCCGGTGTGAAGTCGCCCGCGATCATCATCGCGCCCTTGCCGCGTACATAGGCGCTGTCCAGGGCGCTTCCCTCGAGGGTGTCCAGCAACAGTCGGGGCTCCACCCCGAGTTCCCGGCACATTGCCACCGATTGGCCGAGCGCTGCCGTCACGGAGGCGATAAAGGCATTGCAGGCAAGCTTCAGCGCGCTCGCCTGGCCGATCTCGGTCCCTGCGATGACCGTGCTGCTGCCGAGAGCGGCCAGCACGGGCTGAAGACGCTCGATGAGAGGCGGTGCGCCCGAAACCAGCATGACCAGCTCACCGGCCTCGGCGGGAGCCCGGCTCCCCACCACCGGCGCGTCTACCAGTGCGACTCCGTACTGGTCGGCTTGGTCCACCAGCCACCGCATGCCATTCGGACCGACGGTGCTGCACTGCATCCAGATCGCACCCTCTTTCATCGTCCCGAGAAACCGGGCGGCGAGGTCGAGGGTCGCGCGTGCGTCGAAAGCCATGGTGAGCACCACGTCGGCGTCGGCCACCGCCGACCAGATCGTGGGCTCTACGGTGATCCCATCAGCCTCGAGCGTGCGTGCGCGATCGAGGGTGCGGTTCCATGCCGTGACGTCAAACCCGGCCCGCACGAGCGTTCGGGCCATCGCAGAACCCATCGTGCCCGTGCCCACAACTGAAATCCGCATCGCCCGCTCCTTGCCGCCGGCCCCTCAACGACGATAAGCACGTTGGCACCGTCGGCGAAAGGTCTAACGCGGGCGCGGGTTAATGCCCCAGGGGAACGTCGCCACCCGATTTGACTGCGGATTTGCGGATGAAGAATGCCGCCGCAATCGCGAACAACGAGATCACCGCTCCCCAGAAGAACGCGAATCGCGCTAACGCGGTTCTCGCGTTGCGGCTGCACCTGCTAGGTCCACAGAGAACCAGCGTGACGACGCCCACGAGAATCGGCGACCATCCGGTCGGCGAGGTCAGCTCGACCGCACGAGAACCGGATGCCCGTCTATCGTTGACGAATGCTGACAGCTGGAGTGGACCTCGCCGCCGAGAACAAGGGCACTGCGCTCGCGGTTATCGAATGGACAACTGCGCGCGCAACTCTGCTCGAGCTCCACCTCGGGGTCGACGACGAACAGATCGTCGCCGCGGCATCCATCGTCGACAAGATTGGAATCGACTGCGCATTCGGCTGGCCAGACGAGTTCGTGCAGTTCGTCGCGGCACACGCCGCCGGCGAACGCGAACCGACTGGTCCCGAGGGCGGCATGGCGTGGCGGCGCACCCTCGCCTACCGGGAGACCGACCGCGACGTGCGAGAGAAGATCGGACGGTGGCCGCTGAGCGTTTCCACGGACCGGCTGGGGCTGACGGCGATGCGCTGTGCCGGCTTGCTCGCACGGCTCGAGGACAGCGGCATTGACGTGGACCGGGCGGGGTACGGCGCGGTGGTCGAAATTTACCCGGGGGCGTCCCTCCGTCTCTGGGGGTTCGACACGACCGGATACCGTACCGACCCGCTCGCCCGGGAGCGACTCCTCCTCGACATCGAGGCGACAGCCCCGTGGCTTGACCTCGCGTCCCATTCGGAACTGATGGTCGCGTCGGGCGATGCGTTCGACGCCGTCATCGCGTCGCTGGCGTCGCGGAACGCGGCTGTGGGCGGCTACCTTCCCCCGCCCCCGCACTTGCTCGACCGGGCCCGGCGGGAGGGCTGGGTCGCGCTCCCGAAGGGAGCTGTCGCCGAGCTGTTCAACCCGAGTTGAGAACTCCTAGCGCTGCGGTCGCTGTGCGGCGTTCCTCTCGACGCGGAGCGTGGGTCCGACAGGATTACCACCAGCGAACTCGAACCGTGCTCCGCCTCCCGTCACCATCGCGGCTAAGCGCACCGCGCGCTGGCGGTGTTTTGTTCCGGATGCCGTGAAGTAATTACCAGGCAAGGCCTGTCGTGCAGCCCGGCCCGACGAGTACTGTCGTGGCCATCAGCACTTCAGGCGCACGAGCATCAAAGATAGAAGCGGGTCGAGGAACAATGAACCCACGACATGTCGACACAACGGCCGAGATAGACGCGCGGGTGCTGGAGGTCCAGCGCCGCTGGCGCATGCTCGCCGGGGCCGCCGCGATTGTGGCAGGCGCGATCGGGCTGCTCTGGCCGCAGAGCGCGCTGCGGGTGGTGGCTCTGCTGTTCGGGGTCTACCTCATTGTTGTGGGCATCTCCCGCATCACCGGGTCTGTCTCCGGGGCTACCTCACGCACCTCGCGTGCCGTGCAGGTGATTCTGGGCGGGCTCGTCGTTGTCGCCGGCGTGCTCTGCCTCAACAACCCGTTTGGTTCGGTGACCGCCCTTGCCTGGCTCATCGGGCTGGGCTGGGTTATCGACGGCGTGGCCTCAATCGCATCTGTGTTCCGCCGCCCAGACGGTCCCGGCGACGTTGCGCGCGGCGACGCCGCAACGCGAGGCCGCAGTACCGGACTCGTTGTGATCGGGGGAGTGGTGTCGGTGATCGCAGGTATCGTCCTGGTCGCCGTGCCCTATGACGCGGTGCGGTCGTTGCTGATTGTGGGCTCAGTCCTTCTGCTCGTGATCGGGGCCGTGACCCTGCTCGTTGCGTTCATTCGTCCGGCCTCGTCGCCGTCCGCCGCGTGAGCTCAACCCTGGACCACGACCCCTTGACCCCGACTGGGAGGGCGGCGGTAGGGTCGGCTGCATGGCGAACGAACTCGAGAACGTTACAGAAACGGTGAAGTCCATGGGAGTGAAGGCCGCGTATGGCGCGCCCATTACCCTCGACGGCGTCGAAGTCGTGCCGGTTGCCCTGGTGAGCTTCGGATTCGGCGGTGGCAGCGACGAAAAAGACAACGGCGGGGGTGGTGGCGGCGGCGTGAGCGTGCCCATCGGCGCCTACATCAGCGGACCGAACGGTCCCACCTTTCGCCCGAACATCGTGTCCCTGCTCTGGGTGCTGGTTCCGTTGACTTTTGCTTCGGGCCATGCCCTGAGCCGCATCATCCGCGCCCTCAAAAAATAGCTACGCTGACGTCGGGCTGACGCTGGCGGGTTCCTCATGCGGGTCCCTCATGCGGGTCCCTCATGCGGTGTCCTCGTGCGGGTTCCTCGTGCGGTGTGGAAGTGCGTCTAGGCTCGGGGGATGTCGACGTCCCGCTCGCCCCGGCGCCGTGCGGTCATCGCCGTCGCCCTAGACGCGTTCCTTGTGCTCACCTTCGCCGTGATCGGGCGCTCCAGCCACAGCGAGGCCCTCGACCCATCGGGTCTGTTCGGCACCGCGTGGCCGTTTCTCGTGGGACTGCTGCTGGGGTGGCTGGTCACGCGGGGGTGGCGGGCGCCGATGTCGCTCGTGCGCACCGGGCTCGGCGTCTGGGGCCTCACCGTCGGCGGCGGGTTGCTGCTGCGTGCCGTGAGCGGCCAGGGCACCGCTCCCGGATTCGTGATCGTGACGACCGTGGTTCTCGCGCTCTTCCTCCTGGGCTGGCGCGCCGTTGCGCGGTGGCTGCCCGTGCACCCCAAGCGAGGGTAGAAACGCGGGTCTAGAGTGTATGACGGTGTCGTCGCCGTCCGGGGATCATGGACCGCGACCGACACCGCGGTCAACGAAGTCCGTGCTCCAGGACCCGGGCCTTGACTGGGTTATCGCTCACAACCCAGAAAGCCGGCTATGTCCGATACACACCCCCCTGCCACCGACCCTGGCACCGCGCGTCCCACCGCACCGGCGCGCTCCAACACCAAGGTGATCCTTCTGGCCATCGCCGGCGCGCTTGGTGGCTTTCTGTTCGGTTTCGACTCGTCCGTCGTTAACGGTGCCGTTGATCCGATCCAGGACCAGTTCAACCTGAGCGACTCGTTGACCGGTTTTGCGGTCGCGAGTGCGTTGCTCGGCTGCGCGGTGGGTGCTTACCTCGCCGGTCGGCTCGCCGATCGCTACGGTCGCATCCCGGCGATGATCGTCGGATCGATCCTGTTTCTGATCAGCGCGCTCGGGTGCGGCCTCGCGACCGGTGTCGTCGACCTCATCATCTGGCGTCTCGTTGGCGGTCTCGGAATCGGAATCGCGTCGGTGATTGCCCCGGCCTACATCGCTGAGATCTCGCCGAAACAGCTGCGTGGACGCCTCGGCTCCCTGCAACAGCTGGCCATCACGCTCGGCATCTTCGCGGCGCTGCTGTCCGACACCGTGTTCGCGAACGCGGCAAACGGCGCAGAGGCCGAGTTCTGGTTGGGTCTTGAGGCGTGGCGGTGGATGTTCCTCGCCGGCGTTGTCCCTGCCATCGTCTACGGCGTGGTGGCACTGAAGCTGCCGGAGTCTCCGAGATTCCTCGTCCTCAAGGGCCGTGACGATGAGGTGCGCGCCATCTTCGCCCGACTCTGGCCCGACGACGACGTCGAACGCGCCATCCGCGAGATGCGCGAAGGCATCGAGACCGACGCCCAGGGGTCCCAGAAGGGCGCTCTGCGCGGCAACCGTTTCGGGCTGAAGCCGATCGTCTGGGTGGGCATCATCCTGTCGGTGTTCCAGCAATTCGTCGGCATCAACGTGATCTTCTACTACTCGACCACCCTGTGGAAGTCGGTTGGTTTCGAGGAGAGCGACTCGCTCACCATCTCGGTGATCACCGCCGTGACCAACATCGCCGTGACCTTCGTGGCGATCGCGCTCATCGACCGCATCGGGCGACGCCCCATCCTGCTCAGCGGCTCACTGGGCATGGCCGTCTCGCTGGCGACCATGGCCGTCGCCTTCAGCCAGGCCAACGATGTGAGCGGCTCACCGTCGCTTCCGGGAGCGTGGGGCCCGATCGCTCTCGTTGCCGCCAACGTGTTCGTGGTCAGTTTTGGCGCGTCCTGGGGCCCCGTCGTATGGGTATTGCTCGGCGAGATCTTCCCGAACCGGATCCGTGCGCGCGCCCTCGGTATTGCCGCCGCCGCGCAGTGGATCGCCAACTTCCTGGTCACGGTATCGTTCCCGCCGCTGGCCGAACTGTCGCTCGTTCTCACCTACGGTCTCTACGCGGTCTTCGCCGCCGCATCGTTCGTGTTCGTGTTCAAGGTGGTCCCCGAGACAAACGGAATGTCGCTGGAGGAGGCGAACACGCTGTTCGTGAAGAAAAAGAAGAAGATCGGGGCCTAATACACCCGCCCCGCCCCGGCGCCAACGGCTGCCCCTCGCCGCTGTCTCGACGTATCGTACCCACACGATTGTTCGACAACGGAGTGGACAGTGATGTCAGAAACAGCGCCGAAAACTAATCGCAAAGTCATCGGTCTCGCGCTGGCAGGCGCCGTGGGCGGGTTTCTCTTTGGGTTCGACTCATCCGTTGTCAACGGTGCGGTCGACCCCATCCAGCAGCAGTTCGACCTGTCGCAGTCGCTCACCGGATTCGCGGTGGCGAGTGCGCTGATCGGCTGTGCGGTGGGCGCGTACGGTGCCGGGCGAATCGCCGACCGGTGGGGGCGGATACCGACGATGCTGGTCGGAGCGGTGCTGTTTTTTGTGTCTGCTCTCGGGTGCGGTTTGGCATTCGGCGTGTGGGACCTCATTCTGTGGCGCCTCGTCGGCGGGCTGGGTATTGGCATCGCCTCGGTCATCGCGCCCGCCTACATCGCCGAGATTTCACCCCGTCACATGCGCGGACGGCTCGCCTCCCTGCAGCAGCTCGCCATCACCGTGGGCATCTTCGTGGCGCTGTTGTCAGATGCGCTTTTCGCCACAGCTGCAGGCTCGGCGGCATCCGAATTCTGGCTCGGTCTCGAGGCGTGGCGGTGGATGTTCCTTGCCGGCGCACTTCCCGCCGCAATTTACGGGCTGATCGCCTGGCGCCTGCCCGAGTCGCCGCGGTACCTCATTCTCAAGGACCGCGATGACGAGGTGCGCACCCTGTTTTCGCGGCTGTGGCCCGGCGAGGACGTGGAGCGTGCCATCCGAGACATGCGCGAGAGCATTGAAACGGACAAGCTCGCCAGTGAAAAGGGCGCCCTGCGCGGACCACGGTTTGGCCTCAAACCAATCGTCTGGATCGGCATCATCCTGTCGGTGTTCCAGCAGTTCGTCGGAATCAACGTCATCTTCTACTACTCGACCACCCTGTGGCGATCGGTGGGCTTCGCGGAAAGCAGCTCGCTGACGATTTCCGTCATCACCTCGGTCACCAACATCGCCGTGACGTTTGTGGCGATAGCCCTCGTCGACCGGGTAGGGCGGCGGCCGATCCTGTTGGTCGGGTCGCTCGGGATGATGGTGTCCCTCGCCACGATGTCGTTGGCCTTCAGCCAAGCCAACGAGGTGGACGGCGCACCGAGCCTTCCCGCGCCCTGGGGGCCGATCGCGCTCGTGGCCGCCAACGTGTTTGTGATCAGCTTCGGGGCGTCCTGGGGTCCCGTTGTGTGGGTGCTGCTCGGCGAGATTTTCCCGAACCGGATTCGTGCTCGCGCGCTCGGCGTGGCCGCCGCCGCGCAGTGGATAGCGAACTTCACGGTCACGGTGACCTTTCCGCCGCTCGCCGAGTTCTCCCTGGTCTTCACCTACGGTCTCTACGCCTTCTTCGCCGCGTTGTCGTTCATCTTCGTGCTGAGAAAAATTCCGGAGACGAATGGGATGTCGCTTGAGCAAGCCAACACCCTCTTTGTCGACAAGAAAAAGGCTCCCAAGAAAAACTGAGGCGTGGAGCGTCAGGCGACGGGGAAGCGTGCCGTCGTCAACTCTTCTGCCGTTTCCCAGATGCGCCGGGACTCGTCTTCGCTCCGCAAGCGCGAGAACAGCTTCTGCTCGGCCGGAGCTCCACCCACGTGACCGAGTCCGTTCGGACCGTAGAACCGGCCCGCGTGCGCGTCAGGTGAGGTCGCGGCGTACAGAGCGGGCAGTGCCGCTGTCTCGGGGGTGCCGACCAGGACCCCTCGCGCAGAAAGCCATCGGATCGTTCGGATTTCCCGGGTGTCCGCGCCGCGTCCCAGCTCCGGCCGGGCAGCCAGCAGGCTCGTGGGAGCGACTCCCGGATGGGAGAGGTTGCTGCTGATACCCCACCCATTGGCCTCGCTGCGCCGATTCAGCTCGAGGCCGAACAGCCCAAACGCGATCTTGGACTGGCTGTAGGCACGCATGCCGTGGTAGCGGCGCTCCCAGTTGAGGTCGTCCCAGTTGATCGCGCCTTGGTTGGCGGCGACGCTGACCTGCGAGGTCACCCGCGCGTTGCCGGCGCGGAGCAGCGCGAGCAGGTGGGATACGAGCGCGAAATGGCCGAGGTAGTTGGTTCCGAATTGCGACTCGAAACCGTCGACGGTCGTTTGCCGCTCGGGTGGGGTCATCACTCCGGCATTGTTGATCAGGAGGTGGATGGGGTTCCCCTCGCCGCGGAGGACTTCGCCGAGGGCAGCGACGGACTCCAAACTGGCCAGGTCGAGGTGTCGAAGCGAGACGGCAGCAGACGGAGCGTTCGCAAGGATGCGGGCGGCGGCTGCTTCCCCCTTGCGGAGGTTGCGCACCGGCAAGATGACCTCGGCCCCTGCCGCGGCCAGGCGGGTCGCGATACGGAGTCCAATGCCGTCGCTGCCGCCGGTGACGACGGCCCGCTTGCCTGATTGATCGGGGATGATGATGTCGATGGGTGTGCGTGTCATTGTTTACTCCTCGGCGGTGGTGGTCGTGGTTGTCTTCTTCGACCTTCGACGCTGCGGCCGGGGTTATCCAGGACTCTCCAGGTCACGGCTGAGGAGGCCACCCCTGGGGGCACGTCCGGACACACGTCCGGAGACATCAGGGATGGATCGGCAGTCACTGGTTATCTGTCGCCCCGGGGCGGTAAGAAGTAGACGGAACGGTGGGAGAGATCCCTTCGAGAGGAGAAGTCCATGGTGATCGACAGGGGCGGTTTGGCTGAGTTCCTTCTCCGACGGCGGGAAGTTCTCCAGCCCGAAGACGTCGGTCTTACGCGGGGTCAGCGTCGCCGCATCACGGGTCTTCGACGCGAAGAAGTCGCCGGGCTCTGCCACATGTCGACGGACTACTACGCCCGCCTCGAGCGGGGAACCGGACCACAACCGTCAGAACAGATGATCGCCTCGATCGCGCAGGGCCTGCACCTTTCTGTCGACGAACGCGACCACCTGTTCCGCCTCGCCGGGCATCAGCCACCCCCACGCGGCCCCTCGAGCGACCACATCAACCCGGGACTGCTGCGGATCCTCGATCGTTTGAACGACACTCCGGCCGAAATCGTTACTGAGCTTGGCGAGACGCTCAGGCAGACGCACCTCGGCGTCGCGCTCACCGGCGACACCACGCACTTCGCCGGCGCGCACCGCAGCATTGCCTATCGCTGGTTCGCCGACGAATCCAGTCGACTGCTGTACGCCCCCAAAGACCACCCCTTGCTGTCGAGGCTCTGGGTCTCCGGGCTGCGCGAGATCATGACGCGCCGCGGCCCATCGTCGCGAGCCGCCCAGCTCGCCGACGCTCTCCTCGATCGAAGTGTCGAGTTTCGCGCGATCTGGGAGTTGCACGAGATCGGCGTCCGTCCCCCCGAGACCAAGAACTTCGTTCACCGCGAGCTGGGGGCGCTGGAGCTAACCTGCCAAACGTTGACCGACCCGACCCAGTCCCACTCGTTGCTGGTGTACACGGCCGCCCCCGGCACCGAGAGCTACGAGAAACTACAACTGCTCTCCGTCATCGGGGCTCAATCCCTTCGCTGACTCGGCAGGTGGCCGAGCCCCGTTGTGGTGGGCACCGACGCCCGCTTTGTCGTCGGCCCGCATCAGCCTGCGCGCGACCGGTCGCACCAGGAGCAGCTCAAGCGGACCGGCGAGGAACAGGGCGAGCAGCGCCCACAGCCCCACCGGCGTGAGCACCCCGATAACAAACGCCACCAGAAACAGGGCGGAGTTGATCACACTCCCCAGCATTCCGCGCGATGACAGGGGCAGAGCCGGATCGAGTACTCCCGGCGTGCGCGCAATGAGCACCATCAGCACCGTGAGCACGCAGCTGCTCGCGGCCATGGTGCCGATGTAGAAGCCGACCGCCGCCGGGTCAACCGAGAGCTCCGAGACCACCGCAGTGGGCAGCGGCAGGATCACAATGGTGAAGGCCCAGGCGAAGTTGACCCAGACGAGCAACCGGCTGTGGGCTCGCACGTGTTGGAAGAGGGAGTGATGGGCCATCCACAGTCGCGCGATGACCGCGAAACTGATTGCAAAACCCGTCAGCTGGGAGAGGTTCTCGCCGAGGAACTCTTCGACGCTGAGACTTCTCTCCGCCGCGCCGGATACCTCATCAACGAGCGGAAGAACCAGCAGGGTGATCGCGATCGCCGCAACCGCGTCGGTGAAGAAGACAACCCGATCGAGCCCACGTTCCGTTACCATCGGGCCAATCTAGCGGCCGGGCACGCCGGCAGCCATCCGCACGCGCCAGTGACTTTAGCCCCCGTTTGGCCCGCGAGCGCCTCGTAGGCTGGAGGGCGGAAAGGCCATCATCGTGACAGTACTCACCGAATCATCCGCCAGCTCCGAATCGCCCACTGGCACCGAATCATCCGTGGTGTTCGACGAACTTGCGGCACTCCTCCCGGCATCCCAGCTGATGGCGACCGACGAGGGTGCCAGTTACTACCGCGACCAGTCCGACGGCACCGCCAGTGGCCTGCCGCTCGCGATCGTTTTTCCGGCGAATACAGAAGATGTGGCGGCGATTGTGGCGATCGCGGCAGCACACCACGTGCCCGTCGTTCCGCAGGGTGCACGCACCGGACTGGCTGGCGGCGCCAATGCCGTTGCGGGATGCCTCGTGCTGAACACCACCCGCATGAACAAGATCATCGGGGTCGACCGAGACGACCAGACAGCCACCGTGCAGGCCGGGGTGCGCACCATCGCACTCGCGCGCGCCGCGTCGGCCGTCGGACTGTTCTACCCGCCGGACCCGGGCTCCTGGCGTGCGTCCACCATCGGCGGAAACGTCGCCACCAACGCCGGCGGGATGCTGTCGGTCAAATACGGCGTTACCGGCAACTTCGTGCGGCAGCTCACGGTGGTCCTCGCGGATGGGTCCGTCGTCCGCACCGGCCAGCGCACGATCAAGGGTGTCGCCGCCTACGATCTCACGGCTCTGCTGGTGGGCTCGGAGGGCACCCTCGGCATTGTCACCGAGATCACCGTTGGGCTCCTCCCGGCACCGGCCGCAGCCTTCGGGGTCTCCGCAACGTTCGCGACGGTCGCCGAGGCGCTGGCGGCGGCGAGTGTCATCGTCGCCTCGAGCCGCAGGCCTAGCGTTCTGGAATACCTCGACGGTGCGTGTATCACCGCGATCAACGCGTACGACCCGGCATCCGCCCTCCCCGCGGGCACCGCGGCGCTTCTTTTGATCCAGTCAGACGAGGCGGGACGAGCCGCCGACGACGTGCGCACGTACGCTGAGACGCTGCGGGCCGGCGGCGCAACCGCGGTAGTCATCGCGTCGGATGCTGTCGCCCTCGACGAGTTGATGAACGCCCGTCGGCTGCTGCATCCCGCGCTGCAGGCGGTACGGGGTGCGAGTCTCAACGAGGACATCACGGTTCCCCGGTCGCAGCTGCCGACGCTGTTGAGCTCGCTCGAGCAGATCTCCGCCGAGCTGGCCATCCCGATCGCGGTGGGCGGGCACCTCGGTGACGGCAACCTGCACCCCATCGTTGGTTTCGACCCGTCGTCTGAGGTCGATGTGGCTGCCGCACAGGAGGCTTACGCCCGGATCATCCGCCTGGCCATCTCTCTTGGCGGCTCCGCCACGGGGGAGCACGGAATCGGCGTTCTCAAGCAGGACCACCTCGATGACGAGCTGGGCCCGGTGCTGCGCGCACTTCAGGAGCGGGTAAAGCACGCATTCGATCCCGACGGGATCATGAACCCCGGCAAAAAGCTGTAGCGACACCGGCCGGAGGTGAGGTGCCCTTTCGGGGCGCGTGACCGATGCGGTAGCGTCGAGCCCACGGGAGGCGAAGCGATGCGACACATCAGGGCGGGTATGGCGGCGGTTGTTGCTGCCCTCGCCGTGCTGCTCGTCGTGCTCGCGCCGGCGGCATTGGCGTCACCGACCACGCTGGCCGCGGCCGTCGCCGTGACCATTATCGCGGCCGTGCTCGTGTTGCAAGCCGCCGCGGTAACCTCCGGGTCGCGTAGCGCGCTCGCCCGCAGCACCGCGTTTGCGCGCCGTCAGGAACGATCCGCTGAGCCCGCCCCGCAGCATCCGGATACCGCAGGACGACCCCGCACCCGGGCACCCTCACGAGGGTCCCGGGCCTAGAACTTCTCGCTGTCCCTGTGGACTGGCGGATGATTCGTGGCCCCTCCGGCCACCCATCCGTTCCAACCACAGGGAGAATTCCGTGGACCTCTATTCCTTTACTCCGATCGCCGCCGTCCTCGATGCGGCTTACTCATTTCTCTCCGCTCTCGTCAGCCTGCTGCAGCCCGTTGCGGGCGCCTCCAGTGCGGCGGCTGCCATCGTGCTGCTCACCGTGCTGGTGCGCCTGGCCCTGATTCCGGTGGGCATTTCGCAGGTGCGCGCGGAACGCACCCGTCGGCGGTTGGCTCCGGCCCTGCGCGAGCTGCAGCGCCGGTACTCCGCAGACCGCCCGCAGCTCCAGCGCAAGACTTTGGAGCTGTACAGCAGAGAGAAGGCGTCGCCACTGGCCGGCTGCCTGCCGCTGCTCTTTCAGGCTCCCGTGCTGTCGACGGTGTACGGGCTGTTTGTGCTGGGCTCCATCAATGGGCACGACAATGCGTTGCTGGACGCGACGGTCGGCGGCGTTCCGCTCGGCAGTACTCTCGCGGGAGCCGTCGGCGCGGGCCTGACCTGGCAGGAAGCCGCGGTGTACGTGGTCCTGCTCGCGGTCCTGGTCACCGTGGCTGCCTTCGCCAGACGCACGGCGCTCGCGCAGGCGCAACTCGATGCTCCAGGGCAGGCGGCAGCACCGTCAGGACCGGCAGCGCCGTCAGCGCCGTCAGCGGCACGATCAGCCCGGGCGCGACAGCAGGCTCCGTCGGGTGGCACGCCGCAGCTGAGTCCCGGGGTCGCGGCGATGCTCAGCTGGGCGCCGTTCATCACGGCGATCGTCGCGATCTTCGTGCCTCTCGCGGCGGCGATCTACCTCGCGGTGTCGACCACCTGGACGCTGGTGGAACGGGCCATTCTCCGCGCGCGGCTGAGCTGAGGAATGTGGCGCGTGCCGCCGTCAGGCCCGGACGCCGACCTCGATGATCGTGAACAGTGCGCCGGTGGGATCTGCGGCGTGCGCGAGCCGGCCGTAAGGGGAGTCGATGACGTCATCCAGCATCATCCCGCCGAGTCTCCGGATCCGGTCGGCACTCTCGTCGGGGTCGCTGACCCCGAAATACACCAACCAGCGGGACGGATCATCCGCCCCAAGATAGGTGGCGTCGTACACCCCGGCCAGCGCCTGCTGCGGAGCACCGACGGTCGACATCCGAAAGTCGGCGGTGTCGCTCAGGACGGCGGGATTCCAGTCAAAGACATTGCCGTAGAACCGCAGCGACTGCCGGTAGTCGCGGGTGTGCAACTCGTGCCAGACGGTCGTGCCCGATTCTCCGGTGATCTCGTACCCCGGGTGGCCGCCCGGTTGCCAGGCGCCAGCGAGCGCACCCGTGGGGTCGATGAAGAGAACGACCGTGCCCGCGTCGGAGATGCGGTCATGCTTGATCACCCGGCCCTCGTTCGCCAGCACCGACGCGGCCGTGTCGTCGGCATCCTGGGTGGAGAGATATGTGGTCCAGGTGTCCGGAGTGTTGCTGGTGTTCGACGCCATCCCCGCCACTCGCCTGCGGTGCTTGTAGAAGTTGGTGTAGCCGCCGTACTCCACGCTCGACTTCAATGCCGTCCATCCGAAAAGCTGGCCATAGAAGTCAACGGCCCGGTCGGGGTCAGAGCTGAGCAGATCGGCCCAGATCGGAGAGCCCGGAAAGCGGATGGGCGCTGGCATCGTTCACCCCTCCAGCTGAGCCGCCTGCTGGAGCCAGGTGCGCAACGCCGGACCGTGCACGAAGGCGGGGTTGGCGACCCGGTAAGTCGCGATGCGTCCCGTGCCGGACGGAACGAGACTGCCGGTGGAATCGGGAATGTCCTGGCCGCGCCAGAAGGTGACGATGACGTATTCCGGTTCGGCCTCAAACCCTACGACCGGCCGTGCATTTATTTTCCAGACGGGATGCCCCTGCCAGATGTCGCCGCTGGCGTCGGGTAGCGCCGCCGCGATGTGATCGCGCAGGGTCACTGCGACCGAGGCCAGCGGCTCCTCCAGCCCGGAGATGTATTGGTCGATCGCGGAAGGGGCCATGATGTCACGTCCTTATGGGGGAGGTGCGAATGACATCATCCTGACCTATTCCGCCGCCGACGCCAAGGATCTTGACCGGATTGCCTAATCGGTCGGTTCATCGTAGAGAATAGAGAAGCGTCTCACTGGCACCAACCGCAGAAAGCAGGACCTCAATGAACGGCATCGCATTCGCCGCATCCCTCGTACTCTTCGTGGGGGGCATCGCCCTGTTTGCTTACGCCTTCGAGACTCCCGGCTTCGAGACCGCAATGTTCGTGGCGGGAATCTTCGCAATCGTGGCCGCGATCGCCATCCCGTTCCACGCCCTCAAGCGCACCTAAGTCGGTTCTACCGGGCGCTACGCTGCCGACTTCAGTACTTCGTTGGTGAATGAGTCCAGACGCGCGAGCAGCCCGGCGGCCCGCGAGGCAACGATGTCGGCGGGGTCCGGCTGCATGTCGGACGCGGGCGGCACGATCCGGATTATGGTCGAGCAGGCCAGGTCCGCGCAGATGTAAGTACCCACTGAGTTGCCGTTGCGTCCGGCCTCGCCGGCCTTCGACACGCCGAACAGCGCAACCTGATGACCCGGCTGCTGGGTTCGGCACAGCGAGCAGATCGCCGATGGCGCACGCGACATCTGACTGTCCGACGCACGCACCACCATCCCGACGGGCGTGTCATCCCGCCAATACACGATGTAGCCGCGCTGGGGAGCTTGCGGATCACGCCACCCGAGATACTCCCGCGCGTCCCAGAGCGTTTCGTGCAGGCCGGGCAGAGGCATTCGCGCCACAATCTCCGGCTCCGCGTTGACGATGGAGGTGCGAATGTCGTCTTCGGTCAGCGGCTTCATGCTCTCCCTCGGAGTATCAATGTCTGCACTTTCAGCCTAGCGAGGCCCTCTGGGCGACTCAACCGGGCGGCGTTCGCGCCAAAGCGGACAAAGCGGGTCAGAACCCTTCAAGCGCGTGGGGAACGTAGTGCTGGCTCAGTCGCTCCAGCTCAGCGCCCGTGAGTACCAGATCGACCGCCGCGACAGCGTCGGACAGGTGTTCCGGCTTGGTGGCGCCCACGATCGGCGCGGTTACGGCTTGCTGGCTCATTACCCAGGCCAGAGCGATCTGTGCTCGCGAGACATCCCGCTCCCCAGCGATTTCGCCCACGGTGTCGACGATCCGCCGGTCGGAGGCCTCGGATTGCAGATACAGAGTCTGGCCGAAAGTGTCGGTCTCGCTACGTCCCGTTGTCGTTTCCCAGTCGCGGGTCAGGCGCCCGCGGGCCAGCGGGCTCCACGGGATCACCCCGACGCCGGTCGCGAGACAGTAGGGGTGCATCTCGCGTTCCTCCTCGCGATTGAGCAGGTTGTACTGGTCCTGCATGGAGACGAAGCGGGTGAGCCCGTTGCGCTCGGCGGCATGCTGCATGCTGGCGAACTGCCAGGCGAACATCGACGACGCCCCGATGTAGCGGGCCTTGCCGCTCTTGACCACGTCGTGGAGCGCCTCCATCGTCTCCTCCACCGGCACCGCCGGGTCGAAGCGATGGATCTGGTACAGGTCGACGTAGTCGGTGCCCAGGCGCTTCAGGCTGGCGTCGATCTCGTGCATGATCGCGGCGCGGGACAGCCCGGAACCGTTGGCGCCCTCGCGCATCCGGCCGTGCACCTTCGTCGCGATGACGACGTCTTCCCTGCGCGCGAACTCTGTGAGCAGCTGGCCCACGATCTCTTCGCTCGAACCAAGCGAGTACACATTCGCCGTATCGAAGGTGGTGATTCCCAGCTCAATGGCCTGGCGGATGAACGGGCGGCTCTCCTCCAATGGCATGCTCCAGGGATGTGTTCCACGAAGCGGATCCCCGTAGGACATGCACCCCAGGATGACCGGCGAAACCTGCAGACCGCTTGCGCCGAGACGGGTAAACGTCACGAGCCGTCCTCGTCCGTGTCGACGTCGACGTCGGTGTCAACGTCGGTATCGGTATCGGTATCGGTATCTGTGTCGAGGTCTGTGTCTGTGCCGGTGCGATCCTCGCCGATGGCCTCGATCGATCGCATGGCGTCGCGCATTTCTGCTGAGTCATTGAGCGGCTTCGCGCTGGGCGCTGCCGACTCATTCCGTGGTCCTGTGGTGTCGCTCATAAAAACAGACTAGACGCGCGGTGCCCGTGGTCGGCGGTCGTGCGCGGACTGTACTTAGATTGCGGGGTGACTTCCGAACTTCTTGGCCTTCTGCGCACCGATCTGTCCGCCGCCGATTTCCGGGTGGCGACCCTCACGGAACTGTGGGGGGACGAGGCGGATGCCGCGTTGCACCGCGGTCACCGTGTACCAGCACGCCGGGCCCTAGAACGACGCCGCGCGGAAGGTACCGCGACGGCCCTCGACACCCTCGCCACCCTGTTCGTGCTGGGACTCGAAGCGGAGCGGGATGCCGCGGCGCAGGCTCTGCCGGCACTCGGACTCGCGGGCGCACGCGAACTCGGACTGCTCGAGTCCGCCTCGCGCGAGCCCAGTTCGCTCGAGTCCGCTTCGCACGAAACCGCTTCGCACGAGTCCGCCTCGTTCGACGCGGCGAGTGTGCGGGCACGAATTGACCTGCGGCCCTACAGCTTCGTGGACGCCACGGACACGATAAACTGGTGGATCGCCAGTGATCTCGGTGAGCTCGCGCTCGGCCACGCCCTGAGAGAGAATCATGTGCTCGGGGTGGGCGGCGCATCACTCACTCTCAGCGGCCTGATCATCACCGAGCCGGCTGACAGCGTGCTCGACCTCGGAACCGGGTGCGGCATCCAGGCGCTTCACGCGTCCCGCCACGCTCGCCGGGTGGTGGCGACGGACATCTCGGCGCGCGCACTCGAGTTTGCCGCGATGAATGCGGAACTCAACGGCATCACCAACATCGAATTCCGCCTGGGCAGCCTGTTCGAGCCGGTGGAGGGTGAGCTGTTTGACCAGATCGTCTCGAACCCCCCGTTTGTTATCACCCCGCGCACGGAGGGCATTCCGGCCTATGAGTATCGCGACGGCGGGATGGTCGGAGACGCGCTTGTCGCCGAGGTGGTGACCGGCGCTGCCGCTCACCTCACCCGCGGCGGCGTCGCCCAGATGCTGGGCAATTGGGAGTACCGCGAGCGCGAGGACGCGTTCGACCGCGTTGGGGCATGGGTCGATGCCGCCGCACTTGACGCGTGGGTGATCGAACGGGAGGTGCAGGACGCTGCGCTGTACACCGAAACCTGGATCCGAGACGGAGGAACCCGTTCGGGCGACGAGTTCGACCGCCTCAGCGATGCTTGGCTCGACGACTTCGCGTCACGCGGCGTGCGCCAGGTCGGGTTCGGCTATCTCACCCTGCGTCGGCCCGCGGCGGGCAAACCCACCCTGCGGCGGCTCGAACGCCTCGGCGCACCCGTGACCGGCGGACTCGGCGCCCATGTGGCGGAGACCGTGGCTGCGCACGACTGGCAGGATGCGCTCGACGACGGCGCCCTCGCCCGGGCCATGCTCACGGTTGCTCCGGACGTCACGGAGGAGCGCCACTACTGGCCAGGCGACGAAGACCCCGCCGCCCTGACCCTGCGCCAGGGCGGCGCCTTTGCCCGTGTGTATCCGATGGGCACCGTCCTGGCCGGGGTCGTCGGTGCCTGTGACGGAGAACTGAGTATCGCCGCGATCTGCTCGGCACTGGCCGAGCTCCTCGAGCTTCGTGAAAGCGATGTGCTCGCGGAGGTGCTGCCGAGTATTCGCGAGCTCGTGGTTACGGGCTTTCTCCTGGTGTGAGGGCTCCGGTGTGATTCGCGATCTGACTCGTCCGGAGGCTAGCCAAGTAGGCAAATTAACCCGCCTGGGCAGTCCATTTAGCGGAAGCCACCGTCCCAGTTAGCGGAAGCCACCGTCGATACGACGAACGATCGACACCAGCGGCGAGCGCCGCTGAAGGCCGACCCTGAGGGTGAGGTGGCCGCGTCGGGCCAGGTGGATGCCGATGAGCGCGGCGGCCGCGGCGGGCACGATCCCGGAGACGGCCATCCCGAACTGGGCGCCATGGTTCTCGACGATCCATCCCATCAGCGGACCACCAATGGCTTGCCCGCCCAGTAGTACCAGAACGTAGAGGGACATGACTCGCCCCCGGATGCCGATGTTCGAGGACATCTGCACGAGGGAATTTGCGGCGGTAATGAACAGCAGGTTGGCCACGCCGAGCGCGACGAGCAGGATTCCGAAACTCAGCTCGTTGGGCATCAGACCGGCTGTTGCCTGCAGTACACCCCAGGCGATGCCGGTGATCACCACGCTGCGCAGACGCACACCCCGGCGTCTGGTCGACAGAATCGCGCCGGCGAGGGCGCCTCCGGCCACAAGGGTGTTGAACAAGCCGTATCCTGCCGCGCCGACCTGGAAGACGTCGGTTGCGTAGGAACTGAGAATGACGGGCATGGTCAGCGCAAAAACCGAGAGGATCGCCACCATAACGACCGACCAGAAGATCGCTGGCTTGCCCAGAACGTACGCGAGTCCCTGCTGCAGCTGGCCCTTGCTGCGCGGCATTGGGGGAGTGCGAATCAGTTTCGAGGTCTTCAACTGCCACAGGGTCAGGATGGTTACGAGGCACGTTATGGCGTTGATAGCGAATGCCCATCCTGCGCCGACGGCGACGAGCAGCACGCCCGCAACGGCGGGCCCGATCAGGCCGCCGAGCTGGAACACGGAGGAGTTCACACTGATCGCATTGCGGAGGTGGCGCGGCCCGACAAGTTCGTTGACAAAGACCTGCCGGGTGGGGTTGTCGACGACAGTGACCATTCCCACGAGGAAGGCAATCACGAACACATGCCAGACCTCCACTACTCCTGTGATCGCGAGCACAGCGAGGACCGTGCTCAGTACGGCCACGACGGCCTGGGTGAGCATCAGCAGCATCCGTTTGGAATATCGGTCGACGATCAGTCCGCCGTACAGGCCGAACAGCAACATCGGCGCAAATTGGAGAGCCACGGTGATACCGACCGCGGTGACGCTGCCGGATAGTTCGAGTACCAGCCAGTCCTGGGCGATGCGCTGCATCCAACTTCCGGACATCGCCAGCACGTTGGATGCGGAGAACAACCGGAAGTTGGGTACTCGAAGCGACGACAGCGTGTCGCTCCAGGGGGCTCGTCGAGAAACGACGGGCATGGGTTCGGTGGGCGGAAAGGTGGTCGTTAGAGCGGTGGTCACTGATGTCCTGAGGTGCGTTACGTATAAAGGGTCACCTTCGACGTTACTCTTGTGGTGCTATTCTGTGAGCAAATTGAACCTATATCTCCCATTACGTTTGCGAATGGAGCGTCATGTTCGACCCGGTACTTCTGAAGACCTTCCTCGCGGTCGCCGAGACGCTGAGCTTCACCAACGCGGCGGTTCAGCTGGGGCTGAGCCAGCCCACGGTGAGCCAGCACGTGCGCAAACTGGAGTCCGCTGCCGGCAGGCTGCTCGTCGCGCGCGACACCCGCGAGGTGCACCTCACGGACAACGGGGACGCGATGGCGGGGTTTGCGCGCACCATCCTCGCGGCCCACGCCTCCGCCCTGAGTTACTTCAGCGGCTCCGCCATGAAGGGCCGACTACGCTTCGGCACCGCCGACGACCTCGCCATCACGCAGTTGCCCCGCATTCTTCGACACTTCCGCCAGTTGTATCCGCAGATCAATCTCGAGCTGACGGTCAACCAAAGCGCCCCGCTCTACCGGCGGCTAAAGTCCGGACACCTCGACCTGATCTTCATCAAGGAGAACCCGAGCGAGGAGTCGGAAGGCATTCGGGTGAGTCGCGACAACATGGTCTGGGTTGGTCACGAGAAGACACTGATCGAGCCCGGCCAGACGGTGCCCCTCATTGCATATCAGGCTCCGAGCGTGAGCAGGCAAATCGCGATTGACGCTCTCGAGGCGGCGGGCCGCACCTGGCGGATCACGTGCAACACCCGCGAGGTGAGTGGGCTCCTCGCGGCGGTACGCGCGGGCATCGGGGTCGCCGTGTTTCCACAAACGCTCATCCCTGCCGATCTGGTCAAGGTGAGCAACCGTTTCGGTCTTCCGGCGCTCGGAGACGTGGACTTCACTCTCCTCGCCAATCCCGCGGCCGCACGCGAACCCGTGGAGGCGCTTATCTCCGCGATCATGGACCGCGCACTCGTGCGCCAGTCGCCCCGCGCGTGAGTCGTGGCCGCGCGGCGTGGAGCCTCTGTGCTCTGGTTCGCATCGGCTAGCCTCGGCGAGTGGATGATGATCGATACGGTTCTGACGTACTTGCGGGCTTCACTCGACGGGCGCCCGCGGTCGCGCCCACGATCGTGGAGGCGGAGCGCGATCTCGTAGTCGAGGAACTCGCGACCGGCTTCGTGGGCGCGGTTGTCGGAATCGAGCACCGTTTTGTGCAGCTGGAAGACCGGCACGGTCGAGTGAGACTATTCCCGCTCGGCGCCGGATACCTCATCGACGGGAAGCCGGTGTCGCTGCGTGCGCCCAAGCCGAAAGCGGGTCCGGCTGCGCGTACCGCTTCTGGGTCGTTTGCTGTGGCGGATGCCCGGGCGCGGGTAGCGCTGCCCAGCAGGATCTTCGTTGAAGGAAGACATGATGCCGAGCTCGTCGAGCGCGTGTGGGGAGACGACCTTCGCGTGGAGGGCGTTGTCGTCGAATATCTCGAAGGCGTGGATGACCTCGACGCGATCGTCAAGGATTTCAAACCCGGTCCCGGACGCAAGGTCGGGGTACTCGTGGATCACCTCGTTCCGAACTCCAAGGAGAGTCGCATCGCAGACGCCGTCGCACGCGGCCCCTACGGATCGTCGGTGCTGGTTGTCGGGCACCCCTTTGTCGATATCTGGCAGGCGGTGAAGCCGGCTCGAATCGGCATTGCGGCGTGGCCGACGGTGCCGCGAACCATCGAGTGGAAGCACGGCATCTGTGAAGCGCTCGGGTGGCCGCACGCAGACCAGGCCGATATCGCGCGAGCGTGGAAGCGGATCCTGGGCCGGGTGAACTCCTACACGGACCTCGAACCAGTTCTGCTGGGACGCGTGGAGCAGCTCATTGACTTCGTGACCGAGCCTTCGGCTGGTTGACTGGGGCCATGACTGATTCAGCCGTCTTCGGCATTGCCGCCCAGGTCTTCGTTCGCGACGCCTCGTTAATCGACCCCTCGCCATGGCCCGCAAGCCCGAGCGGGGTCATCCTGCGCTCGGGTGGATCGGCGCTGCAGGGCGTGTGGGGCAGCGCTGGCGGCGGCCAGCTGTGGTGGGTGGAGTTCGACGAACCGCAGCACAACTCGTCTGGTGACGGACCATTCGCCACCGCCCAGGTGCACGAAAAGTTTCTCGAGCTGGCCCCCGCCTTCGAGGGCGACCCCGGCGCCGACGCTCAGTAGCGGTCTGCCAACGAGTAGTTTTCTGACGCTGCTCCTCCACGAATAGTGAGGGTACGGGACAGGAAGTAGGGGGATACCCCGATTGCCGCGCGCGCACCCGGATGACACCATGAGGCTATGAATAGTCTTCAACGTCCTCGTACCGGCCGCGTCATCGCGGGAGTTTGTGCAGCCCTCGCCAACCGTTTTGGCTGGAACCCCACGGTTGTTCGTCTCCTGTTCCTGCTGTCGCTCCTCCTGCCCGGTCCTCAGATCGTCATCTACATCGTCTTATGGATCCTGGTGCCTGCTGCGTAGTAGTCACTGGTTCACGTCACTGCTTCTCATCTTCTTTTCGGGCCTCCTGCTCGGCGCGGCGGACCGCGGCCCGCTCACTGTTGATGCGGATGCGCAGTCCATCGCGGGTATCTTTGGCCTGTTGCTCGGCCTTCTTGTCGCTGACCTTCGTGTCGCGCGGCGGCAGTTGGATGTGCTCTTCGGCGGCGATGCCGGCCTGGAGCTGCCTGCCGCGCTCGATCTCGGCGTCGATCTCGGCGCCGAAGAGGAGCGCGATGTTGGAGATCCAGACCCACAGGAGGAAGACGATGATGCTTCCGATGGAGCCGTACGTCTCGTTGTAGCTGGAAAAGTTCACCACGTAGAACCCGAATGCCGCTGATGCGAGGACCCAGATGAGGAGGGCCACCAACGCACCCATACTCATCCAGCGAAACTTCGGCTGGCGAACGTTCGGTGTCGCGTAGTAGAGGATCGCCATGATGACCACGGCGAGTGCGGCAAGCAGCGGCCAGCGCACGATGTTCCACACAAAGACCGCCGTCTCCCCGAGTCCCAGCAGGCTGCCAATCTGTTCCGCAATTGGTCCACTGATGACGAGAAGGACCGCCGCTATTACGGCACAGACGATGGCGATGACGGTGACGAGAAGAATGACCGGGCGAAGCTTCCAGAACGGGCGTCCCTCTTCGATTGAGTAGATCCGGTTCATAGCGCGGCTAAATGCTCCCACGAAGCCGGATGCTGACCACAGCGCACCCACGATACCGATTACGAGAGCCAGCCCGGCGGAAGGCGACTGGGTGAGATTCTGGATCGGCTCCTTGATGATGTCGAGCGTGTCCTGGGGAACGAGTCCGCCGAGAAGATCAAGCAGAGCGTTCGTGGTTTTCTCGGCGTCACTCACGAGACCCAGGATCGAGACAAAGGCGAGCAAGGCGGGAAACAGTGCCAGGGTTCCGTAGTAGGTGAGTGCGGCGGCTAAGTCGGTGCACTGGTCAGAAGTGAATTCGCGCATGGTCTTGCGCAGGATGTACTTCCACGAGCGTTTGGTGAGGTCGGTGGGGGAGTCAGGTTTCCTCGAATCCTCCGGGTCTGGCGCGGTACGTTCGCGTTCGCTGGCTCGTTCAGACACGATGACTCCTTGGTTGGTGCAAACCGGTGGTGGACGGTTACTTATGGGCTATTTATGGGCTCTCTTGACGGCCCGTCTGGCTTTTCTTGATGTCTTTTTCGCGGCTTTCACCAGCGGATCGTGGGATGCCTTGGCTGGCTTCGTTCGCGGCGCCGGCTTGGCAGGCTTGGCCGGCTTCGCGGGCTCCGGTGGCGCGGCCAGCGTCGGTGCCCACGTGTGTGCCGGCGTGTGTGCCCGCGTCTGTGCCTGCGTCTGTTGTCGAGCCGATCCCCGGCCGGTCCGGATGAGCACCGCGGCGATGGTTCCCACCGCGATCACCGACACGAGTATCAGCCGCACTGGGTCCTTTGTGTATTGCGCCCGGACGGCCGCGAACGACCGCTGCGCTGTTTTCTTCACGGGCCGGACGATGCGCTGAGGATCCAGCCGGCGTTCGATTTCGGAGAGCGTTTTGTCGAGATCTGCGCGGGCGCGCTCAGCATCGAGCCGGATCGCATTCACTCCGGCTTCCGCGTCGGGTGGGGGAGGCGTCTGGTCGTCCGGCTGACCCGTAGTCATCGGTTCTCTCCCTTCAACGTACGGATGTCCTCCTTGACACTGTCGATGGACTCGGTCGGAAGCGGCGGCACGGCCGTCTTGAGCTTGTTTCGGCCGAGCAGTACGAGGACACCAGCAACCACAAGCAACATCACCCCAACAATCAACGCGGCCAGCCAAGGAGCCAGCACCGTGGCGAGCCCGAGAATTGCGGTGGTGATCAGGACACCCAGCGCATAGAGAGCGACAATCGCGCCGCCCAGAACCAACCCCGCGCCGATGCCTGCACCCTTGAGCTTCTCCACGAGTTCGACCTGCGCTGCGCGCAGCTCGTCGCGGATCAGTCGCGAGATCTGAGCCGGCAGCTGGCGAAATAGACCGATCAGTCCGAGCTTCTCGCCGATTCCCGGGTTGTAGTCATCAGGCATTCTGTTCACCGCGGTTTTCTGTGCTGTCTGGGGTGACCGGGGTTTGTGGGCTGCCGGGGGTGTCTGTGCTGCCGGGGTCTTGTTCGGCGCTGCCTGGGTTGTGCTCTGCGCTGTGCTTGGGCGCAGGGTCATCCGCCTGCCCCGGGACCTTCTGTGAAAGGTCACCGACCAGGTCTCCAACGACCGGGATGTTCTCTCGCGCGAAATCGGCCGCGGTCGCAACTGATTTCTGGATCCGCGGATTGTGCAACACGTCGTTCGCTTGCTTTTTCAGGTCTTCGTAACCTTTGCGACCGACGCGTGTTCCCAGCACGTAACCGGCGGCGACGCCGAGGGCGAATACAATTTTTCCTTGCACAGTAACTCCTTCGTTGACGCCGTCGAGAGGCTGCCGTATTTAAGCATAGCCACCCCGAAAAGGGGGGTATTGCTGTCTCGCTCGAGTCTGGATAATGACCTCCTGCACCGCCGGAAGCTGAGGTACCGTAGGCCATGATCTCTCGCCGCCACACTCCGATCCCGCCCGGCCCCGGTCAAGAATCGGTGTGGGACTACCCCCGCCCGCCGCGCGTCGAAGTGATGAACCAGCGCGTCACCATCGAGCTGGCCGGTGTCACCCTTGTGGACACAACCGACGTCGTGCGTGTCCTCGAGACCAGCCACCCTCCGGCCTACTACGTACCCCGCGGAGCCTTCGCGTCTGGGTCGCTCGCGCCCGTACCCGGAATCACTCACTGCGAGTTCAAAGGAGCGGCCAGCTACCTCTCGGTAGGCGGTGTGGACCGCGCGGGCTGGTTCTATCCCCGGCCCCTCCCCGGCTACGAATCTCTCGCCGATCGAGTCTGCGTGTACCCGGGGGCGATGGATCGGTGCACTGTTGACGGGGAGACGGTTGTGGCGCAGGAAGGCGACTTCTACGGTGGATGGATCACCTCGAATATCGTTGGCCCGTTCAAGGGCGCACCAGGAACCTGGGGATGGTAGCGATTCAGCTTTCGTCCAGCTGCCATCCATATTCGCGGGATACTTTCTAGAAATACGCAACTCCGACGAAAGTAGTAGAGCGATGGGCTTCCTTGACCGACTTCTCGGACGCGAAGATCCGAAAGACTCGAACGAGCCGCAGTACCGCAGAAATGGAACCCCGGCGCCGGAGCGAACCGACGATGAGATTGCCGTGGAGCGTTACCGATACCTGCTGCGCACGGCCCCGCCGGAAACCATCGAAGAGGTGCACCGCGAGGCGTTCTCGAAGCTGACCCCGGAACAGCGCACCGTATTGTTCGACCAGCTCACCGCCAATGCTCCCGCGGGCGACAAGCCGCGTGGACAGGATGCGGCGTCCCTCGCTACGTCTGCGACCCGATCGGAGCTTCGCCAGCCCGGCACCATGGAACGCTCGATGGCCGGCGGCGGTGGCGGCGCGGGGATGGGCTTCGGTTCGATGGTCGCCGGGTCATTGCTCGGGACCGTAGCCGGTTACGTTATCGGGTCTGCGTTGATGAGTTCATTCCTGCCGGACGCCGGTTCGGACGGTTCGAGCGACGCGTCGGGTGACGGTGACGGCGGCGACTCTGGTGACGGCGGCGACAGCGGAGACGCCAGCGGCTCCGGCGATGCGACGGCCGCGTCAGCTGACGGCGGCTACGGGGGTGGCGACTCCGGCGGAGGGGATTACGGTGGCGGCGACTTCGGTGGCGGCGGCTTTGGAGGAGATTTTGGTGGCGGCGACTTCGGTGGTGGCGGCGACTTCTAGGACGGTCGACCCGGCGGCACCGGGCCGCCCGGTCGGGTGAGGCTCGGCATCCCGGCGACTGTCCGCGTGGTGACGGCGTGCCTGGCTAGAGCCAGCCCTTTCTCTTGAACACGAGATAGAGGCCGCCTCCGAGGGCAACCATCAGGCTGAGCGAGAACGGGTACCCCCACTCCCAGTCCAGCTCAGGCATGTGGTCGAAGTTCATCCCATAGATTGCGCCGACCAGCGTGGGTGCGAAGAGGATTGCCGCCCACGACGAAATCTTCTTGACCTCTTCACCCTGTCTCAGACTGGTTTCACTGAGCGTTCGGGTTTCGTCGTTCTGGCGCTGGGCGATGAGCGTGGAGTGGGTGACCAGCGCGTTCTGGAGCAGGGTGCGGAACCCGTCAACGCGCTCGACGACCCGGATGACGTGGTCCTCCACGTCTCGGATCTCGCGCTTGAGCTCAAGCGCGCCCTCCTCGCGGCGAAGCATGTTCTTGAGTTCGGACAGCATGACCTGCAACGGTTGGGTAGCGCGTTGGAAGGCAATCACCTCGCGCGAGAGTTCGTAGATGCGACGCGACACGGTGGGGTCGGACCCGAACAGCTGGTCCTCAATCTCGTCGATGTCGGTCTCCAAACCCGCGACGACGGGAAGGTAGTCGTCGACCACCTGGTCGAGGACGGCGTACATCACGGCGCGCGGACCTCGGGCGAGAAGTTCGGGGGAGTTCTCCACACGTTCGCGGACGCCCGCTAACTTGGGCGATTCCGCGTGCATGATGGTGATCGCGAAGTCGGGCCCGATGAACAAATGCACCTCGCCAAACTCCACTTGTTCTGTGGAGTCGATGTACCGGGCCGGCCTGAGGACGATGAACAGGGTGTCGCCGTACCGCTCAAGCTTGGGCCGTTGGTGGCCGGTGAGCGTGTCTTCCACGGCGAGGTGATGGAGGTTGAACTCCGTCGCGACGACCTGCACCTCATCCTCTGTCGGGCGATACAGCGAGATCCAGGCGAAGCCCTTTCGTTCCTGCGACAACTCGTGAGTTGTGTCGAGGTTGATCGGGTCCGGGGTGCGGATACCTTTGACGTACACGGCATTGTCGACGAGGGGCATCGCACCAGTCTGCCCCGAACGGCGGTCCGCTCCAATTTGAGTGCGAGACTTAACGGGTGAACCCCCCTCCGACTCCCCGCGAGCTCCGCCGCTGGCGTCAGTACCTTGCAGCAGAACGAGCCGAGGCCGCTGTGTATCGGGATCTCGCTGGCCGACGCGACGGTGAGGAACGCGACATCCTGCTCGCGCTTGCTGCAGCCGAGGGCCGCCATGAGGCCCACTGGCTGGCTCTCCTCGGTGACGACGTCGGTAAGCCACGGCGCGGTGACCTGCGGACCCGGACGCTCGGGTTCCTCGCTCGCCGGTTCGGCTCTGTGTTTGTGCTTGCCTTAGCCCAACGCGCCGAATCCCGATCGCCCTACGACAAAGATGTGCATGCGACCGACGCGATGGCGGCCGACGAGCGCATCCACGAAGAAGTGGTGCGGGGCCTTGCGGCGCGGGGACGGAACCAACTCAGCGGCACATTCCGGGCGGCCGTGTTTGGGGCAAACGACGGATTGGTCAGTAACCTGGCGCTGGTGATGGGCGTGAGCGCGGCCGGGTTGTCGAATCAGGCGGTGTTTCTCACGGGAATATCGGGCCTTCTGGCCGGAGCACTTTCGATGGGCGCGGGGGAGTTTGTGTCCGTGCGCTCGCAGCGAGAACTGCTGGAAGCGTCCACTCCGAGTGCAAGCACCGAGAGCACGTTGGGTGATCTTGATGTCGACGCGAACGAGCTCACCCTGGTGTATCGCGCCCGGGGCATGGCGCCGGCTGACGCCGAGGCAAAGGCGTCCCGCGCGTTCGCGGCTCTCAGTCCGGGCGGTTCCGCCCGTCCGATCACGGCCGCGATCGACCTGCCGAACCAGCACGAGGAAATCGGCACGGGACTCGGTGCTGCGGTGTCGAGCTTCTGGTTTTTTGCGAGCGGAGCGATCATCCCGATCATCCCCTACGTGATCGGGTTGGAGGGCACGGCGGCCGTAGTGGTTGCCAGCATCCTGGTCGGACTCGCGCTTCTCGCAACCGGATCGGTGGTGGGCCTGCTCTCCGGCGCTTCCCCGCTGAAGCGGGCACTCCGCCAGCTGGCGATCGGTTTTGGGGCTGCGGGAGCGACCTATCTCCTCGGCCTGGCCTTCGGGACGACCCTCGGCTGATGATGGCTCGGTCGACGAAGGGCATTCGCGGGTATCTCCTCACCGCTTTTTCTGGTTCCCCTGACGGTATACCGCCGTGGGTGGCGCAGCTGGAACACGGCGACGACATCGGCTACTTCGGGCCGGGCTCTGCGGTGTGGACGGTCAATGGCGGTACACCGGTGCTCGTCGCCGGTATCCGCGCGCTACTTATGCAGACACTTCATCCTGGCGCGATGGCGGGGGTGCACGATTGGTCCCGGTACCGGGAGGATCCGCTCGGACGGCTCGCAGGCACCGTACGCTGGGTGCTCAGCACCACATTCGACGACCGCGCGGGGGCTGAGGCCGGCTCCGCGCAGGTGCGGAAGATGCACACCCGCGTGACGGGCGAGTACACCGATGCCTCGGGCTCACGGCGGCCATATAGCGCAGCCGATCCCACCCTCGTGAGCTGGGTGCACGTCGTTTTTGCCGAGTCATTCCTCAGTTGCCACCAGCTGTTCGGGGGCGCGATTCCCGGGGGCGCCGATCGGTACGTCGCCGAATGGGCCTCGGCGGGTGAACTCATGGGCGTGCTGAACCCGCCGCGCACCGAGGCTGAGTTGCGCGGGCAGCTGGAGGCCTTCGGCCCCGAGCTGGTCAGCGACGAGCGCGTCGCGGATGCACTGCGGTTTATCCGTAAGCCCCCGCTGCACCCGTCGGTGATGCTGGGTTATCGCGTGCTGTTCGCGGGAGCCGTAGCGTCGCTGGATCCCCAGTATCGCCGCCTGCTCGGCCTGCGTCGCCCGTGGTGGCCGGCGCTCACCCTGACCCGCGGGGTGCTGGTCTTGCTTCGCTGGGTTCTCGGGCGACCCTCGTCGAGCGAGGTCTTCGCGCGTAAACGCATAGCGCGGCTCGCATCGCTGGATAGCCGGGCGCAGCGGTGGAATACTGGGGACGATGACGACAGTTGACGCCGTAGTAGTCGGATCCGGACCTAACGGCCTTGCGGCGGCCGTGACGATGGCCCGGGCTGGACTATCGGTCGCGGTGTACGAGCGAGCAGCCACAATCGGTGGCGGTGCCCGAACCGCCGAACTCACCCTTCCCGGCTTTCACCACGACGTGGGGTCGGCGATCCATCCGATGGCCCTCGCAAGTCCATTCTTTCGCGCGTTCGGGTTGAGCGACCGTATCGCCCTGACTGTGCCGGAGCTGTCGTACGCACACCCGCTCGACGGGCGTGACGCTGCAATCGCGTGGAGGAGCCTGGAGCGTACAGAGCACGAGCTGGGTCGGGATGGCGCAGCGTGGCGATCGCTGTTTCAGCCTCTTGTCGACCAGATCGGCAACCTGGCCGAGATCTCTGGTTCGCCTCTGCTGCGGGTACCGCGACACCCGATCACGCTTGCGCATCTGGGCCTCCGGGTACTCGAGCAGGGCACCCCGACCTGGAACCTTCGCTTCCGTGAATCAGCTGCCCCTGCGCTGCTCACCGGCGTTATCGCGCATTCGATCCAAACGCTGCCGAGCATGGCGGCCGCTGCCGCCGGTCTCGTCCTCGCCGCACACGCTCACGCCGCCGGGTGGCCGGTGCCCGTCGGCGGAAGCCAGTCGATAATCAACGCTCTCGCAGCCGACCTGCGTTCCCACGGGGGCACCATCACCACCGATGCCCACATCACTTCGTTGGCGGAACTTCCTCCGTCGCGGGTCGTGCTGCTTGATACATCCGCCCGCGCCCTTCTGGATCTTGCTCCTGACTCCGTGCCGGCCGCCTACGCGCGAACACTGCGGTCGGTGAAGTACGGAAACGGTATCGCGAAGGTCGACTTCGCCCTGTCCGATGGTGTGCCGTGGGCAGACGCGCGCCTGCGTGAAGCCGCGACCCTGCACCTCGGCGGCTTTCGCGCGGAGACCGCCGCGGGAGAGCGCACCGTGGCGCGCGGGCGGCTCCCGCGCAGCCCCTACGTGCTCGTCGCTCAGCCGAGCGCCCATGACCACACCCGCGCTCCCGAGGGAAAGCACGTGCTGTGGGCGTACACCCACGTGCCGAGGGGCTCGACGGTTGATCGTGCGGACGCGATTGCGACGCAGATCGAACGATTCGCCCCAGGGTTCCGAGACACAATTCTCGCGCAGGCTTCCAGTTCAGCCCAGGATGTTGAGTACTCCAACCCGAATTACATCGGCGGCGATATCTCGGCAGGAGCCGTGAACCTGCGGCAGCTGCTGCGGCGCCCGACGCTGACCGATCCCTGGCGAACCCCGGTGCCGGGAGTGTACCTGTGCTCATCAGCGACATCGCCGGGGCCGGGAGTGCATGGCATGGCGGGTTGGCACGCCGCGGTCAGCGCCCTCCGCCACGAATTTGGGATACGGAAAGCGCCTGACCTGGCGCCCTGACAACAGACGGTGGCCGTGACGGCCGCTAGGACTTCTGTTTGTTTGGGTCGGAATTTCCGTGGGGCTCATCCATAAACTGCATGCCCTGCGCCGAGTTGGCCGACAGGGTGAGTAGCTCAAGCCACTCGCGGTTGATGGTGGGTTGCTTGCTGCCGAAGTACTTGAAATACAGCGGGATGGCGGCGTCGATCCAGATGCTGCTCCTGCCGTCTCCCACGCTGGGGTCATCCTTCCACGAGAAAAAGAAGCTCTCCCTGCGTCGCAGCTTCGCGCCTATTACCAGCTGGAGGTGTGCCATGTCCCGGTCATCGAAAACGATCTCGACGCCCGAGTCTCCATACAAAATCTTGCCCACTTACTTGTTTCCGTTCTCTTTCCCCAGATGATCCGCGCCGTGCGTTGTTCGCAGAGTAGACCCCGACAGTCGTTGATTCAATCGCACTCGCCGCCGTCGGGTGGCGTAGATCACGACGTGACCTGAAGTTCAGCCGTAGGCGACCCCCACAGCCGAGAACGTTCGTTGCGGGAGCTGGATTGCTCGACCGAGCCCGGAGCACGAGGTGCTGACCGTTGATCTCATATCGTTCCCCCCACCCGCAGCATTGTGGCTGACAATCAAACCCCCGCGTGGGCGACCACGCGGGGCGGCTAGACTCCACCGCGCCGTACGGAGTCAGTCTCACACGCTCAACTAGAGGGTGAAACGGGCTTGCGATGGCACCGCGCAGGGTGCTATCGCTCTTGCGCCCCCCTGAGTGCGTGGGGCGACCACTCGCGACTCTGCGAGGTGGCCGACCCACAGTTTCTAGCGGGCCGAAGCGCGCACCATGTCGACGGCGTAGTCCCAGCTGAGCGACTGGCCGACTTCGACGGCATGGCTCAGTACATCTCCGTGGAGGGCAACGTACACGGCACCGACCTTGTGGATATAGCCGAGAGTGTCGTTGTTGCTCATGACCGCGTAAACGTCATCGGTGACGAGCGCAATCGATGAGTCAGTGCGCGGCGCGCGGGTGGAAGAGTGTAATACGGACATGGGTCTCGTCCTTTCAAACGAACCCCGGAGGACAACCGGGACGCCCCACCTTTGGGGGGTACCCCCATTGAAGCACGGGCACCTTGAGCGACGAAAAATCGGCGTACCCCTTGACAGGAACGCCGATTCACGCAGGTGTCGGATAAGAGCCGCGCCCTTGCCCATTTCATGCGGTGATCAGGTGATTGAACCCTCCCGCTGCACGATCAGGGCAGAGTGCGGGGGCAGTGTGGCCTGTCCATCGATGACGCGCGCCGAGGCATCCGTCATCACCAGCACGGTATTGCCCGTGGGCAGGGGGAGGGTCAGCGCCTCGTCCCCGAAATTGATCAGTGTCGAGAGCGATCCGCGGTCGAGGCGGAACCAGCGTCGCTCGTCGCTGTAGGTCGCATCGAGCACCCCAAACTGCGGGTCAGTGAGCTCGGGCACGGCACGACGGAGGGCACCGAGCTCACGGTAGAGGCTCAGGAGCCGGGCGTGGTCACCCTCGGTAGCCTCTGACCAGTCGAGTTTGGAGCGGTGGAACGAATCGGGATCCTGGGGGTCGGGCACCACATCGGGGTCCCAGCCCATCTTCTCGAATTCGGCGATGCGTCCCTCGGCCGTGGCCTTTCCCAACTCCGGTTCCGGATGGGAGGTGAAGAACTGCCACGGTGTCGAGGCTCCCCACTCCTCGCCCATAAACAACATGGGTGTGAATGGTCCGGTCACGGTGAGCACGGCGGCGATCGCAAGCTGACCGTAGTCCAGGGAGGCGGTCAGACGGTCGCCGATCGCCCGGTTGCCGATCTGGTCGTGGTCCTGCGCGAAGGTCACCAGGCGCCAGGTCGGCACGGCGGGGTCGATGGGATGCCCGTGCTCCCGCTCGCGGAAGGACGAGTAGCTGCCGTCGTGGTAGAACCCCTGCGTGGAAACCTTCGCGAGAGCCTCCAGGGAGGCGAAGTCGGCGTAGTACCCCGTTGTCTCTCCCGTCAGGGCGACGTGCACGCTGTGGTGGTAGTCGTCGCTCCACTGCGCGGTGAGCCCGTACCCACCGGCCTCGCGCGGCATGATCAGCTTGGGGTCGTTCAGGTCTGACTCGGCGATGAGCGTCAGTGGGCGACCGAGGTGGGCGCTCAGGGCGTCGGTCTCCTCGGCCATCTCCTGCAGGATGTGCTTGTCGTTTGTGTCGACCAGCGCGTGCACGGCGTCGAGGCGAAGGCCGTCGACGTGATAGTCGCGCATCCACATGGCGACATTGTCGAGGATGAACCGGCGCACCGCGGGCTCATCCAGGTTCACCGAGGAGCCCCACGTGTTCGCGTTGGCTTCGTGGAGATAGGGACCGAACATGGGGAGGTAGTTGCCGCTCGGACCCAGGTGGTTGTAGACGACGTCCTGCAGCACGGCGAGTCCGCGGGCATGGCACGCGTCAACAAAGCGCTGGTAGGCCGCGGGGCCGCCGTAGCCCTCGTGCACGGTGTACCACTGCACGCCGTCGTAGCCCCAGTTGTGCGTGCCGTTGAAGCCGTTGACCGGAAGCACCTCAACGAAGTCGACGCCGAGGTCGACGAGGTGGTCGAGCCGCTCAATCGCGGCATCGAGGGTGCCCTCGGGCGTGAACGTGCCGAGGTGCATCTCGTAGATCATTCCGCCGGCGAGCTGACGTCCGGTCCAGGACGTATCGCTCCACTCGTGGGCGGCCGGATCGAACGCTTCACTCGGTTCATGAACACCGTGTGGCTGGCGCCGCGAGCGCGGGTCGGGGATGACCTGCTCCCCGCCATCGAGCACGAATCCGTAGGCCTCGCCCGCGGCCGGTGCATCTGGCGCGGTCCACCAGCCGGAGTCTCCGCTCACCATGGGCGTCGTTGCGTCGCCCACGCGGAGGTCAACCTGCGTGGCGGAGGGCGCCCACACGTGGATGCCAGTGTCAGTGCCTGAAGTGCTGAGATGCCGTGCCACGCTCATGAATTCTCCGATGATGAGGGTGCGGGCGCGAGGAGCGCCACGGGATAATCGGCGAGCAGGTCGGCGAGAGGAAGGTTGCCCCCGTCGAACGCACGCCCGGAAATCGTGTCGATGACGCGTCTGTTGGGCAGCATCACTGACGTGTCGCCCCAGCCACCCCGTTTTTCGAGTCCGAGCGGGAAGCGTGTGCCGATGGTCACGGCACCGCCGCGGTCGAAGGCGATCGCGTGCGTCGCGGCGGATCCGAGCACCGGGATTTCCGCGTATCGGGTGAACAGCTCCGGGTGATCGCGGCGCAGCCGCAAAGCCGTCGTCGTCACCAGCAGCTTCGCCGCTCCGGTGGAGTCGATCGGAGGATGTGCGCCGGCATCGATCTCCGCGAGGATTTGGCGTCGCACCACAAAGTCGACAGCTCGGCGGTTGTCGGGATCCACCAGGCTCGTTTCCCAGAGTTCACTGCCCTGGTACACATCGGGCACTCCGGGAGCCGTCAACTGGATGAGCTTCGCGGTGAGCGAGTTCGACCAGCCGGCGGGTGCGGCGACGGCGAGGAACTCCTCCACGATGCGCACGACGTCGGTGTCATCGAACGCCGAGTCGACCAGCGCGTGCATGCTCTTTTCGAACGCCTCGTTGGGAGCGGTCCAGGCGGTCGAGTTTCCCGCCTCGCGTGCGGCCTTCTCGGCGTAGGCGTGCAGCCGCTCGCGGGACGCCGGCCAGGACCCGACAATCGACTCCCACAGGAGGTTCTCCAGCGGTCCGTCGTCGAGCGGAGCGCGGGCGTGCAGCGCCGCGAGGGTGGTGTCCCACAGCTCTGGCACTTCGGACAGAACATTGATGCGCGCCCGCGTGTCCTCTCCACGTTTGGTGTCGTGGGTGGACAGCGTGGTGAGAGACGCAGGGAAACTGGCCTGCCGCACGACCTGGCGGCGGTGGAACTCCGCAGCGTCGATCGAGAACTCCGCGGGGTCTGCCCCAACCTCCGTGAGAGACGAGAGGCGGTTGTACCGGTAAAACGCGGTGTCTTCGACCCCCTTGGCCATCACCATTCCGGAGGTCTGCTGGAATCGGATGGCAATCGGCTCATTCGGGTCTGCGAGCAGGGGAACGAGCGCCTCCACCGCGTGGGCGAGTTCGGGCCGGTGCTTGATCGCCAGTTCCGCCGCGGCGGTGAGGTGCTCGCGCCCAACGGGCAGGTACGACCGGTACACGGGGAAGCACGCCAGGAGCTCGGCGATCGCATCATCCGCCCGCTCAATGGGAACGGGAAGCAGCCGCTCCAGCCGCAACACCTCGGAACGCAGGATGGTGTCTGCGATGCCGCGCTTGGTGCCGTGGATGAGAGTGTGCCAATCGAGCGGCTGCGCCCGTCCACGAAGGCGGGTGTCGAGCGCGTCGAGCGCGTCACGTCCGGCCGGGTCGACGAGCACCCGGTCGATGTCTGCGAGCGCGTCGTAGCCGGTGGTACCGGCCGTCGCCCAGAATGTCGGGAGTTGCTCGTCGCCTTCCAGGATCTTCTCGACCCAGACCTCGGTTCCGCCGCTGGCTGCCGCGAGTGTGTCGAGGTAGCCGCCCGGGTCGGCGAGTCCGTCTGGGTGGTCGACGCGCAGACCGTCGGCGAGACCGTTCCGCACCCAGCGGAGAATCTCGGCGTGCGACTCCTCAAACACCCACGGAACCTCGACGCGGATGCCGGCGAGGGTGTTGACCGCGAAGAACCGGCGGTAGTTCAGCTCGGCGTCAGCGCGACGCCAGTTCATCAGCTCGTAGTTCTGTTTCGCGAGGACCTCGGTGATGTCGGATGACGCGTCCGCGGTGCCCGGAGCAAGCGGGAAACGGTTCTCGAAGTAGTGCAGCTCGCCGTTCTCGATGGTGAACTCGCCAGCCTCGAGCGACTCCTCGAGGGTGCCGCCCAGCACGGGAATCCGCACCTTGCCCTGGCCGAACTCCCAATCGACGTCGAACGCCTCCGCGTAGCGGGACGCGCGGCCGTGGGTGAGCAGATCCCACCACCAGCCGTTCTCGTGCGGCACCGCGACGCCCATGTGGTTCGGCACGATGTCGATGAGCACGCGCAGGTCGTGTTGATGAGCCGCGGCGGACAGGGCGTCGAGGCCCGCAGCTCCGCCGCGGACCGGATCAACGAGCGAGTGGTCGACCACGTCGTAGCCGTGGTCAGAGCCAGCCGTGGCCTTGAGCAGGGGAGAGAGGTAGACCCAGTCCGCACCGAGGTCGCGTACGTAGGCGGCCACCTCCGCGGCAGAGTCGAGATCGAAGCTCTCCCGAATCTGGAGCCGGTAGGTAGAGATGGGGACGGTCACGGTTATACCTCCGGGCGGGCGGAAGGAAGGTCGTCGGCCGTGGATCCCACGAGCACGGCGAGCGACGCGGCGACCGAGTGATCGGGTTCCACCTCGGGTTCGACGTGGGCCCGCAGCACGATCAACGACTTGCTCTCGACGGTGACTGCCGATCCTGCCGTGCGCGGCTCAGAATCCGCACTGACACCAGCGGTGTCGACGACAACTTCCCAGACGGGCGAATATTCCTCGATGGGGAGAACGAAGTCAACGGACTCGTCGTGCGCGTTGAACAACACAATGAAGTGACGATCGATGATGCGCTCACCGCGCGGGTCGCGTCCGCCGATGCCCTCACCGTTCAGGAAAACGCCGATGGCGCGGCCGAAGCCGGAGCCCCAGTCCTCCGGAGCCATCGCGCTGCCGTCGGGCTGCAGCCACACGATGTCCGGCAGTGGTTCGCCTTCGGAGCGGCGTACGGGGCGCCCGTCGAAGAACCGGCTGCGTCGGAAGGTCGGGTGTTCCTTGCGGAGTCGGGCGAGGGCCGCCGTGAACTCGATCAACGGGCCATCCGCATGGTCCCAATGCACCCAGCTGATCTCGGAGTCCTGCGCGTACGTGTTGTTGTTGCCCAGTTGGGTTCGCCCGAGCTCGTCGCCGTGCAGGATCATCGGCACACCCTGTGACAGCAGCATGGTGGCAAGGAAGTTGCGCTGCTGACGCGCGCGGAGGATCAGCACCGCCGGGTCGTCCGTCGGGCCCTCGACGCCGAAGTTGTACGAACGGTTGTGCGATTCGCCGTCGTTGTTGCCCTCGCCGTTGGCGTCGTTGTGCTTCTCGTTATATGACACGAGGTCGGCAATCGTGAAGCCGTCGTGGGCCGTGACGAAGTTGATGGATGCCGCGGGGCGACGTCCCGAGTGCTCGTACAGGTCCGCGGACCCGGTGATGCGGGAGGCAAACTCACCGAGGGTCGACGGCTCACCGCGCCAGAAGTCGCGCACGGTGTCGCGGTACTTCCCGTTCCACTCGGTCCACTGCGGGGGAAAGTTGCCGACCTGGTAGCCGCCGGGCCCGATGTCCCACGGTTCAGCGATGAGCTTCACCTGCGAGACCACCGGGTCCTGCTGCACCAGCTCGAAGAACGTGGACAACTTGTCCACGTCGTAGAACTCGCGGGCCAGGGTGGAGGCGAGGTCGAAGCGGAAACCGTCGACGTGCATCTCGGTCACCCAGTAGCGCAGGGAGTCCATAATCAGCTGGAGCGAGTGCGGGTGTCCCACATTGAGTGAGTTGCCCGTTCCCGTGTAGTCCATGTAGAACTGCTTCTCGTCGTCCATCAGGCGGTAGTAAGCAGAGTTGTCGATGCCGCGGAACGACAGCGTGGGGCCGAGGTGGTTTCCCTCCGCGGTGTGGTTGTAGACCACGTCGAGGATGACCTCGATGCCGGCGGTGTGCAGCGCGCGCACCATCGCTTTGAATTCCTGCACCTGCTGGCCGAGCTGGCCGCCCGAGGCGTAGTGATTGTGGGGCGCGAAGAAGCCGATGGTGTTGTAACCCCAGTAGTTCGACAGGCCCTGGTCCTGCAGGGTGCTGTCGTTGACGAACTGGTGCACCGGCATCAGCTCGATGGCGGTGACGCCCAGCTTCTGCAAGTGTTCGATGATCAGCGGGTGCGCGATCGCGCTGTAGGTGCCCCGGATCTCCTCGGGGATGCCCGGATGCAGCTGGGTCAGACCCTTCACGTGCGCCTCGTAGATCACGCTCTCGGCGTAGGGAATCCGCGGCAGGCGGTCGCCGGCCCAGTCGAAGAACGGGTTGACGACAACGCCCAGCATCATGTGCGAGGCGGAGTCCTCGTCGTTGCGCGAGTCGGGGTCACCGAAGTTGTACGAGAAGAGCGACTGGTCCCAGTCGATTTCGCCCGCGGTTGCCTTGGCGTAGGGATCGAGAAGAAGCTTGTTCGCGTTGTTGCGGGTTCCCTTGGCCGGGTCGTACTCGCCGTGAACGCGGTAGCCGTAGCGTTGGCCCGGCTGAATCTGGGGGAGGTAGGCGTGCCAGACGTAGGCGTCGACCTCGATGATCTCGACTCGGGTCTCAACGCCGTCGTCGTCGAACAAACACAGTTCTACACGCTCTGCTGCTTCACTGAAGATTGCGAAGTTGGTGCCGTTTCCATCGAATGTCGCGCCCAAGGGGTACGCGGATCCTGGCCAGGTGTGCATGGGGTCCTTTCATTGACCGTGGTTCCACCGTACCGTGACCTCCCTGAGGGCGAAGCGAGCGCCCTAGGGTGGCTTCATGAACACGGTCGTGGCAAAGAGATACGTCGCACTCCTGCGAGGTATCAACGTGGGTGGTGCTAAACGTATCGCGATGGCCGACCTGCGTGCGGTATTCGAATCGCTCGGGTTTGTCAGGGTGCGGACCCTCCTGCAGAGCGGAAACGTTGTGTTCGACGTGCCCGAAAACGCGGGTCACGACGTGGACGAGGCGTTCGTGCGCACCCTCGAAACCACCCTCGAAACCACCCTCGAATCTGCCATCGAATCGGCCACGGGAGTGCACTCCAGCACGATCGTGTTCTCGGCCGCGAGATTCCGGCACATAGTGCGAGACAACCCCTTCGCGGATGCCGCAGATCCCTCCCGCATGCTCATCACTTTCTGCGGGTCGCCGCCGGAGAGGCCGGAGAGGATTGCGCAAGCACGCCCCACCGACGAGGAGCTTGCGCCGGAAAAGATCGTGGTCGGCACGGACGCGATCTACCAGTGGCTCCCTGATGGCGTGCTCAAAACCAAACTTCCTGCGAAGTACACCGAGCGAGTGGCCCCGCGATGCACCGCACGCAACCTGCGTACGGTTGGCAAGATCTTGCAGCTGCTTGAGGAGTGACGCGTAGCCTGAATCTATGACCTCGACACCCACCCCTGCCCTCGCGCCAGCACCGATCGTCGACAACCCCGAGCCGTGGGTCTCGAGACAGATCATCCAATATGTGGAGACGGATGGCGCGAAGCCGGTGTTTCGCGGCGGCGCACCTCTGCTACTCCTTACTACCCGCGGGCGAAGCTCGGGGCAGTGGCGCCGTACCTGCCTCATCTATGGGCCAGACGCGGGACGGTTCATCGTCGTCGCGTCGCTGGGCGGGGCTCCGAAACATCCCGTCTGGTACCTCAACCTCCGGGCGCACGACCGAGTCTGGGTGCAGGTCGGCGCGGAGACCTTTTGGGTCGTGGCACGGGACGCCACAGCGGAGGAGAAGCCGGCGCTGTGGGACAAGATGGTCGCGATCTACTCGGACTACGCCAACTACCAGAAGAAGACCGACCGGGAGATCCCCGTCGTGATCCTTGAGCGCGAGCAGTAGCGCGCGCGGAAACTACTGCAGGCGCGGCACGACCTCGCGGGCCAGGAAGTCAAGGTGGTCCAGGTCGGACAGGTCCATGATCTGAAAGTAAACGCGGCTGATTCCGAGGTCAGCCATCTCGCCAATGCGGTCCACGACCTCATCTGTGGTTCCGGCGAAACCCCCCGAACGCAGCGACGCGAGGTCCTGGCCGATGGCACCGGCGCGGCGCGCGGCCTCTGGCTCGGTCGCCCCGGCGGCGGTGGTGCCGGCGATCGAGAGGATCAGGTCGGACGGATCACGATCGATGGCCGCACAGGCCTCGCGCACCCGTTCAAGGCGAGCCGGAATCTCCGGCGCATCCCCCACGAATCCGGCGTTGTATTCTGTGGCGAAGCGCGCGGCCAGCGCCGGGGTCTTTCGGGGCCCGCCGCCGCCGACGATGATCGGCACGGTCGACTGTGTGGGCTTCGGCAGCGCAGGGGAGTTGGCTAGCTGGTAGTGCTCGCCCGCGAACGAGTAGGTCTCGCCGACCGGTGTGGACCAGAGACCGGTGACAATCTCGAGCTGCTCCTCCAGCAAACCGAAACGCTTGGCGGGGAACGGTATGCCGTAGGCCTCGTGCTCCCGCTGGTACCAGCCGGTGCCCAGGCCCAGCTCAGCTCGCCCACCCGACATCTGGTCGACCTGTGCCACCTGGATGGCGAGAATCCCCGGGTGCCGGTAGGTCACCGACGAAACGAGCGTGCCCAGTTTGATGCGGCTGGTGTCGCGAGCAAGGCCCGCAAGCGACGTCCAGGCGTCGGTCGGCCCTGGCATCCCGTCTCCATCGCCCATCACGAGATAGTGGTCGCTACGGAAGAAGGCATCGAAACCGAGTTGCTCGGTCGCGCGGGCTACCGCAAGGAGATCGTCGTAACTGGCGCCCTGCTGGGGCTCGGTGAAGATGCGAAAGTCCATGCAACCACCATAGACTTGAGGTGAACACGGGAGTCCGGTGAGCCGGGCTGAGAGGAAGCTTCTCCAAGCTTCGACCGTCGAACCTGATCTGGATAATGCCAGCGCAGGGAGGCAATCTCTTATAACCCGTGCCATTTCATTCTGAAAGGCACGTCATGAACACCAGCACCCTTTCCTCTGCACCCCGCACATCGCTGCGCTCACGGTTGTCCGCACGCTGGCGGGTCGTTGACATCGTTGTTGCCAGCGTCATCGGCGTCGCCAGCGGCCTGATCTTCGTCGTGTGGAACGTACTGTCTAACCCGGTGACCGAACCGTTGCGGTTGCTGTTGCCCGGCCTGCAGGCCGTTGGCGGCGGGTTCTGGCTATTTGCCGGCGTGCTCACCGCGCTCATCGTGCGCAAACCGGGCGCGGCCATCTACGGCGAGGTAGTCGCTGCTGCCGTCTCCGCGTTGGTCGGCAACACCTGGGGGTGGTGGACTCTCGTCAGCGGCCTCACCCAGGGCATCGGTGCGGAGATCATCTTCCTCGCATTCCTCTACGCCAACTGGCGCGCGTACGTCGCGGTGCTCGCGGGAGCGGGCGCCGGACTTGCGATGGCGCTGACCGACCTGACCTTCTGGTACCCGGGTTCCGGTGCCCTGTTTGTCAGCGTGTACACCGCTTCCGCCATCGTCGGAGGCGCGCTCATCGCGGGCCTGCTGTCGTGGCTCGCGGCGCGCGGGATCGCCCGCACGGGCGCACTCAACAGATTCGCCTCGGGGCGCGAGAACGCCGCTCGGATCTGAATCGCGTGAGTGCTTCCGGAATATCGCCTGTGCGCGTGCGCGCCCGCGGTTGGGGCTGGCGTCACGCCGGCCGTCAGGCGTGGGCGGTCCGTGCGCTCGATCTCGCAATTGATCCGGGCGAACGGGTATTGCTGCTCGGTGCGTCCGGGGCGGGAAAATCGACACTGATGGCGGCGCTCGCCGGCGTGCTCGGGGGAGACGACGAGGGCGAAGGGGAGGGGGAGCTGCTGCTCGACGGCAGCGCCCCGGCTGATGCCCGCGGCCGCGCGGGCCTGGTGCTCCAGGATCCGGACAGCCAGGTGATCCTGGCGCGGGTGGGAGACGACGTCGCGTTCGGCTGCGAAAACCTCGGCGTTCCCCGGGACGAGATCTGGAGGAGGGTGGTCGAGGCGCTCGAAGCAGTGGGGCTCGACCTGCCCCTCGACCATCCCTCCTCGCGGCTGTCCGGGGGTCAGAAGCAGCGACTCGCCCTCGCCGGAGTCCTCGCCATGCGGCCGGGACTGATTTTGCTCGACGAGCCCACCGCGAATCTGGACCCCGACGGTGTGCGGGAGGTGCGCAACGCGGTCGTCAGGGTCGCCGACGCCACCGGAGCGACCCTGATCGTGGTCGAACACCGGGTGGATGTCTGGCTTCCCCTGGTGGACCGCGTTGTGGTGCTCGCGCCAGCTGGCGGTGTCCTCGCCGAAGGCACTCCCTCGGCGGTGCTCGAGCGACAGGGCGCCGCGCTCGCCGCGAGCGGTGTGTGGGTGCCCGGAGTCCCGCCGACTCGTTCCCTGCGAGTCCGCGAGGAGACAGCCCTCCTGCTACGCGCTGAGTCGTTGGCGATTGGTCGGGGGTCCACCCTGCGCGACGGTATCGACGTGAGTATTGCGGGGGGACGCGCGACGGCGATCACCGGGGCCAATGGCGCGGGCAAGAGCACCCTGGGACTCACTCTCGCCGGCCTCCTCCCGCCCCGGGCTGGCGCCGTTGTCGCGACCGATTCTCTTGCGGCCGGTGCGGGCACCCTCCCGCACCGGTGGAAGTCCCGCGAACTGCTGACCCGGATTGGCACCGTATTCCAGGACCCGGAGCACCAGTTTCTCGCCGGTACGGTTCGCGCAGAGCTCGCGGTGGGGCCGCGGGCGCTGCGGATGGCGCCGGACCTGGTCGACGCGCGAGTCGACGAGTTGCTGGAACGGCTGCGGCTGGCCCCGCTCGCCGAGGCGAATCCGTTCACGCTTTCGGGAGGGGAGAAGCGACGACTAAGCGTGGCGACGGTGCTCGCTACCAGCCCGCGGGTGCTCGTGCTTGACGAACCCACCTTCGGGCAGGACTCCCGCACCTGGGCCGAACTCGTAGCCCTACTCGCGGAGTTGCTCGACGGCGGCAGCGCCGTGGTCGCGATCACCCACGACGCCGAGTTCGTCCAGGCGCTGGCGGACGAAGAGGTGCGGCTGTGACCGACATACTCCTTCCCGTACGGGGAACCCAGGCGATCTACGGGATCAACCCCGTGGCGAAACTCGGCGCCGCTTTTCTCCTGGGCGGCTGTCTCATCCTGTCGATCGACTGGGTCTCCGCGGCCGTCGCGCTGCTGCTGGAGTGTGCGCTGTTCTTGTTCGCCGGACTCTCCGCCCGCACGTTCTGGCTGCGCACACTTCCCGTCTGGCTGGCGGCCCCGCTCACCGCAGCGACGATCGCCCTTTACGGCCAGACCTCGGGCCAGATCTACTTCGAATTCCTGTTCGCGCGGATCAGCGAGGGTTCGCTCGAGCTCGCGCTGGCGACGCTGCTGCGGGTGCTCGCGATCGGGCTGCCCTCGGTCGTGCTATTTCTCACGGTGGACCCCACCGACCTCGCGGATGGCCTCGCTCAGGTGCTGCACCTCCCGGCGCGGTTCGTGCTGGGTGCGCTCGCCGCGCTGCGTCTGGTGGGGCTGTTCCTTGACGATTGGCGCTCACTCGAGCTGGCCCGTCGGGCGCGTGGGGTCGGCGACACCGGCCGGATTCGCCGGACAGCCGGGCAGGCCTTCGCGCTGCTGGTGCTCTCCATCCGCCGCGGCAGCAAGCTTGCAACCGCGATGGAGGCGCGTGCGTTCGGTGCCCCCATCCAGCGCACGTGGGCACGGGAATCTGTGTTCGGCGCACGGGACTGGGTGTTGGTCGCGCTCGGAGGCGCTATCGGCGCGACGGCGATTGTGTGTGCGGTGCTGGCGGGAAGCTGGAACTTCATTGCGGCCTGAATTTCTCTCCCCGGGTGGCGCGTCCTCCCCACTCAATGTGCTCACTCCGCAGCCCCGGGTGCTCATTGACGGCCGCTCGGGCTCGGGCAAAACCGAGTTCGCCGCCCTCCTGGTATCCGCGTGGCCCGGGGCGCAGCTGGTGCGGCTGGATGACCTGTACCCCGGCTGGGACGGACTGGAGGCGGGAAGCGCGATGGTGCATACCCAGGTGTTGCGGGAGCTTCGCTGGCGCCGCTGGGACTGGGCTGCGAATAAACCGGCGGAGTGGCATCCGCTCGACCCCACCCGCCCGATCGTGGTGGAGGGGTGCGGTGCCCTGAGCGTGGAAAACCGCCGGGCCGCGACACTCGGGCTGTGGGTGGAACTGGACGACGCAACGCGCAAAGCCCGTGCTCTCGCCCGGGACGGCCAGGCCTACGCCCCGCACTGGGACGCGTGGGCCGCCCAGGAGGAGGTCTTCCTTGCCCGGGAGCGTCCCCGGGAGAACGCTGATGCGATTATTGATGGGGCGGATGTCTCGGCCGCCGTTACTCCGTGGCTCGCGCGGGTCGCGCTGATACCGACACCCTCCCCGAAGCGGCCCTAGTCCCACCCGAGCGCGTGAAGCTCCTCGTCATCGATGCCGTAGAAGTGGGCGATTTCGTGCACGAGCGTGACGTGGATCTGGTCTTTCAGTTCCTCGACGTCGGCGCTGATGGCGAGGAGCGGTTCGCGATAGAGGATGATTCGGTCCGGCAGCTCGCCGAAGCCGTAGGTGCCGCGCTCGGTGAGGGCGACACCGTCGTAGAGGCCGAGAAGATCGAGAGACCCGTCCTCCGGACGCGCCTCGGTGACAAAGACGATGTTATCGAGGCCGTCGACCATCTCGTCCGGCAGGGCGTCGAGTTCATCGACCACGAGTCGTTCGAAGTCGTCCTCGGTCATCGGGTCCATGCGATCAGCTTCCCATAGGCGTCGCTACGACGTGGATTCGACGAGCGTCTCCTGCAGGAAGCCCAGCCATTCGTAGATCGCTACCGTCATGGGGTCCGCGTCGGAGGGCATGGTGCCGTCGCGTTCCACTGCGAGTCGGGCACCCAGTGTCAGTCTCAGGTCGGTGAGGGTTCGCAGCCACGCGCCGAGTCCCTCGCCATCCAGCTCGACAACTTGCTTGCGATTGCGGGCAGGCCTCGACAGGTCGAGGAGAACCGCGCGTGCGTTGCGAACCTTCGCGTCGGCCAAGTCGGACTCGGTGAAACGCCGAAACTCGGCTGCGTCCTGCTCGGAATCCCGGTACCCAGCGGGCAGGAGGCGATCCAGTGCCGGATCAGCCCCTGGCGCTCCGCGGCGCTCGATGAGGTCGGCCAGTTGACCAACGAGGTCGCTGAGGATGCGGGCTTCCTCTGCGGAAAAGGATGCCGTGCTGGTGCCGGCTGAACTCTGCGCGAAGCCGTTCATCCGTCTTCCTTCTGGAGGCTCGCCGAGAGGCCGTAGCCGTGCAGAGCGACAACGTGGCGTTCCATCTCTTCCCGGCCTCCCGTCGCCACAGTGGCGCGCCCCTCGTGATGCACGAGCAACATCAGACGCGTGGCTTCTTCACGAGCGAACCCGAAGTAGTCCCGAAACACCCACGTCACGTACGACATCAGGTTCACCGGGTCGTCCCACACCAGCGTGACCCACGGCTGGTCGAGGAGCACCGTCGCATTCAGGTCCGTCAGTTCGTCTGTCTGTGCCATGAAACCAGCCTCGCATCAGACTAGGGGCCGGGGAACCGGCAGAACGGATAGGGACAAACTGAAGAGGCCGAAAATGGGACACGTTAAAACAGAAACGGCCCGACCGAAGTCGAGCCGTTTCCAGTGGGGTGAACGACGGGGCTCGAACCCGCGACATCCGGCTCCACAAGCCAGCGCTCTGCCAACTGAGCTACGCCCACCATGCGTTGCCGAGGCAACTAGATCATCTTATTACAGTCTGGAGGCCCACTGTGCAACAACTTCGGCCGAGACGGCCTGAACATCCTCCGAGGTGGGGCCGGGTTCCGCGACAAATACGGCTTTTCGGTAGTACGCGAGCTCGCGAATCGATTCCAAAATATCTGCCAGCGCGCGGTGGCCACCGTTTTTCGCGGGGGAGTTGAAGTACACGCGGGGGAACCAGTGGCGGGCAAGCTCTTTGATCGAGGAGACATCGATGCTGCGGTAGTGAAGGTGGCTGTCGACCCGGGGCATGAACTTGGCGAGGAATGCGCGGTCCGTGCCGATGGTGTTTCCGGCCAGCGGAGCGCTCTGGTGCGCCGGCACGTACTTGAGGATGTACTCGAGGATCTCGTACTCCGCTTCGGCGACCGTGACGCCGTTCGGAATTTCGTTGATTAGGCCGCTCTCGGTGTGCATGTTGCGTACAAAATCGCCCATGTTGTCCCAGGCCGACGCATCCGGCTTGATCACAATGTCGAAGCCCTCGGCCACGGGTTCGAGGTCGTAATTGGTGATGACCACCGCCACCTCCACGAGTTCGTCGATTCCGAGGTCGAGTCCGGTCATTTCACAGTCGATCCAGACCAAAAGGTCCGCAGAAGAAGCCATGGGGAGATTCTACCGGGGCGCGTGTGCGCACCGGCGGCGACGCGACGCCGATGGCGGTTCCTCGGCTTGCCTACACTGGCGGTATGGTCGTCGCTCTTCTCTTGCTCAATGCCGTCTTCAACGTGGTGGTGTGGCCGCAGTTCTACCGCCGCATCAGTTCGGACCCACGGGCGAGAGACTCCTCGGGTAAAGCCACGGCGTTCCTGCGCGTGCACCTCGTGCTCATCGTTATGGCCCTGGTGATCGCCGCGCTATCCGTGCTCGGCGCAATACTCACTCTCATCGGCGTCTGGTAGGAATTAACCATGACGAACAACACACCCCAGCTCGCGCACGGCGACGAGTACATCGTTTTCTATCAGGGTGGGCCCTATGACGGACAGAACGACACCCGCATCAGCACAGACGGAACCTGGGACACCGAGCTGACCGTGCTCGCCGCCGTAGATGGCCACGAGACGCAGCAGGTGTACACCGTCGTCAAGGCGGTCGAGGTGGGCGACAAGGTACAGGTCACCTACAGCTGGGACGCCCCGGAAAGCGACGCGCTGGAAGACCCGAACGAGCGCGGCGAGCTCTAGCCACCAGTTTTCCACGCCGAACGCCCAGGTTTCACTGCCCCCGGGCGCGCGGCCACCGCCCAGCGGGTCACGGAAGTTCCGACGAGAACGGGAATCCCGGGGCCCGCTTTGTGGTTGGCCCTCACGTGAACCTAGATCTCTATACCTCCGCGTTCTGCGACCCGTGCATCATGACGCGGGCAGTCATCGAGGACGTGCGACGGTTGGTTCCCGCCGCTGTGGTTCGAGAGATGGATGTCGCGCGCGACGAGCAATTGGCTCGTGCCGCCCATATCCGCTCCACACCGACAATCATCGTGCGTTCCGACGACGGCGCCGAGGTCTTCCGCGCCGAGGGGATACCGACCGTGAATCAGGTTCTGGTAGCCCTCGCGAAAGCGGTGTGAGCCGCCGGCCGCTGACCAGCGGCGGCGCGTGGCGACGGCGCTCGGTGTGGGTGCCCCTGGTAGGAATCGAACCTACGACAAGCGGATTAGAAGGCCGCTGCTCTATCCACTGAGCTACAGAGGCAGAAGCCCCAGTCTAGAGCGTGCCGCGACCAGGTCGCAGCACGCTCCAGACTGGGCAAACTGGATTCGGTTGGCGTTTACCTAGTGTTCGCTCAGTGTCGGATCGGGGTCGGTGCGCTGGCGCACTGAGCCCGCGTTCACGGGCGGCGCGTAGACGTCATTCGCCACGGTGGATACGTCTTCGCCGTCGTTGCTCGTGCGCTCGTATTCAACGTCGTCGGTGTTGCGCGTTTCGGTCGAGCCTTCGGCGTCGTGATCGCCCGAAGGTGCCTCGTTGTCCGCGATCGTGGCTTCGTAGTCAGCCGTGACCGGCCGCGTGTATGCGCTGGTTGAGAGGGTCTCGGACTCTTCCGCCGCGGCGACGGGCGCTTCGGGAGCAACCGGTGCGGTGGATGCCGCTGCCGGAGCTGCAATGGCCGCAGGAGCGTACGGAGCTTTGGCGGACGCGTCGGAATCAGCAGCTTTATCGCTTGCCTGCTTGGCGGTCCACTGGGCTTGCTTCTCGGCGGCGGCCTTGTCTGCGGCCTCGTCGTCGAAACGCCACTGCTCGAGGTCGAACGCGAACAGCTTGCGCGCTCGCTTCGGCTTGTCCTGCCACTCGAGGAGACGGTTGCGGTAGTCGACGAAAGTCTGTTCGGCCTGGAAGCTGAAGTTTGCGGAATTCTTCTTCATCCCCGCCAGCTCGTGGGCTGCCCAGTCCGCGGCAGCACTCGCGCCATTGACGGGAAGCAGACGCAATCGAATGTCAGCCTCGTTGAGCTGGTTGTCCATGCGCTGCTTCTCTTCGCCCCCGAGCGAACTCCACGAGGTCGCCTTACGGCCGGCGCCGATGATCGCCATCACAGCGGACGCCTTCAGCTCACGATCCTGATGGTCAAGCACGCGCTTGGCTGACGCCCGAGCGATCAATGCCGCGATAATTCCCGCAGCCAAAATCGCGACGAACGGCACAACGGCCGTCGCGATCACCTGCCGACCCTCGGTCGACGTCAGCCAGTCCACAAATTCATTCCACCACTGCATGTGACGCACGATACCTCGGGTGCTCGTTTGGACGGCAAAGCGCGCCCGAGTGTTGAAAAACTCGGTGGCGACTCGTTATCGACGGGTGCGGTGACCTTTCAGAGCCGAAAGCAGTCGATCGCGTCATCCATTCTCCAAAAATCACCGAGGGGAAGGGAGCCGCGCTGGTTCGGGATCAGGCGTCGCGAGCTGAACTTGAGTTCTCGGCCCTCAACGACAGCCTCGATGTACCCGAGCACCTCGCCCGTGGCGCGGGTGACCCGCCACTGCCCGTTGGCCAACTTGACCATCGCGAGTCCGCGGCGAACGGTGGGGGCGGTGCCAACACGATCAAGAAGGGTCATGATGATGCTCCTGGGTCATTCCGGCCGGTGCGGGGGATACCTCGAGACTAGGGAGCACCCCCGACAATGGGCGAGATGACAGGCAACACAGAAACGGAGGGCAGCGCGAGCTACCCTCCGTCGGTTATCTGTGTCGGTCGGCTAACTGCGCCGGCCCGCCGGCCTGTGCCGGACAGCTATCTCTGCCTCAGCGCAAGCTGGTTCCGTCGATTGCGAATTCTTCGATCGCTTCGATCTCCGCAGCGGTGAGCGCGGGACCTCCGAGAGCGCCGACGTTGTTCTCCAGCTGTGCGACGCTCGACGCTCCGATGAGCGCCGAGGTGACCTGCGGGTGACGGAGGACCCAAGTGAGTGCCAGCTGCGCGAGGCTTTGCCCGCGCTGCTCGGCGATCGCGTTGAGGCCGCGAGCGCGTCCGAGATATTCGTCGGTGATCTTGGAGGCGTTCAGCCACCGTCCCTCCGCAACCCGCGAATCGGCGGGAATATTGCCGTCGAGGTAGCGGTCGGTGAGCAGTCCCTGTGCGAGGGGCGAGAACACGATGCTGCCGGCTCCGACCTCGTCCAGAACCGGCAGGAGCCCGTCCTCGATGTGGCGGTCGAACATGTTGTAGCGCGGCTGGTGGAGGGTAAGGGGAATCTTGTGCTCCGCGAGCGCGGCAGCCGCGGCGAGAGTCTGCTCCGGGGTGTAGTTCGATACCCCTACATACAGCGCCTTGCCCTGCTGGACCGCCGTGGCGAGAGCCCCCATGGTTTCTTCGATGGGAGTGCCCGGGTCAGGACGGTGAGAGTAGAACACGTCAACATAGTCCACACCGAGGCGGCCGAGGCTCTGGTCGAGCGAAGAGAGAAGGTTCTTGCGCGAACCCCACTCTCCGTACGGGCCCTCCCACATGTAATAGCCAGCCTTACTCGAGATGAGGATCTCATCCCGGTAGGCGCGGAAGTCTTCGGCAAAGATGCGGCCGAAGTTCGTCTCGGCGGTTCCCTCCGGAGGCCCGTAGTTGTTCGCGAGGTCGAAATGCGTGATCCCCAGGTCGAACGCCCGGCGCAGAATAGCCCGCTGGGTGTCGAGAGGCCGATCGGTGCCGAAATTGTTCCAGAGCCCGAGGGAGACGGCGGGCAGCTTGAGCCCACTCTTTCCCGCACGGACGTAGTCGATAGAGGAGTACCTGTCTTCGTTGGCAATGTATGGCATGCCCATAGCCTAGGGCTGGCTGGGAGCGGGAATGCCGACGGGGTAGCGCCGGTTGGACATCACGGTGCCTCGCGTACCAATCCCCGAATCGAAAGTAGGATTCTCTAATGCAAACATTCGTTCTTGCCGGTGGCTGTTTCTGGTGTCTCGACGCCGTCTATCGCACTCTGAAGGGTGTCTCAGACGTAGTTTCTGGCTACACCGGTGGCGAAACGGCCCACCCCAGCTATGAGGCTGTCTGCACCGGGCGCACAGGGCACGCGGAGGCCGTCGCAGTCACCTTCGATCCCGACGTCATCCCGGCAGAGGTGATCCTCGATGTGTTCTTCACGCTGCACGACCCGCGCCAGCTCAATCGCCAGGGTGCCGACGTCGGCACGCAATACCGCTCAGCAATGTTCTATACGGATGATGCTCAGAAGGCGCTGTTCGAGGCAGCCCGCGACCGTGCCAGCGAGTACTGGGACGGTGGAATTGTCACCGAGATCAGCCCGCTCGGCGAGTACTTCGATGCTGAGGAGTACCACCAGGACTTCTTCGCGAAGAACCCCGGGCAGGGATACTGCCTGGCCGTGGCGCTGCCCAAGGTGAACAAGATCCGCAAGTCTTACGGATCGTACGTACTCGCGTCGTAACCCCTGCGCGTTCGCGCCTCCACGTTGCAGAATGGTTCTGCAACGAAAGGAGCTCAACGATGAGTGACAAGACCACGATTTATCAGAACTGGGTGGCGTTCGGCCCGGCCGGAGCCGTCGGCTCGATCCACCGCACCGATGACGGCTACATTTTCCGGCTGCTCGGCGACAGCGAACCGCGTGCAACGTACCCGAGCCTGGAGGTGGCGAAAAGTGCGCTGCATGCGGCACTCCTGCCGGGATCGGATTGGCCGGAGTTCCGCGAACACTGACCGTCGCGTCTCCTCCCCAGCGGCACATTGATCGGCCGGCTCCACATTGTGGGGTCGGCCGATTTTTCATGTGCGGGAATGACGAAACTGGGTTCAGGGATCCGGTGCGACATCCCGGCACGAGTGGCGTTCCGGATCCCGCCAAACCCATCTGACGGAGGAATCATGCCTGACACCATCACTCTCACGGGCGTTGTCGCCACAGCGCCGCACACAGTCAAGACGGAGGCAGGGCTGATTATCACCCACTTCCGACTTGCGTCGAACAATCGCCGTTTTGACCGTGCGACCCAGCGCTGGATCGACGGCGAGAGCAACTTTTACACGATTAGCGCGTTTCGCCAGATGGCTCATAACGTGCTTGCGTCGCTCGTCACGGGTGACCGTGTTGTTGTCACTGGCCGGCTGAAGGTGAAGAACTGGACGAGCGGAGACAAGAGCGGCACCAACATCGATGTGGAGGCCGAGTCCATCGGTCACGATCTGGCCTGGGGACAGTCTCGATACACCAAATCACCGAAGGCCGCTGACCGAGACTCCAGCGCATCGGAGGACCGTTCAGCGTCCGGCGACCCCGCATCGGGCGGCCCCGCATCGCAACGCGACGTGCACGAGGGTTTGCCCGCCGTTCCGACCGAGTGGGCCCAGCCGGGCGTGTATGCAGACCGGATAGCGGGTGACGCCGATGGCGAAGCATTATCTTCCGGCATTGATGATCAGGGGGATGACGCGGAGCTCGACGACACCGAGGGCGACGCGCTCGTCGATACCGTGGGCGGCGCGCTTCTGGCCCGGGTGGGGGCAGGTAGTCACGGCGCCGGGGAGAGGTCCGCGGACACACCCTTCTGAACGTCGGAGGAGGAGCCGAGCGGGGCGACCGAAACTGTCAATGGGGGTCGGTGATGGCGAGATCACTCAGGCGGCTAACCGTAGAATCGGCGTGGATGGGCGCGCTCGGAGCCCACGGGGGAGGACCAGCAATGCGACGTGCCAATGTGCCGAAGACTCGGATAGTGGTGGCGCTTACCGCCGCGCTCGGAGCGGCGCTTGTGCTCGCAGGTTGCGTCAACGGTGCCCCCGCGCCAACCACGACTCCATCGACACGGCCTTCGTCGAGTTCAGAGGCTCCCGTCACCACCGAACCGCTCGTCCTCGACCCCGCGGGCTCCGCACAGGACAATCTGCCCTTCTTCGCGTCAGTGGTGGAGGAATTTCTCGCCTCCGCCCCCGATTCGCAGGGCCCCGCGATCATCGATCACCTCGCAAGCGTCGGCTTCGACAAGGCGACGATGGAGGTCACTCCCGACACCACTGCCGTGGGGCTGGAGGCTGACAACATCCAGTTCTCCGTACGTATCAACGACAGTTGCCTGGTCGGCCAGTACGGAAATGTGGGAATCCACACCATTGCGACGTCGGTTCTGGCCACCGGCACCTGTCTAGTAGGGGAGACCCGCGCAATAGACTGGTGAGCATGGCCGAATTTGTTTACTCCATGGTGCGCGCTCGAAAGGCAGTGGGCGACAAGCTCATCCTCGACGACGTCACCATGTCATTCTTTCCCGGAGCGAAGATCGGAATTGTGGGGCCCAACGGCGCCGGCAAGTCCACCATCCTCAAGATCATGGCTGGGCTCGACACCCCGAGCAACGGTGAGGCGCGGCTGAGCCCCGGCTACACCGTGGGCATCCTCATGCAGGAGCCCGAACTCGACGAAACCAAGACCGTTCTGGAGAACGTCCAGGAGGGGGTCGGTCCGATCAAAGCCAAGGTCGATCGGTTCAACGAGATCTCCCTCGCGATGGCCGAGCCTGACGCGGATTTTGACACGTTGCTCGCCGAAATGGGTGTGCTGCAGGAAGCTATCGACGCAGCCGACGCCTGGGACCTCGACTCCCAGCTCGAGCAGGCGATGGATGCCCTTCGCACGCCGCCGGGGGACTACTCGGTTGCGAACCTCTCCGGTGGTGAGAAGCGCCGTGTTGCACTGACGAAGCTCCTGTTGCAGAAGCCCGACCTGCTGCTCCTCGACGAGCCCACTAACCACCTTGACGCGGAGAGCGTGCTCTGGCTGGAGCAGCACCTCGCCAAGTACCCGGGCGCCGTACTCGCCGTGACTCACGACCGGTACTTCCTCGACCATGTCGCCGAATGGATCGCCGAGGTCGACCGCGGTCACCTCTACCCCTACGAAGGCAACTACTCCACCTACCTTGAGAAAAAGGGCGAGCGGTTGATGGTGCAGGGCAAGAAAGACGCCAAGCTCGCGAAGCGACTGTCCTCTGAGCTCGAGTGGGTGCGCAGTAACGCGAAGGGCCGCCAGGTTAAGTCGAAGGCGCGTCTGGCCCGCTACGAAGAAATGGTCAACGAGGCGGAGAAGACAAGAAAGCTCGACTTCGAAGAGCTCGTCATCCCGGTCGGCCCGCGATTGGGCGCGCAGGTCATCGATGCGAAGAACCTTCAGAAGGGCTTCGACGGACGAGTGCTCATCAATGGTCTGAGCTTCACGCTTCCGAGAAACGGAATCGTCGGTGTCATCGGTCCAAACGGCGTGGGAAAGACGACGCTGTTCAAGACCATCACCGGGCTGGAGCCGCTCGACTCCGGAGACCTGAAGATCGGCGAAACGGTCGACATCTCCTACGTCGACCAAGACCGTGGCGGTATCGACCCGAACAAGACCCTGTGGGAGGTCGTCTCCGACGGACAGGACTTCATCCAGGTCGGCAAGACCGAGATCCCGTCCCGCGGATACGTATCCCAATTCGGGTTCAAGGGTCCTGACCAGCAGAAGAAGGCCGGCGTCCTCTCCGGTGGAGAGCGCAACCGCCTCAACCTTGCGCTGACGCTGAAGCAGGGCGGCAACCTGCTGCTCCTCGACGAACCGACAAACGACCTCGACGTCGAAACCCTCGGTAGCCTCGAAAACGCTTTGCTTGAGTTCCCCGGTTGCGCCGTGGTCATCACTCACGATCGGTGGTTCCTCGACCGCATCGCGACACACATCCTTGCCTACGAGGGCACCGAGGAGAACCCGTCCAACTGGCACTGGTTCGAGGGAAACTTCGAATCCTACGAGGAGAACAAGATCCAGCGCCTCGGTCCAGATGCGGGCAAGCCGAACCGCTCGGCGTACCGCAAACTCACCCGCGACTAGTCCGAGCGTCGAGTACCGAATGCGTTTGCACGTTCCGATCAAGCTGCGCTGGAGCGACCTCGACGCCTACGGTCACGTCAACAACGCCGAGATGCTGCGCCTCCTCGAGGAGGCGCGCATCTTGGCGTTCTGGGTGTCGGACGACGGCGTGGATGGCGCGTCGCTCGACGAGCGTCCGGGCAGCGGAACCACCGCGATCCTCGACGGGCGCCCAGGCGCGGCCACCCTGACCTTGATAGCCCGACAGGAAATCGAGTACCTCCAGCCGGTTCCGTACCTCCGTGAGCCGCTCGAAATCGAGTTGTGGATCGGCCACCTCGGGGGAGCAAGCCTCGAGGTCTGTTACGAGATTTACAGCCCGCCCGGCGTTGCGCCTCGCACGCTGTTCACCCGGGCGGCGAGCACGCTCGTCATGGTTGACGCGGCCAGCGAGCGTCCGCGGCGGATCAGTGACCGGGAACGCGATGCCTGGTCGCCATATCTCGGCGATCCGATTGTGTTCAAGCGGCGCTGAGCCAGACAGCGCTGACTCAGGCGCTGCGAAAAACTAGCGCGGAGCGCGCACCATTCCCTCTTGGGCGACGCTGGCGATGAGATCGCCCGCCCGGTTATAGATGCGGCCGAGCGACAGGCCCCGCCCGCCACGGGCGTTCGGGGACTCCTGTACATACAGCAGCCACTCGTCGACCCGGCTGTAGCGGTGCCACCACATCGCGTGGTCGAGGCTGGCCGCCTTGAGTCCCGGGGTGGTCCACGCAACTCCGTGAGCCCGCATGATCGGCTCGAGGATCGAGTAGTCGCTGGCGTAGGCGAGCGCGGCGCGGTGCAGATTGGGATCGTCCGGCATGGTGCCGATCGCTTTGAACCAGAGCGCCTGGTGCGGTACGTGCGCCCCCTCGACGGAAAAGTAGACGGGAGATTCGACGTGCCGCAGGTCGAACGCGCGCTCGGTCGCCCAGTTCTGAGCGATCGGGTGGTCGACCTTGCCCAGCAGTTCGGCGGCGCTCGGGAGGGTTTCCGGTTCGGGGATGCCCGACGGCATGAGAGCCTGATGCTCGAGCCCCTCGTCCTCGTCCTGGAACGAGGCGATCAGCGACAGAATCGGCTGGCCGTTCTGGTACGCCTGCGTGCGCCGGGTGGAGAAGGACCGGCCGTCGTGGATTCGATCCACGGAGAAGGTGATCGGAAGGGTCGCGTCACCCGGACGCAGGAAGTACCCGTGCATCGAGTGGATGAACCGGTCAGGCTCCACCGTGCGGATTGCTGCCGTCAGGGACTGGGCCAGGACCTGCCCGCCGAAAACCCGGCCGAGGGGCTGCCACTGGCTCGGCCCCGTGAAGATGTCTTCACTGGTGCGTGCACCTGTGTCAGTCAAGTTGAGGGCGGCTAACAGACCGGATAATGGGTCGCTCATGCCCTGTAGTTTAGATGTCAGATGACCCACACATTCACACTCCCGGAATCCCTTGCCCTTCGCGACCTCCAGGTCTTTCTCGGACGCGCCGGTCGCGTCGAGGACGGCTCAGCCCGCCTCATTGTCACCAACGGGGTGCTCGCGGTCTACGTTGCGATCTTCTATCCCGTCGGCCTACTCGACCAGGCGCCCACCGTGCTGGGCTTGCGCACACTCGACGTCGGAGACACCCCCAACTTCGATGCCGTCGTTCCGGTCGGGTCGCTGCTTGAACGCATCAACCGAAAGCTGGACCAGGTGGCGGATGATGCGGCGCCCGTCACGGTGACGCTACCGATGGAGGTCCACACCGTGACCTGGGCCGCGATCTCACCCCCACGGGGAGGGTGGCGCGGCGTCAGCCCCACCACCTCCGCGCTACTGGGCGCGGTTGCGAAATCGGGCATCGAGGAAGTCGCGGAGGCGATTCCCACCGGCACCGGCGAGCAGATCGTGCACCGGGTGCGGTCAGAAGTCTGGGGCCGTCCGATCGAGGGGCTCGAGCACGTGCCCGCGGGCGGGGCGTTCGCCGCCCTGTCGCTCGGGTTCCTCTCCGACAGCTCCTCCGTCGAGATCTACGAAACCGGTCCGTGGACCCGCCTGACGACCGACCGGGGGCACGTGCTCATCAAGCGGAAAGCCTGGACGCTGTCTCGCTAGAGCTGCTCTGCCAGCGCCGTCCCGCAGCGTCGCGACGAGACATCCGCCGCTGTCTCGCTAGTCGTCGAAGGTGTTCACCATCGCGTGAGCGGCACGCTCGAGATACGCCCACAGGGTGGCCTCGTGCAGGGGTGACAGGCCGAGTCCGTCTACCGCCACCCGCATGTGCGCGAGCCACCGGTCGCGCGCGTCGGGGTTCACCTTGAATGGCATGTGGCGTTGGCGCAGGCGCGGGTGGCCGCGTTCTTCACTGTAGGTTCCGGGGCCGCCCCAGTACTGCTCGAGAAAACCGGTGAGGCGCTGGATGGCCCCTTCGAGGTCCTCCTCGGGATACATCGGCAGGAGGACGTCGTCTGTGCGGATCCCCTCGTAGAACGCGCGAACGAGTCGTTCAAAAGTGGGGCGCCCGCCGACCTGCTCCCAGAAGTTGCCCTGCACGGACTCGCCCTCTTTGCTGAGGCGGATGGTGACGGGGTTGGACTCACTCATGGGGAGGTGCCTTTGGGGTTCGGGGAGCACGAGGCACCCGCGGAGCTTTCTTAGGAGTCGACTCTACCGAGGCGACGGGAGTCGGGCGGGTGCGCGGGGCGCGAGCTCCGTTGATGCTCTCCGCACCGTCGAACCCGCTGAGCACAACGCTGTTCAGCGACGGCAGCTGGATGCCCATGTCGTCGACGGCGTCCTTGAGTCGGGCACGCAGATCCCGGGCGACGTCGTCTTTCGTGCCCGCGCGCGTCTTGACGACCAGGCGGATGACGATCGCCTCCGCGGAGATGGACTCGATGCCCCAGATCTCGGGACGCTCCAGTATTCGACTGCGCCACTTGGGGTTGGTCGACATCTCTACTGCGGTGGCCAGCATCCGCTCCTGGACTTCCTGCACGTCCACCTCATAGGGCACCGCGAGGTCGATGATGACGCGCGACCAACCCTGGGACATGTTTCCCACCCGGAGGATCTCGCCATTGCGCACGAACCAGACGGTTCCGTTCACGTCACGCAGCTGGGTGATGCGGATTCCGACCGCCTCGACGACACCGGTCGCCGGGCCCAGGTCCACCACGTCGCCGACGCCGAGCTGGTCTTCTGCGACCATAAAGAGGCCGTTGAGCACATCCTTGACGATGTTCTGCGCCCCAAAACCGAGGCCAGCACCGAGGGCCGCCGTGACCAGGGCGAAGGCGCCGCTGATGTTGGGGTTGACCTCGGTCAGCACAAGCACGAGGGCAACGGTGACGATAACGGCCGTCACAATGTTGTTGAGCACGCTCCCGAGCGTGCGCGTTCGTTGAACGACCCTTACGGCGCTCAGCGGCGAGACGAGCAGCGACTGGGTGTCTTCAACGCTCTGTTTCTTTTTGACCCCCGAGACGATTCGATTGACGCCGCGGTCGATCACAAAATGAAGGATCACGCGCAGCACCACCGCAATGACAACGATGACCAGGATGTTGATCACCTTGTCGTACGAGGTATAGAAATCGTGCAGTGCGGTCCAAAAGACGTCCAAGTGCTGGCTCCTTGATAGGGGTGTACCAGTCTATTCGCGTCGATTCGCGCGGGTCTGACCGCACCTTCAGGGTTCGGTCGGACCCGCGCGAGGTTCTAGACGTCCCGGCGCTTCAACAGCACGCTCGCAATGACGAACATCACCGCAACCCAGGCGAGCATGACGAGTCCGCCCTGCAGCGAGTCCAGCACGATAACGCCACCGGTCACACTGGCCTCTGCCGCGTACGCGTAGAGGCGCCCGCCCGCCTGGTCGGGCAGGAACATAGCCAGGTTCTGTGCCCACTCTGCCTGCGTCATTGCCACGATGATTTGCAGCACCGGCGGGAGCACCAAAACCAGTCCCAGCGAGGCCGCGATTCCGCCCGCGCTGTTGCGCACGATCGTTCCGATGGCGAGGGACAGGATGCCGATCAGCGCGAGATAGAGCGCGCCCCCGACGAGAGCGAGCAGAAACTGGGAGTCACCGAAGTCGGGGGTGATGCCGGACTTCGGGAGCATCGGCGCCGTGATCAGAGCGGTGGCGAAGATCGACACCAGACCGACCACGAACGTGACCACGCCAAACACGATTGCCTTGGCGAACAGAGCAGGAAGGCGCTTGGGCACGGCCGTGAACGTCGACCGGATCATGCCCGTGCCGTATTCGCCGGAGATGACCAGCACCCCGAGCACCGCCGCGACCAGCTGGCTGAACCCGATTCCGAGGGTCGAGACGAGCAAAGCGTAGCTCTGCTGGTCTTCCTGGGTGAGAGAGCCCCCCGACGCGAAGGTAGCCGAGGCGGTCTGCGCGATCAGTATCCCGAACAGCACGGTGATGGCGATAACGATCCCGTAGCACCAGACGGTGGAGCGCAGCGAGCGCAGCTTGATCCACTCGGAGCGCAGGGTGCCCGCGAACGAGAGGGCGGCGGTGCGGCTGCCCGTGGGCTTGGGAGCGACGGCCGCTGCGGTGGTGGTCATCGGAGAGCTCCATTGGTGGTCGGTGCAGCTGCAGCGGCGGATGCGGGTGCGGGTGCGGCGGATGGTGTGGGTGAGGCGGATGCCGCGGCCATACCCCCGGCGTGGTACTCGACATCATCCTGGGTGAGGCTGAGGTAGGCGTCTTCGAGCGACCCGACGGCGGGCGTCAGCTCGTGCAGCACCACCCCGGAGGTGGAGGCGAGCTCACCCAGTTGGGGCGCTGCCATGCCGTTGACGACGAGGAGGTCGTGCTCCGTGCTCTTCGCGCTGCCGCCGTGGGTGGCAATGAGCTCGGCGAACCGCGCAGCATCCGGGGTCCGCACCCGAACGGCGGTGCCGGTCGACAACGCGATGATGTCGGCTACCGGGGAATCGGCGATGACCTTGCCCCGGCCCAGCACGATGATGTGGTCGGCCGTCTGGGCCATCTCGCTCATCAGATGCGATGACAGGAAAACGGTACGGCCCTCGCCGGCGAGGAAGCGAGCGAGGTTGCGCACCCAGATAACGCCCTCGGGGTCGAGACCGTTGACGGGCTCATCCAGGATCAACGTCGCCGGGTCGCCCAGCAGCGCGGTCGCGATGCCGAGTCGCTGGCCCATGCCGAGCGAGAAGCCGCCGACGCGTTTGCGCGCCACCGACTCGAGGCCGGTCAGGGCGATGACCTCGTCGACACGCTTACGGCCGATGCCGTGCGTTGCGCCGATCGCCAGGAGGTGGTTCAGCGCGCTTCGGCCGGTGTGGACGGCCTTGGCGTCCAAGAGCACCCCGACTTCATTCAGCGGCGAATGGTGATCGGCATAGGGCTTGCCGTTGACGGTCACCGCCCCGGCGGTGGGCCGGTCGAGTCCCACAATCATCCGCATCGTGGTCGATTTACCGGCCCCGTTCGGGCCGAGGAATCCGGTCACCAGTCCCGGCCGAGCCGTAAAACTAATGCCGTCGACGGCGGTCTTGGCGCCATAGCGCTTGGTCAGTCCCTGGGCTTCAATCACGAAAGATCCTTCATGGACGACAGCCTAGGGGTGGCACGGGGACGCGCGGCGGGGGTGCCCCGCTATTGGGGCGGAATTGGGGGGTTACCCCTACGGGGTCGGGCTCGGGAGTAAGGGGGCGCAGTGTCGACGCCAGCACGCTGGGGGCTGGCGTCGACGATCGTCCGGTCAGACCGCTAGCTTGCGTCCTTCGCCTGCGCGAGAAGGGCACGTTCGACCCCGGCGAGGTTCTCGACCATCAGCCGGCGCAGGGCCGGGATGTCGTCGTTGGCCTCGAGCCAGGCCCGCGTGGCGTCGACCAGGGACTGCGAGGCGAGCGCCGCGGGGTAGAACCCCACAACAAAGGCCTGCGCGATGGCGTAGCTGCGGGTCGTCCAGATCTCTTTGACGGCCGCGAAGTACGGCTCGATGAGGCTCTGCAGAGGAGCGGGATCGTTGACGTGGCCGTAGCCGAGGGTGATGTTGCGCACGATCGCGTTCGGCAGCTTGTCGCTGTCCGCGACGGAATCGAACACCCGGCGCTTGCCGTCGGCGGTGGGAATCGTGGCACTGGCCCGGGCCGCCGACTGCTGGCCGTTGGCGGTGTTGTCCGCCGCGAGTGCTTCATCGATGTCGGCCTGGGTGGCAGCGCCGCCCAGGACGAGGCCCTCGAGGAGCTCCCAGCTGAGGTCGGCGTCGATCTCGAGCCCGGGAAGGCTCTGCGTGCCGTCGCGCAGATCCCGCAGGATTGCGGTGTGCGTTTCGGTGGAGGCGAGGTTGGCGAAGAACTTCACAAACTGGAACTGCGCGTCAGAGCCGTGTTCCGCGCCCTGAGCGAGGGCCCAGAGGGTGTCACCGATGAACTCGATCGCCGCGGCGCGCTCGATGGGGTCGACGTACATGCGGGCGACCGTGCCGAGCTGCCCCAGGGTGGTGCGCAGGGTCGTGCTCTCGGACTCCGTCGCGATGTTGTTCAGCACCAGGTGCACGTAGTCGCTCGGCCGCGTTTCCGCGTCCCTGGTCGAATCCCAGACGGAACCCCACACGATGGATCGCGCGAGCGGGTTCTCGATGCCCGCCAGGTTGTTCATGGCGGTGGAGAGGGATGTCTCGTCCAAACGGATCTTCGCGTAGGCCAGATCATCGTCGTTGAGGAGAACCAGGGCGGGACGAGTGAGTCCCACGAGCTCCGCAACCTCGGTGCGCTCGCCGTCGACGTCGAGCTCCACCCGGTGGGTGCGCGCCAGCGTGCCGTCGGTGAGCTCGTAGAAACCGATCGCGAGGCGGTGCGGGCGGATCGTGGGATAGTTGCTTGCGGCGGACTGGAGCACGGCAAACGATGTGATCGTGCCCGCGGCATCCGTTTCAATATCAGGGCGAAGCGTGTTGACCCCCGCCGTTTCGAGCCAGAGCTGCGCCCAGTGGCTCAGGTCGCGGCCGCTCGTGGTCTCCAGTTCGGTGAGCAGGTCAGACAGCTCGGTGTTACCGAACTCGTGCTTCTTGAAGTACGCGGCCACGCCGGCGAAGAACGCGTCGATGCCGACCCAGGCGACGAGCTGCTTGAGCACCGATCCGCCCTTGGCGTAGGTGATGCCGTCGAAGTTGACCTGGACGTCCTCGAGGTCGTTGATCGTCGCGACGACCGGGTGGGTGGACGGCAGCTGGTCCTGGCGGTAGGCCCAGCTCTTCTCCATCGCCTGGAACGTGGTCCACGCCCCGGTCCACTCAGTCGCTTCCGCGGTCGCGATGGTGGAGGCCCACTCGGCGAACGACTCGTTCAGCCAGAGGTCGTTCCACCACTTCATGGTCACCAGGTCGCCGAACCACATGTGCGCGAGCTCGTGCAGGATGGTGACGACCCGGCGTTCCTTGATCGCGTCGGTGACCTTCGACCGGAACACGTAGGTCTCGGTGAAGGTGACCGCTCCGGCGTTCTCCATTGCGCCCGCGTTGAACTCGGGTACGAACAGCTGGTCGTACTTCTCGAACGGGTAGGCGTAGTCGAACTTCTCCTCGTAGTAGGCGAAGCCCTGACGCGTCTTTTCAAAGATGTAGTCGGAGTCAAGGAACTGGCTGAGCGACTTGCGCGCGAACAACCCGAGGGGGATGACCCGGCCGTCACGGCTGGTGAGCTCGCTGCGTACCTCGGCGTAGGGACCGGCGATCAGGGCGGTGATGTAGCTCGAGATGACCGGCGTGGGGGAGAAGCTCCAGACCGCACGACGATTGTCGAGGCGCTCGGGCTGCGGAGTCGGGGAGTTGCTCACGACGGCCCATTCGGAGGGCGCGGTCACGGTGAACTGGAACGTCGCCTTCAGGTCGGGCTGTTCGAAGACGGCGAACACCCGGCGGCTGTCGGGCACCTCGAACTGGGAGTAGAGATAGACCTCGCCGTCGACCGGGTCGACGAAACGGTGGAGGCCCTCGCCGGTGTTGGTGTACTCGGCGTCGGCAACCACGGTGAGCACGTTGGTTTCGGCGAGATTGTCGAGCTGGATGCGAATGCCGTCGCTCACGATCGCCGGGTCGAGCTCGGTTCCGTTGAGGGTGATCGAGTGCACCGTGCGGGTGATCGCGTCGATGAAGGTCGAAGCACCCGCGGTCGCGTCGAAGCGCACGGTTGTTGTGCTTGCGAAGGTTTCCTCCCCGGTCGTCAGATCGAGGGTGACGTCATAACACTTGACCGCGATGAGCGCTTTGCGCTCCTGGGCCTCGACACGGGTGAGGTTCTCTCCTGGCACGACTTGCTCCTTTAAAACGGAATATTTGTCCGTTGACCAGCCTAATGCGGTGAACCTGCGGGCAGTCCCGGCGCGCGCGGGTGGATGCAGCTCGTGCGAAACAATGCAGCCTGGCTACCAAGTTTCATCCCCGCGGATCACGACATCACTGCCCCCGTCCACGAATATGACCTGGCCACAGACATGGGTGTTCTCGGGACCAGCGAGCCAGGCCAGCAGCCGGGCGGGAACGATGGGTTCTGCGAATCCCCCGAGTGGCATCGGAACGCCCGTGCGTATCTGCTCCCGTCCGCGCTCTGTCGCCAGCATGGGTTCGACCATGGGCGTGAGGACGATTCCCGGGGCGATTGCGTTGAGGGGGATGTTGGCACCCGCCCAGTCGGAGGTGGCGGCCGTTCGTCGTATCCACTGGGCAAATGCCTTCTTGGTGGACGCGTACACCCGAGCCGCGAGTTCGGGATGCTTCGCGATCGCGACGGTACGAGCGAGCGCAGCCCCCTCGTTGCCCGCGCGCATTGCCGCCACGAGTTTGTCGTCGACCGGCAGGAGGCTCGACATAGACGCGACACCGACGGCGCGGGGTGCCTCGGATCTCGCAAGAAGCGGGCGCAACCCCTCGAGGGTGGCGACCATGCCGAAGTAGTTCACCGCCACTGTGGCGGGCGTCGCATGCGAAAGGCCCGCGACGGCGATGATGCCGTCAATGGTGCCGCGGCTCAGCCTGATCACCTCTTCGACCAGCCCGCTTCGACCCTCCGGCGTGCCGAGGTCGACCACAACGTCCGCCGCGCTGAGGTCAACGCCGATGACGATATCTCCGCGTGCGGTGAGCAACTCAGCGGTCGCCTTGCCAATTCCGGACGCAGCGCCGGTGACTACCACCGTCCTGGGGATGGCCCACTCCTCTTAATTCCGGCAGCACAACCGCTCAGGGACAACCGCGGAGGGACACCCACGCAGGTTCCTGGCCGGTGGTAGTGCCACCGGCCAGGAGCCTGCGAGGCAAGCGCGGAAGTCATCGGCGTGCACCCGTGCTGCGACTATTTCAGCTGGAGACTACTTCAGCTGGAGTGCCCGGGGAGCCGGCGCGGCGGTGGGCTGCGGGCGCAGGATTTCGCTTGTCTCCGCAATCACCTTCGTCAGCAGCTTGACCAGGCGGTCGTCGGGATCGACGACGCACGCCTCGGCGATGCCGATAACAGATGCACGCAGCATCGCCTCATCAGAGACTGCGATCGGGCGGGGCCGAAAGACCGACTCGTCACCCTCGAACGCGCGCGCCCACGCTTCCGCGGTGGGGGCGGTGTTGAGGGCAGCACGCACGGCAAGCCGGGTTCGATCGGTCACTTCGCCCGTGTAGCCGGCCAGCAGTCGCTCGCACCGCAGGAGCCCCGCCGCGAGCGCCCGCTGCCGAACTTCGTTGGAAATGGGGAGCGCGGTGGAGGCAGCCAGGGCCGAAACTACGAGCGGAACCCGGGGGTCGTTGCCCACGAGACCGACGACGGAGGGGATCAGCCCGGTGAGTCGTGACCGTGCCTCGTCTGAGGTCACGTCGTTGACCAGCCGGGCCAGGGCCGCAACGGATGGATGGGTGCACGCGGGATGATCGCTCCAACGCAGGCCAGCGAGGTATGACGCGTACTCCATGAAGCAGGCGCCGCGACGTGGGTTGCGGTGCCGCCCCGGAGACAGGACGGGCAGTAGCTGTTCGGTGTTAACCCCTTGCATGAGGGCCTCCTTGAGAAGTGACCGGTGATATCCAGTGTGCGCCCGAATATCGATATTGACTAGACCCTTGCACTCGCCAGTCAAGAGCTAATTTTTCCTCCGAGAACGCGCGAAGATGTGACACACAGCACTACTAGCGCGGAGGTCGATCGGGATGGTGGATTCACGAATCCTGCAGACGCAGACCGCGCTCTCCAGAGCCATCCTCGAGTTGGCGAGCGAACGCCCGGTCTCGCAGATACCCGTGTCTGAGATAGCGAGGCGAGCGGGCATCAACCGGGCGACGTTCTACAACCACTACCTCTCCGCGGGAGGACTGCTTGCGGCCGTGGTGGACCGGGAGCTCGATCGGGTGCGCGAGGCAGACCATGCGTTTCGCGGCCGCCCGGGTGCGCCGCGCGAGGAGGCTACCCGTCGTTCGGTGGAGGCCGTTGTGATGCTCGTGCAGCAACACCGTCGCATGTTCGAACTCGCATTGCTCGATCCCCAGGATGCGTCGCTGCACCGCGCGCTCGCCGCACACTTCGAGCAATCGTGCCGCGAGCATCTCGCCCGCTACGCACTGGAATCGGAGCCCGTGCCCGATGTCGATATCGTCGCGGGCTTTGTCGCAGAGGGAATCGTGGGCGGTATCGAAGCGTGGATCGGCAAGCCGCGCGTGGAGCCCGAGCGGTTGACGGACGCGATCATGTCCGCGATGCCGCGATGGTGGCGTTAGGGGCATCCCTAGAATGGGTCTATGCGCATCCATATCGCGACCGACCATGCCGGCCTCGAATTCAGCCGGGACCTGCAGGCACATCTCACAGCCGCGGGACACGCCGTTGTCGACCACGGTCCCACCGTCTACGACGCCGTCGATGACTACCCCAGCTTCTGCATCAATGCTGCCCGCGCCGTCGTTGCCGATCGCGCTGCTGGCGTCGACGCTCTCGGTGTCGTGTTTGGCGGCTCGGGCAATGGGGAGCAGATCGCGGCGAACAAGGTAGTTGGCGCTCGGGCGGCTCTCGTCTGGAATCTCTCTACCGCCCAATTGGCGCGGGAACACAACGATGCCAACGTCATTTCCATTGGTGCGCGCCAGCACACCCTTGACGAGGCAACCGCCTTCATCGATGCCTTCATCGGCACCGCGTTCACGGGGGAGGACCGTCACGTGCGCCGCATCGCGCAGCTCGCCGAGTACGAGACCTCGGGCACAATCGTCGGCCACGAGATTCACTAGCGATGCCCGAGGGTCATTCCGTCCATCGCATCGCCCGCCAGTTCGCGCTGCACTTTGTCGGGCAGTCGGTGACCGCGTCGTCTCCGCAAGGCCGGTTCGCGGCCGGCGCTGCCCAAATTTCGGGGATGCGGATGACGGATGCGCGCGCCGTGGGAAAGCAGATGTTTCTCGAGTTCGACGAGAGGCTCTGGCTGCGGGTCCACCTCGGCATGTACGGCGCCTGGGACTTCGCCGGTGACATCACGGCGGACGCGACGACCGCTTCGGCCAACGGGCGCATGGGGCAGACGAACCAGCGCGGAACAGTGGTTGGGGCCGAGTCAGGCGCCGCGCCCGTGTCTCCCGCGCCCGCCTCCGCCGCGCCCGCCTCTCCCGCGGCCGGCCAGAACGGCGAGAACGAGGACTCGCTCCACAGCATCGGCGCGCCCCGGCGCACTCGTCTCCGGATGTCTGAATCGGAGAAGCTGGGTATGCCGCTCGAAACGTTCCCGCCGGAACCGATCGGCGCCGTGCGCGTGCGTCTGCGCACCGAGGGGGCCGTCGCCGACCTTCGTGGCCCTACGGCCTGCGAGGTTTTGCACCCCGAAGAAGTGCAGGCGGTCATCGCGAAGCTCGGGCCAGACCCGCTGCTGGATGATGCGGGCGACGGCGAGGACCGTTTTGTGACTGCCGTGAGAAAAAAGCAGACACCGATCGGCCTCATCCTGATGGATCAGGCGGTCGTCAGCGGCATCGGAAATGTGTATCGTGCGGAGCTGCTGTTCCGGGCGCGGTTGAACCCGCATACCCCGGGCAAGCTGGTCACGGACGACCTCGCGCGGGCGTTGTGGAAGGACTGGTCTTACCTGCTCGAACTGGGTGTGCGAACCGGCCAGATGATGACAATGGACGACCTCGACGACGAGGGCTACACCCGCGCACTCGCGAACCGGGACGACCGCCATTGGGTGTACCACCGCGCTGGCAAGCCGTGTCGGGTCTGCGGCACCGACATCGTGATGGAGCTCGCCGCCGCGCGCAAGCTCTACTACTGCCCGCACTGCCAGGCCTGACGCGTGAGGCTCAGGAACGCCCGAATCACCGGTGAACCGGTCGACGTGGTGGTGGAGGGCGGGGTGATCGCATCGATCACCCCCGCCGGCGGGTCGTTCGCGAACGACGATGCCGTCCGCGACAATGCCGCGGACGACGATGCCGCTCACGGCGACGTCGATCACGGCGACGTCGATCTTGACGGCCGGTGGCTGACCCCGGGCCTGTGGGACAACCACGTGCACTTCACCCAGTGGACCCTGAGCAGCCGCCGGGTCGATATCTCGGGGGCGGGTTCTGCGCGGGAGGCGGCAGCGATGGTCGCGTCCGCGATCGCGCGAGCCGGCGACATCACCACCCGGGCACCGTTCATCGCCGTCGGATTCCGAGACGGGCTCTGGCCGGACGCACCGAACCTGGCCGACCTGGACCTCGCGGTGGGTTCGCGTCCGGTGGTGCTGGTGAGCGCCGACATTCACGCGGTCTGGTTGAACTCAGCTGCCCTCGACCTCTACGGCTACCGTGGCCACCCGACCGGGCTGCTGCGCGAAGACGTGGCGTTCGACATCGCCCGCCGCATCGACGAGGTTCCCACCGACGTCGTGGATGTCTGGGTGCGGGATGCCGCGGCTCGCGCGGCTGCCCGCGGCATAGTCGGCATCGTGGACTACGAGATGACCTGGAACGTCGACAACTGGGTGCGCCGGGTGGCCGCGGGCACCACGTCGTTGCGCGTGGACCTCAGTGTCTACACCGAGCATCTCGACCGCGCGATCGCTCTCGGGCTGCGCACCGGGGCTCCGTTCGCGGCGGCCGACACCGACCTGCTGACGTTCGGGGGCTTCAAGGTCATCACCGACGGATCGCTCAACACGCGCACGGCTTATTGTGTCGACGAGTACCCGGGACTCGCGGGCCACGATCACCCCCACGGACTGCTGACCGTGCCGCAGCACGACCTCGTCCCCCTCATGCGACGCGCGGCCGCGGCGGGCATTGCGCCGTCCGTGCACGCGATCGGTGACCGCGCGAACGCCCTCGCGCTCGATGCCTTCGAGACCCTCGGCATCGGGGGGAGAATCGAGCACGCCCAGCTGTTGAGCGACGGCGATATCTCCCGCTTCGCCCGCCTCGGGGTGACCGCCAGCGTGCAGCCGGAGCACGCGCTCGACGACCGCGATGTGGCGGAGAAGTACTGGCCCGGACGCACCGGTCGCGCGTTTGCGTTGCGCTCACTCCTCGACGCCGGCGCCCAGCTCGCGCTGGGATCCGACGCACCGGTCGCTCCACTCGACCCGTGGGTCACGATGGCCGCCGCCGTGGGGCGCACCCGCGATGACCGCGAGCCGTGGCATCCCGAACAGGCTATTTCGCTGGACGAGGCGATGAGGGCGTCCAGCCGAACCACCGTTGCGCCCGGCCAGCGTGCCGATCTCGTGGTCACGGAGGTCGATCCGCGTGGCGCGAGCGCGTCCGACCTGCGTACCATGCCCGTGGCTGCCACCCTGCTCGGCGGTCGCTTCACGCACACTGACCTCAGGTGACCTAGCCCCCGGAGGGCGGTTCGAGCTAACCCGGTTACTTCGAACTGGTCAGTTATTTTGAGCTGATGTGGGCGAACAGGAACCAGCGGTCCTTGTCGAGGCCGCGCGCGATTTCGATGGCGACGTCCTGGCTGACCGGGTCGAGCTCGGCCAGTTCTTCGACCGCGGTGCGCACCGAAACCAGCGTCGCATCGATGGAGGCGATGATCTGGGCGATGACCAAATCGGACTGCTGGAACCCTGCATTCAGCACGGGCGTCGTTGCCTGGGCGCCCACCGTCTGGATGCGAGCGTCGATCGGGAGGCCGAGGGCGACGACCCGTTCTGCAGCGGTATCGGCGTAGTCATGTGCGTGGTCGACGATGGTGTCGAGCAGTTCGTGAACCGCCTGGAAGTTCGCCCCGCGCACGTGCCAGTGCGCCTGCTTGCCGTCGACGGCGAGAGCCGTGAGGTTGACGACAACAGGGCTGAGGAACTGCGCGACACCCGACGTGACGTCCGGGTCGACTGAGCTTTCTGGAACGGTGATGAAGTTGGTCATCTCGTGCCTCCCTTTGCGTTAAGTCTTGGCGAGCGATGAGTCAGCGCTGATGCGCTGCAATGCTTCTGCTGCAACGCTACGCTTCGGCAGATTATTCGCAAGCAAGCGAAGGCTCCGCTAAGCCGGCCGGTCGGGGCGGGGGTTAGCCCCACGTCGGGTTCGGGCGCCCACCCGATACCGCGCGGGCGGCCGCGCAGCGAGGCTGGGGTATGTCCGGTAGAACGCCGTCTTCACGCCGGGCGCTGCCACACTACAAGGAGAGACCCATGAGCACCGAACGCATGAGCACCGAACCCATGAGCACCGAACCCGTGACCGCTGAACCCATGAGCACCGAACCCGTGAGCACCGAACCCGTGACCGCCGCCCCCGCCGCAGTCTCCTCCGATCGCCCCGCGCGTTTCCTGCGTCTGTATCGGCGGCTGTGGCGAACCGTGCCGCGCGAGCTCGGCTTCCTGGTTCTTTCGTTCCCGGTCGCGCTCGCGACGTTTGTGGTGTCCATAGCTCTGGTGTCCACCGGGGTGAGCAGCCTAATTTTGATCTTCGGCGTCTTCATCGTCGTTGGGGCGCTGTACGTCGCACGCGCGTTTGGCACGTTCGAACTGATCCGGCTGGAGTGGGCCGGGCGACCCCGCATCGGACGGCCGGAGTGGCAGGACGGACGCGCTCAGCAGGGATTCTGGGGCTGGCTGCGTGGCCTGTTTATCAACGGTCACTACTGGCTGTATCTGCTGCACTGCCTGGTGCTGAACTTCGTGGTCTCGCTTGTCACCTGGACCATCACCACAGTCGCTCTTGTCTACATCCTCGCTGGTCTTACGGGGTGGGCCTGGGCACCCGGTTTGCCCCCGGAATGGCAGGTCAACGATAACGACTGGACGTTGACCAACACCGTGCTTGGCCTCTTCGGGCAACAGCGCAGCGGCGACGCCCTCATCGCCTCGGAGCACATCGCGGACGTCATCGCCGGCCTGATCCTGCTCGTTCTGTTGCCCTTCATCACGCGCGGCCTCGTGCTGGTGCACCAGGGCGTTGCCCGGGGGCTTCTCGGACCCTTTAAGTCGGACGCACTACAGCGCGAGGTGATCGCCCTGAACGCGTCCCGCGGGGCCGCGGTGTCAGCCGAGGGGCACTCGCTCCGTCGACTCGAGCGCGACATCCACGATGGACCGCAGCAACGACTGGTGCGCCTGCAGATGGACCTGTCCGCGGCGCAGCGGCACATCACCAAGGACCCGCAGCAGGCGCAAGACTTGATCGCCGAGGCCATGCTGCAGGCGAAGGAGGCGCTCGAAGAACTCCGGGCCCTCTCGCGCGGGTTCGCCCCTCCGATCCTTCTCGATCGCGGGCTCATCGCGGCGCTGGAATCCGCGGCGATCCGCAGCAGCGTGCCGACGCTGGTGTTCAGCGAACTGCCGGGTGATGCGAACGCCAGCGGCCCGATTCTTCCGCAGGAGATTGAACGCAACGCCTACTTCGTCGCGAGCGAGGCGATCCTCAACGCCGCGAAACACTCCGGCGCAAGCCAGATCGAGGTGCACGTGAGTGTGCGCAGGCTTCCTGAGGAGGATGTCTCGTGGCTCGACGTCGCGGTCAGCGACAACGGCCGCGGTGGCGCGACCTTTGTGCCCGGGCACGGGCTGGCCGGGCTGGAGGAGCGTCTGCGTGGTCTCGGCGGGATACTCAGTGTGTCGAGCCCCACGGGCGGACCGACCACGGTGACCGCGCATCTGCCGCTGAGCGTCGCGATGCCCGGCAGTGTCGCGTGAGCCTTACTCTGGAAGCGTGTCCTCCCTTCGCGTCGTAGTTGCCGATGATTCCGTCCTGTTGCGGGAGGGGCTCGTCCGGGTGCTGGTCGAGGCGGGAATAGACGTCGTTGCCGCCTATCCCGACGCGGACCAGCTGCTCGCCGCGTTGCCCACCACCCGGCCGGACGTCGTCCTGCTCGATGTGCGTATGCCTCCAACCTTTCGGGACGAGGGAGTGCGTGCGGCGATTCTCGCCAGGAAGCTCCAGCCCACGGTCGGGATCCTGCTGCTGTCGCAGTACGTGGAGGTGGCCTATGCGCAGGAGCTGCTTTCGTCGGGAGCCGGGGGAGTGGGCTACCTGCTGAAGGACCGGGTGGCGTCGCTCGACGAACTCCAGGACGCGGTCACCCGCATCGCCGCGGGCGGCACCGTGCTCGACCCCGAGGTGGTGGCCCAGCTTCTCGGCCGCCGGCACGACCCGCTGTCGACCCTGACGCCCCGCGAGCGCGAAGTGCTCGCGCTTATGGGAGAAGGCCGTACCAATGTCGCGATTGCGGCGGCACTGGTCATCGGCACCGGAGCTGTGGAGAAGAACGTGACATCCATTTTCTCAAAATTGGGGCTGGATGACTCGGGGACCGACCATCGCCGGGTGCTCGCGGTTCTGCGGTGGCTGCAGCGCTGACCTGAACCGGCAGCACAGCGCCGGGCAAGCACCGCGTCAGGCAAGCACGGCGTCAGGTGTGCAGGGTGTGGGTGTGCTCGCGGTGGCTGGCGGACTCCAGCTGGAACGTCGAGTGGTCGACGGCAACGGCGAAGTGGTCGGCAACGCAGTCCTGCAGCTGGGAGAGGATCAGCGGGGCGTGGCCGTCGAGGAAGCAGCTGTCGTCGAGGACGATGTGCGCGCTCAGCACGGGAAGCCCGCTCGATACCTGTGTTGCGTGAAGGTCGTGCACTCCGATCACGTGGTCTTGGGTGAGCAGGTGCGTCCGCACGGCGTCCATGTCGAGTCCCGCCGGGGCGCGCTCCAGCAGCACATCTATGGTCTCGCGCAGCAGCTTGAGGGTGCGCGGCACGATCAACACCCCGATGAGCATCGCGACCACCGCGTCGGCTGCGTACCAGCCGGTCAGCGCGATGATGATGGCGGCGACAATGACCGCCACGGAGCCGAGGGCGTCGTTGACCACCTCAAGGAACGCTGCGCGGAGGTTGAAGTTGGCCGACCGCGATCCGAGCAGCACGAAGATCGCAACCACGTTTCCGACGAGGCCGATAACGCCGAACCAGACCATGAGCTCTGACTGGATCTCCGCCGGACGGAACAGGCGCTGGGCACCCTCGATGAAGACGTACAGCCCGACCCCGAGCAACACGACGGCTTGTGCGGTTGCGGCGAGAACCTCGGCCCGGGCGAATCCCCAGGTGCGCTGCGCCGTGGTGGGACGTTTGGCCAGGGTCGCAGCGAGCAACGCCATCGCGAGCCCACCCGCATCGGTCAGCATATGCGCGGCGTCGATCAGCAGGGCAAGGCTGCCGGTCAGGGCTGAGCCGACGATTTCGGCAATCAGGATCGTCACCGTGATGAGCAGTGCGACGAGCAACGGGCCACGATGTGTCTCGCCGGGATTGGCGTGGGAGTGGTCGTGGCTGTTCATACTCAAATGGTACCGAGGCGGGTGCTCAGGGTGTCTCTGAATCGGGAAGCCGACTGAGGAACGCCTCGATGTACCCATTCGGAAGCGGGAGCCGCGAGAACGCCCCGCCCGGGGGCGACGTTGTGCTCGAGCTCTCGCCGCCAAGTTTGGCGACCTCGCCGTACAGCCGCTCCATCTTCATGTCGAGGCTGGTCACCGCGATGGCGGCTTCCTTCAGCTCGGCCAGGAGTGAATCCGGCACTTCGCCGTCATATTTGTAGTAGATCTTGTGCTCGACGCTGGCCCAGAAATCCATGGCGACGGTTCGAATCTGGATCTCGACCCGCACGGTTTCCACCCGGTCAGACATGAAGACCGGCACCTCGACGATGAGGTGCAGGCTCTGGTAGCCGTTGGGCTTGGGATCGGCGATGTAGTCCTTCACATCGATGACGGTGATGTCGTCCTGCCCCGCGAGCATGTCGCGGATGAGGTACGTGTCTGCGACGAAACTGCAGGTGATGCGGATGCCGGCGATGTCGGAAATCTGCGCCCGGATGTGCTCGACGGTGAGGGGGCAGTTCTTGCGCTGGGCCTTTTTCAGGATGCTCTCGGCTGACTTGAGGCGAGATCCGACGTGCTCGATGGGGCTGTAGTCGTGGATGTAAGTGAACTCCTCCTTGAGGATGTTCACCTTCGTCATGACCTCGTCGAGGCCGAACTTGTACGACATCATCAGCCGGGCAAATTCGTCGCGCGCCTCAAACGGGTCCACCCGGGCCACGACGTTGGAGGCGGAGGGAAGGTGGATGCCGGGAAGCTGCGAGTTTGGCACGTGCCCACCGAGCGCGTGCCGACCGGAAGCGCGCGGCCCAGGTAGACCAGTCTCGGAGAGGGCATCCGGGGGCATAGTCACTTCTACCAGCCCCGTTCCTCTTGCTCTCCTCGCGCGTCTGGGACGCGCGGTGGTGTTCCCTCCATGAAACTTAGTGACTGTTCCTTGGTAAATGACTGGGAGCAGCCTGATGCCGCCGACGGCTTACTTGGTGACGTTCACCAAACCGTTGAAGCCCTCCGGGACCACTACCAGGTTTCCCGCCGCGGCGAGTTCTTTGAGGGTGTCCAGATACCGCTGCGACAGGATGTTCTCGGTCAGTGACCCGTTGAGGATGGCGTTGGCGTCGGCTTCTGCCTGTGCCTGCACGACCTTCTGCTGTGCGCTCACCTGGGCGGCCTCGAGGTTGGCGGTCTCCTTCGTAACGTTGATCTGGGCCTGCTGCGCCGCGGCGTAGCTCTCCTTGACGGCGTCGGGCACGCGGATCTCCTGCAGGCTGATGCTGTCCACGATCACGCCATCGTCGCTCCACCGGTCTTCGAGCGCCTCGAGGACGGCAGCCTCGACTTCCCCGCGCTTCGTGAGCAGGTCGAGGGTGGAAAACTGGTTGGGCACCAGACGCACGACGGAGCGCACATCCTGCTCAATGAAGGACTTTTTGAAGTTCTCTTCTGACAGGAATTCCTTGTAAATGTCGGTCACGGAATCCGGGGCGATCGAGTATCGCAGCGCGATGTCGATGTTGCTCGACACCCCGTCCGCATCCTGCACCGTGATCTGAGCGCCGTTCGCGACGCCGCCGTTGTTATCGCTGTCGTTGTCTGAGGTACCCGCGAAAACGACCTGCTGATTGCGGATGCTGAACTCGACGGTGTTCACCCACGGGGCCTTGCCATGCAAACCGGTCGAGTTGGACTGGCCCACGATGTTTCCGGTGATGTCCTTCTCGACGACTGCGGTTCCCGCGTCTTGCGTGTAGAAGGAGGCGAAGGCGGCAAATGTCACCGCGATCAGCGCGAGAGAGGCGCTGACCCAGGTTGCGACGACGCTGGTTTTCTTCGTTCGTTCGCCCGTGGGGCTGGTGGACTTGTAGCCACGGGCCACGAGCAGCGCGATAAGCGCAAGTACAAGAAAGATGATTGCCGCGAAAAGCATGGGATCTCCTCTGGTCTACCCAGGGAGACGCTATCTCGAAAACGCGGGATGCTCAGATAACGTTCTCATTACAGCGGCAATTCTCATTACAGCGGCGAGTGCATCACAGCGGCGAAATTCGCTGCTGGCTGTGATGCAACCGTTGAGGGGATGACCAGGATCGAACTGGCGTCATCAGTTTGGAAGACTGAGGCTCTACCATTGAGCTACATCCCCGCATACCGGCTTCACAACCGGTCGTGCGTTGCAAGCCTAACGCATACTTGAGGGGTGTTCGCGCCGCCCTCCGGGAACTCGGCTAGACTTGCCGAGGCCAATTTGCGGAATTGCTTTATCCGCAAGGCCGCCGCACAACTCCCAGATTCACCACAACAACGAAGTACCCGCGAGCCTGCGGTTACGGGGTGTAGCTCAGCTTGGTAGAGCGCTCGTTTTGGGGGCGAGAAGTCGCAGGTTCAACTCCTGTCACCCCGACACAAAGTTCCAGACGAATGACGTACCGAATTTCCAGTAAGACGAACATCAGGAGAACACCAACGTGAAGACCACGGTCGAGAAGCTGAGCCCCACCCGCGTAAAGCTGATTATCGCTGTTACGCCAGAGGAGCTGCGTCCGAGCATCGATCACGCGTACAGCCACCTCGCCGAGCAGGTTAACATCCCCGGCTTCCGCAAGGGCAAGGTGCCGCCGCAGCTGATCGACCAGCGCATCGGACGCGACGAAGTGCTGAACCACGCCGTCAGCGATGGCATGGACAAGTTCTACCGCCAGGCCGTGTCCGAAGAGAAGATCCGCGTTCTCGGGCGCCCCGAGGCAGACATCTCCGAGTGGCCGAACGTGAAGGACTTCACCGGCGACCTGATGCTCGCCATTGAGGTCGACGTGCGCCCCGAGTTCGACCTCCCCAACTACGAGGGCCTGAAGCTCGAGGTTGACGCCACGGTCGTCTCCGACGAGGACATCGCCAAGGAGCTCGACGACCTGCGCGGCCGTTTCGGAACGCTCATCACGGTCGACCGCCCCGCCAAGACCGGTGACTTCGCCCAGCTCGACCTCGTCGCCACCATCGGTGAAGAAGAGGTCGACACCGCAAACGGCATCAGCTACGAGATCGGCTCCGGCGAGCTGATCGAGGGCATCGATGAGGCTCTCGACTCGCTCACCGCGGGTGAGACCACGACGTTCGAGTCCAAGCTTCTCGGCGGTGACAAGGAGGGCGAGACCGCCCTGATCACCGTTTCGCTGCTCGCAGTCAAGGAGCGCGAGCTGCCCGAGGCCGACGACGACTTCGCCCAGATGGCCAGCCCGTTCGACACCATCGACGAGCTCAAGGCTGACCTCAAGGAGCAGGTCGAGAAGTCCAAGGTCTTCGGCCAGGGTGCCGCAGCGCGTGACCAGATCGTCGACAAGCTCGTGGAGCTCGTCGACATCCCCGTTCCCGCCGGCCTGGTCGAGGCTGAGGTCACCCGTCACCTCGAGAACGAGAACCGCCTTGAGGACGACGTGCACCGCGCCGAGGTTGCCGAGTCCAGCGAGAAGACCTTCCGCAGCCAGATCCTCCTCGACGCCATCGCGGAGAAGGAAGAGATCAAGGTCAGCCAGGACGAGCTGACCCAGTACCTGATCCAGGGTGCTTCGCAGTACGGCATGGAGCCGGGCGAGTTCATCAAGGTGCTCGACCAGAACGGCCAGATCCCCGCCATGATCGGCGAGGTCGCCCGCGCCAAGGCGCTCGCGCTCGTGCTGGAGCAGGCCGAGGTTGTCGACACCGAGGGCAAGAAGGTCGACCTCAGCGAGTTCACCTCACCGGCCACCAGCAACGACGAAGAGTTCTTCGAGACCGCTGACGCAACCGACCTGCTCGAGCAGGCCAACGCAGACCAGGACGACCACGCGGGCCACAATCACTGAGTGAGACCAATCACTGAGTGAGACCAAACACTGAGTAAGACCGTTCGATAGTGCGGGCGCCGGGACAGTCGGCGCGTAACACTACGAGATGAGCCGGGCGCGGGAGACAATCCCGCGGCCGGCTCATCTAGGTTTAACCGGTGAACACGCGCCCGGACAAACACGACCCGACCACGTTGCGGCTGCTGACCCAGGCGGTGCACGCCGGCAACAGCATCGATCCGGGTACCGGCGCCATCCGTACGCCCCTGGTTCTCGCGAACTCCTATGCGCTCCCCGAAGATCCTTCGGCGATCAGCTGGTCGGGCACGGACGTGCCGCTGTACACGCGCAACTCTGGGGTCAACCAGCTCGCCCTGCAGGAGAAGCTCGCGGTACTCGACAACGGCGAAGATGCGGTCGCCCTCGCCAGCGGGGTCGCGGCGCTGCACGCCGTGTTCTTCACCTTTGTCTCCTCCGGCGATCACGTTGTGGTGGCGGATGTGGTGTACGAGGCGTCGTATCGCCTGTTCGCCGAGCTTCTCCCCGAGAAATACGGGATCCAGGCGACCTTCGTCGACACCTCTGACCTCGACGCGGTGCGCGCCGCCATCCGGCCGAACACAAAGCTGGTGCACGCCGAGACGCCGGCCAACCCGACCACCCGCATCGCCGACATCGCGGCCCTCGCGCAGATCGCACACGCGGGCGGGGCGCTCCTCAGCGTCGACTCGACGTTCGCGTCGCCACTGCTGCTGAAGCCGCTCGACCTCGGTGCAGACCTGGTCGTGCACTCCCTGACGAAGTACATCAACGGCCACGGTGACGCCATGGGCGGCGCGGTGATCGGGTCGCGCTCACTGATCAACAGGATCAAGAGCGATGCAATGGTGGATGTCGGCGGGGTGATCAGTCCCTTCAACGCCTGGCTCATCACGCGCGGCTCCGTGACGCTGCCGCTGCGCATGCGGCAGCACTCCAGTAACGCGCAGGCGGTCGCAGAGTTCCTCGAAGCCGATCCGCGGGTCGCGTTCGTGGCCTATCCCGGGCTTGCCTCCCATCCGCAGCACGAGCTTGCCGCGCGCACCATGCCTCATGGTTTCGGCGGGATGCTCGCGTTCGCGGTGCGAGGCGATCCCGACATCCAGAACCAATTTGTCTCGAACCTGCGGATCATCACCTCTGCCGTCTCCCTTGGTCACGACGAGTCGTTGATCGTGCACGTGGGTACCTCGGGGCCGCGCGCGCAGCACTACCCGGCGGAGTTCAAGAAGTGGGGACACCTGCGGCTGTCAGTGGGGCTGGAAGATCCGGATGACCTCGTTGCCGACCTTGCCGCCGCACTGGAGCTAACGCTGCCGTCGTAGCGCAGCTGACCGGTGACCGTGCTGCCTGGTGACCGTGCTGACTGGTGACCGTGCTGCCTAGTGACCGTGCTGCCACCACTCGGCGTTGCCGCGCGTGATCGCGCGCACTGCCCAGTCCGGGTCGAGCGGATCGGGGGAGCGCAGCCAGGTTTCGAGCGCCGCGACGGTGCCGGACGCGGCAATCGCGGCGTAGAACGCGAACTGACGATACCGATACTCCGCGTCCTCCGGGTCGCCGTGCAGAGCCCGAGGTGCCAGGTGTGGGTGGCGCAGCAAATGGTCGCTGAGCGCCCACTCGATGTGGTCGATCAGCACGTCCCGCATCTCGCGGGGGAGCCTTCTGACCAGGTTGTTGCGATAGAGCGCCGCATTGTCGTGGCAGTGGCGCACCAGCGCCCGGTTCAGCTGCTCCAACGGCAACACCTGGCCGTCGGGGAGCAGCTCGGCGGCGCGCGCGAACTCCTCGCGGATGTGCTCGAGCTCCTTGCCGAGAACGCTGGCGAGCAGGTCGCCGGGGCTCTCCGCGTGCGCGTAGAAGGTGGGGCGGGTGATGCTGGCGGCGCGGGCGATGTCGGTCACGGTGATTTCGCTGAGCGGGCGCAGCGTCGCGAGGTCGAGGATGGCGCTTTCGAGCTGGTCCCGCGTGCGTTGCGCTCGTGCGTCCATCTCCCCATAGTGGACCATCGCGCGGTCGGGCAGACGCTCCACCGCGCGAGAAGATGGAGCATGCACAATCTCGGACTCCTCTTCGACGTCGACGGGCCGCTGGCAAGCCCGGTCTCCCGCACCATCGCAATCGACAGCATCGTCTCGGATCTCGTCACCCTCGCCACTGCGGGAGTTCCCATTGCGTTCATCACCGGGCGCTCCGACGCCTTCATTCGCGACCAGGTGATCTCGCCGCTGCTCGACAACGGCCTCGCGGACGCCCTGGCGGGCGAGCACTCGCGCATGTTCGGGGTGTTCGAGAAGGGCGCGTCGTGGGCACCGATTGGATCGCACGGGATGTCGGAGGTGACCGTAGACGAAAGTGTGGCGCTGCCAGAACCCGTAGCCCGCGAGATACGGGCGCTCGTGGCATCCGACTTCTCTCACACCATGTTTTTCGACGAAACCAAGCGCGCGATGATCTCTGTCGAACAGAATACGGATGTCGCGCACGACGCCTACCTCGCCGACCAGGGTCGGTTTAATGACGCGGCGTTCGCCGTGTTGGTGCGCAACGGGCTCGGCGTTCGGTACGGGGAGCGGGAATCGCCAGACTCGGCGGGGGCCGTGCCGTTCCGTCTCGATCCCACCATCATCTCGACCGACATCGAATCGGTGCAGCTCGATAAAGACCGTGGTGCCGAGCGCGCGTTGGGGTACTTCGAGAGCCTCGGGCCGCTGCCGCGACTGTGGCGCTCGGTGGGGGACTCACGGAGCGACTACCTGATGGCCGACCATTTGCACGCCGCCGGGTACGAGGTGGCGCACGTCGACGTGCGCCCCACAGACGGGATTCTGGAGCGTCCGTACCGCGTGATCGTGGAGGGTGAGCTCATCCACGATGAGGCCGGCGCCGCGTTCCTGAGTTACTGGGTCGACAAGCTTCAGCTGCGATGATTACGCGGTCCGGCGCGCTAGCCTAGAAGCAATGAATACGACACCTTCGGACGCCGTCCTGGACGCTCCCGCGCTCGCCCGCTACATCGACCACACGCTTCTCAAGCCGGAGGCGACGACCGCCGACGTGGCTGCACTCGTTGCGGAAGCGATCGAGCTCGGAACATACTCGGTCTGTGTTTCTCCGGCCATGCTGCCCCTGGCGCTTCCCGAGGGAACCGACCTGAAGGTCGCCGTCGTCTGCGGATTCCCCAGCGGCAAGCACCACAGCGCGATCAAAGCCGCCGAGGCTGCGCTCTCCATCGAGCAGGGCGCCGACGAGGTCGACATGGTGATCGACATCGGGCTGGCAAAGGAAGGCCGTTTCGCCGAGGTTGAGGCCGACATCGCCGCCGTTCGGGCCGTCATTCCGGCGCCGCGGGTGCTCAAGGTCATCATCGAGTCGGCCGCTCTGACGGATGACCAGATCGTGGGCGTCTGCCGTGCCGCGGTCGCCGCCGGCGCCGACTTCGTGAAGACTTCGACCGGGTTCCACCCGACGGGCGGAGCGACCGTGCACGCCGTGCGGCTGATGGCGCACACCGTGGGAGACAAGGCGCAGGTGAAGGCCTCCGGTGGGGTGCGCAGCTACGATGACGCCCTCGCGATGATCGATGCCGGCGCGACCCGCCTCGGTGTGTCCGGATCCGCTGGCCTGCTGTCGGGCGCTGCCGAATCAGGTTCGGGCAGCAGCTACTAGGCGCTCCGCGGCGTCAGCGGCCGAGCTCGGACCGGCCGGGCAGGCTGCGCAATTTGTCACGCACGCCGTCGAGGATGTCGGCGAGCACGGTGAGGTCGTCCGCGGAGACGTGGTCGAGGAACAGCGTCTTCACGACCTCCACATAGTGCGGTGCCGCCTCGATGACGCAGCGCAGTCCGTCCGGGGTGATCCGGGCGATCACCGAGCGTTCGTCATCCCGGGACGGTGCACGCGAAACGAGGTTCAGCTTCTCGAGCTGTCGAATCTGGTACGTCAACCCGCTGCGCGACACGACCAGCGTGTTCGCTATATCCGTCATCCGCATGCCCTGCTCACCCGCCTCGGCGATACGCGCGAGGATTTCCAGTTGCGCGAAGCTCACTCCCACCGCTTCGCGAACCCGGCGGTCCGTGGCGTGCTGCACGTGGTTCGCCGTCTCCAGCAGTGCCAGCCAGGCGCGCATTTCTTCTGGCGTCTGGCGTGTGGGGAGTGCGTCGGGGTCGGGACGTGGAGTTGACATGCCACACTCCCGACGTTGGTCTCGCTCGTTTTCGTGCCGATCGCGCTTCGTGCTGATCGCCGCCCCAGCTTATTCGAGTTATTCGAGCGCGATGAGCTGGGCTGCGTAGGCACGCACCGACCCCGAGTATTCGGCAAGGTGGTCCGCGAGCGCGTCGAGGGCGACGGCGATGGCCGCACGCTCATCGCCGGTATCTGCAAGGCAGAGGGCGAGAAACGCGCGGGCCGAACCGATGAGGCGATGGTCGGCGTCGTTCGCGAAGCCGTCCTGCAGAATCGTGATTGCTTCGTCCGGCCGGCCGAGGTTGCGCAGCGTGCTGGCGAGCTGGATGACCGCCCGTCCCCGCAACGGCTCATCGAGTCCGAGAGCGAGCGACCTCCGGTAGAGCGGCTCGGCGGCGGCCTCCTCGCCGATGTAGTCCCGGGCACTGGCCGCCTCGAACAGCGCCGTCGCGTCGTCGTCGGGGCGCTCCTCGACAAGTTCGTCGATCCGCCCGAGTAGCTCAGACGTGCTCGACCGGGACGCCGTGGCCCACACCAGCGCGACCCGGGATTGCCACTCTTCAGTCATCCTGTGAGCATAAGACTTTGCCGACGGCGAACAGGCCACGGTGGGCTGTCCCACTCCGCTAGATTCAAAACCAAGCGATAACTGAATGGGAGCGCAACAATGGCCGAACCGGCACTTGTCAGCAGTGTTTTTGATCGACTGCTGAAGGATCGCATTATCTGGCTTGGTTCAGAGGTGCGCGACGAAAACGCCAACGAGATTGCGGCGAAGCTGCTGCTGCTCGCCGCCGAAGACCCCGAGAAGGATATCTTCCTCTACATCAACTCTCCCGGTGGCTCGATCACCGCGGGAATGGCGATCTACGACACGATGCAGTTTGTACCGAACGACATCGTGACGGTCGGCATCGGACTGGCCGCTTCCATGGGACAGTTCCTGCTCTCCTCCGGCACCAAGGGCAAGCGGTACATCACCCCGAACGCCCGGGTGCTGTTGCACCAGCCCTCTGGTGGCTTCGGCGGTACCAGCGCCGACATCCAGACCCAGGCCCACGTCATCCTCGACATGAAGAAGAGGATGGCCGAACTTACGGCCGAGCAGACCGGCAAATCGGTCGAGCAGGTGCTCATCGACAACGACCGTGACAACTGGTTCGACGCCAAGGGCGCCCTCGAGTACGGCTTTGTCGACCACATCCGCGAGCACGCGTCTGACGTAACGGGCGGCGGCGGAACAGACGAGAGCATTCCGAACCCCGACGAGACTGAGAAGTAGAAAAGATCATGGATAACTTCACCTTCGGCGCCTCTGGTGCCTCCGGCATGGCGAGCCAGATGCCAGAATCGCGCTACATCCTCCCCACCTTCGAGGAGCGCACGGCCTACGGCTACAAGCGTCAGGACCCGTACGCGAAGCTCTTCGAAGACCGCATCGTGTTCCTCGGTGTGCAGATCGACGACGCCTCGGCCGACGACGTGATGGCGCAGCTTCTGGTGCTCGAAAGCCAGGACCCCGACCGCGACATCATCATGTACATCAACTCGCCCGGTGGATCCTTCACCGCGATGACGGCGATCTACGACACCATGCAGTACATCCGCCCGCAGATCCAGACCGTGGTTCTCGGTCAGGCTGCCTCCGCCGCATCCGTACTGATGGCAGCGGGAAGCCCGGGCAAGCGCCTCGCGCTGCCGAACGCACGCATCCTCATCCACCAGCCTTCTGTTGGCGGCCAGGGTGGTGGGCAGGCGTCAGACATCGAGATCCAGGCCCGCGAGATCCTTCGTATGCGCGAGTGGCTCGAGGAGACGCTGTCCAAGCACTCCAACCGCAGCGTGCAGCAGGTCAACAAGGACATCGACCGTGACAAGATCCTCAGTGCCGCCGAGGCACTCGAGTACGGCCTGATCGACCAGGTTCTGACGAGCCGCAAGAACCTTCCCATGCTCGTCAAGTAACACCCGGCATCACCCGCGCCATCGTGCGCACGAAAACTGCGGCCATCCCCGAGGGGACGGCCGCAGTTTTTGTTGCGTGCTGCGACTAGTTTTTCTTCTTGCGCCCGCTGAGCACGAGGGTCACCGCGACCGTGGCCCCGAGCAGCACCACCGCGCCCCCGATCCACAACACGTCGCTGAGGTTCGCGAGCTGGGCCGAATCGGTCGCCTGGCCCTCGGTGTCCTCGGATCCCGTGCCTGGCTCCGTGTCCGGAGCTGTGTCTGGTTCTGGGTCTGCGGTGTCGCCGCATTGGGGCGCGGCTGCCGAACCCTCGGAGACGACACTCGCTGACGCGTCGGCGGGCGCCCAGGTGAAGGGGTACTCGGCCGAGACCGTGTGACCGTCGGCCGAAACCACCTGCCAGACGACCGTGTAGTCGCCGGGCTCGCCGAGGGCGGCGGCGGTGGACATCGTGGGGCCGGCAATGGTGACGCAGCCGTCGCCGTAGTACAGCCCGGCTTCGTCAATCACCTCCAACGCGAACCCACCCTCGCCGACACTCTCGAGTAGAGCCTCGTTCGTGGTGATCTCGAAGTTCGAGGGCAGCGCGGTCAGCTCTTCTCCTGCTGCCGGGGTGGAGGACACCAGGTAATTGTGAGCCTGCGCGGCCGAAGCGAACCCGAACAGGGTGCCACCCAGCACGAGGGTGCCAACCGCTGTCAGCGTCACCGCTTTGACCGGACGCATTGCGCTTACTCCGCGTTCCTGCGACGAGCGGTGATGCCGAGCACCAGCCCTGCCGCCCCGAGGAGAAGCCCGCCCAGCCCGAGGATGCGGGCGAGAACGTCATCACCGGACGAGACCGACGAGGCTGTGGACCCGTTGGATGCCGTCGCCGCGTCGGCATCGGCGTCGGCATCTTCATCGTGGTCGGCACCCGCTGCCGCGTGGTGGTCTGTCGGCGCCGCGTCGTTGATGTACAGCACGGGGGCGGGGTATTCCGCGTCTTCTTCTGTGCTGTCCCAGCTCACGATCGTGCCATCGGAGTAGTACTGCGTCGCAGGGAGCACCACGGATCCCGTGTCGGGAACCGCGCCAAGCGACACCGAGAACTGCTGCAGCTGCCCGTCGGCGATCTCCGAGCCAGGCAATGCCGTCCAGACGACGGACGTGACCGCTTCGGCGACCTCGTTCTCTCCCACGGTGACGGGTGCCGGGAGGGTTTCGGAGACCAGCTCAGCGGACCATCCGGCGACCGGAACGTACCGGACGCTGGTGAACGGGGTGTCCTCGGGAAGCGCGAGCTCCACCTTGGTCGTGGTGGCGGTTGCAGATTCGTTCGGCACTTTCACGGTGATGACCGCGTAGCTGCCGGCCTCGGCAGCGTTCGGGTTGATCGTCACGTGCGCGCTGGCAGCGAGTGGTGCCGCAAGAGCGAGCAACGCGCCCGCGCCGATCGCCGCCGCACCCTTTGCAAACGCGGACGCGCTGCGTCGCTGAGTGCCGGGGTGGCGCGTCGAGGAACGGGCAACGGAGGTGTGGTGTGAAGGGGAGATGTTCATAAAAGAGGTCCTTGTGATTAGGAAAGCCCGCAGGGGAGCAATCGCAGGGGAGCAATCGCGGTGGAGCAAACGCGGTGGAGCAAAGAGGGGAGCGGTGACACAGTGCACAGCTGAGCCGTAGCAGTTAGCCGAGCGGTAGCACCGAGCTGGGCCGTAACACTGAGCTGAGCCGTCGCAGTGAGCTGAGGTTTAGCGGCGAGCGGAGCTGTGTCGGTGCGGCGTAACGGGACAAGCGCTCTGAACACGGCGCTGAATAAGCGTCGCTGATTGGTGAGCGCTGCTTAGTAGGCGCTGATCAGGCGGCGCTGATCGCGGGCGGGCCGCGGTGGCGCAGGGCGCTGAAGAGCAGTGCGAGATCCCGGGGAAGTACCGTTTGCGCGCAACCCACGCGCGCGGGGCGCCCTTCGCCGAGCACCGGTACGGCGCTGATGACGACGGTGAGCAAGGCCACCAACAGCCGGGCCGTTCCACGCAGGCGGAGAATCGCGGACTCGACGTAGCGCAACGCGACCACCGTCAGCAACGCAGCGCCAACATGGGCAAGCCACATCGACGCGGAATGGTGGCTGCCGGTGCCGTCAGGCAGGCCCGCGAGCGAAATCGGCGTTCCGGCGTGTACGGCGTGCTCCGGCACCACAACGGTTCCGGAGTAACTGGTCCCGGAGAACAGTCCGTGGAACATCGCCTGGGCAATGCCCACCGCCACCGACGTTCGCCAGAGCGACACGGTGGGGCCGACGAGCGCGATGCAGATCGGGATCGACAGCGCGAGCGATAGCGCCAGCGCCGCACCAGAAGGTGCCGTGCCCCCGGCGAGCAGGTGCGAGAACGCCGCCACGAGTGTGGCGAAGGTGGCCGCAAGAGACCCGCTCAGCACGCGCACCCCGCGCGCAGGCAGGGCGCGGGTCGGTCGAGTTCTCACTCAAGTATCGTGCCATAGCAACGGCGCGGCACCGAACGCGAGCGCCTGAGGCGGTCAGATCGCGCCACGGGGCACCGCACAGATGCGGCACGCCGATGTCTTCTTTTGTTCAGGTGCCGTGCGCTGTCACCTGTACGGGTTAGGCTCGGATGACGTAGCACGTTGAAAGAGGGAGAGCGACCGTGGCCCGCATAGGGGAAAGCGCCGATCTGCTCAAGTGTTCTTTCTGCGGAAAGAGCCAGAAGCAGGTCCAGCAGCTGATCGCCGGACCAGGCGTGTACATTTGCGACGAGTGCGTCGAGCTCTGCAACGAGATCATCGAGGAGCGCCTGGCCGAGGCCGGCGAAGAGGTTTCCAGCGAGTTCGATCTTCCCAAGCCACGCGAGATCTACGCCTTTCTCGAGGAGTACGTCATCGGACAGGATGCCGCGAAGCGCGCACTGTCGGTGGCCGTCTACAACCACTACAAGCGCATCCGGGCGCGTAACACGATCGGTCCCGCTGACGCCATCATCGACGACGTCGAGATCGCCAAGTCGAATATTCTCCTCATCGGTCCGACCGGGTGTGGCAAGACCTACCTGGCGCAGACGCTTGCCAAGCGGCTGAATGTTCCCTTTGCTGTCGCCGACGCGACCGCGCTCACGGAAGCCGGCTACGTCGGCGAGGACGTCGAGAACATTCTCCTGAAGCTGATTCAGGCCGCAGACTACGACGTCAAGCGTGCTGAGACCGGCATTATCTACATCGACGAAATCGACAAGATCGCCCGTAAGGCCGAAAACCCGTCGATCACGCGTGATGTGTCGGGTGAGGGCGTGCAGCAGGCGTTGCTCAAGATTCTTGAGGGCACCGTTGCCTCCGTGCCCCCTCAGGGCGGCCGCAAACATCCGCACCAGGAATTTATCCAGGTCGACACGACCAACGTCTTGTTCATTGTTGCCGGAGCATTTGCCGGTCTCGAGGAGATCATCTCTCAGCGTGCGGGCAAGAAGGGCATCGGTTTCGGCGCACCGCTGCACAGCAAGGGCGACGACGTAAACCTGTTCGGCGAGGTATTGCCGGAAGACCTCCACAAGTTCGGGCTCATACCCGAGTTCATCGGCCGCCTGCCCGTGGTGACCACGGTCACCCCGCTTGACCAGGTGGCGCTGATGGAAATCCTGACCGTCCCGAAGAACGCCCTCGTGCGCCAGTACCAACGCATGTTCGAGCTCGACGGTGTTGAACTCGATTTCGAGCTCGACGCGCTGGAGTCCATCGCCGACCTCGCTGTTCTCCGAAAGACCGGTGCCCGCGGACTGCGTGCCATTCTCGAGGAAGTACTCGGGCCGATCATGTTCGATATTCCTTCGAATGACAACGTGGCCCGAGTGATTGTGACCAAGAAAACGGTGCTCGACAACGCCGCGCCGACGATTGTCCCGCGCACCGCGCTGCGCGAGGAGAAGTCGGCCTAAGAATTCTCCAGCCGATCATCGCTGGCGTCGTTGGCGCCCTCACGGGATTCGCCAGCGCGTTCGCCCTCGTCATCGCCGGGCTCATCGCCGTCGGGGCCACCCCGGCGCAGGCGGCCTCCGGGCTACTGATTTTGTGCCTTACACAGGCGCTGAGCGGGATGCTGCTGTCGTGGCGCTACCGCCTCCCGCTGTCGTTCGCCTGGTCTACGCCCGGTGCCGCGTTGCTCGTCGCAGCTCAGGCCACCACGGGCAGCTTCGCTGCCGCCGTCGGCGCGTTCGTGGTGTGCGGGGTGCTCATCGTGGTCACGGGTCTCTGGCCCGCGCTGACCCGCGCGGTGACTCGGATACCGAAGCCGATCGCCAGCGCGATGCTCGCGGGCATCCTGTTCCCGATCTGTCTGGCCCCGGTGCGGGCCGCCGTCGATATCCCGCTGCTGGCACTGCCCATCATTGTGACCTGGCTTCTGTTGTACCGGCTTGCCCCGCGCTGGGCGATACCCGGCGCTCTTCTGGTCACCATCGTCGCGATCGGAATGAACGCGGGTAGCGGCTGGATTACTGCGGCGTCGGGAATCCCGCGATTGATCTTTGTGCCGCCCGCGTTCGATCCCCTCGTCATCGTCAGCATCGGCCTTCCGCTGTACATCGTGACCATGGCGGGGCAGAACGTACCCGGCTTCGCCGTGTTGGCGACATTCGGGTACCCGGCGGTGCCTGCCCGTTCGGTGCTTGTCGGCTCCGGCCTCCTCTCCGCGGCAGGCGCGATGTTCGGCGGCCACGCCATCAATCTCGCCGCGCTCTCAGCAGCGCTTATGGCTGGTCCGGATGCGCATCCGGACAAGGCAAAGCGGTGGGTCGCGGCTTTCGCAGGCGGTGCCACCTACGTTGTCCTCGGCCTTGGAGCGACGCTCGCTGCTGCCCTGGTGGCGGTCAGCCCGCCCCTGTTGATCGCCACCGTGGCGGGCTTGGCGATGCTCGGCGCGCTCGTTGCGGGCATCGCGTCGGCTCTCGAAGAACCCGAGCACCGGCTTGTGGCCGTCGTCACGTTCCTCGTTGTGGCGTCGGGTATCGTGGTCGCCGGGGTCGGGTCGGCCTTTTGGGGGCTGCTCGTCGGCGGGCTCGTGATGCTCTGGCTTGGCCTCGGCAAGCGCCGGATCAGCCGGACGTCCTGACGCTGCAGCACCATGGCGGCGCCACGAACGCCCGGAATATCCGCCCCCACGGGCTTATGCTCACCGGCCGGGCTTCTTAGACTGACACGATGATCGACGACGACCAGGTGGTCAACCGCACCCTCGTCGATGGTCGTTCGATCGCCTGGTCATCGTTCGGTTCGGGACCGCCGCTCTTGCTCGGGGGTTGGTGGTCCAGCCACCTCGGGCTGGACTGGCGCAATGCCGCGTTCCGTCGTTTTATTCTGCCGCTCGCAGAGCACCGCACCGTGATTCGGTACGACCGCGCCGGCACTGGCCTGTCCGATCGATCGGCCGCGCCGGACAGCCGTCCCGAGTGGGAGGTGGAGACGATCTCGGCGGTGCTGGATAGCGCCGGGCTTGGTCCGGCCGACGTCATGGGTGTCTCGTTCGCGGCGCCCGCCGCGATCGCCTTCGCGGCGGAGTACCCGCACCGGGTGGAGCGTCTCGTCGTGTTCGCCGGATACGCCTCCGGCGCGGCGCTGGCACCGCTCGAAGCGCGCACCTCCATCCAGACGATCGTGGGCGCGCACTGGGGGATCGGATCGAGGATGATCGCCGACTTTTTCCTCCCCGAAAGCAACCAGTCTGACCGTGCCGCATTCGCGATATCCCAACGTCGTTCAATGTCGGCGCGGGACGCGTGCACCCTGCTGTCGGCCGCCTACGCCGTCGATATCCGGCCCACCCTGTCGAAACTTCGCAGTCCGACACTGCTCCTGCACCGGCGCGGAGACCGGGCCATCCCCTTCGTACAAGGACGCGCGCTCGCAGCTCGCATCGGTGGCTCGCGCTTCGTGCCTCTCGACGGGCTGAATCACCTGCCGTGGCACGGGGAAACCGACGAGGTCATGAGCGCGCTGTTCGAGTTTGGCGGGGTGTCGCGGGCGGGCGGCAGCGGCGGCAGGATTCACAGCCTCACCGCGCGCGAACGCGACGTGATCCGGCTGATTGCGCTTGGACTCACCGACCAGCAGATTGCGGGGGAACTCGTGATGAGTACCCACACCGCGCATCGCCACGTCGCGAACGTCCGGCGCAAGCTCGGAGTCAATTCGCGGGCGGCGGCCGTCGCCTGGGCCGCGCAGCACGGGCTGGTGTGATCGGCGCGTCGGCGTAGCCGCGCGGCTTCAGCCCGTGAGCCCGCGGCGAATGAGGAGCGGATCGATCGCGGCGTCGCGGCCCCGGAAATCGCGGAAGGCCTCGAGGGGGTTCACCGACCCGCCCACGCCGAGCACGCGCGTGCGGAACCGGTCACCGTTGGCCCGCGTCAGCCCGCCATTGTCGGAGAACCATTCGACGGTGTCTGCGTCGAGCACCTCGCTCCAAATATACGAGTAGTAGCCAGCGTCGTAGCCGCCCGAGAAGGTGTGCGCGAAGTACGTGCTGGAGTAGCGCGGAGGAACCGCGGGGTTGTCGAGACCAAAGTCCGCGAGGGCGGCCGCCTCAAACGCTGCGACGTCCGTTATCTCGGTATCACGGGCGATGGTATGCCAGGCCTGGTCCAGTAGCGCCGCGGTGAGGTATTCGCTGGTGGCGAAGCCTTCGTTGAAGGAGGCAGAAGCCTGCAGCTTCTCCACTATCTCCTGAGGCATCACCTCTCCGGTCTCGAAATGCACTGCGTAATTCGCGAGCACTTCGGGCCACAGCATCCACATCTCGTTCACCTGGCTGGGAAACTCCACGAAGTCACGGAACACGTTGGTTCCGGCGAACTTGGGGAAGGTGACCCGGGCGAAGAGTCCGTGCAGCGCGTGACCAAACTCGTGGAAAAGGGTGGTCACCTCGTCGTAGCTGAGGAGCGTCGGCTGGCCAGCGGCCGGCTTCGGTACGTTGAGATTGTTGGTGACGATCACGGGATGGCCGAGCAGCGTGGACTGCGAAACCAGCGAGTTCATCCACGCACCGCCGCGCTTCGAATCGCGGGTGTACAGGTCAAGCGTGTACAACCCGACAATGCTGCCGTCTTCGTCGCGCACCTCGAACACCCGCACGTCGGGGTGGTAGGCAACGAGGTCGGGGCGCTCGGTGAAACTCACACCGTAGAGCCGCGCCGCCGCGAAGAAAACCCCGTCGCGCAGCACTCGTTCTGCTTCGAAATAGGGCCGCATCTCGGCGGTGTCGACGTCGTAGCGCGCCTTGCGCACCTTCTCGGTGTAGAACGCCCAGTCCCAGGCTTCCAGCGCGAACGCGTCGCCGACCTGCTGCTGAAGGTCAGCCTGCTCGATCCTGGCGTTCCGTGCGGCCGCGGGCGCGAGCGTGCGCAGCATGGTGTCCACGGCCTCCGGCGTTCGTGCGGTCTCGTCAGCGGTCACCAGGGCGGCGTGGTTGGCGAACCCGAGCAACGCGGCACGTTCCGCGCGCAGCCGGGTGATCTCCAGCACGAGTTGCCGGTTGTCGTTGTCGCCGCCGTGGATCCCCCTCGACCGGGAGGCCGTCATGATCCGTTCCCGAAGCGCTCGGTTTGTCAGGGATGACAGAAACGGATGCCCCGTGGGCAGCACCAGGGTGATCAGGTACTTGCCGGCCAAACCCCGTTCCTCGGCGGCCTGCGCAGCCGCGGAAATTTCTCCGGCGCCGAGACCGTCCAGTTCGGCGATGTCATCCACCACAACGGCCCGGTCGTTGGTGTCCGCGAGGAGATTCTTCTCGAAGCGTGTGGTGAGCGTCGACAGCCGCAGGTTGTACGAGGTGAGGGCCGCTTTGCTGCGCGCATCAAGCCCGGCGCCCGCCTGGCTGAACTCGGTGAAGTAACGCTCCACGAGGTAGCGGGTCTCGGCGTCGAGCCTGAGGTCGTTGCGTCGCTCATACAGTGATGCGACCCGCGCGAACAGCGCCGGGTTTAGGCGGATGGCGTCAGAATGGGCCGCCAGCAGCGGCGCGATCTCTTCCTCGAGCGCATTCGTGAAGTCGGTGCTGTCAGCGGAGGACTTGTTGAAGAAGACCGTAGCCACCCGCGAAAGCAGCTGCCCGGCGCGTTCGAGCGGCAGAAGCGTGTTGTCGACGGTTGCCTCCGCGGGGTTGGCGGTCACCTCGGCGACTTCCCGGAGGTGTTCGGCCATGCCGTCGAGAAATGCCGGGCGGTAATGCTCGTCGGCGATGTCGGCGAACGGGGGAAGCCCGAACGGCGCGGGGAACGGAGTCGCGAAGGGATTGCCCATGCCGTTAGTCCTCGGTCGGATGAATGGTGACGGCGCCGTCGGCGTCCACCCTGATGGTGGTGCCGTCGTCGAGTTCAACCACCGGGCGGCGCTCCAGCCAGGTCAGGGTCCAACGCCACTGGCTGACGTCGACGCCTTCCAGATCGCCCTCGACGGCGGTGATGGCCGAGATCACGTCAGGGGACAACGTCGCTGGTGCGGCGGTTCCGACGACCCAGCGGGTTCCGAGCTGCATCACTGAACCTCGACCTGTTCTGCGAGCACGATGTGTGTCACGGACACCGCGTCGGCTTCGACAAACTCGACCGTCGCTATGCGCCCGACAGCCTGCAGATCGTCGATAGCCAGCTGAAGCTGCGCCGGCCCGCTGATTGTGGCGGACACAACCTCGGTCTTCTGCGATGCCTTCGCATCCGTCTTCGCGCGTCGGATGCTGATGAGCGCCTCGCTCACGAGGGGCAGCAGCCCGGTGGGTTCGGCGGCTGCCGAAACAACGGGCCACTCCGACGTGTGGATAGAACCGTCATGGGTCCAGCTCCAGACTTCCTCCGTGGCGAACGGGATGAACGGGGCGAACAGGCGAAGCAGCACATCGATGGCGTGACGCAGCGTCGCGGTGGCTGAAGCCTGCCCCTCCGGGGTGCCGGCGCCATACGCGCGCTCCTTGACCAACTCGAGGTAGTCGTCGCAGAACGTCCAGAAGAACTGCTCGGCGGCTTCGAGTGCCTTGGCGTGGTCGAACTCGTCGAACGCCTTCGTGGCTGTGGCGACGACGCGGTTGAGTTCGGCCAGCAGGTCGATGTCGAGCGGGGCAGTTCTGCCCGCGGCATCCACCTCGGCGGTCGGGAACGAGTACACAAACTTCGCGGCGTTCAACACCTTGATCGCGAGGCGGCGGCCGATCTTGATCTGCTTGGGGTTCTGCGGGTCGAAGGCGGCGTCGGTACCCAGGCGGCTCGAGGCAGCCCAGTAGCGCACGGCGTCGGAGCCGTGAGTTTCGAGCATCGCGGCGGGGGTCACCACGTTGCCCTTGGACTTCGACATTTTCTTGCGGTCGGGGTCGACGATGAAGCCGGAGATTCCGGCGTTTTTCCACGGCACCGTGCCGTGCTCGAGTTCCGACCGGAGGACCGTCGAGAAGAGCCAGGTGCGGATGATGTCCTGGCCCTGGCTGCGCAGCGAGTACGGGAAGACAAGGTCGAACAGCTCGGGGTCGCGTTCCCAGCCTCCCGCGATCTGCGGGGTCAGCGACGAGGTGGCCCAGGTGTCCATGATGTCTACCTCACCGGCGAATCCGCCGGGTACCCCGCGCTGCGATTCGTCGTAACCGGGCGCGGTCTCCGATGCCGGGTCGACGGGCAGCGAGTCCTCGCTCGGCACAATGGGCGTGCCCTTGTTTCCCTCGGCATCGAGCTCGTACCACACGGGAATCGGCACACCGAAGAAGCGCTGGCGGGAGATCAGCCAGTCGCCCGTGAGCCCGCCGACCCAGTTTTCGTAACGGGTGCGCATGTGGTCGGGGGTGAAGTTGATCTCGCGACCGTCCGCGATGAGTTTTTCGCGAAGCGCGACATCCCGCGCCCCATTTCTGATGTACCACTGGCGGGTCGAGATGATCTCCAGGGGCTTATCGCCCTTTTCGAAGAACTTGACCGAGTGGGAGATCGGCTTCGGGTCGCCGATCATTTCACCACTCGCCTGGAGCAGCTCCACAACGGTCTTCTTTGCGCTGAACACGGTCTTGCCCGCGAGCTGCGCATACGCGGCGGTTGCCTGCTCGGTCACGATCACGTCGGGGGCGTCGGCGACGATGCGGCCGTCGGATCCGATGATGGTGCGGTTGGGCAGGTCGAGTTCGCGCCACCAGATCACATCGGTCACGTCACCGAATGTGCAGATCATCGCGATTCCTGAGCCCTTCTCCTTCTGGGCGAGGTGATGGGCGACAACGGGAACCTCGACACCGAACAGCGGAGTCGTCACCATGGTGCCGAACAGGTGCTGGTAGCGCTCGTCGTCGGGGTGCGCAACGAGGGCGACGCAGGCGGGCAGAAGCTCAGGGCGGGTTGTTTCGATGTGGATGTCGGTGCTCGAGCCATCGTCGGCCGGAACCGTGCGGAATGCCAGGCGGTGATACGCCGCAGGCATCTCCTTGTCCTCGAGTTCGGCCTGCGCGACGGCGGTGCGGAAGGTGATGTCCCAGAGTGTCGGTGCATCGGCCTGGTATGCCTCGCCCCGGGCGAGGTTGCGGAGGAAGGCACGCTGGGCCGCGGTCTGGGCCTCGTCGCCAATCGTGCGGTAGGACTGGGTCCAGTCGACGCTGAGGCCGAGCGTGCGCCAGACGTCCTCGAACTGCTTCTCGTCTTCGACGGTGAGGCGCTCGCACAGTTCGATGAAGTTGCGGCGCGAGATCGGCAGCTGGTCGGCGGCCTTGCTGCTGGCGTTGTCGCCACCTTCGAGCGGGGGAACAAACGCGGGGTCATACGGCAGCGTCGGGTCTACGCGCACACCGTAGTAGTTCTGAACGCGGCGCTCGGTCGGGAGGCCATTGTCGTCCCACCCCATCGGGTAGAAGATCGTCTTGCCGCGCATTCGCTGGTAGCGGGTAACGAGGTCCATGTGGGTGTAGCTGAAAACGTGCCCGATGTGCAGGCTTCCGGAGGCCGTCGGCGGCGGGGTGTCGACCGAGAAGATGTTCTCGCGAGTCGCATTCTGCCGGTCGAACAGGTAGGTTCCCTGCTCTTCCCACGATTGGCCCCACTTCGTCTCAAGGCCTTCGAGGGCGGGTTTTTCGGGCATCGACGCAGGCGTAGACATGGTTCTCCGGAATCTATATGTGCGGCACCGAGTCAGATGGTGGGGTGCCTGAGTGTGGGAAGTGCTCCCATGGTATCCGACGGGCAGGGTTGGGCTTTGGCCGGGTCAGTCGCCTAGCGCGCGGTTGAGCGTCACCGTGCGGTGAGTCAGCACACCGTCGCCATTGTCGAGCGTGACCGTAAAGGTCTCCGTTTCGAGACTGCAGTCGTACAACGTCGAGTAGGTGCCGCTCGGGTCGACATCGGCATCTGGGTTGGCCTTCGCATCGTCGGTGCCAATGCCAAACCATGCCTGCGCTGCTCCGGTGCTCGTCCAGGCGAAGTCGACCGGCTGCTGCGATTCGGCGTCGTTGCAGAGAACGGGAGCGCCGTCTTCTGGCGAGAACGCGGTGAAGGTCGCGGCAGACGCTGCTGGCGGTGCCGTTGCGGTTGGGGTGCTCGTGGCGGACGGTGCGGGTGTTGGCGACGGAGTGGAAGACTCCGTGGGGCTGGGCGTCGGCGAGCTCGGCGTCGTGGACGGTGCGGGCGTTGGCGTCGCGCTCACCGATGCGGTGGGGCTGTCCACGGGCACGGGAGTGTCGTCGTTGCTGGTCAGCATGATGATGAGCACGATGAGCGCGATGACCAGCGCTGCTCCAATCGCAATAAGGGTGATCAGCAGCGCGCGTGAGCGTCCCGGGGGTGTGCTCTCCGGGTTCGCGACGGGATCCGGGCCAAGGGGCGGGGGCGGGGTGGCCGATGCTGCCACTCCAGCCACCGGGATGTACTCGGTTGCTGCGTCCGAACCGGGCGCGGCCGCAGAGTCACGAGGGGGCGTCGCACCCATCCGTTCGGTCGGGGCGTCCCCGGGTTGCGACGGCGTGGCTCCGATCCGTTCGGTCGGTGTGTCCGCCGGTTGCTGGGGCATGCGCCTCGTCGGAGCGTCCCCGTCGTTTGTGTTGTACGCCTCGGTTGGTGTCTCGTCGTCGCTCATAGCTGTTCCCGTCGGTCTCGTTGAGCCTATTGGTTCATGGACTCGATTATGGGATTGTCAGGGGCAGCTCAAGCGGCGTCTCTGGCGGAGTTGAGGTTGGCGGCGCGGACGGCGAGGTGCTGGGTGTCGGCGAGGCCGACGGAGAGGGTGCGACAGGCGGCGTCTCGACTACCGGCGGCGCGGGGTCAGGGGAGGGTGCTGGTGCCGGTGCCGGTGCTGGTGCTGGCGCAGGTGCGGGAGCCGGTGCTGGCGCTGGAGCGACGCTCGGAGCAGCCGACGGGCGGGCGGGCGCGGTTGCAGACGGTGTTGCCGTCGGAGTGGCGGAGGGGGTGGGCATGCGGCTGGGCGTGGTTTTCGGTGTCGGCGAACTCGACTGCGACGGTTGCGGTGCGGCGGGGTCGTCCGGTGTTGTTCCTCGCACAAACAGGATCGACAGTAGCGCCACAATCGTGACGAACAGCGCGGCTCCTACCGACACCAGGATGATCATCGTTCGGGACCAGCTGCCCGGAGAGTCAGAATCCACCGCGTCGCCGCCGTCGTTTCCTCCTCCGCCGTCGTTTCCTCCGCCGTCGTTTCCTCCACCGTCACCGAATCCGGCACCGGCTGCCGACCCGGCCAACGGGTAGGTCATCAGCGGGTCAATATTCGTGTCGTTTGCGGCGCTGTAGGCCAGCGCGTTCACAATGGATGTCGCCCCGAGATGCTCCGGTTCCTGATCAACAACGGGATCCAACTCGGGTTCGGACTCCGGCCCGACATCCGTTGACGACGCCGTGTCGATCGGGGAGGCGCCGAACGCGGTGGTGGCGGCGTCTGGCTCCACTGGCTGAGATACCGGTTCGGAGGCACCGCGGAGAAGATCCTCAAAGGTCCACTCGTTCGACCCACCCGAGCCCGAGTGCGACCCGCCCGCTGGCACGGCCGGTTCGGGTTTGGTGTCGTCGGTCATCGTTTGTCTCCGGCCTCCCCGCAGCCAGTCCGCGAGCGGCCACAGTTTATCCGGTGCGGGTCTTCGCCGAAAAATCCTGTGGTAGCTCGGTGAACTCGACTTCAATCCAGCCGAAGAACGCTGTCGCTCATGTGCGCGATCACATCAGTGTCGTGGGAGATGAACAGATAACTCAATCCGCGGTCACGCTGCAGGGCATCGAGCAGGTCGAGGATCTGGGCCTGGATCGTCACGTCGAGAGCCGACACGGGTTCGTCGAGGATGAGCACCCGGGGCTCGGCGGCCAGCGCCCGCGCGATCGCCACGCGTTGGCGCTGCCCTCCGGACAAACTGTGCGGACGGCGTTCGGCGATGTTCGAGGCGAGCCCTACGCTGTCGAGCAGCTCGGTCACGCGGGTGGTCCGCCCCGCGCGGGACGGGGATGCCCCGTCGCGCTGCACGGCGTCGGCCAGAATCGCGCGAACCGTTGACCGCGGATCGAACGACCCGAGCGGGTCTTGGTAGATGGCGCCGATCAGCGCCCGGTCGGCGCGACGGAGCTTTTCTGGAGTGCTCGACCACGGCTTTCCAAGCAGGCGCAGCTCGCCCGAGTCCGGCTGCTGCAGCCCCAGTGCGATGCGGGCGAGCGTGGTCTTTCCCGAGCCGGACGGCCCGACCAGCCCCAGCGTTGTGCCCACGGGAAGGGCAAACGAGACGTTCTGCAGAACCGGGCGGGACCGATCCCGACCGCTCGAGAACGCGACCGACAGGTCTGTAGCCTCCAGCGCCAGAGCGGGACGCGGCTCTGGTGCGGACGCTGTCCGGTCGCCCGTGCGGGTCGAAGGCAAGCTCTCGCGAGCGGTCGGCCCGCTGAGCAGGAGCTGGTGCCGCGGCTTGTTCGCGGGGGACGCCGCGAGAAGCTGGCGCGTGTACGGATGCTGCGGGTTGTGCAGCACCGCGGAGGTGTCGCCCTCCTCCACGATGCGGCCGTCCTTCATCACCGCGACCCGGTCGGCGATCGCGGCGACCGCGGTGAGGTCATGGCTGATCAGGAGCACGGCGGTGCCTGCCGTGGCCTGGTCGGCGATGAGGCGCAGCACCCCGTCCCGCACCTGCGAGTCCAGCGCGGTAGTCGGTTCGTCGGCGATCAGGATCCGAGGGCCTGCCGCGAGCGCCGCCGCGATCAGTACGCGCTGGCGCAGCCCACCGCTGAGCTCGCCCGAGCGTTGGCCGACCCGAGTTTCGGGATCGGGGATGCCGGACTGGGTGAGCAGCTGGAGCACACGTGCCCTGCGGTCGGTCGGGCTCAGGCGGGTGTGCAGGCGAAGCGCGTCATCCACCTCACGACCTATCAAGCGCAGCGGATCGAGCGAGACGAGCGCGTCCTGGCTGATCGACCCGACGACGGCGCCGCGCATCCTCTCCAGCCTGCGCTCGCTGAGGCCGAGCAGGGAGAGACCGTTCACCTCCAGGGTGTCGGCGCTGACCTGGGCACCCGCACCGGCGAGGCCCACGAGCGATCGTGCCGTCACGCTCTTGCCCGAACCCGATTCGCCGACCAGGGCGAGGCACTCGCCCGCGGCGATGGTGAGGGTGATGTTGTCGACGGCGGGGGAGTCGGCGCCTGCGAAGCGGACGGTCAGCCCGTCGATCCGCACGAGCGGCGCGGCGCCCACGCGCGCCGCACTGTAAATCGCCTCGACGCTCACGACGACCTCACCCGTGACTGCAGGCTGCGGCCGAGCAGGGTTGTGGCCGCGGCGCTGAGAACAATTGCGAGGCCAGGGAAAAACGTCATCCACCAGAAGGAGGCGACATAGGTGCGTCCCGAATTGAGCATCGCACCCCATTCCGCGGCGGGAGGCGAGACCCCGAGGCCGAGGTAGCTGAGCGACGACGCCCAGACGATCGACTGCCCGACGCCGAGGGTGACGAGAACAAACAGGGTTGCGGTCACGTTGGGGAGGATGTGGCGCAGCAACCTGCGCCACCAGCCATGGCCGAGCACGAGCGCCGCCTCGACGTACCCGGATCTGCGCACGCTGAGCACCTGGCTGCGCACGAGGCGGGCGTACCCGGGTGCGGTCGCAAGGCCCACGGCAATGGTGGATGTCACGGGGCCTGGTCCCGCGATCGCGATGAACAACAGCGCAAGCAGGAGCCCCGGAAAGGCGAACAACACCTCCACAAACCGCGTGGAGGTCGTGTCGAGCCACCGCGGCCCGAGGCCCCCCACGATGCCGAGCACCAGCCCGAGCCCGACCCCGATGGCCGTGGCCAGAACGCCGATCAGCAGCGACGGTGCCGCGCCGTGCACGATCCGGGTAAGGATGTCGCGTCCGGACTCGTCCGTGCCGAGCGGGTGGCCGGCCGAGGGTGCCTGGAAGCTCGCGAGCGGGTCAATGGCGAGGGGGTCGCCGGGGGCGATCAGGTTCGGGGCAACCGCAGACACCACAAAAAAGGCGAGCACCACAACGGGGGCGGTCTCGACGACGCTCGGGCGCTTCATGCGTTGGCCTCGGTGCGGAGCCTCGGGTCGGCGATGCGGTCGAGGACGTCGGTCAGCGTGGTCACCAGGCTGTAGGCGAGGGCGACGACGAGCACGGTTCCGGTGACGAGGGGGATGTCGCGTGCCTGCACCGCACTGAGCAGGGTTCGACCGAGACCGGGGCGGGCGAAGACCGTTTCGACGACGACCGCGCCGCTGACGAGCGTGCCGAATGCCCAGCCGGAGAGACCGATCGCCGGGAGGGCAGCGTGCCTCAGGCCGTGCCGCCAGATCACGCCCGTGGCCGTCTCGCCGCGGGTGCGGGCGGACTGCGCGAAGGGCGAGCTGAGCGCATTCAGCAGCGATTCGCGCATCACCTGACCGAGGAAGCCGGCGAGCGGGATCGCGAGGGTGATCACGGGCAGAACCAGGCCGGACGGCGAACGTCCACTGATCGGCGGCAGCCAGCCGAGCGTCGTGCTGAAGAGCAGGACGAGCGAGGTTGCGAGCCAGAAGTGGGGGAGGGCGACCGCGACGACCTCGAGGGCCGAGCCGAGAGCTCCGGCGATCCGACCGGAGCGGGCGGACCAGACCGCGACCGTGATTGCAAGCACCCACGCGAGGGCAAGGGCGAGACTGGCCAGCAGCAGGGTGCCCGGGAATTGCTCGGCGATGACCGACGAGACCGGTTCCCTCAGGGAATAGGACGTGCCGAAGTCGAGGAGCAGGTACCGTCCCATCTGGGCGAGATACTGCATCCACAGCGGCTGGTTGAGGCCGTACTCCTCTCGCGCCGCCGCCAACGCCTCATCGCTTGCCTGGGAGCCCGGACCGCCGAGGAGTGCTTCGGCCGGATCGCCGGGGATCAGGCGCAACGCGAAGAACGTGAGCGTGGCGGCAGCCCAGAGTACGAAGAGCAGCCCGCCGAGCCGCCCGATCAGCCAGCGGACTCCGGTGCCTCCCCGGCGTGGGGAAACCCGGGAGGCCGCGACGATGGTCACCGATCAAGCCATGCTTCCGCGAGAGTGGGAGTCGAGACGGTGGGCATGGCCCGCAATCCTTCCACGGCCGTGTTGTACAGGTAGTGGTTCTGCTGGTCGTAGAGCGGGAGGATGTAGAACCCGTCGAGCACGATCTGCTGGGCATCAGCGTACAGCTGGCTGCGCTGTTCGGCGTCGCTGACCTCGGAGGCCTCCGTCAACAGTGTGTCCAGCTCGGGCAGGTTGACCTGCGCGAGGTTAGCGAAGTAGCCGCTCGGCGCCGGGGTGATGCCGTCGGAGTGGTAGAGGATTCGCAGCACGTCCGGGCCCACCTTGGTATACGGAGCGCTCACAACGTTGTATTCGTTCGCCGCGAGAGTTGCGTACCAGGTGGAGAGGTCTCCGGGCTCGAGCACCACGTCGAAGCCTGCCTCTTTGGTCGTCGCCTGGATCTGCTCGAAGAGCGACTGTTCTGCGGGAATCGACTGATTGGTACTGACGGGGAAGGTCACCGTGAGGCGCTCGCCGTCTTTCACGCGGTAGCCGTCCGCGTCGCGCTCGGTCCAGCCCGCGGCATCCAACAACTCATTCGATTTTTCGAGGTCGAAGTCGAACAGGTCTGGGTCGCTCACCCCGAGCGGTTCGACGCTGGACAGGGCGGAGTAGGAGCGCTCCGCCGTGCCGAAGAAGAGGCTGGTGATTCCGTCGTTGACGTTCGCGGCGCGGATGAAGGCTTCACGAACGGCAACGTCGTTGAACGGGGCGATGCCGCTGTTCAGCTCGAGGCGGTTGGAGGCGCCCGGGCGGGGAGCGTCGAGCTCCTCGAGCGAGTCGTCGTCGTCGGCGGCGACGAGTGCATCCGGCTGCGCGTTGTCGATGACGTCGACCTCACCAGAGGCCAGCGCCGCATAGCGGGTCGCCGAGTCGGGAACGAAGCGCCAGACGATCGAGTCGAGGTAGGGGCCATCGCCGTCCGCGGCGTCGGCCGGCGGCGAGGTGTAGTCGTCGTTTCGCTCCAGCGTGATGCTGTTCTGTCGGTCCCACTCGGTCACGACGAAGGGCCCGGTGCCGACCGGGCTCTCGCAGTTGACCTCTTTTGCTCGTTCGAGGGCTGCGGGGGATTGCATGGCAACCCACGGCTGGGACAGCGATTCGAGCAGCGCGCTGTCGGGGGCGGACAGGGTGAACCGCACCACGGTGTCGCTGACGGCCTCAACGCCGGTGACCTTGCCGAGAGCGAGGTAACCGGTGGATGATCCGGTCGCGGGATCCTGCACGTGGGCGACGTTGGCCTGCACCGCAGCGGCGTTGAGCGGCTCGCCGTCGGTGAAGGTGACGTTGTCGCGGAGGGTGAAGTCCCAGCTCAGGCCGTCTTCGGCTTCGGACCATTCGGTCGCAAGCCACGGGATGACCGCGCCCGAGGCATCCAACGACACCAGGGATTCGAGGTATTGGGTCGCCACCAGCGCCTGCGGGTAGTTGCCGCCGACGTGAGGGTCGAGGCAGGTCGGCTCCGCGTCTCCCGTGGCGTAGGTGAGGGTGCCGCCCGCCACGGGGTCAGAGCTGCCACCGTTGTCGGCTGCCGGCGCGCAGCCCGACAGGATCAGCGCGGTGAGGGTGAGGCCCGAGATCGCGAGACCGGCGCGGGTGGCAGCGGTGCGCGAGGTTTTGGTGCGGGAGGTCGCGGTGCGCGAGGGGGACGACGGGCGAATGGCCATGCGGGTGCTCCAGGAAGGTGGGGGGAGTTGCGGTCCCGATAAAACTAGACCGAGTACAACAATAGGCGATGCGAGGAGTTTTCGTTGGCATCGGGCTGTGCGAGAGTGGAGCAATGCCGACCAACGAACCCCTGACCCCGCCGTCATCCGGGCGGCCATCCGGGCGGCCATCCGGGCAGTCATCCGGGCAGCCGTCGGGTCGGCCGTCCGGTCGGCCAGGGCGTCGTCCCGCGTCGTCCCGCGCCGCGATCGAGGACGCGGCGGGCGAGCTCTTCCTCGAACAGTCCTATGCGCGGACGACCATTGAACACATCACCACCCGTGCCGGAGTCAGCCGCGCCAGCTTCTTCAACTACTTCGACGCAAAGAGCGATTTACTCTGGGGGGATGTCGACGCGCTTGTCGATTCGGTCGAGCAACAATTGCGCGCGCAACCAAGCAACATCCCGCCCATGGACGCCGTGCGGGGAGCGCTGGTTTCCGCGGCAGAACACGTCGGCTCCGACCGCATCCCTCTCGCGGTCACCCAGTGGGAGCTCATGGGCGCGCGCGACGAACTCCTCACCTCGGGGCTGTCACGGTTCTCCCGACTGGGCTCGCTGGTGCGGGTCTACCTCGATTCCCGGGCGAAGAGCGGTGAGCAGCTCGCCGTTACCGCAGCCTCCTTCGCTCTCGTCGGTGCGGTCGCGGCGGCTGCGGGAGTGTGGGCGGCGCAGGGAACGGCCCGAGACCCGCTCGCACCGCTCATCGATCGCGCAATCGCGCCGGTCTGCGACGGCTTTGCGCCCCGCTTCTCCTGACTGGGCACTTGCCGTTGGTTGCTAATGTCGACTGGGCACTTGCCGTTGGTTGCTAATGTCGAGTGGGCACTTGTCGTTGGGCGCGCTCAATCGACCGGGCTGTTGTCGACCATCTTTTCGAAGAAGTGGGTCGTTTGCTGTCCGGTGGCCGGAGTCCCGAAACGGTTGTTGTCCAGTGGGCGGGGTTTCGCAACGGTTGCTGGCCACTCGTCCGCCACCCCGCGCCGGACGTCGCTGCGAACCCCTGCATCGCCGCCGTCGTTAGGCTGGCTGGATGCGTTACTTCTACCCCGAAATCGAACCGTACGCCACCGGAATGCTGGAGGTCGGCGACGGCCAGAGCATTGCCTGGGAGGCGTCGGGTAACCCCGACGGCAAACCCGTCGTGTTTCTGCACGGCGGCCCGGGAGGCGAGGTGTCGCCTCGGCACCGTCGAGCGTTCGACCCGGAGAAGTACCGCATCATCCTCTTCGACCAGCGCGGGTCGGGTAAAAGCCGGCCGCACGCGAGCGAAGACGGGTACGACCTCGCCGTCAACACCACCTGGCACCTGGTCGCAGACATCGAGCGCCTGCGCGAGCACCTCGGCGTCGACCGCTGGCAGGTGTTCGGCGGATCCTGGGGCAGCACGCTCGCCCTCGCCTACGCGCAGACGCATCCGCAGCGGGTAACCGAACTCGTGCTGCGCGGCATCTTCACCCTGCGCGAAAGCGAGCTGAACTGGTTCTACGAGGGACCGGCCGGCCAGATCTTTCCCGAGGTGTGGGAGAAGTACGTCGCCCAGGTGCCCGAGAACGAGCGCGGCAACTTCATTCAGGCCTACCACCGCCTGCTCAATCACCCGGATCCCGCGGTGCACAACCCGGCAGCGGTCGCGTGGGCGACGTGGGAGGCCAGCGGCATCACGCTGCTGCCGCGGCCGGATCTCGTGGAGACGTTCTCCGATCCCCGCTTCGCGCTGGCGTTCGCGCGCATCGAAAACCACTACTTCGTCAACAAGGGCTGGATGAGCGACGGCCAGTTGATAGCTAACGCTCACGTGCTCCGAGACATCCCGGCTGTCATCGTGCAGGGCCGGTACGACATCTGCACCCCGCCCGTGACCGCCTGGGATCTGCACAAGGCCTGGCCGGAGGCTGAATTTGTGATGGTGGATGACGCCGGCCACTCTTTCGACGAGCCCGGGATACTCTCCGCGTTGATCGACGCGACAGACCGGTTCGCAGAGACGACGGATCAGCCTATCGAGAAGTAAACCGGCAGAGTCGGCATCGTCATTCCGACGGGCGAGAACAAACGTCTGGTTGTCAGGACGGCGCCACCTGGATCGCGGGAGGCGCCCAGCTTCCGTCGAGCACCTCGGGTCGCGGCGCGTACAGGCGCATGGTGATGCCGAGGGGGCCGGGAGGTGCCGGCAGCCAGTTGGACTCTTTGTCAGGCCCGGGGTTCGAACGCTGGATGTACAGGTCGAGGGCGCCGTCGGGGGTGTAGTTCAGGGCGTCGCGGTCTCCGATCGCGTAACGGTTGAGTTCGTTGGCCGATGGAAAGCCCTCGGCGTCGTACATCGTGAGCGACCAGAACGCGTCGACGGGTGGCAGTTCTTCCTTCTCGAAATGGAGGACGTAATCCTTCTCACCCACAAAAGCCTCACCCTGGTCATCGGTGACGGCCAGGGGATAGACGGCGTCCTCCGGCGGGTTAGCTCCGAGCCCCGCAATGGCAAGTACGGCGCGCTTGGCGTAGAAGTTGCCATAGACGCCGACCGAGTCGAGGATGATCTCCCAGCCGTTGACCAGTTTTCCCACCGCCGGGATCAGTGTCTTCAGCCTGGCGAGTTCGTCTCGGATTCCCTCATTCAGTGCGGCGCCCGCGCCCGCGCCCAGGGGCGACGGATCAAACGAATCCGATGCATGAACGCCGATGTGGGCGATCCGTGCCCGGATCGAGAAGTCGGTGTAGTGCCCGGGATGCTCGGCCAGCAGGCGGTTGGCGTAGCCGAAGAATTGCTCCGCGTCGAGGGAGTTCACGAGCCGCAACGGCTCCATTGTGAGATCGAGATCGGCGGGCGCCGCCGCGCTCAGCCTCGAAGTCGTAGGTTCCCCGCCGGACAGCGTGCGAATCGAGAAGCCCGCCTGCACAGCGTGAACCGCCTCATAGTCCGCGGGCCCGTTTGTCTGAACTCGCCCGATCAGCCACACAATTGGGGTCGGCGCCGCAATCGGTGTACCCGCGACCGGTAGGTCGCCTCGCCAGTTCGGCGGAATCACCACAAAATCGTGCGCCTCGCTCGCGGTCGTTCGCTTGCCTGGCACCGCGAACGCGTCGGTCCACATGTCGAGCATGGGGAGGAGGTAGTACCGCCCATCTGTGTTTGGGACGTGCACGATCAGCGGTCCGTCTGACAGGTCGAGCCAGCACACCGAGTACAGGGTGTCGAAGTTCGGTCGAACGATGCCCCGGAAGTCAGCCGGGGGAAACGCCGGAACGTGCGCGAAGGTGTTCGGCAGGCTGTGCCCGATTCCTCCCGACCCATCCGTGAGCTGCATGCGGGTCACGTCCATGATGATGAGGGGGTAGAGGTAGGTGAAGGCTTCCGCGGCGAGCGCTCGAATTTCGGTCGAGTCGAGTGACACCGTCGAGTCGAGAGATACGGTCGAGTCGATGGACATGGAACACCTTTCATCGGGGCGCGGGATCCCGCGGGCAGCTCCAAGCGTCCGCCCGGCCTGCTCGTTTCCTCTTCCTCCCTTTAAGGTGATCCGGATCACACCGACGGAACGCGAAACGGCCGCCTCGCCCCGTGTTTCCACGGGCGTGACGGCCGTTGCGGTGCTGCTGTAGCGACCCAGTGGTCGAGCAGGACCTAGTGGTCTAGCTGCAATTGATCGAATTATGCGGTGAGGCTGTCGACCCATTCCTGGTTCTCGACGATCCAGGAGTCCACGATGTCCTCGTAGTCGCTCGCGTCGGCGTCGCTGTTGAACATGGCGTTCTGGAGGGTACCGAGAGTCTCGGTGTCCATCTCGAAGTCGCCGAGCCATCCCGCGAACGTCGGGAACTTCTCTTCGAAGTCGGTGCTGCCGTAGGAGTGGAGTCCCTCCGGATCACCCAACGCGCCCTGGGGGTCGGCGAGGTCCTTGATCTCAAACGCGTCATACGCCCAGTGCGGGTGCCACAGGGTGACCGCGATGTTCTCGCCGGCGTCTGTTGCGGCCTGCAGCTCGGTGAGCATGGTGGCGGTAGAAGAGGTTTTAAGTTCCCAGTCCTCGAGTCCGTAGCCCGGGATGACGACATCTTCGGTCACCGCGGTCAGTCCGGCGCCGGGCTCGATACCAACAATCGTGCTGTCAAACAGGTCGGCGTTGTCCGCGAGCTCGTCGAGCGAATCGACGGGCGCGTCCGCGTTAACCGCGACGTTCAGGGTTGCGTCGGTGTTCCAGGTTCCGATGTCGACGATGTCGTCACCGAACTCCTCGACGTAGGTCTCGTGGGTGGTCGGCAGCCAGACGTCCATGTTCACGTCGTAGTCCCCGGTCGACAGTCCCGTGAATCCGGCAGCGACATCGGCGTATTCCAGCTCGACGTTGTAACCCTTGTCTTCGAGGACGGACGCCCACAGGTAGCTGACGGCCTCGCCCTCGGGCCACCCATTAAATACGGCGACGGTGACATCTTTCTGATCGCCGTTCGCCAGCGGTTCGGCGGGCTCTGAGGCGCAGCCGGCCAGTGCGACCAGACCGGTAGCGGCGACTGCGGCGAGCATGGTGCGGATGGGGGTGTTCATAGATTCCTTACGGGGTTGTGGTGCAGTGACGGAAAAGACTGGGGCGAACAGAAAACGTCGGTTAGACCGAAACCGGGACCTTGGCCTCGGTGGATGCCGGCTCCGACGGCGTTTCGGCGCGGGCAGGCTGTGCGGCTTCGCTGGTGCCGGTGGCGCCCTTGCGCGTCAGAAATGCGAACATCGGGCGCTTGCGCTTGCCGGCGAGTGCGCCGGACAGGCGGTCGAGGAAGATCGCGAGGATCACAACCGAGATACCGGCTTCTGCACCGAGGGCAACGTCGATACGGCTGAGCGACTGCACGACGTCTCCACCGAGGCCACCGGCGCCGACCATTCCGGCAATGACCACCATGGAGAGGGAGAGCATGATGACCTGGTTGACTCCGGCCATGATCGTCGGCATCGCGAGGGGGAGCTGGATCTGACGGAGGATGCGCCAGTTCGAGGAACCGAAGGCATGGCCAGCCTCGACAACCTCGCTGTCGACGCCACGGATGCCCAGCTCAGTGAGACGGACACCGGGTGCCATGGCGAAGATCACGGTGGCAACGATTCCGGGGACAACTCCCACCCGGAAGAGAAGCAGCGCGGGGACGAGGTACACGAAGGCGGGCATGGTCTGGAGGAAGTCCAGAACCGGACGCACGATCGTCGATGCGAGTTTGGATCGTGCCGCGAGGATCCCGAGCGGAACGCTTATGAGGATCGCGATCGCACTGGCAACGAGTACGAGCGACAGGCTTTCCATCGCGTTCTCCCACTGGTTCACTCCCACAATGAGGAGGAGGCCAACCGCGGAGCCACCAGCGAACTTCCAGCCCTTTACAACATAGGCGAGGACTGCCGCGACAATGATGATCGCCCAGAAAGGCGGGCTGACGAGCACAAACGACACAGCGTCATAGAGCGCCGCAAAGATGAGGCGGATGACGTCGAAGACCGGACGGAACGTGTCAGTCAGGAAATCGACGAAGAGGTCGGCCCAATCGCCGAGCGGGATGCGGAATTCATTCATACGAGGACACCGTCCTGGGTGGTGGAAGAGGAATCTGCGCCCTGTGCGAGGGTCGCGTCCAGTTCAGAATTGGGGATGATGGATACCGGTTCGATGACCGGAATAGGCATTGTGGTTGTCGGCACGTTGCCGAGCGCTGCGAGCAGCGTGACGCGGGGGATAACGCCCAGCAGGCGGTGCTTCTCATCGACGACCGCGATGGGGAGCGGACTCTCCACCGCGAGTTCGAACAGGTCGACCAGGGCGGCGTCAGGGGACACCGTCGCGTGGTCCTTGTTGATGATCCTGGCGAGGTCTGTGTCGTTGCTCTTGACCTGGCGCATCACGTGGGAGTCGCGCACGACACCGAGGAGCGTGCGATCGCGGCCGAGCACGAAGGCTGCACCGGCCTGAAGGTCGCGCATGACACGAAGCGCGCCTCGCGGTCCTGCGGTGAGCGGCACCACCGCGCGGGCGGGTTCCATGACGCTGGCGGCGGTCAGCACTCGGGCACGGTCGACGTCCTGCACGAACTGGGCGACGTAGTCGTTGGCGGGGTCGGTGAGGATGTCTTCCGGGGTGCCGATCTGCACGATACGGCCGTCGCGCATAACCGCGATGCGGTCGCCGAGGAACATGGCCTCGTTGAGGTCGTGCGTGATGAAGATGATGGTTTTGCCGAGCTCCGCCTGCAGCTCGAGCAACTGCTCCTGCATTTCCCGGCGGATGAGCGGGTCGAGCGCGGAAAATGCTTCGTCCATGAGGAGGATGTCGGTTTCCGTGGCGAGCGCGCGGGCGAGACCCACCCGCTGTTGCATCCCGCCGGAGAGTTCGGAGGGCAGTTTGTCTTGCCAGCCGTCCAGGCCCACGATCTTGACGACTTTGCCCGCGCGCTCCAGCCGTTCGCGCTTACCGACACCCTGCACCTCGAGGCCGTAGGCGGCGTTATCGAGTACCGTGCGGTGCGGAAACAGCGCGAAGTGCTGGAAGACCATCGACACGTGCTTCTGGCGCACAGTGCGCAGCTCCCCGGCGGATACACCAGAGATGGCCTTGCCCTCCACGGTCACCGAGCCGCTGGTGGGTTCGAGCAACCCGTTGAGCATGCGGATCAGAGTTGACTTGCCCGAGCCGGACAGTCCCATCACGACGAAGATCTCGCCCTTCTTGACCTCGAAGGAGGCGTCGATCACGGCCGCGGTCTCGTGCGGCGCTAGTTCGGCGCGGGTGGCGCCCTGCTGGAGGCGGGCGACTGCCTCCTTCGGGCGTCGTCCAAACACCTTGTACAGATTTTTTGCGGACACGGATGTAGCGCTGCTCACGTTTTCCTTAAAAGCGCGCACGTGGGAATTGATTAGGCCCACGGCGGCTGTAGATCTCGCGGACGGGTTGCTCACTTGTGGCGACGGCACCCTGATCAAGCGGCCGCACGGTACGTGCAGGCGGCGATCGGATACGTTCACGGCTCAGCCGGCGGCTGGAGGTGGGCGGACCATACGATTTCACGCCCGACTGTAAAGCCAAGCAGCGATTTCGCGACCTAATAAAGTAGTTCAGCTACAACCCTAGTCACATCACGGCGACACAATCGGGTCAGCGCACTCTCTTGGACGCGTTTTCTGCCCCGACCCGGCAGGTCCGACCGCTCTAAGGTCGCGGAATGGCGGGGATCGCGACCGTTGCCAGTTCGTTACCACACAGATGTTGGATTAACTCGACAAATCATGGCTTGTTCTATTGAAAATAGAACTATAAAGTTGAGTTTATGTTGATACGAGTTGATCCCGCCTCGAGTACGGCACTGTTCGAGCAGCTCGCCGCCGGGGTGCGCGCCGAGGTCATGCGCGGCAGGGTGACGGTGGGCCAGAAGCTGCCCGCAGCGAGGGAGCTTGCCACCTCCCTCGACATCAACGTGCACACCGTGTTGCGCGCCTACCAGTTGCTCCGCGACGAGGGTCTTATCGACCTCCGACGCGGGCGGGGCGCCATCGTCACCGACCACGCGCGCAACTACGCGGCGCTCGCAGAATCGCTGCCGCGCCTCGTCGCCGAGGGGAAACGACTGAACTTATCCGCAAACGCGCTCGCCGCGCTTATCAGAGAGGCATACCTATGACACTCATCACTCCGACCCGCGCACCCCGGGCGTATTCACCCGGCCAGGTTCGGCGCATCATCGGTATCGGCGGAGTCACCCCGGTTGTTTTTGCTTTGATCGGCTGCGCCCTGATGGCGTCCTGGGCCCCGGAGCTGCCCGACCCCATCGCTATTCATTGGGGTGCAGGCGGGAGCCCTGACGGGTACGGCTCGCTCGCCAGCGTGATCGCGATGCTTCTGGGCTACGTAGTGCTCTTCTCGGCAATCATCGTGGTGAGCGTCGTCGCACTGCGTTCGTCGCCGCAGCGATCCTCAAAACCTCGGTTGTTGATAGCGGGGAGCATCTGGTTGTCGACGGTGATGGCCTTCGGGCTTACGGGGCTGGTGTGGGCCCAGCGGGGTCTGGCTGATGCCGCCGACACCGGTTCGGTGGTTGCACCGTTCGTCCTGGGGGTGGCAGTCGGGCTCGTGTTCGGCACCGTGGCCTGGTTCCTTACCCCGGTACCGGCTCGTCTCGACGCGAGTCTCAATGACGGGGCCCAGCCCGCGATGGCTCTCGCGTCGCATGAGCGCGTCAGCTGGTCGAGGTCGTCCCGACCCGCCACCAGAACCATCGTTGTGTTCTTCGCCGTTTTTGGCGTGCTCTCGCTCGGGAGTGTGTTGTCCATGGCGCTCACCGCGGCGCCGTGGATGTGGGTGACAGTGCTTCTCCTGTGTCTGGTACTCCTTGCATCGGCCGTGTGCTTCTACTGGCGCGTGAGCGTCGACCAGCGCGGCGTGTCCGTGCGATCCGAAATTGGCGTGCCCACGTTCACAATCCCGTTGGACGAGATCTCAGGAGCGCGCGTTGTGCAGGTCAACCCGCTGGTGGACTTCGGGGGATGGGGCCTGCGCTGGACAGCGGGCAAAACCGGCATCGTAGTGTGTTCGGGAGAGGCCATCGAGGTGACCAGAAAGTCGGGCAAAATGCTCGTGGTGACGGTGGATGATGCGGACACGGCGGTCGCGTTGCTTGAGGGCCTGCTCCGTCGACGCGACGCCTCTGTGCCGCCCGCAGCGTCATCACCACCATCCACCCCGACTGTGGGCTAAACTGGCGCCCGAACAACGTTGATCCGGCAATCACCGGGGAGTTTTTGGAAGAACCGTCCGTTGCCCTGCAGGTGGGGCGACGAGCGCAGTAGAACCAAACGGGTCTGGCCCGTCACAGCCAATGAACAAGCGGTCGCGGTGACGCGGCAAGCGGGGTGGTACCGCGGAGTCCGGAGAGTGCGGGCGACGTCCTCGTCCAGACAATCGCGCGACCTGGAGAGACATGTCCTACCCCCGCAAATCGTTCGTACCGGCCGATGGCAGCGCCGACGCAAGCACCGCCGGCAGCGAGAGCACCGACAGCAGTTCGACCAGTGCGTTCGGCGTCGCAGCATCCCCCAACTTCCCCGATATCGAGAAGCGCATCCTCGCATTCTGGAAGCGGGATGACACGTTCAAGGCCTCTGTTGCCGCGCGCGAGGGCGCAGACGAATGGGTCTTCTACGACGGCCCGCCCTTCGCGAACGGCTTGCCGCACTACGGCCACCTGCTGACCGGGTACGCGAAGGACCTGTTTCCGCGATTCCAGACGATGCGCGGCAAGCAGGTGCATCGGCGCTTCGGGTGGGACACCCACGGCCTCCCCGCCGAGCTCGAAGCGATGCGCCAGCTCGGTATCACCGAGAAGTCCCAGATCGAAGAAATGGGCATCGCGACCTTCAACGCGAAGGCGCGCGAGTCGGTTCTCGAGTACACGGGTGAGTGGGAGCAGTACGTCACGCGCCAGGCCCGCTGGGTCGACTTCGAAAACGACTACAAGACTCTCGATGTGACCTTCATGGAGTCCGTCATCTGGGCGTTCAAGCAGTTGCACACCAAGGAGCTCGCGTACGAGGGCTTCCGGGTGCTGCCTTATTGCTGGCACGACGAGACGCCGCTGTCGAACCACGAGCTGCGCATGGACGATGACGTCTACAAGATGCGCCAGGACCAGACCGTCACCGTCACGTTCCCCCTCGACGGAGCCAAGGCGGAGGCGCTTGGACTCACCGGCGTCAAGGCTCTGGCCTGGACCACCACGCCCTGGACCCTCCCCACCAACCTCGCCCTGGCGGTCGGGCCCGGCATCGAATACGCGGTTGTGCCGTCCGGTCCGCTCGGCGCCGGAGACGGTTCGGCCGAAGCGGTTTCTGAGTACCTCCTCGCCACCGACACCATCGGCGCCTACGCCAAGGACCTCGGCTACGCGTCGCCAGCGGAGGCCACCGCTGCGATCAGCCGCACGGTGCTCGGCGCCGAGCTCGACGGCGTCACCTACGACATGCTCTGGGACTACTACGCCGATACCGAGCTGTGGGGCACCGAAAACGCCTGGCAGATCCTCGTCGCCGACTACGTGGCCACCGGAGAGGGCACGGGAATCGTGCACCAGGCACCGGCCTACGGCGAGGACGACCAACTCGTCACCGGCAAAGCGGGCATTCCTGTCATCCTCTCCGTCGACGATGGCGCCCGATTTCTTCCCGTGATAGCGGATGTCGCGGGGCTGCAGGTCTTCGAGGCGAACAAGCCCCTCGTGCAGAAGCTGCGCGCCGACGGCCGACTTCTGCGCGTGGCGAGCTACGAGCACAGCTACCCGCACTGCTGGCGCTGCCGCAATCCACTGATCTACAAGGCCGTTTCGAGCTGGTTCGTGCGGGTCCCGGAGTTCCGCGACCGTATGGGTGCACTCAACCAGGACATCAACTGGGTGCCCGCCAACGTGAAGGACGGCCAGTTCGGCAAGTGGGTGGGTAACGCTCGCGACTGGTCGATCTCGCGTAACCGCTACTGGGGCTCACCGATCCCGATCTGGAAGAGCGACAACCCGGACTACCCACGCGTCGACGTGTATGGCTCGCTCGACGAGCTCAAGGCAGACTTCGGCAGGCTCCCCACGAACGCGGAGGGACAGCCCGACCTGCACCGCCCGTACATCGACGAGCTGACTCGACCGAACCCGGACGACCCGACCGGGGCATCCACCATGCGCCGCATCGAGGACGTCCTCGACGTCTGGTTCGATTCCGGGTCGATGCCGTTTGCCCAGGTGCACTACCCGTTCGAGAACCGCGAGTGGTTCGAGAGCCACAACCCCGCAGATTTCATCGTGGAGTACATCGGGCAGACCCGTGGCTGGTTCTACACGCTGCACACACTTTCGACGGCGCTGTTCGACCGGCCGGCGTTCAAAAACGTCATCAGCCACGGCATCGTTCTTGGCAGCGACGGGCAGAAGATGTCGAAGTCGCTGCGCAACTATCCTGACGTCAGCGAGGTGTTCGACCGCGACGGCGCCGACGCGATGCGCTGGTTCTTGATGTCGTCATCGGTCATCCGCGGCGGCAATCTCGTGGTCACCGAGGAGGGCATCCGCGAGAGCACGCGCCAGTTTCTGCTGCCGCTGTGGAGCACGTACTACTTCTTCACGCTGTACGCCAACGCTGCGGGGCCGGTCGATAACCCCGGCTACGAAGCCACCTGGCGCACCGACTCGACCGACGTGCTCGACCGTTACCTGCTGGCGAAAACACGCCGTCTGATCGACGATGTCACCGCCGATCTCGAGGCACTCGACAGCCCGCTCGCGGCCAACCGCCTGCGCGACTTCGCCGATGTGCTTACTAACTGGTACGTGCGCCGCAGCCGCGGACGCTTCTGGACCGGGGTCGCCGACGCCAACTCGGTCGATGCGTTCGACACTCTGTTCACGGTGCTCGAGACGGTCACGCGCGTTGCGGCACCCCTCATCCCGCTGATCGGCGAAGAAATCTGGCAGGGTCTCACCGGCGGTCGAAGCGTGCACCTGCTCGACTGGCCCGACTCCTCCGCCTTCCCCGCCGACGACGAACTCGAGGCCACGATGGACCGCGTTCGGGAGATCGCATCCTCGGGGCTGTCCCTGCGCAAGGCGAAAAGCCTGCGGGTGCGTCTGCCGCTGGCCAAACTCACCGTCGTCAGCACCCAAACCGCAGAGCTTGCCCAGTTCGAACAGATCCTCCGCGAGGAACTCAACGTCAAGGCGCTGGAATTTGTGACCTTCGAGGCGGACAGCCTCGAAAAGTTCGGCATCAGCCACAAGCTCGCGGTCAACGCGCGCGCCGCGGGGCCCCGGATCGGAAAGCAGGTGCAGACCGTTATCCAGGCTGCCCGTGCCGGCGACTGGCAACACACGGCAGACGGGGTGGTCGCGGGCGGGATCGCACTGCTGCCTTCGGAATACGAGCTGACCCTGCAATTGAGTGACCCGTCGAGCGCGATCGCGTTCCTGAGCGGCAGCGGATTCGTGCTGCTCGACACCGTCACGACACCGGAACTTACGGCCGAGGGCCTCGCCCGCGACCTCATCCGGGCCGTCCAGGACACCCGGAAGGCCGCGGGACTGCAGGTCAGCGACCGGATCCGCCTCGCGATCGTCGGGGAGAGCGCCGAAGACGTTGCCGCGCTCACGAACTTCGGCGACACGATTGCCGCAGAGACCCTCTCAACCTCATTCACCGTCACCTTGGCCCCGGATGCGCTGACCACAGCGGCACTGGACGCTGCGGCCGGCGGCGAACGTGCCGTTCTGTCCGGCGGGCAATTTTCTAACTCCGGCGTTCTGGTGATTGATCTCTGGAAGTCAGACGCAACACAATTGGAAGCAAGCAATGTCTAAAAATAATGACCTGGAAGACGACCGCGAAGTTGGCGACTACGACGACGGTCTGTACGAGCGTGCCGCTCGCGACGCGTACGAGCAACTCCTCGAGCGCGTGGGGGAGGCCTCCCCGCAGCCGCGCCTGAGCGCAACGCGCCGCGCGGTCGAGATGCTGGGTGACCCGCAGAAGGCGTATCCCGTCATCCACATCACGGGGACCAACGGCAAGACCTCGACCAGCCGCATGATCGAGTCGCTCCTGCGAGCCCACGACCTGCGCACGGGATTGCTCACCAGCCCGCACCTCGAGCGGATCAACGAGCGCATTGTGATCGATGGTGAACCCATTTCCAACCAGGCCTTCGCGGAGAACTGGAAGGACATCACGCCGTTCCTCCAACTCGCCGACGCCGAACTGGTCGCGGCTGGCGAGGTGCCCCTGAGCTTTTTCGAGGCGCTGACCGTTCTCGCTTTTGCGGCGTTTGCAGATGCACCGGTGGATGTCGCGGTGCTCGAGGTCGGAATGGGCGGCGAGTGGGACTCCACCAACGTCGCCGACGCCCAGGTAGCGGTGTTTGCGCCCGTCGCGCTCGACCACGAAGCACGCCTCGGCAACACCGTGCGGGAGATCGCCGCGACCAAGGCCGGCATCATCAAGGACGACTCGGCCGTGGTGTCCGCAAGCCAGGGCGCCGACGTGATCGTCGAGCTGGAACGAGCCGCCGCGGCACACGGCACCCGGTTGGCGGTCGAGGGCAACGAGTTCTCCCTCGCCTCGGGAACCGTAGCCGTCGGCGGGCAGGTGATCTCGGTTTCCGGGCTCGCCGGAACCTACTCCGACCTGTTCCTTCCGCTCTTCGGCGACCACCAGGCGCACAACGCGGCCCTGGCAATCGCCGCAGTGGAAGCATTCATTGGTGGGGGAGCGCAGCCTCTCGGTGCCGATGTTGTCGCCGAGGGTCTCGCCACGGTGACGTCGCCGGGCCGGTTGCAGGTCGTGGGGATCGAGCCGACCGTGGTGGTGGATGCCGCGCACAACCCGCACGGGGCTGAGGCGTTGGCCGCCGCGTTGCCGCAGTATTTCACCTTCGACCACATCACGGCCGTGATCGGTGTGCTTGCCGACAAGGACGCCGAGGGGATCGTGCGCGCGCTCGACGGGGTGGTGAACGAGTTTGTGGTGACACAGTCCACGTCGGACCGTGCCGTAGACGCTGACGATCTGGCAGCCATCGTGGTGGCCATCGCCGGCGCCGACCGCGTCATCGTCGAACCGTCGCTCGAGGCCGCGCTGGACACTGCGCGGGACAGCGCCGCGCGCACCGATAAGGGTGCGGTCGTCGTCGCGGGGTCGATCACGCTCGTCGCCGACGTGATGTCGATGGCCTCCGACCAGGGCTGGAAAAAGTGACGCGCGGGGTGCTCGGTGAGTGAGTCCCAGCCGGGCCGTGCCCGACGGGTACGCAGCGTCACGGAGTTGCTGCTCAGCATCGTGCTCGCTCTCGAGGCCATCGTGGTGTTCTTCGTCACGCTCACGGTCTACGGGCTCGACGTCCTCGACCCCGTGACGGCGTTCGTCAGCGGTGCGGTTCTGGTCGTCCTGTTGATGGCGACCGCACTGCTGCTGCGCTATCCCTGGGGCATCTGGCTCGGGTGGGCCCTGCAGGTTGTGCTGCTCGCGTCCGGGGCGTTGCTGCCCGCGTTGTACTTTGTTGCGGCAATATTCATCGCAATGTGGGTGTACTGCTTTATCCGGGGGCGTCAGATTGACAGGGGCCGCGCCGCACAACAATAAGCGGGATGCGGCACTTGGTTGCCCGGCTCGGTACAGTGAAAATCCCCGGGGCAAGTTATTGCCCCTCGGCAGAGAAAGAGATCCCATGAACATCGAAGAAACGCTCGTCCTGGTGAAACCCGATGGTGTGGCGCGCAACCTCACCGGTGAGATCCTCCGCCGCATTGAGGCCAAGGGATACAGCCTGGTCGACATCAAGCTGGTAGAGCCCGATCGCGACCTTCTCGCACAGCACTACGCCGAGCACGAGGGCAAGCCGTTCTACGAGCCGCTCGTGGAGTTCATGGAGAGCGGCCCCATTGTCGCTATCCGCATCGCCGGCAACCGGGTGATCGAGGGTTTCCGTTCTCTTGCCGGAACCACTGACCCCACGACCGCTGCGCCCGGCACCATCCGTGGTGACTTCGGACGGGACTGGGGGCTCAAGGTGCAGCAGAACCTGGTTCACGGCAGCGACTCGCCCGAATCAGCGGCGCGGGAGCTCGCGCTCTGGTTCTAAGCTCACTCCGGTTCTAGGGTCTCACCGGTTGTGAGGTCCCACCTGTTGTAAAAGACACAAAACAAATGCCCGCGGATGCTGTGAAGCATCGGCGGGCATTGGTGTTTCAGGTGCGCGTTACTCCGTGGGAGTTTCCTCCGCGGCCGCAGTCATCACGTCGGTGACGAAGGTGCTGAAGGCTTCGGGGTCGTCGAGGGCGCCGGTGTACTGGCTTCCGTTCACCAGCACCGTGGGGGTGCCGGTGACGGCCGCGACCTCGGTGTTGGGAAGCGGCCCCTCGAGTGCGCGCTCGGTTGCACCAGCGACCCACTCCGAGAACGTGCCGTCGGTGATGCAGGACGCGACGTCGTCGCCATCCGATCCCGCCGCTGCGATCAATTCGACGAGTTCGTCGTCGGTGAGGCCCGTGGTTGCTTCCTCCGGCTGATCGGCGAACAGCGCCGTGTTGACCGCGAGGAAGTTATCCGGGTCGTAGTTCGCAACACACGCCGCAGCGTTTGCCGATCGGGTGGAGTATTCGCTCCCGAGTGACTGGCTGTCGAGGATCGAGATCGGGTGCACCTCGAGGGTTGCGGCGCCCGAGGTGACCCAGCTCGCGATCTGTTCGCCGTTGGTGTTCTCGAAGTTCCCGCAGTAGGGGCACAGATAGTCGAGGTAGACGACGATGTTGGCCACGTCGGTCGACTCGCTGACGTCGGTCGCGACCGGGACCGAATCTGGCTGCAGCGCCGCGGTCGAGACGGCGGTAGCCGCGCTCCCGTCGCCCGTGATGACGATGCCGTCACTCAGCATGTTGAGCGGCCCGGTGGTGGGCTTGGCTGACGTCGTCACCACCAGCGCGACAACCGCGACGATGGCGAGCGCGCCGAGAATGACGGACCCCTGGGTGATCAGGCGGCGTCTCTTCTTGCGCTTCTGCTCGGCCTCGCGGGTCTCGCGCGCGAGTTCCCGCGCGTGCTCACGCTTCTGGTTTTTGGTTAGTGGCTGGCGGTCGTTGGTCATACGCCCCTCGTGTCGTTGCGGGGCGCTATCGCCCCGAAGAGACGCTACTGACGAATCTTAACCAAAGTTTATGCCCGGGCTGTGAGTGTGCCGTGTGACCAAAGACCTTCCCTGACGGCCTCAGAGGAACGAGAGCACATCGAGTCTGAGCTGCGCAACGAGCGCGATCACAAGGTACGAAGCGACGGTGATGAACGGCACCCAGCCGTAGGCCGCACGGAACAACCGCCTGGCGCGGGCTGAAACCGGCACCACTCCGTTCGACAGGCAGTAGAGCACCACCGCCCAAAACATCGGGATCGTCACCGACCACACCACCATGCACCACGGGCACAGCGTGCCGAGGGTGAAAATGCTCTGCGACAGCAGCCAGATGACGAAGGCAAGGCCGGCGGTGAGGCCCAGCGCAAAGAGGATCCAGAACCACCGTGCGAATTTTGCCCCGGCGAGGATCGCAACACCAACGAAGATCGGCGCGCAGAAGGCAGCCAAACCGATGAGGGGGTTAGGGAACCCGAAGACCGCGCCCTGCCAGGAGTCGAGATTCTTGCCGCACTGCACCACAATGCTGAAATCGCAGCTCAGGTCCACACTGGGATTGACCAGCACGTCGAACTTGGCGAGGGTGAGTTCGAACGCGGAATACCAGCCGATGATGCCGCCGACGATGAGTAAGAGTGCGAGCGCGACGGGGCGCCGGGAAGACGGAAAGCTGGTCATGGTCGGATTATTGCATGTCGCTGCTGGCCGGTTGCCGGGGCGTCCGCGCGACTATTCACCAATGCGTGCGATAATTTGCAGTAGTCAGTCGAGCCGCGCTCGCGCTGACGCCAAAGAAGGCTTGACCGGGCATCAAACCGGGCCACCGGATGCAACACAGGGATGTTGCGGTGACGGATAGCAAGTTCCGTGCACCGGAGTGACAGCCGGTGCAGGCACAGCATGGGCAATAAGGTCGCCAGCTCGATTTACTCGAGATCAGGCACCGATTGCGGACATGAAGGATTAGCAGCGTTTAGCGAAAGCGAAAAACGCTCCAGAGAGTACCCGGTGGGTGGCGCGGTCGCCCAGCCGGCCAAGGAGTACACCAGAAATGGTGAACACAAACAATAATAACGAAGCACCCAAGAAGCGCAGCCGCCTGTTCGGCGGCCGCAAGACCGTGCAGGCCAGTGTTCCGCCGCCCGCTGCGGCCGAGCCCGAGCGCACCGAGATACCAGAGCCGGATCGGTCTGAGGCGCTGAGCACGGCGGACGAATCATCCGCCACAGCCCCGCCCGCCCGCCGAGCTGCCCCCACCAAGGCCCCAGCGGTCGATGAGTTTAAGGAATCCGACATGGATGACGCCCCCATCGGCCACGCCCCGATGACCGTTCCCGAGATTGACCACAGCGCGCGCCGCACCCCGCCACGCCCGACTACCTCGTTGCTATTCCAGGCGCCCGACCTGCCGCCACTTGCCCCGCTCGCGCCCCGCACCTCAGACCGCCGGGACGACGCCGGTCGTGACGACGACCGTCGCGAGCCCAACCGCCGCGACTCGAACCGACGCACCGACGACCGTCGCGACGTAAACCGTCGTGATGACGACCGTCGTGACGTAAACCGTCGTGATGACGACCGTCGTGACGTAAACCGTCGTGATGACGACCGTCGTGACGCGAACCGTCGTGATGACGACCGTCGTGAGCAGGCGCCGGACGACGTCGACCGCGCCGACGACCAGCAGGACGACGACACGCCGAATGTGCGCCGACGTTCGCGTCGCCGCCCGGGTGAAGAGCCCCGCGCCGGTGACACCGACCCGAACACCGTCATCAAGGTGCGCCAGCCGCGCCAACAGCCGCAGCCTGAGCTGATCACCGAACCTCAGCGCATCAAGGGATCAACTCGTCTTGAGGCCAAGAAGCAGCGTCGCCGTGACGGCCGCGATGCCGGCCGCCGCCGCCCCGTGATCACCGAGGCAGAGTTCCTCGCCCGCCGCGAGAGCGTCGACCGCATGATGATCGTGCGCTCGAAGTTCGACCGCACGCAAATCGCCGTGCTCGAAGACGGCGTCCTGGTCGAGCATTACGTGGCCAAGGCCGCCGAGGCGAGCCTCATCGGCAACGTGTACCTCGGCCGAGTGCAGAACGTGCTTCCGAGCATGGAGGCAGCATTCGTCGATATCGGACGCGGACGCAACGCGGTGCTCTACTCGGGTGAGGTCGACTGGGATGCCGCCGCCGCCGACAGCGACTCGAAGAACCAGCCCCGCCGGATCGAGCTGGCGCTCAAGCCGGGCGACCGCGTACTCGTCCAGGTGACAAAAGATCCGATCGGACACAAGGGCGCCCGCCTGACCAGCCAGGTGAGCCTGCCCGGCCGGTACCTCGTCTACGTGCCCAATGGGTCGATGAACGGCATCAGCCGCAAGCTCCCCGACACCGAGCGCGCTCGCCTCAAGAAGATCCTCAAGGAGGTGCTGCCGGAGAACGTGGGCGTCATCGTGCGCACCGCGTCCGAAGGCGCCACCGAGGAGCAGCTGACCCTCGACGTCAATCGCCTGACCAGCCAGTGGGCAGAGATCAGCCGGCTCGTGGAGACCTCGCAGGCTCCGGTACTGCTGCACAGCGAACCCGACCTGCTCGTCAAAATCGTGCGCGACGTGTTCAACGAGGACTTCCAGAAGCTCGTCATCGCCGGCCCGGAAGCCCAGTCGACCATCGAGGCCTACCTGCGCTCGGTCGCACCCGACCTGCTCGAGCGCGTCGAGACGTACGAGGGCGACACCGACTCCTTCGATGCGTACCGCGTCACCGAGCAGATCGAGAAAGCGCTCGATCGCAAGGTGTGGCTGCCCTCGGGTGGTTCGCTCGTCATCGACCGCACAGAGGCCATGACGGTCGTCGACGTCAACACCGGCAAGTTCGTCGGGTCGGGCGGCAACCTCGAGGAAACGGTCACCAAGAACAACCTTGAGGCCGCAGAAGAGATCGTGCGCCAGCTTCGCCTGCGCGATATCGGCGGCATCATCGTCGTCGACTTCATCGACATGGTTCTCGAAACCAACCGTGACCTCGTGCTGCGTCGTCTGGTGGAGTGCCTGAGCCGCGACCGCACCAAGCACCAGGTGGCGGAGGTCACGAGCCTCGGCCTGATTCAGATGACCCGTAAGAAGCTCGGACTCGGCCTCATCGAGTCCTTCAGCGAACCCTGCGAGCACTGCGCCGGCCGGGGGATCATCATCCACCACGATCCGACCACCCAGCACCGCCAGACACCGCAACAGCAGCCCGAGGGTAACGGCCGCGGTCGCCGTGGCAACAAGGGCCAGAGCGGAGCGCCCACAGCGCCCCGCGGCAACTCCTCTGCTCCGAACTCAAACGGCAGCGCCACTGTGCCTGCCGGGCAGAGCGCACCCGTGAAGCACGCGATCACCGATGACGTGCGCAATGCGCTCGCGCGGGTTGCCGCGAGCACGGTGCACACGGACGCCCCGTCGGCCGAGGGTGCCGTTCTCGATTCACACGAGAAGGTGGATGCCGCGTCCGCCGCGACACCGGAGGCTCAGGCGCCTGCGTCGACCGACGGTGCCTCCGGTATCGAGGCAGCGGTGACGCCCGAAGCGTCCGACGGCGCCGAATCGACGGAAGCAGCAGACGCAGGCAAGGCCCCGACCCGGGCATCGCGTGGTGGACGCCAGGAACGCGGCAACCGCCAGGCCAACGGCGAGCGCCAGAGCAACGGCGAGCGCCAGGGCAACGGCGAGCGGGGCGGTCGCAATGCTGATCGCGCCGGTGGTCGCCAGAGCGCGGCCGACCGGTCGAACGCGCGAAAGATCAGCGCAGAAGAGATCAACGCTCAGCACACGGTCGCGTCCGAGCCCACCGTGGAGGCGCCCGCCGCACCTATAGTCGGCGAGGGCGCGGAAGCGGATTCGGTCGCTATCTTCGACCTGCCCGTGACCAAGGCCCAGCGCGCACCGCGCCGGATCAGCACTCACGACGCCGAGCAGATTCTTGATTCCGTGCTCGAGGCTCTGCCAGAACCGAAGCAGCCGGGACAGGGGCGCTCTCGCGTCTCCCGCCGCGCGTCGAGCGCCGGCGCCGGCATCATCACCACCGAGGTGAAGGAATAACTCCCTCCCACCCGTAATTCCTGGCGGTCCGTCCGAGTTTTCTCGGGCGGACCGCCCTGGGTTCACCACCCTTGGGCGCCGGCACCGCGAGCCGGGGACGGCGCTCAGGTACGGGCATGAAAGGATAGTGCCGGTGGAAACGACGACACAGCAGAGGTCCGGCGAGGCCGGCCGCCTGCCGCCCGAGCAGCCGGGGGAGCGCGCCCGGCGCCGGGGTCTATCCGGCCGGGCCCGCTGGCTCGTGATCGGGCTGGTCGGGATCGTCGGGCTGTTTGTGGTCCGGCACCTGACGGCGGGAATTGAAGACGCAGGTCTGCCCAACCAGTTCCAGGACTTCCTTACCCTCAGCATCAGCGTCATCATCGAGTCGCTGCCCTTTGTTGTTCTCGGCATCGCCCTGTCGATCGTTGTGCAGGTCTGGGTCCCCGACCACCTGTTCCTCAAGGTGCTCCCGAAGAATCGGGTCGGACGCCGGGTGGTCATCTCCCTGCTCGGAGTTCTTCTGCCGGTGTGCGAGTGCGGCAACCTCCCGTTGGCGCGCGGCCTGATCGTGAAGGGCCTCACCGTCTCCGAGTCGATGACCTTCTTGCTGGCGGCCCCAATCGTGAATCCGATCACGATCCTCACCACCTACCAGGCCTTTGGCTGGAACGATGGCATCCTCGTATCCCGTCTGATCGGCGGCTTTGTCATCGCGAACCTCGTCGGCTGGCTGTACAGCCGTCACCCCGCGCAGCAAAGCCTGCTCACCGACCGTTTCGCCGCGGAATGCAAGGTTCCTGCGGGGCATGCCCACGGTGAAACCCGCTGGCAGAAGAGCGTGCAGCTGTTCGTGCGCGAGACCGGTGTCATCCTCCCGGCGCTCTTCCTCGGCTCGGTCGTGGCCGGGCTCGTCCAGGTCGCGGTGTCGCGGCAGGTTCTCGTGACGCTCGGCAGCAACCCGGTGTGGTCGATTCTCGCGATGATGGTGCTCGCCTTTATCATCTCGATTTGCTCGAACGTCGATGCCTTCTTCATCCTGCCCTTCGCGAGCACATTCCTCCCCGGTGCGATCGTCGCGTTTTTGGTGTTCGGCCCCATGATCGACATCAAGATGATCGCGTTGATGCGTACGACGTTTCGCACCCGCGTGCTCGTCCAGATCGTTGTCGTGGTCGCCCTGGCCAGTGCTCTTCTCGGATTGGTGATCAACTATGTCGCGTAGCTCCCTTTGGGCGCGTGTCCAGCAGTGGCGCGGCGTCGTCCTGGTCGTCGCAGCGGTCGTCGCGACGATCTGGCTCGCGCTAAACAACCAGCTCATCCTGTACATCCACCCCCGGTATGTGGTGTTCACGGTGGTCATGGCCGCGGTGGCCCTGGTGTTGGTGGTCGCGAGCTTCCTGCTGCGTCTTGGCCACAACCACGACGAACCGCCGACGCGCGCTGCGGCCCGTCTGTCCACGATCGCGAGCCTGCTCGCCGTCGCGGTGGCGGTGGCGATGATCGTGGTGCCCCCCGCCACCCTGACGAGTGCGACAGTCGCGCAGCGGGACATCAACAGTTCCGGGGTCGGCGCGGAGGTTCAGTCGGTCGATGCTGCGGCTGACTCGTCCGACGCTGTATTCGCCGCTTTCACCGTTCTCGACTGGGCGTCGCTGTTGCGTCAGACCAGCGACACCTCCTTTTATGCGTCCAAGCCGGTGGATGTCACGGGCTTTATCACCGAGGATGCGAACGACCCCGACAACGTGTTTTACGTCTCGCGATTTATGATCACCTGCTGCGCCGTTGACGCCCAACCGGTCGGGGTACCGGTGTACCTGCCGGGTTGGCGCGACCAGTTCGCCGTCGACGACTGGGTTCAGGTGACGGGCGAGTTCGTTCCGAACGCCAGCCAGAGCAGTACCGAGCAAGTCGCCCTGCTTCCCGCGGCCGTCACGCCGGTGGGCGAGCCGAGCGAACCGTACCTCTTTTGAGCGTCAGTTCAGCCGCTCCCGCCACGCACAGGACATTCCGCCGCACTCTGGCAGCGACGGTTGCGGTACTCGTTGTGCTCGTCGCGGTCTTTGCGACGCTCGGCTTTTCGCAGGGGCCGAAACTCTCCAGCGCGCAAATCGACACCGCGCAGGTCGTGCAGCAGGGCGGTCAGCAGCTGCGGCTCTTTGTAAACCAGGCTGTCGCATCGATCGAGGCCGACCAGATCACCGTTACCCCGGCTGCGGCCATCTCGGTGAGCACCAGCGGCGATGTCGTCGCGGTGCAGTTCGATGAGCCGCTGCGGTACAACACCGACTACGTCGTCGAGGTGAGCGGGGTCACGAGTGTCTACGTCGCCCAGCCGTCGACCCTGACCTATGAGTTCACGACTGCCTCACCCGAGCTGTATTACCTTGATCGGGCCGGTGACAGCGACCGGATCATCCGCACCGCCCTATCGACAACCGATCGTGACATCGTCTACGAGGCCGCAAGCATCGAAGACTATGCGGTCTTCGATGGGGCACTCGCCGTGGTCACGACGGGTTCGGACGGGGGCAGCGCCCTGGCGTTGGTCAGCGCCGAGGGCAATGTGGAGGACATCGCCCTTCCCGGTGTGGGGGTGGTGGAACAACTGCAGTCCAGCGCGACCACCGGCATGCTCGGGTTCATTTTTACGGGAACGGATGCCGCGGGCGGCACTGATTACGCACGCACCCTCTTCACCGTCAACCTCGGTGGGAGCCGCGCCCTGGTTGCGGTCACCGGCCTCGACGGGCTGACGCCGCAGGTGGAGAGGTGGGACTTCGTGCCCACCACGAGCGACATCGTTGTGTACGCGGCTGACCAGAGCCTGCTCCGTGTCGGGCTGGGGGATGCCGCGACGGTGCTTCCGCTCGGTCAGTTCTCCGGCTTCCAGTCGATGTCGGCGGACGGCAGGACGGTTGTGGTCACCGACCCGTTCGGCGCGGTTGCGCTGAACCTGAACGACGGGTCCATCCAGCGCCTCGACCCGTCACCTCTCGAGGGGGAGGTTCCTTTCGCGGGCGCCACCGCGGTGGTGCCCTCCGGCGGGTGGGTTCAGCAGGTCGCGGACATCGACGTCACCACGGGGAGATACAAGTCCGCAATGGTGTTCGACGACGGCAACACCGCCCGCATCATTTACCGCACCCCGCGCGACGAGGGAAGCTTCGTGAACTTCGCCCTCTCACCCAATGGGCAGTATGCGGTGGTCGAGACCGTGCCCGACGTCAGTACGAGCGTCGACGACGGATACACCGTGAACCCACGCTCGACCAGCATCACCACGGTGTTCGTCGATGTCGGCACCGGCGCCGTGGTCAAAAGCATCGAGGGCTTCCGAGTGTCCTGGTAGGGCGCTTCAGGCCAGCTAGTGCGAACGCTTGTCCTTCTGTTTCACCCGCAGGCCGCTGTCGCGCAGCCGCTCGACCAGCTGGCGCACCGTGACCGGCTCCGCCCCGCTCGCGACGAGTGACGACCACTTCTCCTGCGGAACGTCGTAGTGGTCGTGGTCGAAGCTGCGCCCGGGCAAGCCTGCCGCGGAAGCGAAGGTGTGGAGCTCGTCGAGCGAACGGTCGCTGACTAGGTGCGCCCAGAGCGTGTTGTGAGCCGGCCAGATCGGCTGGTCGATGAGGATCACGGGACTCCGGTGCGGGTAGTGGGCGAAGAAAAACACTTCACACCTCAGCTCGCCGAGGTGCGGTCCTGTTCAGCGTAGGCGGTGCCTGCCGCGGGCGCTGGCTCACGGAGCCGAAGGGCGTGCCGCAATCGCCGCTCGCCCGGCCGTGGCACGACATCCCGCGTGTTGCGGCTCAGGTTCCCGCACGAACGGGCAGACGGCGGTATTATGAAATCTGTCTTTGCCGACGCGGGTAAGTCTGTGGTGCCGATCAATCGGTCCACGGGGTTCGCCAAGCGTCTCCAGGGCGAGAAGCGTGGTGTCCGGGCCGAGTTTGACCGAACCGCCCCGGATCGACTACTGTTGGCCCTTGGCGTGTGCTGGGCAAAGCCCAAGATGCGGGATTTTTACCCAACGCCAACAGTTTTCTCTCCAAGACAATTTCTCCAAGACAGTGTCTTCTCAACAAACAAAGGGTTCCAAGTGGTTTACGCAGTTGTGCGCGCCGGTGGTCGGCAGGAAAAGGTAGAGGTCGGCACGATCGTTGTCCTCGACCGCATCAAGGCTGACGAGAACGGCAACGTTTCGTTGGCTCCCGTGCTGCTCGTCGACGGCGAAACGATCACGAGCGGTGCTGCGGCACTTGCCGGCGTGACCGTTACCGCCGAAGTTGTGGGCGACCTGCGCGGCCCCAAGATCGTCATCCAGAAGTTCAAGAACAAGACTGGTTATAAGAAGCGTCAGGGGCACCGCCAGGAGCTCACCCGCATCAAGATCACCAGCATCACCAAGTAGTCGTAGGAGCTGAAAACACATGGCACACAAAAAGGGCGCAAGCTCCTCACGTAACGGCCGCGATTCCAACGCCCAGTACCTTGGCGTCAAGCGCTTCGGTGGCCAGGTCGTCAAGTCCGGCGAGATCCTCGTCCGCCAGCGCGGCACGCACTTCCACCCCGGCGTGAACGTCGGCCGTGGCGGCGACGACACGCTGTTCGCACTGTCCGCTGGCGCTGTCCAGTTCGGTGCGAAGGGCGGCCGCAAGGTCGTCAACATCGTCGCAGCAGCATAGTTTTTTCCTAAACAGCAGAGGCGAGCTTCGGCTCGCCTCTGCTGTTTGCGGTTTACCCGCATTTTTGTTTTGATTCCCAGCACTGCCTGCTAAAGAAATACGTAGATAGCGCACGTCGTACGACCCAATCCAGAGGAGCTTGCCATGGCAACGTTTGTTGACCAGGTGACATTGCACCTTCGTGCGGGCGGCGGCGGCGACGGCTGCGTCTCAGTCAAGCGTGAGAAGTTCAAGCCTCTCGCGGGCCCCGACGGCGGAAACGGCGGCAACGGCGGCAGCATCATCCTGGTCAGCGACCTCGGGACCACGACATTGCTCGGTCACCACCGCGCGCCTCACCGCAAGTCTGATCACGGCGGGCCCGGCATGGGTGACCACCGCGCAGGATTCGCCGGCCCCGACATCGAGCTGGCCGTGCCCGTGGGAACGGTCGTCAAAGATGCCGACGGCAACGAGCTCATCGACATGGACGTTGCGGGAGTGCGCTTCGTCGCGGCTCCCGGCGGAATGGGCGGGCTCGGCAACGCCGCGCTGGCCACCACGAAGCGCAAAGCCCCCGGCTTCGCTCTTCTCGGAACTCCCGGCTGGGAAGGTGACATTCTTCTCGAGCTGAAGGTCGTTGCCGACATCGCACTCGTCGGATATCCGTCTGCCGGCAAGTCCAGCCTCATCGCTGCCATCTCCGCGGCGAAGCCGAAGATCGCTGACTACCCGTTCACCACCCTGCACCCCAACCTCGGTGTTGTTCAGGCCGGTGAGACTCGGTTCACGGTTGCCGACGTTCCCGGTCTGATCGAGGGCGCCAGCGAGGGAAAGGGTCTCGGCCTGGAGTTCCTTCGTCACGTTGAGCGCTGCACCGCGCTCCTGCACGTACTCGACTGCGCCACGCTCGAGCCGGGTCGCGACCCGCTCAGCGACCTCGACATCATTCTGGGTGAGCTTGCCGCATACCCGGTCCCCGAGGGGCAGACGCCGCTTCTCGAGCGTCCCCAGCTCATCGCCTTGAACAAGATCGACGTTCCCGACGGCCGCGAACTCGCGTCGTTTGTGCGTGCCGAGCTCGAAGGCCGCGGCTACCGCGTTTTCGACGTTTCCGCCGTGTCGCGTGAGGGACTGCGCGAACTCAACTTTGCCCTGGCCGAACTCGTCGAAGCCGACCGCGCGATCCGTGCGCTTGAGCCGGTGGCGGAGCGCATTGTTATGCGCCCCCGTGCGGTCAATGAAGTTGACTTCACCGTGCGCGTCGAGGGCGGCTCTGGCGGCGACATCTACCGCGTGCTCGGAGAAAAGCCGGAGCGCTGGGTCGCCCAGACCAACTTCACCAACGACGAGGCCATTGGCTTCCTCGCCGACCGGCTCGCGAAGCTCGGCGTCGAGGAGCAGCTCTTCAAGTCAGGTGCCGTATCGGGTTCCACCGTGATCATCGGAGCGGGCAACGGCGTCATCTTCGACTGGGAGCCCACGCTCACGTCGACAGCCGAGTTGGTCACCGCCCCGCGTGGTACCGACTCGCGTCTGGACGACAGCACGCGTATGACCAGCAACAAGCGTCGCGAAACCTACCTGCAGCGCATGGACGCGAAGGCCGCGGCCCGTGCCGAGCTGCAGTCCGAGCGCACCGCCGGCGTCTGGAACGTGGACGACGAGATCGCGCTGGCCAGGGAGTCCGAGGACGACGACGCGGCTTCGCGTGACTAGCCCCATCCTGGCGCGCGGGGACATCCACCGAGCGCGACGGATTGTCGTGAAGGTTGGGTCTTCCTCGATCAGTGGGGCGAATTCCGGGCAGATCCGTCCGCTCGTCGACGCCCTCGCGGGGGCGCACGAGCGTGGCACCGAGGTCATCCTCGTCTCATCCGGGGCTATCGCCACCGGCATGCCCTTTCTGAAGCTGGACGCGCGACCCACCGACCTGGCCACACAGCAGGCGGCTGCCGCGGTGGGGCAGAACCTGCTGATCTACCGCTACCAGGAGAGCCTCGACCGATACGGCATTGTGGCCGGCCAGGTGCTCCTGACGGCCGGTGATCTGGAAAACGTGACATCCCGCAGTAATGCCCAGCGGGCAATGGAGCGACTGATCGGGTTACACATCCTGCCCATCGTCAACGAGAACGACACTGTCGCGACCCATGAGATCCGGTTCGGTGACAACGATCGTCTGGCGGCGCTCGTCTCGCTGCTGGTACGGGCCGATCTGCTGGTGCTGCTCTCCGACGTTGACGCTCTCTACACCCGTCCGCCGCACGAGCCAGGGGCCGTGCGCATCGACGATGTGCCGTTCGGAGACGACCTCGCCGGAGTGACCTTCGGGGACATCGGATCTGCCGGGGTCGGCACCGGGGGAGCGGGCACGAAGGTAGCGGCCGCAAAGCTTGCAGCCTCCTCGGGCACTGCCGTTCTGCTTACGGCCACCCACCGGGTTTCTGATGCCCTTGCCGGGGCAGACATCGGTACCTGGTTTCACGCGAACACTCGCTGAGTCCGGCCCGTGCCCGCCGTTCTGGCCTAAACTTGGGCCATGTCGCAGAACGTCGTCACCGGGCCCACATTTCTTGCGAAACTCGATGCGTCACGAGAGGCTGCACGGGTTCTCGCGACCGCCACGGCGGGTCAGAAGGATGCCGCGCTGCGGGCAATCGCCGACGTCGTAGCGTCCTCTGCCGAGCGAATTCTTCCGGCCAATGACCTCGACCTCGCCAACGCTCGCGAGAACGGATTGAGCGCGGGGATGCAAGACAGGCTGCGTCTCGACGCGGCGCGGCTGGGTGCGCTGGCTGAGGCCGTGCGCGAAGTTGCCGCGCTGACCGATCCGATCGGCCAGGTGGTGCGCGGGTCAACCCTCCCGAACGGTCTCAAGATCGCCCAGGTCCGCGTGCCGTTCGGCGTGGTCGGAGCGATCTACGAGGCGCGGCCCAACGTGACCATCGACATTGCCGCTCTCGCCCTCAAGAGCGGAAACGCTGCGGTGCTGCGGGGTGGGTCTGCGGCGCAGAACACGAACGCCGTCCTGGTTGAGCTGCTGCAGGAAGCCATAGCCGGAGTGGGACTCCCCGCGGACTCGGTGCAGACGATCGACGAGTTTGGCCGTGATGGCGCCGCCCAACTTATGCGAGCGCGCGGATACGTTGACGTATTGATCCCCCGGGGAAGTGCCGACCTCATCAACACCGTGGTGAGCCAGTCGACGGTTCCGGTGATCGAAACCGGCGCGGGAGTGGTGCACATCTTCCTCGACGAGTCGGCGGACGAATCAAGCGCGGTAGACATTGTCCATAACGCGAAGGTGCAGCGCCCGAGCGTCTGCAACGCGCTGGAAACCCTTCTCGTGCACCGGGCGGTGGCTGAGCAACTACTGCCGCCCGTCCTGGCGGCGCTTCGCGCCTCAGGTGTCACCATCCATGGCGACGAGGCGACGCGGGCGATCGTTGCAGACGTGGTGCCCGCCACCGAGGAGGACTGGGCGACGGAATACATGTCGCTCGATCTTTCCGTGCGTGTCGTGGACGACCTCGACGCCGCGATGGACCATATCCGCCGGTACTCGACGCACCATACCGAATCGATCATCACCAATAACCTTGCGCGGGCGGAACGGTTCCTCGCCGAGGTCGACTCCGCCGTGGTCATGGTGAACGCTTCCACACGGTTCACCGACGGCGGTGAGTTCGGCTTTGGGGCAGAAGTAGGCATTTCCACCCAGAAGCTCCACGCCCGCGGTCCGATGGGTTTGGGCGAGTTAACCAGCACAAAGTGGGTTGTGCGCGGCACCGGCCACGTGCGCGGCTAGAATTCACTAGTCCCGAACGGAGAATCGCATGACGCTGCTACTGACCCTTCTCGCCACCACGAGCGAAGAGCACCACCCGATCCTGATGCCGCCCCTGGCGTTCGCAGGCGTTGCCTTCGCAGTGTTCCTCGTGCTGGGCGTCACGACCTGGAGCTTCCGCGACGTGGCGAACCGTCACAGCCAGAAGTTCGGCAACAGCTCCAGCGACCACCACACCGGCCACTAGGACTACCTCTCTATGGCAGACAGCGCCCCCCGGCGCTCCCGAATTGGGGTCATGGGCGGCACCTTCGACCCCATCCACAACGGTCACCTGGTCGCGGCCAGCGAAGTGCAGCAGCACTTCGACCTGGACGAAGTCATCTTTGTTCCCACCGGGCAGCCCTGGATGAAACCCCGCGTCACCGCCGGGGAACACCGGTACCTGATGACGGTGATCGCGACGGCGGCGAACCCGCGATTCACGGTCAGCCGAGTGGACATCGACCGTGATGGCCCGACGTACACCATTGACACCCTCCGAGACATCCGCCGAGAACGGCCAGACGCCGACATCCTCTTCATCTCGGGCGCCGACGCCATTGCCCAAATTTTGGAATGGAAGGATGTCGCGGAGCTGTGGTCCCTCGCCGACTTCGTCGCGGTCTCCCGCCCGGGCCATGACCTGTCCATTAGCGCATTGCCGGAGCAGGGCGTAAGCTCGCTAGAAGTCCCCGCGCTGTCAATCTCTTCCACTGATTGCCGGAGCAGGGTGAGCCGGGGTTTTCCGGTCTGGTATTTGGTTCCCGATGGTGTCGTTCAGTACATCTCCAAACACCACTTATATCGGAGTAATTGATGACGACATTCCAGGATCCGCCCTACCAGAGTAGGCGGGCCGTTCGCCAGAGCGGACACGTTGACGACGTAGAAGTTGACGCCCCTGTACGTCCGGCGACCGCTCGCACGGGGCGCCGCGCACAGCTGCCGTCTGCCACAGAGTGGAACGGCGAGGACGGCACGGGCGCATCGGGTGGTACGGGCACCCCCGCGCCGCCAGCAACCCTGACTCTCGCGACCCCGCTCCAGCCGCAGATCCCCGTCTATGACGCTCCGGCGAGTGAGACGGATACAACAGAGGCGATCGGCGGTTCCGGAGCTGGAACCCACCGTGCGCCGGCGTCCACCGCGACGACCTCCGGGGCGTCGGTTGCCGCCTCCACGACCCAGGGACGGCGGGCCTCGCTCGCCACAGGCCAGATGCACTCCGGCATTGCCGCCGCTGCGCTCGATTCCGCGCCCTCCGTCGCTGCAGCAACCCCAGTTGCGGTTGAGCCTGCTCCTGCTGAAGCTCCCGCATCTCCGGCTAATGTCGAGCCTCCGACTGTTGTCGAGCCTGCGACTATCGTCGAGCCTGCTCCGGTTGTAGCTGAGCCCGCGCCTGCCCCGGCTGTTGTAGCGCCGCAGCCTGACCGTCCCCTTACGCGTCGCGAGCTCCGCGAGGCGCGGGTCGCGGCCGAACGCGCGGCCGGAATGGCAGAAGTTCCCGAGGCTATTGTCTCTATCCTGAACTCCGGCCCGATCATCCTTCCCTACCTGTCCAGCCCAGCCACGACGCCGCTGTCTCCGGGCGCGGCGGCGGTGGCGAACGAGGACGATGCCGTGGGGCATCCGCGGTCCGCACGGGTCGAGACTGCGCTGGCCGAATTCGACGAGCTGACCCGCGAGCACGAGGGTGACGCGGTGCCAATCGGGGCCGAGGAGCACCCCGCTGCGCCGGTATCTACCTGGGGCATGCCGCTGGAACCCAGCTCCGCCAACGACGGCATAGCCAATGACGTGGCGGCTAATGACGTCACACCCGCCGTCGACGTTGACGACGAAGACGACGACGTGATCGACGCCAGCGACAAGGTTGCCCCGGTCGAGCCTGAGCTGCAGGCCGAATCTGTGTCTGAGTCCCAGCCCGAACTCGATTCTGAGCCGATCGTCGTGCCGATGTTCATTGAACCCGGGCAGACTCCCGTCTCGAACCGCGGTGCCGGCCACTGGTCGGTCAACTCCGACACGGACGACGACATTGAGTCGCTCGAAAACACCGTTACCCGCTCCGTTGGTGCGGGCGGTGCGCTCACGACCAGCGCGCTCGTTCTTCCTTCTTTCCCTCAGTCCTCCGATCTCACCACGCCCTACCTGGCGACCGGTGAGACGATGTTGACCGGATCCATCGACCTGCCGCGGAGCCTTGGTTCCACGGGTGTGCACCCCAGTCAGGTTGATAATTCCGACTTCGACGTCGACCCTCTCGACCGCGAAGTGCCGACGACTGATTCGGCTCCCGTGCGTGCCATCCGTGCCGTCAGCACGCACACCGGCAGCAACGGGCTGATCACGTCGAAGAAGCCGCAGGGAAACCACATGCTTACAGTTCTTGTGGTCTCATCTTCTGGGCTCGCCGTCGTCGTCGTCGGACTGCTCATCGCTGGGGTGTCCAGCGGTCTGTTCCAGTAAATTTCGCTCTTCACTTTTCACTCACTCCAAAGGACCTCGTGACTGCTTCTCCCCGCGCCATCGAACTCGTCAACGTCGCTGCCCGCGCCGCCGACTCCAAGCAAGCGGAAGACCTCGTGGCTTTGGACGTTTCCGGTCCTCTGCCGCTGACGGACATCTTCCTGCTCGCCACCGGACGCAACGAGCGCAACGTCGTCGCGATCGCCGGCGAAATCGAAGACAAGATGAACGAGATTGGCGTCAAGACGCTCCGTCGTGAAGGCCGCCAGGAAGGTCGTTGGATTCTTCTCGACTTCGGCGACATTGTCGTGCACGTCTTCCACGAAGAAGACCGCCTGTACTACTCGCTTGAGCGCCTCTGGAAGGACTGCCCGTCGGTTGAGCTGGCTCTCACCGTGAGCGAGTCCGCCGAGTAGCTTCGGGCGGCCACGACTTCGGGTAGCCATGATTTCCCTCACCTCTGTCTCCAAGTCCTTTGGTTCCGGCGCCCGGCGCACCGTGGCTCTTGACAATGTTTCTCTCGACGTTCCGGAGGGAGACATCTTCGGTGTGGTCGGACAAAGTGGTGCCGGAAAAAGCACGTTGATTCGCACGGTGAACCTGCTCGAACGTCCCGATTCCGGGTCTATCCGGGTGGATGGACAAGAACTCACCGCCCTCGGAGACAACGACCTTCGGGTCGCCCGCCAGGGTATCGGCATGGTGTTTCAGCACTTCAACCTACTCTCGAGCCGCACGGTCCAGGGAAACGTCGAGTTCGCACTCGAAGTTATCGGCGTTGATTCGCGCGAACGAAAACGGCGTGCCGCTGAGATCCTCGACCTCGTGGGTCTCGGAGCGAAGGCGTCCTCGTTTCCGTCTCAGCTGTCCGGGGGACAGAAGCAGCGTGTCGGAATCGCCCGTGCCCTCGCCGCGCGACCGCGCGTTTTGCTCTCGGATGAAGCCACGAGCGCCCTCGATCCGGAAACCACACGGTCGATCCTCGAGTTGTTCCGCACCATCAACCGGGACCTCGGGCTCACCGTGCTTCTGATCACCCACGAGATGGACGTGGTGAAAACGATCTGCGACTCGGCCGCACTGCTCGAGGCCGGACAAATCAAGGAGAACGGCCGACTGGTCGAGCTGATCTCCACACCCGGGTCGCGGCTCGCGCGCGACCTGTTCCCGCTGGGAGCCATCGGCGAGCTGCCCGGTACAACGGTGATCGACATCACTTTCAGCGGCGGTAACGCCGACCGCCCGGTCATCGCGCAGCTGGCCCGGGACCACGCGATCGACGTCAGCATCCTCGGCGCCGCAATCGAGACCATCGCGGGCAATCAGGCCGGCAGAACCCGGCTGGGCCTGCCGGGCGACGCGCGAAGCAATGCCGCTGCCATCGCCGATCTGCGGGCACAGGGCCTCCTTGTAGAGATCGTCGGGGGAGCAGCAGCATGATCGACACCACCAGCCCGGACTTCTGGCCCGACTTGTTCGAGGTTTTGCTCCTGGGCACGGGCCAGACGCTGTACATGGTCTTTTTTGCCCTTCTGTTCACCGTGCTGATCGGGCTGCCAATTGGCATCCTGCTGGTCGGAACCGAACGCGGCGGATTGTTCGAGCGTCCGTTCGGCTCGCTCGCCTTCGGCCGGATTCTGAATCGGGTACTGGACTTCATCGTCAACCTCGGGCGCAGCGTTCCGTTCATCATCCTGATGATCGCGATCATCCCGTTCACGCGGGTGGTGGTCGGAACCTTCATTGGGCCCACGGCCGCCATCGTGCCGCTGTCGCTCGTGGCCATCCCGTTCTTCGCCAGAATGGTGGAGATCTCGATCAAAGAGGTTGACCCAGGTCTGTCCGAGGCCGCGCATTCCCTCGGCGCTTCGCGCTGGCTGATTGTGCGGAAGGTGTTTATACCCGAGGCGCTGCCAGGGATGCTGCTCGGCCTGGCTACTACCGTGACATCCATCATCAACTTCTCTGCAATGGTCGGCGTCGTCGCCGGCGGCGGATTGGGGAACGTCGCTGTTACCTACGGTTACCAGCGGTACAGCACGATCCACATGGTCGCCGTTATCATCATTATCTTCGTGATCGTGATGATCCTGCAGGGCGTCGCTACCCACTTCGCGAAGAAGTTTGCACGCACGTCCATCGGAGAATCACGCGCCCAGACGATCGGGCGCAAGGTCGTTCGCGACAGCCCGGTTGGCCCCTAAGTTTCCCCTCGCTCCACCCCACTGCGACCGAAGTCAGCATCACGGTCGTGTTCCTCCCAACCCCTACGAGAAGAGTTCTTCCCATGCGATTCACCCCTCGCAACGCGCGCCTTGCTGGTGCCGCCGTTGTCGCCGTTCTGGCGCTTGGCCTCACCGCCTGCTCGTCCGCTGACTCCGACTCCGCCGATAGCGACTCTGGCAGCCTCGGCACAATCAAAGTCGGCGCTCTCGCGACCCCCGCTGGCGACATCCTGAATTTCGTTTCTGAAAATCTGGCGGATGACGCGGGGCTCACGATCGAGTACACCGACTTCACCGACTACAACACCCCGAACATCGCGTTGAGTGACGGGTCGATCGATGCGAACCTGTTCCAGAACGCCACCTTCCTCGAGACCTACAACGAGCAGGCCGGCGGCACGCTGGTTTCGGTCGGCGAGGTGTACCTCCCGAGCGCCGCGTTCTACAGCGACAAGGTCTCCAGTCTCGACGAGCTCGAAGACGGCGCAGAAATCGCCATCCCAAACGACCCCACCAACGAGGGCCGTGCGCTCAAGATCCTCGCGGCCGAAGGCCTCATCGAGGTCACTGAGAATCCGACCACGCTGAACGACATCACCGCGAACCCGAGCGACTTCGAATTCACGGAAATCGAGAACGCCACTCTGGCGCAGGCGCTTCCTGACGTGGACGCGGCGTTCGTGACGATCTCCTTCGCTCTGCCCGCCGGGTTGACCGCTGACGACGCGATTCTTGTCGAGGACGCGGACAGTCCCTATAGCAATGTGCTCGCGACGTCTGCTGAGCTTGAGGACGACCCGCGGATCGCGAAGCTCTACGAGCTTCTGCTGGACCCCGCCACCCAGGAATACATGAACGAGACCTGGGGTGGACTCGTCATCCCGGAAGCCCAGTAATACGCTTCGCGTACTGCCCCCGGCCCGGAAATACGTTTCTGGGACGGGGGCAGTTTCTGCCTCAGGCGGGGGCACCCTTCTGCCTCAGACGGAGCCAGCCTTCTGCCTCAGACGGCGCTAGCCTTCTGTCTCGGACGCAGCCAGACACGCCCGGGCGTCGCTCATCCCGTGTCGGTGTGTCGGAGAAGGTCCAACTGTGTAGTAATCTATTCAAGTTGCCTTTACGGAACAGAAAAAGTGAATATGGGTCCATGGCGCAGCCCGGTAGCGCACCTGCATGGCATGCAGGGGGTCAGGGGTTCGAATCCCCTTGGATCCACCCACGTCCTGTTTCGGGACAGAAAAACGGGACAAAGAAACGGTACGTAGAAAAGCTCTGAACCTCAGGTTCAGAGCTTTTCTTGTTGGTGGGCGTGAACAACCATCACGGGTGCACGCGAGACGAGTAGCCACGTCGGCAGAACGGCGATGCACAGCAGCGGAAGCGCGGAAACCGAGCCGGTCACCGCGACGGCGACAAACAGCGAGATCCAGCCGTCGCGGGACACCGCGAGCACCATCCCGAGCACGCCGCCCGCGATCGCGACGGCCAGGGGAACCGATGGCACGATCGCGTTCGCGACGACGCCAATCGCCATACCGATGAACACCGCAGGAAACACGCGTCCGCCGCGAAAACCTGCTGCGGCGCTGATAACTAGCGCGACCACCTTGACGGCCACGATCAAAATCAGAGTGCCCACTGTGAGCGAATTTCGCTCGTCGAGTAGTTCGTCCATCTGCTGGAGTCCCTTGAAGAGGGTCACCGGCCCGCCGATGGCGCCGAGCACGCCCAGCAGGGCGCCGCCGATCCCGGCGTAGATCAACGGATTGCGAAGCAGGCGAAACGCGCGGTGGAGGCGGGGGAGTGCCGCCGCAGCGAGGATGCCGATGGTCGCCGCGACGCAGGCGATGATGGAGGCGGAGAGCAGGTCCCAGGCGGCAACCGTGGTGTACGTCGGGAGCGGGAGCGTGAACGAGGGGTGCGCGAGCAACGACATCGTCACCGACCCGGTTGCGGCGGCGACCAGGGGCAGGAACAACCGGTCCCAGAGCTCGCCCTCGATCTTGAGGGACCCGACCACTCCGGTAAAAACGAGGGCCGCAGCCACGGGTGTACCGAACAGCGCTCCGATGGTTCCCGCGGCGACGACGATCACCACAAGTCCGGTCGGGATGCTCGGTTGCAGCTTCTTGATCGCGGCCACGAACAGGGCCGTATTGATGGCGATGATGGGACTTTCCGGGCCGAGGCTCACGCCGCCCGCGAGCCCCAGAACCGTCACGACCGCGAGCGAGGGCAGCACCCGCAGCGGAGACGGCGGGGCCATAAGCGACACGGTGGCGGAATCTTCACCGCCGTGCCCGGGGGCGAGCCACAGCACCAGCCCGACCGCGATGCCGATCCCCGTGAGCGTGGCGAAGATCCACCAGCCCGAGGTGGGATCGACGCCTAACGCATCCGGCAGCGCGCTCCACAGCCCTTGTTCGAGCAGCGCGGCCATCTGGTCCACCGCACGGAGCAACAGGGCGCAGCCGATGCCGACGACCGCGGCGGGAATGGACAGGGCGGCGAGCATGCGCACTGTCGATTGGGGCGGCCTGGAGTGCATCGATCGAAAGTAATCCCAGGCGTCAGTGACCGGCTCACCCGGGCGGGGTGATCCGGCCTCGGTCACCTGAAGAGACAGCTGCCCCTATGCTGTGGTCGTGAGCCAAAATCACCCTCGAGCGGTCGTTGCCGGCGCATCCGGCTTCATCGGAAAACGGCTGGTCGAAGATTTGGCCGCCCAGGGATATCTGGTGTCCCGAATCGGCCGGAGCGGGGCGGACGCCGCGTGGGGCGACGACACCGCAGTGCGCGCTCTCATCGACGGCGCTGATCTCCTGGTCAACCTCGCCGGAAAGAGCGTGAACTGCCGCTACACCGAGCGCAATCGCGACGAAATTCTGCGCTCACGGATCGACACCACCCGGCAGCTCCGGCGAGCGATCGAGGCGAGCTCCCACCCACCGGCCGTGTGGCTCAACGCGAGCACTGCGACGCTGTACCGGTACGCCCTCGACCGGCCGATGACCGAATCGGAAGGCGAAGTCGGAACCGGGTTTTCTTCCGACATCGCCCGTGAGTGGGAGCACGAGTTGTTCGTCGGTGAGTTGCCATCGACGCGGCGGGTAGCGTTGCGCATGGCCATCGTTCTCGGTGACGGCCCGGCAACCGGCATCCTCCTCCGCCTCGCGCGTTGGGGCCTGGGCGGCCCTCAGATCGACGGATGGTGGTTTCCCCACCGTCGCTACCGTGGCATCGGTGCACGGCCCACCGGTGACGGTCGTGCTCCCGCACACCGCTCGCGCGGGCGGCAGCGCTTCAGCTGGATTCACATTGACGACGTTGTAGCGGCGGTCACGTTCATCGCGCGCTCCGGCGACATCGTGGGCCCGGTCAACCTCGCGGCGCCGAACGCAAGCGATAACCGGGCGCTCATGGCCGCGTTGCGCAAGAGCGTCTCCGCGAGGATCGGCTTGCCCGCCTTCCGGTGGATGCTCGAGCCAGCCATGTGGCTGCTGCGAACCGAGCCCGAGCTGGTGCTGAAGAGCCGCTGGGTGACACCGGAGCGCCTGACCGAGGCCGGGTATGCGTTTGTCTGGCCAACGCTCGAACCCGCCATCGACGATGTGGCGAAACGTTCTCGCTAGCGCCTGCTGTCAGCGAGGCACGTCGGACCAAGCCCCTATTGCGGGATGCGGGCGCGCTTGGCAGCGGCGCGGCTGTCTGCTTTCGTGGCATGCCGTTGTTCTTTTGACGCGGCGTAGTCGGCCTTGAGAATGCTCCGCGTCTCGGCGGTCGGCCCGATCGCGGGGCGCCAGGCATGTGCGTCCGGGTTGGAGTCCACGAGCACGGCCTTCGCCAGCAGGGTCAGCGGCACGGCGAGGATCGCACCGATCGGTCCGATGACCAACGCCCAGAACAGCACGGAGAAGAAGGTCAGGGTCTGGCTGAGTGACACCGCCTGACCCACGACGCGGGGCTGGATAATCGACTGCACCACAGCGTTGATGATGGTGTAAACCACCACAACTGCGACCACCACAGGCCATCCACCCGTGAGATACCCGAAGACGATGGGTGGCGCGATCGCGAAGAAGTAGCCGATGTTGGGGATGAAGCTGCAGAGGAACGCGAGCAGGCCCCAGAGCAGAGCCGCGGGCACCTCGAGGATCACGAGCGCGATCGCGTTGAGGGCGCCCTGCACAACGCCGAGCACCGTGGTCACCACCATGTAGCGGCGAACGTTGGAGGCGTACGCGCCCAGCGCGGCAACGAGATGCGGGCGGGTCACCTCCAGCTGCCGAAGGATGGTTCTGACGTAGACCGCGTCTGCCGCCATGAGAATCATCATGGTGAGCACGATCACCAGGCCCCCCGTGATGCTGGCGAGGCTGCCGAGAGCGCCGGTCACCGCCGCCGCGATGCTCGCCGGGTTCAGGCCTCCCGCCAGCGACTCCACCTGCGTCTGGTCAATGCCGATCAAGGCGAGGGCGGTGGTTATGGATGCCGCGATCTCCTGAAACTGGTCTGCGTAGTCCGGCAGCATCGCAACAAATTGGGCAAACGCGATGATGATCGTGTAGGTGAAGACCGCAAGCAGCCCGAACACCACCAGGATGACCGACCCCGTCGCTATACCGCGCGGCACGCCGTGCTTCTCCAGCCCTGTTCTTACCGGACCAGCGCAGATCGTGAGCACGAGGGTGAGTAAAACGGGAGCCAGGATGCCGCGCAACTCACTAATTCCGATTGCCACCACGACCGCGGCAGCGAGACCGACGAGGATGACGGTTCCGCGCGGGTACTGGGTGTCAGCCATGTCCACACGGTAGGGGCGCCGTCAGCACAGTGTCGTCATTCTTTCCGGGTGATGCCGATGGTTGTGTCGGCTAATAGCGTCACCCCAACGGCGCCCTCCGGATCGCCCACGGGAGAAGGGACACCGATGGACCCGGTACTCGGCACGAATTTAGCGTGGGTTTCCGTCGCGCTGCTGCATTTTGCTGTCTGCATCATTGCCCTGATCGTGATTCCGCGGAACAGGAAGCCCACCGCGGCGATGGCGTGGCTGCTCGCGATCCTCTTTGTGCCCTTCATTGGACTTGTGCTTTACCTCATCATTGGTAAATCCCAGCTCCCGGAACGGCGCCGTGCCGAGCAACAACGCATCGACGGACTGATAGCCGCGAGAGTCGCGGGGCTTGATCTTGTGCCGGGTAGGGCGACGTGGCCGCAGTGGTTTGAGAGCGTCGCGCGGCAGAACCAGACGCTCGGAGGGATTCCCGTAGTCGGGGGCAACACCGCGGTGCTGATTGACGACTACACCGGGTCGATCGATGCGATGGCTGCGGAAATCGATACGGCGACGACGTTCGTCCACGTCGAGTACTTCATCGTGTCGTTGGACAGCACCACTCGCGGATTTTTCGCCGCCATGGAAGCTGCGGTAAAGCGGGGCGTCACGGTGCGGTTGCTTGCCGACCACGTGTCGTCGGTGAAGGCGGTCGGGCATAAGGAGACGTTCGCCGAGCTTGATCGCATCGGGGTGAAGTGGAGCTACATGCTGCCGGTGATGCCGTTCAAGGGAAAGTATCAGCGGCCGGATCTGCGCAACCACCGCAAACTCGTGGTCATCGACGGCCGGGTGGGCTACATGGGGTCCCAGAACCTCATCGACCGCAGTTACAACACACCGAAGAACCTCAAGAGGGGGCTGCAGTGGCAGGAGCTCGTCACCCGACTCGAGGGCCCGGTCGTTGCGGGGCTCAATGCGGTTTTCCTCTCGGATTGGCTCAGCGAAACCGGCGAGCTGCTCGACGTGGAATCTCCCGCGGTGAACCTGCCCGCTCGCCAGGCTCGGTTTGACCGGTCGCCCGACGCGTTGGAGTGCCAGGTGGTGCCGAGTGGTCCGAGTTACAGCACGGAGAACAACCTGCGCCTGTTCCTCTCGCTGATCTACGCTGCATCCTCGCGCGCCATCATCACCAGTCCGTACTTTGTGCCGGATGAGGCGATGATGTACGCGATCACGTCAGCGTGTCATCGTGGACTCGACGTGCAGCTCTTTGTGTCGGAGATCGGCGATCAGGGGCCTGTCTTTCACGCGCAGCGGTCTTATTACGGTGACCTGCTGGAGGCGGGAGTGCGGATATTTCGCTACCCGGCCCCGTTCATCCTGCATGCAAAGCACCTGTCCATCGATGACGACATCGCGGTCATCGGATCCAGCAACATGGACATCCGCTCATTCAATCTTGACCTCGAGGTATCCCTGTTGGTGAGGGGCCGCGCCTTCGTAGACAAGATGCGCGAGGTTGAGGAGGGATACCGCGTGATCAGCAGCGAGCTGACGCGAGAGGAATGGGCCAGGGAGCCGCTGTCCTCGACTGCGCTCGATGGATTGGCGCGACTCACCTCAGCGCTGGAGTAACCGGTGTGGGAGTCGCTCGGAAGCATTCTGCCGATCGCCGTGGCGGTTGCCTTCAGCTCCGTCCCCATTTTGGCGACCGTGCTGATTTTGCTCTCCCCGAACCGGGTACGCAGCGGCGTCGCCTTTCTGATCGGTTGGGTCGTCGGAATCGCCGCCGTGCTCACCACCTTCGTCCTGTTGGCCCAGGCGCTGCCGGTACGCAGAGCCGTGCACCCGCAGGTCGCGCTCGCGGTCGCGCTCATCGTCGTAGGCCTCGGGCTGATCGTGCTCGCCGTCGTGAGCGGCCGGCGCGGGCACGGTAAGGGCGGGATGCCGCGGTGGCTGACCGCAGTGGGATCCATCGGACCAGCCAGGGCCGCCGGCCTTGCGCTTCTCCTGAACATTCGGCCGAAGGCCATTCTGCTGAGTGCCGCGGCCGGGCTGTCTCTGCGCGGAACCGGGTTGAACGCGGCAGACACCGCACTTCTGGTGGTCATCTTCACGGTGATAGCTGCGTCTACCGTCGTGGGCCCGATCGTGTTCTCCCTCCTGTCCCCGGACAGGGCGGGTGTCTGGTTGCGGGCGACCCGTAGCTGGATCGAGAAAAACAACAGGACCGTGACCGTCCTCATCCTCTTCCTCATCGGGGTCGTCGTCGTCGGCGACGGCATTTCGCGGCTGTGATAGCGATCACCCGCTGCGCGTGAGGCTCGAAGCGCGCCGCCGGGATACGTTCGCCGCACATGTCAGTTGCAGCGGCTGTTTTGCGCACAGAGGAGTCAGCGATGCCCGTCACCATCCCGCCACCCGGTCAGTTCATTTCCATCCCCACGATCCCAAACCTGCGTGATCTCGGCGGGTGGCGCACGCCTCAGGGCAGGGTGATGCGCGGCATCCTGTACCGTTCGGCACAGTTCAGTGCCTTGAGCGGCCCGGATTCCGACCGGTTTGCCGAGCTCGGCATAAAAACAGTGTTCGACATGCGCACTGCCGACGAGCGCGAACACCAACCGAGCGCCCTTCCCGAAGGCACCCGCGGCGTCGTCGTTGACATCCTTGAGGACGCAACGGGAGCCGCCCCGGCAGAACTATTTTCCGTTCTGGGCGATCCGGTCGCCGCCCAGGAGATGCTCGGCGGCGGGAGGGCGGTCACGCTGTTCACAAGCGCCTATAAGCAGATCGTAAATCTGGCGAGCGCCAGAATCGGGTACCACCGGTTTTACACGGCTCTGCTCGACACGAAGGCGTTGCCCGCCGTATTCCATTGCACGACGGGAAAGGACCGCACAGGGTGGGCGGCGGCGGCTTTGCTGCTGCTTCTCGGAGTGGACTACGACGACGTCCTCGAGGACTACCTGCTCACCAACGCGCAGCTGCTGCCCTCGCTCCAGGGGCTGCTGGATGACTTTGAGTCCGCGGGCGGCGATCCCGCGTTGCTCCTGCCCGTACTCGGCGTCCAGAGGGAGTACCTCGATGCCGCGCTCGCCGAGATGACCGCGATGTTCGGCACGGTCGAGAACTACTTCATGAGCGGACTCGGGCTCACCGAGGCCGACATCGCCCTGCTGCGGCTGACGCTCATCGAGTTTGATGGCTCGGCTGACGCGGACGCGGACTGAGCAGGAGAGTGACGAAAGGGAGGCGTGAGGATGAAGCGTATGGACGAGTCGCCAGGCGTGGCGCAGCGCGAACAGGACTCGAAGCCCGGCATCGCGGAGCACGAACTGGTCGCGCTGCGCGCCCAGTTCTCGGGCGAACTCGTGCTCCCCGGAGCGGACGGTTACACCGCCGCCCGCGGGGTGTGGAATGGCCTGATCGACAAAAAGCCGGCGCTCATCGCGCGGGCCGCGGCTGCGGCGGACGTCGCCGTGGTGGTGCGGTTCGCCCAGCGTGTGCAGCTTCCACTCGCCGTGCGCGGCGGCGGTCACAATGTTGCGGGTAACGGCACCGTGGATGACGGGATCGTGCTCGATCTGGGTGCGCTGCGCGACGTGAGCGTGGATCCCGTGTCTGCGACCGTGCGGGTGGCAGCGGGTGCGCTGTTGCGGGACGTCGATCAGGCGACCGCGCCCTTTGGGCTCGCGGTACCGCTCGGTGTGGTTTCGGCCACTGGCGTCGGCGGCCTCACCCTCGGCGGTGGCCTCGGCTGGCTCACCCGCGCGTACGGATTGACGGTCGACAACCTGGTCTCCGCGGAGATCGTGACCGCCGCCGGGAACGTGGTCTGGTCAAGCCACAACGAGAATCCGGAGTTGTTCTGGGCGATCCGGGGCGGCGGCGGCAACTTCGGGGTGGTCACCGCGTTCACCTTTCAGGCACAGCGGCTCGCGCCCCTGGTGTTCGCCGGAAACCTGATTTACGCACAGCCGCAGTGGAGACAGGCGCTGCGCGCATATGAGGTGTGGACTCGCGACATCCCCGACGAACTCACCTCGATACTCACTTTCATGGTGCCACCCGCCAGTTGGGACCTGGGCGACGAGCCGCGGCTCGTGATCGGATTTGTGTGGGCCGGTGAGGACATCACGGCTGGTGAGCGGGTGATCGCGAGCCTTCGTGAAGTCGCTCCGCCCGATGTGGAGGTTGTCGAGCCGATGCCCTGGACACAGTGGCAATCAGCGGTTGACGAACTCTTCCCGCGGGGTGCCCGCGCCTACTGGAAGAACCTGGCGTTCGATGAGATGGATGACGCGGTGCTGGAGGTTCTCATGCGCCGGGGTGCGGAACAGAACTGGTACGGCACCGGGTTCGACATCCACCACCTGGGTGGTGCCTTCGGGCGGGTGGCAGAAAAGGCCACACCCTTCCCCAACCGGGACGCGCGGTTCTGGCTCAACGTGTACGGATTCTGGCCGGATGCTGCGGACGATGCGGCGCGGATCGCGTTCGTTCGGGGGCTCGCGGCAGACATGGACGCGTTCGCCGCTGGGGGCCAGTACGTGAACTTCGTGGGGGAGGAAGCGGGCACTGACCCTCTGGCGCTGGCACGGGAGGCGTACGGCCCGCAGAAGCTGCGGCGCCTTCGCGAGGTGAAGCACGAGTTCGACCCCGACAACGTCTTTCGCCTCAACCACAACATCCCGCCTCGCTGAGCTGGGTTGGTGGGCGCTCCACCCGCCAACGGCGGCAGCGTTAGTCGCGCTCCGGTTCTGGTCCCCGCACGAATCGCCGCCCGGTCACACTCGTGGGGGTGATTCGCACGTAAACGTATTTCAGCGTGGGAAGCCACGAAACCAGGGGCGCCCGGTCTGCCTCCTCGATCGCCGAGCGCGTGTCGAGCCACTCGGCGGTGCCCTTCACCACCACGCTCACCGCTTCTTCATCGGTGAAGTCGTCGATCTCGAAGGCGACATCGGAGTGGATGGTCATTTCCACGAGCTTCGTGCCCGGCGTCGTGCGCATGAGAATCGTGGAGCCATCGGCGTAATAGTTGAGCGGAAAGATGTCGATCACGCCAGCGGCGCTCGCGGCCAGTCGTCCCAGCGAGTGGCTCCGGAGCAGTACCCAGCACTCCGACTCGTCTAACACGATCATGACGTCTTCGGCGTCCGACATGGAGATGCACCTTTCGATCGCGGGACTCCAGCGTGCCCACCAATCCAGTAAAGCCGTTCCCTTATGGCGCGCTTAGGGCCTTAGGTCCCGGGGCGTTGGGCCTTTCTACCTATGCCTCACGCATCCAGGCTGGCTACTCTGAAACCATGACACAAGGTCGCGCCACCACGCCCGTTTCCGTCCCGGAATCCGTTTCGCTCGCGGTTGTTGACGGGTGGTGGCGCGCGGCAAACTACCTCTCCGTCGGCCAGATCTATCTGCTCGACAACCCGCTGATGCAGCGGCCCCTCGCCGCCGCAGATATCAAACCGCGGCTGCTCGGGCACTGGGGCACCACTCCGGCGCTCAACCTCGTGTACGCACACCTGAACCGGGTCATCCTGCAACGCGACCTGGACGTCATCTACATTGCCGGTCCCGGCCACGGCGGTCCCGGCATGGTCGCCAACGGCTACCTGGACGGAACGTATTCCGAGCTCTACTCTGACATCTCGGAGGACCGCGAAGGCCTGCGAAAGCTGTTCCGCCAGTTCTCCTTCCCGGGCGGCATCCCCTCTCACGCGTCGCCGGAGACACCAGGATCAATCCACGAGGGTGGCGAGCTCGGCTACTCCGTGGTGCACGCCTATGGTGCCGCGCTGGACAACCCCGATCTCGTGGTCGCCTGCGTGGTGGGAGACGGAGAGGCAGAAACCGCGACCCTCGCCGCCAGCTGGCATCTCAACAAATTCCTGAACCCCGCCACCGACGGTGCCGTCCTGCCGATCCTCAACCTCAATGGGTACAAGATCGCGAACCCGTCGTTCCTCGCACGCATCCCGGAGGCCGAGCTGCTTGAGCTGTTCCGCGGCTACGGTTACTCCCCGCGCATGGTCGCGGGCGGCTTTGATGGCGAGGATCCGATGAAGACCCACCAGCGCTTCGCGGAGGCGTTGGAACTCGCGCTCGACGATATCGCTGCCATCCAGAAGGACGCTCGTGAGGCCGGCCAGACGGTTCGACCGATGTGGCCGCTGCTCATCCTCAAGACGCCGAAGGGTTGGACGGGCCCGAAGGTCGTCGACGGGCTCCCGGTCGAGAACACGTGGCGCGCTCACCAGGTGCCGCTCGCGGGAGTTCGCCAGAACCCCGAGCACCTCGCCGAGCTGCAGGCGTGGCTGGAAAGCTACCGCCCTGACGAGCTGTTCGACGCCGAAGGCAAGCTCGTCGCCGAGTTGCAAGTCAACCGGCCCCTGGGTTCTCGGCGGATGAGCTCTAACCCGCATGCCAACGGCGGACTCCTGATGAAGTCCCTGTGCCTGCCGACGCTCGAATCCAATGCGGTGGACATCAGCGACGGGCGCGGCGCGCTTGCCGAACCCACGCGCGTGCTCGGCGGGTGGCTTCGCGATGTTCTCACCGAAAACCCCGACAACTTTCGGGTCTTCGGACCGGATGAAACGGCGTCCAATCGCCTCGACGACGTGTACGACGTCACCGCGAAGGCATGGCAAGGCGAGGTGCTGCCGACCGACGAGAACCTGTCACACGACGGCAAGGTCATCGAGGTGCTCAGCGAAAACCTGACCCAGGGATTGTTGGAAGGGTACCTCTTGACCGGGCGGCACGGCCTGTTCAGCTCCTACGAAGCGTTCATCCACGTGGTGGACTCGATGTTCAACCAGTATGCAAAGTGGCTCGACTCCAGCGCGGACGTTGAGTGGCGCCGCCCCGTCGCTTCCTTCAACTACCTGCTCTCGTCGCATGTCTGGCGGCAGGATCACAACGGGTTCTCGCATCAGGATCCCGGTTTCCTCGACCACGTCGTAAACAAGCGCGCCAGCATCGTGCGCATCTACCTGCCCGCCGACGCGAACTCGCTCCTGGTCACCGCATCGCACTGCCTGCGTTCCAAGAACTACGTCAACGTGATTGTGGCGGGCAAGCAGCCCTCGCCGACGTTCCTGAGCATCGACGAGGCACGCGCCCACGGCGCCCGCGGGCTGAGCATCTGGGATTGGGCCGGCACGGAGGTCGCCGGGGAGGAACCAGACGTTGTGGTCGCCTGCGCCGGAGACGTTCCCACACTCGAAGCCATGGCCGCGGTGCAGATCCTCAAGAAGGAGATCCCGGAGTTGCGCGTGCGTTTCATCAACGTCGTCGACTTGATGCGTCTGCAGGACAGCACCGAACACCCGCACGGGCTGACGAGTGATGCCTTCGACGCCCTGTTCACGCCGGACAAGCCCGTCATCTTCGCGTTCCACGGCTACCCGGCACTGGTGCACCGCCTGACCTACCGCCGAACCAATCACCGCAACATTCACGTGCGCGGCTTCAACGAGCGGGGCACCACCACCACGCCGTTCGACATGCTGATGATGAACGACCTCGACCGGTACCGGCTGGTGATGGACGTCATCCGCCGCGTGCCCAAGCTGGAGAAGACCTACGCACCGCTGTCGCAGCGCATGGACGACGAGCGATTCGCCCACCGCGCGTACACCCGCGAGTTCGGCGAGGACAGCGCGGACGTGTCGGGAGTGCAGGGCCTGCCGTTCACTGCCCACGAGGGACGCACGGACAGCACCGGGGACGACAACGCGCCGCTGACGCGCGACTGACCGTTCGGCGATCGCCCCGCGAGGGCCGGATACCCGTCTTTCGGGATCCAGCCCTTTCGGGGCGATCCCTATGCCGCGTCGGCGTGAACTGTGCCCGGTCGGCGTGAACCAGGCCGCGTCGGCGTGAACTATGCCGCGTCGGCGTGAACTACGACCGTGGGGCCGGCGAGATTGAGGAGAACATCGTGGGCGACCGACCCGAGCAAGCCCTGGCCGTCGCTGACCGGGCCGGAATTGCCGAGCACGACCAGGGCGGCCGATGCCGAGGCATCGACGAGGGCTTCCGCCGGAGGCAGCCGAATCAACCGCACATGCACCTCGACGTCGGGAAAGTCATCGCGAACCCGGTCGGCCTGCGCGTCGAGAAGCTGACGCACGTACTCTTCATGCCGGCGGTCCTGGTCGGGGTGCGCGTCGGTCTGGCCGATGTCTGGCAGACGCCACGCGGAGAGGAGTCGGAGCGCTTCACCGGTGCGGAGAGCCTCCATTGCGCCGAAGTGCACGGCAGCGTGGCTGGCGTCCGAATCATCCACCCCAACAACAATGCCCGTGCGCTTGCGACCGGAAGAATTCGGGATAACCGCGACCGGGGTGCGGGAACCGGCAGCGAGCACAATGCTGCGCGAACCGAAGATTCGTCCCCTGATAAAACCGGTCTTGTGAGTGCCCACAACGACCATGTCGACCTCGCGGGAGACCCGGATCAGCTCACGCATGGCGTTGCCGTGCATCAGCCGGGTGTGGACGGTGGGACCAGGAACGCGACCGCGTGCGTACTCCGCTTCAAGCGCGAGCACTCGCTCGCCTTCCGCAGCACGCTCGTCGTCCGAGAGTCCTCCCATGGATGCCAGATCCGCGCCTACAACGTAGACAACCAGCACCTCGGCCTGGGTAGCGATCGCCTGGCGCATCGCCCAGCGCAGGGCGACCCTGCCGGGACTCGATCCATCGACGCCGACCGCAATTGTTCTAGCCATCGTTGCCTCTTTCGCTGTTCGCTGCGCTCCACGTGCGACCTCGACAATTCCCGATCGCCATCAATCGTGTGGTGCTTCCACCATCCCGTTTTGCCGCTCTTTTACGTCAGAGGCTTAAGGCCCGCAGGCGGGTCCGGGGGGCGAAGCGGCAAACATCCGTCCCGCACACCGGCTAAACTCGCGCTGCGGGTGGTCAGTGCAGCGCAGTTGCGTCGTCACATGATTTCCAGCGGGAGGTGACATGGATCAGGATGGCTCTCTGAGTTTTCCCGATTTCCCCCGGGCCGAGCTCGATCGTTCCCTGAGCGAGTTGGTCGCCCTTGCCGGGGACGTGCTCTCCACCCAGGGCCGCCTGCGCGCGCTCCTGAAGGCCAACCAGGCCATCGTGCAGCAGCTTGACCTCCCGACGGTACTCCGGCGGATCGTCGATGTCGCCGTCGAGCTGGTAGGCGCCCAGTACGGCGCGCTCGGCGTGATTTCGCCCCACGGCGGGCTCGAGCAGTTCATCACCGTCGGCATGAGCCCCGAGCAGATTGCGCGCATGGCGCATCCCCCCGTCGGTCACGGGCTCCTCGGTGCCCTGCTTGACGTTCCTGAGCCCATCCGGCTCGCACACATGACTTCTGACCCGCGATCGTCGGGTTTTCCGGAGGGCCACCCTCCCATGGACAGCTTCCTCGGTGTTCCCGTGCGGGTGCGCGACGAGGTCTTCGGCAATCTGTACCTCACGAATCGCTCGACCGGTAGTTTCACCGCGGATGACGAGGAGCTGGTCACCGCCCTGGCCGCCACCGCCGGATTTGCGATCGACAATGCCCGGCTCTACGCCGAAACCAAGCGCCGACAGGACTGGTCGGCCGCCTCCGCAGAGATCACGGCCTCATTGCTGTCCGTCGACCAGGAGGACGCGATCACGCTCCTCGCGTCGAAGGTACTCGAGTTGTCTGACGGCGACTACGTGCGGGTGGCCCTCCCCAGCGATGACCCGACCCAGCTCGTGATCAGCACAGCGCGTGGCCTTGATGAAGACGACGTCGAGGGCCGGCTCGTGCCGCTCGCCGACACGATCTGGGGCAGCGTCATCGACGGGAGGCAACCGCGGCTGGTCGAAGAAGAAGAAATGCGCGGAACGGTCACCGCAACGGCACGCCCGATCGGCCCGACGATGGCGGTGCCGATGATCGGGTCCGGCCGCACGCTCGGCGTCCTCGTTGTCTCCCGGCTCGCCGGGCGCCCGCGCTTCACCCCGGCCGACCTCGAACTCGCCGCGGACTTCGCCGGTCAGGCGAGCCTCGCGATGGAGCTTGCCAGCGCGAAATCCGACCAGCAGCGAATGGTGTTGCTCGAAGACCGGGGTCGGATTGCCCGCGACCTCCACGACCACGTCATCCAGCAGCTCTTCGGCACTGGACTGGAGCTGCAGAGCGTCGTCGGTGCGCTGCCGCCCGGACCGACCGCAGACCGGGTAGACCGCGCAGTCGCCGGTCTGGACTCCGCAATTGCGCAGATCCGCACCGCGATCTTCGCCCTGTCGAGCAGTGAGACCGACCGCGCAGACACGGTACGGCACCGCGTGATCGACGTGGTCAACGAGGTTGCCGCCGGCCTTCCCCGCACGCCGCACGTCGCGTTCTCCGGGCCGGTCGACCTTGCGGTCACGGGCAGGTTGGCGGATGACGCGGTCGCGGTCATCCGAGAATCCCTGACCAACGTGGTGAAGCACGCTTCGGCACACCAGACCTCGGTGAGCCTCGCGGTCGTGCACGGCGTAGTGGTCATCGAGGTTGTCGACGATGGGGTTGGCGCGACCATGGGACCGCGACGCAGCGGGTTGGCGAACCTCGAGACGCGCGCACGCTCCTACGGCGGAGAGTTTGTATTCGAATCCGAACCGGGCAATACCCGGTCGCGGTGGAGCGCCCCCTATCAGGAAACAGTGGAAGAGACGAAACGATGAGCGAACTGATCCGGGTTTTTCTCGTGGACGATCACGAGGTCGTGCGCCGCGGAGTCGGCGACCTTCTCGACGCCGAGCCTGACATCGAGGTTGTGGGCGAGGCGGGAACCGCCGCACAGGCTCGTTCGCGCATTCCCGTCACGCACCCAGATGTGGTGTTGCTCGATGTGCGCCTTCCCGATGGCAGCGGTATCGACGTGTGCCGCGAGCTGCGTGCGACAAACCCCGAAACACACTTCCTGATCCTCACCGCCTACGACGATGACCAGGCGATGTACGCGGCCGTCATCGCCGGGGCATCCGGATATGTGCTCAAGGACGTTCGGGGAAGCGGCCTGATCGACAGCGTCCGCCAGGTGGCCGCCGGCCGGTCGCTGCTTGACCCGTCGCTGAGCAGGAAAGCCGTCGAGCGCATGCGCGACACCACCCACCAGGACCCGCGACTTGCCGTGCTCAGCGTGCGCGAACGTGAGGTACTCGCCCTGATCGCGGACGGGATGAGCAATCGGCAGATTGGCGAGAACCTGTCGCTGGCCGAGAAGACCGTCAAAAACTACGTATCCAGCCTGCTCAGCAAACTCGGACTGCAACGACGCACCCAGGCGGTCGCCCTTCAGCTGGACGCGCGTACACCGAACAGCTACTAGCTCGGCCCGCGAGCTGGCGGCCCGCGAGGGGCTTTCGGCCCTTCTCCGCTTGGGCAGTCGGGCGCATACTTTCGGTATGTCGGGCAACGGGGACCACACAGGCAGCAACGATCGCCCCAATCGGGGCGACCGGTTTCGGCATGCCCCGACCGGCATTCCGCCGCACGCGGAACCCGCCATTGGCGGTGCGGTGTCCGATCCGCTGCGCGTTCGCCGCATCGTCGTCGGAGTGGACGGCTCGGACTCCTCCCTCGAGGCGATGCGGCATGCGCAGTTCATCGCCACCCACTTCACCTGCAGCGTGGAGGTAATCGGGGCTTGGCAGATCGCTTCGTCGGTGAACCCCTACGTTCCCTCTCCGCAGTGGTCACCCGAGTCCGACGCGCGTGACGTGATAGCGGAGGCGATCACGCAGGTATTCGGCGCGCACCTGCCGATGTGGCTTCAGTGGAGCGTGAGGCAGGGCCCGGCTGCCCGAGTGCTGATCGATGCCAGCAAGGACGCGGATCTTCTCATCGTCGGCAGCAGGGGACACGGGGGAGTGGTTGGACTCCTGCTCGGTTCTGTCAGCGCGTCCTGCGCGGAGTCGGCGCACTGTCCCGTGCTCATCATGCACTGAGCTCATCACGCAGTGAACTAATCAGGCACTGAACTGATCAGGCACTGAACTGATCAGGCACTGAACTGAACAAGCTCTGAGCTCATCACGCGCTGACCGCCCTAGGATGCTACCCACGAGCTTCGTCGGGGTTAGGGAATGTCGGTGGGGGACATCCGGTTAGCATGATTGATACATACGCATGGAAAATCTGACAGAGGGATGAGCGACATGACGCAGGGCAACAGCAGGCAGATTCTCGAGATGGGTCTCGATACCTTCGGGGATGTCACACATGACACGAGCGGAACCGCGCTGCCGTATCCGCAGGTGATCCGTAACGTCATCGCCGAAGCTGTGGTGGCCGATCAGGCCGGCATCGATTTCTTCGGCGTGGGCGAGCACCACCGCGAGGACTTCGCCGTCTCCGCGCCGGAGATCGTGCTGGCGGCCATCGCCGGGCAGACGTCGCGGATTCGCCTCGGCTCGGCCGTCACCGTGTTGAGCTCGGACGACCCGATCCGCGTCTTCCAGCGCTTCGCCACCCTCGATGCCGCCTCGAACGGTCGAGCAGAGGTCATTCTGGGCCGTGGCTCGTTCACGGAGTCCTTTCCCCTCTTCGGGTTCGACCTGACCCAGTACGAGGAACTGTTCGAGGAGAAGCTCGACCTGTTTACGGCGGTGCGCACCGAGAAGCCCGTGACGTGGGAGGGCAAGACCCGGCCGGCGCTGAATAACCAGAACGTCTTCCCCAGGACGGAGTCCGGCCAACTCACGACGTGGATCGGTGTGGGCGGCAGCCCCCAGTCGGTTGTGCGCGCAGCGACGTATGGCCTTCCAATGATGCTCGCGATTATCGGCGGCGCCCCGGAGCGTTTCGCCCCGTATGTTGACCTGTACCACCGCGCGCTGGCACAGCTGGAGATGCCAACCCTCCCGATCGGGGTTCATTCACCCGGTTACATCGCTGACACCGACGAGCAGGCGCGGGAAGAGCTGTGGCCGCCGTTCAAAGCCAATCGCGACCTCATCGGAGCGCAGCGCGGTTGGGCGCCGATGACCCGCGCCGAGTTCGACAACGAGGCGGACCATGGCTCGCTCTATGTCGGGTCTCCCGAGACGGTGGCCCGCAAGATCGCTGCTACCGCAAAAACGCTCGGGTTGTCGCGGTTCGACCTGAAGTACAGCGCGGGCCCGCTGGACCACAGCAAGATGGTGCACGCCATCGAGCTGTACGGAACCCGGGTGATGCCCATGGTGCGCGATATCCTCGCGTCGTGATGTCGGGCCCGGCCTGCTCCTGATACGACAAAACCCCCGCCCTTCCGAAGAAGAGCGGGGGTTTTGCTTAGGCGGCTAATGCTGCCCGGTGTAGAAAACTGCCGTTCTGAAGCTGTATTTCTAAAGCTTAGAGGGGGCGAATGTTCTCAGCCTGGGGTCCCTTGGGGCCCTGGGCGATGTCGAATTCGACCTTCTGGTTCTCGTCGAGGGACTTGTATCCGCTCGAGGCGATCGCCGAGTAGTGTGCGAACACGTCGGGGCTGCCGTCTTCGGGGGAAATGAATCCAAAACCCTTTTCAGCGTTAAACCACTTGACTGTTCCGGTTGCCATGTTGACTCCTTCTAAATTGCATTCGGTCGGTCCCGAATACCGGAGCCTCTCGATCAGCGCGTAAATTCACCCGCTGACTCATCAAAAGCCTAGCCCACAGATCGGGCGACGCAAAACCCAAATTTGGGTAAACGGGAAAATCCCCGAAATTTAGTTGAATGTGGTAGGGAAACGAGGCCTGCGGGGCTCTGGCGGCTCCGGCACGGGCTTGGCCGCGACAACCTCGGCGAGGAGAACCACCCGGTCGCCGCGGCGCGTCTCAATCGTGCAAGTGGTCTGCGTCCTGGCGCGCAGGTAGCCGAGCGCGTCAGTGGCGCCGCCCTCGATCCGGTAGCGCACCACGAGTCGCGACCCGAGTTCGGCGCCCGTGATGATCGCTACGGCAGCCGCGCCCATCAGGTGTCTTCCGCCAGGCAGAGGGCTTCCATCAGACAGATGTCATTCACCAGGCAGAGGGCTTGTAGTCCTTCAGGAAAACTCCCGAGAGGTCCACGCCCGCCTCTCCCTGCACAATGGGGTCGTACACCCGTGCGGCACCGTCGACCAGGTCGAGCGGCGCATGAAAGCCCTCCTCGGCCAGGCGCACCTTTGTCGGGTGCGGACGCTCGTCGGTGATCCAGCCGGTGTCTACGCTGGTCATCAGGATGCCATCAGACTCCAGCATCTCGCCGGCGCTCGTGCGGGTGAGCATGTTCAGCGCGGCTTTCGCCATATTCGTGTGCGGATGCCCCGGGCCCTTGTAGCGGCGGGAGAACACTCCCTCCATCGCGGAGACGTTCACGATGTACTTGCGGTGGGCGGTCGAGGCCGCCATTGCCGGGCGCAACCGGCTGATCAGCAGGAATGGGGCGGTGGTGTTGGCCAGCTGCACCTCGAGCATCTCGAGCGGATCCACCTCCTGCACGTGCTGTGTCCAGCTATTCACATCGTGGTGGTCGGGAACCAGCCCGCCCGCGTCGATTGCGGTGCCGGCGGCGAGACGTTCGAGCGACGATGATCCGGCGGCCAGAGCCGCTGCGGTGAGTGACGCGGCGCTGTCGGCCGCCGTGCCGGTCGCCGCGAGAGACAGGATCGGGTGGGCCGCCACCGATGCGGCCAACGCCATCGGGTGGGCGTCGTTGGTGTGCCCGAATGTCAGCAGCTCGGGAAGCGGGCCATCGGGCAATGGAGCGAGTTCCGCGTCAGCCAGCGGGGCGTACGCGCCGGGGGAGCGCCGCACGGTCTGCGCAGCGTTATTGATGAGGATGTCGAGCGGACCAGAGGCCGCGACGGCGTCGGCGAGGCCGAGAACCTGCGCAGGGTCGCGCAGGTCGATTCCCACAACGCGCAGGCGATGCAGCCACTCGGCCGAATCGGGCAGCGACGCGAACCGCCGCACCGCGTCGCGGGGGAACCGCGTGGTGATGGTGGTGTGTGCGCCATCACGCAGCAGGCGCAGCGCGATGTACATGCCGATCTTCGCCCGGCCCCCGGTGAGCAGTGCGCGCTTGCCGGCGAGATCCGTCCTGGCATCCCGTTTGCTGTGGCTCAGGGCCGCACACTCCGGGCAGAGCTGGTGGTAGAACGCGTCGACGCGGGTGTAGTGAACTTTGCAGATGTAGCACGCCCGCGACTTGAGGAGGGTGCCTGCGGTCGACGCCTCTGTCGTGGTGGCCAGCGGGATCCCGCGGGTCTCGTCGTCGATTCGGTCGGCGGCGCCGGTGGCGGTCGCCGCGATCACGGTCAGGTCGGCCTGGGCAATGACGGCACGTTTTTCCAGCCTGCGGTTCTTCTTCACCGACTTGAACATTCGTGCGGTCGCGCGCCGGACGGCGATGAAGTCAGGGTGTTCCTCGTCGAGTTCGTTCATCTCATCGAGTACCCGCAGGGCGGTCGCCAGGGCGTCCGGGTCGATCCCGGATGGCTCGGCTGCAGTGTTGGAATCCCCGTAAGTCACAACAGATTGTAGACGATGCCGAGATGCCCGGCCCGGCGCGAGGGTGCGGGCAGTGGTGCGCGCAGAGGTGCGGGCACTGTGGCACAGTGTGGCCATGGTAAAGATTCTGCTCGATTGCGATCCCGGACTCGATGACGCGTTAGCGATCCTGCTCGCCCACGGTGACCCGAACATCGAGCTGGTCGCGGTCACCTGTGTGGGTGGCAATGTCGCGCTGGCCAACACCACTCGCAACGCTCTGCAGCTGGGCGAATACCTCGGGTTCGAGAACATCCCCATCGCCGCCGGGGCAGGAGAGCCGTTGGTGCGCGCGGCAGAGCACGCTTCTCACGTGCACGGCACGGAGGGTATGGGCTCGGTGAGCCTGCCGGATCCGTCTACTGCCGCCGCCGACATCCACGCCGTCGATCTCATCATCGAAACCCTCCGCAGTCAGCCGGGCACCGTGCACCTCGTGGCGACCGGTCCGTTGACGAACATCGCTCTGGCCCTTCAGAAAGAGCCGGCGATTGTGGAATGGGCCGCGTCGTTTGTGATCATGGGCGGCTCCTTTACCCGGGGCAACACCACCCCGGCCGCCGAGTTCAACATCTACGCCGACCCCGAGGCCGCCGCTGTCACGTTCGCCGCGGGATGGGATGTGGTGATGGTCGGACTCGACCTGACCCTCCAGGCGATTGCGACCCCGGAGGTCGTTGACCGGATGCGCCTGCTCGGACGCCTCGGCGACGAACTGGTTGTGCCGCTGTCGACATTCTGGAACGACGACAAAAACCCGGAATGGAACGGCCAGGCCGTGCACGATGTGGTCGCGGTCGCCTACGTCACCCACCCGGAATTCTTCAGCTCGCGTCCGGCCCACGTCGAGGTGGAGACCGCGGGCGAATTCACCTCGGGAATGACGGTGGTGGATTTTCGCGCCGACAGCCACAACGCGACCGTGCCGACTCGGCTCGACGTGGACGCGTTCTGGGAGTACGTCTTCGAGTCGTACGCGCGCATCCAGCTTCCCTGAGCGGCGGATCAGCCGCGCACGCCCGCGTGGAATCGCTAAACAGGTCCATCCGTGGCACGGTTGAGCCATGTCCCTCGCTCCGCTGCTCGACCCGTCTGCGACCCCGGCTCCCCAGGACCCGGATGTCGTGTATTCGCGCTTCGTGGAGTGGGTAGAAGGGCGCGGCCTCACCCTGTATCCCGCGCAGGACGAGGCGATCATCGAGATCGTGTCGGGCGCGAACCTGATCCTGAGCACGCCGACCGGCACTGGCAAGTCGCTTGTGGCGGTGGCCGCGCACTATGCCGCGTTGCTGGAGGGTAAGCGCAGCTACTACACCGCGCCGATCAAAGCTCTGGTGTCGGAAAAGTTCTTCTCTCTCGTCGAGATTTTCGGCGCGGACAACGTCGGAATGGTCACGGGCGACTCCTCGGTGAACCCGGATGCCCCCATCATCTGCTGCACCGCCGAGATCCTGGCCAACATCGCGTTGCGGCAGGGCGCCGACGCCGACGTCGACCAGGTCGTGATGGACGAGTTCCACTTCTACGCCGACCCCGACCGCGGCTGGGCCTGGCAGGTGCCGCTGCTCACCCTCTCGCGGGTGCAGTTCATCGTGATGTCCGCCACCCTGGGAGACGTGTCCTGGTTAGTGAAGGACCTCAGCGCTCGCACGGGGCGCGAGACGGCAACGGTCACCGGCGTAGAGCGGCCGGTACCGCTGCACTACTCCTACGCGACCACCCCCGTGCACGAGACCGTCGAAGACCTGCTGGCGACCCAGCAGGCGCCGATCTACGTCGTGCATTTTTCCCAGGCCGCGGCCCTCGAGCGGGCCCAGGCACTCACCAGCGTGAAGGTCGCCACCCGCGAGCAGCGGGACGAAATCGCCGAACTCATCGGTGACTTCCGGTTTACCACCGTCTTCGGCAAGACTCTGTCACGGCTCATCCGCTCGGGGATTGGTGTGCACCATGCCGGAATGCTGCCGAAGTACCGGCGCCTCGTCGAGCAGCTCGCCCAGAGCGGGTTGCTGCGGGTGATTTGCGGCACGGACACGCTGGGGGTGGGCATCAACGTGCCCATCCGCACGGTGCTGCTCACCGCGCTGACCAAGTACGACGGCACGCGGATGCGTCAGCTCAACGCGCGCGAGTTCCACCAGATCGCCGGACGCGCCGGACGCGCCGGCTTCGACACCGCGGGCACCGTGGTGGTGCAGGCTCCCGAGCATGAGACGGAAAACGCTCGGCTCGTCGCCAAGGCCGGCGACGATCCGAAGAAGCTCAAGAAGGTCGTGCGCAAAAAGGCACCCGAGGGATTCGTGTCCTGGGGGCAGCCGAGCTTCACCCGGCTCATCGTCGCAGAGCCGGAGCTGCTCACCTCGAGCATGCAGATGACCTCCGCGATGTTGATCAACGTGATCGGACGGGGTGGGGACGTCTTCGAAAACGTGCGGGCGCTCGTCTTCGACAACCACGAACCGCGTCACCGCCAGTTCGCCCTCGCTCGGAGGGCGCTGGGCATTTACCGCACGTTGCGCACGGCGGAGATCGTGACGCAGGTGAGCGTGCCCGACGTGGTGACGGCCGACTACGAATCGTTCGAGGAGCACATCGAGATTCGCCTGACGGTCGACCTGCAGCCCAACTTCGCCCTGAATCAGCCACTCTCGCCGTTTGCGCTTGCTGTGTTCGACCTGCTCGATCCCGACCCCACCAAGAGCGCGGGCACCGGCCACTATGCGCTCGACATGATCTCCGTTGTTGAGGCGACGCTGGATGATCCGCGGCCAGTGATCTCTCAGCAGCAGTTCCAGGCCAGAGGTGAGGCCGTGGCCGCGATGAAAGCGGAGGGGATCGAGTACGACCAGCGCATGGAGTTGCTCGAGCAGATCGTGCACCCCCAGCCGCTCAAAGAGCTGCTCGATGAGGCCTTCGGTACCTACAGCGCGACGCAGGCCTGGATCGCGGACTTCGAGCTTCGGCCGAAATCTGTCGTGCGCGACATGTACGAACGCGCCATGACCTTCGCCGACTACACCGGCTACTACAAGCTCGCCCGGTCAGAGGGTCTCGTGCTTCGCTATCTGTCCGACGCCTACCGTGCCGCCAGGCAGACGATTCCCGACGACGCAAAAACGGAGGAGTTGCTCGATCTGATCGAGTGGCTCGGCGAACTCGTGCGCCAGGTGGACTCCAGCCTCCTCGACGAGTGGGAAGCGCTCACCCACCCGGGCGAGACCGTCGAGAACGCGCCGCTGCTGCCGCCGGCGCCCCCGGGCGTCACCACCAACGCCCGGGCGTTCCGCGTTCTCGTGCGCAACGAGATGTTCCGTCGGGTGCAGCTTGCCGCGTTGGAAAAGTACGAGGAACTGGGCGAGCTGGACGCCGCCGCCGGGTTCGACGCAGACGCCTGGGCCGATGCGCTCGACGACTACTACGACCTGCACGACGACATCGGAACCAACGCAGACGCTCGCGGCTCCGCGATGCTGATGATCACCGAAACCCGGACCCAGTGGAACGTGCGGCAGATCTTTGCCGATCCCGCGGGGGATCACGACTGGGGCATCAGTGCCGTGGTCGATCTGGCGGAGTCGAACGAGCAGGGGATCGCGGTCGTGCGGGTCACCGCGATCGGCGCGCTCGAGCACTCGGCCAGCTAGCGTCGGGTCGAGGCGCGTCTGGGAAGTCGCGTCTGGGAAGTCGCGTCTGGGGCGCCGCGTCTGGGAAGTCGCGTCAGAGCCCGAGCGTGCGTTGCAGGTACTCGTTACCGAACAGCCGGTCAGGGTCGTGGCGCTTCACCAGCTCGCGGAAGTCGTCGAGGCGCGGGTACAGGGGCGCGATGGCCGCCGCAGACGCGGTGAAGACCTTGCCCCAGTGTGGCCGCCCACCGAGCTCAAGCAGCAGGGCCTCGATCTCCGGCAGTAGTGCATAGACCTCGGTGGGCAGCATTTTCCAGGTGAAGTGGATACCCACCGTGGCCCTCCCGAAGGCGCCGCTCAGCCAGAGCGAGTCCGCCGCCATCGTGCGCAGCTCGCTGATGAGCAGCAACGGCGCGATCCGGTCGCCGAGCGTCCGTAAGCCGGTGAGTGCGTCGACGACGTGCTCGCGAGGGACCAGAAACTCGCTCTGCAGCTCGTTGCCGTTGCTTGGGGTGTAGCCGAGTTTGAAGTGGGCGAGGCGATCGCTCCAGGGTCCGGGGATGCCGCCCTGCACCGTGGTGTTCGTCGCCGCCTGATCGGGCAGCGGGTGGAGGTCATGGTGCTGACGCGGTGCGCCGAACAGCGTGGACGGCGGGCCACCGGCATCCACCCTTGATTTCAACCACGCGTTTCCGGCGGTGTCGCCGAGCCAATTGGTGAACACACTCACGCTGTACGCGCTGGAGGTGACGGCGGAGAAGTTCTCGAGCAGGGTGTCCCAGGGAAGATCGGTGAAGACGTCTTGCCGTACGTCGAACGTCGGCTCGATGTCGAGGGTGATTCTGGTGACGATGCCGAGGGCGCCGAGGGCAACCACCGCGCCCTCGAAGTCGTCGTCGCCGCGTTCGAGGCGTACCTCGGTGCCGGTGCCGTCAACGAACTCGAGCGCACGGACCGCCGTCGCCAGGGTGCCGTTGCTGTCGCCCGAGCCGTGGGTGGATGTGGCCACCGCGCCGGCCACAGAGATGTGCGGCAGCGACGCCAGGTTGTGCAGGGCCCAGCCCGCGGCATGGAGCGATTGCGCGAGCTCGCCGTATCTCACCCCTGCCGCAACGGACACGGTGCGTGTTTCGCGATCGATGGTGATGGCGGGATCGAAGTTTTCGAGGGAGACGAGCTCACCTGCGCTGTCGGCGATGTCGGTGAAGGAGTGCCGGGAGCCGAGCGCGCGCAGGGGGGTTCCCCGGGCGACCAGCTCGGCCAGCTGACCGACGGTGCCGGGCCGCACCACGGACTTTGCGCGATAGGCGTAGTTGCCCGCCCAGTTGCTGCCGGCGCTCATCGGATGATTCCAGCGGGAGTCATGTCTTCGTCGTCCATGGCAACAATTCTGCACGCGATCCTTGGCCCCCGGTGTGTGCTGCATCCCACGTCGGGGCGCCAGCCGTGTTGAATGGGCCTATGAATCGACAACAGCGACTCGTCCTCACCATCGCCGTGCTCGCGTCGTTCGTCGCCTTTCTCGACGGCAGCGTCATCAACGTTGCGCTGCCCGCGATTTCCGATGAACTCGGCGGCGGGCTCACTGTGCAGCAGTGGGTCGTTGACGCGTACCTGATCACACTGGGGTCGCTCATTCTGCTCGCGGGGTCGCTGTCTGACGTGGTCGGGCGCATCCTGATCCTGCGAATCGGTCTCATCGGGTTCGGAGTGACATCGGTGCTCTGCGCGGTGTCACCCACGCCTGAGCTGCTCATCGTGTCGCGCGGGCTGCAGGGCGTCGCGGGCGCGCTGCTGGTGCCGTCGTCGCTCGCGCTGATTCTCTCCTCGTTTCGGGGCGCTGCGCAGGCGAAAGCCATCGGGCAGTGGACCGCGTGGACCAGCTCTGCCTTTCTCGCGGGTCCGTTGCTCGGCGGATTGTTTGTCGACTACCTGAGCTGGCGTTGGGTATTCGCCATCAACGTCGTTCCGATCGCGGTCACCGTGTGGCTGCTGATCGTGCTCGGCCAGCGCGATACGCGCGTCGCCGGATCGCGGATCGACTTCCTTGGCGCCGCGCTCTGCGTACTCGGACTCGGTGGCCCCGTTTTCGCGCTCATCGAGCAAGCCAACTACGGCTGGGGCAGCCCGGCGGTGTATTTGCCGTTCACGCTGGGCCTCGCGTGCTTCGCCGGCTTCCTGTGGCGCCAGCGAGTCGCGGCACAACCGCTCATGCCGCTCTCGCTGTTCACCGTGCGGAACTTCTGGGTCGGCAACCTCGCGACCGTGCTGGTCTACGGCGCGCTCTCGCTCGGCGGGTTCGTTCTGGTGCTGTTCCTGCAGCAGGTCGCCGGGTTCCCCGCCACGCTCGCCGCTCTCGCCCTGCTCCCGATGACGATCCTGAACATCGCGCTCTCGTCGTCATTTGGCACCTTCGCCGGAAAGTTCGGGCCACGCCGGTTTATGGCGGCGGGTCCCATCATCGCGGGGCTGGGGTACCTCCTCATGCTCGGCGCTGGCGAGGACCTCAACTACTGGACGCAGATCCTGCCCGGCGTGCTGCTCTTTGGGCTCGGGCTCTCCATCACCGTCGCGCCGCTGACCTCCGCGATTCTTGGGTCGATCTCGCCGGCGCAGTCAGGGATCGGCTCCGCGATCAACAACGCGGTGAGCCGGGTAGCCGGGCTGATCGCCATCGCGCTCGCGGGCGTCATCGTGGGGGAGTCCTTCGACGTGGATGGTTTCCACCGCGGGCTTATCGTCACGGCGGTGTTGTTGATCCTCGGCGGGATTGTCTCGGCACTCGGCATCCGCGATTCTCGACCGGCTACACCGCCACATGATCCCCGGCCAGTACCAGCAGAGCCACGTTCAGCAGAGCCGCAGCCATGATCAACTGGAACAGCAGCCGACTCGGCGGGCGGGTGATCACGAGAGTGATGCCGACAGCGGCTATGGCCAGGTTCAGCGCGAGCCCGATGCCCCCAGCGAGCACCGGGATGCCGGAGCTGCTGACCACCACCACCGACGCTGCGGCAAGCACGACGTAGGTCGTGATTCCCGCGGCGACCCGACCGAGACGATGTGGCAAGCCCCGGATGCCCGTGCGCTTGTCGTCGTCGAGGTCGGGAAGCACGTTCGCAAAATGGGCGGCAATGCCGAGCAACGCGCCGACCGCCACCGCCCACCAGGCCGCCCCCGCGGGTTCGGTAAGCGACTGGGTGACGAGCACGGGGAGCAGGCCGAAGCTGACGATGTAGGGCACGACAGAGAACGCCGTCGCTTTGAGCCCGGCGTTGTACGCCCAGGCGGAGGCGATGAAAACGAACTGGGCACACCACGCTCCGACGCCGAGCGGAACCGTGAGCACCAGGCTCGTCGCCGCGCTCACCCAGGCAGCGGTGCGCACCGTGCGCACGCTCACCCAGCCGCGGGCAATGGGTTTGTCCGCGCGGCCGACGGCGCGGTCGCGGTCGGCGTCGATCCAGTCGTTGGAGAGACCGACGGAGACCTGGTTTGCGAGCACGGCAAGACCGAGGAGAAGCAGACGTGGCGGTTCGACGCCGACGCCGACTCCCAACAGCACGGCGATGGTTGTCACCGCGACGGTTGGGCCCGGGTGGGTAGAGCGGGCGAGCGCTCCGACGAGAGTGGGCATGCCCCATTATGGTCAGGCCGAAGCGTTGACGAGACTAAATCACCGTCGAGCGACGAACCGCCGAGCCCCTGCAGCCGTCGCAGAACCGAAGGCGACTAGGTTGGACGAATGCTGACCGCACCGGACGAACACCAGCTCGCTGAAATCCTGCCTGGAACCTGGCGGGTGGTCGCCACCAATTTTCCGATGTGGCTGCGCGGGGACCGCCTGGATCCCACGTTCACTTTTGCCACGCGCGGTACCGAGCCCCTTGTCCTCACCGACGACGTCAGCTACACCACCCAGACCGGCGAGGTGAAGCATCTTCTCGGCGTCGACACCTGGCGTGGCGAAGGATTCGTGTGGCGTGGCAAGGGTCTGGGGCGTCTGGTTTCCAGCTCGTGGACGGTTCCCGGTGTCAGCGCCGCGGGCACGATCGCCGCCATCCGCTTCTCGAAGTCCCTGGTCAGCCCCGCGGGCATCGACATCGTGGTGCGCGACGGCATCTCGTTTCCTGAGCCGCGCGCCGCCGTCGCAACCGAGTCGAAACGCTTCGGGCTCACCACCGAGGACTTCGCGTCGCTATCGTGGCTTTCCGAGCAGAACGCGTCCTGAGCAGCGGTCGCCGGGGCGAGCGGTCAGCCTCGCGAGGGGCAGCGTCTCGTAGTTCTGGGCACCTGCTTCCTGGTGGGATGACTCCCGTGCGCGGGGGAGGGATCGCGGTTGCGATCGCGCTGATCCTGTCGGCGTGCGTTGCCCCGACACCGACTGCGCCGGGGTCGCCGCTCACACCACCGTCCGCGTCGACAACGGCGCCGCCCTCGACGCAACCGCCGACGCCGACGGTGAAACCCACGCCGACGCCGGAACAGCTGGTGCGGTCCTTTGCACAGAAGACTCTGGCTGCGATGAGTCTCGACGAGAAAGTCGCGAGCCTGCTTATGCTGCACTCGCCGGGATCCGATGTCGGGCAGTTGCGCGCGTTCGTCGAGTCCTACCGCCCCGGCGGTCTGATCCTCATGGGCGACAATGTCCCCGCGAATCCGGGTGAGTTGGCAGCTATCATCCCCCAGCTTGATCTGAATCCTGATCTGCCGATGCTCGTCGCAATCGACCAGGAGGGCGGGACCGTGCGGCGGATTCGATCGGATGTCGCGGCGGCAGCGCCGCAATTGCAACAGCTTCCGGTTGCGGCAACCAGCGAAGCTTTCGCCTCCCGCGCGAGCCTGCTCGAAACCCTGGCCATCAACGTGAACTTTGGGATCGTCGCCGACCAGACCAGCGACCGCTCCTCGTTCATCTTCCCCCGAGCGCTGGGGACATCGCCGGGTGATTCCGCCGACCGGGTCGCGGCCGCGGTGGCGGGCGAGAGCGGGCACGTTCTCTCGACTCTGAAACACTTCCCAGGACATGGTGCGATGGCGGATGACTCGCACACCAGCATCCCGACGTCGGACGTTTCGCGAGACACGTGGCGCACGACCCACGCGGTTCCGTTCGAACGCGGCATCGACGCGGGCGCGGAGCTGGTGATGTTCGGTCACCTGCGCTATAGCGCCGTTGACGCCGCTCCGGCATCGCTGTCGGCGGCCTGGCACACGATCCTCCGCGAGGAACTGGGCTTCACCGGCATCACCGTCACGGACGACATGCTGATGCTGAACGACTCCGGAGAGGCAGCACTCGCCGACCCCGTACAGAACGCCGTGAGCGCGCTGGCCGCGGGCACCACTATGCTGCTCTACGTGCTGCCATCAGACCCGGCGAGCGTGGGCGCTGACCCTCGTGGGATCGTCGCGGGCGTTGTCGCGGCCGTCGCCGACGGACGCCTGAGTGAGTCGTCCATCAACGAGGCAGCGCTGAAGCTCCTCGTCGCACGCCGTCAGCTCGCCACGGGCACGCTGTAGCCGAGTACGGAGAGCACTTCCGCGGGGCGCTCGATGGCGGCGAAGTGGCCGCAGTCGGGCACTACGGTGACGACGCACCGCGACACGATGGCCGCCAGGTGTCGCAGGTCTTTGTCGCGTGAGAATACGTCCTGGTCCCCGTTGAGCGCCCGCACGGAACATTCGATGCGTGACCAGTTGTCGCCAGCGTTGTACCCGCGCGCGACGTTTGCCGCCAGAGCGAAGGTGTGCGGCTGCAACTCGGACCCGAGCGCATTGATCACCGAATCGTCGATGCGACGGGTGTGCCGGAACAGCGGACTCACTGCCCAGCGCAGAACCCCGACTCGTTGGAGGGCTCGGATCGGTGCGGCGCCGACCGTGCCGAACCGCCCCAGGGTGGTCATTGCACGCCAGAGCAGGGTGAACGCCGGGAGAAGGAAAAACTCCCGCACCGGGCGGTCAAGGCTCTGGATGATCGAGGTGCCCGTTCCGGAAATGACACCCACCGAAAGCACACTCTGCGGCCAGATCGACGCCATGTGCAGGGCGATGAACCCGCCCATGGAATGACCGACGATATCCCATTCCGTGTACCCGAGTTCCTCCGCGCAGTCTTTTACCAGCTCGCAGACATCGTCGATGGTCAGGGTGGTGACCCCCGGGGCAAGTGACGCGTCTCCCCAGCCAGGCAGGTCGATGAGCAGGGGGTTGTCGATTGCGATGCCCGCCGCTTGCGCGCTCGCCAGGAGGGGCGTCCAGGTGGTCCACGAGCCCGCCGCACCGTGCAGGAAGATGACCGCGCGAGTCGACGACCGGGTGCGACGGTGGTGGGCGACTGCGGTTCCGACCTCACCCACTACCGTGACGGCGTCGAGTCCCAGCTGCGCCGGGTCGGTGCTCAGCCCGTAGGGTGCGTACGAGCGGGTTTCGCGACCCGTATGCCGGGCCTGGCTCATCCGTCTGCCTCTCCGGTAATCTCTTCGCGCACCCGGCGCATGTCCTCCATGAGGGAGCCGATGAGAACCCAGTGTTGGGGGTGCGGACGGGGGATCATCAGGGGGGCGGTCAGAGCGGGCACGAGATCGTCGTCGATGGGGGTGCTTGCTGGGTTGCCGTCCTCACTCACGATCGCGGCGGTGACACTCCCGGCGGTGCCGCGCTTCCCGCGCGGGGTAGTGGCGGGGGGTGGATCGTTCTCGTTGGCCAGCAGCACCAGGTCATGAGATGCCCGGGACAGCTCCCGCGCAATCTCGCTCACGGTTGGTTCATTGTGCAGGTTCGCATCGTAGTGGTCGCGGAATGCGCGGGACATCCCGAGGATCCGGCGGGCGAGAACACGCCCTCGGCCGAGCAACTGCGACTCACGCTCGAGCACGCGCCTGTGGGCGGCCCGGCGTGGATTGAGCGTCAGGCTCTCCTCACCCGTCGCGATTGCGGCCGACGCCGCAGATTCGAGGCTTCGCAGGGAACGGGCATGCACCAGCAGCTCCTCCAGAGAGGCGGCGTCCTGGGGTTCGCGGAGGCTGCGCGCGAGGTGCTCGAGGGTGGCGGCGCACTCGCGGAGCAGGCGACTCACGGCAACGTGGGCGGGAACCAAAAGAACCGGCGGAGCGATTGTCACGTTGACGGTCATCGCAACAGCGGCGCCGATCATGGTCTCCAGAACGCGCTCGAACGCGTAATTCGGTGTGGCGGCACCGATGGACAGCATCAGCATCGCACTGATCGGGATCTGTGTCGCCGAGCTTGGGCTGAGCCGCAGCACCCACCCCAGGAGCAGGGCGGCGACCACGACCGCGAGCACGATCCAGCTTCCGGCGGCGAAGATTGCTGCTGCAGCGGAGGCGAGAAGCACGCCGAGGATCACTCCGATGCTGCGCTCGATCCCGCGCGAGATGGACTGGTTGACACTGGGTTGCACCACGAGCAGGGCCGCGATCGCGGCGAAGATCGGAAGGGGCTCACCCATCACCACGGTTGACACAAGCCACGCGAGCACGGTTGCGAGCGACGTCTTCGCTACCTGCGACAGCGGTGCGCGCGAACTTGCGCGAAGGTAGCCTGCGATTCTCACTGGTCCACAGTAGTGGTCGCGGACGCGAGGGATGCGGTGACTAAGGTCACCCTGCCGGGCGGTCGCGAGATGTCATCCCAGACACCCGGTTCTGCAGAGCAATCGCGCCGCGGATGGCGTCTGCGGTGCGCACCAGTGCGAGGTGGGAGAGGGCCTGCGGAACGTTGCCCACGGCTCTCCCGGTGCTGGCGTCGTATTCTTCGCTGAGCAATCCCAGGTCATTGGCAAAGCCGAGGAGCCGGTCCATCAACGCCGTGGCGTCGCCCAGTCGGCCCGAGCGCGCGTATTGCTCCGCAAGCCAGAATGAGCAGGCGAGGAAGGGATGCTCGTCGCCGGAAAGCCCATCCACCCCGCTCTCGGTGCGGTAGCGCAGCAGTAGGCCGTCGCGCATCAGTTCGGATTCGATCTGCCGAACCGTCGAGATCATCCGGGGGTCATCTGCGGCGATGAACCCGATCTGCGGCAGCTGCAAGAGCGATGCGTCAACGGTTCCGCTGCCGTAGTACTGGGTGTAGCTCCCCAGAGTGGCGTCGTATCCCTGGGTTTCGATTTCGTCCCGAAGTTCGTCCCGCAGTGCTGCCCAGCGATCCGCTGGCCCATCAAGGCCAAAGTCGCGCACGGCCCGCACACCGCAGTCGAGTGCGGCCCACAGCATCGCGCGGGAGTGGGTGAAGTTCCTGGCGGGCCCTCGGATCTCCCAGATTCCGTTGTCGGGGCGTTCCCAGACCGTCTCGACATGTTTCAGTAGTGCGCTCTGCAGCCCCCAGCTGATGCTGGTTTCCGGTACGCCGGCGACCCGTGCGTTGTGCAACGCGAGCATCACCTCGCCGAAGATGTCGCCCTGGTACTGCTGGTAAGCCGCGTTTCCTGCGCGCACCGGCGTGGAACCCTGATAGCCCGGCAGCGAGTCGATTTCCCATTCCGGCAGACGACGCTCGCCCGAAAGGCCGTACATGATCTGTACGTCCGACGGGTCGCCGGCCAGCGCTCGCAGCAGCCAGTCCCGCCACGACAGCGCCTCGGCCTCATACCCGTGACTGATGAGCACATCGAGCGTCAGGGATGCGTCGCGCAGCCAGACGTAGCGGTAGTCCCAATTGCGTGAACCACCGAGCGATTCGGGCAGGCTCGTCGTGGCGGCGGCGACGATGCCGCCGGTGTCCTCGTGGGTGAGGGCGCGGAGCACGAGGAGGGATCGCCGCACCACGTCGTGATAAAGCCCGCTGCCGTCTTCTGCGACGCTCACACCCGTCTGCGCCCATCCTTCCCACCAGAGCACCGTCCTGGACAGCTGTGCGTCCACATCCACGGCCGGGGGTGGCGGTCGGTGCGCCGGAAACCAGGTGAGGACGACGTCGATTGTCTGCTCGGCGGCGACGACGAAGGTGGACTCGTGATACTGATCCCGCGGTGTCATTGCGGGCCCACGCACGATGACGGCGTCCGGGCCGGCGATGGCGATGATCGCGTTGCCGCCCTCTTGCGGCGACTGGCGCAGCCACGGCAGCGCGGCGGCGTAGTCGAATCGGATGCGAAGGTCCTGCGTCATCGGCACGCTGCCGGAGATGCCGCGCACCCGCCTTACGAGATCCGCTCGCCTGTCTCCGTGAGGCATAAAGTCGATTACCTCCACCTCACCAGATGCCGTGACCCAGCGCGTCTCGAGGACGAAGGTGTCTTCCCGGTATCGTCGATGCGTCGAGATGATGGGTTCGCTCGGGGCGAGCAGCCAGCGGCCGTGGTTTTCGTTTCCGAGTAACGCGCCGAAGGTTGAGGCCGAGTCGAAACGCGGGAAGCACAACCAATCGACTGAACCGTCGGATCCGACCAGGGCACCGGTGTGGCAGTCGCCGATCAGCGCGTAGTCCTCGATATTTCCTGACATCGAGTTATTGTCGCAGCCGCGACATCCCACCGCCGCGAAGCGGTCTACAGCTCCTTGGATTCAGGGAGAAGAGTCAGGTGCTCAAGCTGTTTGACCAGCCCCGCGCCATCCGGAGCCGACAGCCACGGTACCGAGACGCCCTCGCCATTGCCGTCCCGCTCACTGCGACCGCCGGCGAGAACCGCTTCGCCCGGGGACAACTGCCGGATACATACCGCAGACACGCTGCTCTCGTGCTCGCGGAGGAAGTCTCCGTACAACTCTTCATCGTGTTGTCCGTCGTCACCGACGAGCAACCAGCGAATGTCCGGGAACTCGGCGGCGATCCGGCGCAGGCTGCTGTGCTTGTGGTCTCGCCCGCTGCGGAACCAGCGGTCGTGGGTCGGACCCCAATCGGTGAGCAACAGCGCCCCGGAGGGATACAGGTTTCGGGACAAGAACCGGGTGAGCGTCGGCGCAACGTTCCACGCACCGGTCGAGAGATAGATCACCGGGGCGCCGGGATGAGCGCGCACGAGTCGCTCGTACAACACCGCCATACCGGCGACCGGACGACGGGCATGCTCGTTGAGCACGAATGTGTTCCAGGCCGCGAGGAATGGGCGAGGAAGGGCCGTCACCATCACGGTGTCGTCGATGTCGGACAACAACCCAAACCGCTGGTTCGGATCGACCACGTGTACCGGCGCCTCGACGTCGTCGGACTCATCGGTGCGGATCTGGATGGTATTCCATCCAGCGGGAAGGTCTACGTCGATGCGCGCATCGACCACACCACCGCGTCCCGCCTTGACACGGAACTCCTGTCCGCCGGCCGTCACGATCACGGTGACGTCGTCGACGGGAACGCTGGTGAAGCTTCTCCACCCACGGACATTGCGGTTGGCGGTACCCAGCTCTTCGTCCGCGGTCGCACCGGGGGCGGTGAGGAGAACGCGGCACAGTACCCGGATCCACCCGGCACCGCCGTATCCGGCGTAGGGAATGACGGTGGCGACGCGGCCACGGCGACGCGCACGCTTTTCACGGAACGCGTGATACGCGTCTTCAATCCGAGCTGCGTGGTGAAGGATCGGCTCTGCAGCCGCTGGAGTCCTGCGGGATGCGCGCGCCATGTGCCCAGTCTGGCACGGTTCGGCCCGGCCCCGTGGTTCAGACGGCGGCGCGGATGAGACTCGGGGTGTCGTTCTGGACAGTTCCGACTTCAGATCCGACCGCGTGGAACTGAGCCTGATCGGCAATGTCCTCCGCGGCGTCTGCCACAAGCTCAACCAGTTCGATGGACCCGTCAGCGTGGGGATCCAGCCACTCGCTCGCCAGTTCCGCGTCGAGGAACACCGGCATCCGCTCGTGAATTTCGCTGAGTGGCCCGGTCGACGGCCGGGTGAGGATCGTTGTAGACAACAGCCAAAGCTCGGCAGCAGACTGGGCAGCCGGATTGCGCCACCACTCGTACAGGGCCGCGAAGAGGAAGAGTTCCTCGTCCGGAAGCGAGATGTACTGGGGCGTTTTCACGCCGTCGACCTCGTGCCATTCGTAGTAGCCCGAGGCGGGGACTACGGCCCGGCGCGTGCCGACGGCCGACTGGAAGGCCGGCTTCTGCGTCACCGTCTCGCTGCGCGCGTTGAATAGCGGCGGGCCGGACAGGTCCTTCGCGAACGAGGGAACGAGGCCCCACCGCGCACTCTCCAATCGCCGTACCGGTTCGCTAGCCTCCGTGCCTTTGGGGACGGCGTCGATCACAACCCGGACGTTCTGGGTCGGTGCAATGTTCCAGCTCGGGCCGGGCAGTATAGCGCCTTCGACGTCAATATCGAAGAGCGCGACCAGGTCGCTCGTTTTTCGGTCCAACACGAATCGTCCACACATACTGTCCATAATGCCAACATGATTCAGGGAAACCTCTCCGGCGGTTCTGCCGCCCCCAAAGCGGGGGCGCGGTAAGATTTCCTCGACACATTAAGAAGGAGATGAAGTGCCGACCACAGACCTCACCGAAGTGCAGCTCGGGAGATCAGCGCAACTTCGAAACGAACCGGTTCAGGCGCGCAGCGCAGCGCGTCTGGAGGCATTGCTTGATGCCGCCGCGTCCGTTGTCGAAGAACTCGGCTACGAGAGGCTGACTACCGCAATGGTCGCGGAGCGCGCAGGCGCTTCCATAGGGACCGTTTACAGATATTTTCCAGATCGGATTGCCGTGCTTCAGGCGTTGGCTGCCCGAAACCTCGATCGCGTTCTCGAACGCATTCGGGCGGAACTTGTCGAGGAGAAGTACGACACCTGGACAACAACCCTCACCGCGGGCTTTGACATATTTGTTGACGCCTTTCGCACAGAGCCGGGTTTCCGGTCCTTGCGGGTGGGAGACGTGCTCGATCTCAGGCCGGCATCGAACCCGACGACGTTCAATTCGCGCGTCGCGGAGGAAATGCTCCGCATCCTGACAGAGCGCTTCGAATTGGATGGCGGTCGAGAAACGCAGTTTGCGTTTGAGACGGCTGTTGAAGTGACGGATGCGCTTGTCGCGCGTGCCTTCGCGCGCGAGACGGACGGCGATGATGCATTTCTTGATCAGGCCCGGACGATCGTTCATTCGATCATCGTGGAGCACCTTCCGAAAGAACCTGCCGCGGCATAACAGCCAGCAGGGTGCACGTAGCTCCAGTCCGTACCAGAGCTGGACAGTGCCCGTTGTCGCCTGCCCCGGACCCCGGCAGGCGATTTCACGGGCGGGGCACACCTACGCCCGCGTCGCACATAGAGTCGCAGCACACCCACGGCCGCGGCACACCCACGATGCGTCGTGCGAGCGCTAACACCAAACGGCCAGTGTCGGTGGTGTCGAATAGTGTTTATGAATGTCCTGCCAAGAATGTCCACGCGCGGCTTCCGCGAGGAATGAGCGGCGCGCAGAGTGATTGAGTTTCGAGCGGTCAACAAGACCTTTCCCGATGGAACGCGCGCAGTCGAGAACTTCAGCGCCGTAATACCGTCGCGCACGACGACGGTGCTGGTCGGCTCGTCCGGCTGCGGAAAGACGACTCTCCTGCGGATGATCAACCGGATGGTCGACCCGACAGATGGTGCGATCGAGATCGATGGCGAGAACATAGCCGACGTCGCCGCGGTAAAGCTTCGCCGCAGCATCGGCTACGTCATGCAAAACTCCGGGTTGCTGCCGCACCGCAAGGTCATCGACAACATAGCAACCGTGCCCCTTCTTAAAGGCGTCCCCAAGGCAGACGCGCACCGCCACGCACTCGAACTCATGGAGACCGTCGGTCTCGACCTCTCGCTAGCCCAGCGTTATCCCGCGCAGCTCTCCGGCGGACAGCAGCAGCGCGTCGGCGTGGCCCGCGGATTGGCGGTCAACCCCAACATCCTCCTGATGGATGAGCCGTTCGGCGCCGTGGACCCCATTGTGCGCGCCGACCTTCAGAAGGAAACGCTCCGGCTGCAACGGGAGCTCGACAAAACGGTGGTCTTTGTGACCCACGACATTGACGAGGCTTTTCTGCTCGGAGATCAGGTGATCATCCTCGAGAAGGGTGCACGGATCGCACAGCAAGGAACTCCGGAAGAGATTCTCGCCAACCCCGCAAGCGAATTCGTGGCCGACTTTATCGGGGCAGACCGCGGCAAGCGTCGACTGACCGTGAGTTCAACAGCCCAGCCGCAGGGCGACGACGTGGTTCTCATCGATGCGGGTGGCTACGCAGCCGGGGTGATCTCTGCACCGGACGGAAAACTCGCGACCGGTCACTCGAGCCCAAAGTCGCGCAGCATTTCGAACAAGACAGACCAGGCGGGCGACGCCTGATGCGACAGCCGTCGACCGCTAACCCACTCGGGGGTGCGCCGCAATGAACTGGATTGGCAACAATCTCCCGTTGATTGGCGAGCGAACCCTTGATCACATAGCGATCACGGCGCCGGTGATTCTGCTGAGTTTCCTCATCTCGGTGCCCATCGGCTGGGTTGCGAATCGGTTCACCGCGAGTCGCGGTATCGTCCTGTCGGCCTCCGGCGTGTTCTACGCCATCCCGTCCCTGCCGCTGTTTGTCGCGCTCCCCGTCATTCTTGGTACCGGGCTGCGATCTCCGGTCAACGTGACCATCGGTCTGACGCTCTACGGGATTGCGTTGATGGTGCGGTCGACGGCCGACGGATTGGCGTCGGTCGATCCCGATGTGACCCAGTCCGCGACTGCGATGGGATTCTCCGACTCGTCCCGGTTCTGGCGAGTGGAACTTCCTCTTGCTGGCCCCGTTCTGCTCGCCGGGCTTCGGGTTGTGTCGGTCAGCACCGTGAGCCTCGCGACGGTTGTGGCGGTGCTCGGCGTGCCGACGCTCGGGTTGTTCTTCACTGACGGTGTCGAGCGCAACATCCTCGGCGAGATCTGGGCCGGAATCGTGATGACCATCGTCATCGCCCTGGTGTTCGATGTGATCATCGTGCAGCTTGGTCGGCTGCTGATGCCGTGGACACGATCTTCCTCCGCGGCCGTCTCGCGGCCCGGCCGCCGGACCCGGGTGGTGGCGCCGGTATGAACCTGCTTTTCGAGGGCTTCGCGTGGATCTTCGATCCCGCGCATCATGGTGGAGACGAGGGCATCGGCACCCGGATTCTGCAGCACCTCGGTATCACTCTCGTTGTGATGGTGATCGCCTCGCTGATCGCGATACCCCTCGGCTATCTGATTGGTCATACCGGGCGGGGACGCTCCGTGGTTGTCGCGCTGTCCGGGGGAGTGCGCGCACTTCCCACGCTGGGCGTGATCTCACTCATCGCGCTCAGCGTGGGAATCGGATTCACTGCTCCCGTGATCGCCCTCGTGATCCTCGCAATACCGTCGATCCTCGCGGGCGCCTATTCCGGGTTCGAGGCAGTCGACCGCCGCACGATCGACGCCGCACGGGCTGTGGGGATGACCGAAGGGCAGATCGTCACGCGGGTCGAAGTTCCCCTGGGTCTTCCGCTGCTGATCGGGGGCCTTCGCTCCGCGACCCTGCAGGTCATCGCGACCGCTACCCTCGCCGACTACGTCGGCGCAGGTGGGCTCGGGCGCTACATCTTCAGTGGGCAGGCGACGAACGATTATCCCCAGATGCTCGCTGGCTCCATTCTCGTGATCATGCTCGCGCTCGTTTCGGAGGCCCTATTCAGCCTTCTTCAGCGCTCGCTGGTGCCCGCGGGCGTAGTCGCTGCCGAGCAGCGGCAGCCCGACGGGGAAACCAGCGGCGGCCCTACCAGAAAAAGCGGGCCACGCCGGAGCCTGATCGCCGGCGCGCGAAGGTAGCGTGCCCCACCTTTCTCCAATACCTCCTCCCTCCCAAGAAAAAGGATGAATCACATGTTCACAGCAGGAAAAGGCCGACGCGTCGCCATTGGCGCAGTCGTGGTTGGGGCAGTAATAGCCCTCTCAGGGTGTGCGTCCGGCGATCCCCTCGCCGACGAAAACTCCTCAAGCGACGGCGAGACTCTCGTCGTCGGGTCCCAGCAGTACTACTCCAACGAGATCGTCGCCGAGATCTACTCGCAGGCGCTCGAGAACGCCGGGTACACGATCGACCGCCAGTTTCAGATCGGCGCGCGCGAGGTTTACCTGCCCGAGGTCGAGGAAGGCAACATCGACGTCTTCCCGGAATACACGGGAAGCCTGTTGCAGGCACTTGACCCGAGCGTGACGAGCGGCACCAGCGACGAGGTCTACAGCCAGCTGGTGGAGGCGCTCCCCGAGGAACTTTCGGTGCTCGACCCGGCGGAGGCCTCTGACCAGAACTCATGGACGGTAACCCAGGCATTCGCCGACCAGTACGACCTCACCGACATCGCGTCGCTGTCGAACGTGACCGAGCCGATCACCGTCGGAGGTAACTCTGAGCTGCAGACCCGCCCGTACGGACCGGACGCTCTGCAGGAGCTGTATGGCGTGACGGTTGCCGGTTTCACCGCCGTGGAAGACAGCGGCGGGCCGCTCACCGTTAAGGCACTGGTCGACAACACGATCCAGCTGACAAACATCTACACCGCGAGCCCGTTGATCGAGGCGAACGATTTGATCGCACTCGAAGACCCCGACGGACTGTTTCTTCCTGACAACATTGTTCCCGTGGTCTCCGACAAGGTCGATGCTGACGCCACCGACATCCTGAACGAAATCAGCGCCGCACTCAGCGCCGAGGACCTCGTGAGCATGAATGCGGAAAGCGTCGACGAGCAGAAGTCGTCGGAGGAGATCGCCACCGCGTGGCTCACCGAGAACGACTTGCTCGGCTAGCAGCAGCGAGCACCACCCGCGCACCATCGGCGGGACGCGGGAGGGGACAGGCGCTTATGCGTCTGTCCCCTCTCGCGTTCGTCGTCCCGGCTCCGGAATCGCCGAAACCGCCGGAACAACTGGAGCTTTCGGAACCGCCGGAACCACTGGAGCTTCCGGATCCGCCGGAACCTCTGGATGGCCAGCAGTTTTGCTCGCCTGCGGATGAGTCATATGTCTCGCTTCGATGCGATTGATGACCTTTTTGATGGCGAAGACCGCGAGTACGAAGACAGCAATGATTCCCACGAAAATGTACCCGGCGGAATGGAGGCTATCGGATAGTTCGCGGTAGCTGCCGCCCGCCAACGACCCGACTGACACGTAGGCGGATGCCCACAGCACTGAGGCGGGAATCGTCCAGATCATAAATCTTCGGTAACTCATGCTGCTCATTCCGACGGTGAGCGGGATCAGCGAGTGGAGCACGGGGAGAAACCGGGAGAGGAAGACGGCGATCCCGCCGCGGCGGTCCAGATAGTTCTCGGCGCGGATCCAGTTTTTCTCGCCGAGTCGGCGTCCCAGTCGGGAGGAACGAATGCGTGGACCAAAGCGGCGACCAAGGGCAAAGCCGATGCTCTCGCCGCACAGGGAGCCGATGATCACTACGAGCACAAGGCTGATGAACTGCACCGGTCCCACGACGGCGGTGCTGGACACCAAAACGATGGTGTCACCCGGCACGACCAACCCCACGAGCACAGAGGTTTCCAGGAGCATCCCCAGGCCGGCGAGGACCAGTCTCCAGACCGGTCCGACCGACTCGACGACGTTGAGAATTGCGGCCAGGGCGTCATTCAGAGACGCGCCAAAGGCGTTCACTACATCGGCAATCCAGGTCAGGAAGTCGGTCACTCTGCGAGCATAGCTAGGCTGCCTGACGAAGAGCCTCAAGTCGTGCGCGCCAGGTGGACAGCCGGCGGGGCAGTTCGGCCAGTGCAGGTCCGTCGACCCACGCGGTCACAATCCTGACCCCGTGCAGGGCGCTCACGGACCAGAGTTCTGTGCCGTCCAGCTCAGCGGGAGTCACGGCCTCTTCGAACGTCTCCACGCCAAGAGCCGCCGCCAGCGCGAGCACGCTGCGGGCGGTGACGCTGTCGATGCGGTCGAACGTTGCCGGCGGACCACACAGGATGGTGCCGCGCCACCAGAGCAGCGCACTGTACGCGCCCTCAACCACGAATCCTTCGTCCGTCAGCACCACGGCCTCGCCCGCGCCCAGCTTCGCGACGTGTGCCCGTTCGATCGCCATTCGCTGGAGGTCCGGTCCTTTGATGCGTGGCTGCGTGCGCGGGTCTCCTCCTGGAATACTCGCGACAACGACGGAGCGCGTGACCTCCGGTGCCGGCCGCAGCCGAAGGATGAACTCGTCACCGTCGGTGCCGCGGCGGAGCTCCACCCGCGGGAAGAGTTGCCCGCGGCGGGGGATGGCTGCGACCGCCGCGTCCCAGAACGCCGCCGCGGTGCTCGAGACAGCGCCGCCGTGAGCTGAGCCGTCGGCGACATCCCGCACCGCATTCAAAAATCGCTCGCGATGCAGGGCAAGGGCCAGCACCGTGCCGTCGGTGACCAGCCACGAGTCCGCGACGGCGATCGGGGCGTCCGGTGTCAGATCGATGTCTGATTTGCGGAGCGTCGTTTCGTGCCACCGGTAAATTTCGTCGGAACTCATACTCTTAGGCTATGCGTCACAAAAACTTGCGTCACACCGTGCCCGGGTGGACCGACCCAGCCGCAGCTTTCGTGGCCCTGTGTGGAAACGACACCGATGTCGTCTGGCTGGACAGCGGAGTCGATGCGGCACGCGGCAAGAGCTACATCGGGCGGGCCACCCGCAGCATCACCACCGACGCCCTCGACGGGTCGATTCTCGATTACCTGCGCGGCGAGCTGGCGGCCGCCCAGACCGAGCCGGATGGCGAGGGTTTCTCGCTCGGCTGGGTCGGCTGGCTGGGGTACGAAATGCGATTTGAGACGATGGGCCTGCCCAGAACGCGGCACTCGCGGTATCCCGACGGCGCGTTCCTCTTCATCGACAGGGTCGTTGAGTTCGACCACGAGGCATCGACCGTCACCCTGATCGCCCTCGGGGACGCATGGACGGACGAGTTAGCGGCCTGGCGCACCCGCGTGGTCGAACGCCTGACGAACGCGCAACCGGCGTTGCCACCGGCGCGCGTGCGGGCGAGCGGGTCCGACTACTGGCGTTACAGCGACGCCCAGTATCTCGACCTGATCGCGGCGTGCACAGCGGCGATCACGGAGGGAGAGGCCTACCAGTTGTGCCTGACCACCGAGTTTCGCCTCGAGGGCTCACCCGACCCCGTTGCGACCTACCTCCGCCTGCGGACGTCGAGCCCCACCCACCACGGCGCCCTGGTGCGCATCGGCGGCGTCTGCCTGCTCAGCGCCTCGCCGGAGAGCTTCCTGACTGTCAGCCCCGACGGTGTCGTGCAGTCCCGTCCGATCAAGGGCACGCGACCGCGGGGCGATACGGGGCAGCGGGATGTCGCGCTGCGCGACGAGCTGTTGGGCAACGAGAAGGAACGCGCGGAGAACCTGATGATCGTCGATCTCATGCGCAACGACATCGGGCGGATCAGCGAGCTGGGTTCGGTCGAGGTGACACGGCTGCTCGAGGTGGAGAGCTACGCACAGGTGCACCAGCTGGTCAGCACCGTTCGCGGCACGCTCCGCGCCGGGCTGTCCGCGGTGGATGCCGTCGCGGCCTGCTTTCCCGCCGGATCGATGACCGGGGCGCCCAAGCGCAGCGCGACCCTGATCCTGGACGCGCTCGAGGATCGCCCGCGGGGAATCTACGCGGGTGCGTTCGGCTATTTCGGGTTGGACGGCCGGGTCGACCTCGCGATGGTGATCCGCAGCATCGTGATTGACGAGCACGGTGCGACCGTCGGGTCGGGAGGCGGGATCACCGCCCTCAGTGACCCGGCGGAGGAGCTGGCCGAGGTGAAGCTGAAGGCGGCCGCGCTGCTTGCGGCGCTCGGGGTTCGCTGACGAAGACGGGGAGGGGGCTCGGTTTAGTACAGTTGTGGCGGGCAACTCCCCGGTCACGCCGTTGAGAGGTTGCCCATTCCCTGCAATGAATTGAGATTTCCGTGGTGAACGAGCACGACCGCATCCCCTCCGACGAGCCCGCCGGATACGACGTCGCACGAATCCAGGAGAAGTGGCTCGGGGTGTGGGACGAACTCAAACCCTTCAGCAGCAACAATCCGAATGACAAGCGCCCGCGCAAGTACGTGCTCGACATGTTCCCCTACCCGTCCGGAGACCTGCACATGGGTCACGCCGAGGCGTACGCGCTCGGAGACGTGATCGCTCGGTACTGGCGCCAGCAGGGATTCAACGTCATGCACCCCATCGGGTGGGACTCGTTCGGGCTGCCCGCGGAGAATGCCGCCATCAAGCGTGGAATCGACCCGCGCGAGTGGACCTACGCGAACATCGACCAGCAGAAGACCAGCATGCGGCGGTATGGCGCGTCCTTCGACTGGGACCGGGTGCTGCACACCAGCGACCCGGAGTACTACAAGTGGAACCAGTGGTTGTTCCTCAAGATGTACGAGAAGGGCCTCGCCTACCGCAAGGACAGCTGGGTCAACTGGGACCCGGTAGACCAGACGGTTCTCGCGAACGAGCAGGTGCTCGCCGACGGCACGTCTGAGCGCAGCGGCGCAATCGTCGTGAAGAAAAAGAAGACCCAGTGGTACTTCAAGATCACGGACTACGCCGACCGCCTTCTCGACGACCTGAACCAGCTCGAGGGCCGCTGGCCGTCGAAGGTGCTTGCGATGCAGCGCAACTGGATCGGACGCTCGATCGGCGCCGACGTCGACTTCGTCATCGAGGGCCGCGAGGAGAAGATCACGGTCTTCACCACCCGCCCGGACACCCTGTACGGCGTGACCTTTATGGTGGTGGCGCCCGACTCTGACCTCGCGGCCGAGCTGGTCGACGATGCGAGCGTCGAGGTGCGCGCGTCGTTCCAGGAGTACCTGGAGCGGGTGCAGAAGTCGACGGAGATCGAGCGCCAGGACGCCAGCCGGCCGAAGACCGGAGTCTTCCTCGGCCGGTACGCGGTCAACCCCGCCAGCGGTGAGCGGATTCCGATCTGGACCGCGGACTACGTGCTCGCCGACTACGGCCACGGAGCGGTCATGGCCGTGCCCGCCCACGACCAGCGTGACCTTGACTTCGCCATCAAGTTCGACCTGCCCGTGCGTGTGGTGCTCGACACCAACGCGACCCAGACGACGACGATCCCGGTCTTGGAACTCGACGAGAACGGCCAGGCCATTCTCCCGGAGGACCTGCCGCCGCTCGACCCGATTTCGACAGGCAAGGCGCTCATCGGAGACGGTCGGATGATCAATTCCGGTCCCCTGGACGGCATCACAAAGTCCAACGCCATCAAGAAGATCATCGTGCAGCTCGAAGCCGCCGGCACCGGGCGTGCAGCAAAGACCTATCGCCTCCGCGACTGGCTGATCTCCCGCCAGCGCTACTGGGGCACCCCGATTCCGATCATTCACGGGGCGGACGGCGAGCTTGTGCCCGTGCCGGAGGACCAGCTCCCGATCGTTCTGCCGCCGACCGAGGGCCTCGACCTGCAGCCGAAGGGCCAGTCGCCTCTCGGGGCCGCTGAGGACTGGGTCAATGTCCCCGATCCGCGCGACGGCAGCCCGGCGCTGCGTGACCCGGACACGATGGACACCTTCGTCGACAGCTCCTGGTACTTCCTGCGGTTCCTGAACCCCAACGACGACACGAAGGCCTTCGACCCGAAAGAGGCCGACAAGTGGGCCCCCGTCGACCAGTACGTGGGTGGCGTGACGCACGCGATCCTCCACCTGCTGTACGCGCGCTTCATCACCAAGGTGCTGTTTGACCTCGGCTACGTGGGCTTCACCGAGCCGTTCAGCGCTCTGCTCAACCAGGGCATGGTGCTGATGGAGGGCTCGGCCATGAGCAAGAGCAAGGGCAACATCGTGCGCCTGAGCGACCAGCTCGACGAGCACGGCGTCGACGCGATCCGTCTGACGATGGCCTTTGCCGGCCCGCCAGAAGACGACATTGACTGGGCGGATGTCTCGCCCGCGGCTTCCGCGAAGTTCCTAGCTCGTGCGTGGCGACTCTCCGGCGACGTGACAAGCGACCCCGACATCCGCTGGCGAACAGGGGACGTGGCCCTGCGCCGACAGACGCACCGTTTCCTCGCCGAAGGACCGGGCCTGGTGGAGTCGTTCAAGTTCAACGTTGTGGTCGCCAAGATCATGGAACTTGTCAACGCGACGCGGAAGGCCATCGATTCGGGCCCCGGCGGCGGCGACGCAGCGGTGCGCGAGGCGGCGGAGGTGATTGCGGTCGCCCTCAGCCTCTTCGCCCCGTACACGGCCGAGGAAATGTGGGAGCGACTCGGTCGCACCCCGACGGTCGCGGAGGCAGGATGGCGCAAGCCCGATCCCGCTCTGTTAGTCGAAGAATCGGTGACCGCGGTGTTCCAGGTTGACGGCAAGGTGCGTGACAAGGCGACCGTGTCTCCGAAAATCAGTGGAGAAGAGCTCGAGAAGCTGGCCAGGGCTTCTGTCGGGGTCACCCGTGCGGTCGGGGACAAGGAAATCGCGAACGTCATCGTGCGCGCTCCTCGTATCGTGAACATCGCTACCCGTTAGCTGTCACTCCACAACTCCGAGGCCGTCCTGCGGCGCGGGGAGTAGCCCGATTTAGTCTTCGGGCGTGGAGATCACCGAAGCGCATCAGCCGCGGCGTCGGCGCCTGACCATCGGCGCCGGCGTGGTGCTTGTGTTGCTGGCGGTGGCTGTCGCGGTGCTTGTGGCGGCGCTGAGCCCCCACGGTGGCTCCACCACCATCGAACCACCGTCGTTCGGGGCTGGATCTGGGTCTGGGTCTGCCGCGGCCGGTTCGTCCGGAGCCGGTTCGGCTGGTGACGGTTCGGCCGACGCCGCTGTGCCTCCCGGAGGTGGGGTGGAGGTGACCGACGGCGCGCCAGCGGTTTTCGTGCACATCCTCGGGGAGGTGGCGAACCCCGGGCTCTACGAGCTACGCGAGGGTGACCGCGCGATCGATGCCGTTGCTGCTGCGGGCGGGTTGACGCCGGCGGCAGATGAGACGCAGCTCAACCTCGCCCGCTTCCTCAACGATGGGGAGCAGATCGTGGTGCCTTCCGCGGGGGCCGCTCCCGTGGCGGGCGCTGCGCCCGCGTCTCCCGGCGGATCACCGGGCACCGGCACGGGCGCAGCCACGCGCGCCGGCGGCGCGGGGGTGAGCGGCGCGGGGACGATCAGCATCAACAGCGCAGACGCCGCGACGCTCGAAGACCTGCCCGGCCTCGGCCCCGAGCTCGCGGGGCGCATCGTCGCCTGGCGCGAGGCCAACGGACCCTATTCCACCGTCGACGACCTGCTCAACGTCGAAGGAATCGGCGAGAAGACCGTCGACGGTCTCCGCGACAGTGCAACGGTCTGAATGCCCGTGGATCTGCGCATCACCCTCCCCGCCGCTGCGGCGTGGCTGGCCGCCGTTGTGTTGTTGGGCAGCCCCGAACTGCTGGTGCCGGGCGCCGTCGCCGCCTGGGCGCTCTGCGCGGCGCTGGCGGCGGTTGCGCTGGCGCGCGCGTCCCGGAGCACCCGGAGCACTGCCCGAGGGCCGTTGTTCGCGGGCACGAGTCGCGCCACGACTGGCTCCCTGACGTGCTCCACGATCGGCTCCACGACGGGCTCAGCGATCGTGATGGCCGGAGTTGTCGCGGCTGCCGTGGCCCTGGTCGTCACAGTTGCGGCGGTGCGCAGCGAGCACCGGAGCCCGCCCATCCTCACCGCTGCAGCGCGCGAAGGCACCGCGGTGACCCTCACTGTGGTCCTCAGCGAGTCCATCGGCACCGGGCCGTTCGCCGTGTCGGCCAACCTGCTGACAATCGCGGAGGGCGAAGCTCCCGTCGCCCTGGCCGCCGTGCCGGTGCTCGTCTTCGACGGGGCGCCACCGGAGCGTGTGGGAATCGGAGCCACGATCGAGGTCGCCGGGCAACTGGTCGTCACCGAACCCGGAGATGACGCCGCCTACCTCCTGTTCGCGTCCGGCCCGGGTACGGTGCGCGCACCTCCGCCGTGGTACCTGAACTGGGCGCACGGGCTTCGAAGTGCCTTCGGCGAGGTCGCGGGCGGTCTGCCCGGCGACGGAGGGGCGCTGCTTCCCGGCCTCGCTATCGGCGACACCTCCGCGGTGACGGAGGAGCTCGACGCGGCGATGAAAACAAGCAGGCTAACCCACACGGTGTTACCGCAAAATTGCAACTCACGCGAGCCAGCGACACGCCGAAGTCCAACGTTACGTGCATCGAACAAAATTCTGATGGCCGTAAATCGTCGGATACGCGTCGTACAGTGGAGATGTCCCCGGGAACATACCGATAGGGATGAACCGTGAAAGTTCGTTTAGCACAGAGAGGAGGACAAGTTGGCGAAGAAAAAAAGGCCGCCGCCTTTGGCAGTTAAAGCGCTAAGCCGGGTGCTTGAGACACCCGGCTTCGCTCTGCTAGCAGTACTCGCAATAGTGATGGTGCGATAGCCAGTGACTTGTTTGAAGACTGGCATTTGCTATCTTTCCAGATTAGTTGTCCGAATGGGCAACTGAGTTACCCAAATAGATAATTCAACTGAAAACGAAATGGTGGGCTTCCTGACAGATTTTTGTCGGGACGCCCACCATTTTTTCGTTTCGCGATGACACCCACGCCACGAACAACATCGTGGAAAAACGTTACATTGAGGAATGCCCATAGGCGGGCAGTCGTCTAGATATAACGAAAGCAGGAATACCGCATGGCAACCATCACGATTGACGGCAAAGATTTCAACGGCACGACCGACGACATGGCGGGAATTCTCTTGGTCGTCCGCAAGTTGATCGAATTCGGAGAGCCTGAGTGGCTCGTCCTTGATGGCACCACAGATGAGGAACCCGTCAAGACGGTGCTGCTGATCACTGAGTCGACGAAGGTCTCAGCTTTCCTCGATGATCTCCAGAACAGTGACACGGGAAGTTCGTGGACTTCGAACGTCTCGATGTTGACAGAAAGATTCTTCTCAAGCAAAGACGACGAGAAGCCGGAAATCAGCAACTAAGAGCTAGTAGGGGTACATGCATCCGCGTGCCCCTAGAGCATCAAGCCCGGAACGGGATGCCCTTGAAGAGCGGAGGCGAAAGAACTGACACGCCGGAATGTCGGGAGTTCGTTCGCCTATAGCGTGCTGAAATCAGCCCACCAGTGTGTCCACAAAAGGTGTGCGCACGGGCCGGTAGACTGAACACATCGGTTAGGAACATCCTGATTATGTATTGACGAGATGTTCTTGCCCGACATGCAAAACGCCCTGAAATCTCACCTTCAGGGCGTTTACAACTAAATACCGGAAGGAGGACAAATGGCTAAGAAAAGTCCTTCACCAGCATTAGTGACGCAAATCCAAGCGGTGCTTGTAACACCGGGATTCAATGCGTTGGTAATTCTTGTGATCTTGCTTGTTCGTTAGTTATCGCGTTAGTAAAGCAGTAAACCAACTTGTATTAACTCTACATGTTGATGTGTCGCAATTGCGACACATGGGCGGGTTTGTAAACGGGAAGTTCTGTTTGCAAACCCGCCTTGTTTCGTTTCACAGGTGTGGTCGTTTCGTAAACGGTTTGCACGCGCCAATGTAAACGGCGTTGCAGTTTCGTTTGCGCAACGTCATGCGGATTCTGTTACAGCATCAGATACGGAACGCCATCCTCATCTGTGAGCAGGGGGACGGCGTTCTCAAACGGGATATTGTGCCCGAAGTAGGGGACTCCATCGGTGTCGATCCCAATCATGACTTGATCGGTTCGGACGTAATGTTCCGCCAGCTCCTGCTTGATGACGGCGAGGTCCTGAGCTGCCTTCCACGCACTAGCAGCGGACTCCTCTGCGGACTCCTCAGCGTCTTGAGCAGCCTCGCGTGCGGCGATGGCAGCTCCGAGTGCAGCAGCTGCCAGAGCTTCGGCCTGCGGGAGCGGGATGGCACCCTGAGCCGCCTCTGAAGGGATGACTGTGGTGAGCCAGACTTCCGCTCCAGCTGGTAGAGCGATGTCGTGAGATTTCGGCTCATCGAGTCGCGTGCCATCGGGGCTGTACAGGTTGTAATCAACCGTCCACACCCAGCCCGCTGGAGCGTTCTCGGGGTCGTCTGTAGCCAGCAGCTGCACACCGCGAGCACCGGGCGTAGCGCCATCGCTCAGCGGCGTACAGAGGTATCCCTGAGGGTCTAGAACGCCGGTGATGACCGAGCGGATGACGGACACCGGGTTAGGGGTGTTGCCGACATTTCCCAGCGCTCCGACAGAGGCGCGGAATGAGACGGTACCAGTGGCGGTGACGAGATCCGGGGCGCTGTCAGCGTCGGGTCCGTCAATTACATCGAGGACAAACTGCCCCCTCACGGTTCCAAAAGTAGGCATCAGCGAACACCCAGATAGGTGAACGCAACACGACCGTAAACGTTCACCGGGCTTGGTGAGTTCTGGTATACCCGGACGTACAGTGCTGATGCCAGCCCGACGGGGATAGTGGCGGATAGGTTGCTTACGGTCGCGTAGTTGGTGGCGGAAGGCCGCGATTCCTCAATAGTTACCGGATCCCCCGGGGTGGACGGGTTGTAGATCTGCACGAGGCGGCGGCTGGTCTCGGTAGTACCGGCCCAGTTAATTTGGACATCGACCCGGTATAGGCCTGCCACCGGAAAGTAGAACTGCCCGCTTTCGTCGTTGTAACTCGTCTCCCAGTTCAGGGCGGGTCCGGTTGTTTCAAATGAACGAGTGGCAGTCGGGAAGGTGACCGGCGTCATGACTGCCACCGGGATCGTTTGAAGGTTCGTGGACATACGGTGCTGTGCAGCGCGAGGCATGCGCCCCGATTCGGGATACCAGCCAGCACCCACACCAACACCGGCAGGGTTCAGGGTGGCGTCGTGCAGGCCGTAGAAGCGTTCCGTCCATCCCTTGTCACTACGCCACACGGATGCGCCCCGGGCCTGCAGAGCGATCTCGCCAACTTGTGTTGTGGGTGGTGGATAGATGAGGTCTCGCTGTGCGGCGTTGGCGGCGATACGCTCAGTCATTTTCCCATCGGTGTCAGAGGGTAGCTGGTCGAGGGCCGCTCCGATGTCGAAGACCTTATCTGAGACAGAAGTCATGCCTTTGTTGAGGAGGTCGGAGACCAGGGAAGCGTCTTCTGTCTCGGTGTATTTGTAAATTCCTCGGCTGTCGAGTGGCATGGTCGGGTCCTTAGTTGGTGATGTCGCGGGGCGTGACGGTCATCACGGAATCGGGCAGTGCGAACGAAACAGCGGAAAGAAATCCGCTGCGGTTGTAGATCCCGGGCAGCTCCACCGTGAGGGCCTGCCCCGGGGTTGCGTCGTAGTTGGAGACAGCGCGCGGTGAGAGCGTGATTCCCCGTGCTAGGTTGCGCTGGTTGACGGCAGCAGCTGCGCCGGGTCCCGGGTAGCGGGTCGGCAGGGACAGCAGGCGGGTGCGGCTGAACCCCACGGCGGCGATGTCGTAGCGGGGGAAGCCATCTCCGGTGTATTCGATCACGGTTCCGTCGTACCAATCGGATTCACGGGAGATCGTTTCAGGTGACTGAATTAGCCCCGTGGACGGTGACAGCTCCAAGGTTCCGCCCGGTTCATATGGGCTGGTGGTGAGTCGCCAGACTCCTCGCTCGTCAGAAAAGAGCCGGTACCCCGCTGCCTGCACCATGGGCGCGAGCCAGTCCCAGACTGACACACCGGGGAGCCACTCGGTTGCGTCTACTTCTAGTACGAAATCGGGCGCGTTGATGATCACCGATGCGCCGATGGTGGCAAGTCCGAACTGCACAGCTTGATGTAGAGATCGCGTGAACGGTGCGAGCGCAACGGTTGAGAGGCGCTTGGCGTCTTGTGCGCGGGCTTCGTCTGATGCCAGTGTGAGGACCATCGTCCCAGCAAGGTGATCGATTGTTCGTGACCGAATGCCTAGAAGGAACGTCCGTGTCGTCGCCGGGATAGGAATTGTGTTGAGGCTGAGACCGAACTGAGCCGACATGTGTGCCACGGTGGCATACGTCCCAGCGAGTCCCGAGAGCTTCTCACCGGCCCATGCGGCGGACATTGCGGAGACCGGCTGAGAGGCTGTGAACGACTGTGTGAGCGTCACCTGCACGCGGTCGTCGTCCAGCGGATTCAGTCCGTCGAGGTCATCGGGAATCGAGGCTGTGAGCGTCGCCTGAACGTACGGAGACCATCCTTCGTCCAGAGTCACCCCGGCGCTTTGTAGGGCCAGCTGCGTGCCGTTGGCGGTCAGTGCGGTACCGGTGTGACGGTCGAGGCGGGTCACAGAATCACCTCTGAGTAAGGGACGGTCACGAGCCACTGCACGAGTGTCTGCGGGTCGAGGGAAATGGACAGCTGCCCTGTCGGGACGTACCTCATATTGAGTTCCGGTAGGTCGGTGTCTGCGAGACGGAAAGACCCTGCAGCGGCGTGTGCGGTGAGTGCTGCCCACGCGGTTGCGCGGGTGGCAAACAGCAGCTCCAGTGAACCTGTGCGAAGCGGTGCGGGGAGGAACGTCACGTCTGGGTCGGAGCGTCCGAAGATGGTGTGCACGATGTTGGCGGACTCCCTGCCTGAGGCATATCCCAGCACGAGAGTGGGAGTGATTACGGTCCCGCTCGGTGTAGTGATCGTGGTCATCAGTTCACAGCCGTTCCCGGGCGCAAGAATGTTTGTGCTTCGATTTTGAGGACTCCATAGCCCTTGACCTTGTTCTGTGCCTCCCGGAAGAGAGCCGCTGTGTCGGGCGCTCCGAGTACTACAGTCGGCCCGTCGATGGTGGAGGGGATCCCGTCCTTTAGCGCGCCGGTGTAGCTGCCTGAGGAGGTCTTACCGGCTTCGTTCCAGATGGTCGAGAGGCGAGCCTTCATCTCCGGAGAGGCACTCTCGTAACCCTGCAGGAGCTGCGCGGCGGAATCGACACCAGTGGAGTTGATATAGGCCTTCGCCTGAGCACTGAGGGGCGAGCTGGCGAGGGTGTCTTGGTAATTACGGAGCGCCTCTTGCTTCGCTTCCATGGCCGTGACGTACGCCTCAGTGTCGAATAGTCCCGACTCTTCCGAGATGTAGTCCTCTACAGCCCCGGCTGCGTCGTCGTAGGCGGTGTTGATGGCCTCAATGAGAGCAACTTTGGCTTCCATCTCAGGTCCACCGGCAGCGGCGTAATTGGCCTCTGCTTCTGCAGCAGCATTCGCCTTGTCGCGGGCGTCAAACAGGTAGCTGTTGTACTCCTCCTGAGCAACAATCTTTTCCTGAATCGCCTTAGTCTGCGCCGGGGTGAGGTCGGGCCGGTCGGCCTGAGCCTCAAGCTCTGCGTAATAATCCTTGTTTTTCTGAACTAGCTTGCTCAGCTCGTCCGTGTTGCCTGAGTAGATCTTTGCGAGGTCTTCAAAACTGGAGCCAGCTCGGTCCGCTACGTCGCGGAGGTCGCCCAGATTGGTCGTGCCGTCTTCGGTGGCGGCGGCAAGCTCTTTGAGCTGGTCCACAACGTACTCAAGAGATGGTCCACCCTCCCGGCCTACCTCCAGCAGCTCGGCAGTGAGTGCGCCTACCTTCTCCTTGAACTCGTCAGTCGCTTCCCCTCCCTTGGCGAGGTGAGCGCTAATCAGTCCAATTCCGGCAGCAGCCGCAAGACCGGCGATCATGCCCGCCGGACCGAACCCCGCGAATGCGTTTGCAGCTACTTCTTGGAATGCGCCCACGATGGAATCGGCTGAGCCGTCGAAGGAAGCAGCGGTCTCGCGTGCGGTCCCCGCTGCTTCCTCTCCTACCTCACGAATTCCTTCCTGAGCGTCATCCGTTCCGCGCCGCATGTTGCTACTTACGTCATCCCCAGCTGTGCGGGATGAGCGTGAGGCGGTGTTTGCGAGGTCCTCAAGAGCGCCGTCAAGTCGGCCAGCCTCGCGGCGGCTGTCGTTGAATGCGTCAGCGAGCTGGTCACCAGAACGGCCACCGTCCCGGCCCACGTCATCGAGGCTGTCTGCGACTTCGCCTAGTGCGTCCCCGATGTCCTGAGCGCCGCGTACGGCATCGCGGGTGTTCGCCGCGACGTTGATTGTTAGGGGTTTAGCCATTTGATTTGCCCTCAAGAGCGTCTGAAAGAGTGCGGACAACTGTCTGCGCGTAGAGCGCGAGAACGCGCGGGATGATCTCGTTTGCCGCTGGATAAAAGGCCTTACCTGCGCGGCGTCGAGGACCGAGCTGCACGGATGTGCGGCGGGTCACGCGGTAGGACTTTCCCTTACGGGAGGTGGTCACGTAGGTGCGCTCCGATTGCTGGTCTGCGCCGAACTCCACGGGTCCTGCTGCGGTCTTTGGGTCGAGTCCACCCGCAAGCGGTTTGCCCTTAGATCCGGCTGTGAGCTTCACATTCAAGTTGGTCACGGTGGCCGCTGCGGTGGAGACCAGGACTCGGTGCTGTAGGCGCGTATCCGCGTGCTGAGCCAGCGTGGACTTCCACTCCGGGACGATGGCGGCGCGGGTTGTCTTGCGGATCTGAGATGCGATTGTCTTGTCCATAGCAGCCATCGCGAAAATGATGGCGCGGAGTTCCCGGGATGTGTTGGCGTCTACCTGTAGCACCTCGGGAACTCCTTTCAAATCGAGAAAATGGGTGGTTACGCGGGGACCGCTGCGACGGTCAGGACCGGGCGTCCGATGACTCCGAGAGTGACCGTCGCGGTGGCAACGGCATCGACGGTTCCACCGATGGCACCCGGGGTGATGATGATGGTTGCCGTGAAGGTCGGGACGGTCCCAGTTGCAGCGGTCTGCGGAATGAACTTGGCAACGATGGTCTTGCCTTCGTTCGCTAGCAGGTACTGAGCGAGAGAGTTGGTCGTGGTCCAGTCCTGCGCGTAGGCGAGTTCACAGGTCCACGTTGCGGTGCTTGTGCCGGTGTAGGTACTGGTCGGGGTGAGGCCCTTCCACGTCACCGTGGACGAGTTGGGGGTGAAGGTAACCCCGCTAACTGCGGACTCGTAGGAGTCAGCTGCGACGAGGAATCGTGCGTCCTTCAGGACGATTGGGGCGGTTGCGATCTGAGCCATGAGAGTGGTCCTTAGGGTTTGTCTACGGTGATGGTGAGGTCGAGCACGTAGGCCAGCGAGTCGCCCACTTGCCCCTTCTGGCAGCTGGTCCACGCGATGGAGCCACCGAGTGAATCGATTGCGAAAATCAGGGTCATAACGTCGTCGTCAAGAAGGTCCTCGCTCTTCGAGAAATCAATTCCCGGGGCGATGATCTGAACGATGAACGAGACCAGCAGGGAGCCAAGCGGTGCCTGCGGGTGGCGCACGATTGACTGCTGAGAGATGCGGAGGACGGGAGCTGTCTTGATGTCGAGATCCCGCTCTACGGTGACAATTTCCCACTTCTTCGGCAGCAGCGGTTTGAGCATTTCGGCCAGCTGCGCGCGTACGGTTTTAGAAGACACTCGGAACGCCTCGCTTGGGTCGGAGGAGGTTCTTGACGGTGCGGTCCATCGGGAAGACGGTGACCGTGAATCCCTCAGCATTGATGGAGTCAGAAGCGTTTGCCTTGGTGCTCTGCCAGAGGGCGCGGGCTTGCATAAGTTGGGCTTGCTTATAGTGAGCTGGGACCCATTGCGCGGCTGCTTCGAGGTTCGGTGCGAAGGCGAGGCACTGGGTTTTTGCGGACTCAAGCAGGATGAAGAGAACGTCATCCGGGTCTGGTGCATCGATCCATTGAGACCGCGCGGAGTCCAAAGTGTGCCAGCCGTCTGCGGCCTGAATGACTAGGGGGAGAGCGTTGAGGCGTACCTTGTGGCCGGTAGCGTCAGCGAGCGTAACGAGGATCTCGTACAGCCCGGATGAGTTGAATACAGGCCACGCGAAGTCGATCTCGTCTTCGACAATCGGGGTGCTTGCGATGGTGAAGCTGTAGCCGCTGGCAGTGTCCCGGAAGAGGGCTGTAGCGGTCGTGTACGGGATCTCTTCGCTGTCGTTGTCGAGCTGAACGGTGAACGTTCCAGCGGGCTTGTCAGCCGCCCAGAAAGGTCCAAGCGGATTGAGCGGAGATGCTGTGATCATGGCTTGTCCTTTCAGTTTCGAAAAATGAGGTGGTGCACTGAGGCGGGGTGGAGGGAATCGTCCCCGCCTCAGTGAGTTGCTAGACGGCTGGCGAGACCAGCGCGAGGCCAGAAGCCTTGTTGATGGTCACTGCCGCGTAACCAAACAGAGCCTCATCGAGCTGTCCACGGATCTGGTCGAGCGCCTCGGTGCGGATCGGTGCAGCACCCGGCAGCTCGTAGCTCGTGGCTGCTGCGGAGGTACCAACGAGTACCTTTCCAGCGGCAACCCCGGCGTGAGGAATCACGCGGAAGTTGTCAATGGTTCCGGCCTCAAGACCAAGCGAAGTGTTGAGGAACGCCAGACGGTCGATCTCCTTACCAAGCAGGATGCTGCGGTACACATCCGGCGCGGCGATGGCGAACGATGGGACAGCCGTGGGGATAACTGCCATAGCTCCGTCAATGATGGAAACGAGGCCAGAGTTGGCACCCGCAGGGACTGCCCCGGCAGTGACGGTTGTTGCACCAGCTACCAGAGCGGCGAGAGCTGCGGAGTCGGTCAGGCTTGCGTAGGAGTCGGTCATTGCGGCGAAGTATGCCTCCCAGAAACCCTCGACTGTAAAGTCGCGGAACTCACGCGAGACCGCGTGCCCGCCCGCATAGCGGACAGCTGTGGCGGTGTAAGCCTCGGTGGTCGGGGTGTTCGTCGGAACGGCTGCACCGTCACCGGCCCATGCGGCCATGGTCGGCTTCACGAGCCAACGGAAACCCTTGATCGTGAAGCTGGTCAGCGCTGCCTGCGAGAGCAGAGGAATAACGCGGCGCTCGAAGGTGCGACCGCTCCAAAGCTCACCCAGCCACTGAGGCTGAGGGATTCCGGCAGTCGCTCCGACAGAGCCAGCCGTGGTGATCTTCACATCGTTCAGAGCGAAGAGCGCGGTGTCCTTATCGGGGCGAGCCTCAAGCGACTGAAGGCCGCTGCGGTCGTCGTTGTTGGCGAAGAGTGCGAGAGCCTGTGCGACTTCGCGAAGAGAGGTCCCAGCAGGTGCAGCGGGGGCTTCTAGTGTGGTTCCGGGTACAAGTGCAGCGCCCATTAGGGCCTCGCCTTCTGGGGGTAGTGGTGGGGTGAAGATGGTGGGTTCTGAACCGTCAGCAGTGATGGTCACCGTGGCGGGGATCTCGGTCGCTGAGATGGCAATATCGCCGTCTGCGTCGGGGGCCAGGGGGGCGTTCTCGTCAGCAGCTGGAGCCTCGGGAGCGTCCGGGTCTGGAGCGAGAGCGAAGAGTCCAGCGCCCTCAAAAGCACCGGCTGAGGTGAAGGCCGCACCGGTCAGGATCGCGGAGACGGCGAACAATCCATCTCGCACAATGCCCTTGACCTCAGCGCTGAGCTTGGACAGCTTGCCGCTGGCGATGGACGCTAGAAGCTCGTCGCCTTCGTCAGTGTCGGCAACGGAGAACTCAGCGACTAGACCGGCTTCGGTGTCTTCGATAGAGGTGGCTCGTGCAACCGGCGTGAATCGGTCGTGTTCGATGTTCGCGGAGACAATCGAGACATCCCGTGGAGCCTTCAGAGTGCCCCGGGGGAAGGTGATGGGAGCAGTGGTGAGGCTCTGGCGCGAGGCCTGTCCCCAAGGCATGAGGACTCCACGAACGGTGCGGTCCTTCACGGTGGCGAAAAGCGCTCCACCCTCGATAATGAGATCAGTCATAAGTGGTCCTCAGTCCTCAGTGGGCGCACCGGTAGCAGCTGGAGCCGCCCCGATGAGGTCGGTCAGATCGAAGCGGATGCGCTGCCCGGGAGGCACCACATCATCCATAGAGAGGCGCTGTTGGATGGGTTCAATCCACAGCGGGATCGAGTAGTCCGTGTACTCGCTGCGCTTGCCGTCGGCGGTCTCGTAATTGAGGCTCGCTTTATCGAGCGAGGCGTCCATCATCGAAGTTGGGATTCCAAGGAACGAGCCAACGTCGCCGCGCACTGCGTTGCGGCCTTCGGTGTACAGGTCTGCGGACAGCTGCCCGTGAGTCTTGAGTTCGATCCCGGCTGGCGTGTAGCCAATAGCGCCATCAGGATTACGGCGAGCAATTGACCACGCCTTGACGACTGCGGCAACCTCGGGGTCCGTGAGATCGATGTCACCGCTGGCGCTTAGCTCCATCGCGGGGATGGGGTTTTTGACGCGTCCAACCCACGCTGTCTCTTGGTCCCGCGCACCGCGAAGAGTGCGAGATGCGAGAGTGAGAAGGCCTTCGTGGGGACCGGCGATATAAAGAACGTCTTTTGAATCGACTGAGGCACCGTCGATGAGGATCGTTCCGTTGGTTACGGTCCAGCGCTCAGGCGGGCAGCGGTCGGCGTCGGTGACGTATCCCGCTTCGTCGCGTTCAACGAGCCAGATGGAGCACCCGAAAAAGATCAAGTCCTCCAGAGTCCACGCCATGCGCTGCCACGGGGAGACCAGACCGTCCGTCCGTGAGAGCCACTCAGGCTGCTCAGCGAGGACACCGTTCTCGTCCAGAGCGCGAAGCGGGAGTTTCGGAATGGTGGCTTGCAGGAGGTTCCGGCCCTTCGCGACAGCCGGAATGGAGAGTGCCTCGATACGGGTGAGAGGGAGGTTCTCTAGAGTCCCGAAGACATCCGACCATACAACGGATTGAAGCTCTCCCTCAGACCATGGCGAAGCGATGGAAGCGGTGGGGCCAGCGAGGTAATCGGTGGTCGCACGCGAGAGGCGGAAAGCGGAGAGGATACCCATTTCTTGTAGTATCGGCCGCGCGCGTATATGCCGATCAGGCCATATGTTTACTGGGTTTTCAGTCCCCCATAATGGGCGTTACGGGCACTCGGGGCTTGATCTGGTCGTACGATCTCAAGGCCAAACTTGCCGCTACGACAGCACCTACGTTGTCGGTCTGGTCAGCCATGCCGAAGGCCCAGAATGCGGAAGTCGCAGTGCCGCGCTTCACCACTTTCTTGACTGCCTCAATGAGTTCATCCTGCTGATAATGCACGACATTGCCCGTATCGAGATCCCGCTTGAGAGTCGCGGCGGCTGTAGTCACTTGCGGCCAAGTCTGTGGCTCCATTCGGGGGCGCGGTCGGGCGCGCTGGAGCTTCTCCACCTCTGCCAAGTTCCAGTTTCCTTTTGCGTCATGGACAACGGGGATGCGCGGAAACCTCTTGTTGAGAACCCGGATGGAGTTGTAGAGCCAATCGACTCCCGCGAACTGCGACAGCACGAGGAGGTGGGCCTTCCCATCGACTCGCCACGCGGCGACAATGCAAGCGCTGAGCTGGTCAGGTCGCACGTAAAACGCATAGCGGAACACTGGCGGCAGCTCGGGGATGGCTCCCTCTACACCTCCCGCGAGGAACTTGGCCTGATCGAGGAAGGATGCGCCCCCAACCCGGCCATGAATACCCAGATATTCGCGTGCGAAAGCTAGCGGTTCGAGCTTCCCGAAGTTGCCCTCAATGATGTCTAGGGTGGTGAGCGTCCCCAGCCCGGGGTGTGCAGCCTCTAGAAGCTCGCGAACGTGGCTCTCAGGGAACTCCTCAGAGGGTTCCCAACTCTGGATCTCGGCTTCTGTGGTGGTGTCCGGGGCTGAGTACTCCAGCAGGCCCGATGACTTCGCCTTCTTGCGTCCGTCTTCGAGCGCGTTCCACAGGAGATTGCCCTTCCGGAAAAGAGAGGCAGTCCCCGCGAAGATGAACTGTGCATGTGCCCGGGTGTCGAGTGTGGACAGCGCCCCCTGCATGAGGTCGAGGGACATCACTGCATCCGCCTCTCCGCTCTCATCAATGATGATGAGATCGAAGGCGTCTGAGCGGAACTTGTCACCCTTCGGAGGGAGCACCTGCAGCACACTGCCGTTGTCGAACACGATGCGCTCGCGTCCGGGTGCTTTGACAATCTTGAATGGTCGGTTCTTAGCGTCTGGGAAGACCCGCTCCAGTCCCGGGACGATCTCTCCATGGAACCTCTCGCGAGCCTTGAGAGCTGTGGTGGCGACCGTGTACGCCACGAGATAGCGCTCCCGTGTGCTGCAGCGTCCCAGTGCCCAAGCCAGCAGCGAGGAGGTCTTAGCGGAGCGCCGGGGGAGCATCAGCCCGAAGAACTTGTGACCGAAGTTCAGGGCGTCGCACACGCGGAGCTGCTGCGGTTTCAGCGTCTGGGGGAGCAGAGTGTTCTTGTCGTTCCACGCTTTGGGACCATGCAATCCCATGAGGACAGCACCCGCGAGGAACTCCTCTCTCAGCTTCGTGGTGTCGTCCAGCCCCGAAGAAAATGAGGGTTCGATTCCGCTGTCCCGGTACTCTTCCCAGCTGAGACCGTCAGCCGAGTAGAAGAGATCCTCAGGAGTGGCCTCACCGGAGAAAAAAGTTTGAGGGCGAGCGGCCAGAGTCTCGTTGACTTTCTCAAAAACTTGATTCTGAGTTTCAATTTCTTGAAGTTCGAGAGTCATTTGCTTCCCTTGGGAGTTGGCATGAACGATGGGAATCTCTGAGTTGAAGTCTTACGTTGTGCACGCAACTTGTTACCCAGTGCTGCACCAGCCGACTGGTTACAACCGCGCTGCCCTGCACTCTTGCCGTGACTTGGGCCTAGGTTCTCGCGTGCGTTGATCTCTGCTTCCGTCCATCCCATCCGCAATGCAAGGACTGCGGGAACGATGTGACCGATCTGAAACGTCTGACCAGGCTGAATGAGGCGGCGGCAATCTACGCAAGGTAGGGGCAACTGTGCCTGCAGCTCCGGCTTCAGGACTCTGCGGATGGCAGTGAACGATTTGCTCCGGTGGATGGCGCTCACACTGTGCCCCGTCGTGGTGCTGTGCCTTGAGAGAGGGGGAATTCCGGGGTAAGCGCGGGGAGCTTCTCCATTGGTCCCTTGTACCGTGGGGCGCATTTCTTGCATCGAGTGTTGCGGGCATCAAGCGCCGCGAGGTTTGAGGTTCGGGCCAATGCCAGCGATCCACACTCACACCGCAACGAGACCGCTGAGGTCCCGCTCTTGAACTTCAGGCCTGTCTCTTCAACTACGCGGTGGCCCACTTTCGAGCCAAGGGGGTAAGCAGCTAGGCCCATGTTGTGCAGAGGGCAGGCGGGGCTGCAGAAGCGGGTCTCCCTGAGATACCGGGTGGCAACTGAGATGGTGTTGCCACAGTCGCAGAGCAGGTCCACTGCGGGAAGGTCGAGGCCCGCATACGGGAGGAACCCACCCACGGCGGTCACGGTGAGTTTCTCGAAACGATCTCCCACAGCGGGGCGTAGTGGCTTCCCTGCATAGTGTGCACACGAGCGACAGGCCCGGGTGGGTCTCGTTGCATGGAAGAGTCGAATATTGCGAATCTCGAATTCCAGACCACACTCACATCGAACACGGCAGGAGCGATCTCCCAGCTGTTTCAGTGCAACCTGTCGTGCTGTGATGGCTGCGCGGAGGTCGATCTCAATCACGGTCAGTTGTCCCAATACAAGGCCAACTACTGGCTGGTGTGCGACGTTTGTGTAGTTACTCATTTGTAGATGCCTTGTCCCATTTCGAAGCGCTGCAGCAGATTGGCTGACTCCCGGAGAATTGCTCTTTCTCTCTTCACCTGTACTATCGGCCCGGCCAGCCACGTGATCACCTTGAGCATTTTCATGAAACTGCCTGGTTGCTCGTCAGTAGGTTCTGAGCCTCTTCGATGACTCGGCTGATTTGCTTTGCGGTCATGGGTCGTAGCTGCTCTGCTCTGACCTTCATCCCTGCGGACTTCAAGAGCTTGTAGGCGTATGAGCGTTGTGCCGAAGAGGCAGGCTTGCTGTGCTCGCTGTAGATCCCGACTCTGTGTTGCTGTGTAGCAAAATTCCTCTGGTGATCTTCTTTCAGGGTGGCTTTCTTCACTTGGTTCTCCAGTGTCCAATGAGGCATATTGCCCAGAGGGCAAGTCCGCCCTGTGGGACAGTCAGAGGCTTCGCCACTAGACCCCCGGGAAGTCCCCCTAAGTCTTAGAAAGCCAGTTGTCAGAGAGGGCATGACAATGGCCCTAAGGGCTTCTTAGGGTGTGGACTATGAGGGCCAGTGACAGACGCGTTCTGACTGGTTGGGAGGGCTGTACATCCCTAGCAATGGCTTCTACGGGAGACTGTTGGCGGGATCTGAATCAGTGCCAAGCTGCTGCAACCGGAAGGAAGAGGGGCATTTGTATTGCGTCGTTCCGTCCGAGATCAACTTAACATGGCAAGACGAATTGTGCAATACAAATAACCACTTTGATCAGGGCTTTCAGGCGACATATGCAACCTGCCCGGGCATGAGGAAAGCCCCTCGCCTAGAACTGGACGGAACTGCGGCGGGGGGCTTCTACCTAAAGATTGGAGAACCGTTTAGGGTGACTCCAGAGTAACAGATTTATCGCGTTTGACCTATCGAAGTTTGACTGCAGCTCGCTCGAATTCGCGAATCAATCTGTCCTCTTCTCGGCGCACCGCACGCGCTACCGCATCCGCTTTCCGAGCCTTGAGTCGGGACGCGTCCTCTGCGATGCGAACCGAATAGCCGTGGTCACTCCGGATCGCTATCTTTGTGAGTCTGAGCAGCTGCTGCAGGGTCTCGGGAGTGTACTCGGGCATGCCCCAACTTTATCGTTGTTCACCTATCTAGTTCAGTGAAGTGACCACGCGGTGTTCAATGAGAACCCGCTTAGGGCCGCGTCCCTTAGCAAGCCGGATGTCCAGCAGGAGGGAGACCAATTCGCGCTGCCGGGGGAGTGTGAGGCCGTCGAAGCGCTCGGCGAGCTGCGCCTTCACGGCTGCTGCGTCGTCAATCGACACGGTGGGACCGGCGAACAAATTCCTCTTGATGTCCAGCAGGACTTCCGCGATGACGTTGGCGCTGGTCAGGTCGTTCCGGCGCTGCAAGAGGCCCTCTTCATCAGTCTTGATTGCTTCGAGCTGCGGGCGCACCTGCGCGAGTTTGACGAGTCCTTCTCCCAGCGCCTCAGTTAAGTCATCGCGGCGCTGCTGCAGCTCGCTGAGAGCCTCTGACAAGGCACTGAACGTGGCTCCGTTGGTGTCCATTGGGATGAGATCGCTAGGACCGGAGAGCAGGGCAGAGAGCGCCTCTGCGCGCACCAGGGCATCAACCGGGGCAGCACTCGCGGAGACACAAACCTTCACGGAGCATGCGTACTCGTGAGAGTTCGAGCCGTCGCCCCGGGCTTTACGGTAGACCTTGCCGCCGCACACGTCGCAGCGAATGATGCCGCTCAGAAGGCTTGTCGCTGAGCGCGTGAAAGAGGAGGAGAGCACCTTCCGCTTGGACGCTGCACCCTTGTACAGCTCCCACTGCTCTGGGGTGATGATGGGAGCCCAATTTCCGGTACCAACGACTACTCCCTTGTAGCTGTTGATACCGGCGTATCGCGGGTTGTTGAGGACTTCACGCAAAGCGGTGATTGACCATGGCTTCCCGGTCGCGGTGAGCGTGCCCGCCTCATTCAGGCCCTTGACTAACGCATGCCGGGACTCGCCGCCTTCGTAGTATCGGACGTATAGGTCACGGAGGAGTGCAGCCTCTTCCTCAACGACCACAACTCCCTCAGCGGTGCGCTCGTATCCGTATGGGCGGTGGGAGAAGTGCCATTCTCCCGCTGCTGCGCGAGTGCTGTAAGCGGTGCGCTGGCGCTCGGTGCGGTGCTCGCCTTCGTAGCTACCGACAGATCCCACCATGGAGGCGACCATGCGGCCCGATGGGGTCGAGAGGTCAATCTCACCCGCTTGCACACTCACGATGTTTAGGCCGTGCGCCTTGGCGATATCAACGATCCGGACGAGATCGGCGAGCTTGCGGTAGAGGCGGTCCGGGTGCCAGACAACCACCGTTGAGATCTTCCCAGCCTCGACCAGCGTGAGCAGTTTCTCGAAACTCGGTCGCACTCTCCCCGTGGTTGCGCTGATGTCGTTGTCGGAAAGCTTGGTCGTGACAGTCAGCCCCTGACGCGCTGCGAGGTCTTCACACTCGCTGAGCTGGCGGGAGACACCGGCTGCCTCGCCAGTTTTATCGAGAGACTGTCGAGTGTAGATCGCTGCGGTCATGACTACACAGTAACACTGTGTGACTCAGAAGTCTCAGTCATCTCACCGCCGTCTCGGGAGCCAATTGCGCGATCATCGTTGGCTTGGTGCTGCTCGGTGGCGGGGCGCTCGATCTCGGGCGGGGGCCGCGCGTCGCACTGGCCATCGTTGTCCTCGCCGGTTTCGTGGTGCTGGTAACCCCCGAGCCGAGCGTCCTGCGTGCGTCGGTGATGGCCGGGCTGGTTCTCATCGCGTTTGCCCGGGGCCGCCCGAGCGGCGGACTGCCCATGCTCGGCACCGCGGTGGTGGTGCTGCTGGTCGGCGACCCGTGGATGGCGAGGAGCTATGGCTTCACGCTCTCGGTGCTGGCGACCGGCGGACTGCTGCTGCTCGCGGGACCGCTGGCGCGGCGAATGGCGAGCGTTCTTCCGCTGTGGCTCGCCGCGGTCGTCGCCGTTCCCCTCGCGGCGCAGCTCGCCTGTCAGCCCGTCTTGCTGCTGCTCGACCCGAGCCTGTCCGTGTTCGGAATCGTCGCCAACCTGCTGGCGGCCCCTGCCGCACCGATCGCGACGGTGGTTGGCCTCGCATCATGCCTGCTCGCCCTCGCGTCTCCGCCGCTGGCCACGGTGTTGGCGACGCTCGCGTGGCTCCCGGCCGCGTGGATCGGAGCAGTCGCCCGGTTCTTCTCCAGCCTGCCGCTGGCCCGGCTGCCGTGGATCGGTGGTGGTGCCGGTGCCCTGCTTCTCGCCGCGCTTACCGTGCTGGTGCTTGTTGCCGTGATCGGGCCGCTCTCGCAGCGATGGCGCCGACGGTTGTTGATCCTGTGCGCGGTCGCGGTGACCTGTGTCCTGGTGGCCACCGGGGGAGCGCAGGTGGCGGGTCTGCTCACCCGGCCGGGCAACTGGCAGGTCGCCGCGTGCGACATCGGGCAGGGAGACGCAATGGTGGTGCGAAGCGGAGGACAGGTGGCGCTGATCGACACGGGCGCGGATCCGGGCCTGCTCACGGCCTGCCTCGAGACCCTCGCAATCGGTCGGATAGACCTGCTGATCCTGACCCACTACGACCTCGACCACGTCGGAGGAGCGGAGGCGGTGGTCGGCTTGGTCGATCGCGTGCTCGTCGGCCCACCCGGAGAACCCGACGACGAGCGGCTCGCGCAGCGCTTTGCCGACCACGGCGCTCTGGTCCACTCAGCCAGCCGGGGCGACAACGGGAGTTTCGGTGAGCTGAGTTACACCATCCTGTGGCCCCCTGCGCGGCTGGGCGACTTCGAGCCGGGCAACGACGCGAGCGTGGTCGCGCACTTCACCCCCGCGGCCGACTGCGCGGACGGATGCCTCAGCTCGGTGTTTCTCGGAGACCTCGGCGAAACCGCGCAAACCCGTCTGCTCGCCGTAAACCGGTCGCTCGGGCGAGTCGACCTGGTGAAGGTCAGCCATCATGGTTCGGCCGACCAGAGCAGCGCGCTCTACCAGCGCCTGGGCGCGACCGTCGGTCTCATCGGCGTTGGCGCCGGAAATGACTATGGTCATCCCACGCCCCAGTTGTTGGACATGCTGGCGGCGTCCGGTACCGCGGTCACGCGCACCGACCAGGACGGCCTCATTCTGGTTGCTCCCGCGGGCACCGACGGCGGACTCACGGTGTGGCGGGAAACAACGGGTGTCGGAGCGGACGATTAGGCTTGGCCCATCGAAAGGGGACACTGTGCCTGCGAAAACGGCGGCGAAAAAATCAGCGCCAGCGATTCCTCAACTGCCGTGGAAGGCCATTCGGCCGGCCCACATCATCCTCGTCTCGGGTCCTGAGCAGTTTCTCGCGGACCGCGCCCTGCGCCTGCTCCGGCAGACCCTTCGCTCCGAAGACCCGAGCCTCGAGGTGAGCGACATCGAGGCAGACGGCTACTTACCCGGGGAGCTGATCACGCTCGCCAGCCCTTCCCTGTTCGCCGAGCCGCGCCTGATCCGGGTCACCAACGTCGAAAAGTGCACGGACGCGTTCATCAGCGAAACCCTCTCCTACCTGGAGTACCCCGCGGACGACACCTACCTGGTGTTGCGCCATGCGGGCGGAGTTCGTGGCAAAAAACTCCTCGATGCCATCCGGGGCGGCCTCGGCGGCGGCATCGAGATTGTCTGTGCTGAGTTGAAGAAGGACAGCGACAAACTCGACTTCGCTTCCGCGGAGTTTTCGGACAAAAAGCGCCGCATCACCGCCAGCGCCCTCCGCGCGCTGGTCTCTGCCTTCTCCGACGACCTCGCCGAACTCGCCGCTGCCTGCCAGCAGCTACTGGCCGACTCGAGCGAAGAGATCACCGAGGTGACGGTCGAGAAGTACTACTCCGGGCGGGTAGAGACAAATTCATTCAAGGTGGCGGATGCCGCGATCGCCGGTCGTCGCGGAGAGGCGCTCGTGCTCCTGCGGCACGCCCTTTCCTCCGGCGCCGACCCGGTTCCCATGGTCGCCGCGTTCGCGGCGAAACTTCGCACCATGGCAAAGATCTCTGGTGCGCGTGGGGGATCCGGCCAGCTCGCCCAGCAGTTCGGTCTGGCGCCGTGGCAGGTCGAACGCGCGCAGAGAGATCTTCGGGGGTGGAACGACGAGGGTCTTGGCCGCACGATCGAGCTCATCGCGGAGACCGACGCGCAGGTCAAGGGCGCCGGTCGCGACCCAATCTTTGCGCTCGAGCGCATGATCGGGGTAGTGAGCGACCGCGGCGCCCGCTGACAGACGCCACCGGTGTCGCGGGCGGCCAGCGAGGGCGCAGAAGGCGGCCAGCGAGGGCGCAGCAAAGCGCCCACCGCTGCTTCAGCGATGGGCGCTTGTGTGATGCACGTCGTTCGCACGGCCTCGGCCGGGAACGCGGGCCCGACCCTGACGGGTCGAGCGGTGTGGAGTTAGAGGGAAGCGACCGCGCGAGCGATGGCCGACTTGCGGTTCGCTGCCTGGTTCTTGTGGATGACGCCCTTGCTTGCAGCCTTGTCCAGCTTCTTCGCGGCGACGAGCAGGGAGTTGACGGCCAGCTCCTTGTCACCGGTGGTGATCGCGGCGCGGGTCACGCGGATCGCGGTCTTCAGCTCGCTCTTGACCGCCTTGTTGCGCTCCTGAGACTTCTTGTTGGTGCCAATTCGCTTGATCTGCGACTTGATGTTTGCCACGTGAATAACCTTTTCGTTTGCGTAAATGATGGGAGGCAGCCGAGGATAAGAATCAGATACCAATTCTCGGCCGCGATCGCGTTTGCGTTCCTTCGGAACCCAGCGCGCAAGCCAACAGGAAACATTACCAGTTGGAGGGCCATTCCGACAATCGATCCGGATTTTCCGATGTCGCGCTGCGGAAACGATTCTGGTCGCCACTTCCGCCGCGGTCCGCGCACCACGCCGCAGTGTCTCGGATCGACAGCGCTCAGGTACCGTTGGGGCATGCCTTCTCTCGCGCCACACATTCCCCTGGTGCCGGGTTCGGGCATCCGCCGGATCTTCAATCTTGCCCAGCAGCTGGACGGGATTACGTCGCTCGCTATCGGCGAGCCAGACGTCGCCGTCGCACCGCACATTGCAGCGGCCGCGCGGCAGGCGTGGGATGAGGACGAGACCAACTACACGGACAACGGCGGACTGCCCGCGCTGCGCACCGCGATCGTCGAGAAGCTCGCCCGCGAGAATTCCCTCAGGGTGGATGTCGAGCGAGTCTGGGTCACCGTGGGCGCGACCCAGGGCCTCCACCAGGCGATGCACCTGCTGCTGGCAGCCGGCGACGAGGTCTTGATTCCGGATCCCGGCTACACCACCTTCACGATGACGGCGCGCATGCTGAACGCGGTTCCGGTGCCGTACGCGCTGCGGGTAGAGAACGGCTTCCTGCCAAAAATCGCTGACCTCGAGCTGCTCGTCACGGCGCGAACCCGCGTGCTGATCGTGAACTCACCGTCCAATCCACTCGGTACCGTCATTCCCAAGGCCAACCTGGTCGAGCTGCTCGAGTTCGCGCGCCGCCACGACCTGTGGATCATCAGCGACGAGGTCTACGAATACTTCACCTGGGCAGAGCCGCACGTCAGCATCGCGAGCCTCGACCGTGACGGCCGCGTGTTCTCCGCGTTTTCCCTGTCCAAGACCTACGCGATGACCGGAATTCGGGTTGGCTATCTGGTGACCCCTCCCGGAATGGCCGAGACAATGCGCACGGTGCAGGAGGCGGCTATCAGCTGCGTCGACACCCCTGCGCAGTACGCCGCGATCGCCGCAATCACGGGCGATCACAGTCACGTCGTCGCGGCGCGGGAGCACTACCGTCAGAACATTGACCTCGCGACGGCAATCCTCGATGCCCGCGGCATCCGCTATCTGCAGCCGAATGGCGCGTTTTATCTCTGGATCGATGTCAGCCACGCGTCCGGGGGCGACGTCGCGTCCTGGGCCGAGACATTCCTCGTCTATAGCCGGGTTGCTGTGGCGCCCGGAAGTGCGTTCGGCAGGTCCGGCGAGGGCTGGATCCGGATCTGTCTCGCGGCCTCGCCCGAAGACATCACGACCGGGCTCAGCCGACTTCCGGCGCCAGCGGTCACCCAGTAGCCGACCGGTAGTAGTCGGCAGGAGGCCGAGCGATCAGACGAGAGCGGGCTCCAGATTGAGCAGGTCCACGCCGCGCGCCACGAGGGTGTCGAGCAGTTCGTCTGACGCGCTTGCCCGCATGACGAATTCGGCGAAGTAGATCGGGCCCACCACGGCCTCGAACTGCTCCGTTGATATGGGCGCAACGCGTTCGCGGAACTGGGCGATGCGCGCATCCACGGTCTCACCGAGCGAGTCCGCGGCGTTGTGGTCTTGCGGCGCCTGGCCCACGAGCGAGGCGAGCGCGACCGCGGTGACGGGATCGGCAAGGCTATCCCGCACGGTATACAGAAAACCCGACAGCCTCTCGCGGGGAGTCAGATCGGACTGGTCGGGAAGGACAACCGCATCGAGCGTTGTCACCGATGCACTGATGACCCGTTCGATCGTGCCCCAGTGCGTGTAGAGCGTGCGCCGCGAGACCTGCGCCTCCTTGGCCAGAATCGTGAAGTTCAGGGGTTCCCCGGAGCGCTCGACAAGGAGCCGTCTCGCCGTCGTAAGGACGTGGAGCTGGGTTCGGAGAACTCGAGGATCAGGCACATCGCGATTATAGACACGCCGTATGTTTTGATTCATCGGCTTGACAAAGGCCGCTGGTTGCCTCGTTCCTGGGGTCGCGCGCGGTCACAAGTTGGCCGACCTTCAACAGGCGTGCGCGCTCACTTCAGTGGATGTGTGCGGCTCCCGCGCGCCGCCGTGGGACAATTGCACAAATGTCTCCCCGCGCACTCCAGGCCCTCGCGCCTGCCTCGACAGACCCCGCGTTCATCCGCAACTTCTGCATCATCGCCCACATCGACCATGGCAAGTCGACTCTGGCCGACCGGATGCTGCAGATCACGGGGGCCGTCAGCGACCGCGATATGCGGGCGCAATACCTCGACCGGATGGACATCGAGCGTGAGCGCGGCATCACGATCAAGAGCCAGGCCGTGCGCATGCCGTGGGAGCTCGACGGCCAGACCTACGCACTGAACATGATCGACACACCCGGTCACGTCGACTTCACCTACGAGGTGTCGCGTTCGCTCGCCGCGTGTGAGGGCGCAATTCTTTTGGTGGATGCTGCGCAGGGTATCGAAGCCCAGACGCTCGCCAACCTGTACCTGGCGCTCGAGAACGACCTCACGATCATTCCGGTGCTCAACAAGATCGACCTCCCGGCTGCCGACCCGGAGAAGTACATCAAGGAGATCGTCGGACTCATCGGCTGCAAGCCGGAGGACATCCTGCTGGTCTCCGGCAAGACCGGTGTCGGTGTCCCCGAGCTGCTCGACCGTGCCACCCAGCTGATTCCCGCGCCGGTCGGTGACGCAGATGCTCCCGCGCGCGCCATGATCTTCGACTCCGTCTATGACGCCTACCGCGGCGTAATTACCTACGTTCGCATGATCGACGGGTCGCTGAAGCCCCGCGAGAAGATCATGATGATGAGCACCAAGAGTGCTCACGAGGTGCTCGAGATCGGTGTCAGCTCGCCCGAGCCGTCCCCGTCCAAGGGGCTCGGTGTTGGCGAGGTGGGATACCTGATCACCGGCGTGAAGGACGTGCGCCTGAGCAAGGTCGGCGACACGGTCACCAGCTTTGCGAAGCCGGCCACCGTTGCGCTCAAGGGCTACTCCGAGCCGATGCCCATGGTGTTCTCCGGTGTCTACCCGATCGATGGGTCGGATTACCCGGTTCTGCGCGAGGCGCTCGACAAGCTGAAGCTCAGCGACGCTGCACTGGTCTACGAGCCCGAGACGTCCGTTGCCCTCGGCTTTGGATTCCGCTGTGGGTTCCTTGGACTGCTGCACCTCGAGATTGTCACCGAGCGCCTCGAGCGTGAGTTCGGTCTCGACCTGATCGCCACCGCACCCTCGGTGATCTACGAAGTCACGACCGATGACAAGCGCACCACCACCGTCACCAACCCGAGCGAGTTCCCCGGCGGCAAGATCGCCAGCGTCAGTGAGCCGATTGTCAGCGCATCCATCCTCACTCCCAAGGACTTTGTCGGCACCGTGATGGAGCTCTGCCAGGGTCGTCGCGGCACCATGCTCGGTATGGAGTACGTCGGTGAAGACCGGGTCGACCTCAAATACACGATGCCCCTCGGCGAGATCGTGTTCGACTTCTTCGACCAGCTGAAGAGCCGCACTGCCGGATACGCCTCCCTCGACTACGAGCCGTCCGGCGACCAGGTCGCCGACCTGGTCAAGGTCGACATTCTCCTGCAGGGGGAGGCCGTGGACGCGTTCAGCGCCATCGTCCACCGCGACAAGGCCTACGCCTACGGTGTTCTGATGACCGAGCGACTGAAGAAGCTCATCCCGCGCCAGCAGTTCGAAGTTCCTATCCAGGCGGCCATTGGCGCCCGGATCATCGCACGAGAGAGCATCAGTGCCATGCGCAAGGACGTGCTCGCGAAGTGCTACGGCGGTGACATCACCCGCAAGCGCAAGCTCCTCGAAAAGCAGAAAGAGGGCAAAAAGCGCATGAAGATGGTCGGTCGCGTCGAGGTCCCGCAGGAGGCGTTCATCGCCGCGCTCTCGGGCGACACCGAAGCGAAAAAGGAAAAGAAATAGTGGCCGACCTTCCCCTCTGGGAACGCCCGGTCAGCTACGGCGCCGTGGGTGCAACCCTCGCCGCCGACCTGATGCATTACCCGCCTCGGGGGTTCCGGCCCGCGGCAAGCCGGGTTCGCCTCGGTTTCGGCGACGCCCGCTGGGCCTATGCCTGCACAGCGACTCTGAGTTGGGCCATCCAGCGCGGGAGCGGATTCGCGGTGGAGTTGGCGGAGTCCCCGACCGATGTCACCGACCGCAGCTACTCACCCGTGGGGTTCGATGCGGACGGCACGCCGGTGGATGCGGCGAGCATTGACGGCGGTGGAGACATCCACCTCGCCTCGGATGGAACGGTTCTGCTGAAGGCAGGCGACACGGCCAACCTCGTCTCGAAGCTCGGGCCCCTCACCATCAACGCCCCGGTGCGCGTCGTCTACGTCATCGACGAGCCCACCCGAAAGGGATTTGCCTACGGCACCCTGAGCGGCCATCCCGTCAGTGGCGAAGAAAGCTGGATCGTCGAGCGCGAGGACGACGGCTCGGTCTGGTTGACCATCCGCGCGTTTTCCCGGCCTGCCCGCTGGTACTGGTGGATTGCCTACCCGGCGGTGCGCGTGATGCAGCGGATCTCCACGCGGCGGTACCAGCGAGCCCTCACGGGCCCCATCCCCGAGTAGGTCCGACCGCCGTGCCCAGCGCTCTTCCGCTCGCCGACCCTGCACCGCTCGACGGACTCCTCCCGGCGTCCGCCGCCGAGGGCGCTTCGTCCCGCAACTTCGGCGTGTACCTGCACGTGCCCTACTGCCGCGTGCGGTGCGGGTATTGCGACTTCAACACCTACACGGCCGACGAGCTGCGCGGTGCCAAGCGCAGCGACTACGCCGGACAGGCGATCGAAGAGGTGCACCAGGCGCGCGCGGTGCTCGACGCGTCCGGACTACCCGACCGCGCCGTGTCCACCGTGTTCTTCGGCGGCGGCACCCCGACCCTGCTGCCGGTGACCGATCTGGCCGAGATGCTGCACGCCGTGGTCGGCACGTGGGGCCTGGTGCCCGGCGCTGAGGTCACGACAGAAGCGAACCCCGATTCGGTGGACCTCGACTACCTTCTCGCCCTCCGAGCCGCAGGCTTCACGCGCGTGTCCTTCGGGATGCAGTCTGCGGTGCCCCACGTGCTGGCGACGCTCGAGCGAACCCACGATCCGGCCCGGATTCCGCTCGTGGTGGAGTGGGCGAGGCAGGCGGGGCTGCAGGTCAGCCTCGACCTCATCTACGGCACCCCGGGTGAGACCCTGGCCGACTGGCGGGTGTCGGTGGAGCACGCTCTTGCGCAGCGCCCTGACCACATCTCGGCGTACGCCCTGATCGTCGAAGACGGAACCAAACTCGCCAGGCAGATTCGGCGCGGAGAGGTCGAGACGCCAGACGACGACACCCAGGCCGACATGTACGAGCTCGCCGACCGGCTTCTCGCTGCCGCCGGGTATTCCTGGTACGAGGTCAGCAACTGGGCACGCGTGGATGAAACGGATGCCGGGGGCCAGCGCCATCGGTCGCGGCACAACCTCGCGTACTGGCAGGGACATGACTGGTGGGGCGTCGGCCCCGGGGCGCACAGCCACGTCGGTGGTGTGCGGTGGTGGAACGTCAAACACCCCGCCGCGTACGCGGAACGAATCGCTGCCGGTCACTCTCCGGCAATCGGGCGGGAGACCCTGGACGACGAAACCCGCCGGGTCGAGCGTGTCTTGTTGCTCGTCCGGATCCGCGAGGGCATACCGACCAGCGAACTCACCCCCGCGGGGCGCCTCGCGGTTGCCGGGCTCATCGCGGACGAGCTGATCGTCCCGGCCGACGCGCTCCGCCGACGGGTGACCCTCACCCTGCGGGGGCGTCTGCTCGCCGACGCGGTCGTTCGTCGGCTCCTCGAGGCGTAGCTAAGCCGCTCGGCCCGTCGTTGTACGGCACGGCCGAGCACCGCGTGGGCTCCGAAGCGTCAGATGGCAGGTGACTGCGCCCGTGGCATCCGCCTGCCCATAAATGCCGCTATTTGATGAACTCGATGGTCAGAGGGTACTTGTAGGTCTGACCATTGTTTGCGGCGACGGCGGCGATGATGCTGAACACGAGTTCCACCACAACGACGGCGAGCAAAATGAATACACCGATCAGGATCACGCTCGTGACGATGCCGATCACGTAGGCGATCAGCATGGTGAGCTGGAAGTTGAGCGCGGCCGTGGTGTGCTGCCGCACGAACGGACCGCGGTCTTTCAGCAGCAGGTATCCGACAAGTGCGGGGATGAAGGAGAAGAAGATTCCCAGGATGTGCACGAGGGTAGCCCACAGCTTCTCGTCGCTCGGGCTGAGCTGCGCGGCGGACTGGTAGGGGTTCTGCGGGGGAGGTGTCTGTGACATGGGTCCATTAAAGCAACTGCCCCGCGATGTCTGGACCCCTTTTTCGATAAATCTTCGGGCAATGTTGTCCACGACGCGGGTCACGCGCGCAGTGGGGCAGTGGGATGCTACGAGATGAGGCGCAGGGCGACGGGGTAGCGATAGGCCCCACCCGCGTTGACGCGAATGCCGCCGAGAATCGAGAACACGGCGTTGACGATGTACAGCAGGTAGGGGAGGTAGCCGAGCAACTGAGCGAGCGGGAAGGCGCCGACCAGGACAAGCAGCGTGCCGATGACCGATATCGCGAGCGTGAGGGCGACAATCGCGATGCTGTAGGTGATCTGCCAGTTGAGCGCTTCTTTCGACTCCTGGCGGGTGAGCTGGCCCCGGTCTTTGTACACCAGGAAGATAATCAGCGCCGGCAGGAACCAGAGGACGCCACCGAAGTGAGCGAAGGACGCCCACTGCTTGTCTTCCGCAGGCGTCAGAGGCGCCGCGGGCTGCACCGGGGGAGCAGGGTTGGACACGCAGTACCGCCTTTCGATCGGAACACGAGGCCACGGTAGCCTGTCGCAATCCCGACGCGCAACGTTCTGGATTCTGGTTCGAGGGCCGCAGACCGCGCGATTTTCGATGCGGCGTCCCGGGTGAATTTGCGCGGTAGAATTGGCAGTCATAAACGGCGAGTGCTAAGTCAGGGGAGGCGGTTCGTATGGTTTCGGAACGCGGTCTCGAGGTTCTGCGCGTGATCGTGCAGGACTATGTCGCCTCGCGCGAGCCGGTCGGTTCGAAGTCGATCGTCGAGCGCCACTCATTTGGTGTCTCTGCTGCGACCATTCGCAACGACATGGCGCTGCTCGAAGAGGAACAGCTCATCGTCGCCCCGCACACCTCGTCCGGCCGTGTCCCCACGGACAAGGGGTACCGGGTTTTCGTCGACCAGCTCGCCGACCTGCGCCCGCTGACGTCCGCGCAGCGCCACGCGATCGAGGCGTTTATGGGCCAGTCTGTGGACTTAGACGACGTGCTCGGGCGCACCGTGCGATTGCTATCGCAACTGACGCATCAGGTGGCGCTCGTGCAGTACCCCTCCCTGTCCCGTTCCCGCGTTCGCCACATCGAGCTCGTCCCACTCAGCCAAACCCGCGTGATGACGGTGTTTATCACCGACAGCGGTCGGGTCGAGCAGCGAATCCTCGACATCGCAGTGCCCCTCGAGGACCACTTCCTCAGCGAGCTGCGGTCGCGATTGAACTCGACGCTCGGTGGCCTGGGGCTGGCTGAAGCTGCCACGATGCTCGTGGCGCTCCCCGAGACGTTTCCGCCCGCGCAGCAGGCGATGGTGCGGCAGATCGTCGCCAGCCTGGTGGAGCAGGTTGCGGCGAACCGCCAGGACAAATTGGTCATGGCTGGAACCGCTAACCTCGTGCGCACGGAGGACGATTTCTCCGGCAGTATCTTTCCTGTGCTCGAAGCAATCGAGGAACAGGTTACGCTGCTGAGGCTGTTTGGTGAGATGGCGGTAGACCAACACGGTGTCTCCGTCAGCATCGGACGAGAGAACGCAGAATTTGGACTGGGGGAGACCTCGGTTCTGACGAGCGGTTACGCGGCATCCGGTGGAAGCCTCGCGCGACTTGGCGTATTGGGACCAATACGCATGGACTATTCGAACAACATGGCCGCGGTGCGAGCAGTAGCTCGCTACCTGACGCGGCTGCTCGGTGAGGAATAAGTGGCAGACCATTACGAAGTACTCGGTGTCGCACGCGACGCGTCCGCGGACCAGATCAAGAAGGCTTATCGCCGTCTTGCGCGGGAGCTGCACCCCGATGTGAACCCGAACCCGGAAGCATCTGACCAGTTCAAGCTGGTCACCCACGCCTACGACGTGCTGAGCGATCCCCAGCAGCGCCAGCAGTACGACATCGGACCCCAGCCGGGCTTCGGTGGCGCGGGCGGAGCCGGCTTCGGCGGCTTCGGCGACATCTTCGAGACCTTCTTCGGCGGTGGCCAGCAGAGCCGTGGCCCCCGCTCGCGCCGCGAACGCGGCCAGGACGCACTCGTGCGGGTGGAGATGGACCTGGACGAGGTCGTGTTCGGGGCGACCCGCGACATCGAGGTGAACACCGCGGTTCTGTGCGAGACCTGCGACGGAAGCTGCTGTGCCCCCGGTACCTCACCCGCTACCTGTGACATCTGTCACGGAAGCGGTCAGATCCAGCGCGCCGTGCGCAGCCTGCTGGGCAACGTCATGACGTCGAGCCCGTGCGGTACGTGCCGCGGTTACGGAACGGTCATCCCGCACCCGTGCCCGACCTGCCAGGGCCAGGGGCGCGTTCGCGCTGCCCGCACCCTTTCTGTCGACATTCCGGCCGGTGTCGACACCGGTCTGCGTCTGCAGATGCCGTCGCAGGGCGAAGTTGGCCCCGCGGGCGGACCGCAGGGCGATCTCTACCTCGAAATCAAGGTGCGGCACCATGACACGTTCAGCCGCAACGGCGACGATCTCCTTGCCACGCTCGAGGTGCAGATGACCGACGCGATCCTGGGCGCCACGTCGGTGCTCAAGACCCTGGACGGCGACATCACCATTGAGGTCAAGCCGGGCACGCAGAGCGCCGAGGTGATCACCATTAAGGACCGTGGCATCACCCACCTGCGCGGCAGCGGTCGGGGCGACCTGAAGATCGGCATCCAGGTGGTGACGCCGACGAAGCTGAACCACAAGGAACAGAACCTGATCAAGGAACTCTCGAAGTCGCAGAAGAACGTGCCTCCGCACCTCGCGCAGTTCCAGCAGGGCCTGTTCTCGAAGCTGCGCGATCGCTTCCACGCGTAGCCAGCACGCGTAGGTAGCTGTCGCTCGGCACCCGCACCGGCACCGGCACCCGCACCGCACCGGCACCGGCACCGGCACCGGCGCGGGTGCGCGACGTGAGCGTTGTGCCTCCACCCTTCGGAAATTCAGGAACTCGCGCACGCGGGAGACACTGGTAGCCAGCGCTGCCGGGGTTCGCGCGAGCAGACGCTGCGCGAGTTCCTGAGTTTTCGAAAGGGTGGCGTCGCCGACGGCATCTACGGCAGCATCCGCAAGCATCGTGCCCAACCCGAGGAGGATCCACGTGGCGCATTTCTACCTGAATGAAGACCTGACGGATCTCTCCGTCGGTGCGACCGCGCAACTGACCGGTGGAGAGGCGCGCCACGCGGTGACCGTCAGCCGGCTGCAGCTCGGCGAGCGGGTGGAGATCGGCAACGGCGCTGGGCTCCGCGTTGTCGGACCCATTACCCGCGCGGAGCCCGCTCGTCTCGAAATCGAGATCGAGGAGTTGAGGGTCGATTCCCCGCCCACACCGGCTATTTGGCTCGCGCAAGCGCTGGCTAAGGGAGACCGCGATGAGCTTGCGGTTCAGGCCGCGACCGAGCTCGGAGTCGACGGCGTCATTCCGTGGTCAGCCCAGCGCAGCATCTCGCGGTGGGAGGGTGCGAAGGTGGCGAAGGGTCACACCCGCTGGGAGGCTGTTGTTCGCGAGGCCACAAAGCAGTCGATCCGGTCCTTTGTTCCCGAGGTCGGCGAACTTGTCAGTTCCAAGCAGCTCGGGGCGCTTGCTGCAACCACCCGGATGCTGGTTCTGGATCCCACGGGCGACACCGCGCTGACCGAACTCGAGCTGGACGGTCGGGACGTGGTTCTCGTAGTGGGTCCGGAGGGAGGAATCGCGCCGGCGGAGCTCGCCCTGCTCGGCTCGGCCGGAGCAACAGTTGTGCGCCTCGGTGACACCGTGCTGCGCACTTCGACCGCGGGTCCGGCTGCGATCGCTGTGCTCAACGCGAAACTCGGCCGCTGGTAGCGGACGATGGCTTAAGCTGGAAATATGCCTGAGTCCGAACCGTCGATCTTCACTCGAATTATCGCGCGTGAAATTCCCGCGGACATCGTCTTCGAAAACGAGACGCTCATCGCCTTCCGCGACATCAACCCGCAGGCCGCGGTGCACCTGCTCGTAGTGCCCAAAACCGGCGCGTATCCGAGCGTTGTGGAGTTGGCCGCAGCAGAACCGCAACTGCTCGCGGAGATCGTCGCGGTTGCTCGTGATCTCGCCACAGAACATTCGAACGGTGAGTTCCGTCTCGTGTTCAATACCGGAGCGACCGCCGGCCAGACCGTTCTTCACGCGCACGCCCATGTTCTCAGCGGCGCCCTCCCGGAAGGCACACTTGCCCAGTAGCAACAGGCCGGAAAAGTTCGATCCAGCCCAGTCGGCGCCGTCGGAGGCGGCTCCCGCGGCGCAGACAGAGCCCTCGGCAGACGCCGCTCGGCCGCGGCGGGTTGCTTCCGAGGACGACCATGTTGTCATCCTCGTGGATGGCGTCGCGATGGTGCGATTGCTTGGTCCCCAGGACCGGCTACTTAAGACGATTGAACGACAGCATCCGCGGGTCTCCGTGCTGGTGCGCGGAAACGAGATCTCCCTCGGGGGAGCCAGCGACGATGTGCAGGCAGCGCAGCGACTCGTTGAGGAGCTAGTACAAATGGTGCGAAACGGAGCAGATTTGGACACCACCGACGTCACGTCATCGGCCTCGATCCTGGACTCGCGGGCGGGCAGCCCATCTGACCTGCTTGGCCAGCCGATCCTGACAAGCCGCGGCAAAAGCCTGCGGCCGAAGACGCTCGGGCAGAAGGAGTACGTCGACGCCATCGACACCCACACCATCGTGGGGATTGGTCCCGCGGGTACCGGCAAGACGTATTTGGCGATGGCGAAGGCAGTGCAGGCCCTGCAGCGCAAAGAGGTCGAGCGCATCATCCTGACCCGTCCCGCGGTCGAGGCCGGCGAGCGACTCGGCTTCCTCCCGGGCACCCTCACCGACAAGATCGATCCGTACCTTCGCCCGTTGTACGACGCGCTCAACGAGATGATGGACCCGGAGATGGTGCCGAAGCTTCTCGCGGCGGGCACCGTCGAGGTGGCGCCCCTTGCGTACATGCGCGGCCGCACCCTCAACAACGCGTTCATCGTGCTCGATGAGGCCCAGAACACGAGTCCGGAACAGATGAAGATGTTCCTGACCCGCCTCGGATTCGGTTCCAAGATGGTGATTACGGGCGATGTGACCCAGGTCGACCTGCCGACGGGCGCCAGCGGACTCCAGCTCGTCACCCGGGTCCTCGACCAGATCGACGACATCCACTTCTCCCGACTGACGAGCGCCGACGTGGTGCGCCACACGCTGGTCGGCCAGATCGTCGACGCGTATACCCGGTTCGATGCCGAGCGACAGGTTGCGCGCTTCGAGCACCAGAGCCCCACGGGCGCTGAGCCCGTGAATCGCGCGGATCGCCGCGGAAACAATCCTGCGGACCACCAGCGTTCGACAAGACCAGACAAAAGGTGGGGTCGCTAAGTGTCGATCGAGATCAACAACGAATCCGGCGTTCCGGTAGACGAGCTCGCGATCCAGCGCCTCGTGACGTACAACCTCGACCAGCTTCATGTGCACCCCGACGCCGAGCTGGCGATCGTGTTGGTCGATGAGGCCGCGATGGAGCAACTTCACGTGCAGTGGATGGATGAGCCCGGCCCCACGGACGTGCTCAGCTTCCCTATGGACGAGCTGCGGCCCGGCACCGAAGACGCACCGACCCCCGCAGGTCTCCTCGGCGATATCGTTTTGTGCCCTCAGGTCGCGATCGGTCAGGCGGAGACCGCCGGCCACAGCATCATCGAAGAGCTCTTCCTCCTGACGACGCACGGCCTCCTGCACCTGCTCGGTTTCGATCACGCTGAGCCCGAGGACGAGAAAGAAATGTTTGGCCTTCAGCGCGACCTCCTCGTGGGGTTCGCGATGTCCGAACGACGCAGGTAACCGGCCATGGTCGCGACCTTCGTCGTAGTTGCCGCGGTCCTCGTTGTATTCGGCGGGCTGCTCGCCGCCTCGGATGCGGCACTTCAGGTGCTCAGCCGCACCGACCTCGTCGACCTCGCCGCGCACAGCCGCCGGCGTCGGTCGATCCTCGCCATCTCGGACGATTTCGGCGCCCACATCAATGCGCTGAACTTCATGCGCGTGGTCTCCGAGACGACCGCGGCGGTGCTGGTCTCGCTCGCATTCGCCTACTCGTTCGACGACTGGTGGTGGGCGTTCCTGTTCAGCGCCCTCATCATGACGGCGGTGTCGTTCGTATTGGTGGGCTCGAGTCCGCGCAGCGTCGGACGTGCCCATTCGCGCGCCATCATCAGATTCAGCGCGGGCACGATCCGCGCGGTACGCCTGTTCCTTGGCCCCCTCGCCAATGCTCTCGTCGCCATCGGAAACCGCGTCACTCCGGGACGGCCCAAGGGGGCAACCTTCTCTAGCGAGGAACAGTTGCTCAGCATGGTGGATGAAGCGACCGAACTAGACGTGCTCGAGGAGTACGACCGCGAGCTCATCCACTCGATCTTCGAATTCAACGAGACCGTGGTGCGCGAGGTCATGGTTCCGCGCACGGACATGGTCACGATCGACGGGGACGACTCAATTGGCACCGCCATGGGCCTGCTGCTCAGCCGCGGAATCTCCCGGATGCCGGTTCTCGGCGAGGACATCGATGAGGTCGTCGGCGTGCTGTATCTCCGTGATGTCGCGCGCCTCGCCTATGAGCAGTCGGATGGCAGTGAGACGGTGACGGCCGCGGAACTCGCCCGCCCTGCGTTGTTCGTTCCAGAATCCAAGAAGGCGGATGACACGTTGCGACAGATGCAGCTGGAATCCAACCACCTCGCCATGGTGGTCGACGAATACGGTGGCATCGCCGGGCTGGTCACTCTCGAGGATCTGATCGAGGAACTGGTCGGCGACATTTCCGACGAGTACGACCGCGAGGTCGCTGACTTCGAGGAGATCGAGGCGGGACGGTTCAGGGTCAGCGCGCGGATGCCCGTCGACGAACTGGGCGACCTGTTCGGGCTCGAACTCGAGGACGACGAGGTCGATTCGGTGGGCGGTCTGCTGAGCAAGGCGCTCGGTCGACTCCCGGTCGCTGGGTCGGTCGCGACCACGTCCGGCCTTGTGCTCACGGCCGAGCGCACGGAGGGCCGCCGCAAACGCGTGAGCACGGTGCTGGTCGAACGCGACCAAGCACTCGTCGAGGCGCAGGACGCCTTCCTGGGCGATTCCGACGCCGGATAACCGGCCACCCCATCTTTCCCCCACAGAACCTAGGACTTCACTTATGACGAGCCAAGAATCAGCTCACCCCTTCCGCGCCGGCTTCGTCAGTTTTGTCGGTCGCCCAAACGTCGGTAAATCCACGCTCACCAACGCGCTGGTCGGTGAGAAGGTTGCGATCACTTCATCGAAGCCGCAGACCACGCGCCGAGCCATCCGCGGCATTGTCCATCGCCCGCAGGGGCAGCTCATCATCGTCGACACCCCGGGCATGCACCGCCCGCGCACGCTGCTCGGGGAACGACTGAACAGCATCGTGCAGGACACCCTGAGCGACGTGGATGTCATCGGGTTCTGTGTTCCGGCGAACGAAAAGATCGGGCCAGGCGACAAGTACATCAGCGAGCAGCTCGACAGCTTTCCGCGTGCGAAGAAGGTTGCGATCGTGACAAAAATCGACGCAGCGAGCCGCCCCGCCGTGGCAGAACAGTTGCAGGCGGTGAGCGCTCTGCGCGAGTGGGACGCGATCATCCCGGTGTCTTCCACCGGCCAAATCCAGTTAGACATCATCACGGACGAACTGATCAAACTCATGCCGTTGTCGGAAGCGCTGTACCCCTCGGACGCGACGACTGACGAGGCGATGGAATCCCGGGTTGGCGAGCTCATTCGCGAAGCCGTGCTCGAAGGCGTTGAGGACGAGTTGCCCCACTCCATCGCGGTCACGATCGACGACATGATCGAGCGTGAAGACAAGGATCTGCTCGAAATCTACGCGAACCTCTTCGTCGAGCGTGACAGCCAAAAGGGGATCATTATCGGGCATAAGGGCGAGCGGTTGCAGGATGTCGGCGCGCGAGCCAGAGTGCAGATCGAGAAACTCGTGGGCAAGCAGGTCTTCTTGTCGATCAGGGTCAAGGTGGCGAAGGATTGGCAGCGCGACCCGAAGCAGCTGGGGCGACTCGGCTTCTAACGTCGACCTGCCCGGGCGTCTGGTCGAGGTTTCCGGGCACCGTACATCGCTGGGATGATCTTGCGCGGAGTGGACCGGCGGGTCAGGTTTGTGCCCGTACCGTGGAGACATGTTCCGATCATTGCGCCCGTACCAGGTGGCGGTCGACTGCCTGGTTGCCGCGGTTTTCTTCCTTGTCGCGGCCGTCACTGGTGACGGCTCAGGAGGCTACACCGCTCTGACGGTCGTCCTCACCTCGGCGCTGCTCCTGCGGAGACTGGCTCCCGGCCTCGCGCTCGCGCTGTCGTGGGTCGCGGCTGTCGCTCAGATGTACGCGATTGAGCTCGCACCGGTGGTTGCCGACTTCGCCATCCTGGCGGTGGTCTACTCCACGTCTGCTTACGGTGGACGGGTTGTCAAGTGGCTCGGCCTCGCCTCAGTTGGTCTTGGCGCGCTGCTCGGCAGCGTGTTCCTCACGTTCACCTCCATGTTCCTCTTCGGACCGAGCGCTACCGACAGCCTGGCCACCATCGTTCTCCAGTTCTTTTTCCAGCTGGTTGCGATGCTGGTCCTCCTCGGGCTGCCGTGGACGGTAGGACTGCTCGTTCGCACCCGGATAGCCGCGCGCGAGAGCAGAGAGGCCGAGCGCGCCGCCCTTGCCGAGGCCGAGCTGGCCGAACGGGAAGTCATTGTTGAGCAGGAGCGCAACCGGATTGCGCGCGACATGCACGACGTCGTCGCGCATTCCCTTGCCGTGGTCATCGCGCAATCGGACGGCGCGCGGTATGCCCGGGCTCAGGACCCCGCAGCCGTCGATGGTGCGCTGACCGCAATCTCAACCACCGCTCGCGAGGCGTTGGCGGATGTGCGCCTGCTTCTCAGTCAGCTCCGTCACAGCCAGAGCGCCGGACCCCAGCCCGCCCTCGCAGACCTGGAACGGCTGCTCGAGCAGATGCGCGGGTCGGGCCTCACCATCGTCGACGAGGTGAGAGGGCAGAGTACGACACTCGGCACCGGACACCAGCTGGCGGTGTACCGCATCGTGCAGGAAGCGCTCACCAACGTCCTCCGCCATGGCGATGTGACGCAGCCCGCCCGAATGCTCTTTACCTGGTCGGAAAATTACCTGGAGGTTTCCATCACAAGCACCCTGCTGTCATCCCCCCATACGGGAGAGTTGCGCATCGGACACGGCCTGGCGGGAATGCGCGAGCGCGCTGCACTCGTCGGCGGTTCCCTGACAGCTGAACCCCGGAACCGGGAATTCGTCGTGACGGCCCTCATTCCCGCGGCACGGGCGATACGCGCATGAGCGACAGGATCCGGGTCGCGCTCGTCGATGACCAGGCGCTGTTTCGCGCGGGCATTCGCATGCTTATTTCGTCGCAGCCCGACTTTCTCTTCGTGGGGGAGGCGGGTAACGGCGCGGAAGGAATAACGATGGCGGCGGAGGCCCTGCCGGACGTGATCCTCATGGACATCCGCATGCCGGTGATGGACGGGATCGACTCGACCCGCGAGATCCTCGCCGCGGCTGCCGCTCGCGGGCAAGCCCAGCCTCGCATCATCGTCCTCACCACCTTTGACCTCGACGAGGCGGCCACGCGCGCGATCCGCGGCGGCGCGAGCGGGTTCCTCCTGAAAGACACCGACCCCGAGTTCCTTCTCGCTTCGATCCGTACGGTCCACGCGGGGACGGCCGTCATCGCCGCCGCTGCGACGCGCGAGTTGTTCAGACACTTCGACTCCCAGGCGCCCGGTCCGACGGCGCCCGAATCGTTTAGTTCACTCACGGCCCGCGAGCACGATATTTTCCTCCTCGCGGCGCGGGGGCTGAGCAACTCAGAGATCGCTGCGGGGGAGTTCCTCAGCGAGGCAACGGTCAAGACGCACATCAGTCGGATACTAGGGAAGCTCGGGCTGCGCGACCGCGTGCAGCTGGTCGTGTTCGCTTTCGAACACCGCATCGTGGACTGACGATCGCGGCAGCACAGGGGGGCGAAAGCCGTCGCCTCGTGCGGTGAGGCCCGCCCGGATCATCCGCTCGGCGTATTGAATGCGCGACCAGCGCCCGATTCGAACCAGCCTCGGGATTCCTAGCGTGGAACCATGACAACTTTCCCTTCACCACCAACGGCGTCCGCGGCCAGCGGAACTGCGGCGCCACGAGCATTGGTCGCCCGCGTCGAACACCTCACGAAGTCGTACGGTTCCAGCGAAAGCGCCGTAGTCGCCTTAGCCGGGGTCACCTTCGCGCTGCACCGCGGCGAATTCACCGCGATTATGGGACCGAGCGGTTCCGGCAAGTCCACCTTGATGCACATCATGGCGGGCCTCGACACCCCGTCGAGTGGGCGGGCCTGGCTCGGCGATACCGATGTGACTGCCCTGAACGATACGGAATTGACGGTTCTGCGTCGTCGTCGGGTCGGGTTTGTGTTCCAGGCGTTCAATCTGGTGCCCACGCTCGACGTCGAGGGTAATATCCTGCTGCCCTTCGAACTCGACGGACGACGTCCCACTACGACCGAACGCGCGTGGATCGACGACCTCATCATCTCGTTGGGACTCACAGACCGGTTGCGGCACCGCCCGCACGAACTGTCCGGCGGGCAGCAGCAGCGAGTGGCGATAGCGCGGGCGCTGGGCAGCCGACCTGACCTCGTGTTCGCGGATGAACCGACAGGAAATCTGGACTCCCGATCGGGTAGGGAGGTTCTGGCGCTGCTGCGCACGGCCTGCGCCGAGTACGGGCAGAGCATCGCGATGGTGACGCATGACCCGGTCGCGGCCAGCTACGCGGATCGGATCGTGTTCCTGGCCGACGGCGAAGTCGTCCGCGAGCAGGGCCGCTCGACCCCCGAGCAGATCAGTTCACTCATGCTCGCAATGGAGCGCGCCTGATGTGGGTCGATCGTGTGCGTGATCACGGGTCGAGCGTGCTCGTGGCTGGGCTGAGCTCCGCGTTCGGTGTCACGCTCCTGCAGGTGAGCGACGCGATCGCGGCGATCGTGGCGGTGGACGACACCACCGGCTCGAGCGGTTCGGCCGCGGTGATGCTCCAGCTCGCATCGGCCGTGTTCATCGTGATTGCCGTGTACGTCGGAGCGGTGGTCACCACCAACACGTTCGCGACCATCATCGCCGGGCGGACGGGCACCATCGCGCTGATGCGTCTGCTCGGGTCGACCGCCTCAGCCCAGCGCGCGGCGGTAAGCCGGGAGGGGCTGTGGGTTGGTGTCATCGGGGGCGGTCTGGGTCTGCTCGCCGGAACGGCAGTCACGTGGATAGCGCTGTCGGCGGTTGAGGCTATCGGGGCCATCACGGTGCCCGCCTTCGCTCTGGTTTCGCCCGTGCTGGCCGCACCGATTGTCGCGGTGATCGTGACGACGTGGCTGGCGTCCTGGGTCGGTTCACGTCCGGTATTGGGGGTGTCGCCGATGCAGGCCACGGGAGCCGCCCAGGACAAGAGTTACGAAGAGACCGTGTCGCGCCGCTCCCGAAACGTGGTGGCGGTCATCGCGTTCGTGCTCGGGATCGGACTGCTCGTTGGCGGCGTGGTGGTCGGGCTCGTCACCCCCGCGGGTGTGCTGATCGGGGTAGCGGGTGGCGCGCTCTCGTTCGCGGGACTGGCGTTCGGAGCGCACCTGGTCATTCCGCGGGCGCTGCGAGTCGTCGGACGCCTGTTCGGTGGTGGCGCCACGGCCCGTCTTGCCGCCGAGAATGCCGTGCGCTATCCGGAACGCACGTCCCGCAACATGATCGGTGTTGTGATCGGCGTCACTCTGGTGACCATGTTCACTGTCGCGCTGTCGAGTTTCGCGGCTCTGATGGAAAGGGTCACTGATGCGGATCCCGCGGCCTATTCCGGCGCGGACGACGTGCTGCTGGCGATCACCGCGGTATTCGCGGCGCTCACCGGTTTCAGCGCGCTGATCGCTGCGGTGGGGCTGGTGAACAACCTCTCGCTGAGCGTCTTGCAACGGACGCGGGAGCTGGGCCTGCTCCGCGCGCTCGGGCTCACCGCCGGGCAGGTGCGCCGCATGGTCGTTCTGGAGAGCGCCCAGTTGACCGTGACTGCCGTTTTACTCGGGCTTGCGCTCGGCACCTTCTACGGCTGGGCGGGCGCTCAGTCGATGTTCGGGTCGCTCGATGGTGGGCAGTTTGTAACACCTGTTCTGCCTCTCGGCCTGGTCGTCGCGCTGGCGGTATGTGCTGCGGGACTGACCGCGATCTCCTCCGTCGTCGCCGCGGGCAAGGCCACGAGGGTCACGCCTGTGGCAGCGCTTGCCGCGATTTAGCCAAGGTTCCGGCGCGGTTCCGGCGCAGTTTCGGCGCAGTTCCGGCGCGGCGGCTCGTCGCCAACCGGCAGCCTTCGGAAACTCAGGAACTGGCGCACGGCGCCTCGGCTGCCGATGGCTACCGCGGCGGCGGGGCGCGGTGCACCCTCGCTGCGGCGTTGCCATCTCCTGAATTACCGAAGGCGACCGCGACCGCTGCCGAGTCCGCCAACCGCGACCGCGACCGCTGCCGAGTCCGCCAACCGCGACCGCGACCGCTTCCGCTCCCATTCCCGTGCGATCAATGCCGCACGGTGCTACCCTCGGAGGGTGTTGTTCGGTCTGCTTCTCCTTAGCTGCCGCGACGAGTCCTAGCCAGGCCTCCCTCGTCGCGGAGTTTGCTGTTGGCTGACCACTACGACCGGAAGAGATCCTGATGCGCAACGCACAAAAGCCGTCCGCCATGCCGACGCACAAGTACCGCCCCTACAACGAGCAGTTTTCCGTCGATCTGCCGGACCGCACCTGGCCCACGAAGCAGATCACGACCGCGCCGATCTGGTGCGCAGTCGACCTGCGAGACGGCAACCAGGCCCTCATCGATCCGATGAGCCCCGAGCGTAAGCGGATCATGTTCGACCTGCTTGTTCGGATGGGATACAAGCAGATTGAGGTCGGCTTCCCGAGCGCCAGCCAGACCGACTTCGACTTCGTCCGCTCCCTCATCGAAGAGAACCTCATCCCGGACGACGTCACCATCCAGGTGCTGACCCAGGCCCGCGAGCACCTGATCAACCGCACCTACGAGTCGATCCGCGGGGCCAAACAGGCGATCGTCCACCTCTACAACTCCACGAGCGTTTTGCAGCGGGATGTCGTCTTCCGCACCGGCAAGCAGGGCATCATAGACATCGCCCTCGAGGGGGCTCGCCTGTGCAAGGCCGCGGAGGCAACCGTTCCGGGCACGACGATCTACTACGAATACTCGCCAGAGAGCTACACGGGCACCGAGCTCGACTTCGCGCTGGAGATCTCGAACCAGGTCATCGAAGTATTCGAGCCGACCCCGGAGCGCAAGGTCATCATCAACCTGCCCGCGACCGTGGAGATGGCCACGCCCAACGTGTACGCCGATTCAATCGAATGGATGTCACGGCGCCTGGTCCACCGCGAGAACGTATTGCTCAGCCTCCACCCGCACAACGACCGCGGTACGGGTATCGCGGCAGCGGAGCTGGGCTACATGGCGGGCGCAGACCGCATCGAAGGATGCCTCTTCGGCAACGGCGAACGCACGGGAAACGTTGACCTGGTCGCGCTCGGCCTGAACCTCTTCACGCAGGGGATCGACCCTCAGATCGACTTCAGCGACCTCGACGAGGTACGGCGCACCGCGGAGTACTGCAACCAGCTCAAGGTGCACGAGCGCAGCCCATGGGCGGGGGACCTCGTGTACACGGCCTTCAGCGGCTCGCACCAGGACGCTATCAAAAAGGGTTTCGAAGCGATGGCCAAGGATGCCGCAGAGAAGAACGTCTCGGTAGACGAGCTGCTCTGGGCGGTTCCGTACCTTCCGATTGACCCGAAGGACGTGGGGCGCGGTTACGAAGCGGTTGTGCGGGTGAACTCGCAGTCCGGTAAGGGCGGCGTGGCCTACCTCCTGAAGACCGACCACAAGCTCGACCTGCCGCGCCGCCTGCAGATCGAGTTCAGTGGTGTCGTGCAGGGCAAGACGGACTCCGAGGGCGGCGAGGTCACAAGCGAGCAGATCTGGACCGTGTTCCAGGACGAGTACCTGCCGGCCCCCGCTGACCGTCCGGAAGACAAGTGGGGTCGGTTCGAGCTGACTCGCATGAATACCTCCAGCGATCTCTCGGGGAGCATCTCGCTCCAGACGCAGCTTCGGATCGGCGACGAAGTGATCGACGCCAACGCCACCGGCAACGGACCGATCGCCGCGTTCCTCGGCATCATGGCCGACCAGGGCATTGAGGTGGAGCTGTTCGACTACGTCGAGCACGCACTCAGTGCAGGTGGAGACGCGTATGCGGCCGCGTATGTAGAGCTTCGCGTGAACGGCAAGACCCTGTGGGGAGTCGGTATCGACGCAGACATCTCCACTGCGTCACTCAAGGCGGTGGTCTCGGCAGTCAATCGTGCGGTGCGCGCCGAGGCGGGCGATCGCGAGCTCGTCGCCGTTTAGTCGGCTCGTACCCTAACCGACGGGGGTATCCCGAACGGCGTGATTAGTCGATCTGTTCCGGTTGGCGTGGCCGGTCGGGGTATCCCCGACGGCACAGGCGCGTCCGGGCGTAGTGCTATGGCTTTCGCCGAAGTCCGCGCGGCAGACGGGCGGTGGACGCGGGGCGGGTGGCCGGCGCCTGTTTCGGGATGGACCCCGTGCGCGGCTGTGCGTTGGTGACGCGCGGTATCGAGCCTGTCGTCGGACCCGCACTCACGCGGGCGATCGATCCGGTTTGTGTGCTTGGACCCACCCGCGGTATGGCGCCGGTGCGGGGAGAGCCCGCGCGCGCTGCGGCGTTGCGATCCTTGCTGCTCCGCGGGAATCGAGCGATCCGTGGGATCCGCGGCAGCCGCGGTATCCGCTCCAGCCGCCGCTGTTCGGGCAGGCTCCAGTTGAACAGCACGGCGAGGATTCGCACGCCGAAAGTGACGACCACGGACGCGATCGCGGCGACGATAACGGGAACGCCCGCAATCGCGAGGCCGACCAGGGTGACGCATCCGAATAGCGCGGCTACGGCGTACAGGGATCCGACGTGCATAAGGGCGATGGGCGTGTTGAGCAGGATGTCACGGAGGATAGATCCGCCCACCGCAGACACCACGCCCACGAATACCGCCGGCACCTCCGGCACTCCCAGCGAGAGCGCTTTGGTCGTTCCGATTACGCCGAAGAGGCCAATGGTCAGCGCGTCGAGCGCTGTGATCAGCGCGTTCAGGCGCGAGAAAACCCGCTCGAGCAGCATGCCGAGCAGGGCCGCCGCCACCGCGACCGGGAGGTACCAGTTGCTCTGCATCGCGGCAGGAACCTCGGAGAGCAGGATGTCGCGGATCAAACCTCCACCGAAGCCCGAGGCGATCCCGACAATGGCAACGCCCAGCAGGTCGAGCCGCCGGTCACGATACTGGGCTGCGAACAGCGCTCCCTGCAGCGCACCGATTCCGATGGCGAGAATATCCGCCCAAAAAGGGATGACGAAGGCGGCGGAGATCACGCTCTGTTTCTACCACGTCCGCTGCGACAGCGTTCCCACCGCCCCACCACCGCACGCCCCACCATCGCACCGCCGCACGCCGCACGCCGCACGGCCGCACCGCCGCACGCCGCGCGCGCCCCGCGCCTGACCGACAATGTCTGCCGCGGGAGCGATACTGGAGCGGTGCCCCTTTATCGTGACGAAGCCGTGGTGCTGCGGACCCATAAATTGGGTGAAGCAGACCGCATCGTCACCATGCTCAGCAGGGAACACGGCAAGATCCGTGCGGTGGCCAAGGGTGTGCGCCGCACCGCCTCCAAGTTCGGTTCGAGGCTGGAGCCGTTCATGGTGGCCGATGTGCAGCTTTTCGAGGGCCGTAGTCTCGACATCATCACGCAGGCCGAGACGATCGGCCCCTACGGAGCAGCCATCGCCTCGGACTACTCCAGTTACACCGCGGCAGCCGTAATGGTTGAGACGGCAGACAAGGTCACGGACGACGACGGCAGTCTGCAGCAGTACCTGTTGCTCGTGGGCGCGCTGCGCTCGCTGTCGCGCCGCGAGCACCCCGCCGGACTCACCCTCGATTCCTACCTCCTGCGCTCGCTCTCGATCGCCGGATGGGCCCCGAGCTTCGTGGACTGCGCCGTCACAGGCGCGCCCGGACCGCATTCCGCGTTCGTTGTGCAGCTGGGCGGGGTAGTGGCGGATGGCGTCGCGCCGCCCGGCGCACCGCGTCTGGATGCCCCCACACTGCACCTGCTTGCATCGCTGTTGTCAGGGGACTGGGCAGTCGCTCAAGCCGCCGGTGAGCGCACGCGCAGCCAGGCCAGCGGTATTGTCGCTGCGTACACTCAGTTTCACCTGGAGCGGAGCCTTCGTTCCCTGCAGCACGTCGATCGAAGTCCCGATCTTCGGCCCGCCTTGCCTTCCCACACCGATACCGCTGCCGGAGCCGCTCAATGACACCCGTCGCCAAAACCCATCGCGATGCGGTCGATTTCAAGCCGCTCGACTGGACGGGTTTGTATCCACCGAGCATCCCGAAGCGTGCCGTACCGAATCATGTCGCAATCGTTATGGACGGCAACGGGCGCTGGGCGAACGGCAAGGGGCTCACGCGGATTGAGGGCCACAAGGCCGGGGAAGCGGCACTGCTCGACGTGGTCGCGGGCGCCATCCAGATGGGTGTGAAGCATCTCAGTGTCTACGCCTTCTCGACCGAGAACTGGCGGCGCTCACCCGACGAGGTGCGGTTCCTGATGGGCTTCAACCGTGACGTCCTGCACCGCCGGCGCGACCAGCTCAACGAGTGGGGCGTGCGCGTGCGCTGGGCCGGACGCAAGCCCCGCCTCTGGGCGTCGGTCATCTCCGAGCTGCAATTTGCTGAGAAACTGACCGAGAACAATGACGTTCTGACCTTGACGATGTGCGTCAACTACGGCGGCCGCACAGAGATCACCGACGCGGTGCGGCACCTCGCCGACGAGGTCGCGGCTGGCCGGCTGAAGCCTTCCGGAATCACTGAGAAGGCGATCGCTCGAGCCCTGTACCAGCCGCAGATGCCGGACGTCGACCTCTTCGTACGCAGCTCCGGCGAGCAACGCACCAGCAACTTTCTCCTCTGGCAGAGTGCGTACGCCGAGATGGTTTTTCTCGATACGCTGTGGCCAGACTTTTCGCGGACGCAACTGTGGGATGCCGTGTCCCTGTACGCTTCGAGGGATCGTCGTTTCGGTGCCGCAATTGATACACCGTCTACCTAGGGAATTCGCTTTATGAACCGCAAAGTCGTCCTGATCACCATCGTTGTGTTCCTGCTTTTCATTGGAGCCGGTGTCGTCGGCGTCCTTGCGTTGGGCACTTCGACGGGCTTGGCGATGGGCGGCACAACCACCGCGATGGCCGTCGCCAGCGCTGAGGCTCCACTGCGGTCGCAGGCCGGGTTCATCCGAAACAATTCGCCGTGGCCCGTCACAATTACCTCTATTGAGGTGGATGATGCGGGCGCAGCTGAGGCGCCCCTGATCTACCTCAGCGAGAACAACGACGAGCCGCCGCCCGCAGCTGGCGTGGTCCCGGTGTGGGCCACTACGCCCGTCACCCTTCCGTACACCCTGCCTGGCGGCGAGATTCGTTTTTTCGGGTTCGCGATGGTGCCCCAGCCGGCGGCGTTGGCCACGTTCGACACCATTACCGTGAAGTTCGAGGGTCCGGTCCCGTTCGAGTTTGAGTCCAGCTACTCCGGGGTGGCGCTGGCCGCCAGCGCCGGAGACTTTCCCGCGGATCTTGTTGCAGACGACCCGCGTGAGGACGAATCATCCGTCGACCTCTACCTCACGGTGTTGCGCGCGGCGATTCTCAGCCGCGACGTCGCCCAGATCCAGCGTGTGATCGGACCGGACGCAACGGAGGCAGACGCCACCGCCATCCGCGACTCGCAGGCCGCCTACGTCGCGGACATGCCCGTGGATTCTGAGAGCATCGACGACGATGCGCGTGCGTGGCGCGTGCAATTCTTCGCCACCGATGTTGCGGTCGACGCTCTGCCCGCGATGCGTCTCACCTGGAGCGACTTCCGCTGGAGCGCCGCCCTCGCGAACTAATCGGCGGCTTGAGCGGGTAGCCGTCGAAGCCACAGCTCGACCTCTCGCGGGGTTCGCAGGCGGACGACCTGGAGTCGAGGCGCGGCGTTCTCGAGTTCGAGGATGAGTGTGCGATAGTCGCGGTGGGTGCGGACAGTCCACGCGAGAACGTGATCGCGGCCCGTGAGCAGGTGCCAGAGGGGAGCCTCAACGTTGCCGGCCCAGAGCACTTCTGCGCCTCGCCGTCGCTGCACACGCCGGCGCACGAGCCGCGGCATCCACACCCTGATTGGAAAATCCAGCCACACTAGGATGTCCGCCCGCGCCGCCAAACGGGGACGCACGCTGCGGTATTGCCACTCGGTCACCCAGGCGGGGCCGCCGATCATCGCGTCGACGTCGGCGTAGAACTCCTCCCGCCGCGTCCAGTTCGGACCGTGATAGAGCGCGTCGATGTCGGTGTACGGAATGCCCAGGCGGGATGCGAGCTGGATCGCGAGAGTGCTCTTGCCCGCGCCGCTCACCCCGGCGATGAGAATTCGCCGCGGAGCGCGGGGGAGTGTGTCCGTCGGGCCCAACATCGGACCAGTCTAGGAAAGACCCGGCGCGCAATTTGCTGCGCGACGTTTGGGGGTCGATGCTGGACGTATGACTTCCGAACCGGACTCGTACTCGACCGCCGACGCGCACTCGGCCGCGGTGCCGACGACGGCAGGGGGTTCGGCGGCCTTTCGCGCCGCTGTTGAGCAGTTCCCGAACGGCCGCGGCTACCTGGCCGCAGCGTCGATGGGGCTGCCCAGTCTCGACACCGTCGCGGCCCTGACGGCCGACCTGCAGGCCTGGGCGGGGGTGAAGCGCAGCCCCGCGGGATACGGAGAGCTGGCCGAGCGAGTGCGCGCGCACTACGCCCGACTGGTCGCGGTTCCCGGAGATCGCGTCGCGATCGGCGCCCAGACCTCGGTCTTCGCGGGCGTGATCGCGCAGGCTGTGCCGCGCGGAGCCGAGGTACTGTGCGTCGACGGCGACTTCAGTTCGATGGTCTTTCCGTTCCTGCAGCGGTCGGACATCACGGTCAGGCACATCCCCCTCGCCGAACTGGCTGACTCTATAACGGATGCCACGTGGCTGGTGTCGTTCTCCCTCATCCAGTCCGCGACCGGCGAAGTGGCGGATGTCCCGGCGATCACCGCCGCCGCCGCGCACCACGGCGCCCGCACCTTCTGCGACACGACCCAGGCGGCCGGGGTGTACCCGATCGATGCGAGCCTCTTCGACTCGACCGTGTGCCACAGCTACAAGTGGCTCTGCGCACCGCGTGGCGTCGCCTTCCTCACCGTCTCGGACGAGTTTCAGCAGAGCCTCACGCCGACATTTGCGAGCTGGTACGGCGGAGAGAGCGTCTGGGAATCCTGTTACGGACCCACGATGCGGCTCGCCCGCGATGCGCGACAGTTTGACCTTTCCCCGGCCTGGCATGCCTGGGCGGGAGCGGAAGAATCAGTGCGCATGTTTGCCGATCTGGACGTGTCCGAGGTGTGGTCACACGCGGCCGGGCTGGGTAACCTCCTCTGCGACGAGTGGGACATTCCCCGAAAGAATCAGGCCATCGTGACACGGGCCGATCCGGGTGGTGCCGACCTCGCGCGGCTTGCGGCGGCCGGGATCGTCGCCTCGGGCCGCGCCGGCAGGCTCAGGGTCGCGTTCCACCTGTGGAACACCGCAGACGACGTGGAGCAATTGGCCAGCGTGCTGCGGGGGTAGACCGTGGCGCGGCGGGGAACCGTGCGGCGCGCGGCAGGACCACAGGACCGCAGGGCGCGCGGCAGGACCGCAGGGCGCGGCGTTCGCGCCTAGGCTGAGGTCATGGCTTCCAACGCAGTAATCCGCACCGGTCTCGTCGGCTTTGGGCTGGCGGGGCGTGTGTTCCACGAACCGTTCCTGGCGACTAACCCGGCCTTTCGCCTGGAGGTCATCGCCACCGGCAATCCAGAGCGCCAGGAAGAAGCGCGTGCACGAGGCGACTACGAGATCGTCAGAGCGCCGGACGCACTCCTCGGCCGCGACCTCGATCTGATCGTGCTCGCGTCCCCTCCGGCTGCTCACTTCGCCCAGGCAACCGCGGCGCTCGAGTCTGGGGCGGCGGTCGTGGTCGACAAACCGTTTGCGGCGTCGGTCGCGGAGGCGGAGCAGCTCATCGACACCGCAGAACGCGTCGGGCGACCGCTCATCGTGTTCCAGAATCGGCGGTGGGACGGCGATTTCCTCACGGCGAAGAAGCTGATCGAATCCGGCAGGCTCGGTCAGGTCTTCCGGTTTGAGAGCACGTTCGAGCGCTACGCGGGTGCGGCGCGCGACCGGTGGCACGACACAGCGACGGTAGCCCAGGGCGCAGGAATCACCTTCGATCTCGGCAGCCACCTCGTTGACCAGGCCCTCCACCTCTTCGGTCCCGCGACCCTTGAACGGGCAGAACTGCGCGTCGTTCGACCGGGAGGGCCTAGCGAAGACGATGCGTTCCTCTCGCTCGCTCACGTCAGCGGCGTGACATCCCACATCACTGTCAGCAGGATGGCCGCGCAGACGGGACCGCGTTTCCGCGTTCTCGGTACGGACAGCGCGTACATGGTCTACGGACTGGACAACCAGGAGGACGCGTTGAAGCTCGGCGCCCGCCCAACGGACGCGGGCTTCGGCGTTGTGCCGGAGGAGGATTGGGGGCTCGTCGGTGGGGAAAAGGGCGCTGCCCCCACACCGCATCCCACGGAGCGCGGAAATTACGCTGGCTTCTACGCGGGGGTTGCCAAGACGCTGACTACGGGGGCGCCGTCGCCCGTTGACCCCCGCGAGGCGCTGGCCACAATGCGCATCCTGGAGCTCGCACACCAACTGTCTGCCTGAGTTCACTTGCAGGTCGCGATTGTGGAGCGGGCGGCATCCCACCTCTTCGCATTCTGAGACCGTCTGTATTCTGAGACCGACGTATTCTCGGACCGTCTGAATTCTGAGACCGTCTACATTCTGAGACCGTCGCGGCTCCGCTGTGCCGTTGGGCCGATGGCCCCCGTTAGGCTGGGGGTTCGCATTTCACCGGGCATCCAGCTCGGCGTTCAACACAGGAGTTACACGTGGCCACGCCAAATCCCCTCGACGCCGTCATCGCACTCGCCAAAAGGCGAGGCTTCGTTTATCAGGCTGGTGAGATCTACGGGGGCTCTCGTTCCGCCTGGGACTACGGGCCGCTCGGTACCGCCCTGAAAGAGAACATCAAGCGCCAGTGGTGGCAGTTCATGGTCCAGGGTCGGGACGACATCGTCGGCATCGACTCGTCCGTCATCCTGCCGCGCAAGGTGTGGGAGGCTTCCGGGCACGTCGAGGTATTCTCCGACCCGCTGGTCGAATCTCTGCACACCCACAAGCGGTACCGCGCCGACCACCTGCTCGAGGCGTACGAAGAGAAGCACGGACATCCGCCGGTCAATGGGCTCGCGGACATTCGCGACCCCGACACCGGGCAGCCCGGCTCGTGGACCGAACCGCAGAACTTCTCGGGCCTCCTGAAGACCTTCCTTGGCCCGGTCGACAATGAAGAGGGCATGGCGTACCTGCGGCCCGAGACGGCGCAGGGGATCTTTGTGAACTTCGCGAACGTGCTCGGTTCCGCCCGAATGAAGCCTCCGTTCGGAATCGCCCAGATCGGCAAGAGCTTCCGCAATGAGATCACGCCCGGAAACTTCATCTTCCGCACCCGGGAGTTTGAGCAGATGGAGATGGAGTTCTTCGTCGAACCCGGCACGGACGCGGAATGGCACCAGTACTGGATCGATGCCTCGCACGATTGGTACGTGGGCCTCGGGATCAAGCCCGAGAACATCCGTCTGTACGAGCACCCGGCCGAGAAGCTGTCGCATTACTCCACCCGCACGGTTGACGTGGAGTACCGTTTCCGGTTCGCCGGCAGCGAGTGGGGCGAGCTGATGGGCATCGCCAACCGCACCGACTTCGACCTGAAGACGCACTCGGAGGCGTCCGGCGCCGATCTCTCCTACTTCGATCAGACCAAGGACGAGCGCTGGTTCCCCTACGTCATCGAGCCGGCGTTTGGGCTTACCCGCGCGCTGATGGCGTTCCTGGTGGACGCGTACTCTGAGGACGAGGCACCGAACACCAAGGGCGGCGTCGACAAGCGCACGGTTCTGCGACTGGACCGCCGTCTTGCGCCGATCAAGGTCGCCGTCCTTCCACTGTCGCGCAACGAGCGGCTGTCGCCGCTCGCGAAGCAGGTCGCGGCGGACCTGCGCAAGTACTGGAACATCGACTTCGACGATGCCGGCGCAATCGGCCGGCGCTACCGCCGCCAAGACGAGATCGGCACGCCCTTCTGTGTCACCGTCGACTTCGAGTCGCTGGATGACAACGCGGTGACCATCCGCGAGCGCGACACGATGGCGCAGGAGCGCGTGTCTCTCGATCGGCTGCGAGGCTATCTCGCGGAGCAGCTGATCGGAGCGTAGCGCTCGGGCTCTGCGCCGGGACCCGCGCGGGAGCCGCGCGGGAGCCGCGCGTTCGGAGGCCGCACCTCGCCTCGCACGACGTCCCGTCCCCGCACCCCATCCGTGCCCGTCCCCGCACCACATCCGTGCCCGCACCCGCACCACATCCGTCCCTACCTCCGCGCCCCGCATCCAGCACCACGCATCCGCATCCGCACCACGCACCTTCGGAAACTCAGGACTCGGCGCACTTCCACCGGCTCGGCCAACCGCCGAGCCGGGTCAGGGGCGTGCGCTCGCTCGCGAACTCCTGAGTTTCCGAAGGGTGACGCGGTCCAGCTCCCGCGGCGGCGTGTTTGGCCGATCCTCCACAGTTGATCCCGCGTCGAATCGGCCCACCTTTACCTGGACCAGCTGTCCCGCCAGCGTCATCGCCGGGACGATGGCTGCATGTCCGATATCGCAGCGCTCGTCGACGCAGTCGGCGGGGTGGCGCACAAGCGCCAGCTCGTTGCACTGGGAGCGCGCGATCACGAGCTCACCCGGGCGGTGCGCAACAAGGACGTGATCCGTGTCCGCCAAGGGTGGTACTCGACCCTTCCGCCAACCCTGCCAGAGCTCCGCGCTGTCCGTATCGGCGGTCGTCTGACGGGAATCTCCGCGATAGCCGCGGCAGGGGGCTGGGTGCTCGATACGCCAACGCTTCACGTCTCCGTCCCCAAGAACGCAGCGCGACTTCGCTCGCCCGTGAATAGATTTGCGTCCTTTGCGGCCGCGCGCACCCGTGGCGTAAGGCTGCACTGGGATGCCCCCCGCGTTGGGAGATTAGGCACGGTGATGCGCGTGGGGCTCCTCGATGCATTGGAACGCGTCGTGCTCGACGAAACACTGGAGGTTGCCGTCGCAGCCCTCGACTGGGCTTTGCATACGCGGCACATCGACTCAGGTGACCTCGACACTATTTTCGACCGATTGCCCGCGATCAAGAGTTCCCTCCGCGGGTGGATCGACCCGAAGTGCGAGTCTCTCCCCGAGAGTCTTGCCAGGACACGATTGCGACTCCGGGGGCATCACGTGATTTCTCAAGCAAGGGTGGGTGAGAACCAGCGCATCGACATGGTCGTTGACGGTGTGGTGGCGCTCGAGACAGATGGCGAGGAACACCATCGCGACCGCTTCCACGCCGATCGGGCGAAGGACCTCACCATGACCATCCACGGCTACCACGCATTGCGAGCGACGGCGGTGATGGTGTTCCGGGACTGGGGCAGGGTGGCCGCGGCGATCGAGAGCGCACTTCTCGGGCGCGGAGTGTCCCCGCCTCGCCCGCTCTCGATGGTGCGAGGCCGGGTCCCGCCACTCACCCAATGGGTACCCGTTTGATGAATGTTCGAGTGCTCGGGAATTCTCGCGGGGTGGCCCTCGTTGCGTCCAACGTGAGTGAACCTATCAAAGTAGACATCTGGTCCGACGTTCAGTGCCCCTGGTGCTACATCGGCAAGCGCAAGTTCGAGGCCGGCGTGGCCGAGTTTGACGGCGAGGTTGAGGTGGAGTACCACTCCTTCGAGCTCGCCCCGGACACCCCGGTCGACTTCGACGGAACTCCGGTCGACTACCTCAGCCAGCGCAAAGGCATCCCGCTCGATCAGGTCGAGAAAATGCTCGAGAACGTCACCGGCATCGCTGCCGATGTGGGTCTCGACTACCACTACGAAGACGTCCACCAAACGAACACGGTGAAGTCGCACGAGCTGCTGCACTATGCGAAGTCGCAGGGCCGCCAGCTCGACATGAAAGAGCGTCTACTGAAGGCCTACTTCGTCGATGGCCGCCACGTTGGACGCGTTGAGGACCTCGCTGACCTCGGGGCCGAGATTGGCCTGGACCGCGCTGAGATTGTGCGGGTGCTGACGGCAAACACTTACCTTGCTGATGTGAAGGCGGATGTCGCGCAAGCCCAGGCCTACGGAATTCAGGGCGTCCCGTTCTTCGTAATTGACGGCAAGTATGGTGTTTCCGGCGCTCAGGATCCGACGGCGTTCACGGGAGTCCTTGAGCAGGCACGGCTCGAGAAGGAAGAAGTCCGATGAGTGGGCCGTCCGCGGTTCCGCTTCAGATGGTTGGCGATTCGGGCGTCGTCTGCGTCGGTGACGTGTGCGAGGTCCCCGCGCCGAGCGATCAGCGGGTTGTCATCGACCTACTCGACTCTGGCGACATCTAGCGTCAGTCGCTACTGAATATCGCACCCGCAGCGGGGCGCCGCGGGGTGCTGCGCCTCACCGCGCTGCGGCCTAGCGTCAGTCGCTGATGTCCGCGACCGTGGCATCCAGACCTGAGATCAGCGCACCCGCATCGACGAAAGCGCTGAGGCCCTGTGCGCCGGCGCCCATCGCAATTCGCGTGCCCACTATGCGCGCGTCCGCGAACACCGGCCAGGGGGTACTGCTTCCGAGCGGGGTGATGGTGCCGCGCTCGTACCCCGTCGCTTCCAGCGCGATGGCGGCTTCTGGCAGCCGCAACTTGTTGACTCCGACGACCGACCGCAGCTTCGCCCAGGAGATCTGGCGGTCACCGGGAACCAGCGCAAAAAGAAACGTGCCGTCGTGCCGTTTGACCACGAGCGTCTTTACAATCGTGGAGGGCGCGATTCCGAGGAGCGCGGCCGCAGCCTCGAGCGAGTCGGCCGCGGGACGGTCAACAAACTCGATTGCGATTCCGCGGGCCGCGGCGTCTGCTGCAACCCGTGCTCGTCCGTCCGAAGTTGCTCCGACCGGACTCTCCGCAGTGGTTGTTTCTGTCATGGTCATTTCGCTCTCTGTACACGTGTGCGTCTTGTCCTCCCCAACGAAATTCGCCCGACTGACGAGGCCCATCGGGTAACGCGCCGGTGGTCGAGACGACTTTCTGGGAGAATTGGTGCAATGTCCACTCTCACTACCGTTACCGCTGCCAACGCTCCCGTCGCCGCACGCATTCCCGCGGCGACCACCGAGCCTCTTCGTATCGGAAATATCGAGCTGGACGTCCCCGTCGTACTAGCCCCTATGGCGGGCATCACCAACACCGCATTCCGCCGCCTGTGCCGTGAATATGGTGCTGGCCTCTACGTCAGCGAGATGATCACCAGCCGGGCTCTGGTCGAGCGCACGCCTGAAAGCATGCGGCTCATTCGCCACCATGAGTCCGAAACCACACGCAGCATCCAGCTTTACGGGGTCGACCCGAAGACCGTGTCCGAGGCGGTGACCATGCTTGTCGCTGAAGATCGAGCTGATCACATTGATCTGAATTTCGGATGCCCCGTTCCGAAAGTCACGCGCAAAGGCGGCGGTGCTGCGCTCCCATGGAAGCTTGGACTATTCCGCGAGATCGTCGAAGGTGCCGTCGCTGCGGCGGGAGACATCCCGCTGACGGTAAAGATGCGTAAGGGAATCGATTCTGATCACCTGACCTATCTCGAGGCGGGTAAGGCGGCAGAGGGTGCGGGCGTCGCGAGCATCGCGCTACACGCGCGAACCGCCGCCGAGTTTTACTCCGGAACGGCGGACTGGTCGGCAATCGCGACCCTCAAGGGCACGATTACCAGCGTGCCCGTTCTCGGCAATGGCGACATCTGGAGCGCACAGGACGCATTGCGGATGGTGGCAGAGACCGGATGCGACGGGGTCGTCGTTGGGCGCGGATGCCTCGGGCGCCCCTGGTTGTTCGGTGACCTGGCCGCTGCGTTCCGCGGCGAAGAGATGAAGGCGCAGCCGACGCTCGGCGAGGTGGCTCGCGCGTTCAAGCGTCATGCTGAATTGCTCGTCGAGTTTTTCGAGGAGGAGGACCGTGCCTGCCGTGACATTCGTAAGCATGTCGCCTGGTACTTCAAGGGATACTCCGTGGGCGGCGACCTGCGCGCACGTCTGGCCATGGTGCAGACGCTCGCGCAGCTGGATGACCTGCTGGGCACGCTCGACTGGGAGCAGCCTTACCCGGGTGCCGACGCCGAGGGGCAGCGGGGTCGCGCGGGTACGCCGAAGCGCCCGTCCCTGCCAGACCACTGGCTTGACAGTCGCGAGCTTCAGGAGACTCATCGTGCAGAACTCACCGAGGCGGAGCTGAACACCAGTGGTGGTTGACGACATGTCTCAGGGTCAAACTGGTCCGGGCGCCCTCGCTTCGGACCAACTGGTTCCGGATTCACACGCTCACGACCAGGTTTCTGCGCGGCGATACACCGTCGCGGATGCCGAGCGTTGGCTGCCCGAAGAACATTCCAGCCCCCGAAGCGACTTCGCGCGGGACCGCGCGCGGCTGCTGCACTCGAGCGCCCTGCGTCGACTGGCTGCCAAAACGCAGGTGTTGAGCCCCGCAGCGGGGTTAGATTTCGCCCGGAACCGGCTGACCCACTCCCTCGAGGTTGCTCAGGTGGGTCGGGAACTTGCGTCCAGCCTCGGGCTCGACCCGGACGTCGTCGACACGGCCTGCCTCGCGCACGATTTGGGACATCCGCCGTTCGGCCACAACGGTGAAAAGGCATTGAATGACTGGTCCGTCGACATCGGCGGATTTGAAGGAAACGCACAGACATTGCGCCTGCTCACTCGGATCGAGCCGAAGGTGTTCGGCGACGATGGCCAAAGCTACGGACTGAACCTGACACGGGCGAGTCTCGATGCGAGCTGCAAGTATCCGTGGCCAGCCTCGCAGGGGATTCCGGATCCGAGCGGTCGTAGCAAATTTGGTTTCTATGCCGAGGATTTAGCCGCGTTCGAATGGTTGCGGGCCGGCGCGCCTGACCGCCGACGTTGCGTGGAGGCGCAGGTGATGGACCTCAGCGATGACATTGCCTACTCTGTTCACGACTTCGAGGACGCGGTGGTGAGCGGCTTCATCGACGTCTCTGCGCTGGGAGCACGCGTGGACCACGACGAGCTCGTGGATTCCATGTTTTCCTGGATCGGCGGAGAGATCAGCCACGATGAACTCATCGCGGCGTTCGACCGGCTCGACAACCTTGCGATCTGGCTCGAGTCATACGACGGGAGCCCACGCGACCAGGGCCGCCTGAAGAATCTGACGAGCGAGCTCATCGGCCGCTTCGCCGCCGCCGCGACGGATGCCACGCGGGAAGCGTATCCGCAGACTTCGCTCATCCGCTTCCAGGCAAATGTAGTGGTGCCACGCGAGATCCAGGCTGAGATCGCGGTACTCAAGGGGATCGTTGCTACGTTCGTAATGTCGACCAACGCGCGCCGTCCTATCTATACGGAGCAACGTGAGGTCCTCACCAAGCTTGCGGATGTTCTCTACTCGAGCGGTCCGTCCGGGCTGGACCTCGGCTTCTCCGCAGAGTGGACTGCGGCGAACACAGACGCGGAGCGTAAGCGTGTCGTTGTCGACCAAGTTGCTTCGCTGACCGACCAGTCGGCGATCGCGTGGTACGGCCGCCTCGTGACGGGGTAGTCCCCACGCGGTAGATTCCTTCACCTGCTCGCCTGCTCGCGCGCTCGTACGTGTCGCCGCATGCCCGCGACCGGCGCGACCGGCGCGACCGGCGCGACCGCCGTGACCACCGTGACCGCCGCGAGTGCGCGTCGGCGTCCGCGGCGGCTACCGCTGGCGGCTCGTTCGGAGATATCGCATGCTCCACGTCCGTAATGGTCGGACCATGCCAACCCGTGTGCACGCGGTACCACGGGTCGGACGTTGCGCACGGCGTGGACCTCTCCCGGTTCGTGCAGCTGCTCAGGCGCGCTAAGGCGGCCCGTCGGCCATGCCAAACCGCGCCACCCGAGCTGAGCCGCGACGTGAGTCTGGAAACTCAGGAACTGAGAACGAACCGTCGCCGGAGCACGAGCGGTCTTCCCGTGATTCCGGCTATTGCCGCCGGACCGGCCCGTCGGTCGGTTGTGGTCTCCTGAATTGCCGAAGGGTGAGTGCAGGGTGCACGGGTGCCGTGGCGGCCGCGCGCGGTGTCCCCAGTTAGTGCGCACGGCGGGGCGAGCTGCGCTCACAAACGTAGACTTGGGGTGTGGCTGGCCTAATCCGACGAAATGACATCGACGAGGTCAGGTCGCGCACCAATTTGGCCGACATCGTGGGCGATTACGTCACCCTGAAGAACGCCGGCGTGGGTTCCATGAAGGGGTTGTGCCCGTTTCACGAGGAGCGTAGCCCGAGTTTCCACGTTCGACCGCAGGTCGGCTTCTACCACTGCTTCGGTTGCGGTGAAGGTGGGGACGTGTTCACGTTCCTGCAGAAGATGGACCACGTCACCTTCTCCGAGGCCGTCGAGCGCCTGGCGGGGCGGCTCGGCTACGAGCTGCACTACGAAGACGGCGGCCAGGCTACCGATCACGGAAACCGTGCTCGCATCCTCTCGGCGAACAAGGCCGCTGAGGACTTCTTCCAGGCCCAGCTGGCAACCAGCGAAGCCGAGCTTGGTCGGGTTTTCCTCGGCCAGCGCGGGTTTGACCAGGCGGCCGCGGAACGTTTTGGGGTCGGCTACGCTCCGCGCGGAGGCGCGCTGGGCAAGCACCTGAAAACGCTGGGTTACACCGAGGAAGAACTGGTCACCGCGGGGCTCCTGGGCCGCGGAGATCGCGGGGATGTCTACGATCGATTCCGTGGACGTCTGGTGTGGCCGATTCGGGATGTCACGGGGCAGACTCTCGGGTTCGGCGCACGAAAGCTCCGCGAGGACGACACGGGCCCGAAGTACCTGAACACACCTGAGACGCCGGTCTATCACAAGAGCCAGGTGCTGTACGGGCTCGATCTGGCCAAGCGCGATGTTGCGCGTGGCAAGCAGATTGTCGTTGTGGAGGGGTACACCGATGTCATGGCGTGTCATCTCGCCGGCGTGACGACGGCCGTGGCGACCTGCGGAACGGCATTCGGCGTTGACCACGTCAAGATCGTTCGACGTGTTCTCGGCGACTTCGACAACGCGGACACCACGGCTACCGGTGAGGTCATCTTCACGTTCGATCCCGACGAGGCCGGGCAGAAGGCGGCGAGCCGCGCTTTCAGCGAGGAGCAGCGATTTGCCGCACAGACGTTTGTCGCTGTCGCGCCCGATGGGCTTGATCCATGCGATCTCCGTCTTCATCGGGGGGATGACGCGGTCCGAAGGCTCGTGACGACGCGGAAACCAATGTTCGAGTTCATGATCCGGCGCACGCTCGCAGACCACGACCTCGAGACGGTAGAAGGGAGGGTCGCTGCGCTGCGAGCCTCCGCTCCGGTTGTGGCCGGGATCCGGGACCAGGCGATGGGTGTGGGCTACAGCCGCAACCTCGCGGGTTGGTTGGGCATGGACCCGAGCGAAGTAGCCCGAGCAGTGTCCACTGCGCGCAGTGCCGTCACCAAAAGCGCGGGGGACTCAGCGTCGTCGCGACCGCGGTCAGCAGCAGGGTCCCGCGCAGGCGATAGTCATGGCGCCTACGGCAGCCGGCCTGGCGCAGACCGCGGGGGAGACAGTCGGGACGGCAGGGACCGCGGGGGAGACAGTCGGGACGGCAGGGACCGCGGGGGAGACAGTCGGGACGGCAGGGACCGCGGGGGAGAGAGTCGGGACGGCAGGGACCGCGGGGGAGACAGCCGCGGCGGTGTGACGCAGGGTGCGAGCGCGGGAGCTGCGTCACCTGGCTATCCCGGAGCCGGATCGGTGGAATCCCGATCCAACCCATCTGGTGGGATAGACCGGGCTGTCGGTGGAGCGGGACCGAACGGAGACGAGCAGACGCGACTGACCGAGGATTCGGGTGGCGCGCAGTCCGGGCGTTCGCATGACTCTCGGGACAGAGAGTCGTGGCGCGCCCCGGATTCTCGGGATACGCACTGGGACCAGGAACCGCAGCAGGAGGCGGGCCCATCAATAGTTGACCTACCCACCGATCAGGCGACACGGCTCGAGCGGGACGCGCTTATGGCCATGCTGCAGCATCCGACCGACATCGGACGCGAGATGCTCGCCCGCGCGACCCAGGTGGGATTCTCGAACGCAACGCTCGGGGTGGTGCGGGACGCAATCGCGATCAGCTTGGATGCGATGGAGTCGCCGGAATGGGTCGCGACGATCATCCGGGAAGTGCCGCAATCGTTTGCGTCGCTCGTGCAGCAGCTGGCGATCGGGCCGATCCCGCAGCGGGCTGAGCAGATCGCGGTGTACTGCCAGGAGATCGCAGCCTCGCTGGTCGGCCTCGATCTGCTTCGGGCGAAGGCCGATCTGCTCGGGTCACTCCAGCGCACGGATCCCGTGGCGGACCCGGAGCGGTACGCCAGGATCCAGCGCGATCTCCTGAGCGTTGAACAGGAACGCCGCAGCTTGCGCAATGAATAGCGGATTAGCCCGCGCGTCACGCATCTAATCGCCAGTGTTTGACGGTCTGCGCAATAAACCGCCCAAAAGGTGCTCGTATATTTCGGTCAGGTTACCAAACAGGCCCACAGCGCTGGCGTGGCCCGATCTCCGCGCGGTCGTGTGTTAGACCTGTTTTACTGCAGAGTGGTCTGCGCCTTCGGCGTGGCCGCTTTTCGCTACATCACATTCCCTTTACAGCACTGAGGAAGAGGTAGGCGCACATGACGTCCACATCTAAAACAACCAAGCGCGCGCTTGGTGTAGTCGCCGGGGGTGCCGCGTTCGCGCTCGTGCTCGCTGGCTGCGCCACTGGCGGAACCGAAGGCGGAGACGGCGGCGAGGCGCTGATCGTCGGCACCACCGACAAGGTCACGTTCATCGACCCCGCTGGCTCCTACGACAACGGTTCTTTCGTTGTAATGAACCAGATCTACCCGTTCCTGATGAACTCGATGCCGGGCACTGCCGACGTCGTTCCCGACATCGCCGAGTCCGCTGAGTACACCGCGCCGAACGACTTCACCGTCGTCCTGAAGGAGGGGCTGACGTTCGCCAACGGCAACGAGCTCACCTCCTCTGACGTCAAGTTCAGCTTCGACCGCCAGACCGCGATTGCAGACGAGAACGGCCCCTCGGTGCTTCTGGGCAACCTGGAAAGCGTCGAGGCCGTGGATGACACCACCGTCGTGTTCCACCTCACTGCCGGTGACGACCAGACTTTCGCCCAGATCCTCTCCAGCCCAGCAGCGCCGATCGTCGACGAGGAAGTATTCTCCGCCGACTCGGTCACCCCTGACGACGACATCATCGCCGGGAACGCATTCGCTGGCCAGTACACGATCACCGACTACGACTTCAACAACCTCATCGCCTTCGAGGCCAACCCCGACTACGACGGTGTGCTTGGCGCCCCGGAGACCGATGTTGTGCAGATGAAGTACTACACCGAGGCCTCCAACCTGAAGCTCGACGTGCAGGAGGGCGGCGTTGACGTCGCGTACAAGAACCTCTCGGCAACCGACATCGCTGACCTCGAAAGCGACGAGAACGTCAATGTTGAGATCGGTCCCGGTGGAGAGATCCGCTACATCGTCTTCAACTTCGACACCCAGCCGTTCGGTGCTTCGACGCCGGAGGCCGACGAGGCGAAGGCACTCGCCGTTCGCCAGGCTGCGGCCAGCCTCGTTGACCGGGACGCCCTGTCCGAGCAGGTCTACAAGGGAACTTACCTGCCGCTGTACTCCTACGTTCCCGAGGGACTCACTGGTGCGACCGAGGTCTTCAAGGACCTCTACGGCACCGACGGTGCTCCGGACGCAACCAAGGCAGCCGAGATTCTGACCGCCGCAGGCATCACCGAGCCGGTCGCACTGAGCCTGCAGTACAACCCTGACCACTACGGCGAGTCCTCGGGTGACGAGTACGCGCTCGTGAAGAGCCAGCTCGAGGAGAGCGGCCTGTTCACGGTCAACCTGCAGTCGACGGAATGGGTCCAGTACTCGAAGGACCGCACGACCGATGTCTACCCCGCGTACCAGCTCGGCTGGTTCCCGGACTACTCCGACGCAGACAACTACCTGACACCGTTCTTCACGACGGACAACTTCCTGGCGAACCACTACGACAACCCGGAAGTCAACTCGATGATCACCGCGCAGGCGACCGAGACCGACCCCGACGCTCGCGTCACGATGATCGAAGAGATCCAGGCCGCTGTCGCCGCCGATGTCTCGACCATCCCGCTGCTCCAGGGTGCTCAGGTTGCAGTAACCGGAACCGATGTCAGCGGCACCACGCTCGACGGTTCATTCAAGTTCCGCTTCGGAACGATGTCGAAGGGCTAGCAGTAGCCAGCTAGAGTTTCTCTAGCAAGTTAACGGTCGGGGGCGTCTCGCACGAGTTTGCGGGCGCCTCCGATCGTTTTGCGCGTATCGACGCATCCCGCGCGCATCTCGACCGATCCGCGCGTCTCTCCAGGTTGCGCGCGCCCCACCAACGCACGTGGATTCATCCCCGCATCCCCGTATTCCCGTATCCCCGTACCCACGTATTCAAAGGCAGTCATGACTACGACCGCACCAGCCGCGGCATCCGCTTCGGATGCTCCGCACACGCCACCGTCGGCGGGTGGCGCCAGTAGCTCGAGCAAGGGCAAGAAGGCACCAAACGCTTTGGGCCGGTACATCATCGTCCGGTTCCTCCTCATCATTCCCACGGTTTTCATCCTGGTATCGATGGTGTTCCTGTTGATGCGGGTCATCGGCGACCCGATCACGGCCGCACTCGGCGGGCGGCTCACGGCTGACCAACTTGCGGAGCGCATCCACCAGGCCGGATACGACCGGCCGGTTTTCGTGCAGTACTTCGAGTACCTCGGTCAGGTGTTTACCGGCAACTTCGGCAACTCGATCACCGATGGACGCCCCATCGTCGAGATCCTGGCGACGTACGGACCAGCGACCTTTGAACTCGCGTTTTACGCGTTGACGGTCGCCCTGGTCGTGGGAATTCCCCTCGGGATGCTGGCAGCATACTTCCGCGACCGGTGGCCGGACGCGTTCCTGCGCATCATCGCGATCCTCTGGTACGCGACCCCGGTCTTCTTTGCCGGCCTCCTGCTCAAGCTGGTCTTCTCCGTCTGGCTCGGCTGGCTCCCGGTCGCGGGGCGAGCATCCACCCGGGTCGAACTGAACCTCTCGTCGATGGAGAACGGCACGGGCATCTACCTGCTGGACGCCATCCGGATCGGAAACAGCGCCGCCGTGGTCGACGTTCTGCAGCACGCCGTCCTGCCCGGCATCGCGCTGGGGCTGCTCACTGCCGGAGTCTTCCTCAGGCTTGTCCGCACCAACGTGATCGGCACGCTCTCGATGGACTACATCGACGCGGCCCGGTCACGGGGCGTCAGCGAGTTCCGTCTGGTTCGCCATCACGCTTTCAAGCCCGCACTCATCCCGATCATCACGGTAATCGGCCTGCAGATCGCGGTGCTGCTGGGCGGCGCGGTGCTGACCGAGACAACATTTGAGTGGAAGGGTCTGGGCTTCCAGCTCACCCAGTACCTCACCGCGCGGGACTTCGTCGCGGTGCAGGGCATTGTGGCCCTGCTCGCCGTGATCGTCGCGCTGACCAACTTCGTCGTCGACATCATTGCGGCGCTCATCGACCCGAGAGTGAGGTACTGATGACTTCGCTCAGTTCCGCCAGCGTTTCCCCGCCCAAGGTGGCGTGGTGGAAACGCCTGCCCGTCGTCCATCAGCTGCGCCAGAGTGTTGGCCTCCAGCGCGGCATGCTCATCGCCGGTCTGATCATCGTGGGTGTGTTCCTGCTCGTGGCCGCGTTCGCGCCGTGGCTCGCACCGTACGGCTACTCCCAGCTCAAGGACGCCGACGGCAACTTCGGCGCCCAGCAGCCCCCGGGCGGTGACCACATCCTCGGCACCACCGTCGGAGGCTACGACGTGCTGTCCCGGGTCATCTGGGGAGCACAGACCGCCCTGCTCGTGATTGTGGTCGCGGTTGTGCTGTCGATCTTCCTCGGCATCGCCCTCGGCGTGATCTCGGGATATATCGGCGGGTGGCTCGACCGCGTGTTGGTCGTCATCGCTGACGCGGTCTACGCGTTCCCGTCGTTGCTGCTTGCCATCGTCGCCGCGATCATCATCAGCGGAGGGCAATCCAACCTGTGGTCCGGGATCTTCTCCGCGGCGGTCTCGATCACCGTGGTGTTCATTCCGCAGTACTTCCGCGTGATTCGTGCAGAAACGGTGCGCATCAAGTCTGAGGCCTACGTCGAGTCCGCGAAGGTGGTCGGCACGAGTTCCGTGCGGATCATGTCCCGCCACGTGCTGCGCAACGCCACCCGGTCGCTCCCGCTGATCTTCACCCTCAACGCCTCCGAGGCGATCTTCACTCTCGCCGCACTCGGGTTCCTCGGATTTGGTATTGAACCGACATCCGCCGCCGAATGGGGATACGACCTCAACAAGTCGCTGTCCGACGTGACCAGCGGAATCTGGTGGACCTCGGTCTTCCCCGGATCCGCGATCGTTCTCGTGGTGCTGGGGATGACCCTGGTCGGCGAGAGCCTCAACGACCTCGCGGACCCCCGCCTGCGTACCCGAAAGCGGGCGAGTGGCACCCCCGCTCCCGCCGCTGAAACGACCGTTGTGCCCGGCGGAAGCATCGAATCGGCCGCGGACATCGCACACCTCGAGGGACGCCCATGAGCACCGTTGTAGACATCCAGAACCTCGCCGTCACCTTCGCCACGGATGGCACACCTGTGCGGGCCGTCGACGGCGTGAGCCTGAACGTTCAGGCTGGCGAAGTGCTCGCCATCGTCGGCGAATCCGGCAGTGGCAAGACCGTCACGGCGAAGACGATTCTCGGGCTGTTGCCGTCGACCGCCACGGTGTCCGGCGTGGTGATGCTCGGCACCAATGACGTCGTGCAGGTGAGCGGTAAGCGCCTGCGCGAAATTCGCGGCACGGACGTGGCCATGGTGTTCCAGGAGCCGTCGACCGCACTGAACCCGGTCTTCACCGTCGGCTGGCAGATCGCCGAGGGGCTGCGCGCGCACGGCAAGTACAGCAAGAAGGCGGCGCGGGCGAAGGCCATCGAGATCCTCGGCAAGGTCGGTATTCCCGAACCCGCGGAGCGCGTCGACTACTACCCGCACCAGTTCTCGGGTGGGCAAAAGCAGCGCGTGGTGATTGCGATGGCGCTCGTGCTTGAGCCCGGCGTTATCGTCGCAGACGAGCCGACGACCGCGCTCGACGTCACCGTGCAGGCCGAGATTCTTGACCTGCTTCGACGCTGTCGGGATGATTTCGGCGCGGCGATCGTGCTGATCACTCACAACATGGGTGTGGTCGCGGACCTCGCCGACCGTGTTGCCGTGATGTACAACGGCTCCGTTGTCGAAGAAGACAATGCACGAAGCCTGTTCGCGAACCCGAAGCACGAGTACACCCAGAAGTTGCTGGGCTCGGTACCGAAGCTCGGCACCGGTCTCGCGCAGACGCAGGCGCGTGCCGCCGCCCGCCCGATCGTGGAGAAGGACCCGGTCGTTGTCGCAGACAACCTCGTCATCGAGTACGCGGGCCGATTCGGTCGTCCGGGATTCCGGGCCGTCGACGGTGTCAGCTTCAAGATCCACGCGGGCGAGGTGCTCGGCCTGGTCGGCGAGAGCGGATCGGGAAAAACGACGATCGGCCGCACCATCGGCGGACTCACCAAGGCCACGGGCGGATCGCTCATGGTGTTGGGCCGCGAAATGCGTGGCATCCGCGAGCGCGACTTCAAGCCGCTGCGCAGTGATATCGGCTTTGTGTTTCAGGACCCGGCATCCAGCTTCAATCCGCTGCTCACAATTGCTGAAGCAGTAGCCGAACCCCTTCTGGTGCATAAGAAGGCGGGGGATGTCGCGGCCGCGCGTCCCCGTGTCAACGAGCTCCTCGAGGCCGTGCAGTTGCCCCGCGCGTTTGGTGATCGCTACCCGCACGAGCTCAGCGGCGGTCAGCGGCAGCGCGCCAGCCTTGCCCGTTCTCTCGCGCTCGACCCGACGCTGCTGATCGCCGACGAGCCGACGAGCGCCCTGGACGTCTCCGTGCAGGCGAAGGTGCTCGAGCTGTTCACCGAGCTCCAGCGCGACCTCGGCTTCGCGGCGCTGTTCATCAGCCACGACCTCGCGGTGGTCGACCTTCTCGCCGACCGCATCGCGGTGCTGTACCGCGGCAAGCTGGTCGAGGAGGGCACGGGCGCCGAGGTGCTCGGGGCCCCGCAGCATCCGTACACCCAGCGCTTGCTGGCGTCGCTGCCCGTGCCCGACCCGGTAGAACAGGCAGAGCGGCGCGAGGTGCTGCGCGCACTGCGAGAAGCCGAATAGCGTGGGCTCCACCGGAGCGGTGCGCGCCGAAGTGCTGGTTTCAGCCGACGACCTGTCGGTGGCCTACCGGGACCGCCGGGCCGCGCCCGGGGAGTTCGCCGTCGGCGGCGTAACGTTCACGCTGGGCGCCGGAGAGATACTGGCGGTCGTCGGTGAGACAGGTTCGGGTAAAAGCACGCTCGCGCGCACCGTGGCGGGGCGCGCGGGTGCCGAAGCGGGGAGTGCGGGAGCGGCACCGGCGGGAACACCCGGTGTCGCCGAGATCACCGGCGGTGCTCTGACGGTGACGGGAGTGGCCGTGCGCGGGATGCGCCGCCGTGCCCGCGACCGGCTCACGCTTCGGGTCGGCTACATCGCACAGGACGCGGGATCGCTGCTGTCCCCGAACCTGACGGTAACCGAGACGATTGCAGAACCGATCTTCGTGCGCGACCACCGCTTCGATTCCCGCGAGGCAACCGACGCCGTAGCCACCCTGCTCGACGCGGTGCGCCTACCCCTCGGCATCATGGACCAGTACCCCTACGAGCTCAGCCGCGGGCAGCGCCAGCGCGTGGCGATCGCCCGGGCGCTCGTGCTCGATCCCGTCGTCCTGGTGGCGGACGACCCCACCGCCGGGGTCGACGTGCTCTCGCGCGGGCCAATCGTCGACCTGCTGCACGACCTGCGGGTCTCCCGCGGGCTTGCCACCCTCCTGATCAGTAACCGCATCACCGAGGTGCGGCGGATCGCCGACCGCGTCGCTGTGATGCAACGCGGCACGTTTATTGGTTTCGGTACCGTCGACGAGGTGCTGAATGATCCCCGGCACCGCCACCTGGAGGAGCTCAGTGCACACTGACGACCTGTGCCGCCGACTGTGGGTCGGGGGATATACGGCTGAGATGGATGGCTCGGCCGCCGGTATTGGGCTGATCGAACGGGGCCCGCGGGGCGAACTCGAATACCGCGGCACGGCAGCAATCACCGAATCACCGTCGTTTCTGGGCCTCGCGGGCGGCGTCATCTACGCGACGGGCGAGAGCGGGCAGGTCGTGTCCGCGTTCCGTCGCGACGGTTCCGCGCTCACACCGCTGGGGCAGCAACCCGCCGCCGGCCCGTTTCCGTGCGCTCTTGCCGTGGTGAGCTCTGACCGGGGCGCGTCGCATCTCGTGGTCGCGTCCTATGGCGATGGCGCGATCGGGGTGTTTCCGCTGGACGACGCCGGCTCAGTACTCCCGCTCGCGCAGGCGCTACGAGCCGAAGCCGACGAGGCGCACGACGCGCAGCACGGCCCCCACGAAGCGCAGGACGGGCCGCACGCCCACGACGTGCTGCAGGTGGACGCCAGTACTGTGCTGACGACTGACCTCGGTACCGATTGCGTCTACGTGCACACGCTCGGGTCGGCGCCTGCGCTGACGCGCGTGCGAGACATCCGCCTCGCCCCCGGCACCGGCCCGCGTGACCTGCTGCTGCGCCCCTCAGGGGACGTCTGGGTGGTGGGGGAGCTCAGCTGCCAGGTCGTTGTGCTGCGCCCGCAGAACGGCGAGTACAGCGTCGTGGCGCAGGTGCAGCTACCGGGCGCAGCTGCGGGCGACCACGCCTCGGCGATTGCGGTGAACTCGGCGGGCACCCACGCCTACGTCGGGCTACGGGGGAGCAACCGCGTCGCCACCCTGCGTCTGAATGACTCGGGGGCGCTGGAGCCGGCGACGTTCACCTCGTGCGGCGGGGATTGGCCGCGCCACCTCGTGGTGGTGGGGGAGCACCTGTATGTCGCGAACCAGCGTTCGGGAACCGTCTCGTCATTCGCGGTCGCAGCCGATGGCGCCCTGATCGCCGAGGGCGCTATCGCCGTACCGTCGCCGACCTACCTTCTCGCCGACTGAGCGGAGTCTCGATCGGTGCGACGGGGTGGATTTGGAGATACCGGATTTCTTGATAAGGTTGCAGAGCTGTTTCAGCAGTTTCAGCAATCCTCGATAGCTCAATTGGCAGAGCATCGCACTGTTAATGCGGCGGTTCTTGGTTCGAGTCCAAGTCGGGGAGCTAAGCCCCCAGCCCTCCACGGCTGGGGGCTTTTTTCTGCCCCCGATCGGGGATATTTGCGCATGCTCGCAGGCGCGGTATCGTTCCGATGGGTCGCCCAGGCCCATGAGGAGGCCCTTATGTCCTGGCTCGAGACCCTTCCCGCCGACGCCCTCGGCGTTTTCGCCGTCGCTTCGGCGGTGCTTCTCCTGACCACCGTCGTGTTGCTGGTGGCGTGGCTGCGGTCGCGGTATCTGCGGAGGGTCGAGCAGCTCGATCGTCACGACACGCAGCTCGACGTCCGCGATCTGGAGTTGGCTCTCGCCGAGCAGACCGCACGATTGCGCATGATCCGTGAGTTGCACGACGTGGCGATCCACTCGATGTCGGTCAGGATCAGCCAGGCCGAGAGTGTGCGGTACTCGGCGGAATCCGATCCGGGCACCGCGCTGCGTTCGGCCGCGGCCATCGAAACCGCCGCGCGCAGCACCCTGGCCGACCTCCGCCGGGTGATGACGGTTGTGGGCGACGGCGACGCCGACCTCGACGGCCCGACCCGTCTCGAGGCGGCCACCCAGCTGTTCGCGGAGATGCGTAAGGCCGGGCTCACGATCGTGGTCTCGGAGTCTGGCGAGCGATTTGCGCTGGTTCCCGGCGCCGAATTGGCGGTGCTGCGCATTCTGAAGGTGTCGCTCGACAACGCGCTCGAACACGGCGGCGAGGGCACCGAGGTCGCGGTATCGCTCAACTGGAGCGGCGAAGGCTTGCGCGTGCAGGTCGATGACGACGGCACCCGCGCCACCGCGCGCCGCGCAGGACTGGACCCGAACCGCATCGCACGGGAGCGCACCTACAGCGTCGACGACGACCTGAACGCGTTGACCGAGGAGATCACCGGCGCGGGCATCACCGAGATGCGCGAGCGCGCGACCCTGTTCGGAGGGGTCTTCAACGCGTACTCCGTTCCGGGCGTTGGCTTCTCCGTCTCGGCGGTCTTTCCCGCGCTGCGGTTCCACAACGGTGTGCACGGGGTCAACCTCGACGCGTGAGCGTGAGCGTGAGCCCCCGCGTTAGTGAAACGTGCGTGCCTCGTCCCGCAGCGCCTCGAGCACAATCTGCACCGCTCGACGGGCGGCGCGATCCGGACGCAATAGCGCCTCAATCCGTCGCCCCGCGCGAAGATCGGACAGCGGTACAAGCCGGAAGTGCCCCTCGGCACGCTGCAGTGAGGTGTGGCGGGGGAGCAGGGCGATCCCGTGGCCGGCGGCAACAAGTTTCTCGGTGAGCGGCAGGTGGGTCGTGCGGTACACGATTCTGGCCGTGGTGGACTCGTGCGCCGCCATCGCCCCGAGCACCCGGTCGAGCGGGTAGTTCTCCGGTACGCCGATCCAGGCCTCGCCGATCACGTCGGCGGCGGACACGCTGGCGCGGTGACCGAGCGGGTGATCGAGTGGCAACGCGACATCCAGCGGCTCCCGCAGCAGGGGGACCACTCTCAGCGCGCTCCGCTCCGGCGGAAGCACGTCATCGGACCGGTGGGCGACGACGATGTCGTGGTCGGCGGTGAGGGCGGCGAAGTCGTCCTGCGAGACATCCTGATCCTCCACCTTGAGATCGATAGACGGATGCTCCTTCAGCCGAGTCATCAGGCCGGGTACGAGCAACTCGGCTGCTGAGTAGAACACGGTCAATCGCACCGTGCCGCTCGCCTCGCCCCGGTACGCGTCCCAGGTCGCCTCCGCCTCGGCCATAGCCGTCGCGATCTGGACGGAGCTGCGCGCGAGCGCGTGGCCCGCGTCGGTGAGCACAACACCCCGCCCGACCCGCTCGACGAGGGGCACGCCGGTCTGCCGCTGCAGCGTGCGCAGCTGCTGGGAGACCGCGCTGGGTGTCTTGTGCATCGCGGCGGCGACCGCGGTGATGCTTCCGCGCTCGGCCAGTTCGCGGAGCACCGCGAGCTGATCCACATCCATGAAGGGAGCCTACAAGAACAATTCAAAACAATGCAATTGTCCTTAGGTGCGCCATAGGCCACGATGGAGCAATGCCTCTCCGAGATCGATTCCTTGCCGCTTTCGTTGCGATCTGTTGGGGGATCAATTTTCCGGCAACTGCCCTCGCGCTCGAGCACTTCCCGCCGTTCTTTCTCGTCGCGCTGCGCTACACCCTGCTCGCGGTTCCCACCCTGCTGTTCATCCCGCGTCCGAAGGTGCCGCTGCGATGGCTGCTCGGCGTCGGTGTCGGTATCGGCATCCTGCAGTTCGCCTTCCTCTACCTCGGCATGGCGAGCGGAATGCCGAGCGGCCTCGCCTCGCTGGTGCTGCAGGCCTCTGCGCCATTCACGGTGCTCATCGCGGGCATCTGGCTGCACGAGCGCATCTCTCGCCGTGCCGCGATCGGGGTCGCAATCGCCGTACTCGGCCTGGCTGCGATCGCGGTCCACCGTGCGCAGGTGGCCGCGCTCCTGCCGGTCATCCTCACCCTCTGCGCCGCGCTTGGCTGGGCGATCGGCAACGTGTCCAGCCGCCAGGCGAAGGCGCCGAATCCGCTCCACCTGACGCTGTGGACGTCGGTGATTCCGCCGGTGCCGATGCTCATCCTGTCGCTCGCCGTGGAGGGTCCGGCGCGCATCGGCGAGTCTCTGGCGACGGCGTTCACGGTTGAGGCCCTTCCTGCGGTGCTGGGGCTGCTCTACGTCGTGCTGATCGCTACGGTCGTCGGCTACGGAATCTGGAACAGCCTGCTCGCGCGGCACCCGTCCAGTGTCGTGGCACCCTTTTCGATGCTCGTCCCGGTTGTGGGAGTGCTCGCGTCGTGGATCGCGTTCGCCGAAGCGATCGACCTGATCGAGCTGATCGCGGGACTCGCCGTGGTGGGCGGGGTGCTCTATGCCAGCAGTGGTCGGCGACCAGCAGCGAGTCCGCTGGCAGAGCCCGCCGGGCAGTCCCCGTCGGCGTCGGCGCCGCTGCCCGAACCGACGCGCCCGATCGTCGGCCGGTAGCTGGTTATACGGGTAGCCAGATAGCCCGGTCGCCCGGTAGCCGGGTACACGGGTAGCCCGGTATCAGCCGCCTAGGACGCGGGCGCCCGGGTCAGTCGTCCAGGTTGTCGACTCCGGGCATCCAGGACTCGCCCGGGCGGCCCCACCCGCTTTTGCGGATCGCCTTCGTCGCCGCCTTCGAGTGGAGGTGCTCGAGCCGGTCGGCGTAGAGGATTCCGTCCAGGTGGTCGAACTCGTGCTGGAAGATGCGCGCGAGCCAGCCTTCCGCGCGAATCTCGAACGGCACGTTGTTCGCGTCGACCGCGCGCAGAATGGCGAGCTCCGACCGGCGCAGCGGAAAGCGCTCACCCGGAATAGACAGGCACCCCTCCGAATCGTCGTCCTCGTCGGCCGCGCCGATCAAGGGCGGGCTGATCCACAGTTCGGGATTGATGGCTGCTCCACGCCAGAGTTTGCCCGAGTCATCCGCCCAATTAAAAACAAAGATGCGACGCCCAACGCCCACCTGCGGACCCGCGAGACCGACGCCGGGCGCCGCCTCCATGGTCTCGAACATGTCCTCAACGAGACTGCGCAGAGGTTCGTCGAAATCGGTGATGGGGGATGCGACGGTGTGAAGCACCGGATCGCCAGTAATGAGGATAGGAAGTACGGCCATTCACACAGGTTATCCGGCGCGCAGCGAGTAGATTCGACCCGTGACACCCGATCTAACCGACCTCGCTGATCAGATCTCCCTCTCCCCGTACCAGGCGATAGGCATCCCCATTGCGCTCGTGGGTGCAGTGTTCCTCGCGCTGGGAGCCCAGTTCCAGCATCGTGGGGTGGGAAAGGTGGATGCCGCAAGCGCGGCCACTGGCGAGCGCGGGCTGAGCCCCCGCCAACTGATTCTGCTCCTGCGACGCCCCTCGTGGGTGCTGGGCACTGTCATGCTCGGGCTGGCCGTCGTGCTTCAGCTCACCAGCCTCTATTTCGCACCGCTGATCGTGGTGCAGCCGCTCGGCGCCGTCGCGTTGGTCATCACGGCCATCGTCAACGCGCGGGTGAGTCACGTGAAGCTCGACGCGATCTCGATCCGCGCCATCACTCTGTGCGTGGGCGGTGTTGCGCTGTTCGTTACGGTTGCTGCATTTAACGCCAAGTCCAAGCCAGTTACCGAACGCGAGCTGGTCATCGTGCTCGTCATCCTTGCGGTGGTGCTCGTCGCGTTCGCCCTACTTTTCGCGTTGCTGCGAAACCGGATCACGCCGATTTTTTACATTGTCGGGGCAGGCGTGTTGTTCGGCTTCGTGGCGACTCTCGCCAAGGTGGTTATCGACCGGCTGAAGACCCTCGCCCTCACCGACTTTGACCTGACTCCCACGGAGTGGCTGACCGGCCTGTGCATCGCGGCACTTATCGCCGCGAGCGCGCTCGGGTCGTACTTCGTGCAGACCGCGTACTCGTCCGGGCCTCCGGATCTGGTGGTCGCCGGTCTCACGGTCATCGACCCCGTGGTCGCTGTATCCATCGGTGTTGTCGTGCTCGGCGAGGCCGCTGGAGCACCGGCCTGGTCCTTTTTCGCCTTCCTTATTGCCGGTGCGGTGGCTATTTACGGCGTGTTCCAGCTGGCAAAGCATCATCCTCAAACGAACCGTTAGGGTGGTTGCAGGTAGACATCCGCTCGGCTCTCACCGTCGTGAACCCTCGAGCGGACCGATCGCAAGGAACCCTGGAACTTGACTGAAACGCCGCAGGACGTAAGCCCCGTGAGCCAACCGTTGCGCATCGTAATCGGTGCAGACACTTTCGCCCCCGAGATCAATGGCGCGGCGAACTTCGCTGCGCGGCTGGCTGCTGGGCTCACTGAGCGCGGGCATGAGGTGCACATGGTTGCCCCGGCTGCGACCTACCGCGGCCACGGGGTGTTCTTGGAGACGCACGAGGGGCAGGAGTTCACCGTGCACCGCCTGTTCAGCGCACGCTGGTACCCACACCCGTGGTTGCGGTTTGCTATGCCCTGGCGGATCGAGCAGAACAGCGCGCGGATCCTCGACGCGGTGCAACCCGACGTCGTGCATTTCCAGTCCCACATCATCATCGGTCGTGGCCTGTCGCACCAGGCCGTCAAGCGCGGCATCCGCGTCATCGGCACCAACCACTTCATGCCCGAGAACATGCTCGAGTTCACCCTGCTCCCGAAGTGGGCGCAGGCCCGCGCGGTGGGGCTCGCATGGAAGGCGGCCGCCCGTTCGTTCGGTCGCGCAGAGGCTGTGACGTCGCCGACCCGCAAGGCGGCGGACTTCCTGGAGTCGAACACCCGACTGCGGGGTGTCTACGCGATCTCCTGCGGCATCGACGCACGCCACTACACTCCGAGCTTCGAGCCGCCCGCCGAAAAACTGATCACCTTCGTTGGCCGCATTACCGGGGAGAAGCAGCTCGACGTGCTGATGCGCGCCTTCGCTCAGCTCGACAAGTCGCTCGACGCAAAGCTCGAGCTGGTCGGCGGCGGCGATCAGGTGGCGCACCTCAAGTCGCTCGCAACCTCACTAGGAATCCGCCACCGGGTGAACTTCGCCGGCTACGTCGATGACGCGTACCTGCGCAACGCTCTGACACGGTCGACCGTATTCGCGATGCCGTCCATCGCCGAGCTGCAGAGCATCGCGACCATGGAGGCCATGGCCAGCGGACTGCCGATCGTTGCGGCCGACGCCATGGCCCTGCCGCACCTCGTTCATGACGGCGAGAACGGCTTCCTGTTTGAGCCCGGCAATGTCGTCGAACTCGCGGAGCGCCTCACCGATGTGCTCACCATGCCCGAGGGCGAACTGCACAGGATGAAGCGGGAGAGCCTCCGGATTGTGGAGGATCACGACATCCAACGCACCCTGACGACCTTCGAGGCTCTGTACCGGGGCGAACTGGTCAGCGACACCATTGTGGAGCCGATCCCGCCGCGTCCGCATCGCACGGCCTGGCGGGAACGCCTCGCCAAGCTGCGCGACAACAGCTGAGTGTTCGATCAGAGGTGCCCCCACTCGGACTTGAACCGAGGACTACCGAATTATGAGTTCGGGGCTCTAACCAGCTGAGCTATAGGGGCTTGCGCCTGACAAGCATATCGGTGCTGAAGCTATCCTCGACCAGGCTGGGTGCGACCACTCTGGCCGGATGAGGGCGGTTCGCTGGCAAAAATATCCTCAGGAGCGGGATGCTGGACTTGAGTTAATTTCGCTACTGGGTATGTCGGTGATGTCGGCACCGACATGACGTTCATCGCCAGCGAGTTCGAGAACGCCAATACCAACAGCGACACGGACGCCCAGCTGGCGCAGGCGATCACTGACGACAGCGGACCCACCATGGTGGCCACAAAGAGAGCCGTCTGATGCGCCACCGTGAGCCGTGCTTATCTGCGCTACTCCAAGGTGGGCAACGCGTTGATGGCGTATGCCCCCGCGCTCGAGTCGGCCCAGCGTGAGTCCGCTGACGCGCTGCTCAGCGCCCTTCGGCTTAGGCCCGCCCACGTGCGGCAGTACATTGTTGACATGCGCACCCCGGTACCCCAGCCCACACAAGGTATGACGATAAACCGTCTCTACGGTAACGGGGCACGACCAGACGGCCGGTCGTGGAGTAGCGGCGACCCGAGCGATCTCGTTAATCCCCGCATGCAGCTGGGCTTGCCGAACTACAACTTGATGGAACGCGTTGCGTTCGCCCGTATTGACGACATCAGCGTGGTGGAGAAAGCGCGCCACGCACTTCCCTATAACGGCAACCTGGGCGGTGCTCCCGAGTACCTCCTCGGGAAGGAGGCGGTCTCGTCGGGAGGAATCACGGTGATCGGCGACCTGCCGTTTGTTCTGCCATGATCTGGCCGAGAAGAAGGATCGCCGATCTGGAGTTTCCGGTGGTCGTCGGCGCGTACTCCAGCCAGCCCGAGTTTCAGGGGCGGCGGCTGTTCGCGTCGTCGGAATTCGGTGGGTGGCACGACGTATTCCTTCGCAGCGACGACTCCGCCGCGAGCTACTTCTATGCCGAGCAGTTCAATTTCAGCCCGGCCGATGCTACGGAGGCGGGTTCCTGGGAAATGGAGTGCACTCTTTACCCGGTCGACCCCGCGGTCACCCCGGCGGCGGCAAAACAGATCGCACTCGCGTCCGGCTCGAGCTCAGCCCGTGCGATCGGCACCGTGTTTTTCACCTCGAGCGTGGATCTCGCCCGTCAGCGCCAGGCCAGGACCGACGCCTGGCGCGCACAGATTGAAGCCACCGAACCGTGGCTCGTCAACCCGAACTACGCAGGCGAGTACGAGACCGCGATGTGGGCCCACGACGTGAGCGGTCGATACGGCAACTTTCCGGTGAAAATTTCCGACCGCGAGTTCCCGCCGTTTCTTCCGATCTTCATCGCGCTGCGGCCTCCCGAGGGCTGGCCGCGCGTGCACATCTTCCTGACCGGCCCGCGAGCGACTCCGGTGCCCAGCTTCGACGGCCCTGCAGCTACTGTGCTCGTGTACGAGAAACTCGCAGGAGAAGATGACTCCGCAGCCTCGGCTGCCATCATGCGGGGCGAGCGCGAACCGATCGCCGAACTGCTCGTCGGATCCCGCGACCTGATCAAAGAGATGTCCCATGACTGACCCCACCAACAGCACACCTGACAGCCAAAACCCCACCCCGGTGCCGGTCGCTGCGCTGCCGGAAGTGGGATCCGTACCGCTGCTCGCCGCGCTCATCGCCCGCGACGTCGAAGCCATCGGCCGCGCGCTGCGTATGGACTACGTTGTCGTGCCGCTCTTGCGTCGCGAGGACGGCACGGTTGACACTCGCGTCTTCGGCAGAGCAAGTTCAACGCCGGACAACCCCGAATGGGCGCTCTGCCTCTTCTCGTCGACCGAGACACTTGCCGCTTTCATCGGGGAGGTGCCCGACCGTGAGTTCGCCCTCCAGCGGGGCAGCTCACTTGCGCCGTTCCTCGCCGAACAGGTCGAGTCGCTCAGCGCGGTCAGTTTCGACCCCGCAAGCCCCCACGCCATGACCGCATCCCCGGCCGACGTGCTGGAGATCCTCCAGCCACGACCGGAGGACGACGAAGTCGCTTGGGCCACCTCGGGGGCGGACGACGCACGGAGTCTCCCCGACTTCCCGGCTGACGGCGACGCCACGGCATCCCGAGTTGCTGGCTTCGACCTTGCGCTGTCCGGCGACTGGTTCCTGGTCAACCTGCTCGACGAGGTCGAGCGGGAGAAGCAGATTGCCGCCCTCATCGACCGCCAGCTCAAGAAGGTCAAGGCGGCACCCGTGCTGCGTGCCGAGCTCGCCGCCTGGCTCACCGAGTCGTGTGTGCGGGCCGCGGCCGGTGGCGCACAGTTCCTCGCGTACCTGCTCCAACGATCAAAAAAGGGCGCGCTTGCCCTCAACGTGGTGCTCTACTGGCAAGAACTCGGCCCCGCGGTGTCAACCATCAGCCACCTCGACCGCATGGGCGACAAACTGCACAGAAGCCTGACCGAAGGCGCGCAGCTAGTCGGGGCCGATACCCCCGGCGGGCCACTGTTGCGTCACAGCCGCACCATCGCCGGACCCGGGGAGCTGGGAGCTGGGAACGTACCGCTGCTGCTGACCGACTATTGGCTCGAGTTTCCCGACCACCGCGGGCTTTGCCTCGTCGCCTTCTCCAGCCCCGTGATCGCGCAGGCAGACCTGCTGCTCACCCTGACCGACAACATCGTGCTGTCCGGAGCGTGGGTAGTGGACACCCCGGCCGAGGAGTTGCCGGAGTAACCGGCAACAGGAGCAGACGCAGGTGTCCGTCGTCTCCTCCTGCACATCGCGGCTTATCGGATGAGTGTGCGGTGGGCGTCGCTCTGGCTGCTCACCGAGTGGTAGAAGTCCCGACGGCCAGCTTCGGTTGTCGGGACCTTCGACACTAACGGTGAGAGTGTCGCGGGGCGATCGTTGCCTCATGGCCACAGCGGCCTGAAATCAAACGAGGGGTCACGATGTCAACCACCATTCGCCAAACCGCCGCTCCGACGGCGACCGCACCACCACTTGCAACAGAGGAATCGATCGTGGCAACGAAAGCCGCCCGCCGAAGCCTCGCCGTTCTCCGCCTTGCCACGGGCTTCATTTTCCTGTGGGCATTCTTGGACAAGACCTTCGGCCTAGGATTCTCGACGCCAACCGAACGAGCCTGGATCAACGGAGGCACTCCCGCGCAGGGCTTTTTGAACAGCGAAGCCGTCTCCGGGCCGCTCCAGCCGTTCTTCACAGCTATCGCAACGCCGGCCGTCGACGCGCTCTTCATGCTCGGCATGATCGCTGTCGGCCTCGCCGTAATGCTCGGCGTCGGGATCAGGATCAGTGCTGTTGCAGGGAGCCTCATCATGGTCTTCATGTATCTTGCCGAGTGGCCTTTCGCGGCGAACCTCGCTTCGACCAACCCGATTGTCGACTACCACATCATTTACGCTCTCGCGCTGATCACCATCGCGTACACGTCGGCCGGCGACACCTGGGGCCTGGGTCGCACGTGGAAGTCGCTGACCTTCGTTCGCAAGCACAGCTGGCTGGTCTGAGGACACAGCACACAGCGGTCCAGCAGAACCAGCGGATCCGTTCACGCCGCCCTGTGTAGCCGCAATCGCGGTTGTGCTCGCCTGCTTCTCTCACGCACCGCCTGCTACTGCAGCTGCCCGAAAGCCTCCGCGCGCGCGGTAGGGCCCGCGACCAGCATCACGTCGCCGTCGCGTAGCACGGTGTCCAGGTCGGTGTTCCTCCAGTTTTCATCGCCGCGCTTGTAGGCAAGTACGGTGACGCCATACGTCGCGCGGATGGTGGTGTCACCGAGGCGGATATCGCGCACGAGGCTGTTCGGGCTCGTTTTGACGATCGCGAAGTCCTTGTCCACCTCGATGTAGTCCAGCGCCGCGCCGCGAACCAGGTGCGCCACGCGCCGGCCCATGTCTTTCTCGGGGTAGATGACGTGCTGAACGCCGAGTTGGTCGAAGATCTGACCGTGCGCGTCGGTGACCGCCTTAGCCCAGATATTCGGGATTCCGAAACGCAGGAGGAGCGAGGTGGTGAGGATGCTGGCCTGGATGTCGCTGCCAATGGCGACGACCGCCCGGTCAAACTCATGCACGGCCAGCTGCTGCAGCGCCTCCTCGTTGGTGGAGTCGGTGCGCACCACCTGGGTGAGTCGGCCATTGAGCGACTGGACGATTTCTTCGCTCACGTCGATTCCGAGAACTTCGGTGCCCGCCGCCATCAGCTCCAGAGCGAGAGCGGTGCCGAAGCGACCGAGTCCGATCACGACGACGGAGTCGGCTTCTGCGATGCGTGCGGTGCGGGGCGACTTAGCCAATGACTGGCCTCTCCTTCGGGAATTCGTACAGGGTGCGGCGCTGCTTGAGGGCGATGGCGGTTCCGAGGGTGAGGGGACCGAGCCGACCGAGAAACATTAGCGCGACAAGGATGAGTTGCGCGGGAACGGGAAGATCCGCGGTGATGCCGGTGGACAGGCCGACCGTGGCGAACGCGGAGATGACTTCAAAAAGTACCCGGTCGAGCTCGAAGTCGGTGAGCAGCATGATCGCCCCGGTCGCGACGACCACCGCCGCAACCGAGGCGAGAACGATCGTGATCGCCTGGCGGTGCACCGCCCGCGAGAGCCGCTTGCCGAAGATGTTGACCGCTCCTTCACCTCGAAGCTCGGTGTACATGATGAAGAACAGCACGAGAAAGGTCGTGACCTTGATGCCGCCGGCCGTTCCCGCGGGGCCTGCTCCGATGAACATCAGGATGTCGCTGACGAACCAGGTTTCGGAGTTCATCTCGCCGATCGGCAGACTGTTGAACCCGGCCGTGCGCGTCTGCACGGTGTGGAAAAATCCGGCGAGAATGCGATCGGCCGGGCTCATCTCGCCCAGCGTCGCCGTGTTGGACCACTCGATCCAGCAGGTAAGCGCCGTGCCTATGGCAAGCAACGACCCGGTACCGACGAGCACCAGCTTGGTGTTCATCGACCAGTGCAGCGGGCGTCTGAACTCCTTGCGGAGCTGCATGATGACGGGGAACCCGAGCCCGCCGAGGATGATCGCGAGCGCAATCGGGAGACAGATCCAGGGGTCGGTGGCAAATCCGACGAGGTTGTCGCTGAAGGTGGAGAACCCGGCGTTGTTAAAGGCGGACACCGCGTGGAACAGGCCGTACCACACCGAATCACCGAGCTGATAGCCGTACCCGAGCCAGAAACGCAGCGTGAGCGCGAGGAACACGGCGGCTTCGATGACGACGGTGATGACCACGATGCCGCGGATCATTCCGGCGATGTCGGCCATGCCCACGCTTCGCGCTTCGGCGGCCGCGGTCACCCGACCACGGATGCTCATTTTGCGGGCAAGCGTGATGCCGATCAATGACGCGAAGATCATGATCCCCAAGCCGCCCACCTGAATGAGCGCGAGAATCACCACCTGGCCGAAGCTGCTCCAGTAGACGGGGGTGTCGACGATGATGTGCCCGGTGACGCAGACGGCGGATGTCGCGGTGAACAGCGCCTCGATGAAGCTGGCACCGCCGGGGCCCGACTTCGAAATCGGCAGCAACAAGAGCACGGTTCCGATGAGCACCGCGGCGGCGAAGCCGGTCACCACCAGCTGTGCGGCGTGCAGCCCGGACGATTTCACGCGCTGCAGCGGGACCAGGGGGGTGTGCGGCACGGCGCAACATTACACCAGCGACACCTCGACCCGATAAAGTGGCCGACTGACCGTCCCGCCCCTTCGAGCATTGGTTCCCATGACGCCCGCACGCCGCCCCGCGCCCAAGCGACCGGCAGCCGGATCGCGGGCCGCTGGGGCTAAGCGCACCGCTCCCTCCAGCGGGAAGAGCACCGCTCCCTCCAGCGGGAAGCGCACCGCTCCCTCCAGCGGGAAGCGCCGCGCGACGGTATCTGCTGCGACCCAACCGTCCGCGCGTGGCCCGCGTCGATCTGCGCGGGTGTTCTCGGTCGCCATGAGCCTGATTCCGGTCGTCGGATTGCTAGGTGCGGTGGTCTGGATTGCACAGATCAGTTCGGTACGGGACGATCTCGGCGGCAGCGATTTTTCGACCACGCCCACCACGGACGTGCTGACCGACAATCCCATCTCGTCGCCCGGCACGGTGACCGCCCCCGCGGGCCAGCCCGCTGGCGCGACGGGGCTCGCGGAGAGTGTGGACGGCGCGTGGCTCGACACCGTCGCGGCATCCACCTCAATCCCGCGTCGGGCTCTCGCGGCCTACGCGGGCGCCTCGTTGCAACTGGCGCAGGAGAACCCGGCCTGCAATCTCGGTTGGACCACGCTCGCCGGCATCGGCCAGATAGAGTCCGGCCACGCCAGTCACGGAGGTGCCTCGCTGCAGGGCGACGGCTCGACGGATCTGCCGATTCGAGGCCCTGCTCTCGATGGTGTGAGGTTCATGGCGATCGCCGATACCGACGGGGGAGCATGGGACGGCGACAGCCAGTGGGACCGCGCGGTGGGTCCGTTGCAGTTCGTCCCGGGAACGTGGAGTACCTGGGGCGCCGACGGCAATGGCGATGGAGCGTCTGACCCAAACCAGATCGACGATGCCGTGTTGGCTGCCGGCCGCTACCTCTGCCACTCCGGCGACCTGTCGTCGGTGGAGGGGTGGCGGGCGGGAATCTTCTCCTACAACCACGACGACGCCTACGTCGACTCGGTGGCTGCCGCCGCCAATGGATACGCCCGCCTGAGCTGACCAGACCGCGCCGGGCGATTCGCGGCGTCGGAACCACGAGGCCGCGAGGATCCTGAGATAATTGTTTAGGGTTTCGGGCGGGACGATCGCCACCCGTACGACGCGCCCGGTTGATGTGCGCATGAAGAGGAATGGCATTTCATGTCCGAGGCACACCAGGACGTCGATGGACGTAGGAGGCACTACTCGCAGTTCTACGGACTGACGGATCTGCCCACGGGAGGATACGGGGTAGTGGCCGGCAACTGCCAGGCCGAGAGCCTGCGCATCTTCTTGGAAGGCGGCGACATGCCGTGGGTGCGGATGCCAGCGATCCACGAACTGGTTGCCGACGACATCCACCGTTTGACCATCGTGTTGGGGCAGGCCGCGGTGCTGGTTTCCCAGCCGATTCAGGACAACTACCGGGGGTTGCCGATCGGCACACGGAATCTTGTGGCGGCGTTGCGCCCGGCTGCCCAGACCGTCACCGTGCCGATCATCCGTTTCGCCGGCCTGTATCCGGCGCAGGTTCTCATCCGCCCCCCTGTCAACCCTTCGCTCTCTCCGCCGATCGTCGCGTACCACGACCTGCGCACGCTCGCCGAGGCTGCCGACCGGCTTCACGGGCTCTCGACACCCGTGCGGCCGATCACCGTGGCTTCTGTTCGCGCGGTCGGGGACCGTTCGCTGCAGGAGCTGCGCTCTCGCGAAGCCCGGCATGACACGGTGGTGGTGTCCGACCTGTTCGAACGCCCCAGCTTCGGACAGATGCGCACCATCAATCACCCCGGTAACCCCGTCTGGACGGACCTAGCTGCTCGGGTCCGCAGCGCACTCGGCCACGAGCCGCACACGGTTGACCCGGGGCGGGAGGTGCTCAACAACGTGCACGCGCCGCGACTGCCGGAAGTGGCTGAGGCCTACGATCTGGCCGCGCCGTCCACCCCGCATTGGGTCGTCGATGAGGTGGATGTCGCAGACGAGGTCGTGCGCGACGCGCACCTCCGCTGGTACGAGAAACACCCGGAGGTCATCGACGCCGGAATCCTCCGTCATCGTGGGGCGCTGGAGTCGATGGGGTTCACCCGATGACGACGCTGCCCTGGTGGGGTGAGGTCGGTGACAAGAACCACGGCGTAGCGCGCTACTCGACCCAGCTCGCTTTCCATCTTGCGCGCGCGGTGGGCATGGACCGCACCATCGGGATCGACGCGGTTTCGGAGTCGGGAGTGGAACGCGTGCACGTGCACTTCACTGACCGCCTCTGGGCTACATCGCCGGAGCGGGCGGCGGAGCGGTTCGAGCGGCTCGCAGCAACCACCGCGGTGACCGTAACGCTCCACGACATCCCCCAAGCGTCTGACGGGCCGGTGAACCAGAGGCGACGGGCGGACTCTTACCAGCGGGTGATAGCCGCAGCCGCAGGGATGTCCTGCAACAGCGAGCACGAGGCATCCCTGCTCGCAGACCTTACCGACACCGCACCCGAGGTGATCCCGCTCCCCGTCGACATGCAGCCCTTGTCGCTTCGCGCGGATCTGCTCGACGGTGACGTAGCGATCGTCGGATACTTCTACCCCGGTAAAGGGCACGCGGAGGCGGTGGATGCCGTAGCCCAACTTGGCCGTGCGTCCACTGGCGTGACGGCGCTCGGGACAGCCTCCGCCGGTCACGAGGCCGACCTCACTGATCTCATCGCCCGTGCCCGCGCACTCGGCGTGGAATTTACGGCCACCGGATTTCTCAGCGACGAGGCGCTCCTGAGCGCCTGCCGGTCAGCGAGCGTGCCGCTGGCGGCCCACCAGCACGTCTCGGCATCAGGATCACTGGCGACCTGGATCTCCGCCGGCCGCAAACCGCTCATTCCCAACACGCGGTATTCCCGCGAGATGCTCACCCTTCGACCCGGCACCGCGACCCTATACGAGCCGCCGCTGCTGAGCGCCGCGATCGACGCAGCGCTGGACGATCCGGAATCCACCTGGCTGGCCAGCGACGCGGTAACCGGCCCCGACAGTGCCGCGACCGCACGCCGCTACCTCGCCTGGTGGGAGACCGTCGTATGGTGACGGGCCAGCCCCTCGTCGGTAACCGCTGGGACACCCTCGATGGCCAGTGGCCGCGCGAACTGCCGACGGTGTCTGTGGTGATCATTCACTATGACCAGCAGCGGCAGCTTGACCGCACCCTGGCCTCACTGGCCGTGCAGGACTACCCGCGCGACCTGATTGAAATCATCGTGGTGGATGACGGAACTCTGCTGGTTCCGACCGTACCGGCGGGGGTGCGGCTGGTACGGCAGGAGGACCGCGGATTCCGCGCGGCGGCCGCCCGCAACCTGGGCGCGCGTCAGTCGAGCGGCGCCATCATCTGCTTCCTCGACGCGGACACCGCCCCAGAGCCGCAGTACGTGCGGGAGAGTACCCGACTTCCCGCGCTTGCGCCCGATGTCGTCACTGTCGGTCACCGTCGGCACGCCGACTTCAGCTCCAGCGAAGCGCCCGATGTCTCTGACGCGGCGAAGTGGGCACTTCCTTCTCCGCAATGGCTCGACGATGCCTACCGCGGCAGTCGGAACTTGCTCGACTCAGACAACCGCTCGTATCGCTACATCATCAGCGCCGTCCTCACCTGCAGCAGGGCACTGTTCGAGGAGACGGGTGGGTTCGACGAGACCTTCCAGGACTATGGAGGAGAGGACTGGGAGTGGGCGCACCGCGCCTGGCTCGCTGGGGGCCTTCTCGCGCACGTGCCGACCGCCGTCGCGTGGCACGACGGCCCCGACTGGGGAAGCCGGGAACTCGATGATCCCGACAAGCGCGCCGCGAAGAACAACGAGATGCTCGTGCTATCGCGCGCGATCCCTCTCACGGGCTCCCGGGGTCGGGCAGTGCGCGGTCCCATCGCCGATGTGGTGGCGGTACTCGACTCAGCGCCCTCCGCTGCCGCTGCATTCATCTGTGTCGACTCGATCCTCGCGGTGCTGCCGCACGCAACGTGCGTCGTCCCACCCGAGTACGGAACCGTATTCGCGTTCGACGACCGTGTGCTCGAGACGGGGACACCACGGGCGAACGAGGTAGCCAACAAGGCACGAGTGGTCATCACTCTTGAGGCGGCGGTGAGAGTGGACAGCCTTCAGGTCGACGCTTCTGTATCCACGTCGGATCTGCTGTCCGCGGTGGAGCGGGTGGGGAGCGGGAGCGAAGGAGCGATCGTCTACGAAAACGCGGGCGCGTCGATAACGATCCAGGCGAGCCGTGCCGTCGCCCGGGGTGCCCGGTGGGGTCGGGATGACCTGTTTACGACATCCGCCATTGATGCCCCGTGGTTGACGTCTCTTGAGAACGAACCTCGTCTCGGTCCCTATCTGGGCGGATGGGGCTAAGCAGAACGCTCTAAACGCGAGCTGCCTGCCGGTAAGCGTGGAGCCGCCGCGATGTGTTCCATTCGCCGCCGCAACCCCTTGCCCCGCGGCACCGCGTGAAATGAGGTTAAGTACCGCGGAAAAAGTCGTGGTCGCGACGGCGGCGAAGGGAGCGGCATGGATGAGCACATGGCGGGTGTGCCCACGAAAGACGCGCACCCCGGTGTGTCCGTCAAAATGCAGCCGCAAACCGGCCCACCGGCGCCTGCCGATCCACCCGCCCCGATGCCGAGCGAACGGCGGGCCCGGAGAGAAGGCGCTCGCGTTCCAGGACGTCAGCGGGCGGAGTGGGGCGGCACCCTGTTGGGTGCCGCGTGTCTCGGCTGGCTTGCCGCCGCGGGCGCCTCGATTTTCATGACAGACTTCGTCGTCGCCGCAGGAACCGCCGTGCGAATAGGAACGGCCACCGCGGTTACCACCCCGGGCGGCATCGGCGAGCTGACCACCAACGGACCGATGGGGATCACGGGCGCCGTGTCCCTATTCGGCATACATTTCCTCGCCTACTGCATGGGCGGCTACGTCGCCGGGAGAATATCCCGGTTCAGCGGCGCAACCCAGGGTTTCCTGGTCTGGGTGGTTTCGCTTGTCGTGGCTGTGCTTATCGCTGCCCTGACGACCACTGCCGGCGGCCAGTACAACGTGCTCGCCGAGCTCAGCGTTTTTCCCCGGCTACCCGTCGGCGAGGGGGTGCTTTCGCCAGCCACCGCGATCACGGTGGTGCTCGTCACCATCGTGAGTCTCGTGGGTGCGGTCATCGGGGGAGCGCTCGGTAACGAGTTCTACCGCCGTGCCGCTCGCCGCGGCGTTCAGTACTGAGCCAGCACCGCGGCGTTCGGTGCTGAGCCAGCACCGCGGCGTTCAGTGCTGAGCCAGCGCTGCACCGCCGCGGCTGCCGTGGCTAGCTGCGTGTGAATTGTGCGTGCAGGCGCCTCGTGTGGTCGACAGTGCGGGTCGCCCCGACGAAGGTGACGGAGCGGGTGAGGCGGATGTCGGCGCTCGACGCCCCGATCCCCAGCACAATCTCTCCTGCCTCCACGATGCGCTGTCCCTTGCGCGACGTGAACGACGCAACATCGGTCGGCACCTCGACCGTGAGCAGCACTGCCTCGCCCGCGGCAAGTTCGACGCGGTGGTAACCCACGAGCCTCTGCACCGGGCGCACCACAGACGCCACCGGATCGTGCAGGTACAGCTGAACAACCTCAACCCCGAAGCGTCCGCTGGTATTGCGCACTGTCAGCTGGATCGTGACGACCCCGTCGGTGGCGACCGTGGCGGCTGCCCTGTCCGCGGCGGCGCCGTCCTCGACCGCGCTGTACTCAAACGTGCTGTACCCGATGCCGTGCCCGAACGCGAACGCCGCAGTCGGGTCGATGTTGGATACACCCGTGGCACGGGCGAGGGGAGCGGCGAGGTAGCTCGAGGGCTGGGCGCCCGGGTGGGATGGAACGCTCACGGGTAGTCGGCCCGACGGGTTGACCCGTCCGCTCAGCACGCCCGCGATTGCTGGTGTGCCCTCCTCGCCCGGGAAGAAGGTCTGCACGATGGCCGCAGCCTCCGTGGTGGCCCGGCCGAGCGCGTAGGGCCGACCGGAGAGCAGCGTCACCACTGTCGGAGTTCCGGCTGCGAGGATCGCGTCGAGAAGCTCTTGCTGCGATCCCGGAAGCTGCAGGGAGGGCGCGTCGCAGCCCTCACCACTGGTGCCGCGGCCAAAGAGGCCGGCGCGGTCCCCGAGCACAACGATGACCACGTCCGCGTCGGCCGCGATCGCTACCGCGTCCGCGAAGCCCTCCGTCTCGCCCCCGTCAACGCTCGTGCCCGCCGCGTACACAACCTCGCTGTCGCCGAACTCGGCGGAAAGCGAAGCGAGAAGGGTGGGCAGCTTGAGCCCGAGAGGAATCTCCGGGTGCTGCACGCCGACGTGCGCGGGGAAGGAATAGCAGCCGAGGACGGCCATGGGGTTGTCGGCGTTGGGGCCGACCACGGCGATGCGGCGCGGGCGCTGCAGGGGGAGGGTGCCGTCGTTCGACAGCAAAATCACCGACTGCTCGGCGAGGGCGCGGGCGACTGCACGGTTGGCGTCGCTGTCGAGATCCACCGTGCCGCGGAGCGCTTCGGCGTCGTGCAGGTCTGCCCCCTCCAGGGCCGACGGAACGGCAGACCAGTCCGCGTCGAGCAAGCCCAGCTCCGCTTTCTGCGAGAGAACGCGCGTCAGGGCCCGGTCGATGACCGATTCGTCGAGGCGACCGTCTGCGATCGCCTCGAGCAGAGGCTCCCCGAAGGTTTTCACTGTCGGAAGCTCGACGTCGACGCCCGCGGTGAGGGCAGCGGCCGCAGCATCCGCCCAGGTCCCGGCAATGCCGTGCAGTGATCGCAAGAACGCAATGCCAAAGTAATCGGCGACAACGGTGCCCGTGAACCCCCATGTGTCGCGCAACAGGGTGGTGAGGAGGCTCTCGTCTGCAGCGGAGGGGACACCGTCGATGTCGGTGTAGGCGTGCATCACCGACCGGGCACCGCCCTCGCGGATAGCCATCTCGAAAGGCGGAAGCAGCACATCCGCCAGCTCCCGCGCGCCGACCGACACCGGTGCGAGGTTGCGTCCCGCCTTCGAAGCCGAGTACCCCACGAAATGTTTGAGCGTCGCGACGATCCCGGCGGCCTCCAGCCCCCGAACGTAGGCGGTTGCGACCGTTCCCACGAGGTACGGGTCCTCGCCAATGGTTTCCTCCACCCGACCCCAGCGGGCGTCGCGAACCACGTCGAGCACGGGCGCGAGGCCTTGGTGTACGCCGACCGCGCGCATATCTGCGCCAATGCGGTTGGCCATCGATTCGACCAGGGCGGGGTTGAAGGTCGCGCCCCACGACAGCGGAACCGGGTAGGCGGTCGCACCCCAGGCGGCAAACCCGGCGAGGCACTCCTCGTGCGCCACCGCGGGAATTCCGAACCGATTCGCCGCGACGATTCGCTGCTGGGTCCGCAGCAAGGACAACGCGCCGAGCGCGGCATCGACGGGTGCGCTGCCGAACGGACGGGTCAGCTGGCCGAGACCCTTCGGAAGGAGCAGATCCAGATCGATCTGCTCGTCCATGTCGTGCTGGTAGGGAGCGACTTCTTCACCGTCGCTGTCGGCGCCGACCCAGACGCCGTACAGCTGGGCGACCTTCTCCTCCAGGGTGAGGACGTCGATCAATGCTGCGACGCGGGCTGCGATCGGCAGGGCGGTGTTGTGCCAGGGACGGGTGTCGGATGACATGGCTACTTTCCTCCCATGCCCATGAGGCCCTGAACAAGGGTCCGACGGGCAAAAAGATAGACGAGGAGCACGGGCAGCATGGAGAGCATGACCGCCGCGAGCAGGGCGGGGACGTTGACCCCGTACTGGGTCTGAAAATTAAAGAGGCCGAGCGTGATCATTCGCGTCGATTCAGACTGGGTAAGGATGAGGGGGAACAGGAAGCCGTTCCACGCCTGCAGCGCCGAAAACACCACGATCGTCGAGATCCCGCCCTTGGACAGGGGGACGACCAGGCGGAAGAAGGTGCGCAGCGGTGAGGCGCCATCCACGGCCATGGCCTCGTACAGCTCTGGGGTGATGTCGCGCATCGACCCGCTCAGGATCAGGGTGCACACCGGCAGCGCGAAGGCCGCGGTGGGCAGGATGACTCCGAGCAGGTTGTCGTAGAGTCCGGCGCTGCTGATCAGGTAAAAGATCGGCACGATCACCGCGGTCGATGGAACAGCGAGGCCGAGAAGGAAGAGCTGGAATACGCCCCGGGTCATGCGGGACTGGCCACGCACGATCGCGTAACTCAGCGGGGGCACGAGCAGCAGCACGATTGCGATCACGCTGAACGTGACGACAAGGGTGTTGATGAAGTACAGACCGAATCCGCTGCGGAACGCGTTCGCGTAGTTGTCGAGCGTGAAGGTCGTGGGCAGCGCAAGCGGCCCGCCCGCGCTGTACCCCTGCTGGGTCTGGAAGCTCGCCGAGACGAGCACGTAGACAGGGATCGCCACCACGAGCAGCCAGAGAGCGGAGCCGAAACCGGCGAAGTAGTTAGTGCGGGTTCTCATCAGATTCCGTCCTGTGCGCTCTGCATCTTGCCGTACCCGGACACCCGCACCAGCACCAGCGAAATCGCGGTCGCCGCGAGCACGAGTACCACGGCGATGGCGCTGGCCTGGCCGAAGTCAAACGCGCGGAATGCTTTCTGATACATGTAGAACGGTGTGACCGTCGTGTCGGTGCCGGGACCGCCGTTGGTGAGGATCAGCACCGTGTCAAACGCGGTTAGCCCACCGACGACCATCAGGATCACCGAAGTGACGATGCTGTTCTTAAGCTGCGGCAGCGTGACATTGAAAAATTGGCTCACGGTGCCTGCCCCGTCGATCTGGGCTGCCTGATAGAGGACCGGGGGGATGGCGCGGGCCGCACCCTGGAAGATGAGCGTGTAGAACGGGGTGAACTGCCACATCGCCACGAAGGTCAGAACGCCGATCGCACTGGACTGCTTGCCGAACAGGTTTCCGTCGCCAAACAGCCAGGGCAATTGCCCCGGGATCCCAAAGTTCGGGTCGAGCAGCGCGCGCCACAGTACCGAGATCGCCGCTGAGGACAACAGCAGTGGAATGAAGTAGATCGCCGAAAGCACGGCGCGGTTTCTCTGGAACCCGGCGGCCCACACCCCGAGCAGGATGCTCAGGGGGATCTGGGTGATCAGCGCGAGCACCACAAACAACACGGTCAGCCCGAGGCTTTTGATCAGGATGGGGTCGTCGAAGATGGCGACCCAGTTGTCGAGGCCAGTGAATTTCGGGTCGCCCAGACCGCTCCACGTTGTGAAGGAGAGGACGACCACAAATACGAGGGGCACGAGGGCGAACAGCCCGAAGAACAGGGTGGCGGGTGCGGCCCAGACGAAGCCCGGGCGGCCCACGGAGGGGCCGCCCTTCAGTCTCGACCGCCTGCGGGGAGCACGCGAATACAAGATCCCGACCCCTAAAGAGCCTGCATGGCGCTGATGAATCCGTCAGCGTCGATCTGGCCATTGAAGAACTGCTGAACAGCTACCTTCAGGGGGGTACCAGCGGACGGCGGGTAAGCCTGGTCCCAGGAGAGCTGGAAGGACGGGGCATCCTGCACAAGCTCGAACTGGAACGTCGAGTAGTCCGGGTTTGCGGCAGTGTCGAGGAATTCTTCGGTGTTTGTGGTCGTCGGCAGGTTGCCGATGGCCAGCTGAGCCTGGACAAACTCGTCGGAGTACATGAGCTTCAGGAAGTCACGCGCGGTGTCGGGGTAGCGGGTCGCTTTGATGACCGAATAAAAGTTGTTGGTGTTTCCCGCGATGTTTGCGGGGTCACCCTTTCCTCCTTCGATCGCGGGGAAAGCCGTGTACCCGAGCGAGGTGGCGGCGAACTCGGGGTCGGCGTCCTGCTGGGTCGCGTATGCCCACGACCCCATCAGTTCGAACGCGGCCTTGCCACTGCGCAATAGGGCGGGCGAGCCACCGTCGGTGAACTTCACCGAATCGAAGTTCGTGCCGAATGCGCCGGCGTCGATGAGGTCGCTGAGCATGCCCAGGGCCTCCCGGCTCTCGTCGCTCTCCCAGACCTCGGTGTCGCCGGCGAGCGCGGTGGCGAAGAGCTCGGGACCGGCGACCCGGTCGTAGACGTACTGGTACCACATCTGGGTGGGCCACTGGTCGGCGCCGCCCAGAGCGATGGGAGTGATTCCCTTGGCGCTGAGTACCTCGACGGCGTCGAGGAGTTCATCCCAGGTCGTCGGGGCTTCGATGCCTGCCTCCGCGAGGACGGTCTTGTTGTGGAACAACATCACCGGCTGGGTTCCGCGCATCGGGACGCCGTAGGGCTTGTCGTCGATGACCGCGGTGTCGAACACGGAGCTGAGGAAGTTGTCTTGGAGGCCCGGATCTTCCTCAATGAAATCGTCGAGGGGGAGCAGCAGGTCGGCGTCAACAAATTCCTGGATGCTTCCGCCGCCCCAGTTGAAGAATACGTCGGGTGCCGAGCTGGTGCTGATCACGGTCTGGAGCTTCTGCTGGTAGTCGGCCCCGGGGATCTTGTCGAGTACGACCTTGACGTCGCTGGTCTCGTTGAACGTCGCGACGATCTGCTCTTCGACCTTGTTCGTCGCGTCGCCGTAAACGGCGACGTGGATCTCGTTTTCCGGGCGGCTCTCGGCGCTCGCCCCACCTGAACATCCGGCCATCGTCACGGCGACCGCGATCGCGGCTCCACCCGCCACAGATCGTTTCAGCCACATACGCTGTTTGTTCTTCATCGAACGCCTCTCGAAAGTTTCGACATCGCTGTCGAAAGTTATTAGGATGGTTGGAGCATACGACGGGAATGATTTGCGGTCAAGCGCAACAAATACGTTCGTGGGCAGAATGTTCGTATGGGTCGTAGTTCCCTGGGTTCCGGGAGACCCTAAATATCTGGTTGTGGATGGAGTTGGTGCGGATGTCGCTCAGCAATGGTGTGTCGCGCGTCACTCTTTCGGAGATCGCCACGGAGGCTTCGGTTTCGTTGTCCACCATCTCGAAGGTGTTGAACGCCCGGAGCGATGTCGCCCCGGCGACGCGCGAACGGGTGGAGTCGCTGCTCGAGCACCACGGGTATCGGCGCCGCGGGGGCGAGAAGAATGACTCCTCGCTGCTGGAGCTGGTGTTTCCCGAACTCGAGAGCGCATGGTCGATGGAGATCATCAAGGGTGTCGAAAGTATCGCCCGCCAGCACGGCCTCAGCGTGGTTCTGACCGAGAGCGGAAGTCGCCATGCCCCCGGTGCGGAGTGGATCGCTGGCGTTCTCCGACGGCGGCCCGCCGGTGTGGTGCTCGTTTTCTCCGATTTGGCGCCGCACTATCGAGAGCAGCTGCGCTCGCGCGTCATTCCGTTCGTCATCATCGATCCGGCGGGCGACCCATCCCCGGGTGTGCCGTCCGTGGGCTCCGCGAACTGGTCGGGGGGAGTGCAGGCGACGCGTCACCTACTCGAGCTCGGGCACCGGCGTATTGCCGCGATCACCGGACCGGAAGACATGATGTGCTCGCTCGCGCGCCTCGATGGATTCCGCTCTGCGATGAACTCGGCCGGAGTGCCGGTCGACCCCGACCTGATCCGTATCGGCGATTTCCACGTCGACGGCGGGCGGCGTGCGGCCATGGAGTTGCTGCAGCTGCAGCATCCACCCACCGCCATTTTTGCCGGGAGCGACCTGCAGGCGCTCGGCGTGATCGAGGCGGCCCGCACCCTGGGAGTGCGGGTTCCGGAGGACGTCTCGGTCGTCGGGTATGACGATGTGCCGCTGGCTAAGTGGGCTAGTCCGCAGCTCACAACGGTGCACCAGCCGCTCCGCGAGATGGCGGAGGAGGCTTCGCGCCTCGTGCTGCGCCTGCGCGACGGGGACTCCGCGGCGGGACAAACCAGGATGGACCTCGCCACCACCCTCGTGGTGCGCGACAGCACGGCGCCGTTCGCGGGCAGCGCTGCTCGCTAACCCCTCGCCTCCGCGTCGCCGTCGGCGTAGCGTGAGCGAAGAGGAGGTTGGCGACGATGCAGGCACAGGTGGGCGAACGAATTCTCATTCACAGCAGACAGGTGGGACTCCCCGCGCACGGCGGCGAGATCACGGAAATCCGCGGCGACGCAGGTGGGCCTCCGTACTACGTGCACTTTGATGACGGCCACGACGCGCTCGTGTTTCCGGGGCCAGATTGTGAAATCGTGCACGAGGGCGCACAGCGCTGAGGTGACACAGATCCAAGGCGACAGACACTCTAGGTGACAGAATCTCTGGGTGACAGAATCTCTGGGTGACAGAATCTCTGGGTGACAGAATCTGCGGGTGACAGTTGAGCGGGCTCCGGCCGCCATGCGGGTGAAGCCCGCGGTATTCATGGTGCTGGCCGCCGCGTTCTGGGCGGGAAACTACGTCCTGGGGTCCGTCGCGGTCGCCACAATGACGCCTTTCGACCTCACCTACCTGCGCTGGCTTATCGCCGTGGTGCCGTTGCTGGTGATCGCGCAGATTGTAGAGCGACCACGCTGGCGCACCGTCCTCCGGGCCTGGCCTCTGCTCACCGGACTCGCCGTGCTCGGGATGCTCGCCTACAACCTGTTTCTCTACGAGGCGCTCAACTTCACGTCGGCCGCCGGGGCCTCCCTGATCAACGCGGCGAACCCGGCGGTGATGGCGCTCCTCGCAGTTCTGCTGGTCAGGGACAGGCTCAGCGGTCAGGCCGTCGTCGGAATCGGATTGAGCCTGCTGGGGGTGCTGGTCATCCTCAGCGGGGGATCCTGGCAGAACCTCACCGCCCTTGACATGAACTTTGGCCAGCTGCTGATGCTCGGGGCGGTCCTGGTTTTCAGCCTGTACTCGATCTGGGGGAGGGTACTGCGTTCGGTTCCGCCGATCACCGCGACTGCTGCTCAAGCCGTCATCGTTCTGGTCGTCATGACCCCGTTCGCGATCACCTTCGGCGTGACGTGGCCCACCGCCGTCGAGCCGCTGTCGGCCCTGCTCTACATCGGGCTCTTCCCGTCGGTCGGGTCGTACGTGCTGTGGAATCTCGCCCTGCGCGACACCCGCGCGAGCGTTGCAGGCATCTACCTCAACCTGATCACCGTGTTCACGGTCGCCGCGGCCATTCTGCTGGGCGAAACGGTGCCGCCGGCCGAGCTGGTCGGAGGAGTTGTCGTGATCTTCGGCGTTGTCCTGACGAGCATTCCGCGAATCACCCTGCGCGCCCGGCGCTCCCCGCTAACCCCGCGCACCCCGCGCTTTCGGCGCCTCCGACGCGGCACCGGAAATACGGAGGCCTCCGCGGTGGTTGTCCCCTCTGACCCTCCACAGAACGGACCCCATGACTGATGTCGACACCACGCTGCCCGCCGCGACCGAGCTGGCACGGTTCCACGAGCGGCGGGAGACCACTGTCGCCGGACCCACCGGTAGCCTCGCGCTGGTGAATACCCAGTGGATCGACTCGGAGCAACCGATCTACGGGGTCCCCGGCATCTGGGCGCCGCTGTCGGCGGGCGAATCGGGCCTGCGCGTAACCGCGACGGCCGCAGACAACATCGTCGTCGACGGAACGCTCGTTGACGGCAGCGCTGTCGTTCGCGGCAAAGACAGCGACAATCCGAGCGAGGTCGTCTTCAGCGACACCGTGCGCGGATTCGTGATCGCGAGCGAGCAGGGCAATTACGCCCTGAGGGTGTGGGATGCCGCGTCCGAAGCAATCCGCGACTTCGGCAGCATTGACCGGTTCGACTACAACCCCGACTGGGTGATTCAGGCCACTTTCACCGAAATCCCCGGCGGCACCACCGTCGGATTCGAGCACCTCCAGGAGAACGGCGCGATCCGCGATCTCGTTGTGCCCGGCATCATCGGGTTCGAGCGCGATGGCCACAGCTATGAGCTCGCGGCATTCTGGTTCGGCCAGCTGTTGCAACTCGTCTACGCGGACGCCACGAACGGCGACAGCACCTACAGCGTCGGGCGCTTCCTCTACGTGACCCCGGAAGCCGACGGCACCATCATCCTCGACTTCAACCGCGGCGTTCTGCCGCCCTGCGCCTTCAGCTACAACTTCAACTGCCCGCTGCCGCCGAAGCAGAACCGCTTTCCCGTGGCGATCGAAGCCGGAGAAAAGAACGTGCTGAAGCAGGACGGCACGCTCCTGCACTGACCTTCCTGCGCTGACCCTCCTTCATTGACGCCGGTGTCGGTCGGGTGCGACAGACTGGAGCGGTGCATGTTGTTCTTCGCCGCGACTCCCAGGGAATTTCCCTCATCCCCCTCGCCGACGACGGAACTGACCTCCCCGGATCGCGCACGATCGTCGCGGCACACCTGCCCGGCGTCGTCGCAGAATACGAGGCCGAGCATCGCCCGCGGTGGGTGTGGGATGACACGTCCCGCTGGTATCCGGCGCTGCTGGCAGCGCGGGTGCGCGTGGAGCGCTGTGTCGACCTCAGGCTCAGCCACACGATCCTCCGCAACTCCGCGCTCACTCGCGACTCCGACCTCGCGCGCTCCCCGCCCAGCGACTGGGACGCGCCGGCGGTAGTACCCCGCGCCGATCCCGACGCCACCCTGTTCGACCTTGCATTCGGCTCTGGCACATCCTTGCGCCCGGCCTCGACTGTCGGAGCGGTTGTTTCGCCCGGTGCGACGCCGGTGGCTCCGTCCGCCGCTGGTTCGGCGGGGCCAGGTAGGGCAGACCCCGACGTGGACCCCGCGACCGATCCGGTGCTGGAGTTCCGAAACCAGAGGGCTGCGATCGCTGGCTCCGGGGCATCCGGCAGTCTCGGGCTGTTGCTGGCAGCGGAGTCCGCCGGGGCTCTGATTGCGGCCGAGATGCGGTTCGCCGGGCTGCCCTGGAGTGTAGAGCGCCACAACACGCTGCTGACGGACCTGCTGGGGGCGCGTCCGGCGCCGGGGCGCCGACCCGCCAACCTTGAGGCGCTGCTGGCCCGGGTGCGTGCGGAGCTGGACAGCCCCGAACTCAACCCCGACTCGCCGACCGAACTGTTGCGGGCGCTGCGACGAGCCGGCCTCGTGGTGACGTCGACCCGATCGTGGGACCTCCAGCGCATCAACCATCCCGCGATACCCCCGTTGCTGGAATTCAAGAAGCTTTCCAGACTCCTCTCCGCGAACGGGTGGCACTGGGTCGATACCTGGGTTGCGGACGGACGATTCCGGCCGGACTACGTGCCCGGCGGCGTCGTGACCGGCCGCTGGGCAACCAGCGGTGGTGGCGCTCTCCAGCTGCCCAAACAGGTTCGCGGGGCGGTTGTGCCCGATGCCGGCTGGAAGCTGATCGTGGCGGACGCCGCACAACTGGAACCCCGCATCCTCACCGGCCTCGCGGGCGACCAGAGGATGGCGGAAGCGGGCAGGGGCGACCTGTACGAGGGCATCGTCGCGAGCGGCGCGGTGGCCACGCGAGCTGAGGCGAAGGTCGCGATGCTCGGCGCGATGTACGGAGCAACGACGGGGGAGAGCGGGCGGCTGCTTCCCCGGTTGGCGCGGGCGTACCCGAAGGCGCTGGCGCTGGTCGAGGCGGCGGCGCGCGCGGGCGAACGCGGGGAGATTGTCTCCACGAGGCTCGGACGCAGTTCCCCGCTTCCCGGAGCGGATTGGCGCCTCGCCCAGCGCGACGCTGCCGATGTGGGCGCGTCAGAAGCTGACCGCAAACGTGCGCTCAGTCACGCGCGCAGCTGGGGGCGCTTCACCCGCAACTTCATCGTGCAGGGAACTGCCGCGGAGTGGGCGCTGTGCTGGATGGGTGCCCTCCGAAACAGGCTGTGGGCGCTGGAGGATGGCAGCGCGACGCTTGTCGAGCGACCGCACCTGGTGTTCTTCCTGCACGACGAGGTCATGGTGCATGCGCCCGCGCACCTCGCCGAGGCCGTGGCGACCGAGGTTCGCGCGGCCGCGGAGGACGCCGGGAGACTGCTGTTCGGCGCGATGCCCGTCAGCTTTCCGGTCACCGTCGCGATAGTCGACAGCTACGCGGACGCGAAATGACTCGCCGAGGGGGCGCGACAGACCTAATGCTGCGGGGGACGTCCGCGCCTAATGCTGCGGGGGACGTCCGCGGCGGGGCGGTTCCGTCTCCAGCGGGATGACGCCGCTGGCGGGCGAAGACTGCCGCATGCGTTGTTCCGCGAGGTCGAGCCAGAGCGCCTCGGCGGTGACCGCGCCGATTTGGGCTTCGACGATCAGCTGGGAAGCGAGCTCGTCACCCGCCTCAAGCGTGGCCCGTCGGGCACGCAGTGCGGCAAGACGATGCTGGGTGGACAGGCGCTGCCGCTCGATTACGTCGATGGCATCGACATCCGCGAGCGTCACCGCAAGCGCAATTTTGGTGGCGAGCTCGTCCCGCGCCGGGGCATCGTCGAGCGGGCGGGCAAACCACTGCGCGGCCTCGGTGCGGCCCTGTTCCGTCAGATCATAGACGCGCTGGCCCTGATCGTTGGGCGCAGCAGCGCTGACCAGGTTGTCCCGCTCGAGGCGGTCAAGGGTCGTGTAGATCTGCCCCACGTTGAGTGGCCAGGCTCCACCGGTGCGGCGATCGTACTCGTGCTTCAGCTGGTTGCCGTAGCAGGGCCCCTGCGCAAGGATCGCGAGGAGCGCGTCACGGATAGCCATGGGCTCAGCCTGCCACGAGTGCGGTCAGTTGCGAGGAGCACTCACGGGCGCACGCGACATCCACCTTCTCGCCAAAAAATCACGGAGATTCGGGCTTCACCCGCCCGAACGGGGTGATGGTGCTGCGGTATTGTCAATTCGCAGATTCGTGGGTCATAATGCAATTCACACGAGATAGTCCGTTCGTCAGGTCGATGGGGAAGTCGCACCTACGGAATGGAGAAATCAGTGGCCGTACCAACCGCACGCGGAGTGCTTTATATTCACTCGGCGCCACGTGCTCTGTGCCCTCACGTTGAATGGGCGGCAGGGCGCGCTCTAGAACGCGCCGTAAATTTTTCCTGGTCAGAACAGCCCGTGCTGCGGGGGTCGCACCGCGCGGAATTCTACTGGGAGGGTGCGCAGGGCACCGGCGCGCGCATCGCTTCGGCGCTACGCGGCTGGGAACACCTGCGTTATGAAGTCACGGAAGATCCCGGCCCCGGTTCCGACGGAGGCCGCTGGATGCACACTCCTGATCTCGGCGTCTTCTACGCCCAGACCGACTCGTCTGGCAACGTGGTGATCCCGGAAGACCGGCTGCGGTACGCCATGGAACTCGCGGGATCGAACACGCTGGAGCTGCACCGCGAGTTGCGGCTCGCCCTGGGGCAGGCATGGGATGACGAGCTCGAGGTGTTCCGTCATGCAAGCGACGACAACCAGGTGATCTGGCTCCACAAGGTCGGGTAATTGCGGGAGGATCGAGTTGATTGGGGGTGGGCCGATCGAGCCTGAACGAGGGTCGGAACATCCAGCCAAAGAACGAGGCCTCCAGCACTGCATTCCCTGGTACGGGAGCGCGGGCGGGAGGCCTCGTTTAGTTCAGATCCTTGTCGTTCAGATCTCTGTAGTTCAGATCTCTGTAGTTCAGATCCCTGTAGTTCAGGTTTCGGCCGCTCAGTTGTAGCTGCGGAACGCTGCGACCGCGTTGTGGCCGCCGAATCCGAACGAGTTGCTGAGGGCCAGGAGCGGCCCGTCGCGCAGCGGCCGTGCTGTGGTGACGACATCCAGCTTGATCGCGGGGTCCTGGTCGGTCAGGTTGATTGTCGGCGGTGCCATGCGCTCATGCAGGGCGAGGATCGTGAAGATGGCTTCCAACGCTCCCGTGCCGCCGAGGAGGTGCCCGGTCGCCGCCTTGGTCGCGGAAACGGCGATGTTGGGCAGGTGGTCTCCGAAGACCCGAAGCAGCGAGTTGTACTCGGCGATATCGCCCACCGGGGTCGACGTGGCGTGCGCGTTGACATGGTCGACGTCAGACGGCACAGCGCCGGCCTGCGCCAGCGCCGCGAGCATCGCGCGGGCGGCAGCGGAGCCCTCGGGGTCGGGTGCGGTGATGTGATACGAGTCGCTCGTGACGGAGCCGCCCGCGAGTTCGCCGTAAATCCTCGCGCCGCGAGCAAGCGCGTGCTCCTCGGTCTCGAGAACCAGGGTTCCGGCGCCCTCTCCGAGAACAAATCCATCCCGCGTCGAGTCGAACGGGCGGGATGCCGTTGCGGGGGAGTCGTTGCGCTTCGACAGAGCCTGCATCGCCGCGAACGAGGCGATGGGCATCGGATGGATGACCGCCTCGGTGCCGCCCGCAATCACAACATCCGCGATCCCAGCCTGAAGGTGGTCATACGCGTTGACGAGTGCTTCGGTGCTAGACGCACACGCGGATACGTCGGTGCGAGCGAAGGCACGTGACGGAATGGTCATGCTGATCGCGGCTGCTGCGGCGTTGGGCATCAGCATCGGGATCGTCATGGGAAGGACACGACGAGGGCCTTTTTCCTTGAGGGTGTCCCACGCGTCGAGGAGCGTCCACAATCCGCCGATGCCGGTGGAGTAGTCGACACCGACGCGCAGCGGGTCAACGTCGGGGGATCCAGCGTCTGCCCAGGCCTCGCGGGCAGAGATAACGGCAAACTGGCTCGAGGGGTCGAGGCGCTTCCACTCCACGCGCTCGAGAACTTCGTGGCCCTGCACCTTGGCCTGACCGGCGAACTTGACCGGAAGGTCGTACTTCTCGACCCAGTCGTGCTCGATGGTGGAAATGCCGGACTCTCCAGCGAGCAGCGCCTTCCACGACTCCGGCGCGGTGCCGCCGAGGGGGGAGGTGGCGCCAATGCCGGTGACAACGATCTTTTTGGTCATATCAACGTCTTCCTGATGGATCTCGGGACACGCGCGGGCGGGCCGACCAGGCTCGAGAACTTAGCCGGCCGCCGCGAATGCTGGTACTAGCCCTGAGCTGCGGTGATGAAGCGGACTGCGTCCCCGACGGTCTTGAGGTTCTTGACCTCTTCGTCCGGGATCTTCACGTCAAACTTCTCTTCAGCATTCACGACGATCGTCATCATCGAAATGGAATCGATGTCGAGGTCGTCGGTGAAGGACTTGTCCAGCTCGACCGTGTCTGCCGCGATTCCGGTCTCATCGTTGATGAGCTCCGCCAGTCCGGCGAGTACTTCTTCCGTGGACAATGCCATTGTGTTATCTCCTTGAGGTGTCGTATGACCGTTGAACAGCTTATTAGGGCAGGACTACTACCTGCGCGCCAAACACGAGGCCAGCACCAAACCCGATCTGCAGGGCGAGTCCGCCGCTGAGCTCGGGATGCTCTTCGAGCAGGCGATGGGTTGCCAGCGGGATGGATGCCGCGGAGGTGTTGCCAGTGGTCGCAATGTCGCGGGCGATCATGACGGACTCGGGCAGCTTCAGCTGCTTCGCGAACTCGTCGATGATGCGCATATTGGCCTGGTGCGGGATGAATGCGGCGAGGTCGTCGGCCGTGATGCCCGCGGCCTCGAGTGCGCGCTTGGCGACCTTTGCCATGTCCCACACTGCCCAACGGAAAACCGTCTGGCCTTCCTGGCGGAGGGTGGGCCATTCGGCAACGCCCTCTCGGAAATCAGCGAGGGTGGCGTTCATCCCGACGGCGTCTGCTCTCGATCCGTCAGACCCCCACACCGCGGCTGCGATTCCGGGGGTCTCGCTCGGCCCGATAACTACCGCGCCCGCGCCATCGCCCAAGAGAAATGAGATGGAACGGTCTGTCGGATCCACCATGTCGGACAGTTTCTCAGCGCCGATCACCAACGCGTAGTGCGCGGCGCCCGAACGAATGAGCGCGTCGGCCTGGGTGACTCCGTAGCTGAATCCGGCACACGCGGCGTTCTGGTCGTAGGCCGCAGCGGGGTTCGAGCCCACCCGGTCCGCGACGACGGCGGCCATGGACGGGGTCTGGCGACCGTTGCTGATGGTGGCCACAATGACTAGGTCGATGAGTTCGGGGGCGACACCGGACTTCGCGATGGCTTCCTGCGCAGCATCCGTCGCCAGATCCACCGCGAGAACGTCGTGAGAGGCGCGGGTGCGGGTCACGATGCCCGTACGCTGCTGGATCCATTCGTCGCTGGAGTTGATCGGACCGACGAGCTCCTCGTTCGGCACGATGAGGTCGCCGCGGGCCGCGCCGTAGCTGTAGATGCGCGTGAACTGGGCGCCATGAGACTGCTGGAGAGTGGGGGTGGTCATTTCGTCTCGTTCATCATGTCGAAAGCGGCGGCCAGATCGTCTGGGGTCTTGACCGTGACCGTGGGGATGCCCTTCAGCCCGCGCTTGGCAAGGCCGGCGAGTGCTCCCGCTGGTGCCAGCTCGATCAGACCGGTAACCCCCGCCTCCGCGAGGGAGGCCATGGTCTTGTCCCACCGTACCGGGGACGATACCTGGCCGACGAGCAGATCGACAAAACGGCGTCCGTCGGTGACGGGGGAGCCGTCGTTGTTCGTCCAGATGGGAAGCGTGGGGTCGCTGGCGGTCACCGTCGTAGCGAAGGCCCGGAGCCGGTCGATCGCTGGCGCCATGTATCGGGTGTGGAAAGCCCCGGCGACCTTGAGCGGAACGACCCGGGTGCCGGGCACGGGGTCGGCCCGGAGGGCAGCGAGGGCATCTGGTGCACCCGCGACCACAATCTGGCCGCCGCCGTTGAAGTTTGCTGGCTCGAGTCCCAACTCATTGAATCGGGCGAGCAGCGCCTCCTCGTCCCCGCCGAGGACCGCGCTCATGGCGGTGGGAGTTAGGGCTGCAGCGTCGGCCATGGCGCGGCTGCGTTCCCGGACGAACGCCATCGCATCGGACTCCGTGAGGATCCCCGCTGCTGCTGCCGCAGTGATCTCACCGACCGAGTGGCCGGCGACCCCCGCGATCTTCGCACGGCCGCCGCCGGCGGTCTGGTCGAACAGCGCCGAAAGCGTGATCAATCCGGAGGCGACGATCAGCGGTTGCGCCACCGCGGTGTCGCGGATGGTGTCTTCGTCACTAGTGGTGCCGTGGGCGACCAGATCGATACCGGCCGTGTCCGACAAGCGAAGGAGCTGGTCCCGGAATCGGTCTTCGGTGAGCCATGGTTCGAGGAAGCCGGGGGTCTGGGACCCCTGGCCTGGGGCGACGACAACAATCATCCGTCTAGTCTGTCAACACTCGGGCCGGAATCCCTGTTGCAACTGACCTAAACATCGGGCGATTCGTTGTTCTGGTCCTCTAAGTCCGTCGCGGGAGCGTGGGGACGCTCCGAACGCGCGCACGAGACGCGCCCATGAGACGCGCGCTGGAGACGCGCGCTGGCCGTTGGCCCGCCGACCGGCGCGCCATTGCGCCATTGCGCTTGGCGCTCGCAAAATTCGAACGCCAGACGCGTGACGCCCGACGCCAGACGCGTGACGCCAGACGCGTGACGCCCGACGAGCCGGAACCTGCACCTTTCGGAAATTCAGGACTTGACGACGAGGGTAGGCCAGCGCGCCGAGAACTTCCGCGGTATCCCGGGCCCCGCCCCGCCGGGCTGACCCGAGGACTTCCGCATCTCCTGAGTTTCCGAAGGGTCTGTCGCGCGTGGCGTGTTTCGCAGGCGTGCGAACGCCCCGGTAGAGCCGCGGTGTTCGCTTGGCCCCTGCGCCGTGCTGAAACTCACGAGATCGCACCCTGAGCTTCCCCTGTCTTTCGGAAACTCAGGACTTCAGGACGCGGCCCAGCAATTTCGGCGCGGACCGCCGCGGTTTCTCGGGTCGGACACCTTCGGGCGCGCTAACGTGCTTACGCATGTCCTGAGTTTCCGGAGGTAAGCGTCGAGGCTGCGCCGCGCGAGGCGTCGGCGCGGCCGTGGCAGCGCTCGTTCTATCCGGCAGGCTCGACCAAGCATTCGGCAGGGCAAACCCGCCTCCGGCAGGCTCGCCCAAGCATTCGGCAGGGCAAACCCGCTTCCCGGCAGGCTCGCCCAAGCATCCAGGAGGGCAAACCCGCTTCCCGGCAGGCCACGCGCCGATGTGCCTACCGCTTACGGGTGGGGTCCGGCTCCGTCATCGAGCCCACAATGAGCGCGGACTGAAGGATGAGTGCTTCGCGCGCGCCGGTCGCGTCCCAGCCGATGACCTCGCTGATGCGCTTGAGGCGGTAGCGGACGGTGTTGGGGTGCACGAACAGCTCACGCGCCGTCGCTTCGAGCGAACGACCGTTGTCGAGGTAGCACCACAGCGTCCCGAGGAGCTCGGTGGAGTGGGCCTGCAGGGGTTTGTAGATGCGGTTGATGAGGGTGGCACGGGCAAGCGCGTCGCCAGCGAATGCCCGCTCCGGGAGCAGGTCGTCGGCCATGACAGGGCGGGTTGCGTTGCGCCAGGCGCGGGCGACGGCGAAGCCGGCGAGGGCGGCCTTCGCGCTGCGGGACGCTCCGACCAGGGACGGGACCTCATGCCCCAGAACGAGGTGGCCAGGACCGAAGCCGGGTTCGAGCTTTCGTGCGATCTCGATGAATGCCAGGGGGACCTTGGATGTCTCGTCGCCGTCGAGCGGCGCGGGCTCTGCTCGGCCGATGACAAGCACGAGCCGGTTGCCCTGCACTCCGATCAGAACGTCTGCATCGAGGTGCCGGGCCGTACGCCGTAGCTGGTCCACATCGAGAACCCTCGGTGTGGTGCCCACCAGGACGCAGACCTCGCCGTGGCCGTTCCAGCCAAGCGCGGCGATCCGGCTGGGAAGCTCATTGTCGTGCTCCCCGCTGAGAATGGAGTCGACCACGAGTGCTTCCAGCCGCGCGTCCCACAGCCCGCGGGCCTCGGCGGCACGGGCGTAGACATCGGCAGAGGCGAACGCGATCTCCCGCGAGTAGAGCAGAATCGCTTCGCGCAGCACGTCATCGCCGTCTTTGACGCGTTGCTCGACTACTTCCACCGTGATGCGGATCAGCTGGAGCGTCTGCTGCAGGCTGACCGACCGCAATAATTCACGCGGCGCGGCACCGAAGACGTCCGCGGCTATCCACGGAGTCGCCTTGGGATCCTCGAACCAGGAGATGAACGAGGTGATTCCCGCCTGGGCGACGAGGCCGACCGCGGACCGCCGCCCCGGTGGCATATCGCCATACCAGGGCAGCGTGTCCTCGAGCCGTTTCAACGTTGCCGTGGCCAGCTCACCAGAAATGGTGCGCAGCCACGCCAGCGTTTGTTCCTTCGTCTTTGGTGCCACGGGCTGCCTAGCTTTCGCCGCCGGCCGATCCCGTCGTTCCTGCGTTCACATCGTGCAGTTGGTACATTTCGATGGCACGAGCGGGAACACCCGGATCCATCTTGCCCTGCTTCACCAGCGCCTCAAGGGTGCGGACCACGAGCGACGGTCCATCAATCTTGAAGAAGCGACGGGCGGCAGCGCGGGTGTCTGAGAAGCCAAAGTCGTCGGCTCCCAGGGTCGCGAAGTCGCCGGGCACGAACTGGCGGATCTGGTCGGGCACAGCGTGCATGAAGTCCGTGACCGCGATGAACGGCCCCTGGGCATCCTGCAATTTGCGCGTCACGTAGGGCACGTGGGCGTCCTCGTTGGGGTAGAGGAAGTTGTGCTCGTCGGCGGCAAGGCCGTCCCGGCGCAACTCCGTCCACGACGTCACCGACCAGACGTCGGCTGAGACGCCCCAGTCGTTCTCGAGCAGCTGCTGAGCCTCGAGAGCCCACGGAACCGCGACACCGGAGGCCAACAGCTGAGCCTTCGGGCCCGGGTTGTAGGCCTCTGAGACGCGGTGGATTCCGCGCAACACGCCCTCTACGTCCAGGTTCTCCGGCTCGGCCGGCTGGATGATCGGCTCGTTGTACACGGTGATGTAGTACATGACGTTCGGGTCGGGGTGCTCACCGCTGTACATGCGCTCAAGACCGGCTCGCACGATCTGGCCCATTTCGTAGCCGAACGCGGGGTCGTAAGACACCACGGCCGGGTTCGTCGAGGCAAGCAAAAGCGAGTGGCCGTCAGCGTGCTGCAGGCCCTCGCCGGTCAGCGTGGTGCGACCGGCGGTCGCCCCGATGATGAACCCGCGGGCCATCTGGTCTCCCGCGGCCCACATGGCGTCACCCGTGCGCTGGAATCCGAACATCGAGTAGAAGACGTACACCGGGATCAGCGCTTCGCCGTGCGTCGAGTACGACGTGCCGGCCGCGGTGAACGCGGCAAACGCTCCTGCCTCGTTGATGCCCACGTGCACGATCTGGCCCTGCGGGCTCTCCTTGTACGCAAGGAGCTGCTCGCGGTCAACGGCCGTGTAGTTCTGGCCGTTCGGGTTGTAGATCTTCGCCGACGGGAAGTACGCGTCCATGCCGAACGTGCGTGCCTCGTCAGGGATGACCGGAACGATGCGGTGGCCGAAGCCCTTGGCTCGCAAGAGGTCCTTGAGCAGACGGGCGAACGCCATGGTGGTGGCGATCTCCTGCTTGCCGGAGCCCTTCTTCGCGATCGCGTACGCCGAGTCGTCGGGCAGGTCGACCTGGGTGTACTTCGAGCGACGTTCCGGAACGTACCCACCGAGCGCACGACGACGCTCGTGCAGGTACTGGATCGCCTCGTCGTTCTCACCGGGGTTGAAGTACGGCGGCTGGTACGGGTTCTCCTCGAGCACGGCGTCGGTGATCGGGATTCGCATCTCGTCACGGAACAGCTTGAGGTTGTCCAGCGTCAGCTTCTTCATCTGGTGGGTGGCGTTGCGTCCCTCGAACGACGGTCCAAGGCCATAGCCCTTGACCGTCTTCGCAAGAATCACGGTCGGCTGGCCGGTGTGCTCCTGAGCTGCCTTGAACGCGGCGTACACCTTGCGGTAGTCGTGTCCACCTCGCTTGAGGTTCCAGATCTGCTCGTCGCTGTAGTCCTTGACGAGCTCAAGCGCACGGGGATCGCGACCGAAGAAGTTCTCGCGAATGTACGCGCCACTTTCGGCCTTGTAGGTCTGATAGTCACCATCGGGCGTGACGTTCATCAGGTCGCGCAGAGCGCCCTCGGTGTCGCGCGCCAGAAGCTCGTCCCACTCGCGTCCCCAGACGACCTTGATGACGTTCCATCCGGCCCCACGGAAGAAGCTCTCGAGCTCCTGGATGATCTTGCCATTTCCCCGCACCGGGCCGTCGAGGCGCTGCAGGTTGCAGTTGATGACGAAGTTGAGGTTGTCGAGCTTCTCGTTGGCGGCCCACTGCAGGGCGCCACGGCTCTCGACCTCGTCCATTTCGCCGTCACCGAGGAACGCCCAGACCTGCTGGTCGGAGGTGTCCTTGATGCCGCGGTTCTGGAGGTATTTGTTGGACTGCGCCTGGTAGATCGCGTTGATTGGGCCGAGACCCATCGACACGGTCGGGAACTGCCAGAAGTCCTTCATCAGGCGAGGGTGCGGGTAGGACGACAGTCCACCGCCCTCGTGTGACTTCTCCTGGCGGAAACCGTCGAGCTGGTGCTCGCTCAGGCGACCCTCGAGGAAGGCGCGGGCGTACATACCGGGGGAGGCGTGACCCTGGTAGAAGATGTGGTCGCCGCCGCCCGGGTGATCCTGGCCGCGGAAGAAGTGGTTGTGTCCCACCTCGTAGAGTGCGGCGGAGGAAGCGTAGGTCGCGATGTGTCCACCGACGCCGATTCCTGGCCGCTGCGCACGGTGCACCGTGATCGCTGCGTTCCAGCGGATCCAGGCGCGGTATCGACGTTCGATATCCTCGTTGCCCGGAAAATCTGGCTCCTCATTCGTGGCGATCGTGTTGAGGTAGTCGGTCGTGGGCACCATCGGAACTCCGAGGTGCAGCTCCTTCGACCGCTTGAGCAAGCTCAACATGATTTCGCGACCGCGTTCGTGGCCCTGCGCTGCGACAAGTGCGTCGAGCGATTCTTGCCACTCTGCAGTTTCTTCCGGATCCTTGTCGGTGTTATTCACCGAGTACGGGTCCTGATCGTTCACCGTCACCCTTGACCTCTTCCTGGTAGAGACAGATCTCGCCTAGCCGCCACAGCGTCGGGGTGCGTCTTTGTGGCATAACGACTAAACATCTCAATTCTAGGTGTCGGTTTCGTTCCCGTGTGCGCACGCGGCTGGCGGGCGTAGTATTACCCCTCGTGTTTGTGCGACCTAAACGGGTCGAATGCGAGAGGATTCCAGCATGGCTTTGGAAAATGACACCCGAGCTCCCGATTTCGAGTTGCCCAACCAGTTCGGCGAGCACGTTCGTCTCAAGGACTTTGCTGGCAAGAAGCCGGTAGCGCTCGTGTTTTTCCCGCTCGCATTTTCGGGAACCTGCACGACCGAGCTGTGTTCGCTGCGCGATAACCTCGCCATGTTCAAGCAGAGCGGCGTCGAACTGATCGGAATTTCCGTCGATTCGAAGGCAACGCTGCGCGCGTGGGCCGAGCACGAGGGCTACGACTTCACTCTTCTCGCCGACTTCTGGCCGCACGGTGCCGTGTCCAAGGAGTACGGGGTCTTCCTCGACCACAAGGGGTTCGCCAACCGGGCGACGTTCATCATCGACACCCGCGGAATCATCCGGGCCAGCTTCATCACCGCGCCGGGCGAGGCTCGCTCGATTCACGAGTACCGCGCTGCCCTCGAAAGCGTCCTGCCGACCCACGTCTAGCTGTACTGCCCAAGCAGGCCGCAGGCCAGGTGTGCACCCGCAGGTGGGATTTTCAGACAGGCCGGGGTTTCCCGATAGCCGGCATTTCTAGACAGGTCGGGATTCCAGATAGCCGGGATATCCGACGGTGGGATTTTCAGGCGGTGGGATGCTGCGGCGCCGGCGCACTGGCGAACCGGTACCCCATCCCCGCCTCGGTGATCAGGTGGCGCGGTTTTGCGGGCTCCGCCTCAAGCTTCTTGCGGAGCTGGGACAGGTAGAGGCGCAAGTATCCAGTGTCCGTCGTGTACTGCGGTCCCCACACCTCGTGCAGGAGCACTTCCTTCGACACGAGCCGGTCGTGGTTGCGCAGCAGCACCTCGAGCAGGCGCCATTCGGTCGGGGTGAGACGCACGGCGACTCCTGCCCGCGTGATGAGGTGCGCGGCGAGGTCGACCGTCACGTCGCCAAAGGTGATCGCCGCCTCTTCGTTCGGGGTGCTGGGCGTGCGCCGCGTCAGCGCACGGATCCGCGCGAGAAGCTCGTCTGCCGCAAATGGCTTGGTGACGTAGTCATCCGCCCCCGCATCCAACGCCTCAACTTTGTCCCAGGATTCGCTGCGACCGGAGACAACCAGAATCGGCACGGTCGTCCAGCCGCGAAGGGCAGTGATCACCTCGAGTCCGGTCAGGCCCGGCATGCCGAGGTCGAGGACGACGGCGTCAGGGTGCTCCGCGATCGCGGCATCGAGAGCGGCCCGGCCGTCGTGGGCGGTGATCACGGCGTAGCCGCGCGCGCTGAGCGTGATCCGCAGCGCTCGAAGGATCTGCGGGTCGTCGTCGGCGATCAGGATCTTCATTCAGCGTGCCTCCGGCAGTTCGACGACCATGGTGAGACCGCCCCCCGGGGTGTCTTCCACCTCGAGTGTGCCATTCATTGCCTCGGTGAATCCCTTCGCGAGGGCGAGGCCGAGCCCGACACCCGAGGTGTTGTCGGTGTCGCCGAGCCGCTGGAAGGGTTCGAACACTTCGCGACGCCGTGCCACCGGAATCCCCGGTCCGGAGTCGACCACACGCAATTGCACCTTTCCGCCGAACTCGCTCGTCGCAATGGTCGGTGCCGTGTCGCTCGGTGAGAACCGAATCGCGTTGGTCAGCAGGTTCACCACTACGCGCTGCAGAAGGGCTGGGTCTGCGTACACCGGTGCAACCGGCTCCAGCCGCAAGGTGACCTCGCCCGGCGCGAGCCCCAGCTCGTCGAGCGCCCCGAGGACTATCTCTTCGCACTCGGTGGCACGGGACGACAGCCCGAGCACCCCAGCCTGGAGCCGGCTGGCGTCGAGGAGGTCAATGACGAGGGTGCTGAGCGATGCGAGGCTTTGTTCGGCCGTCTCGAGCAGTTCGTCGCGGTCGTCCTCCGACAGCCGCACGTCCGTCGCCCGCAGCGCGGTGACTGCTGTCGTCGCGGAGGCGAGCGGGCGCCGAAGGTCGTGTCCGACAGCGGCGAGCAGGGCGCTGCGCAGGCGGTCTGCCGCGGCGATGGGCCGCGCGGCTGCCACCTCGGAGGCGAGCCTGCGCTGCTCGAGCGCGGTCTCCAGCTGCGCTACAAAAACGTCGAGGATCCTGCGGTCCTTGGGAGCCAGGGGCCTGCCTCGCAGCTGGAGGGTCGCCTCGGTGCCCACGGAGATGGATGTCTCCTCGTCCGTGTCATCGAGCGTGCCGGCATCGGTGGAGAGGTACAGAATTTGCCCGTCTTGCCGGAGCATCACGCTGGCCATCCCGAACGCCTCGCGGAGGCGGGACACCAGCTCCTGCAGGGCATCCTCCCCGCCGATCACGCTTCCGGCGATCGTCACCAGCAGGTCCGCCTCGGTGGTGGAGCGGGTGGCAAGGGTGGACCGGCGGGCGGCCTGGTCGACTACCACACTGACGAGCGTCGCGACGAGAACGAATATGGCCAGCGCGATCAGGTGCAGCGGATTGGACACGGTGACGGTGTGCAGCGGCGCGACAAAAAAGAAGTCGAGCACGAGAGCGGACGCGGCTGCTGCAAGCAACGCGGGCCAGAGGCCGCCGACCAGCGCGACGATCACGACGAGCAACTGGTAGCCGAGCACGTCGCTCGTCATGGAGTCGTCGCTGCGCAGGGTGACCAGCAGCAGGGTCAGCAGAGGCAGGCCAAGGAAGAGGGTGGCGAGCCCTGCGAGTTGTCGTCTCCGCGACAGCGCGCCGGCGCTTCGCGGGAGGCGCCGGGCGCCGGCCCGGGGGTGCGACACGATGTGCACATCGATGTCTGCGGCCAGGCGGATGATTGTGGCGCCGGTTCCCGCCCCGCCGACGAGCGCGCCCCACCGGCTCCTCCGGCTCACCCCTATGACGAGTTGCGTGGCGCCTACCCCTCGGGCGAAGTCGACGAGCGCCGCGGGAACGTCTTCGGCCACCACCTGGTGATAGCTGCCTCCGAGGGTTTCGACAAGCGCACGCTGGGAGGTGAGGGCGGCCGGATCGCGCTCGGCCAACCCATCGGAGCGGCTGACGTACACGGCGAAGAGCTGGCCGCCGCTGGTGCGGGCAGCAATGCGGGCGCCGCGCCGCAGCAGCGTTTCGCCCTCTGGCCCGCCCGTCAGGGCCACCACTATTCGTTCCCGAGCCTCCCACAGGGCGTCGATGCCGTGTTCGCTGCGATACGCCTGCAGCGCGACATCCACCTCATCGGCAAGCCACAACAGCGCAAGTTCCCGAAGCGCGGTCAGATTGCCGAGCCGAAAGTAATTGCTCAGGGCGGCGTCGACGCGGGCGGCGGGATAAATGAAGCCCTCCGCGAGGCGGTCGCGGAGGCTTTGCGGTGCAAGGTCGACGAGCTCGATCTGGTCGGCGCGCCGCAGGGCCGCATCCGGAATCGTCTCGCGCTGGGGCACCCCGGTGATCTGTTCGACGACGTCGTTCAGGGACTCGATGTGCTGAACATTGACCGTGGACAGCACGTCGATGCCCGCGTCAAGGAGCGCGGCGACATCCTCCCAGCGTTTGGCGTTCGCCGACCCGGGAGCGTTGGTGTGGGCAAGTTCGTCCACCAACACCAGGTCGGGATTCCGGACGAGCACCGCGGCCAGGTCCAGCTCGTCCAGGCTGACCCCGCGGTGGAGCAGGTGTCTGCGGGGGATCACCTCGAGGTCGCCCACCAGGGCCGCGGTGGCGGCGCGGCCATGGGTTTCAAGCACCCCGATGACGACGTCCTTGCCCGCGTCGCGGAGTCGCCGACCCTCCTCGAGCATCGCGTACGTCTTGCCGACGCCCGGGGCCGCGCCGAGCATCACTCGCAGGCTGCCCCTGGTCATCTGGGTTTTCTGCGCTGGGGGAGAGAAACGGTTGTGGGTCGCCGACGCTCAGCGCACCGCGAGGGCGGCCGCGCCAAGGATTCCGGCGTTGTTGCGCAGCGCCGCGGGCACGATCGGCGCGCGCAGCTCGAGCAGGGGCAAAAACTCGTCGTAGTGCTTCGAGACGCCGCCACCCACGATGAAGAGGTCGGGGCTGAAGAGCATCTCGACGTGGGAGTAGTACCGCTGCAGACGCTTGGCCCAGCGGGGATAGCTGAGTTCGCCGCGCTCCTTTGCGGCGTACGACGCCCGGGACTCGGCATCCTTGCCGTCAATTTCGAGGTGGCCGAGCTCCGAGTTCGGAACCAGCACGCCGTCGTAAATGACCGCGCTGCCGATACCGGTGCCCAGGGTGGTGAGGATCACGAGACCCTTTTCGCCTTTCGCCGCGCCGAACAACACCTCGGCGATGCCAGCTGCGTCGGCGTCATTAACGAAGTGGATGTCCCGGCCGAGAGCCTTCTCGAACAGGGCTTCCGCTTCCAGACCGATCCACTTATCCGACACATTCGCCGCCGACATGGTCGTGCCGTGGATCACTACCGCCGGGAAGCACACGCCAACGGGAACGGTCGGGTCGACATCCAGAGTGGTAATGATTTCGAGTACTGTCGCGACGATGTCCGCTGGCTCCCCGCCTTCGGGAGTGGAAAGCTTTATCCGTTCACTGAGGAGCTCCCCGGTGTCGGTATCGACTACCGCGCCCTTGATTCCCGTGCCGCCGATGTCGATTCCCACTGCCCTAGTCATGTGTCCATCCTAGGCAACTACGGGAGGCCCGACTCTCCGTTGAGTACCCACGCTAGACAACCTCTCCAATGATGAGGCTCGCGAGAAGCGCGACGATCGGCCCAGCCGCCAGGACGATCCCGCCGGCAACGGCGAGTTTGCGTCCGCGGGGTGTTTTGATGCCGGCGACGAGGCAGAAAGCTATGCCGAACAAAATGACAAACGGCAGCAGCGGTAGCACCGTGTCGATCGAGCTGGTGTCTAGCGAACTGGTCTGGCCGGCCGCGAGAACGCAGGCTATTTGGTAGCCGAACGCGGCGACGCAATAGACCAGGGCCGCAAGTCCGAGCCCCCGGCCCTGCGGTTGGACGATCGTTGTCGGTCGTGTCACGGGCGAGGTCATGCGCTCATCCTAGGTAATGCTCAGCACCAAGGCTGCGATACCCAGCCCTATCCCACGGGAAGTGCGCGACGATGTTTCGGGCGGAGCGGATGCGAGGGGGACCGTCATGGCCCCGCCCTACGCAAGAGTGAGGATTTCTACACCTCGCTCGGTCACAACCATGGTGTGTTCGAACTGCGCGGTGAGGCTCTTGTCGCGCGTGGTTACCGTCCAGTCGTCTGCCCACTGGTCCCAGGTGATCCCGCCGAGGGTCAGCATGGGCTCGATGGTGAAGACCATTCCGACCTCGATGACGTCATCGAACCGCGGTGCCGCGTCGTAGTGAGGGATGATCAGGCCGGAGTGAAAGGCCCGGCCGACGCCGTGTCCGGTGAAGTCGCGCACCACGCCGTACCCGAAGCGTTTGGCGTAAGACTCGATGGCCCGACCGATCACGTTGATCTGGCGACCGGGTGCCACGGCCTTGATGCCTCGGTTGAGCGCTTCCTTCGTGCGGTCGACGAGGTCGATTGCTTCCTGGCTGGCGTTTCCGACGACGAAAGTCTTATTGAGGTCGCCGTGCATACCGTTCTTGTAGGCGGTGACATCAATGTTGAGGATGTCGCCGTCTGCGAGTGTTGTCGTGTCGGGGATGCCGTGGCAGATGACCTCGTTGACGGAGGTGCACGACGACTTGGGGAACCCTCGGTAGCCCAGCGTCGACGGGTAGGCGCCGTTCGCGATCATAAAGTCGTGAGCGATTGCGTCGAGCTCGTCGGTGGTGACGCCCGGGCGAATGTGCTCGGCGGCGGCGTCGATGGCGCCGGCGGCGATGGCACCAGACTCACGAATGAGTTCGACCTCAGCCGGGGTGTAGAGGTCATTGCCCGTGTATGGTCGCGGACCCGTCTTGCCGACGTATTCCGGGCGGGGGATCGAACCCGGAACGGAGCGGAGTGGGGAGACGAACCCCGAGGTGAGGTGACCGTGAGAATCGCGAGGCATAGGATCGATTTTATCGATTGCAGGAGGTGGCCATGACCGCATGGTGGTTCAACAACAAGACCGGCGAGGTCGAAGAAGGCCCCAAGTCTCTCGGATCTGACCGGGACGGTCCTTTTGCCTCCCGTGCTGAAGCGGAACGCGCGCCCGAGATCATCGCGGAGCGCGCGCGCAAGTGGGCAGAGGAAGAAGCCGCTGCCGACGCAGACGACCGCTAGCGCCCGCAGAGCACCCGGACGAAGTCATTTAAGAACGTTGTGCGGTCGACATCCAATACAACGTACGTGTCGGGTGCGGGCTCGGTGGGCCAGCTGACCGGGAGTCCCTCTGAGGTTTGCATCAGGTGTGCGCGGGTGGCGAAACCGTCTGTCGTGATGTTCACGGGACCAGAGACTGACTTGGTGACCAGCTCGGGGTACACGAGAATCGCTGCGGCCAATCCGTCGTGCGCGGGGGAGACCCGGCGCCCCCAGGCCACCTGGTAGAAGTCCATGTACGCCTCGAGGATCTGCGCCGAGAAGGTGCCGACCGCGGTACCTGCCCGGTGCATTGCTTGCACGGCCTGTTCGTCCACGATGGTTCCCGCTGTGACGTTGACCCCCACCATCACCAAGTGCTCGCGGGGAGCCGCAAACATGAGCGCGGCGGCGGTCGGGTCGTTGTGGATGTTCGCGTCCACCATCTGCGCCACTCCGAGCGGCGGGAACGGGCCCGAGCCACCCATAATGACGACAGAGCGAAACATCGTCAGCAGGTTGGGTTCGATCTGGAGTGCCAGTCCGATGTTGGTGAGCGGTCCGATGGGAAGCAGGTCGTAGTAGCCGGGCTTGGACCTTGCCATTTCGACAATGAGTTCCGCTGAGCTGAGCGCAGACGCGTTCTTCGGAGCGATCGGCGTCGACCAGACGTCGCCAAGGCCATCGGCTCCGTGGACGTGAGCGGCGATCCGCGGTTCGCCCACCATCGGTCCGGCGGCGCCCTTGGCGACGAGGATATCGTCGCGGTCGAGGAGTTCGAGTACCCGGGCGGCGTTGGTGTACGCCGCCTCGACGGGGGTGTTTCCGAAGACGGTGGTGATTGCGGAGACCTCGACGTTGTCGATGCCGACGAGGTAGATCAGCGCGAGGGCGTCGTCGATGCCGATGTCGGTGTCAAGGATGATGTGGCGCACGGGGTCGGGAAGGTCGTTGGTCACGAGGTACTTTCTGGTTGGGAGGGAAGCGGAACCGGCTGAGCCGAGAGTGAGGGGCGACGGTTGCGAGCGGTGACCCACATGCGCATACCGACAAGCACCGCGATGGTGATCGCGTAGGGCGCCGCGTCGGTGAGCTGCTGAGGAGCGCCGATACCCTGCAGGCGGAATCCGAGCGCCTCTGCTGCGCCGAAGCCAAGGCAGGCGACGGGTAACCAGAGTGGGCGGCCCATGACGAGCATCACCGCGGCGACCGCGATCCAGCCGCGTCCCGCCGTCATGTTTTCGGTGAACACGGTGACGTTGCCGAGCGAGAGCTGCGCGCCGGCGATGCCGCACAATGCACCTCCGGCGATGGTCACCCACATCTGGTAGCTGGCGACCTTGATACCGAGGCTCGACGCGGCTTCGGGGTGTTCACCCACCCCACGGAGCCGAAGCCCCGAGGGAGTGAGTTTAAGCCACAGGCCGATGACCACGATGAACACAAAGGCGAGAGGAACGAGCGCAGTCTGGCCGGCGAATACCGGTCCGAGAACCGGGATTTCGGCGAGAAAGCTCATCTTGTCGAGGCCCTGCAGCCCACGCGGCGAGAACGTCCCCGACACATCGAACAGCACGCGCATCAGGAACCCCGTGATACCCAGCGCAAACAGGTTGGTGCCGATCGCGATCACAATAGGGTCTGCACCCCAGCGGGCCGAGCCCACGGCGAGGGTCACCGAGAAGAGCGCGGTCGTGACGACGGCAATGAGAACACCCGCCCAGGCGCTTCCGGTGTAGAAACTGCCGGCGACGGCAGCGAAGGCTCCCCAGAGCATCTGGCCCTCGAGCGCGATATTGAAGACGCCGACCTGTGACGACAGCGCGCCGGCCAGAGACGAGTAGAGGATCGGGGTAGCAGCCAGGAGGACGGCGGCGACAAAGCCCCATTCGAAGACGTTCATGAGGTTGCACTCCGTCCGGTGCGACGCGAGTCGACGATAGTTCGCAGCGCGAGAACGATGATCACTACACCCTGCAGTACGTCGGAGAGCTGCCGGGGCACGTCGGCGGAGCGTTCCATGCCGCCGCCACCCACCTGGAGGATCGTGAACAACGCCGCGGTCAGCGGCACAAACGCGGGTCGTCCTCCGGCGAGTAGCGCGGCGGCAAGCCCGGCAAAGGTGTAACCGGGCGAGAGCAGCGCGCCGTCGACAAGGCGGTACGGCGGCGACAGAACGATGATCGCGCCGACGACTCCCGCCACTGCACCGGATGCGGCCATGGCGCCGAAAGCCAGTCGCCCCACCCGCACACCGCCGTAGGAAGCAAACCGACGGTTCGCCCCGATGACGCGGAGTTCGAAACCAACCGCGCTGCGGGAGTCGACGAGCCAGAACAGCGCCATCAAGACGATGATCAAGATCAGCCCCATATTGCTATAGGAAAGCGAACCCAGAGCCCACATGTGCGCAGAATCCGGGAACCGTTCGGTCTGCGCCACAGCGGAACCCGCCTCGCCGAGCTGGAACCGCAGCAGGTACGAGACGATCGCGACGGCAACAGGAGACAGGAGCAGGGTACTGATGATGATCGGGATGCCGTACCTGGTAGACAGTGGCGCCGAAATCGCGCCAAATGCACCGGCGACAACACCCGCTGCAACGACCGCGAGGGGAATCAACAGGATCGACGGCAGGTCGAGCTGGCCGGCAATAAACGCTGCGGCCAGACCGCCCAGCACCATCTGACCGTTTCCGCCCAGGTTGAATTCGCCCATCCTCAGCGGGATGGCAGCGGCCAGAGCCATGCCACAGATGAGAGCCCAGACAGAGAAGGTGTAGTCGAGGTTCTCAAGGTCGAGAGCGCCGGCGAGTACCGCCGAGTAGGCACTGATGGGGTTGAGCCCGGCCGCCAGCACGATTGCCGCGCCAATGAGCACCGCAAGAACGACCGCGCCGGTGGGAACTACGGCGGGGTGCCGCACGGCGAGGGTGAGCAGAGCTGACGCGCGGGAGCGTCGCGATAACGGTTCGGGTGCGCGCGGAGCGACGGTGCCCGGTCCGCCGGGTACGGGTTCTATGTTCATAGCCTGCTGGCCTCTGTTGGGATGTCTGTCTCGGCCTGCGCGCCCGCCATGGCTGCGCCGATCCGGGCTGTGGTCGCCTCGCTCCGGGAGAATTCAGCGAAAATCCGGCCCGCGTACATCACCAGGATTCGGTCGGCGAGAGCGAGAAGTTCGGTGATTTCGTGGGAGACCAGGAGGATGGCCCCGCCCGTGGCGCGGTAGTCGAGCAGGCGACCGTGGATCGCTTCGATTGCCCCGACATCGACACCCTGCGTGGGTTGTTCGGCGATAAGGAGGGGAGCGTTGTGCGAGAGTTCCCGCGCGATAACAACCTTTTGTGCGTTGCCGCCTGACAGCGAACCTACGGGGAGTTGTTCCCCCGAGGTGCGCACGTCGTACTCGGCGATGAGATCGCGGGCTCGTGCACGCTCGGCGCGGAGTGAGATCCATCCGCGTCGAAGGCCGCGGCTTGCGCCGACCGGAGCTGTGCGGTGATGGCCGAGGGTCAGATTCTCCGCCGTCGACAGCTGAACCGCACTTCCCTCGCCCCGTCGGTCTTCCGGGATCACGGCGAGGCCGAGCGCACGGCGATCGCGCACGCTGGCGGCGCCGATGTCGCGGCCCAGCAGCTCGATCGTGCCGGACAGCGCCCGCCGGGTGCCGAGTATCGCCTCGACGAGTTCGTGCTGACCGTTGCCCGAGACGCCGGCGATGCCGACGATTTCGCCCGCGCGAACGTCGACCGATACGTCGGTGACCCGAACGGTGTGATGGTCGACCACTGTGAGGTTGTTGACTCGCAGCACGGCGGCACCGACGCTGCCGGACCCGCTGTTGGCCACCGGGGTCACCTCGCGGCCCGTCATAGCGTGCACCAGCTTGGCGCTGGTTGCGTCGGCCCTCTGGAAGCGTCCGGTGACGCGTCCATCGCGCAGCACGGTCACTTCATCGCTCACGGACAGCACTTCGTTGATCTTGTGGGTCACCAGCACAACGGTGGTGCCGGCATCGGCGGCACGCCTGATCACTGCAAACAGCGACGTCACCTCGCCGGGAGTGAGGACGGCGGTGGGTTCGTCGAGGATGAGAATGCGGGCGTCGCGGTGCAACGCTTTGAAAATCTCGACCCGCTGCTGCGTCCCGACCGACAAGGTGCCCACCACTGCGCCGGGATCGACGTCGAGGCCGTATCGCGCGCTGAGTTCGCGAACACGGTCGTGCGCCGCCTTGCGGTTCACTAAGCCGTTGCGGCGAGGCTCTGCGCCGTAGACGACGTTTTCGGCGACGGTCATCGACTCGAACAGTCGGAAGTGCTGGTGCACCATCCCGAGGCCCGAACTGATTGCGTCAAGCGGACCCGAGAAAGTGGTGGGTTTTCCGTCGACGAAGATATTGCCGCTGTCGGGGGACACCAGTCCGAAGAGAATAGACATCAGCGTGGACTTGCCTGCGCCGTTTTCTCCCATTACCGCGTGAACGGTACCCCGCGAAAGCACGAGATCGACGCCATCGTTAGCCACGATGGCGCCGAACCTCTTGCTGATCCCGACCAGGGCTACGGCCGGAACGGTGGTCATCCGGCGGTCAGGGGATCAGCAACGGTGATTTCGCCGGACACGATCTGGTCACGAACCGCTGCGACCTGCTCGAGCACGTCGGGGAAGCCGGCAATGAGGCATTCAGAGTCGGCTACGCCCTCCTCGAGCCCGGTCAGTGACACGCCGCCCTCGGCGAGACCGTAGGACGAGAACCCGCCGGCGTTACCGTCGAGGATCTCTCCGACTGTGTTCACCAACGCGACATCCACCCGCTTGATCGCGTTATCCACCACGGTTCCCGGTGCGTCGAGGCACTGGTTGGTGTCAACGCCGAAGGTGAAGGCACCGGATTCGGTGGCTGCCTCGAAGACACCGAGGTTTCCACCCGAGGAGGCCGCCTGGATGTAGTCCGAGCCACCGTCGACGAGAATCTGGGCCTGCGCCTTGGCGCGGGCCTGGTCTCCGAAGGGGTTGTCGCCGCCGACGTATTGCACGCCCGTAGCAACCCCTGGGTTGACGCTGGCAGCGCCTGCGAAGAATGGATCGATCCAACGGTGAAGGAACGGGGTGTCCAGCGATGCAACAACACCGACGGTGTTTGCCTCGGTGAGCAGGCCGGCTTCGACGCCGGTGAGGTAGGTCGCCTCGTACTCCTTGAAGACCGCGGCCGTCAGGTTCGGGGTGGGCTCTTCCGCCGAGGTGTCGATGAGCAGGAACTGCTGGTCCGGGTAGTCGATGGCGGCCTGGGTGAACTGGTCGAGCACGCTGAACGACACTCCGATGATCACGCTGGGTGCCTCGCGAATGGCGGCGTCCAGGTTTTGCTGGATGCTGGTCGGGTCTTCGCTCTCGTATACATCCACCGACGCGTTGTACTTTTCGCCTGCCTCGTCGGCGCCGTCCACGGCGAGCTGCAGGAAGTTGTTCGAACCGATGGGGGTCGGGGTGATCACGATGAGCGACTCATCGGTCGAGGCGGAGCCCGCATCGTCGCCGGACTGCGCGGAGCAGCCGGACACGGTCGCGAAGAGGCCGACGGCAAGGGCCGCGGTGCCTGCACGGCGCGCGAAATTGTTCATTGGTGGTTCCTATCGGGTGTGATTGCTGCGGGAGTCCGCGCCCGGGCGCGGTCGTGCGGCGCCCTCACCGAACACCGTACCAATCCCGGCAGTGGCGCGCTCGATTCGGAAACACTAGTTAACACAACGGCGTTTTTCAGACTCGCTGGCGCAGTCATCAAGCCCGCCCGGTGACTCACCCGCGCGTGCTCAGTCGTCGTAGGAGTGTTCGGGGCCGGGGTAGATTCCGCCTTCGACGTCGGCGCGGAACGCCAGCGCGGCCTCGCCGAGCACGGCAGCGAGATTCGCGTACTGCTTGACGAACTTCGGAATCCGACCCGTGGTGAGCCCCGCCCAGTCCGTCCAGACCAAAAGCTGGCCATCGGTGTGCGGGCCGGCTCCAACACTGATGGTCGGAATCTCGAGCTCAGCGGTCACCCGTCTGGCGGCTTCCGCCGGAATCATTTCGAGCACCACGGCGAAGGCTCCGGCGTCCTCGACGGCGTGCGCATCCGCGAGGAGCTGCTCAAGCTGCGTTCCGCGGCCCTGGATGACGTGGCCGCCGAGGCCGTGCTCACTCTGTGGGGTGAATCCAACGTGACCCATGACCGGGATGCCCGCGGAAACTATCCGACGGATCTGCTCGGCACTGCGTACGCCGCCCTCGAGCTTCACCGCTTGCGCGCCGGTCTCCTTCATAAAACGGAAAGCGGTGTGCAGCGCCTGGTCGGCGCCGGATTCGTAGGACCCAAAGGGCATGTCGGCAATGACGAAGGCTCGCTTGGCGGCGCTGGCGACGGCGCGGGTCAGGGGGATGAGTTCGTCCACCGTCACCGGCAACGTCGTGCCGTACCCGAGGACGGTATTGCCGGCGGAGTCGCCAACGAGTAAGAAGTCAATGCCCGCCGCGTCGAAAATGGCCGCGCTGAGCTGATCGTAGCTGGTGAGGCCGGTGATCTTGATGCCCTGTCGTTTCGCGTTGTGGAAGTGTCGCGTCCGGACCTTTTTCGGAACGGGGACAGCGTCAGATTGCTCAGCCATGCGTTTAACCCTAGTGCGCGTTGGAGGGTCGGTACGTGATGGGCAGGCGGCGATCGCGCCCGAACGCCATCCCGCTGATCTTCGGGCCGATCGCGCCCTGGCGCCGCTTCCACTCCGAGCGGTCGACCAGGCGGGTGATGAAGTCCACCGTCTCCGGGTCGAACCCGAGAGCAACAACATCGTCGCGACCGAGCGCCCGCGTGACGTACGCGTCGAGAATCGCATCGAGTATCTCGTAGGGCGGCAGGGTGTCCTGATCGGTCTGGTCCGGGCGCAGTTCCGCGCTCGGTGCCTTGTCGATGGAGTTTGCCGGAATCGGCGGCACTTCCCCGCGCGACAGAGCGAACTCGTTGCGCCACCGCGCCAACTCCCAGACGAGGAGCTTCGGCACATCCTTGATCGGTGCAAAACCTCCGGCGGAGTCACCGTAAATGGTCGAATACCCCACGGAAAGCTCGGTCTTATTGCCGGTCGTGAGTACCAGGTGGCCGTCCAGGTTCGATAATCCCATCAGGATGATGCCCCGAATGCGAGCCTGCACATTTTCGGCAGCTGTGCCAGTCAGCTCCAGCTGCGATTCGATGGGCATAACCAGATCCGCAATCGGCTCCGTGGAGTAGTGGAAGCCGATTGCTTCGGCCAACACGTCCGCGTCGGTGCGTGAGTGGTCGGAGCTGTACCGGCTCGGCATGCTGACCCCCCACACGCGATCGGCACCGATGGCGTCGGCGGCGATCGCAGCGCAGACAGCGGAGTCGATGCCTCCGGAAACCCCCAAGATCACGGAGGGAAAACCATTCTTCTCGACGTAGTCGCGCGTTCCGAGCACGAGAGCGTTCCAGACCTGTTCGCGGTCATCCGGCAGTTCCGCAATAGTGGGTGTCTCTACACCGCGTTCTTCGTCCGGCGCGTCCCCGCCCCGCGCCGACAGCGTGACGCGGTGCACGGCATCCGGCAGCGTGACATCTGTTGCCGACGCCGCATCGACGTCCACCACGAGGAGGTGCTCGTCGAACTGGGGCGCTCGCGCCAGAATGGCACCCCTGCCATCGACGACAACGCTGTCGCCGTCGAAGACCAGGTCGTCCTGACCGCCAACGAGGTTGACGTAGGCGACGATGGTGTCGGTCTCGACCGCGCGCCGGGTGACCAGCGGCAGGCGTACTTCATCTTTGTCCCGCTCAAAGGGGGACGCGTTGATAACGATGAGCACCCCGGCATCCGCTTCAAGGACACGGCCAACCGGACCGCCATCACGCCAGAGGTCCTCGCAGATGATCAGGGCGACGTCGACGTCCTTGATTCGCATCACCAGCAGTTCGTCGCCGGGGAGGAACACGCGGTACTCGTCGAAGACGGAGTAGTTGGGGAGGTGATGCTTGGCGTAGCGGGCCTGCACCCGTCCGTGCTGAAGGACACTCGCGCTGTTTTGGGCGATCGCCGTCGGGGCATTGCTCGTGCCGAGCAGCCGAGGCTCGAACGGTCCGTCCGGGTGGCCCACGATCACCACGAGCTCGCCGAGTCCCGCTGCCTCCAGCTCAAGGGCGAGGCTCTCGACGGCGGTGCGCGACGCCGCGAGGAAGCTCGGGCGCGACGCCAGGTCCTCGATGGGGTAGCCACTCAGCGCCATCTCTCCGAGCGCGAGGATGTCGGCACCGCGGGCGGAAGCTGTCGTTGCGGCAGCGAGAATCTGCCGGGAATTGCCGGTGAGATCCCCGACTACAGGATTGGTCTGGGCGAGCGCCAAGCGAAGACGGGGCATAGCCACTAGCCTAATAGCGCGGCGGGATACCCCCTGGTCGCGGCACTACCTGAGGAGCTTGATGGACAAGCAGCGTGACTTCGTTCTTCGTACGATTGAAGAGCGGGGCATCAAGTTTATTCGACTGTGGTTCACAGACGTCGTTGGCACTCTCAAGTCTGTCGCCATTGCGCCCGCCGAAGTGGAGGGCGCATTCGCGGAGGGCCTCGGTTTCGACGGCTCCGCCATCCAGGGCCTGACCCGGTCGTACGAAGCGGATGTGCTCGCCCATCCTGACCCCACCACCTTCCAGACGCTGCCCTGGCGCGGCGAGGTCGACCCGACCGCGCGCATGTTCTGCGACATCACCACGCCGGACGGCCAGCCCGCCGTGGCAGACCCGCGCAACGTGCTCAAGCGCACGCTCGCGAAGGCTGCCGACCGCGGCTTCACCTTCTACACTCACCCGGAAATCGAGTTCTACCTGCTCAAATCGAGCAAGTTCGGGCCGAACGGCCCCGAGCCCGTCGACTCGGCCGGATATTTCGACAATGTGCCCGGCGGTACAGCCCACGACTTCCGCCGCCGCTCCGTGCGAATGCTGGAAGACCTCGGAATCTCCGTCGAATTCAGCCACCACGAGGCCGGCCCCGGCCAGAACGAGATCGACCTGCGCTATGCAGACGCCCTCACCACCGCGGACAACATCATGACCTTCCGTACGGTGATCAAGGAGGTCGCGATCGAGCAGGGTGTCTACGCGACATTTATGCCGAAGCCGCTCTCCGGTCACCCCGGGTCGGGAATGCACACCCACCTCTCGCTCTTCGAGGGCGACGTGAACGCGTTCTACGACGCGAGCGCCCAGTACCAGCTGTCGAAGATCGGCCGTCACTTTGCCGCGGGTCTGCTGCGCCACGCGCCCGAGATCACGGCCGTCACCAACCAGTTCGTGAACTCCTATAAGCGTCTCTGGGGCGGCGACGAAGCGCCGAGCTTTGTGACCTGGGGCCACAACAACCGGTCCGCACTCGTGCGCGTGCCGCTGTACAAGCCGAACAAGGGACAGAGCTCGCGCGTCGAGTACCGTGCCATCGACTCCGCCGCCAACCCGTACCTCGCCTATTCCCTCCTGCTCGCCGCCGGGCTCAAGGGCATCGAAGAGGAATACGAGCTGCCGCCGGAGGCCGAGGACAACGTCTGGACGCTGTCCGATGCCGAACGCCGCGCGCTGGGCTACAACCAGCTGCCCGCGAGCCTCGACCACGCGCTCTCGCTGATGGAGGACTCGGAACTGGTTGCGGAGACCCTTGGCGAGCAAGTGTTCAACTACGTGCTGTCGAACAAGCGCCGCGACTGGGCTGACTACCGCGCCCAGGTCACCCCCTACGAGTTGGCAAGCAACCTGGAGATCCTCTAGGTCAGCTCATGCCCCCTCGCCACCGGACGATGTTGACCGAACTGGCGCGGCTCGGGTTCACCGAGTTGGCGTCAGCGCGGGACCTGCTCGATACCCTTTCCGAGTATCTGGTGCCGCATTTTGCTGCGGCACCGGACCCGGACCAGGCGCTGCGGATGCTCATCCGGTTGCGGGAGGGTGCGGCGGAAGAGACTGAGGCGCTTCTCGCCGACCCCGCGGCCGCGGCGCGCCTGATTCGCGTGCTGGGCGCGTCCGAGGGGCTGGCGGAGTACTTCGTTCGCCGTCCGGCACAGCTTTCGGCGCTCCAAGAACCTCTCGCCGAGCTGCCCTCCGCGGATGAGCTGCGCGCCGACCTCCTCGCGAGCGTCGCAGGGCTCACCGATGACGCCGCCTACACCGCGCTGCGCGTGCGCTACCGGTGCCATCTCGCGCAGCTGGCCGCCTGGGATTTGAAGCACTATGACCCCCTCGACGCCGTCGACTCGGTCACCGCCATGCTCTCCGATTTGGCCGGGGCGGCCCTTGATGCTTCGGTGGATGTCGCGCGGCGAACGGTTCGGTTTCCCCCGGACGACATCGCCCGCACCCGCCTCGCAATTATAGGAATGGGCAAGGCAGGGGCGCGCGAACTCAACTACGTCAGCGACGTGGACGTGATTTTTGTCGCGGAGGCTGCCGACGGTCTGTCCACCGACCGTGCGGTGGAGATTGCGACCCGGATCGCGATGCTCACCTCCCGCGGCATCCAGGAGCTGGCATCGGAGCCCGGCCTCTGGGAGGTCGACGCCAACCTCCGGCCAGAGGGCAAGGATGGCGCCCTCGTGCGCACCCTCGAATCCCACTTGGCGTATTACGACCGGTGGGCCAAGAGCTGGGAGTTCCAGGCGCTGCTGAAGGCACGCCCGCTGGCGGGAGATCTCGAGCTTGGCGAGCGCTACGTGGCAGCGGTGAGCCCTCTGGTCTGGTCGAGCGCATCGCGCGACAACTTCGTCGAGTCCGTGCAGCGAATGCGCGAACGCGTGACCGAACACATTCCCGCCGACGAGCGAGACGTGCAGGTCAAGCTCGGACCCGGCGGGTTGCGCGACATCGAATTCACCATTCAGCTGCTGCAGCTCGTGCACGGCCAGCACGACCATCTGGTGCGCCAGAGCGCGACCCTGCCAGCCCTCGTCGCACTCGCCAGCCAGGGCTACATCGGGCGGGCGGAGTCCGCGGAGTTCTCGCGCGACTACCGGCTTCTGCGCCTGATCGAGCATCGCCTGCAACTCACCAAACTCTCCCGTACCCACCTGATGCCGCGCGATCCGGAGGCGATCCGGGTTCTCGCCCGCTCCACCGGGCTGTACACAGGCGGCAGCGATCTCACCGAGGCATGGCAACGCACCAAGCTTGCGGTGCGGCGCCTCCACGAGCGCCTGTTCTACCGGCCACTGCTGTCGGCCGTGGCGGCCCTGCCGGATGACGACTTCGCACTCACGAGCGACCAGGCAACGGCGCGACTTGCGGCGATCGGTTTCCGTGACCCCAAGGGCGCTCTGAGCCACATCGCGGCGCTCACCGGGGGAGTGTCGCGGCGGGCAACCATCCAGAGCACCCTGCTGCCGGTGATGCTGCAGTGGTTCTCCGAGGGCGCGAACCCCGACTATGGTCTGCTGTCCTTCCGGCGCCTCAGCGACCGTTTGGGGGAGGCGTACTGGTTCCTCCGGATGCTGCGCGACTCGTCCGGAGCCGCCCAGCGACTCACCCATGTGCTCTCCAGCTCGGTGTACGCGGCCGATCTCCTCGAGCGCATACCCGAGGCCGCCGCGTGGCTCGAAAACGACGAACAGCTCCGTCCGCGCACGCGGGACGAGCTGATCGAGGAGTCCCGGGCGACCGTGGCGCGCCACCGCGATGATGCGCAGGCCGCTGCGTCGGTACTGCGTGCCGCGCGACGACGCGAGGTGCTTCGCCTGTCGATCGCCGCGATCGTCGGGGAGATCTCCGTGGAGGAACTTGGGCAGGGGCTCAGTGACATCACAGGGGCGCTGTTGGCCGGTGTCCTCGCGCTCGCCCGGCCAGTGCCGGATGGCATCGAGTTCGCGATTATCGCGATGGGTCGCTATGGAGGCGAGGAGCTGGGCTTCGGTTCTGACGCCGACATCATGTACGTGTACCGGCCGAGTGTCGGCGAGAACACGCCCGTGCTCACCGTCGAGCAGTCTCAGGTTCGGGCAACGCAGATCGTGCAGGCTCTCGGACGTTTCACCGACGACATCCGCCTGCCCCTCGATCTAGACGCAGGATTGCGCCCCGAGGGCAAGAACGGCGCCATGGTGCGCTCGCTCGACAGCTATCGCGCCTACTACGCCCGGTGGTCGCTCACCTGGGAAGCGCAGGCCCTCCTGAGAGCGCGCGGTGCTGCTGGGGACGATGCCCTGATTCGCGACTTTGAGTCTCTCGCCGACACCATCCGATTTCCCACCGCCATCAGCGAGCAGGACGTGCGCGAGGTGAAGAGGATAAAGGCGCGGGTCGAATCCGAGCGTCTGCCCCAGGGCGCCGACCCGGCCCGGCACCTCAAGCTCGGCAGGGGATCGCTCAGCGACGTCGAGTGGTTTGTGCAGTTGCTTCAGCTGCAGCATGCCGCGACCGTTCCCGGATTGCGCACCACCTCGACGCTGAAGGCTCTCGCCGCGGCGACCGCGGAGGGTTTTGTGGACCGCCACGAATCGGCACGCCTCCGGGACGCCTGGATCATCGCGTCACGCGCGCGTTCGGCGCTCACCCTGTGGACAGCGAAGACCAGCGACGTTCTTCCCACCGACCGGCAGCAGCTGGAAGGCGTTGCGCGGCTACTCGAATACCCTCCCGGTTCGGCGTCGCAGCTTGACGATGACTACCTGCGAATGACGCGGCTGGCGCGGCAGGTGTTCGAGCGCCGTTTCTACGGCGTCGCCAAGAAACCCACGCCGAGCACGGGCTAACGCGTTAGCGGTCTCAGTTTCGCGAATACAGCTGCGGCGCCGTGGGGCGATGCAGGCGCCGTAGTGTAGCCCGCCCATCGCCAACTTTCGAAAGCTCGTGGATCTCGCACTTTTACGGCCGAGCGGATACGCGTTTCGATGAATGCAAGTTGAGCATTCTGCGTACTGGCTGCCTTGTCGTCATTCGTGTCAGCGTGACCGGGTATACGGACAGCGCCGGCGAATTGAGCAGGTTTCAGCTCGAGGAAAGATTTCGAGATGTCCTCGTTCTTTCCCCTTTTGCAGGCGCCAGCACAGTATGCTGCGGATACGTTCTGAAAACGTGAATTCCTCGCTTACGAAAGCAGTTCACGTCCCAACGGCACTTTGGGGTTAAGGGAAACCTCGTGTGTCGTCCCGTGTGCCACGGGCAGTGCGACATTGAGGGGGTTTTTTGCCAATGACATTCATGCTCGGACGTGGACCAAGGCGCCGCTGGAGATTTGCTGGAGCACTGCTATCGGGGGTGCTGGTAGCTGGGGTGACGTTCGTCGGCAGCGCACCTGCCCAGGCTGCATTACCCGGCCAAGACTATGCCGCTCGCATGGTCAACAGTGGCCGGGTGACCGGCAATGCTGAGCCGATGGCTCAGCTACGGGCATGGGCAAATGGAGCCCCGCGCGTGGTCGGTGGGCGAACGTGCAACGTAAATGCAGTGCTGTTGCAGGCGCTCGACTACCTCGTCATAACGAAGGGGCATTCGATCGCCATTTCTTCCCTCAATCGATACTGTACTGGCGAGACTCTGGGTGCAGGCGCCGCAAGCTCTCACAATCGTGACGGTGGCGGATACGCGATTGACCTCTACCGAATCGATGGTGTCACATCGACTGGTGCGACTGCCCAAGATCGCGTTCTGATCCAACAATTCGCTTCCTTCATCACAAAGCCAGCTCGAGTTGGCCAATCACAATGCAGGGCAAGCTCGCCGCTCGCCTTGCCGGCCGGGGTATCTCAGTTCCCCGACACATGCAACCACGTGCATCTCGACTATCAGGGCAACCTGACGTCGACGTCCAGTCCTCGTCCAGTTTATGAAGCCGCCAGCAACAACAGCTGGATAAATCTACCGCCGGGCATGTACGGGACCAAGATCTCAGCTATTTCGATGGACGGCGTGAAGTACATCTACACAATCAACGACGGGCTCGTGTATGAGGCTGCCAGCAACAACGGTTGGACTAACCTCTCACCGGGGATATCAGGGAGCGAAGTATCTGCGCTGGCGATGAATGGTGTGAAGTACATCTACACGATTAATAACGGTCAGGTCTATGAGGCTGCCAGCAACAACGGCTGGATGAACCAACCGGTGGGCATCGCCGCGACTGATATATCTGTCATCGCGATGAATGGTGTGAAGTACATCTACACCATCAACAACGGTCAGGTGTACGAGGCTGCCAGCAACAACGGCTGGATGAACCAACCGGTGGGCATCGCCGCGACCGACGTCTCCGCGACCAGCATGAACGGGGTTAAATACGTTTACACCCTGCACGGCGGTCAGGTATACGAGGCTGCCAGCAACAACAGCTGGATTAACCAGCCGGCGGGCATTCAGGGCACAGCGGTCGCCGCGACCAGCATGAACGGGGTGAAATACATCTATACCCTGCACGGCGGTCAGGTGTACGAGGCTGCCAGCAACAACAGCTGGATCAATCAACCTGCTGGGATCCAGGGTACGGTCCTCTCTGCGACTGTGATGAACAACGTCAAGTACATCTACACAATCAACTAGCCGCTGACACCGAGGAATAACGCCTGCCCCGGCATGCGCCCCGTTCAAGCTCGCTCGAGCTTCAGCGGGGCGTTTCAGTGGGTACGGTTATCACGGGCGCAATGATGGCGGCCGGTGCAAAGTCGAGGCAAGATTCGACGTTATGAACGAGGCATGCATCGATAGCTTCGGCGATTCATAGTCGTGAGTCCTAGGCTCGTCGGCCGTTGACGTAGCGGCGTGAGCAGCTGAGAGATAGGCCTCGTGTGCTGCATAATTTCGATCTGTAGCTTGTCTGTCGACACGGAGTGATCGAAGCGTCGGCAAACACTGACCGGCGGGCGGGCAGATTTAACATCCGTCGGCTGAGGATTCGCGCTGGTCGTCTTTATAGGGTGTATCTGCGATCCCGCGAGCGGTTCGGGTAGCGCCGCACGTCACCTCAATTGTTTGCGCGCCGTGGGAACATAGTGCGGCATCGGTGCAGCACGCGTTCACGACGACGAGCACGGGTGGCTCAGCAACGAGAAATCCGCACGAGCGGCGATTGGATCTGTTTTCGCTGCTCGTGCGGACTCGTTGCGGACTAACCCCGCGGGATCCCTGCTATCTAACTAGACCCCGAAGTACAGCTCGTACTCGAAGGGAGTCGGGCGCTGTGCGGCCGGGATGATCTCGTTCTCTCGCTTGTACGAGATCCACGTCGAAATCAGGTCCGGTGTGAAGACGCCACCGGCGATGAGGAACTCGTTGTCGGCTTCGAGGGCGCGGAGGGCCTCCTCAAGCGACGCGGGAACCTGCGGGATCAGCTTCGCTTCCTCGGGGGGAAGCTCGTACAGGTCCTTGTCGACGGGCTCGTGCGGCTCGATCTTGTTCTTGATTCCGTCGAGGCCGGCCATGAGCTGGGCCGCAAACGCCAGGTACGGGTTTCCGGAGGCGTCGGGCGCGCGGAACTCGATGCGCTTGGCCTTGGGGTTGGTACCCGTGATCGGGATGCGGATCGAAGCCGAGCGGTTACCAGCGGAGTACACCAGGTTGACGGGGGCCTCGAAGCCGGGGATCAGGCGACGGTAGCTGTTGAGCGTCGGGTTGGTGAAGGCGAGCACAGCCGGGGCGTGCTTGAGCAGGCCACCGATGTACCAGCGCGCGATGTCGCTGAGTCCGCCATAACCGCTTTCGTCGTAGAACAACGGCGTGCTGCCGTTCCACAGCGACTGGTGGGTGTGCATGCCAGAACCATTGTCACCGAACAGCGGCTTGGGCATAAACGTCGCCGTCTTGCCCCACTGCTCTGCGGTGTTCTTGACGATGTACTTGAACTTGAGGATGTCGTCCGCGGCGTGAACCATGGTGTCGAAGCGGTAGTTGATCTCCGCCTGTCCGCCGGATCCGACTTCGTGGTGAGCGCGCTCCAGGATGAGGCCAGCGTCGATCAGCTTGAGGCTGATGTCGTCGCGAAGGTCAGCCTGCTTGTCGACGGGGCTAACCGGGAAGTAGCCACCCTTGTACGGGGTCTTGTTGGCGAGGTTTCCGCCTTCTTCCTCGCGGCCGCTGTTCCAGGCTCCCTCTTCGGAGTCCACGGAGTAGAAGCTCGTGTTCTGCTTGACCTCGTAGCGGACGTCATCGAAGATGTAGAACTCCGCTTCGGGGGCGAAGTATGCGATGTCGGCGATGCCGGTGGACGCGAGGTACTTCTCGGCCTTCTTCGCAACCTGGCGCGGGTCACGGGCGTAGATCTCGCCGTTGCGCGGGTTGTAGATGTCGAAGATCATGATGAGCGTGCGCTCTGCGCGGAACGGGTCAACGTACGCCGTTGTAACGTCGGGGATGAGCTGCATGTCCGACTCGTGGATCGAGGCGAAGCCGCGGATGGACGAGCCATCGAACAGCTGCCCGACGGAGAAGAACTCTTCATCGACGGTCGAGGCGGGAATGTTGAAGTGCTGCTGCACACCGGGAAGATCGGTGAAGCGAATATCAAGGAACTTGACGTCGGTGTCCTTGATGAACTTGAGCACCTCGGAAGAATCACTGAACATGGAAAGGACTCCAATGAGCTTGGTACCGGGTGGCTGCGAACGCAGCCGTAGTTGAGGCTACGCGGTCGGGATTTCGCGTCGGTGACGCGAATGTTTCCGGGATGTTACGGCTGGCTACACGGCTAGGATTGCGGAATGCCTGATGCCGCCGCCTCGCCCGTCCAATGGCCGGGCCAACGGCTCGGTCTTCCCCGTGCCGGGTCTGGTTCGATCGCACGAGCAGGGCGCAGGATCGCAGCGATCGCGATCGACTGGGCACTGAGCGTTCTCGTGTCGTCAGCGTTCTTCGCCTACGACCCGATCGCAACTCTGCTCGTGTTCGTGTCGATCCAGATCATCTTTGTGGCTTTCACCGGCGCCAGCATCGGCCATCGGCTTCTTGGCCTTCGCGTGGCGGTCCTGGGCGGCGCGGCGCTCGGTTTCTGGCGTCCCATCGTGCGGGCGTTGCTCATCGCACTCCTGATCCCCGCGGTGATCTGGGACCTCGACCAGCGAGGCATGCACGACCGGCTGGTGGGCACGGTGCTGTTGCGCCGCTAGCCTTGCAGGCTAGCGCGGACGCGGCGCGCGGGCCTTGAACGGGTCGACGCCCTTCGGAATCGGAAGGCCGCTCTTGCCCTTGCTGAGTGAGTTCAAGCGCGAGCTCACGGCGACGATCTCGGGCTTGCGCAGCACGGGCTTCAGCTTGCGCAGCGATCCGGCAAGCTTGTGCAGCGGCACGGAATCGGGGTCCGGTCCGACATAGAGGAAGTTCACGGGCACGTTCGGCAGGATGCGGCTCACGTTGCGGCGCTCGTCCTCAAGCATGCGCTTCGTGCGCGACTGGGGGCCTTCGCCGATCAGCGCGACGCCGCCGCGACCGACCGCGCGGTAAACGGCGTCCTGCGTACGCGGGCTAACGGCGATCGGCATCTCGCTGGCCTGCCATCCCCGGCGCAACGAGCTCTTCAGCACCGCGCCCACAGCGCCGGGCTGCCCAGCGATCTGCGAGTATGCGGCTCGCTCAGCACGACGACCCAGGATGATGATGAACGCGAGAACACCGGCAAGAACACCGAGGACGATGTACAGCACCATTCCGAAGATGCTGTCCGACGACAGAACGATGGCGAGACCGACAGCGATGATGATCGGCAGCAGTAGCCCGAGGAGGAGGTACCAGATTGCGAGCGAGTCGTATCGCCGGGTCATCTGGAAGACGTTCCACATCTGACTGATGCGACCGGGTTCTTTATTGGGGTTCTTCGTGCGTGCCATGCTGTCTAGGATACGGCCCCGGCGGGGTAGCGATCGGCATCTTCCTCCCTGACGCGGCGTTCGCTCCACACAGGGCCCGTCGAGGGCGCATCTGTCCACGACCTGGCCCGCTGTCCGTCCGAAGATTCGAGGCGCCCGCGACGATGACCGGATGACCTTTTCAGCTGGCGCGTCCCGTCAGGCGACGGATACTCTCGTAGGCTTCCGTCTGGTGCGCAAGCTCGGGTCAGGGACCCGCGCGGATGTTTTCCTGGCTGTGTCGGATGCCCCGGGGCCGACTGAATCCGTAGCCCTCAAGCTCTTTCACCCCGCGACAGACGCTTCGAGTATCGCGGCGGAAGTCGACGCGCTGGCCCGCGTGGACCACGCGCACTGCGTTCGCCTGAAGGACTTCGCCACCGTGGATGACGGACGTTCGATTCTCGTTCTCTCGCGCGTACCCCGGGGAAGCGTCGCGCGCCTGATTGGACTTCGCGGGCAGCTAAATCCTGGAGAAGCCGTCACCATTGTCGCTCCGATCGCGGGCGCCCTGGCGCACCTGCACGCGCAAGGGGTCGTCCACACGCGTCTCAGTGCGGCGACGGTCCACTTCGGCGAATCGGGCGAGCCGATTCTGCTGGGGTTCGGGCACAGCCGGGTTCTCGCTGCCCCCTCGGCCGGCCGGCCGGACGGTGCGGTCGCGGGGGATCGTGAGGCGCTTGCGGTATTCGCGAAGTTTGTGCTCGCTTCTACCCGGGTGGCGGTGGCGGATGTCGACGTCGTCACCCACTGGATCGACTCCGAGCCGCGCCCGCTCCACCAGAATTTCGCTGTCGACTTGCAAACGCGCCTGTTCGACTTCAGTCCCGGGTCTGCCGTGTCTTTCGACCGCCCCCGGCCCGGCGCCGGCAGCGGCGAGCTCAGGACCTACGCCCACGGTGCGGCGGCTGTCGCAGATCGGTCGGCGGCGAACCCGGCGAGCCGGAAGGTGACAAAATCCCGGGGGACGTGGGTGGATGCCGCGCTCGGGGCGGCCCCGTTCGCCCCCGTCTCGGCGCGCTTACGACTGCTGCTCCGATCGCGAGTTGGTCCCCTGCTGCGGTCAGTCAGGCGCCGGTTCTGGGTGGCCGGGGTCGTGGCAATATTCGCGGTCGGCGGAGCAGTGGTTCTCATGGCGAGTCCAGGCGACGAGTCGATCGAAGCAGCGCCCCGGGAGGCCGCGGAGAAACCCGGCGCCACGCCGCCAGACACGGATCCCGACGGCCTCCCTGGCGGTCCTACCGACGGGACACCTGCAGCAGGCCCTGACGCACCAGTGGACCAGGAAAGCGGGCTCCCGGAGGATCCGGTCGCTGCCCTGCCGTTGCTTCTTGCCGAACGTGCGCGGTGTTTTGAGGACCTGTCGGTGCTGTGCCTGCGCAGTGTGGACCAGGAGGAGGGTGCGCTTCGCGCTGAAGATGGCGCGCACATCCTGGGCGCCGACGAGGGCAGCGCCGACGAGGGCAGCACCGACGAGGGCAGCACCGACGAGGGCAGCACCGAAGTGGGAGGAAGGGCGTTGGGGGAGCCGTTCGCGGTGTCCGCCGACGCACTCGTCGAACGCCTGGGAGACGCAGCGCTGGTGCAGTTCACCGCAAACGAGAAACCGGCCTCGGTCCTGATGATCAGGACCGAGGCCGGTTGGCGTCTCCGCGAACTGTACGGAGAGTGAAGCAGATCTTGCGTTACCTCAGGTGTTGCTGGAGCTTAGATGCCCAGGTTTCCGGCGAAGTCTGCACCCTCGAGGCGCTTCTTCATCGAGACCAGGAATCCGGCGGCATCCGCACCATCAACGATGCGGTGGTCGTACGAGAGGGCCAGGTAGACCATCGATCGAACCGCGATCGCGTCGGCACCGTCAACGGTGACAACGACGGGACGCTTCACGACGACACCGGTGCCGAGGATGGCCACCTGTGGCAGGAACACCACCGGGGTATCGAACAGCGCGCCGCGCGATCCGGTGTTCGTCAGCGTGAAAGTTCCACCGGACAGCTCGTCGGGCTTCAGCTTGTTGTCGCGGGTGCGGGCAGCGAGGTCGGCGATCTCCTGGGCCAGGCCCGCGAGCGACAGGTCGCCCGCGTTCTTGACAACGGGGGTGAGCAGACCGCGCTCCGTCTCCACGGCGATGCTGATGCTCTCGTGGTCCGGGTAGACGATCGTGTCGCCATCGATCGTCGCGTTGACGATCGGGTGCGACTTCAACGCCTCGGCGGCGGCAAGAGCGAAGAACGGGAGGAAAGAGAGCTTGACGCCCGACTTCTCCTGGAACTCGGCCATCACCTTTTTGCGGAAGGCGGCGACGAGCGTGACATCCACCTCAACGACCGAAGTCAGCTGCGCGGACGTCTGCATGGAGACGACGGCACGATCGGCGATGACCTTACGCAGGCGCGACATCTTCACCGTGGTCCCGCGCAGCGGAGACACCTCGACGGCGACAGCCTCGGCGGCCGGAGCGGACGTCTCGGTGACGACAGGGGTGGCCTCGAGAACATCCTGCTTGCGGATGCGCCCACCGATTCCGGTACCGGTCACGGTTGAGAGGTCAACACCGCGGTCGTGTGCAAGCTTGCGCACGAGCGGGGTGACGTAGCCCGCGTTGGAGTTGTCCACCGGTGCGGCTGCCTCTGCGGGCACGGCGGCGGGAGCTGGTGCTGCGGCCGGAGCGGCAGGTGCGGGGGCTGCAGCCGGTGCGGGTGCTGCCGCAACCGGGGCCGGTGCGGCTGCGGGGGCAGCAGCAGGCACGGGAGCGGGGGCGGGGGCCGGCTCGGGAGCGGCGGCGGGTGCTGCCTCTTCCGGCGCGGGTGCCTCGGTCGACGGCACTTCGGCGGCAGGCGCCTCCTCTGCCTGTGCTTCGGCGGGTGCCTCTGCGTCCGGCGCGTCTTCTGCCGGTGCTGGCGCGGAGCCATCACCGATGGTCACGAGCGGCGTGCCCACTTCGACGGTCTCGTCCTCGGCGACGAGGATGGCCTCGATCACACCGGCGATTGGCGAAGGGATCTCGGTGTCGACCTTGTCGGTGGAGACCTCGAGCAGTGGCTCGTCGACCTCTACCCGGTCACCCACGTTCTTTAGCCAGCGGGTCACCGTACCCTCGGTGACACTCTCACCGAGTGCCGGGAGGTTGACGGATTCACTCATCAGTGTTGCTCCTTATTCAAATGCTATTTACGAAACTGAGTTCCGGGAAGGTTTCTCCCGGGGGTGTGATGCCCGGCGCCCGGCGCGAACGCCGGGCGGGCTGTCACATTGCGTGAAGTGGTTTTCCTGCCAGCGCAAGGAATGCTTCTCCGAGTGCTTCGTTCTGGGTTGGGTGAGCGTGGATGAGGGGTGCCACATCTTCCGGGTACGCCTCCCAGCTCACGGCGAGCTGTGCTTCGCCGATGAGCTCGCCTACGCGGGCACCGATCATGTGCACACCGACAACGGGGCCATCCTTGACTCGGACCAGCTTGATCGAGCCGGAGGTTCCGATGATGTGGCTCTTGCCGTTGCCCGCGAGGTTGTAGTCGTAGGAGCTGATCTGATCTGCCCCGTACTTTTCCGCGGCGCGGGCCTCGGTGAGGCCGACCGATGCGACCTCCGGGTCACTGTACGTGACCTTGGGAATGTTGACGTCTTCGATGATGACCGGGTTCAGCCCGGCGAGCTCTTCTGCGACGAAGATGCCCTGCTGGAAGCCGCGGTGCGCGAGCTGGAGTCCGGGGACGATGTCGCCGACGGCGTACAGTCCCGGAATGTTCGTCTCGAGGCGCTCGTTGGTGATGACAAACCCGCGGTCCATCGTGACACCAACTTCTTCAAAACCCAGTCCGGCTGTCGACGGACCGCGGCCGACAGCTACGAGCAGCAGTTCCGCCTCGACGGTCTCGCCGTTCTCGAGAGTGACGACAACACCCTCGTCGTTCTGCGTGACGCTCGAGAAACGGGTTCCCAGCTTGAAGTTGATTCCGCGCTTGCGGAACGCGCGCTCAAACTGCTTGCTGATCGATTCGTCCTCGTTCGGGACGAGGTGGGGCAGCGCCTCGATGATGGTGACGTCTGAGCCCCAGGACTTCCAGACGCTCGAGAACTCGACGCCGATCACGCCGCCGCCAAGCACAGCGACCTTCTTCGGCACGAAGTCGAGCTCGAGTGCCTGCTCCGACGTGATGACCCGGCCGCCGATTTCGAGACCGGGGAGCGAGCGAGAGTAGGAACCGGTCGCCAGAATCACGTTCTTACCCGTGATTGTCTGGTCGCCGACCTGAACGGTGGTGGGGGAGGTGAGTCGGCCGGCGCCCTCGATGGTGGTGATGCCGCGGGCCTTGATCAGCCCCTGCAGTCCCTTGTACTTACTGGTGACGATGCCTTCTCGATAGGCGGTAACGCCCTCGATGTTGATGCCCTCCAGGGATGCGGTGACACCGTACTTCGCTGAGTCGCGCGTTGCGTCGGCAATCTCGGCCGAGTGCAGCAGTGCCTTCGTCGGAATACAACCAACGTGGAGGCAGGTACCTCCGACCTTGCCCTTTTCGATCAGGCCGACCGATAGGCCCAACTGGCTTGCTCGGAGGGCTGCGGCATATCCGCCACTGCCTGCTCCGAGAACTACGAGGTCAAAATTCTGTTCCGACACCCAGCAACTCCTTGTGCATCAGGATTGTGCGACCGACCAACGGGATCTGTCGGCGGTCGATGGACGAGTCTTCCTCGTCGTAAAAACCTTACTACGCGAGGGAAAATTCCTCGGCCAAAGCGAACAATGCGCGCACCGTGACTCCGGTGGGGCCGTGCGGGGTGAACCCGTAGCCGCCGCCGGAGTTTTCTGCGGGGCCGGCGATATCGAGGTGGGCCCACGGAATCGTGCGGGCCGCGTCTCCCTCGCCGACGCTTCCGACGAAGTCCTGCAGGAACACTCCGGCGAGCAGCATCCCGCTGGCAGTGTTTCCGGGTTTGATATTGGCGATGTCCGCGACATCCGAATTCAACAGCGCCCGGAGGTAGGCGGGAAGCGGCATCGGCCACAGCGTTTCACCCACCCGCGTTGCGGTCGCGACGATCTGGGTGACAAGAGCCTCATCACCCATCGCGCCGACGTAGCGGTTGCCCAGGGCAACAACCTGCGCTCCCGTCAGTGTGGCGATGTCGATGATTGCGTCGGGTTGTTCTTCGCTCGCGGCGATCAGGCCGTCGGCGAGAACGAGGCGACCCTCGGCGTCGGTGTTGAGGACCTCGACAGTTTTTCCGCCGCGAAGCGTGAGGACGTCATTCGGGCGGGCGGCGGTGCCCGACGGCATGTTCTCGGCGATGCACAGCCAGGCCGTCACACGCACGGGCAGCGCGGCTTTGGCCACCGCGAGCGTCACTGCGAGTGCGGTCGCAGCACCGGTCATGTCGTACTTCATGCCGATCATCGATGCCGGCGGCTTCAGCGAAAGTCCGCCGGAGTCGAACGTGATTCCTTTTCCGACCAATGCAAGGTGGCGCTCGGCGCCTGCTGGGGAGTAGCTCACCTTGACCAGGCGGGGCCCACGGCTGGAACCGAGTCCGACCCCGAGGATGCCACCGAAACCACCAGCGGCGAGCTCTGCCTCGGCGAGCACCTCCACCTCGACCGGAAGTCCCTCGGCGAGATCGATGCTCGCCTGCGCGAGTGTCTCGGGGTAGAGGTGCGACGGTGGGGCGTTCACCAGGTCGCGCACGGTGTGCACCGCGACCGCGGTCACCGCGGCGCGCGCCACGAGTGCGTCGCTGTCGTCGACGCCGCTCGCCACGACGATGCTGGTTGCTGCCGTCTTGGTGGACTTCAGGGAACTGACGCGGTAGGCGGTGTAGTCATACGCGCCGAGTGCCGCTCCCTCGAGGACCGCGAGGAGGTCGTCCGCGGTTTCGGTGGGAAGCGCGATTGCGATGGAGTCGATGCCGCGAAGTTGCCGAGCCGCGGCACCTGCGGCGTAGCGCAGGTCGTCGGGGGAGACGGTACTGCCGACGCCCACGAGAGCGATGCTGCGTGCCGCGCCGGATGCGGAGGGAAGACGTCGCAGCTCATCCACGGCGCCGGTCACCCCGATCAGGGCCAGCTGGTCCTGAAGTCCCGCCATTCCGGGGTCGTCCAGAAGCAGACGCGGACCGTCCTCCGTCTTCCTCACTCCCACCACAAGCACGTCGACGTCGATGGTTGTGGCGGGCAGAGCGGAAACAGTAAGTACGGGGACAGTCATGGAGCCATGTTACCGAGATGGCATTGGAGGGCTGTTCGCTCTGGGCACCAACGCGGCTGCCCGCGAAGCAGGTTGCCGTGTGCCGGCCGCGATTAGAGTTGAAGGATGCGAGATCCTGCAGGCCTATACGACCTCACCACCGATGTGGCGGAGGTTCCCTCTGGCCTGCACTTGGTTGCCGGACTCACCGGCTTCGCTGACGCGGGCGGCGCGGTTACCCAGTTCAGCGAGTACCTGCTCGACACGCTCGACCACAGCACCGTCGCAGAGTTCGACACAGACGCCCTCCTCGACTACCGCGCACGTCGACCTGTGATCTCGTTTGACCATGATCACCTCACCGACTACCGACCGTCGCGGCTCAACCTTTACCTGGTCCATGACGAACTCGGGCAACCGTTTTTGCTGTTGACGGGTTTCGAGCCTGATTTCCAGTGGGAGCGGTTCACCGCCGCGGTAACGCAGCTGGTCGACCGGTTTGACGTCAAGGCCACGACCTGGGTGCACGCCATACCGATGCCCGTGCCGCACACCCGACCGATGGGTGTCACGGTCAGTGGCAATCGGTCCGACCTCGTCGAGTCTCTGTCTGTCTGGCGCCCGCGCACCCAGGTGGCGGCGAACGCGTTGCACCTGGTCGAGTACCGGCTCCAGGAAACGGGACATTCCACCGCGGGATTCGTTCTGCTCGTGCCCCACTACCTCGCCGAGACCGAATACCCCCTCGCGGCGGTCACCGCGCTGGAGAGCATCAGCGCTGCCACCGGGCTGATCTTCCCGACCGACACCCTCCGCGAACAGGGGCGGGAGTTCGTCACCAAAATCGACGATCAGGTCGAAAGCAACCCGGAGTTGGCCCGCCTGGTGACGACGCTCGAGGAGCGCCACGACAACTACATGCTCGACAACCCGATGCGGTCGCCGCTGACCGATGAAGACGGGGAGCTTCCGTCCGCAGACGCCATCGCGGCTGAGCTCGAGAATTTCCTTGCTATCCGCAGGGATGACGACACCTCTTCGTCCTGAGCCGCGGCCCGCAGCATCCGACCAAAATAAAGGGTGAACCGGGGCCGGTAGACTTCACCGGTGAATTCTCGACGATCGTGGCTTATTTTTTCGTTCGCCACTTTCGCCTACGTAATCGCTGTGATGCAACGCAGCTCGCTAGGCATCGCTGGCGTTGACTCTATCGAGCGTTTCGACGTCTCCGCGGCGGTGCTGTCCACACTGGCCGTCGTGCAGCTGGTCGTGTACGCGGGGCTGCAGATCCCGGTTGGGCTCGCTCTCGACCGCGTCGGCCCCCGGTTTCTCATCACCCTCGGTGCCACGCTCATGGTGCTTGGCCAGGCCAGCCTCGCGCTGGCCCCAGGCATTGGTGTGGCAATCGTTGGGCGCGTTTTGGTCGGCGCTGGTGACGCGATGACGTTCATTTCGATTCTGCGGTTGCTGTCCAACTGGTTCTCGGGCCGGTCGCTCCCGCTGGTGTCGCAGCTTCTCGGCACGATCGGCACGCTCGGTCAGGTGCTTTCGGCGATTCCGCTCTCCGCACTCCTTCACCAGGCGGGATGGTCGACGACGTACCTCGTCGCTTCCGGCGCCTCACTGCTTGGCCTCCTCGGCGTGCTGGCCTTTGTGCGAAACGGGATACCGCCCTCGACGCGGTCCATCGACCTTCCGGGACACCGCGTGTCGATTGTTGCGCAACTCCGGTCCAGCCTGAGTCGGCCAGGCACCCGCCTCGGATTCTGGTCTCACTTCGTGACCCAGTCGTCTGGGACCGTGTTCACGTTGCTCTGGGGCTTTCCGTTTCTTTCTGTCGGGCTCGGGTACGGGCCGGCGGTCGCCTCGGTGCTGCTCACGGTCATCGTGGCGAGCGCGATGGTGACGGGCCCCGTGCTCGGCATGCTCTCCGCACGGTTTCCATCCCGCCGCAGTAATGCCGTGATCGGCATCGTCTGTGCCCTTGCGGTGTCGTGGGGTCTGGTGCTCGGCTGGCCCGGCCAGCCGCCGTTCTGGTGCGCCGTGCTGTTGGTGGTGGTGATCGGCGCGGGTGGTCCCGGGTCGCTGATCGGGTTTGACTTTGCCCGCACCTTCAATCCGCTGCGCAGTCTGGGCTCGGCGACGGGCATCGTGAACGTGGGCGGCTTCCTGGCCGCCTTCTCGATGATGTTCCTCATCGGGATCGTGCTCGACCTGCTCGACAGCGCGCGCGGCGGCACCGGCAACCCGGCGGAGCTCTACTCGCTTGACTCCTTCCGGATCGCCTTTCTCGTGCAGTATCTCGTCGTGGGGACCGGCATGATATTCCTTTTCCGGTCCCGGCGACAGACCCGAAAGCGGATGCACGAGCAAGAGGGAATACAAGTGGCCCCGTTGTGGGTTGCACTAACCAGGGCAATAAAGCACAACACAGGCCGGTAGACAGGCTTGTCGGTGGCGGAAATGCCCGCAAAACCGTGCAATAATTGAAATAAGACCCGGTCAGTTCCTCCCGTGGCATGTGACACCCTCTGGTGTTGCTGCTGAGGACTTGACATGGGTCTTAGTACTGCCCAAAAACCCCGGAAAGGTGTTCGAATGGCAACCCGAACCAAGACCGAGACGCGCGAAACGTCGGCTATCGACGAGGTCACTGTCGACCAGACCACCGCAGCGTCCACCGCAACAGCGAAGGCACCTGCGAAGGCGAAGGCTGCCGTAAAGGCACCCGCAAAGGTAGCTGCGAAGGCACCCGCGAAGGCGAAGCGCGCCACCAAGGCGTCCGATGACGAGACCGAGACCGAAGACGACGCTGAGCCCGAAGTGGTTGTCGTTGAGGTTGAGGCGGATGACACCGTCAAGGAGGTTCCCACCGAGGAGACCGACGATGACGACAGCAAGGCGAAGCCGGTAGAAGAGCTTCCCAAGGGCGCTCTCGTGCTCTCCATCGTGGACGACGACGATGATGTTCCCGTCTACTCTTCAGCGATCACCGGTGCAACCGCTGACCCGGTCAAGGACTACCTGAAGCAGATCGGTAAGGTCGCGCTTCTGAACGCGGCTGAAGAAGTCGAGCTCGCAATGCGTATCGAGGCGGGTCTGTTCGCCGAGGACAAGCTCTCTGAGATGTCTGACGCCGAGCGTAAGACCCCGCTCGGTCGCGAGCTGCAGTGGGTGTCGAAGGACGGCCAGCGTGCGAAGAGCCACCTGCTCGGGGCCAACCTTCGCCTCGTTGTCTCCCTCGCGAAGCGATACACCGGCCGCGGGATGCAGTTCCTTGACCTGATCCAGGAGGGCAACCTCGGTCTGATTCGTGCCGTCGAGAAGTTCGACTACACCAAGGGATTCAAGTTCTCCACCTACGCGACCTGGTGGATCCGCCAGGCGATCACCCGCGCCATGGCAGACCAGGCCCGCACCATCCGTATTCCGGTGCACATGGTCGAGGTCATCAACAAGCTTGCCCGGGTACAGCGCCAGATGCTTCAGGACCTTGGCCGGGAGCCCACCCCCGAAGAGCTGAGCCGCGAGCTCGACATGACCCCCGAAAAGGTCATTGAGGTGCAGAAGTACGGTCGCGAACCGATTTCTCTTCACACCCCGCTTGGCGAGGACGGCGACAGCGAATTCGGAGACCTCATCGAGGACACCGAAGCTGTTGTGCCTGCAGACGCGGTGGGATTCACCATGCTGCAGAAGCAACTCGAAAGCCTGCTCGACTCGCTGTCCGAGCGCGAAGCCGGAGTCATCCGGATGCGCTTCGGCCTCGGCGACGGCATGCCCAAGACGCTCGACCAGATCGGCGACACCTTCGGCGTGACGCGCGAGCGCATTCGCCAGATTGAGTCGAAGACGATGGCGAAGCTTCGCCACCCGTCGCGGTCTCAGTCGCTGCGCGACTACCTCGAGTAGGCCCGCTCTGGCTCTGTACGCGCCGGCCATCCTGGCCGGCCGACTCATTCGAGTGGCCGCCAGGATGCGCAAGCGCGGAGGCGGTTCGGCCGTGCCCGGTCTCGTCGTCAATCGAATTGCACCAGGTTTCCTCGCTGCAACCCTTGGTGGCTTTCCCGACGGACTCGTGGTCGTCACGGGTTCCAGCGGAAAGTCGACGACCACCAAGATGCTCGTCGCCATCCTCGAGGCGCACGGAAAGAGCATCTTCACGAACCCCTCGACCGCGAACATCGCGCAGGGTTTGACCAGTGCTCTGCTTGAGCGCGTCGACCTGCGCGGGCGAATCGATGCTCAAATCGGGGTTCTCGAGATGGACGAGGGCCACGGAGCCCAGATCGCTCCCTCCCTCGCGCCACGGGTGGTTCTTCTCACCAACGTGATGACCGACCAGATCGATCGGTTCCACGATTCGGAGAAGGTCGCCGCGATGCTCGCCACAATCGCGGGTCGCGCCACGCAGAGCGTTGTGGTGAATGCGGATGATGGGATGCTCCTCGATATCGTCGCGGGCCAGCACACCGCCACCGAAGTGGTGCGGTTCGGTGTCAGTCGGAGCGTTCTCGACGCCAACCCGCGAGGGCTCGGGTACACGCGAACCGCTTCCGGCCGGATCGATCCGACGGAGGGGACCGTAGTAACTGGCGTGAACGGGCGCTCCGCCACGGTCAGCATTGCGGGCGAGAGTGTCGAAATCGCGCTTCCCGCCCGCGGCACGCACTACGCGGTCGACGCCGCCGGGGCGCTGAGCGCAGCGGAGGCCGTGCTGGGAAACAGCTTCGACCCCGCGACCGCCGCTGCCGCCGTGAGCGCGGTGGAGCCCGTGTTCGGCCGCGGTGAAGTCGTCACCGTTCGTGGTCAGCGGGTCGAGTTCGTGTTGGTGCAGAATCCCGCGAGCTTCCAGCTCAACATCGACAGCCTCGAACGGGGCCTCGACCAGATCTTCGTTGCCGTCGGATCCGACGTGCGCGATCCCTCCTACCTGTGGCCGGTGGACAGCTCGCCGCTCGGACGGGTGACGATCGTGAGCGGGTCAAAAGCGTACGAGATGGCGTTGCAGCTGAGCTACCAGGGGGTCATGATCGGCACGGTCAATCCCGATCTGCCCGCGGCCCTCGACGAGTTCCTCGCGCTCCCCGCCCCCGAGAAGGGAATCAAGACCGTGGTCTTCACCGCCGATTCGATGCGCCGCAGCCGCGCGCACCTGGGGCTGGCATGAGTCCCGTGTTAGGCATTCTCAGCGTCTTCCCCGAGCTGTTCAACGTCAACGGCGACGCAGAGAATGCCGCCGTGCTGGCTGCCCGTTCCCGCTGGTCGGGGCGCTCCGCGCGCGTCATCCGCCTCGCCCTCGGGGAAAAGGCACCCGAGAGTGCTCCGGGCATGATCGTGATTGGTTCAACGACCGACGCGGTGCTCCCCGAGGCAATTGCAGCGCTCCGGCTGCTTCGCGCGAGCCTGGCCGAGTGGATCGCTGCCGGCGTTCCGCTGCTTGCCGTGGGCACCGGGTGGGAGTTGCTCAGCGACAGCATCGAGCTCCCGTCCGGCACCGTCGACGGGCTCGGGTTGGTTCCTGGGCGTGCCGTCGCTGCCGATACTCGGGTCGCAGACGACCTGGTCATCGCGTCAGCGTTCGGGCGCCTCACCGGATTCGAAAATCATGCGCGCAACTACGAGTTGCCTGCGCAGACCCAGGGACTCGGCTCCATCATCTACGGCAGGGGCAATGGCGGCGGCGTCGGTGCCTCGGAGGGCCTGGTCCTCGGAAGCGTCATAGGCACTCATCTGCACGGACCGGTTCTCGCCAAGAATCCGGCACTGGCAGATCACCTGCTGTCGATTGCGCTGCCCGGGTATGACTCGCGCACCGTTCCGAGCGGTCGTGTGGACGATTTCGCGCGGGCGGCCCGCAACGTCATCGCTACCCGGCTGGAACTCGCGCTCGAAACCGCCTGATCCTCAATCGCCTGGCCGGAGACACAAATAGCCCGGGACTCGAGGTCCCGGGCTATTTGTGGGCAACCGCAAGGTTGCTCGTGACGATCTAGGCGCGTGCGCCTTCGAGGAGCTTGCTCGACTCGTCGTGCCATTCGAGGGCGGTGGCGGAGAGCTTCTCCTTGAACTTCGCTCCGTGGTGCGCGCAGAAGAAGAGCTGGCCGCTGGCCATCGTGACGCGAACGTAGGCCTGTGCACCGCAGCTGTCGCAGCGATCGAGAGCGCTCAGCTCGTTCGGGGCGGCAAGCTCTACGTTCTGCTCGTTGGTGATCTGAGACATGTGTGCTGCTCCTTCGGGCTGAGGTGAATTTTCCCGTTCATCTATACAAGCATGCACTCGTTACAGACGTACGACTTTTGGCGGTATTTCGCTGTACGCGTACGCTGCCGGGTTGCGGGAGTGTTGGTGAACGTCGTGGCGCTTCCGCGTCACTATTCTAGAAAAGCCGTGTTTGGCGCATTTCATTCCCTAAAAGGAGTTTCGTGGCGAGTTCCGACTACTCCGCACGGCATCTGTCGGTTCTCGAAGGCCTCGAGGCGGTGCGCAAGCGCCCGGGCATGTACATCGGGTCGACGGATGCCCGCGGGCTGATGCACTGCCTGTGGGAGATCATTGACAATTCAGTGGATGAAGCGCTGAGCGGTCACGGCTCCCAGATCAGTGTCATCCTCCACGCCGATGACTCCGTCGAGGTGCACGACCGCGCCCGGGGCATCCCCGTTGACATCGAACCAAAGACCGGCCTCAGCGGGGTTGAAGTGGTCTTCACCAAGCTCCACGCGGGCGGCAAGTTCGGCTCCGGCTCGTATGCCGCGTCCGGGGGACTCCACGGGGTGGGCGCCTCGGTGGTCAACGCCCTCTCCGAGCGGCTCGACGTCGAAGTCGACCGCAACGGAAAAACGTACGCGATGTCGTTCCACCGGGGTGAGCCTGGCAACTTTGACGACAAGGGCGGCGAGAAGACACCCGATGCCCCCTTCGCGCCCTTCATCTCGGGCAGCGAACTGCGCATCGCGGGCAAGGCCGCGCGCGGGGTGACGGGTACGCGCATCCGGTACTGGGCAGACCGGCAGATCTTCACCAAGGGCGCCGAGTTTCAGACCGAGGAACTTCTCTCCCGCGCACGCCAGACCGCGTTCCTTGTGCCCGGTCTCACGATCGACATCCTCGATCTGCGCGGCGAGGAGCCGGTGACGGAGACCTTCAGCTTCGCCGGCGGCATCTCGGAATTCGTCGACTACCTCAGCCCCGACGCGCCCATCACCGACACGTGGCGCCTCCAGGGCTCGGGAACATTCACGGAAACCGTGCCCGTGCTGCAGCCGACCGGCGCCATGGTTCCCACCGAATTGACCCGCGACTGTGAGGTCGATATCGCTCTGCGCTGGGGCACGGGGTACGAAACCGTCTTCCGCAGTTTTGTGAACATCATCGCGACCCCGAAGGGCGGAACCCATCAGAACGGTTTCGAGCAGGGGCTGATGAAGTTCCTGCGGGCCCAGGTCGAGGCGAATTCCCGGCGGCTCAAGGTGGGCAACGACAAGCTCGACAAGGACGACATCCTCGCGGGGCTGACCGCGGTACTGACAGTGCGGGTGCCCGAGCCGCAGTTCGAGGGACAGACCAAAGAGATTCTCGGCACGCCCGCCGTGCGCGCCATCGTGGCATCGGTGGTCACCAAAGCTCTCGCCGAACGTTTCGCATCGACGAAACGGGACGACAAGTCACAGACCGCGCTCGTACTCGACAAGATCGTCTCGGAGATGAAATCCCGTATCTCCGCTCGCTCCCACAAGGAGACCCAGCGAAGGAAGAACGCGTTGGAGAGTTCGTCGCTGCCGGCGAAGCTCGTCGACTGCCGTTCCAACGATGTGCTCAATAGCGAGCTCATGATCGTCGAGGGGGACTCGGCGCTCGGGACGGCGAAGCTTGCCCGCGACAGCGAGTATCAGGCGCTGCTGCCTATCCGAGGCAAGATCCTGAACGTGCAGAAGGCGTCGGTGTCGGACATGCTGTCCAACCTCGAGTGTGCTTCGATCATCCAGGTGATCGGTGCGGGGTCTGGCCGTTCTTTCGATATTGACCAGGCTCGCTACGGCAAGGTGATCATGATGGCCGATGCGGATGTCGATGGCGCCCACATCCGCACCTTGCTACTCACCCTGTTCTTCCGATACATGAGACCGATGATTGAGGCGGGTCGGGTGTATTCCGCAGTTCCGCCGCTGCACCGTGTCATCGTCAAGCACGCGGGGAAGAAGCCCAACGAGACTATTTACACGTACTCCGAGCGGGAGCTGGAGGGAGTACTTGCGACTCTCAAGAGGCAGAACAAGGTGTACGAGAATCCGATCCAGCGCTACAAGGGGCTCGGGGAAATGGACGCGGACCAGCTGGCGACCACCACTATGGACCGCCGCCACCGCACGCTGCGCCGGGTGAACGTCAACGACGCGGAGGATGCCGCCCGTGTGTTCGAACTCTTGATGGGCAACGACGTCGCCCCGCGCAAGGAGTTCATCATCGCCGGTGACGGCTTCGACCGGGGCCGCATCGACGTCTGACCTCCCCGCGCCGGCTGCCCGTCCCCACGACGTCTGCCCTGCGGACAGCCTCCGGTCAGAGGCTCTCACCGATGGAGGCCACGACGGCCTCCAGGGGCGTGCCGGAGGCGTCACGCTTGGCGACCGCCTCCGGGAGCTGGCGCAGCGCGCCGTCGGCCCCGAGCGCGTGTGCGGGCGCGGGTCCGGCCCACGCAAGCAGCAGCTGGTCTTCGCCTTTCAGGAACGCGTGCGCACGCACCCCACCCGTTGCCCGCCCCTTTGCCGGGAACTCGTCGAGCGCCGACACCTTGGCCCGGCCGGAGTCAGCCCCGGCAAGAGCGCCGGAGGCGCCGGAAATCGTGGCGACCACAACATCACTCGCCGCGTCCACCGCTCCGAAGAACAACACCTCTGCGCCCGACGACAGGTTGATGCCGGCCATCCCACCCGCGGAGGCGCCCTGCGGACGAACCGTCGAGGCGAAAAACCTCAGGAGCTGGGCATCGCTGGTGACGAACACGAACTCCGTACCGTCAGGAGCCGGCGCGACCCCGACAACCGCATCGCCGGGCTTGAGCGCAATCACCTCGAATTCGGGACGATTGGGATAGTTGCCCGCGGACACGCGCTTCACGATTCCCTGTCGGGTTCCGAGCGCAAAGGGCTCAGTCGTGGTGAGTGAAACCAGACCGATCACCCGCTCCTTGGGGTTACCGAGCGGGATGTAGTCGGTGACTCGAACACCTGCGCCGAGCTGGATCGAGTTTCCGGGCACACTGGGCAGGTCGATCGGTGAGAAACGCACGAGGCGCCCGAGGCTGGTGATGGCACCGACCTCGGTGCGGCTCGTGGTGACCACGAGGGAACGGATCGCGTCGTGCTTCGTGCGTCGCCGCGGTGGCGCTCCCGGGGCGGGCAGCGCGAGGCCGAGCTCGTCCTCAGGTTCCGCGGTCAGGTCGACCCGGAGCATGCGTCCGGTGGTCGACAGATAGACGCGGCAGGGAATGTCCGCAAGCTCGAGCACTGGCGCGTTTTTGCGGGCGGACGCGGTAGCGACCGACGGGCGCGCCTCGGTCAACAGGGTGCGCCTCGGTGTGCCGAAGCGTTCTGCGACGGCGTCGAGTTCGTCTGAGACCACACCGCGCACCCGCGCGGGGTCGGCGAGGATGGCCTCGAGGGCCGCGATTTCCTGGTGCAGTTTGTCCCGCTCGGCCTCGAGCTCGATGAGGCTGAACCGGGTAAGCCTGCGCAGCCGCAGTTCGAGGATGTACTCGGCCTGGATTTCAGTGAGGTCGAACACGTCCATGAGGCGCGTGCGGGCCGTTTCGCTGTCCTCGCTGGCCCGGATGACCTGGATGACCTCGTCGATGTCGAGAATGGCGAGCAGCAGGCCCTCGACCAGGTGCAGGCGCTCCTTCTTGCGCGCGAGCCGGTACTGGCTGCGGCGGGTGACCACCGAGAGCCGGTGGTCGAGGTACACCTGCAGCAGCTCGCGCAGGCCGAGGGTGCGCGGTCCTCCGCCCACCAACGCCACATTGTTGATGTTGAAGCTGTCTTCGAGGGGAGTGAACCGATAGAGCTGTTCCAGAACGGCATCCGGGCTGAAGCCGGTCTTGATGCCGATCACCAGGCGCAACCCATGCGTGCGGTCGGTCAGGTCGGTCACGTCGGAGATGCCGCTCAGTTTTTTGGACGTGACACCGTCCTTGATCTTCTCGATGACCTTCTCCGGCCCCACCAGATAGGGAAGCTCGGTCACCACCAGGCCTGCTTTGCGGGCGGAAATCGCCTCCACCGACACCTTCGCCCGGGTCTTGAACTGCCCCCGGCCGGTCGCATAGGCGTCGCGGATGCCCGCGAGACCACTGATCGTTCCGCCGGTCGGCAGGTCGGGGCCCGGTACGAACGCCATCAGGTCGTCGAGCGTCGCTTCCGGGTGCGCGAGAAGATGCCGCGCTGCACCGATGACCTCGATGAGATTGTGGGGAGCCATGTTGGTGGCCATGCCGACCGCGATGCCGCTCGCACCGTTCACGAGCAGGTTCGGGAACGCTGCAGGCAGCACCTCGGGCTGGGTCAGCTGGTTGTCGTAGTTCGGAACGAAGTTGACGACGTCTTCGTCGAGGCCGTCGGTCATCGCCAGCGCGGCGGCGTCCAGTCGGGCCTCCGTGTACCGGGGAGCCGCAGGCCCATCATCCAACGAACCAAAATTGCCGTGCCCGTCGACCAGGGGAACCCGCTGGATGAAGTCCTGGGTCAGGCGCACCATCGCGTCGTAGATCGAGGCGTCGCCGTGCGGATGGAGCTTGCCCATGACCTCGCCGACGACGCGCGCGGACTTGACGTGGCCGCGGTCGGGCCGCAGCCCCATTTCGGTCATCTGGTACAGAATTCGGCGCTGAACCGGCTTCAGCCCGTCGCGCGCGTCGGGGAGGGCGCGTGAGTAGATGACGGAATACGCGTATTCGAGGAATGAGCCCTGCATCTCGGCGGAGACATCGACATCTTCGATGCGTTCGCCCGCGGCCTCGGCGGTGGGGTTTCGGGGAGTAGTCATAGGATTGCCCCTATGTTACCGGCGCCCAAAACAGACCGGATCAGCCTTGCCGACGTGTTGCCCAGTTGTGTGGCCGCTCTCACAGGCTCGTCCAACCGGCTCGGCCTCCCTCCCGTAAAACGTGCGGTGGTGCTGCTGGTTGACGGCCTGGGGGTCGAGCAGCTGCGCGCACGCGCTGGCCACGCCCGCACACTCACTGCGGCGCTGACCGGTACCTCCGTTATCGACTCGGGATTTCCGACCACAACGGCGGCCGCGCTTGCGACGCTGACGACGGGTGTGCTGCCCGGGCAGCACGGCCTCGTGGGCTACACCGCGCTGGACGCCACTCACGACCGGGTGATCAACCAGCTCACCGGGTGGGATGACCGGCTCGACCCCGCCAGCTGGCAGCGCGTGCAAACGATCTTCGAAAGCAGCGCCGCGCAGGGAGTGCGCTCGGTCGCCATCGGGCCGGAACGTTACCGCGACTCCGGGTTCAGCCGGGCGGTTCTGCGGGGTGCGGAATACATCGCGGCACGAAGCATCCATGACCGTCTCGACGCGGCGCAGGAGTGGATGCGGTCGCCCGGCGACCCGGGCCTGCTCTACGTCTACGTTCCCGAGCTGGACATGGCCGCACACAACCGAGGGTGGGAGTCGCCGGAGTGGACGGACAAGCTGGAGACTCTGGACGGCGCGGTGCGGACGTTCAGCGCGGGCCTGCGAGCGACCGATGGCCTGATCGTGACCGCCGATCACGGCATGGTCGACGTGCCGCAACACGCGCACGTGCTCATCGACTCCGATCCCTCGCTTCTGGATGGGGTGCGGCACGTAGCGGGCGACCCCCGCTGCCTCCAGCTGCACTTTGAGCCTGATCTGGACGCAGGCCAGCGCGAGCTGCTCGTCGAGCGGTGGAGGGTCGCGGAATCGGGCAGGGCCTGGATCGCCACCCGCGCCGAGGCCATCGCGGCCGGATGGTTCGGCGCCGTGGCGCCGGAAGTGGAACCGCGACTGGGCGACCTCCTGGTCGCAGCGCGCAAAAACATCGCCTACTACGACGGGCGCACCGCGAGCGGGCAGGCCCGCACGATGGTCGGCCAGCACGGCTCGTGGTCAACCGCGGAGACCCGCGTGCCGCTCCTCAGGCTCGGCGCCTTCGCGCGCTGAGCGGTGTGGCCTTGGTGTACTGCCTAGGCCAGATCGTCGTCCGAGCGTGCTCCGAATACGATCTCGTCCCAGCTGGGCATGGACTGGCGGCCCTTGCGCGCAGGCTTTGTCGGCTGGGGCGGCAAGAACGGCTGGGGCGCCGTGATGCGCTTTTCGTCGTCGTCGAAGTCGTCTAGGGGGATATCAACGACACGGATGCCGCCGGTGGCGGGGTGAGCCGGCGAGACAGCACCGGGCTTCGCGGAAGCCGACCCGTCGTCCGGGATGGCAGCAGCCTCGCGTTCACCGCGGCGTCGCCGCAGAGCCTCCAGGAGATCTGCCGTCTGGTTGTTGTCGTGCGGCTGCGCCGGGGCGACCACGGGGGCGGGGCGGGGGCCTGACGCTGCGTCTGCGCGCGGCTCAGGCTGGGCCAGGTCTTCGACCTCGAACGCGCCGCTGTCGAACCGACTCGCCGCTGCGTCATCATCCGAGCTGACGGCGCGCAGACGCGGGATGAGAGCCCCGGCCGCTTCGCCCTGTTGGGAGAGGGTTATTGCCTCGCCATTGAGAGGTGACAGCGCCAGCTTCTTCGGGTCAAAGTTCCAGCGGGCGTCGTGATCGATCTGGTCGGCCGTAAAGGAAAGTTTGACGACCCAACCCGAACCGTTTTCTTTCCAGCTCGCCCACCGTTCGTTGATGGCACCGAGGTCGTACAGTCGCTCACGGATGACGGAACCGAAGGTTGATCCCTGCGCGAGCGGGTCTACGTCCTGAGCGGTGTGTACACGAACTCCCAGGGCGGTGCTGACGACGAATTCCCGTTCGGCAAGGACCGGGCCCTCAAACTTTTGGATGTACTCGAGGGGAACACCGGTGATCGAAGACACGTCCTGCGCGGACATGCCCGAACGGATGTGTGCCTGGATCTCACGCGGGGCAAGTTTTCGGCCCGCTCCGGGTTCCGGAAGCGCCTGGCGCAGCCTCGACTGCAGCACTTCGTCAATGGGAATACGGAAGCGAGTTCCCTCTACCGAGGAAACGAGCAGTGCTCCGTTTTCTACACCGATTACACGTAGGTCTTGCATGCTAAAAAGCCCTCCGGCTGTCGCGATTGACGCTAAGAATGCCACGGCTTGACCCCGAATCCCGGGAATACAACGGGCGTGCCGGAAGTTACTTTGACAGCAACAGCAACAGGCGATTTCTCAGGTTTGCTATTCGAGATGGTTTCGTGCAAACTGTGGCCGCCGATTTGGTTTATTTGAGGCATTTTACAGAAGTGGATGGGCATGGCAACCGATTACGACGCACCCCGCAAGACCGACGATAACGACTCAGAGTCGATCGAGGCCCTCAAGGAGCGCGTCCCGGACAAGATGTCCGGTGTCGTTGATGTAGACGACGCAGACAACCCGGGGAGCTTCGAGCTCGCCGGCCAGGATCTCTCCGACCTGGACCTAGACGTAGTTGTTCTCCCGCCCCAGGCGGACGAGTTCACCTGCGTGAGCTGCTTCCTTGTTAAGCACCGCTCGCAGCTCGACCACGAAACAAAGCTCGGCCCGATTTGCATCGAGTGCGACTCGTAGGAATCAGCAGCACGGTCAGCGCAGCGTCTGTGCTTTCGCTACTGCGCTGACCATCGCGGCCGGCTGCCGCGTAGAAACTAGCCAATAGGGTGCCGGATCCCGGTCGTCAAGGATTTCCACCTTGACGACGGGATCCACCCAGCCCCGAATCACCAACCAGGCCCGTGCGTCCAGCACCGGCCCTCGCTGCTGCCGGGCTTCTTCGCCCGTGAACGCCGCGGCGGAACCCACCAGCTCGAGTGGTACGCGGGCGCGGCCCGCTACCAGCGCGGTGTCGGTCACTTCGATCACCGGCGACAGAACCACCAGCGCGACGACGAGCGCGGAATACAGGACTATGGCCGACACAACCCCGACAAAGGCGTTGATCGGAAGAAACACCAGCAGCGACGCGGGAATCACGAGGGCGGTCACAATAAAAGTCCAGGGGCCGGGCAATAGCCGCTCGCGGTAAATCGTCATGGGTCTATTCGATCAGACTTCTGCACTAGCCTCGTCACGTGGTGAATAGCGTCGAAGTTCTGATCAAATCAGCTGAGGTCCCCGCGTACGCGCATCCAGGAGATGCGGGAGCGGATTTAACGGCCTCCGAACCCGTTGTGCTTGCGCCAGGAGCGCGGGCGACGATTGGCACCGGGGTCGCCATCGCGCTTCCCGACGGCTACGCCGCCTTTGTTGTTCCGCGCAGCGGGCTCGCCTCCAAGCACGGCATCACCGTGGTGAACTCGCCCGGAACCGTTGACGCGGGCTACCGCGGCGAGATCCGCGTGACTCTCCTCAACACCGATACCTCGGCGCCCTACGCGGTAGCCGTGGGCGACCGCATCGCGCAACTCATTATCATTCCCGTTACCCGGGCACGATTCATCCCGGTCGAAGAATTACCCGGAAGCCAACGCGGCGAATCCGGCTTCGGGTCCACCGGCTACAGCGCTCCGAAAACCAGCGCAGCCAAGTCAGGAGAACAGTCGTGAGCGACATCACAGAAGCAGCGGGCGAGAGCGAACTCGACCAGACGAAGTCGGCCCCGGCCGACCGCGAAGAAAACGGACCATTCGATGACAGTGAGGCGAACGCTGTTCGTCCCTACGTCGACCTCGGCGGCGTGAAGATCCTTCCGCGTCCCGATCTGCACCTGCGACTCGAGGTGGAAGAAGGCAGCAAGCGCGTTGTAGCGGTCGGGCTGGACTTTGCCGGCTCGACGCTCCAGGTGCAGCCGTTCGCGGCGCCCCGCTCGACGGGCCTGTGGCACGAGATCCGCGAGCAGATCGTCGGCCAGATCCACAAGCAGGGCGGAACGACGAGCATCGTCGATGGTCCGTTCGGTCCTGAGGTTCGCGCCGAGATTCCGGCGGGTCAGGGCGGCACCCGACTCGCGCGGTTCGTCGGCGTTGATGGTCCACGGTGGTTTTTGCGCGGAGTGATCTCCGGCGAGGGTGCAATCAACGCGGAGGCGGCGGCCCAGATTGAAGAACTGTTCCGCAGCGTGGTTGTCGTGCGCGGGGGCACTCCCATGCCGCCCCGTGACCTGATTCCGCTGCACATGCCGGCGAGTGCCACAGACCAGTCCACAACGGTCGTCTAAATGACTGTGCCAGACGGGGGAGGCGACGCGACCCCCACCTTCAGTGAAAGCCTGTCTGCGGCGGCTCGCCAGTCCGGCCTCGGACAGCTCGCCCCCGGAGAGGCGCCGACCGCTGGCGCCCTGCTTGGAGCGCTTGGGGGAGTGCGCGGGCTGATCGAGTCGGTGCTGCCCGGGTTCGCGTTTCTGCTCTTGTTCACCATTACCGGAAGCCTGCCTGTATCGGTGCTGGTGCCGGTCGGCGTCGCCATCGTCTTCGTTGTCGTTCGTGCGGTCACCCGGTCGCCGGTCGCGCCCGCGGTAGCGGGGCTGATCGGCATTGCGCTTACGGCAACGTTGTCACTTGTGACCAATCGCGCGGAAAACAACTTTCTGCCGGGCATCGTGATCAACTCCGCGACGCTCGTTGTGCTGGTGGTGAGTATCCTCGTGCGCTGGCCGCTCGTCGGGATTGTTATCGGCCTCCTTATGGGCGAGCAGACCGATTGGCGGGCGGACCGGGTCAAGCGCCGCGCCTACACGCTCGCCACCTGGATCTGGGTTATTCCCTCCGCGATCCGCGTTGGCGTGCAGGTACCCCTGTACCTCGCCGAGCGAGCTGATCTGCTCGCTGCCACCAAGCTCCTCACCGGGATACCTCTCTACCTCGCAGCCCTGTGGGTCACCTGGCTCCTCGTGCGGGCCGTGCACAACCCCACCGAGTCGCTGCCGAAAGCTCCGCGCGCCAGCTGACTGCCTGCTATATTTATCTTGACGTCAAGATACTTTGGCTGCGGACATTCGTTCCGCTCTCCCTCGCGACTCATCTCACCGGCTTAGGTACACCTTGCTGGTGTTGCGCCCCGCTGGAGACGAAGATGTAAGCAAAGTCAGCAAGGGAGACGGCAGTGGTAGACAGCGCAGTGGCTGCAACAAACAGCTTTGGTTCGAAAGACACCCTCACGGTCGGTTCGACCGACTACGAAGTATTCCGGCTTGATCGGGTCGCGGGCTTTCAGAAGCTCCCGTTCAGCCTGAAGATCCTGCTCGAGAATCTGCTTCGGACGGAAGATGGCGTCAACGTCACCCGTGACCAGATCCAGGCGATCGCATCGTGGGTGCCCACGGCCGACCCCGACACCGAGATCCAGTACACGCCGGGTCGCGTGGTCATGCAGGACTTCACCGGCGTGCCCTGCATCGTCGACCTCGCCACCATGCGCGAGGCCGTTGCCGAACTCGGGGGCGACCCCACCAAAATCAATCCGCTCTCGCCCGCCGAGATGGTCATCGACCACTCGGTGATCGCGGACCTGTTCGGCACCGAGGACGCTCTCGAGCGCAACGTGGAGATCGAGTACGAACGCAATGGCGAGCGTTACCAGTTTCTGCGCTGGGGCCAGACGGCCTTCGAAGACTTCAAGGTCGTGCCGCCCGGAACCGGAATCGTGCACCAGGTAAACATCGAGTACCTGGCCCGGGTGACGTACACCCGCGCGGTCAACGGCGTGCTGCAGGCCTACCCGGATACCTGCGTGGGAACCGACTCGCACACCACCATGGTCAACGGTCTCGGTGTGCTCGGCTGGGGTGTCGGTGGTATCGAGGCAGAGGCCGCGATGCTGGGCCAGCCCGTGTCGATGCTCATCCCCAAGGTTGTGGGATTCAAACTCTCCGGCTCGATCCCCATGGGCGTCACCGCGACCGACGTCGTGCTCACCATCACGCAGATGTTGCGAGCACACGGTGTTGTGGGCAAGTTTGTGGAATTCTACGGATCCGGCGTTGCGTCGGTCCCGCTGGCGAACCGCGCAACCATCGGCAACATGAGCCCGGAGTTCGGCTCGACCGCCGCCATGTTCCCGATCGACGACGTCACCCTCGACTACCTGCGTCTGACGGGGCGGTCCGAGGAGCAGGTGCAGCTCGTCGAGGCCTACTCGAAGCTCCAGACCCTGTGGCACGACCCCGAGGTCGAACCAGTCTTCAGCGAGTACCTCGAGCTCGACCTCGCCACCGTTGTGCCGTCGATCGCCGGACCGAAACGTCCGCAGGACCGGGTGGAGCTCAGCCGCGCCAAGGACCAGTTTGTGCTCGACCTCGACGCCTACGCGTCGGTCGACCACTCGATGGTGGATGACGCGGTCGAGGGAACCTTCCCCGCGTCAGACCCGATCGGGTTCACTGCCCAGGACGAGGAGAGCGCCCACGCGCCATCCCGCAATCATCATTCGAGCCACGCGCCGTCGACCGTGTCCAGCCCCACCCGGGTCACGCTCGAGGACGGTTCAGGATTCACCCTCGACCACGGCGCCGTCGCGATCGCGGCCATCACCTCCTGCACCAATACGTCCAACCCCTCGGTCATGCTCGCAGCGGGTCTCCTTGCCCGTAACGCGAGCAAGAAGGGCCTCAAGGCCAAGCCGTGGGTGAAGACGACCCTGGCGCCTGGTTCGAAAGTTGTCACCGACTACTACGCGAAAGCCGGCCTCACCGAGTACCTTGAGGACCTTGGTTTTTACACGGTCGGCTATGGCTGCACCACCTGTATCGGCAACTCGGGGCCGCTCCTCGACGAGATCTCGGCGGCGGTCAACGAGAATGACCTCGCCGTCACTGCGGTGCTCTCCGGTAACCGCAACTTCGAGGGCCGCATCAACCCCGACGTGAAGATGAACTATCTCGCCAGCCCGCCGCTGGTTATCGCGTACGCCCTGGCCGGGTCGATGAACTTCGACTTCGAGACAGACGCGCTGGGCACCGACCGTGAGGGCAAGGACGTGTTCCTCGCCGACATCTGGCCGGACGCCGCCGAGGTGCAGTCCACGATCGACAGCTCGATCGACACCGAGATGTTCACCCACGAGTACGCGGGAGTGTTCGACGGCGACGAGCGCTGGCGTTCGCTGCCCACCCCCACCGGCGCGACCTTCGAGTGGGACGAGACGTCCACCTACGTGCGTAAGCCCCCATACTTCGAGGGCATGACCATCGAGACCACGCCCGTCACCAGCTTCTACGGCGCCCGGGTGCTCGCCAAGCTGGGCGACTCGGTCACGACAGACCACATCAGTCCTGCGGGCAGCATCAAGGTGGACAGTCCCGCGGGCAAGTACCTCGACGAGCACGGTGTCGGCCGCAAGGACTACAACTCCTATGGTTCACGCCGGGGCAACCACGAGGTGATGATTCGTGGCACCTTCGCCAACATTCGCCTGAAGAATCAGCTGCTCGACGGGGTCGAGGGCGGATACACCCGTGACTTCACCCGGGAGGGTGCCCCGCAGTCGTTCATTTACGACGCGAGCCAGAACTATCAGGCTGCCGGAATCCCGCTCGTCATCTTCGGCGGCAAGGAGTACGGCTCCGGCTCTTCGCGCGACTGGGCGGCTAAGGGCACCAGCCTGCTGGGGGTGAAGGCGGTCATCGTCGAGAGCTTCGAGCGCATTCACCGGTCAAATCTGATCGGAATGGGCGTGCTGCCGCTGCAGTTCCCGGCGGGCGAAAGCTGGGCAAGCCTGGGCCTCGACGGCACGGAGTCGATCACCATCACGGGCGTCGAAGAACTCAACGAGGGGCGCACGCCCGCGACCCTGCACGTTGTTGCCGAGCCGACGGAGAACTCGCCCGCGGGCAAGCAAACGATCAGCTTCGATGCCGCGCTCCGCATCGACACCCCGGGTGAGGCGGAGTACTACCGCAACGGCGGAATTCTCCAGTACGTCCTTCGCAGCCTCGTATGACCCGTCGTGAGGGCACTCCAACGGGGTGCCCTCACGACCCATTCGGGAACCTCAGCTAAGGTCGTATTGTGAGTCTTCTCGAGAACATCCGTGGTCCCCGCGACCTCGATCGCCTGTCCGAGGCAGAGCTTGCCCGGCTTGCCGACGAGATTCGCGACTTTCTCATCGCGGAGGTGTCCAAGACCGGCGGACACCTTGGACCGAACCTCGGCGTCGTGGAATTGACGATGGCCATCCACTCGGTGTTCGATTCCCCGAAAGACGCCATAGTCTTCGACACCGGGCACCAGAGCTACGTTCATAAGCTGCTGACCGGACGCCAGGACTTCAGTATGCTGCGGCTCCGGGGTGGCCTGGCGGGTTACCCCCAGCGCAGCGAATCTCCCCATGACATCGTCGAGTCCTCGCACGCGTCGAGTTCGCTCTCGTGGGCCGACGGCATTTCTCGCGCATTCGAAATGACCGGACAGGTGGACCGTCACGTCGTCGCGGTTGTCGGCGACGGAGCGCTGACCGGCGGCATGACCTGGGAGGCGCTGAACAACATCAGCGACGACAACTCGCGGCGCCTGGTCATCGTGGTGAACGACAACGGCCGTTCCTACGCTCCCACTATCGGCGGAATGGCGCGCTTCCTCAACACCGTCCGCACGCGGCGCGAGTACCGCGACCTGTATCTGGGCAGCCAGAAACTGTTCAACAACCTCGGGCGCCCGGGTCGGGCGATGTACCGCGGGTTTCGGGGTGGGTTGCACGGCTTCCTCTCCCGGGTGACCAACAACGAAGCTCTCTACTCGAACCTCGACATCAAGTACATCGGCCCGGTCGACGGGCACGACCTGGGCGCGATGCGCGAAGCTCTCCAGCAGGCCAAAAACTATGGCGCGCCCGTCATCGTGCACGCCATCACCGAGAAGGGCCGCGGCTACGAACCCGCACGGCTCGACTCGGCCGACCAGTTCCACGCTGTCGGCCAGATCGACCCAGAAACCGGGGAGCCGACCTCGATCTCGAACAAGCCCTCCTGGACCTCCGTCTTCGCCGACGAGATCGTGCAGATCGCAGACGAGAATCCTTCCGTCGTGGGTATCACCGCGGCCATGCTGCGCCCAACGGGCCTGCATCGCTTCGCCGAAAAGTATCCTGCGCGGGTGTTCGACGTCGGCATCGCGGAGCAACACGCGGTGACCTCGGCCGCTGGCCTCGCATTCGGAGGCCTGCACCCCGTCGTCGCGCTGTACGCCACCTTCATCAACCGGGCTTTCGATCAGGTGTTGATGGATGTCGGGCTGCACAAGGCCGGCGTGACCTTCGTACTTGACCGCGCTGGCGTGACAGGACCCGACGGCCCGAGCCACCACGGAATCTGGGACCTCTCGATCCTTCAGGTGGTGCCGCACATCCGGTTGGCCGCCCCCCGCGACGCGGTGCGGCTCCGCGAGGAATTGCGCGAGGCCGTCGCCGTCGACGACGCTCCCACGGTGATCCGCTACTCCAAGGGCAGCGTTGGTGCTGAGATCGTCGCCGTCCGCCGCACAGACGACGGCGTGGACGTGTTGCGCGAAGCCGCGCACCGGGACGTCCTCATTGTCACCGTGGGCCCGATGGCAACCCTCGGGCTGGAGGTGGCTGCCCGTCTGGCCGACCAGGGAATCGGCGCTACCGTGATCGACCCGCGCTGGGTCGTGCCCGTACCGGCCAGCGTCATCGACTTCGCCCGCGATCACCGCCTCGTGGTGTCCATCGAAGACGGTGTCCGGGTGGCCGGAATCGGAACTCGAATCCGACAGGATCTTCGTGACGCCGGCGTTGACACCGCGGTAAACGAGCTGGGGCTGCCCGACGAGTTCCTGGATCACGCCACTCGCGAGGAGATCTTCGCGAGTGCGGGTCTGACGCCGCAGAAGATCGCGCGGGACCTCGTCGCCCAGGTGCTCGGGAGCAAGATCCCGGTCGCGCGCCCTCTGCCGGGAGACGATCACCGACTGGTCGCAGACGAACAGGGCGCCGAGCCCGTCCGAGGCGACGACAACTAGCGCCCCGAGCGGCTGTGCCGGCCCGCCGAGGCGAACGCGGCAGGCATCTCGTCACCCGTCGCGGCGAGAAGTCGGGTCTTAGGGCCCACGCGAGCCGACGATACCCCACGTAGCGTTGAAAACAGAGGGCGCAGCAAGCGCCCCGCAGTCAGAAACGGTAGTGGTTATGTCCGAGGGATCGTCCCCGTCCAAAGTGGTCTCCACCGAGCGGTGGGAGGCGCTGCGGCGCGAGTATCGTCAGCGTTCGGCTTCCCGTGCGCGCACCGCCGCGGCCGCGCGGACGTCCGGGGATGAACCCAGAGCGTCACGCGCCACCGCGACAAACGCTTAGCTGACCCCGCGGATCGGCGGCTCGTGGAACGTGCCGCCGAAGACCCGCTCGGAGGCCCCCGACCGGTCGAGATAGGGCGTGATTCCGCCCATCTGGAACGGCCAGCCCGCGCCGAGCACCATGCAGAGGTCGATGTCTTCCGGCGCTGCGACGACCCCGTCGTCGAGCATCCGTTTGATCTCATCGGCCAGACCGTCCTCGATCCGCCTCAGCAGCTCGGCCCCCGTGATCGGTGAGGTACCACCCGCCACGATCGCCAGCGCCTTCTTGTCGTACCCCTTGACCTTCCCCTTGCTGTCCCGCTCGTAGAACCGTCCAACCTCGGCGAGCTTGTGCAGGTTGTCGCTGTCGAAGAACCGGTCGGGGAAGGCGCCATGATGGGTGTCGAGCACGTGCGCGCCGACCCGCAGCCCGACCAGCTCCAGCAGTTCGAACGGTTTCATGGGCAGGCCGAAGGGAGCGATCGACGCATCGACGACCTCGAACGGGGTTCCGTTGTCTACCGCGTGCATCGTTTCGCCGAGGAGCTTCGCAAGGATACGGTTCACCACGAAACCGGGGGTGTCACTGGTGATGACGGCGTTCTTCTTGAGCGCCGCGGCCGTGGCCATCGCGGTCGCCAGCGCCGCAGCATCCGTTTTCGGTGTTCGCACCACCTCGACCAGCGGCATCACCGCGACCGGGTTGAAGAAATGGAACCCCACCAGCCGTTCCGGGTTGTCGAGTTTCGCGCCGATCTGTTCGACGGACAGCGAAGACGTGTTGGTCGCGAGGATTGTCTCGGGGGAGACGTACCGCTCGATCTCCTCGAAGACGTTCTGCTTGGCGGTCAGCTCCTCGAAGATGGCCTCGATCACCCAGTCGCAATCGGAGAAGTCGGCCTTGTTGGTGGTGCCGGTGACCAGCGCTCGAAGGCGGCTTGCCTCGTCGGACGAGATGCGTCCCTTGCCCAGCAGCGCGTCGATCTCGCCGTGGATATGCGCCACCCCGGCGTCGACGTGGCCCTGGTCGAGGTCGGTGATGACAACGGGCACGCGGAGGCGCCGCACGAAGAGCAGGGCAAACTGCCGCGCCATCAGTCCCGCGCCGATGACGCCCACCTTCGTGACGGGTCGCGAAAGCGCCGCGTCCGGCGCGCCCGCGGGCTTGCGTGCGCGTTTCTGTACCAGGTTGAACGCGTAGATGCTCGCCCGAAATTGGTCGCCCGCGACCAGGTCGGCGAGGGCGTCGTCTTCCGCGGCGAAGCCCTGCTCCCTCGTGCTTTTTCGGGCGGCGGAGAGTAGCTCGAGGGCGACGTAGGGTGCTTTCGCAACCGTGCCGATGCGGCTCTCCAGCGATTTGCGGGCGATGCCGATGGCGATGTCCCACTTGACCGCGCGCTCAAGCCGCCCGGGGACGTTCGGTCGATTCACGACGGTCACCCCCGACACGACGTCTTCCGCCCACTGGATCGACTCCTCGAGGAACCGTGCCGGTCCGAAGATGGCGTCGGCGATGCCCAGCTCAAACGCCTCGTGCCCGCCAAGAGTGCGGTTGTTTTTGAGCGGGTTCTCCACGATCACGCGGAGCGCACCCTCGATGCCGATGAGATTGGGCAGCAGCCACGACCCGCCCCATCCGGGAATGATCCCGAGGAAGACCTCCGGCAGGGCGAGCGCCGCGATCGAGCTGTCGATGGTGCGGTAGGTGGCGTTCAGCCCGATCTCGACACCGCCGCCAAGGGCCAGCCCGTTGATGAAGATAAAACTCGGCACGCCGAGCGTGCCGAGCCGCCCGAGCACCGAGTGGCCAAGCTCCGCCAGTTGTTTGGCGACCGCACGACTGGGTATCTCGCTGACCTTGGACAGGTCGGCGCCAGCGGCAAGGATGAACGGCTTACCCGTGACCGCTACCGCGACGATCTCGCCACGGGCAGCGCGCGCCTGCAGCTCATCGAGCACGGCGGCGAATTCGAAGAGCGTGGCGGGGCCGAGGGTGGAGGGCCGGGTGTGGTCCCGCCCGTTGTCGAGGGTGATCAGCGCGAGCGTTTTTCCTGAGCGAAGGGGGATGTCGCGGACGTAAGAGTGCGTGATCACCTCGTCACCCGCCAGCGCGAGGAGCTCGGGGAACCGGCTGGCCTCGCCAGAAGGAAGCGGCGCGCTCGATTCAGACATGGTGCTGGATGCCTCGTTCAACGTTTCTTCCCCTTGAAGTTCGGGTTCTCCCAGATGACAGAGCCGCCTTGACCGAGCCCGACGCACATAGCCGTAAGCCCGTATCGCACCTCCGGATGTTCCTCGAACTGGCGCGCGAGTTGAATCATCAGTCGCACGCCGGAGGATGCGAGCGGATGGCCGATGGCGATAGAGCCGCCCCACGGGTTGACCCGCGGATCTTCGTCGTCGATGCCGAAGTGATCGAGCAGCGACAGCACCTGCACGGCGAAGGCCTCGTTGAGTTCGAAGAGCCCGATGTCATCGATGGTGAGACCGGCCTTGCGCAGTGCTTTCTCGGTCGAGGGCACCGGTCCGATGCCCATGATCTCGGGCTGCACCCCGGCGAACGCGAAACTCACCATGCGCATCTTCACGGACAGTCCCAGCTCCTTGGCAGCGTCCGCGCTGGCGAGCAGACTGGCGGTTGCGCCATCGTTCAGGCCGGACGAGTTGCCTGCCGTCACCCGACCGTGAGGTCTGAACGGTGTCTTCAGGCCGGCGAGACCTTCCAGCGTGGTCTCGGGCCGCATCGCCTCGTCGCGGGTGGCGAGCGCCCAGCCCGAGTCGGTGTGGGTTGACACGGCAATGAGGTCTGGCTGGATCTTTCCGAGCGTGTACGCGGCGGCGATCTTCTGCTGGCTCGCGAGCGCGAACCTGTCCGCACGTTCCCTGGTCAGGGAGGGGAACCGGTCGTGGATGCGCTCGGCGGTGTTACCCATGTTCAGCGCTTCGGCGCTGACCAGCTTCTCTGCAGCGAAGCGAGGGTTCGGGTCGACGCCCACGCCCATCGGGTGATGGCCCATGTGCTCGACGCCACCGGCGATGCCAACGTCGTATGCGCCAAATGCGATTGCGCCGGCGATGGTGGTGACGCTCGTCATGGCCCCGGCGCACATCCGGTCGATGGCGTAGCCGGGAACCGTGCGCGGCAGCCCCGCGAGTAGCGCGGCCGTGCGACCGAGGGTGAGGCCCTGGTCGCCCTGCTGGGTCGTTGCGGCGATGGCGACGTCGTCTACCCGCTCAGGGGGCAGAGACGGATTGCGCTCGAGCAGGCCCATCATGGCCTTGACTACAAGGTCATCGGCCCTTGTCTGCCAGTACATTCCCTTTTCGCCCGCACGCCCGAACGGAGTTCGGACGCCGTCTACAAACACGACTTCGGTTTTCGCGGCCACATTGCCTCCAACACTTAGGTGTGTTGATTTTAGGATCCGGACAATTTCGCCCCGAATCCTTTGAGAAAACCTACGAAGCGTCCTCGCTCGGCGCGTCGACACTTTGGCCAGCTTCGACAAAGGCCGCGTGAATTGATGGAGCGGTGGCTTCGATCTGCCAGGTGCGCGCACCCATGTCGGCTAGGGCCACAACTATGGAGTCCAGGTCGAGCTCCGCAGGCGGGTTCCAGGCGAGGCGACGCAGCAGTTCCGGCGTGAGCAGGTTCTCCAGCGGCACGTTGAAGTCTGCAGACAGCGCCGCCATGGCGGCGCGGGCTGCCTTGAGTCGCTTGTCTGCCTCGGGATTCTTGTCGCTCCATACGCGGGGCGGGGGGATGACTTCGCCGGAAACGCGCGCCGGTGGCAGGTCTTCGGTTCCCAGACCCACCTGGATGGCATCCCACCACCGGTCCAGCTGCGCCCTGCTGGCGCGTCCGGTGAAATCCTTCATCGCGACGAGATCCCGCTTGGTGGCCGGAAGGGTGCGCGCGGCCGCGACCAGTGCGGAGTCGGGAACGAGCCTGCCGGGCGCGGTGTCGATCTCACGGGCGTAGGCGTCCCGTGCCAGCCACAGCTCGCGAGCGACCGCGAGATTGCGGATCCCCCGAAGGGAATGGAGCCCGCTGAGACGGCGCCACGGTTGTTCTCGCACGGGCTTGAGGTCCCGGGTGAGAACCGCGGCGAATTCCTGCGCGACGATGGCGGTTTTACCCGCGCTCTCGATGAGGTCACCCATGACTTCACGAAGGTCGACGAGCAGTTCGACGTCGAGCGCGGCGTACACGAGCCAGGCCTGGGGGAGCGGGCGGGTCGACCAGTCCGCGGCGGAGTGTTCTTTAGCCAGATGGATGCCGAGAAGCTCTTCCACAACGGTGCCCAGCCCCACGCGGGGCAGACCCACGAGGCGCGCGCCCAGTTCAGTATCGAAGAGTCGGGTGGGATCGAGTCCGACCTCGCGCAGGCAGGACAGGTCCTGGCTCGCGGCGTGGAGAATCCACTCTTCCTCTCGGATCACTGCGTTGAGCTCGGAGAACGAGCCAATGGCGGGGGGATCGAAAAGGAACGTGCCGGCCCCACGGCGGAAGATCTGAATGAGGTACGCGCGCTGCGAATACCGGAATCCGGACGCCCGCTCCGCGTCTATCGCGATCGGTCCGTTCCCGGCCCCGATGGCGTCCACGGCCGCGAGGTATTCCTCACGTGTATCGATCACATTTACCTGCACGTGGGGAGCCTGGACGGCTTCCGGCGTCGGCAGGACTTCTGGACTACTCACGTCCGGCTCGGCGTGCAGACAACAGGCTCACTCCTTCGGCGACCGGGGGAAGCCCGGCCAACATGCATAACAACTCACTCCAGCCTTCCACATGCCGGCCTAGTTCGCCGCCGGTCGGGGTCCAGGAGGCGCGAAGCTCGATCTGTGCGCCGTCGCCCTGGTCGGCGAGTTCCCCGAACCCGTGGGACAGGATCTTGGTCGCGGTGCCGGACGCGGCAATGTATTCGGCCCCGCGCGAGTCGAGCGCGTCGACGAGCCAGGACCACGCGACATCCGCCAGAAAAGGATCTTCCCCTATGTCCGTCTCGAGCGGCGCCTGCGCGAAACAGACCACGCGGAACGGACCGCCCCAGGCATCGGGCTCCGCCGGGTCGTGCAGGAGGATGAATCGACCGGTGCCGAGCACGGAGTCGGTCGCGTGGGCGGAGGGCGTGACGTCTGCCGCCAGAGCCAGCGAGTACGGGGCGAGGTGGCCGGGGGAGGGAATCTCAGACATCGTCAGCTCGGACCGGATTGCGGCACGCCGGATCGAGACGAGCGCCTCGCTGAACGCGGGCGGCACGGGTGGTGCTTCTGGAGTGTCGGGCACGGGGAAAGGTTAGGCTTAGTTGGTATTTTCTCCCGTGAGGCTCGCCGCTTCGTATGGAGCCAGAACGGGGGTCACATCGTGGCAACAGGCAGTGTTTCCGGTGCGCGCGCTTCGCGGGTCGCGGGAGCTGGCGCGCCGCGCAGCGTCCGGCTGGCCCTGCTGGGAACCGGCGTTTTCGCGGGCCTCGGAGTGGTGGCTGGAGGCGCATTCGTCACCGCGGTCGCCCGCAAGGTGGTCACACCACCGGCTGCCGCTGCGGAGGACCTGCGCGTCTTTTCCGTAACGGCAGACAGGATCACCCTGTCTTCCACCGCCGATTCCCGTCTCCCCGGCCTGTACAGCCTGTGGTTCTCGCACGGATCCGGTCATGCGCGGCTGGGGCGAGTGCTGTCGTCCACGAAGGTTGCGGTGACCCGAGAGCTTCTCGGCGTGGACACGGGGCTGCTCGCCCCGGGCACACGCGCCCGGATCGGCGGGTGGTTCTACCTGGGGCCCGACTCGGTGGGGCTGCCGTTTTCTGAGGTGAGTATCGCCACTCCCGTGGGTGCGGCGCCCGCCTGGGTGATCCCCGCCGCGGCGACCGCACCTCACCCTGGCCGCTGGATGATCGGAGTGCACGGCCGCGGGGTCCAACGCGGCGAGACGCTTCGCGCCGTAGACACCTTCCATGAGGCCGGCTACACCTGCCTGCTGGTGTCGTACCGCAACGACGGGGAAGCGCCGGCCAGTAGCGACGGTTTGTACGCCCTCGGCGACACCGAGTGGGAGGACGTCGACGCGGCGATGGACTACGCACGACGGGCCGGCGCAACGGAGATCGTCTTGATGGGATGGTCGATGGGGGGAGCGACCGTGCTGCAGGCGGCCACACGTTCCCGGCACAGTGGGCTGGTGCGCGGCATCGTGCTCGAGTCGCCCGTGGTCGATTGGGTTGCCGCACTGAATCACCAGGGCAAGGCGCTCGGTGTGGCGAACCCGTTCCGGCGCGGTGCTCTCGCTGTTCTCAGCCGCGCCTGGGGCAGCAGGCTGACCGGACAGAGCCAGCCGATCGACCTCAAACGACTCGATTTCGTGGGCCGCTCGGCCGAGCTGACGGTGCCGATCCTGCTGCTGCACAGTGCCGATGACACCTTCGTTCCGCCGGAGGCATCGCGCGCCCTCGCCCAGCTGCGCCCGGATATCGTCACCTACGACGAGTTCTCCGTGTCCGGGCACACCCGCCTGTGGAATCTCGAGCCGGAGCGATGGACGCGCGCGATCCACGGGTGGCTCAGTGAGCTTGCAGCGCCCACCGACCGTACAGGAAGCTCGCCTCGTCGCTCAGTAACTGAGTGAGGGTGAGCCTCCGTTCGGCGAACTCGTGACCGCCGAACAACGGGAGTGCCGCTCCGTTCAGCACCGGGCTGGTCGTGAGGCAAAATTCATCCACCAGTCCGGCATTGACGCACTGGGCCGCGAGCCCCGGTCCGCCCTCGCAGACGATCGACTGGTAGCCGCCGGCGCGCAGGCCGTCGACGATGTCACGCGGTTCCATGCGTCCGTTGTCATCCGGCACCACGATGATCGCGGCTTTCGTCTCACCCAGAGTTGTCGTTACGGTCGACACCGCGGAGGCCGGGCAGACCACGAGCAATGCTCCGCGGTCCTCCCCTGATCGGATCCGATGGCCAGCCAGGTCGCCAGACCCGGTGACGACCGCGAGGGCGGCGTGCCGGGGAACAAAATACCCTTCCGCGCGCACGCTGGCCGCGCCGACGAGCACAACGTCACTAAGGTCGCGGATGATGCGCAGGATCATGCGGTCGGTGGCGTTCGTCAGCGTCTCGCTGGTACCGTCGACGCCCGCGGCGCTGCCGCTGACGCTTCCGATCAGGTTGAGCCGCAACCACTGCGCCCGCGGAGGACGGTAGAGGTCGACCAGACGATCGTGCTCGGCCGCGTCGGCCAGGTCGAGCAAACCATTCTCTGCCGGAAAAACCCGCGTGAGACTCACGCTGCGGTCTTGTCGCGGATCTGACGCTTTGCCCGCGCGAGCATCGCCGTCATTCCCCGCATCCGCAGAGGGCTGACCGCCTCGGAGAGGCCGAGATCCTGTGGATAGTCATCGGGAATCGCGAGCACCTGGTCCACGGTGAGGCCGGCCAGGCCCTGCGCGAGGATGGACGCGAAGCCGCGCGTGGTAGGAGCTTCACGTGGCGCGGTCGCAAACAGGTGCACGATCTGGTTCTCATCGACCTCGAGGAAGATGAACACCGGGGACTGGCACTCTTCCACCCGTTCGAACAGGTCGGGGTGATCGCGGTACCGCTCCGGCAGCTCGGGCAGGTCAAGGGAAAACTCGAGGAGCAGCTCGAGGCGCGTGCGCACCTCAAGCTCCTGAAAATCCTCGCGGATCTGCTCCAGCTGTTCTGGTAACGCTTCGCTCATCGGTCATCCCGGGGTTCGTGGTTCGTGGTTCGTGGTTTTGTCTGGGTTCAGCGACCGGGCACAGCCCCTGGCTCGGTTCCCTTGACGATCGGAACACGCACAGCGCTACCCCACTCGGTCCACGAACCGTCGTAGTTGCGGACTCCCTCAAAGCCGAGCAGGTGCGTCAGGACAAACCACGTGTGGCTGGAACGCTCGCCGATGCGGCAGTAGGCAATCACGCTATCACCGTCCTTCAGGCCTGCGCCTTCGCGGTAGATGTCATTCAGTTCGGCCGCGGAACGGAAGGTACCGTCATCGGCCGCAGCCTTCGCCCAGGGCACGTTCTGCGCGCTGGGGATGTGACCGGCGCGCAGGGCGCCTTCCTCCGGGTATGCCGGAGCCGTCGTGCGTAAACCGCTGAACTCCTCGGGGGACCGAACATCGATGAGCGGGTTGCCGAGGTGGTCGAGCACGTCGGACAGGTAGGCCCGGATGGGCGCATCGTTGCGTTGCACGATGGGATAGTCGACGCTCGGGGCGCTCTCGCGGTCGCGGGTCAGCTCGCGCTCTTCTGCGACCCACTTGGCGCGCCCGCCGTCGAGCAGTCGCACGTCCTCGTGGCCGAACAGGGTGAAGACCCACAGCGCGTACGCCGCCCACCAGTTGTTCTTGTCGCCGTAGATGACCACCGTCGTGTCGCGGGTGATGCCCTTCTGCCCGACCAGGGCGGCGAAGGCAGCGCCGTCGATGTAGTCGCGTTCGACCGGGTCGTTCAGGTCGGTGTGCCAGTCGATCTTGACGGCGCCGGGGATGTGCCCGATCTCGTAGAGCAGCACGTCCTCGTCGGACTCGACGACCACGAGGCCCGGGGTGCCGAGATGATCCTGCAGCCACTCGGTCGACACCAGCCGCTCGGGGTGCGCGTAGTCAGCAAACCGGCGGGAAGGATCAAGTGGCGCGGTCATGGGAACCCATTTCGGTAGAGCGTCTAAGCGGAGGAGAGGTGGATAAGATTTATGCCACACCCGTAATCGAGACTACGAGAGCGGCCAGACAGGCGCTGGGTGGTGGTCAAACTCCGACACAAACGCAAGGTTGCGAATGCCAGACCAGTTGCCCCGCGTCTTCGATGCGCTCGTCGATCACAACCCCACGCTGTCCGGCGAAGAGATCATCGCGCATCTTGTTCCCCCTCGCCAGTTCGAGACCGCAACGTTACAGTCTTACCGGCCGGATCCGAGTTACGCCTCGCAGGCGGAGGCCGTTGCGGCAGTGACGACCTTTACCGGCGCGTGGACCGCTCCGCGCGGAGGATTCTTCTCTCGACGAAAGGCACCGGCCGCACTTCCCGGGCTGTACCTCGACGGGGGTTTCGGCGTCGGGAAGACTCACCTTCTCGCGGCCCTCTGGCACGCCGCCCCTGGTCGGAAGTATTTCGGTACCTTCATCGAGTACACGGCCCTCGTCGGCGCGCTCGGCTATGCACCGGCGGTGAACCTGCTGCACGGGGCATCCCTCATCTGCATCGATGAATTTGAGCTGGATGATCCGGGGGACACTCGCTTGATGTCCCGACTTCTCTCCGAGCTCGTCGCATCCGGCACTCGCATCGCGGCGACCTCCAACACGCCCCCGAACGCCCTGGGGGAGGGGCGGTTCGCAGCCCAGGACTTCCTGCGCGAAATCGACGCGCTCGCCGCGAAGTTCGAGACCATCCGCATCGATGGGCTCGACTACCGCAGGCGCGATGTGGAGGGGCACGCGGTCGCAGTCACGGACGACGAGCTGGAACGGGCGCTCGCGGCGGAGACGGGCACGGTGACCGTGGATGAGTTCGACGGCATCCTCGAGCACCTCTCCCGGGTGCATCCGTCGCGCTACGTGCGGCTGGTCGAGTCGGTCGACACGGTGGCGCTTCGCAACGTGCACCCGTTCAGTCATCAAACCGACGCCCTCAGGTTCGTCGCCTTCGTCGACCGCCTTTACGACGACCAGGTGCGGGTGCTTGCTACGGGAACGCCGCTCGACCAGGTGTTCCCGGAGGAGATGCTTGCCGGCGGTTACCGCAAAAAGTATCTTCGTGCGATCTCCCGGCTGGTAGCTCTGACCGCGGGCGAAGGCGTCTAGCCTTTCGCCCCTTGTAGACGGGCGAGGGGGCATTCGGGCCCTCTGGCAGCAAATGCGGGGCCATCCGAAACATGATGTTTACAAACGGGCAAGCCACGTAACGTCCCCGAAACACGCAAACGCACCCGACGTAACGTCGACGGCCCAAACTGGCTGCTGTACCGCGCGACCCGGCCTCTCTGCGGAGTGCGACCACCCGACGGTGCATCCTTTGCAAACGTAAGAGAGGTATCACAATGGATCAAGGCAACACAGCCTTCCTTCTCATCTGCGCGGCCCTCGTCCTGCTCATGACACCCGGCCTGGCGTTCTTCTATGGAGGACTCGTCAAGGCCAAGAGCGTTATCAGCATGATGATGATGAGCTTCGGAGCGATGGGACTCATTGGAGTCCTGTGGGTTCTGTACGGCTACGCGATCGCCTTCGCGAACGACGGCGTCGGTAACTTCGTCGGAATCGACGGCATCATTGGAATCGACCTCAACGAGCTCGGCCTCAACGGCGTATTCGCCGAGGCGTCCGACCCGGGTGGAGCTTTCCCGCTGATCGCGTTCGCGGCCTTCCAGGCGACCTTCGCGATCATCACCGTTGCGCTGATCTCCGGTGCAATCGCTGACCGCGCGAAGTTCGGTGCATGGATGGTCTTCGCGGGCGTCTGGTCCACCGTGGTCTACTTCCCCGTCGCCAGCTGGGTCTTCAACTTCACCCTCGCCGATGGTGCCGTTGTCGATGGCGGATTCATCGCCTACAACTGGGGTGTTATCGACTTCGCGGGTGGAACTGCCGTACACATCAACGCCGGTGCTGCTGCGCTGGCGCTGGCATTTGTGCTCGGAAAGCGCGTGGGCTTCGCAAAGGGTGCCTACGTGCCGCACAACCCGCCGTTCGTACTCCTCGGTGCTGGCCTGCTCTGGTTCGGATGGTTCGGATTCAACGCCGGTTCCGAGCTCGCCGCTGACGGCGTTGCCGCTATCGCGTTCCTCAACACGATCGCCGCTCCCGCCGCCGCCATCCTCGGCTGGCTCATCATCGAGAAGATCCGCGACGGCAAGCCCACCTCGGTGGGTGCCGCATCCGGTGCTGTTGCCGGGCTCGTTGCCATCACCCCCGCCTGCGCCGTCCTGTCGCCGTTCTGGGCGATCGTGCTCGGACTACTCGCCGGCATCGTCTGCGCCCTGGCGATCAACCTGAAGTTCAAGCTTGGATTCGACGACTCGCTCGACGTTGTGGGCATCCACCTCGTCGGTGGCCTCCTCGGAACGCTCTACATCGGCTTCCTCGGTGAGGGCGTTGGCCTCTTCTTCGGAAACGGTGCGAGCCAGCTTCTTGTGCAGGCCGGTTCTGCCGCTGTTGTCCTCGTTTACTCGTTCGTTCTGTCCTACATCATCGCGTTTATCATCCAGAAGACCATGGGCTTCCGGATCACAAACGAGGACGAAATCGCCGGAGTCGACACAGTCGTTCACGGCGAAGAGGGCTACGTCCTCGCGGACGTGAAGTAACCTCTGTAATATCTGCTGATTGCCGGTGAGGGGCGTCGTCCGAAAGGACGGCGCCCTTTACCTGTGTACCCCGGGTCTTCCGGCGAAAGGGTGGTTCCATGCCTGTTCTCGCCGCCCTCGCATGGCTGGCGTGCATCACCGCTCTTGCGGTGCTCTACCGCGCGCAGCTCTCTTCCCCGGCGCGCGTGCGCGGGGGCCGCGACGACCTCCGCTCCATTGTCGTGCCGTGCGTCGTCAGCGCGGTCGTGTGGGTGGCAGTGAGCGTTGGGGTCACCGGACCGACGGCGTCCCCACTGCGGTGGCCTGTGGCGGCCCTCGCTGCTTTGGCGGGCCTATTGATTGTGGTCGGGGCGCGGGGGTTGAGCGCAAGCAAACCCGGCATGGCTCTTTACGGCGGACTGTGGAGCGCCCTGGTGTTTTCGCCGGCGGCCATTCTTGTCTTCTATCCCGCGACGTTCGGGGTATCGATTGCCGCCGGTGTCTGGGATCTCGGCGGCGCCCTGCCGGTGCACGTTGCCGCTGGCGCCGCGGCCCTCGCCCTGCAACGACGTCAGCGTCGGGCCGGAGAAAGGCCCCTCGGCGAAAGTCCGCGCGCGATCACCACGCTGGTGGCCCTCGCAGTTCTCTGGGTGTGCTGGCTGACCGCGCTCGTCGGTATGGACATGGCCATCGATCGGGCAACTCCCACGATCGTGCTGAACGGGATGTTGGTCCCGGTGGCCTCGGTGAGCGGCTGGTTGATCGTGGTCCGAATTCGTCGTCGGAGAACCACCCTGGCTAACGCCGGAGGGGGACTGGTGGCCGGGTTGGTCGCGGCCACCGCAGTCGGCGGTTCGCTTGGAGCGGTCTGGGCCGTCGCTCTCGGCCTCGTCGTGGGAGTCGCCTGCGCCTCTGGCTCAGCCCGATCGGATGGACTCGCGAGCTCCGGCGCCGGACTGGGCGCAACGCACCTCACTGCCGCCGCGATCGGGCTCGTCTGGGTCGGTTTATTCGGCGACGGGGGAGGCTTCATTTACACGGGGCAGTTCAGCACAGTGCAGGTTCAGATCGCGGCGGCGGTCGCAGTGGCTGGGTGGGGATACGGCGTGACCGTGGCGCTCTCGCCGATGCTTCGGCGGCGATTCAGTCGCGGCGACATCCGCCACACAAGTCCTGACGCACCCGCACAAGGCACTTTTGGAGGGCAGACGCCACCCCGTTGAGATATTTGGTGTGCGATCTAGGCTCATCTGAACGGTTCCCTGTTTCGTGGGGAAGCGAGCGATCAAGGAGGATCACCGTGGCAGGAAACAGAGCAGTTGCCTACAAGGGCCCGGGCAAGGTCGAAGTCATCGACATCGACTACCCCACGTTCGAACTCAAGGACGGTCCGGGGGTGAACCCCGCAAACGTCGGACGCAAGGTGCCCCACGGCGCCATCTTGAAAACAGTCGCGACCAATATCTGTGGTTCCGACCAACACATGGTGCGCGGACGCACCACCGCCCCGTCGGACCTCGTGCTTGGACACGAGATCACCGGCGAAGTCGTCGAGGTCGGTCCCGGCGTCGAATTCATCAAGGTTGGCGACCTGGTTTCTGTGCCGTTCAACATCTCATGTGGACGGTGTCGCAACTGTAAGGAACGCAAGACGGGCATTTGCCTCAACGTCAATCCTGACCGGCCGGGCAGCGCCTACGGGTATGTCGACATGGGCGGCTGGGTCGGCGGGCAGGCCGAGTATGTACTGGTTCCCTACGCCGACTGGAACCTCCTGAAGTTCCCGGATCGTGACCAGGCACTCGAGAAGATCCTCGATCTGGCCATGCTCTCCGACATTTTCCCGACCGGATTCCACGGGGCGGTCACCGCCGGTGTGGGTGTGGGATCGACCGTGTACATCGCTGGTGCTGGCCCTGTCGGGCTCGCGGCAGCCACCGGAGCCATGTTGTTGGGCGCGGCCGCGGTGATCGTCGGCGACATGAACGCCGACCGTCTGGCGCAGGCCCGCAGCTTCGGCTGCGAGACTGTCGACCTCACCAAGGGCGAGCCGGCCGATCAGATTGAGCAGATCCTGGGCGTTCCCGAGGTTGACTGTGCAGTGGATGCCGTCGGATTCGAAGCAAAGGGTCATGGTTCGCACGCGGGAGAAGAGGCGCCCGCGACGGTGCTGAACTCGCTGATGGACATCACCGCGGCGGGCGGCGCCCTCGGAATTCCGGGCCTGTACGTCACCGGGGACCCGGGCGGAATCGATGCGGCGGCCCAGAAGGGGTCGCTCTCCCTCAGCCTCGGCACCGGGTGGGCGAAGTCGCTGTCCTTTACGACGGGTCAGTGCCCCGTGATGAAGTACAACCGCAGCCTGATGATGGCGATCCTGGGCGACAAGGCGCACATCGCGAAGAACGTCAATGCGAAGGCGATCGGCATCGACGACGCGCCTCGGGGATACGCCGAGTTCGACGCGGGTGCCGCCACGAAGTACGTCCTGAACCCCAACGGTTACCTCGACAACCTGTAAGTGACGTCGACCCAGGTTAGCTAATTCAGGTCTCGAAACCGGCAACCTTACGAGCTCACTGCTGCAAGGCATCAGCGGCTCGCGCGGACCGGGCTCCCGAGGCCGCAATGTCCGTTTCCCCGGCTGGAGTGTGGTGGCTGTGAGCCGGGGAAACGGTCATGACGGCACAGGGGCGGAGCGGGCGATGGTGCCGCTCCGCTTCCCCTTGGCTCGACAGAACCGTCCAAGCACCCGCCGAGATGCTCCGATTGTCTCGTACTCTGGGCGCATGCAGGTTGATGCCATCATTCTGGCCGGGGGGCGGTCCTCCCGACTCGGCGGCGAGCCCAAGGGGGGGCTGCTGCTCGACGGAGAGAGCCTTTTGCAACGCACCCTTGCCGCCGCGGTCTCAGCTGCCTCGTGCCGCACCGTGGTCGTGGTGGGTGACGAGCCGCCCGCGGCGCAGGCGCAGCGTGTCAGGGACGTCATATACGCTCGCGAGAGCCCCAACTTCGGCGGACCGGCATCTGCGATCGGAGCAGGCATGGCCGCGGCGCGGTCGACTGCCCGGGCAGGGATGGTCGCCGACTCCGACTTCACGCTAGTGCTTGCGTGCGACATGCCCGACATCGCCGCCGCTGTGGAGACGCTCATCGGTGCCGGTGCGGCCGCGGACGATGTGCTCGACGGGTTCATCGGCGTCGACGTCGCTGGCCACGACCAGTACCTCGCCGCGCTCTATCGAACAGCATCACTGAGCCGGGCCGTCAACCGGTGCGAGTCGGCTGCCGACCCCACCGCTTCCGGCCTCATGGGACTCTCCGTGCGCGCGCTTGTCGCGGATCTTGCTCTCGTTCGGGTGTCGGTTCCGGCAGGATCAACCGCGGATATCGATACCTGGGATGATGTCGATCGCCGCGGGATAAGACGTCCTTAGTGCTGCGGCGACGTCGTCCGGAGACGTAGGGGACGGTGCGTTCAGCGGTGACCGGGCAAACCCTCACAGGCGTCAAGATCGTTGTTGCTGTCAAGTTTGGCGACATCGCCATACAGCGGGTAGTACCTGAGGAACCAGGCCTGCGCTTCGTGCCAGGTGGAGAAGTCGCTGCAGTTCTTAGAGTCGCCCGGGTTCGTCAGCGGTGGGGTAACCGGAGGAACGACAACCGGTGGCGCTGCCTCACAGTCGACGGAGAATTGTTGAGAGGCAAACGTGCCCCCGTTCCACTGGAACAGGATTCTCGTAGTTTGGTCTTCAGGAAGTCGCCACGTGTTGTTGTTTACGTAGGTCGACTCTGCGGCGATCGTTGCCGTCGTCAGGTCCCCGTCTACCCAGCCGTCCGCGTAATTGTCGTAAGACATGCGAACAACCGCCGGGTTTTGGTTGGAATTAGTAACCGAGATATTCAGCCCGGTACTGCAGCTGTAGGTGACAGTGGCCGTGGGGGTTACGTCTGGACGACATTCCACAAGATTCTGCGCTGCGTCCGAAACCGAATTGGGCCCACCAAACACAACTATCCTCTGCGGGCTGAGCGACCGGATCGTCGTGGCAACCGACGGAGTGACGCAGTGGCCCGGTACGAGAAACAATGGTGACTGCCTGCTCCCGGCAAGCACCGCGCCGGTGAGCGCGTCGGGAAAGTTGGTTCCGGTCGCCATATAGACGGTGTCGGCGAAATCGTAGGCTTCCCGGTTGACACTTGCCGCTGCGGTGTACCTGTCCGCCCCAGTGAACCGCTGCGATCCCCCTGGCAATTTCATGTTGACTAGGGATTGTTCAATCCCTGCCGACACTGAGGCAGGCCCTCCCGCGATGGCTGCGTCATGAGGGCCGAGCTCGCTGATGAGAGCTGAAGTGGAGGCGTCGATCGACGTCGCCTTGCCATCGACGAGGATGACGGCAGCTCCCATACCTCCCGCCACGGCGCTTGCCGCGAGGGCATCGGGAAAGTTTCTCCCGGTGGCGAGGTACACGCGGGACGCACCTGCACGGCCGAACGCGTAGTCGACGATGTTGCGCGACGCCTCGTAACGGTCTGCTCCGCCGAGCCTCGTAATGTTACTCGTAAGCGTCGACAACTCGGCGTACACCGCCGCGGACACTGATGCTTCCCCACCAACTACAACGATCTTGGCGGGTTGCAGCCGCACGATCTCGGCCCGCACCTTAGCAAGCAGCGAAGTGGGCAGGGTCAGCAGCAGCGGCCCACCCTCTGCGGCAGCGGCGGGTGCAGCGCTCAAGGCGTCCGGGTAGTCGGTGCCTTTCGCGACGTAGAGGACAGGTACACCGGCGGTGTATTCCGCCGCGACGTTGATGGCGACGTCGTACCGGTCGGCGCCGGAATAGCGGGGTGCGCTCTGGCTGGCCACCGTGGTGTCGGGAGAGCCCTCGGATGCTGCCGACGCCGGCGTGGCGACGGTGAGCCCGAGGAAGGCGATGAAAACGGAAAGCGACAGTGCAATGGCGGAGCGCATCAGGACCAATCCAGTGGGGAAAGTGAGCTAGCTCAAGTTAGCGGGTTCGGCCCCGCCTGGACACACGATCCAGAACCAATGAACTACCCCAAAAAGAGGGGCATCGGAGATGTAGTCTTCGATCGATTCAGGATGCGCGGTCGAGATCTTCTGTTGGACGGCGGAGTGCTGGTGCCGTGGTCGAGAGGGCTGCGCCGTGGATGCTCAATGCGTCTCGAAGTACCGCGGCCAACGCCGATTCATGGGGGTGAGTGCCAAGAAACGGTGTCCCGCGCAGCGACGCGTGTTGCGGGCCTGCCCCAGAATTGCCCCACAGCGCCTGAGTGGCCTGGCAGGGAAAGAGAAAACCCCCGGGATGACCGGGGGTTTCTGTGGTGGGCGATACGGGACTTGAACCCATGACCTCTTCGGTGTGAACGAAGCGCGCTACCAGCTGCGCCAATCGCCCCAACCCCCTTATCTTGCCACATCTTTGGTTGGCGCTGCGCACATGTTCCCCTATCCGGAGACACGCCCGGCCGACACGCTTTACGTCATCGAATTGGTTATGGCGCCGAGTGTGCGTTAGAGTCTCCAAGCACGCAGAAATGCAAGCAATGCGGATGTGGCGCAGTGGTAGCGCATCACCTTGCCAAGGTGAGGGTCGCGAGTTCGAATCTCGTCATCCGCTCGAGTGAAGATTCGCCCCGGGAAACCGGGGCGAATCACCACCACACGGTGGCGTGGCCGAGAGGCGAGGCAGCGGCCTGCAAAGCCGTCCACACGGGTTCAAATCCCGTCGCCACCTCGGAATGATAAACTCCGTAGGTAGTAATACCGATTCACAATTTCACAAGCTTGAGCGATTGGCGCAGCGGTAGCGCGCTTCCCTGACACGGAAGAGGTCGCTGGTTCGATCCCAGTATCGCTCACAGATAAAAACCCCCGGTTCTCCCGGGGGTTTTTTGTTTAACCCCATCGCGTCATTCTCGCGGTCTACTCACGCCGCAGAAAAAGTTGGCAAGTCCGTCCGAAGATTCGTCGCTGTATTTCGAAAACTCAGGATCTGCGGTCGCTAGCGAACGGTAAGGCCCGAGGATGGGCGGGGAACGTGCGGGTGTCGCGTCTGATTTCCTGAATTGCCGAAATAACGGACCCACGGACCCAACGGACCTACGGACCCAACGGACCTACGGACCTACGGACCTACGGACCCAACGAACCCACAGATCGACCGGAGTACCGACGGCGTCAGCTTGCGATCCTTGCGGGCCGGAAACCGGTTTCACCTGTCGCTGGATACCGACCGAATGATGACTTGCGCGATCCACGAGGCAAAGCCCACGAAGAAGGCCGCGAAACACGCGACAAGCACGGTCATTGACTGGTTGGCCCCGGGGAGGCTCGACGCCCATAGTGCTGCGACGAAGAGAATCGGTGCGGAGATAAGTCCGGCTCGAGACAACGCCTTTAGTAATATTTCGTCATGTTTTTGTGTCATGCATCCACTATGGCGTGCGGACTGAGGTCGAGCGACAGGTTGCAGCAGTAGTGTCGCTCGCGCTGGCCGGCAATGGCTCGACGCCCACGACGGCCTTCTGGAAATTCAGGACTTGCGGTGGCGATTGGAGCGCTGCGGCGCGCACTTTCGCGACTTGCACGAGAGCGCTGTGTCTGAGTTCCTGAATTTCCGAACGGTTCGGCCCCGGAGCGCTGCCCCCGGAGGGATTGGCGGTCCCGGTGCGGCACTAAAGTTGTCAGAATGAGTGCCGAGAAAACAGGGTTCGACCTTTTCCCCGAACGAAACGTTGTTGCCATGCGTGTGAATGGCGAATTGAGGGACCTCGCGTCGACGCTGGAATCGACAGACGAAGTCGAAGCGGTCGAGATCACGTCGCCCGATGGGCTCAACATTCTGCGGCACTCCACCGCGCACGTGATGGCGCAGGCCGTCCAGTCGATAAACCCCGAGGCGAAGCTCGGGATCGGACCCCCCATCACCGATGGTTTCTACTACGACTTCGACGTCGAGACTCCGTTCACGCCAGAGGATCTGAAGACGATCGACAAGGCGATGGAACGCATCATCAAGCAGGGCCAGCGATTCACCCGCCGTGTAGTTACCGACGACGCCGCGCGCGAGGAGCTGGCGAACGAGCCCTACAAGCTTGAGCTCATCGGGCTGAAGGGCAGCGTTGACAACGCAGACGGCTCGGCAGACGACAACGAGTCCGTCGAGGTCGGCGGGACCGAGCTCACGATCTACGACAACACCGACCCCAAAACGGGCGAGACGATCTGGAAGGACCTGTGCCGCGGCCCCCACGTGCCCAGCACCCGCATGATCGGCAACGCCTACGCCGTCACCCGCAGCGCCGCAGCCTACTGGCGCGGCTCGGAAAAGAACAAGCAGCTGCAGCGCATCTATGGCACCGCCTGGGCAACCAAGGATGATCTCCGCGCGTACCAGGCGCGCCAGGAAGAAGCCGCCAAGCGCGACCACCGCAAGCTCGGCGCCGAGCTCGACCTCTTCTCGTTTCCCGACGAGATCGGTTCCGGCCTCGCGATCTTCCACCCCAAGGGCGGAATCATCCGTCGCGAAATGGAGAACTACTCGCGGGTGGCCCACGAGAAGGCCGGATACGACTTCGTTTACACCCCTCACATCACGAAGTCGAACCTCTTCGAGACTTCCGGTCACCTCGGCTGGTACGCCGATGGGATGTTCCCGCCGATGCACCTCGACGAGGCTCGCAACGAGGAGGGGGAGATCACTCGCCAGGGTGCGGACTACTACCTCAAGCCGATGAACTGCCCGTTCCACATCCTCGCGTACCGCTCGAGCGGGCGGTCCTACCGCGATCTCCCGTTGCGCCTGTTCGAATTCGGCACGGTCTATCGCAACGAGAAGTCGGGCGTGATCCACGGGCTGACCCGGGTGCGCGGTCTGACCATGGACGACGCCCACATCTTCACCACAAAGGAGAAGATGAAGGACGAACTCACCGGCACGCTCAACTTCATCCTGGACCTGCTGCGCGATTACGGCCTGACCGACTTCTACCTCGAGCTCTCGACCAAGGACCCGGAGAAGTTTGTCGGCGACGACGACATCTGGGAGGAGGCGACGGCCACCCTCGCGGAGGTCGCCGCGGAATCCGGACTTGAGCTCGTTCCCGACCCGGGTGGGGCAGCGTTCTACGGACCGAAGATCTCGGTGCAGGCCCGCGATGCCATCGGTCGTACCTGGCAGATGTCTACCGTGCAGCTCGACTTCAATCTGCCTGAGCGCTTCGAGTTGGAATACACCGCCGCCGACGGCACCCGCCAGCGCCCGGTCATGATCCATCGCGCCTTGTTCGGTTCGATCGAGCGATTCTTTGGTGTGCTCACCGAGCACTACGCGGGGGCTTTCCCCGTGTGGCTGTCGCCCGTGCAGGTCGTCGGCATTCCCGTGGCCGAGGCATACGAGGAGTACCTGGGCGAGGTTATCCAGCTGTTGAAGGATGCCGGGGTGCGTGCCCAGCTCGATGTTTCGAGCGATCGGATGGCGAAGAAGATTCGCACCCACACGAAACTCAAGGTGCCGTTCCAGCTCATCGCCGGCGAGGAAGATCGAGCCGCGGGTTCTGTGAGTTTCCGGTTCCGCGACGGTTCACAGGAGAACGGTGTGCCTATCGCCGACGCGATTGCTCGCATTCAGGACGCGATCGCGACGAAGGCGCAGGTGTAGCTCGTGGAGGTTCGCGACATCGACGGAGAGCTCTATTCCGCCGAGTCATCTGCGGCGTTTGCTGCGGTGCCGGACTCGTTCCAACGACTCTGGACCCCGCACCGCCTCGTCTACATCGAAAACGGCCAGCAACCGGGTGAGGAAGCCTGCCCGTTCTGCGTTGCGCCCACTCTCGACGACGAACAGGCTCTGATCGTCGCCCGAGGCGTCCACTGTTACGTGCTCCTCAACCTGTTCCCTTACAACAGCGGCCACCTGCTGGTGTGCCCCTACCGCCACGTCGCCACGTACGACCTGGCGACGGACGAGGAGGTTGCCGAGATCGCGAGCATGACGCAGACGGCGATGCGTGTTCTCACCGCGGTATCCAACGCTCACGGCTTCAACATCGGAATGAACCAAGGCAAGATCGCCGGTGCGGGTGTGGCCGAGCATCTACACCAGCACATCGTTCCGCGCTGGGGTCAGGACTCCAATTTCTTCCCCATCATCGCGGGGACGAAGGCGATTCCCCGTCTTCTGGGGGATGTCCGTGCGGAGGTTGCTGCTGCGTGGCCAGCATCGGGCGGCCCGACCACCGACCCCACCGAACAGACACGTTAGGTCCGTGTGTCGCCCAGTCGGCGCACGATCACAATGCACTAGTAGAATTTAGGACCATGAGCGACAGCAACACGGCAGAACAGTCCGGCACCAATCGCGTCAAGCGCGGCCTCGCAGAAATGCTGAAGGGTGGTGTCATCATGGACGTCGTCAACGCGGAACAGGCGAAGATCGCCGAAGACGCCGGCGCGGTTGCGGTCATGGCGCTCGAGCGCGTCCCCGCAGACATCCGCTCGCAGGGTGGCGTGGCACGAATGAGTGATCCCGACCTGATCGACGGCATCATGGCCGCTGTATCGATTCCCGTGATGGCGAAGGCCCGTATCGGCCACTTCGTCGAGGCGCAGGTTTTGCAGTCCCTCGGTGTCGATTACATTGACGAGTCCGAGGTTCTGAGCCCGGCGGACTACGTCAACCACATCGACAAGTGGAAGTTCAACGTTCCCTTCGTCTGTGGTGCGACCAACCTCGGCGAGGCGTTGCGTCGTGTCACCGAGGGTGCCGCGATGATTCGCTCAAAGGGCGAAGCAGGCACCGGCGATGTGTCCGAGGCCACCAAGCACATTCGTACCATCAAGGGTGAGATCGCGGCCCTGTCTGCGAAGACCGCAGACGAGCTGTATGTGGCCGCGAAAGAGCTGCAGGCGCCGTATGACCTTGTCGCGGAGATCGCGCGAACAGGCAAGCTCCCCGTTGTTTTGTTCACCGCCGGCGGCGTAGCGACGCCCGCCGACGCGGCCCTGATGATGCAGCTCGGAGCCGACGGAGTCTTCGTCGGATCTGGTATCTTCAAGTCCGGAAATCCCGTCCAGCGTGCGGCGGCAATCGTGAAGGCGACCACGTTCTTCGACGATGCCGACGTCATCGCTCAGGCGTCGCGCGGTCTTGGTGAAGCGATGGTGGGCATCAACGTGTCCGACCTCGCCGCACCGCACCGCTTGGCCGAGCGTGGCTGGTAGTTCCCCAACTGTCGGTGTTCTCGCGCTCCAGGGTGACTTTCGCGAGCACCTCGCTGTGCTCACCAACTTGGGCGCGAACGCCGTGACGGTGCGGCGCCCGGAAGAGTTGGCACGGGTGTCCGGGCTTATCATCCCGGGCGGTGAATCCACCGTGATGGACAAACTAAGCCGCCTCTTCGGCCTCGCCGAACCGCTCCGCGCTGCGATCGATGCTGGGCTTCCCGTGTACGGAACGTGCGCGGGGCTGATCATGCTGGCTGACCGAGTGCACGATTCGATCGACGGCCAACAGACCATTGGCGGGATGGACATCACGGTGCGCCGCAACGCGTTCGGCACTCAGCTGGACTCCTTTGAAACCGACCTGCACGTGCCCGAGCTTGGCGAGCCCGCCGTGCACGCGGTATTCATCCGCGCTCCCGTGGTTGAGGAGATCGGGAGTGGCGTGCGTGCGCTTGCATCCCTTGAGGATGGACGGATCGTCGCCGTCGAGCAGGGCAACCTGCTCGGCACCTCCTTTCACCCGGAAGTGACCAACGACTACCGGTTCCACAGCTACTTCCTCGAAAAGGTGCGCGCCTCGGCCTGACTGTGGCGGGGAAAGTTGGAGTGTCCGGACGGTTGCGGCGTAGCATCCGCTCTGCCGCTGGATAGGATGTTCCTTATGTCAGGCCACTCCAAATGGGCAACCACTAAGCACCAAAAAGCAGTCAAAGACTCGCGCCGTGCCAAGTCGTTCGCCAAACTCATCAAGAACATCGAAGTCGCAGCCAAGATCGGCGGTGCTGACCTCTCGGGTAACCCGACCCTGGTTGACGCCATCCAGAAGGCAAAGAAGACCTCCGTACCGAACGAGAACATTGATCGCGCGGTCAAGCGCGGATCTGGTCAGCTCGGCGAAGTCGTCGACTACAAGACGATCATGTATGAGGGCTACGCCGCCGGTGGCATCGCGCTGCTGATCGAATGTCTCACGGACAACCACAACCGCGCTGCCGCGGATGTACGCACGATCATGAGCCGCAACGGCGGCACCATGGGAGATCCCGGCAGCGTTGCGTACAACTTCAGCCGCAAGGGCGTCGTCTCGGTCATGAAAACTGACACGCTCACCGAAGATGACGTGCTCGCTGCCGTGCTCGATGCCGGAGCCGAGGAGGTCAACGACCGCGGACAGGGCTTCGAGATCATCACCGAGCCGCATGACATGCTCGCGACGCGCACGGCGCTTCAGGATGCCGGGATCGACTACGACTCGGCTGACGTCGAGTTCGTTCCCGGTCTGACGATCGCCGTCGACCTGGAGACTGCCCAGAAGGTCTTCCGTCTGATCGACGCGCTCGAGGACAACGACGACGTGCAGAACGTCTACGGCAACTTCGAGATCCCTGCCGACGTCCAGGCCGCACTGGACGAAGAGTAGGGCGTGTCTCTCCGGGTGCTGGGGATTGACCCCGGCCTCACCCGGTGCGGCGTTGGCGTGGTCGACGTGGAACCGTCCCGCTCGGCGAGACTGGTACACGTCAGTGTCATCCGCACGCCCACCGACATGCCGCTTGAGCAGCGTCTGCTCGCCATTGGTGAGGGGATCGCAGCACTGCTGGACGAATTCGCCCCGGCCGCCGTGGCCCTTGAGCGCGTATTCGCCCAGCACAATGTGCGCACCGTGATGGGCACGGCGCAGGCGAGTGGCGTCGCGATGTACACCGCCTCGAGTCGCGGACTCGCTGTCGGCCTGCACACCCCGAGTGAAGTGAAGGCTTCGGTCACGGGCTATGGCGCGGCGGATAAGAAGCAGGTGGCGACCATGGTGGCCAGGGTGCTCGGGCTCGACTCGCCCCCGACGCCCGCCGATGCCTCTGACGCGCTCGCACTGGCGCTCTGCCATGCCTGGCGCTCGGGTGGAACGCTGCGCGGCGGTAACGGCACTGTCGGACGAAGTGTCAGCGCACTCGGCGGCGCTGCTGCGGCCAGTAGCGGCGGATCGGCGGGTGCAAGCACGGCCGGCTCTCGACTGACGCCCGCTCAGGAGGCGTGGCGGGCGGCTGAGAAGTCGGTAGTCGCTCGTAGGCTGGGAACATGATCTCTTCTGTGCGTGGCACCGTTCTGTCCGTCGCCGGACACCTGGCAGTCGTTGAGGTCGGCGGAGTGGGTCTGGCGATCCAGGTGACCCCGCAGCACGCGCTCGGGTTGCGGGTGGGCGCAGAGGCGACTCTCCGCACGTCGCTGATCGTCCGGGAAGACGACCTCAGCCTGTTCGGGTTCGTCGACGCCGACGAACTCGCCGTGTTCGATGCCCTGCGGGGGGTCACGGGCGTCGGTCCGAAGTCGGCCATGGGAGTGCTTGCGGCCATGGAGCCGGCGCAGATAGCTCAGGCGGTGGCCCTCGAAGATGACTCCGCGTTTCGCAAGGTCAGCGGAATTGGACCGAAGACCGCGAAACTCATCGTGCTTTCGCTCGCCGGCAAGCTCTTCGTCACTGCGCGAACCGCGCGGCCCGCTCCTGTCGCGAAGACCACGAGTGTGGCCGACAACGTGCTCATCGCGCTGGTCGGTCTGGGGTGGAACGAGCGCGTCGCGGCGCAAGCCGTCGATGACGCTGTGGCGGTCGCTTCAGCGGCGGATCGTGCGGCCGTTCCCGCGCTGCTGCGCCTTGCGCTCACCCAGCTCGGGCCCGCACTGCAGACGAACTCCCGTGCCGAAGCCGACTCGGCAGCGAGCACCGTATGAGCCCGGACGCGCTCGACCCGCTGTTGCGGCCCGTTCCCGAGTCCGAGGCCGAACTTGCGTTTGAAGGCGCGCTGCGCCCGCAGTCGCTCTCTGAATTTGTCGGGCAGAGAAAGGTGCGCGGGCAACTCGAGCTGCTTCTGAAAGCCGCCGCGCTGCAAAACCGTACCCCCGACCACATCCTGCTGGCTGGGCCTCCCGGGCTGGGCAAGACCACTCTCGCGATGATCGTCGCGCACGAGAGTGGACGCCCCCTGCGGATGTCGAGCGGTCCCGCGATTCAGCACGCGGGCGACCTCGCGGCGTTGCTGTCTTCTCTCACCCCTGGCGAGATTTTGTTCATCGATGAAATTCACCGCATGGCGCGCTCGGCCGAGGAAATGCTCTATCTCGCGATGGAGGACTTTCGGATCGACATCATGGTGGGTAAGGGTGCCGGAGCCACGTCCATTCCGCTCGAGCTCGCCCCGTTCACCCTCGTGGGCGCCACCACACGATCGGGTCTGCTTCCTAACCCCCTGCGGGACCGATTCGGATTCACCGCGCACCTCGAGTTCTACGACAACGCCGAGCTTGAGCAGGTCTTGCGCCGCGCGGCGCAGCTTCTTGAGCTCCCCATCGACGGCCGGGCTCTGGCCGAGATCGCCGGCCGCTGCCGGGGCACCCCGCGCATCGCAAACCGCCTGCTTCGCCGGGTGCGGGACTACGCATTGGTGCACGGGTCCGATGCGGGGCTGACGGCGGTGCATGCTGCGCTGGAGTTGTATGACGTTGATCCGCTTGGGTTGGACCGTCTCGACCGCGCGGTTATGGAGATCCTGCTCACTCGCTTCGACGGTGGGCCCGTCGGGCTGAACACCCTCGCTGTGTCGGTCGGAGAAGAATCCGAAACCGTCGAGTCCGTGGTGGAGCCGTTCCTGGTGCGAATTGGGTTGATCACCCGCACTCCGCGTGGTCGCGTGGCGACCCGTGAGGCCTGGCAGCACTTCGGCCTCACCCCGCGAAGTCAGGAAGGGCTCTTTGGCAATGATCTATAATTCACCATGGTGCGCCCAGACCGCCTGATTAAACTGGGCCCGCCCAACACATCCCCTCGGAAGGCCTCTTATGGACCAGCTATTTAACATTGCCCTACTCGCGGTACTCGCCGTACTCGTGTTCTTCATGTTCCGGAACAACAGGAAGCGAAAGGCAGACGCCGAGGCACTCAAGGCGCAGATTGTTCCCGGCGTTGAAGTGATGACGAACTTCGGTCTTTTTGGCACCCTGCTGTCGATCGACGAAGCGTCCAACGTGGCTGAGATCGAGACGTCGCCCGGAAACGTCGTTCGCGTGCACCGCCAGACCGTTGCAAAGGTTGTTACCCCTACTGACGCCGTCGCCGGAGACGCTCCCCGCTCAGTTGAGGAAGCCATCGAGCGCGCCAACCGCGAAGAAGCGGAACGTTCGCAGGCGCCGAGTCTCGAGAAGCAGGACGACGTCGCCCCCGAGTTCGGCGAGCGTATCGACCCGAGCCAGCCGGGCACCCCGTCCAAGAAGGTCGACGAGTAACCACTACCCTTGGGTGCGGCCCGCCACAAAGCGGACCGCTATTTCGTGTGCCGGAAACTTCCGTGCGCGCACATTTCTTAGAAAGCTGAGTTCGCAGGTGGCAAAATCGACTCCGGTCAGAAAGGCCTGGCGTTCGCTGTCCTGGCTTTTGGTCATCACTTTGGGGCTGACGGCGCTGCTTGGCGCCGGGGTTCTGTGGGGGACCGCATCATGGGCACCGAAGCTGGCGCTCGACCTTGAGGGTGGCACGCAGATAATCCTGGCCCCGCAACTCGAGGGCGAGCAGGAGGTCACCGCCGATCAGCTCAGCCAGGCAGTGTCGATCATCCGGCAGCGCATCGATGCGAGCGGTGTCTCTGAGGCTGAAATCACCACGCAGGGCAGCGGTAGCGGGCAGAAGATCGTTGTTTCTATCCCGGGTGTGCCGGACGACGAGACCCTCTCGCGGATCGAGGCGTCCGCGAAGCTCGAGTTCCGTCCGGTCCTCGTCAGCGAGGCGGCGGCCACGTCTGCTGTCGGAGAAGACGGAACCGAGACGGCCACTCCGACGCCGGAGCCAACGCCGTCGGTCGCGCTGAACGATGTGCCGACCACCAGCCCGACCAGCGCCAGCGACCTCGCCTATGTGACGGACGCGCTGGCCGACCAGTACACGAACTTCGACTGCGCCAGCGAAGTTGCCGAGACCACAAACGTGGCTCCGGCCGACGAGCCGCTCGTCACCTGTGACGATCTTGGCCAGTTCAAGTACATTCTCGGCCCGGTCGAAGTCTCGGGCGACACCATCAGCGACGCCACAAATTCTCTCGTCACCACGAGTGCGGGCGTCAGCACAGGTGAATGGGGGGTGAACATTGTCTTCGATGACGAGGGCACCGAACAGTTCGCCGAGGTCACCGAGCGGCTGTTCAACCTGCAAGGATCGCAGAACCAGTTCGCGATCGTCCTCGACGGCCGCGTGATCTCCGCGCCGACCACGAACGCGGTCATCAGCAATGGCGAGCCTCAGATCTCCGGTAACTTCACGCAGGAGACATCGAAGACCCTCGCTGACCAGTTGAAGTACGGCGCGCTGCCGATCTCCTTCACCACGGAGAGCACTGAAGTGATCTCGTCGACCCTGGGAGATTCGCAGCTCCGCAGCGGGCTCATCGCTGGAATCATCGGCCTGATCCTGGTGCTCATCTACTCGCTCTTCCAGTACCGCCTGCTTGGCCTCGTCACGATGGCGTCCCTGGTCGTGGCGGGTGTGCTGACCTACCTCGTCATCGCCATCATGTCCTGGCGCTACGGGTATCGACTCTCCCTGGCCGGTGTGGCCGGTTTGATTGTCGCGATTGGTTTCACCGCCGACTCGTTCATCGTCTATTTCGAGCGAATTCGCGACGAGCTTCGCGACGGCCGCAATCTGGTTTCGTCGGTCGAGGCGGGCTGGAAGCGTGCACTGCGCACAATCTATGCCGCGAAGGCCGTCAACCTCCTGTCCGCGATCGTTCTGTATATTCTCGCGATCGGCAACGTCCGTGGATTCGCACTGACGCTGGGACTGACCACAATCATCGACGTCATTATCGTCGTCCTGTTCACTCACCCGATGCTGCAACTCATGGCACAGACGCGGTTCTTCTCGAGCGGGCACAAGCTCTCCGGACTCGACCCTGACGCCCTCGGGGCGGTATATCGCGGGCGTGCCCAGTTCCGTTCACCGGCGATCACCAAAACCACGCCGGGCGCGACCAGGGAAGCCGCTCGTCGCCAGACGATCGCCGAACGCAAGGCCGGAGCCCTCACCGGGGCGGCTCGGGATACACACGTTGATGGGAAGGACTCCTGATGGGCTTCGCCAAATTCGGCAATGACCTTTACACGGGGGAGCGCTCGATCGACTTCGTCGGTCGCCGCAAGATCTGGTACGGCATTGCGCTGCTGCTCTTGCTCGCTTCCATCCTTATTCCCATCGCGCGCGGCGGTTTTGTTCTCGGTATCGAGTTCCGAGGGGGATCGCAGTTTCAGGTCGACAACATTGCCGGCGTAAGCGACGACCCGATCGCCGCGCAGGACCTCGCGACCGACACGGTGAACGCCACCGTCGAAGACGCGTCCCCGCGGGTCACGGTCGTGGGTGGCGACGGCATTCGGGTGCAGACCTCGACCCTTAGCCCGGCGGAGGCGAACGAGGTCCGTGACGCGCTCATCGAGGCTTACGACGTGCCCGCAGCCGAGGTCAACGTTTCGACGATCGGTCCCTCGTGGGGCGCCGACATCACGGAGTCCGCGATCAGGGCACTGGTGGTGTTCCTCGTCCTCGCGGCCATCGTTATGGCGCTGTACTTCCGCACCTGGAAGATGTCGGTCGCCGCGATCGTGTCACTCGTGCACGACCTCGTGATCACCGCTGGCGTCTACGGCATTCTCGGCATTGAGGTCACCCCCTCCGCCGTGATCGGTATCCTCACCATCCTCGGGTACTCCCTGTACGACACCGTCGTGGTGTTCGACAAAATCAGGGAGAACACCGATGAGGTCGGGCCAGACTCGAAGCGCACGTTCCCGGAGGCGGTCAACCTCGCGGTGAACCAGACCCTGGTGCGTTCCATCAACACCTCCGTTGTGGCGGCGCTGCCCGTCGGTGCCATCCTCTTTATCGGGGCGAACGCGCTTGGTGCCAGCACGCTGTTGGACATCGCGCTGTCCTTGTTCATCGGAATTCTGGTTGCGACCTACTCGACGATCTTCATTGCGGCACCGCTCTACTCCCAGATGAGGGAGAACGAGATTCCCCGAAGCCAGAAGAATCCGAAGTCCGACGCGATCGACCGCACGCCTGTTCGTTCCGGATCGGTGCGATAGCGGGATGGCATCCGCTGGCGGCGTAGTGCGCGGGGCCGGCTCTACGCCGCCTCTCGCTTAGACTTGACGCGAGAGGTGGAGACATGACCGAGACAACCACACAATCCACCTCTGCGCTGCGCGCGCTCATTCCGCGAATTTTCTCGCGTGCGCAACCCGCGGGCGCGGTTGACCGGCTGATCAAGACCGTTCGATTGCATCACCCGAAGGCCGATGTCGCACTCATCGAACGCGCTTACGCGGCAGCCGAGCGGGCACATCGCGGCCAGAAGCGTAAAAGCGGCGAGCCGTACATCACGCACCCTGTCGCCGTCGCCCAGATCCTCGCGGATCTCGGAATCGGTTCTGTCACGCTCGCCGCTGCGCTCCTGCACGACACGGTCGAAGACACCGACTACACGCTCGACATGCTGCGAAACGACTTCGGAGACGAAGTTGCGATGCTTGTGGACGGTGTCACCAAGCTCGACAAGCTCAAGTACGGCGACAGTGCCCAAGCGGAAACCGTGCGCAAGATGGTGGTCGCAATGTCGAAGGACATCCGCGTCCTCGTCATCAAACTTGCCGACCGCCTGCACAACGCGCGCACCTGGGGCTTCGTCGAAGAGGAATCCGCCGTACGCAAGGCGACCGAGACACTCGAGATCTACGCGCCTCTCGCCCATCGCCTGGGTATCCAGACCATCAAGTGGGAGCTCGAAGACCTCGCCTTCTCGGTCATCCACCCCAAGTTGTACGTGGAAATCGAAAGCCTCGTTCGCCAGCGCACCCCGCAACGCGAAGAGTTTGTGCAACAGGTCATCGACGCAGTCAAGGATGACCTCAAGTCGTCCAAAATCCGGGGAACCGTCGCCGGCCGCCCGAAGCAGTATTACTCGATCTACCAAAAGATGATTGTGCGCGGGCGCGAGTTCGACGAGATCTACGACCTTGTGGGTATCCGTGTTCTCGTCAACTCGGTGCGCGACTGTTACGCCGTCTTGGGATCCATCCACGCGAGGTGGAACCCGATCCCCGGCCGCTTCAAGGACTACATCGCCACGCCCAAGTTCAACCTGTACCAGTCGCTGCACACGACGGTCATCGGGCCGCAGGGCCGCGCGGTGGAGATCCAGATCCGCACCCCGGAGATGCACCAGCGTGCGGAGTTCGGCGTTGCTGCCCACTGGAAGTACAAACAGCGCGTCAACAGCGGCAAGGGCGCGGAAGCGGTCACCCAGCAGGACTCTGACATGGCGTGGCTCGCGCACATCTCCGATTGGCAGGCCGAAACCAGTGACCCGGGGGAGTTCCTCGAGTCGCTGCGATTCGAGATCGGTGCCAAGGAGGTCTACGTCTTCACGCCCAAGGGAAAGGTCATCGGCCTCCCCGCGGGCGCGACACCCGTCGACTTCGCCTACGCGGTGCACACCGAGGTCGGCCACCGCACGATGGGTGCGAAGGTCAACGGCCGGCTGGTGCCGCTCGAAAGCGAGCTCCAGAGCGGCGACTCGGTTGAGGTCTTCACATCGAAGAATCCCGACTCCGGCCCGAGTCAGGACTGGCTCAACTTCGTCAAGAGCCCGCGTGCCCGCAACAAGATCAAGCAGTGGTTCACCAAGGAGCGCCGCGAAGAGGCCATCGAGCAGGGCAAGGACTCGATCGCACGAGCCATGCGCAAACAGAACCTCCCGCTTCAGAAACTGATGAGTCACGATTCGTTTTCCGCGGTCGCGGCGCAGATGAGATATGAGGATGTCTCTGCGCTCTATGCCGCCGTCGGTGAAGGTCACATCTCGACCCAGTCGGTCATCGAAAAAGTGGTCGCTTCTCTCCAGGCCGAGGTGGACACCGAAGACGCTGAAGTCTCATTTGGCACCAAGGCGGTCAGCCGCCAGTTGCGCCACAGCGACTCGGGCGTGCTGGTGCGTGGTGCACCCGACATCCTCGTCAAGCTGGCGAAGTGCTGCACTCCCGTGCCGGGTGACGAAATCGTCGGCTTTGTGACCCGGGGAGCCGGGGTGTCTGTGCATCGGAGCGACTGCCACAACGTGCAGTCGCTGCTCCAGGAGCCCGAGCGGATGATCGAGGTCGAATGGGCGCCGTCGTCGAAGAGCATCTTCCTCGTGCAGATCCAGGTCGAGGCCCTCGACCGGTCCGGACTGCTGTCTGATGTGACCCGGGTGCTCAGCGAGCATCATGTCAATATCCTGTCCGCGAGCGTTTCGACCTCGAACGAACGGCTGGCGCTCAGTCGCTTCGTTTTCGAGATGGGGGACACCACGCACATGGACCGGGTTCTGAACGCTGTGCGCCGAATCGACGCCGTCTACGACGTCTACCGCGTCAGTTCCTAGCGTCGTAGCCTGTCAGCGCCGTAGCGCCGTAGCGTTCCAGCGGTGGCACGGCTAGGGGGTCCGCCGCGAGCGGTTCCTCGGCGACGGGCAGCTGCTCGGCGCGTGAAGCGGAGTTCTCGAGACGGGTAAGAGCAAGCTTTTTGTTCGGTAGGTTGCGGCGTGTGTCCATCGCCGCCGCGCAGCCGTCGACGGTCAGCTGGCCGATCCGCATCAGCCAGGCGACAACCGTGATGTCGGCGTCGACGAAGTCGCCGACGGAGCGGGCCAAGTCGATTGCGGTGCGCAGGGGAGTCGTGACGCGGATGCCGGCGAACTCGACTGTCTCCGCGTCGGAGATCACCACCTCGCGCACAATCAGCCGCCGCGAGCCGGGAGGGCGCACCCGGGATCGGATGTCGACGCACACGTGGTGGCTGGCGGGCGGATCGGGCAGGGCACCCCATACCCACGCGGCGGTGTGGCGCTCGGCAATGAGCCGATCGGGAAGAACAAGGGCCAACGACCGCGCCCGCAGCGCGGCGCTCGGGTGTTCGTCGATCACACAAAAGCAATCGCCCACACGGTATAGGGTGCCGTCGAGTACCAGCGCACACAGCTCCGCTTCGGAAAAGTCCGCGGTGGTAAACAGGGACGGAAGCCGAGGAGTCATCCCGCAATGGTGCGGGTGCAACGGCGGCGGCGGTCGCTGGTCAGAAACATCTGTGGACGACGAACGCGGCCCACCTTCCGTGAGGGAGGAGGGCCGCGCCGGTCGAACCGAAACTGTCCGGGAGCCGTTACGAACCGAGCGCGTCCAGCCAGATTTTGCGGGCGTTGAGCGCTTCCTCGGCCTCGGCGATCTTTTTGGCGTTACCGCTCTTCTTCGCGTCTTCCAGCTCGCGCTCGAGCTTGGCGATTGCCGCGTGGAGCTGGCTCGCCAGACCCTCACTGCGTGCCTGCTTCTCCGGGTTGCTGCGCTGCCAGTGGTCCTCGTCGAGCTTGCGCACAACGGCCTCGACCTTGCGCAGGCGATCCTCGATGGGCTTGACCTTGTCGCGGGGGACCTTGCCGATTTCGTCCCAGCGGCGCTGGATAGACAGCAACGTCTCCTTGGCCTTGACACGGTCGGTGGCTCCGAGGAGCGGTTCGGCCTCGTCGAGCAGCGCGAGCTTCAGGGCCAGGTTTGCTTCGAACTCGACGTTGTCCTGCGCGTCGACTTCGGACTTCGCCGAGTACAGCGCGTCGCCCGCGGTCTTGAACTTCGCCCATAGAGCGTCGTCGATCTTCTTACCCGCGCGCCCCGCGAGCTTCCACTCGTCCAACAGTGCGCGGTATCCGGGGATCCCATCGACGCCCTTCGGCACCAACGCCTCCGCCCGGGCGACAAGGTCTTGCTTGCGCGTACGGGCGTCCTTGTGGGTGCTGTCCAGCTCGGCGAAGAAAGCCTTGCGGTGCTGGTCGATCGTGCTGCGGGCGGCACGGAAACGCTTCCAGAGATCGTTGCTCTCGTTCTTGGGAAGGCGGGGACCGTCCTGCTGGTGCTTCTGCCAGCGGGCAAAGATGTCGTCGAGGGTTGCGGTGACCTGCTTCCACTGCGCCTTGGCCGGGTCGGCGGCCGCCAGTGTCTCTGCCTCGACTACGAGTGCCGTGCGCTCGGCGAGGGCGGCGGCGACCGCAGCTTTCGCTTCTTCGCTCTGCTTCTCGGTCAGTTCACTCACGGCGCCACCCAGCGCGGCGAGCCGCTCCTGAAGAGCAGCGAGGTTACCCACAGCGTTGGCGCCGGTCACTGTCGCCGTCAGGGAGGAGACGGCCTTGGCGATGTCGTTCGCCGGCGCACCACGCTTGGCGCGCTGCTCCAGCAGGGTCACCTGGCCGGCAAGTTCGACGAACTTCCGTTCGAAGTAGGCGAGGGCCTCTTCGGCGGTGCCGTCGGGATACTGGCCGACAACGCGTTCTCCGGACTCTTCGCGTACATAAACGGTGCCCGTCTCGTCGACGCGCCCCCACGGAGCCTGTTCGTTCGATTCCACGTTGATTTCACCTTGCTGTTTGAGACGACTGGTGCGGGCTACCCGTTTACCAGCCTATTGCACACCGCGATCGGCGGATTTGGTTTTGTTGCGGCCTACTTGTCTTACTGGACAGTAAACCCGCTGATAGTCGTAGCGACCACCGGGCTCCCGTCCTCTGCTCCGTCGACGATCCCGGCGTCTGCGACGGTGGATTGCAGGATGTCGAGTCCGCTGGTCACCGTGCCGATGACGGTGTATCCGCCGCCCTCGGTGGGCAGGACGCTGTCGCCCAGGATGATGAAGAACTGGTGGTCCTGGCTGTACGCGGTACCACCGTTGGCGAGAGCAATGGTGCCGGTGGGGTACAGTCCGTCGGCCGGAGCGTTCTCGATCGGACCAAAGCTGTACGTCGTGTCGATGGCGCCGGTTCCGTCTACAGACCCACACTGCAGGGTCTTCAGGCTTTCCGTGTTCACCAGGCGGTGGCAGGTGGAGCCGTCGTAGTACCCGTTTGCGGCGTCGGTGATGACCGAAGCAACCGCCTGGGGGGCCGCGGCGCCGTCGAGGCTGACAGCGAGCGGGATGTCATTGATGGTGAGAGTTCCCGTCCAGGTGCGCGCTTCCGCGACATCCGGCGACGGCACTTCGCCGACGTTGAGGCTCGCCTCGGGGGTGGATGTCGCGCTGGCCGTCGGTTCGGGAGTTCCTGGCCCGCCCGAGAAGTACAGAACCTGCGCGGTCGTCGCGAGTGCGGCGATGACGACAAGGCCAACCACGGCGATGATGTTGTCGCGGCGGCGGCGCTTGATCCGGTGCGCATTCACGGCCTGTCGCGCGTTGTAGCGGCGCAGGCGATCGCGAGCCTCGCGAACCTCGCGTTCCGTGTTCTTGCTCGGTGCCACGTGTCCTCCAGAGGGCGGGGCGGGATTGCCCTCCTGAACTTTACGGTGCAGGGCAGTTCCGGCCAAATGCTTCCTCGGCGCGGGCACCTCCGCTGCGGCGCTGGCCAACCCGGGCCGCCGATACGATTGGGGGATGGATACGCGGCAGGGCCTACGCGGCGGAGCAACGCCCCTCGCGGTGAGGATGCGTCCGACCAGCCTCGACGAGGTCGCCGGGCAGAAGCATTTGCTCACCCCTGGGTCTCCTCTGGTCAGCCTTGCTTCGGATGTCTCCGGCGAGCAGGGTTCCGTTTCCGTCATCCTGTGGGGGCCTCCGGGTACCGGCAAGACGACGCTGGCCCAGGCAATCGCGCACAGCTCGGGGCGTAACTTCGTCGAGCTGTCCGCCGTGAACGCCGGCGTCGCAGACGTGCGCAAGGCAATGGAACAGGCGCTGTCGAACCGGGATCTCTACGGCCTCACCACGGTCTTGTTCCTCGACGAGATCCACCGCTTCAGCAAGGCACAACAGGACGCTCTGTTGCCCGGTGTCGAGAACGGCTGGGTGATCCTTATCGCCGCGACGACCGAAAACCCGTCGTTCTCCGTGATCTCCCCGCTGTTGTCCCGCTCGCTCCTGTTGACCCTCGAACAGCTCAGCGACGATGACCTCGGAATCGTCATTGATCGCGCGGTTCTTGATCAGCGCGGGCTCGCCGACAAAATCACCCTGAGTCCCGAGGCGCGGACCACCCTCATCCGCCTGGCTTCGGGCGACGCTCGGCGCGCGCTGACCGCGCTTGAGGCCGCCGCGCTGTCGGCAACAGCAACGACGGCGCCAGATTCCGGAGCTTCTGCACCCAAGCCCGTGGTCACCGAGGAGACCGTCGCCCTGGCTGTTGACCGCGCCCTGCTGCGGTACGACCGGCAGGGCGACGAGCACTACGACGTCATCAGCGCGTTCATCAAGTCCGTGCGGGGGTCAGACGTCGATGCAGCTCTGCACTACCTCGCCAGGATGATCGAGGCAGGCGAGGACCCCCGCTTCATCGCGCGTCGGGTGATCGTCAGTGCCGCGGAAGATATCGGAATGGCCGACCCGCAGGCGCTGCTCATCGCCATGGCCGCCGCAGACGCGGTTCAGCTCATCGGCATGCCCGAAGGACGTATTCCGCTGGCGGAGGCGGTGGTGTACCTGGCGACCGCACCCAAATCAAACGCCTCATACATGGCGCTGGATGCCGCGATCGCCGACGTGCGCGCGGGCAACTTCGGACGCGTGCCCAAGCACCTGCGCGACGCCCACTATCAGGGGGCGAAACGGCTCGGTCACGGCAAGGGCTACATCTACGCTCACGACTCCGACCTTGGCGTGGTCGAGCAGCAATACCTGCCGGATGAATTGGCCGGCACCGTCTACTATCGGCCGACCGAGCATGGCAATGAGCGGGATGTCTCGGCCCGCTGGTCAAAGTTGCGACGCATCATCCGCGGCCGCTAAAAAAATCGCGCCCCCAGCACTGCGCAACACGGCCGGATCCCTTCGCCACCGGTCTGCCGTTCGTGCTAGCCTTGACGCTGCCTAACACTGGTTCACCGCGCACGGCTGCTGCGATGAACAGGTCAAGGGAACAGGGTCTGTAGCCGACCGGTTCCCGCGGCAAATCCCTCTGACTTTCACCGGACACCCCGTTGTGCGTTCATGCGTGGACGCGATCGGCCGGGTTGCCAACGTCAATCTAGAGAAAAGGACCCCGTGTCTACTAAGTCACGTACCCGTAGCAAGACCCGCCTCTCGCGCGCGCTGGGCATCGCCCTCACGCCGAAGGCAGCCAAGTACCTCGAGAAGCGTCCGTACGCTCCGGGTGAGCACGGCCGCACCAAGCGCAAGCAGGACAGTGACTACGCCGTTCGTCTGCGCGAGAAGCAGCGCCTACGCGCCCAGTACGGCATTCGCGAAGCACAGATGAAGATCGTCTTCCAGGAAGCGCGCCGCGGCGCCGGCCTGACCGGTGAGAACCTGGTTGAGCTCCTCGAGATGCGTCTGGACGCACTGGTTGTCCGTGCCGGTATCGCCCGCACGACCGCCCAGGCTCGCCAGATGATCGTTCACCGCCACATCATGGTTGACGGCCAGCGCGTGGACCGTCCGTCGTTCCGCGTCAAGCCCGGACAGCTCATCCACGTGCACCCGACCAGCGAGGCCATGGAGATCTTCCAGGTTTCCGCTGCCGGCGCCCACGTCGACGTTCTGCCGAAGCTCCCGACCTACCTTGAGGTCGAGATCGACAAGCTGCAGGCTCGTCTCGTACGCCGCCCGAAGCGCGCCGAGGTTCCCGTGACCTGTGAAGTTCAGCTCGTCGTGGAGTACTACGCGGCTCGCTAGTTCCAACAAGTTTCACCACCTCCTCGCCGGTTTCGGCGAGAAGTGCCAAATGCGGGCCACCTCAGGGTGGCCCGCATTTTTGGTCCCGCCCACAAAGTAAGCTGGAAACGCCCGTTCCGTGACCCACTGGAGGCACAACCGTATGAAGAAGCTGTCCTATCTTGCCGTGGGTGTTGTGCTCGGTTTTGTGGTCGCGCACCTGGTGTCGAGGCACCCGTCGGGTAAGAGATTTTTTGATGACATCGACGGCAAGGTGCGCGAGTTCAGCGGCGCGGTCGTCGATGGCTATCGCGGACGGGAGGCGGAGCTACGGGCTACCGCTGCCGACGCGGAGGCCACGCTCGACAACCTGACCCGTCGGCTCTAGGGCTCGTCCGCTCCAACAGTTTTCTCCTTGCACGACCGGCGGCTTCTTCTAGCCGTTCCACCACACGCACAATCGGGAACCCATGCAGACCGCAGATATCCAAAGCCGCTGGCTCAACTTTTTCGGTGACCGGGGGCACACGGTTGTACCGTCCGCCTCGCTGGTGAGCGACGACCCGACGCTGCTCTTTACGGTCGCCGGGATGGTGCCGTTCGTTCCCTATCTCACCGGGCTCGTCCCAGCTCCGTACCCGCGCGCCACCAGCGTGCAAAAGTGCATCCGCACGCTGGACATCGAAGAAGTGGGCAAGACGCCACGGCACGGCACGTTCTTCCAGATGAACGGCAACTTCTCCTTCGGCGATTACTTCAAGGAACAGGCAATTTCCTATGCCTGGGAACTGCTCACCAGCTCGGAGGCCGACGGCGGCTTCGGGCTCCAGGAGAAGGACCTCTGGGTCACCGTCTACAAGGACGACGACGAGGCGATTCGTCTGTGGAAGCAGGTCGCCGGTCTGCCGGACGAGCGCATCCAGCGACTCGACATGGACACGAACTACTGGTCCACCGGCCAGCCCGGACCCGCTGGCCCCTGCTCGGAGATCTTCTTCGATCGAGGCCCCGCCTACGGAGCCGACGGCGGCCCCGCGACGGACGATGACCGGTACGTGGAGATCTGGAACCTCGTCTTTATGCAGTACCTGCGCGGCGAGGGCAGTGGCAAGAACTTTGAGATCCTCGGCGAGCTGCCGAAGAAGAACATCGACACCGGAATGGGCATGGAGCGCCTCGCGTTCCTGACCCAGGGTGTCGAGAACATGTACGAGATCGACCAGGTGCGACCGGTTCTGGATCGCGCTTCCGAGATCTCGGGTCGCCGCTACGGGGCCAATCACGACGACGATGTGCGGATGCGGGTTATCGCAGACCACGTGCGCTCCTCCTTGATGCTGATGTCTGACGGTGTGCGCCCCAGCAACGAGGGCCGCGGCTACATCCTTCGTCGCCTGATGCGCCGCGCCATCCGCGCCATGCGCCTGCTGGGAGTGGACGCTCCGAGCTTCAGCGAACTGTTCCCCGCGTCCCGCGATGCGATGAAGGCTGCTTACCCGGAGGTCGGCACGGAGTTCGACCGCATCTCCCGCCTCGCTCTCGGCGAGGAAGAGACCTTCCTCCGCACTCTGGCGAGCGGCACAAGCATCCTCGACCTCGCCGTCGCGACGACCCAGAAGACGGGATCGACGCAGCTCGCCGGAGACACCGCGTTCCAGCTCCACGACACCTTCGGTTTTCCGATTGACCTCACCCTCGAGATGGCGGAAGAGGCGGGGCTGAGCGTTGACCGCGACGCCTTCGATACCCTCATGTCCGAACAACGTGCGATGGCCAAGGCCGATGCGAAGGCGAAGAAGACCGCGCTGGCGGACCTGTCGGTGTACGGCGACTTCCGCGCGCTTGGCGAAACGGTGTTCACCGGCTACGAACTTCTCAAGACCGACAGCACGATCCTCGGGCTCATCGTTGATGGCGCCTCCGTTGATCGTGCGGTGGTCGGTGATATCGCCGAGGTCATTCTCGCCGAGACCGCCCTCTACCCGGAGTCCGGCGGCCAGGAAGCCGACGCGGGCAGCATCGTGGGCAAGGGGTTCGACCTCGAAGTGCTCGACGTGCAGCGCCCGATCAAGGGACTGGTCAGTCACCGAGTGCAGGTTCGCAGCGGCGAGGTGGGAGTGGGGGATGCCGCGACCAGCGTGGTCGACCCCGTGTGGCGTCACGCCGCGGCCCAGGCCCATTCCGCGACCCACCTCATTCACGCGGCGCTGCGCCAGACCCTCGGCTCTGACGCGCATCAGGCTGGCTCGTATAACAAGGCCGGCTACATGCGCCTCGACTTCAACTGGAACCAGCCGCTGTCTCCGGCGACCCGCAGCGAGATCGAGAACATCGCCAACAACGCCATCCTCGAGAATCTGGAGGTGACCACCCGTATCCTTCCGCTCGCCGAAGCGAAGTCGCTGGGAGCAATGGCGCTATTCGGCGAGAAGTACGGCGACACGGTTCGCGTGGTTGAAATCGGCGGCCCATGGTCGCTCGAGCTCTGCGCCGGCACCCACGTGTCGCGCTCCGCCGAAGTTGGCCTCATCAACTTGGTCGGCGAGTCCTCAATCGGCTCGACGAGCCGGCGCATCGAGTCACTCGTGGGGTTCGACGCGTTCAAGGACCTCGCGACCGAGCGCTCGATTGTCTCCCAGCTGACCAGCTCGCTCAAGACTCCGCGAGAGCAGTTGCCCGAGCGTATCTCCGACCTGGTGACGAACCTCAAGGCCGCCGAGAAGCGCATCGCCCAGTACGAGGCGGCCGAGCTCGCAGCACGGGTGCCCGCGTTGGTGTCGCGTGTCTCCCACGTCGGCGCGGTTCGTCTCATCAGTGAGAACGTCGGAACGGTCAAAACCACTGACGAACTCCGCTCGCTCGCCACAACGGTGCGGGAGCGGCTCGGGTCGGAAGCGGCCGTGGTCGCCCTCGCGGCCGACGTGTCTGGCAAGCCCGCCGTGATCGTTGCCACGAACGATGAGGCCCGCAAATCTGGCGTGCGCGCCGGCGCCCTGGCGAAGCTCGCGTCCGGCATTCTCGGCGGTGGCGGGGGAGGCAAGGATGACCTCGCGCAGGGCGGCGGCTCCGACCTGACCGCCATCGACACCGCCCTACAGGCGATCAGCGCGAACGTCGCCGGCTAGTGCGAACCGGGGTGCGCGTCGGTGTCGACGTCGGGAAGGTGCGGATCGGAGTAGCCCGTACCGACTTCCACGGCATGCTCGCCACCCCGGTCGAGACGGTGAAGCGGGGAGACGGCGACGTTGCGCGCATCCTGGCGATCGCCGTCGAGCTGGACGCGACCGAGTTCATCGTTGGCTTGCCCCTGTCGCTTGCGGGAACACACACTGCATCGACGGAGGACGCGGAGACCTTCGCACGAATCTTGGCAACCGCGACCGGAATCCCGGTGCGGATGGTGGACGAACGCCTGTCGACCGTGTCGGCCCAGGCTGCCCTGCGTTCAGCCGGGAGAAACAGTAAAAGCTCACGTCCCGTGATCGACCAGGTGGCAGCCGTTATTATTGTCCAACATGCCCTCGACTTCGAGCGCGCCGCGGGACGACCGCCGGGCGTGCTTGTCGAGGCGGACGAAGGATAAACACCCTGTGGCCGACGACCTGAACCGGGACAACCCCGTTCCAGCACAGCCCGATGATGGTGCCCGCGTGCGGCTGCCCCCCGCGGCATCCTACGTTCCGCCCACACGGCGCCAGTTGCGTGAGAGCGAGACACGCGCGAAGGCTCACGAAACGGACTCGTCGCGTGCGGCCGACCCAGCCCAACCAGCGCCCCAGGTGGAGCCCGCTACGGCCTCGCCATCTGCGTCGAGCTCAGGGGTGCCGGCCACAGAGCAGCCAGCCACAGCGATGCCAGCCACAGCCATGCCAGCCACAGAGCGGCCGACCAGCGCCGACGATGAACCGCTGACCGTCGACCAGCTGTTCGGTCCGTCGAGCGCGGACGGCAAACGCGGCACCGATCCCGACTCGGGGGCATCCTGGCCGCCGCCGCCGCACCCTTCCGGGCGCCCGCCGCGTCGTCGGCGCCTCTGGCTCATCTGGCTGTGGGTGCTGGTCGTGCTACTCGCGCTCGTCGGCGGAGCCGCGGCCGCGGTCTGGGTGATGTTCGAGGACCAGGTGCGCCAGGTGCTCGGCATCGAGCTGCCCAACGATTACGAGGGCACCGGCAACGGTGAAGCGGTCACGGTGACCATTGTATCCGGCGACGTCGGCGGGGACATCGCGACGAAGCTGGAAGAGGCCGGGGTCACCATGACCTACGACGCCTTCTACGACCTGCTGGTCGCCCAGGAAGTTCAACCGACCTTTATGCCGGGCAGCTACCCTCTCCAGAAAGAAATGAGCGCCCAGTCAGCCTTGGACGTGCTGGCGAACCCGGCCAACGTCGCGACATCCAGGGTTCTCATCACCGAAGGCTCCACTCTTCCCCAAACACTCGCGTCCCTCTCCGAGGGCACCGGTTTGCCGCTATCCGACTTTGAGGCGGTCGCAGCGAACTACACCGCGTTCGGCGTGCCCGCCACGGCGCCCAGCCTCGAGGGCTGGCTCTTTCCCGCGACCTACGAATTCGAGCCGGGTGTGACGGCGCAACAGATCCTGCAGACGATGGCTGACCGCATGCTGCAATCGCTCGATGCCGCCGGAGTAGCCGTGGCTGACCGCCAGCGCGTGCTCACACTCGCCTCAATCGTGCAGAAGGAGGGCGGAAGCATTGAGGACTTCCCGATCGTCGCCCGGTTGTTCCTCAACCGTTTGGCGATGACTCCGCCGATGAACCTCGAGTCGGATGCGACCGTGAGCTACGGCACAGGCGGCACATCGATTTTCACCACCGACGAAGAGCGTGGGGATGCGAGCAACCTGTACAACACGTACGCGAACCCCGGACTGCCCGTTGGCCCGATTTCCGCTCCCGGAGACGATGCGATCAATGCTGTGCTGAATCCCGCCGTGGGGGACTGGGTGTACATGGTTCTCGTCAACGGCGACACCGGCGAGACCAAATTCTCGGTCACGTTCGCCGAGCATGAAGCCGCGGTGCTGGAGTGGCAGGACTGGATCCGGGCGAACCCGGACTGGGACAACTGATGACGGATTCCGCCGATGCGCGGCAGCAGCTGGCGGTTCTCGGGTCTCCGATCGGTCACTCGAAGTCGCCGGCGCTGCACGCGGCCGCCTACCGTGCCCTCGGCCTCGACTGGCACTACGACGCGGTCGAGGTGACGGTCGACGCCCTGCCCGAGTTCGTCCGGTCGCGGCCAGCGCAGTGGCGCGGGCTCTCCCTGACCATGCCGCTCAAGCGGAGCGTGCTTCCCCTGCTCGACTCGCGTGACGCGATCGTGAACCTCGCCGGTGGGGCGAACACCGTTCTGTTCTCGCCCGAGGGGGACACCCGCGCCATCCGGGGCTTCAACACCGACGTGTACGGCGTCCGCGCAGCGCTCGAGACGAACGGGGTCAATAAGCTCGGCTACATTTACCTCCTCGGTGGGGGTGCGACCGCGGCATCCGCTCTCATCGCCTCAAGCCAGCTGGGGGCTGACCGCGCGCTCATCGTGGTGCGCACACCGCTTAAGGCGCTCGAACTCGCCCAGCTTGGTCGGCATCTCGGAATGGATGTCACGGTGCAGGCTTTCTCCGACGACGCAGCCGACCGTCCGAAAGGGGTGCCCGATGCCGTCATCAGCACGTTGCCCGGAGGGATCTCGCTCGAGGCGGAGCTCTTCTCCGACCGGATGCGGGCGCGCTCGGTACTCCTCGACGTCGCCTACGACCCCTGGCCGAGCGCACTGGCCACCGAATGGCAGGCGGCCAAGGGCACCGTCATCTCGGGCCTTGAGATGCTCGTGCACCAGGCGATCGCGCAGGTGCGTATTTTTGTCGCCGGCGACGCGAGCACACCGCTGCCCGACGAATCCTTGGTGCTGAAGTCAATGCGGGCGGCGCTGACGCCCTAGGGCCTGTGGGAGGATTCTTACATGCTTCGTTGGTTGACCGCAGGTGAGTCCCACGGCCCCGAATTGGTGGCCACTATCGAGGGGATGCCCGCGGGCGTGCCCGTCAGTCTCGACGCCATCCGCGCCGATCTTGCCCGGCGCAAGCTGGGGTATGGTCGCGGCGCCCGGATGAAGTTCGAAGAAGACGAGCTGAACATCTCTGGGGGCGTGCGCTTTGGGTTGACGATGGGCAGCCCGGTCGCGCTGCGCATCGGCAACACCGAGTGGCCTCGCTGGGTCGACGTGATGAGCGCGTCGCCGGTTGACCGGGAGAGCCTGCCGAAGGGCCGAGGTGCTGCGCTCACACGCCCGCGGCCCGGGCACGCCGACCTGGTCGGCATGCAGAAGTACAACTTCGATGAGTCCCGCAACGTGCTCGAGCGGGCCAGCGCGCGCGAAACCGCCGCGCGGGTGGCGCTCGGTGCCGTCGCGCGGGCATTCCTGGCGGAACTCGGCATCACGCTGGTGAGCCACACGCTGTCTATCGGCACGGTTCGGGTGCCCGAGGGCGCAGAGCTGCCGATGCCGTCCGACGTCGCCGCGCTGGACGCGGATCCCCTCCGCTGCTTCGACGCGGGTACCTCCGCCGCGATGGTGGCCGAGGTCGACGCCGCCCAGAGCGCGGGGGACACCCTGGGCGGTGTGGTCGAGGTTCTTGCCTACGGCGTGCCGCCGGGACTCGGCTCCTACGTGCACTGGGACCGTCGACTGGACTCCCAGCTGGCCGCGGCCCTCATGGGCATCCAGGCGATCAAGGGCGTCGAGGTCGGCGACGGCTTCCTCACCACCACCCGTCGCGGCTCGGAAGCCCACGATGAGCTGGTCACCGACGGCGAGGAGATCTCCCGGCTGTCCGACAAGGCCGGGGGCACCGAGGGCGGCATGAGCACCGGCACGATCCTGCGGGTACGCGCCGGCATGAAGCCGATCGCGACGGTGCCCCATGCGCTTCGGACGGTGGATGTCGCAACCGGCGTCGCTGCCGAGGCGCACCACCAGCGTTCCGACGTCTGTGCCGTGCCTGCCGCTGGTGTCGTGGCGGAGGCGATGGTTGCGCTGGTACTCGCGAACTCCGTGCTCGAAAAGTTCGGTGGTGACGCGATCGAAGAGACGAAACGCAACCTCGAGGGGTACCTCGCGGCTATTCCCGCCCGCCACCGCACGGCCCGGGCGGCTGACGACCGTGCCTGATCGACCGCTCCTGGTGCTGATCGGAGCGCCCGCCGCGGGTAAGACGCGCCTGGGTAAGCGCGTGGCGAATCTGCTCGGTGTTCCGTTCGTCGACACGGACAAGCGAATCGTGGCCGCGCACGGCGCGATCAGCGATATCTTCGCGGAACACGGCGAGCCCCACTTTCGCGAGCTCGAGCGCGAAGCGGTTGAGCAGGCGCTGACCGAAGAGGCCGTCGTCGCCCTCGGCGGTGGCGCGGTACTGCACGCCGATACCCAACGGGACCTGGTCGACCAGCGCGTTGTGCTGCTCACCGTTACGCGTGCCGCCGTCGAGGCGCGGATCACCACGGGTAAACGGCCGCTCGTGGCGGGGGTTGACTCGTGGCAGGCGCTGGTTGACGCGCGCCGTCCCCTCTATGAGAGCCTCGCCACCCGCACTTTCGACACCTCGCATCGCCACCTCGACGACATCGCCGCCGATGTCGCACGCTGGATACAGGAGAACGACTCGTGACAGACACCGAGCAGACCACCACCATCCCCGTGGGCGGCGCAGACCCCTACAGTGTCGTCATCGGGCGCGGCCTGCTCTCCGGGCTCGCGGAGATCATCGGGTCCAAGGCGACCAAGGTGATGATCGTCCACGCCCCCACCCTGGGTGCGAAGGCCAATGAACTGCGCGACAGCCTCCTCGATCGTTACGAAGTGGTGCTCGCCGAGGTTCCGGATGCCGAGGCCGCCAAACGGGTAGAGGTCGCAGCATTCTGCTGGCAGGTTCTCGGCCAGACCGACTTCACCCGCAGCGACGTGATCATCGGCCTGGGCGGGGGAGCCACGACCGACCTCGCCGGATTCGTCGCGGCAACCTGGCTGCGCGGCGTGCGACTGATCCAGATTCCGACCACCGTGCTCGGAATGGTAGATGCCGCGATCGGCGGTAAAACCGGGATCAACACCGCCGAGGGCAAGAACCTCGTCGGTGCCTTCTACGCACCGGCCGCGGTGCTCGTCGACCTCGACCTGCTGGCGACGCTCGGGCGCAACGAGATTCTCGCCGGGTCTGCCGAGATCGTGAAGGCCGGGTTCATCGCCGAGCCGGAGATCCTCGACATCTACGAGGCAGACGTCGATCGCGCGGTCGACCCGGCCACGCCCGAGTTCCGCCGACTGATCGAGCTGGCAATCGCCATGAAGGCGAGAGTCGTCGGGGCGGACTTCAAGGAGGCTGGCCTCCGCGAAACCCTCAACTATGGGCACACGCTCGGCCACGCCATCGAGCACGCCGAGCGCTACGCCTGGCGGCACGGCGCGGCTGTTTCGGTGGGCATGGTGTTCGCTGCAGAGCTCTCCCGGATCACCGGGTCCCTCAGCGACGAGGCGGTCGCCCGACACCGCCGCATCCTCGAGTCGCTGACCCTGCCGACCACCTACCCGCTCGGCCGCTGGAAAACGCTGCTCGCCACCATGCAGCGCGACAAGAAGACGCGCGCCGGCATGCTGCGCTTCATCGTTCTCGATGACATCGGTAAGCCAAGCGTGCTGACCGGCCCAGAAGAGGCACTGCTGTTCGCCGCCTACGCCGAGATTGGTGTGTAGCTGATCGCCTCCGCCCCTCCCGATAGGCTGGGCGAGTGAGCACTGTGCTGGTCTTGAACGGACCCAACCTCGGACGACTCGGCAGTCGCGAGCCCGACGTCTATGGAAGCCAGGACATGGCGGCGCTGAAAGCGCTGCTCGAGGCAGAGGCGCCCGCAGGCATCACGATCGACCTGCGCCAGACCAATGACGAGTCTGAACTTATCTCGTGGTTGTACGAGGCGGTAGACACTGCGAGCCCCGTCATCCTGAATCCGGCGGCGTTTACGCATTATTCGTACGCGTTGCGGGATGCCGCGGCGCTTGTCACGAAGGGTGGCGGCATCCTGGTTGAGGTGCACATCTCCAACCCACACGCCCGCGAGGAGTTCCGCCACACGAGTGTGATCTCGGGTGTCGCGACCGGCGTCATCGCCGGTTTCGGATTCGACTCGTACGTGCTGGCGCTCAGCTCCATTGGGCGACTCGCCTCCTAGGCAAGTACACTCGACGGTGCCCGTTTAACCGCGGGCGGCGCGAGACGCCTCTTCTTTCCCTCCACGAAACGGATACACACCGGCATGGCCTCCACCAGCGATATCAAGAACGGCGTCGTTCTCAACATGGACGGCCAGCTTTGGACCGTCATCGACTTCCAGCATGTGAAGCCGGGCAAGGGCGGTGCGTTCGTGCGCACCAAGGTCAAGAACGTCATGAGCGGCAAGGTCGTGGACCGCACCTTCAACGCCGGCGCGAAGATCGAAACCGAGGTTGTGGACCGCAGCGAGTTCCAGTATCTCTACAAAGACCTCGACAGCTACGTGTTTATGAACGTGGCCGACTACGACCAGATCACCCTCACCGAGGCGCAGGTTGGCGACGCCGCCAACTTCATGCTCGAGAACCAGAACGTCACCCTCGCCCTGCACAACGGCGACCCGCTCTACGTCGAGCTTCCCGCCTCCGTCGTGCTGGAGATCACCTACACGGAGCCCGGCCTCCAGGGTGACCGCTCGACCGGGGGCACCAAGCCCGCCACCGTCGAGACCGGCTACCAGATCCAGGTTCCGTTGTTCCTCGAGCAGGGCACCCGCGTCAAGGTCGACACCCGCGACGGCAGCTACCTCGGCCGCGTCAACTAGTGGGCGCTCGGAGTAAAGCGCGTAAACGCGCCCTCGACGTTCTCTACGGCGCCGACGTGCGCGGCGAGTCCATCAACGCTTCGTTGTTGGCGGAGGAGAACCGGCAGCTCGCCGACCCGCTGCGTGCGAGCTCCTGGCAGTACGCAAAGGAGATCGTCGAGGGGGTTGCTGCCCACGGCGACGAGATCGACGAACTCATCGAGACGTACTCGCAGGGCTGGACCATCGAGCGGATGCCCGCCGTCGACCGAGCCATCATCCGCATCGGAATCTGGGAGCTGCTCCACAACGACGCTGTTCCCGACGGTGTCGCGATCTCCGAGGCAGTCGAGTCCGCGACCGTCCTCAGCACGGAAGATTCCGCAGGGTTCGTCAACGGACTCCTGGGTCGGATCGCCCAAATCAACGCGTAACACCTCGTCGCCGCGGACCCCGGTCGGCAGCACACCAGCGAGCGTAGCGAAGATGACTCTTCGTTACGCTCGCATTTCCCTTGGGGCCGGGACGCACCTAGTTTCCTAGTGTGTCCATCAGTCGAACCAGCACAGGCGTCACCGCCCCCGCGCTGCCCGTGAGCCTCACGGGCGTTGGGCGGAGCTTCCCCGGGCAGCGCCCTTCGGAAGCGCACCGGGCGGTACTGAAGGACATCACGCTCGACATCGCCGCCGGTGAGATTGTCGCCCTGCTTGGTCCGTCGGGGTGCGGCAAGTCCACGCTCCTGCGCCAGATCAGCGGACTCGACACCCCCGACGTCGGCACAATTCGAATCGGCGGAACCGCTCTCGCTGGCATCGACCAGCGCTGTGCGGTGGGTTTCCAGGAGCCCAGGTTGCTGCCCTGGCGCACGATCGAACGCAATGTCGAACTCGGACTTCCCCGGCAGACCCAGCGCAGCGCCGGCCGTGCGCGGGTCGCCGAACTGCTCACCCTGGTTCAGCTGGCCGACGCCGCCTCACTTCGACCGCGGCAGGTCTCCGGCGGCATGGCGCAGCGTGCGTCTCTCGCCCGCGCACTGGCGCGGGGCCCAGGAGTCCTGGTGCTCGACGAGCCGTTCGGCGCGCTCGACGCGCTGACACGCCTGACGATGCAGGACCTCCTCCTCGAGATCCACGCGGTGGAGCCGGCGACGATCATCCTCGTCACCCACGACGTCGACGAGGCCCTCTACCTTTCCGACCGGATTGTGCTGCTGGGCGAAGACCCGAACGCGCCGGTGGGTGGCGGAGCCGACATCCGCTCCATCGTCTCGGTTCCCGGCTCCCGGCCTCGTGATCGGGGAGACGCCGCCCTCGCCGCACTTCGCGCCAGGCTCCTCGAGGGGCTCGGGGTGTCCGTGCATCGCTCCGACTCCGACCCGACCCCGTCCGACCCCACCCCGTCCGACCCGACCCCGTCTGACTTCACCCCGACCGACTTCACCCAACCCGAGATCACCCCACAGCAGAGGTAACCATGACCAATACAACACGAACCCCGCGTCTCGGCCGTCGCCGGTCCGCCCCCGTTTTTCTTGCCCTGGCCACCACCGTCGCGCTGGCGCTTACCGGCTGTGTCGCCGGCGAGGGGTCCGCACTCGTCTCGGACGATGAAGAGACCGAGGCCGGGTGGAGCTCAGACGTTCTCAACATCGACTTTGCGACGTACAACCCGCTCAGCCTGATTATCAAGGATCAGGGCTGGCTCGAGGATGAGCTCGGCGGCGACGTCACGGTGAACTGGATTCAGTCTGCGGGGTCTAACAAAGCAAACGAGGCACTCCGCGCTGGCGCGGTCGATGTCGGATCCACCGCGGGATCCGCAGCGCTGCTCGCGGCGTCCAATGGCTTGCTGATTAAGACCATTGACATCTACTCGCAGCCAAATTGGGCGGCGATCCTCGTCCCTGCGGGTTCGGACATCACGGAGGTGAGCCAGCTCGCCGGCCGATCGGTGGCCGCCACCAAGGGCACGGACCCCTACTTCTTCCTGTTGCAGTCCCTGGCCGAAGCGGGGGTCGCGGCGGGCGACGTCGACGTGCAGAACCTGCAGCACGCCGACGGCAAAGCTGCCCTCGAAAGCGGAGCGGTCGACGCGTGGTCGGGACTTGACCCGCTGCTTTCCACCAGCGTCGCCACGGCCGGTTCGACCATCATCTACGACAACATCGACTTCAACAGCTACGGTTTTTTGAACGCGACCGAGGAGTTTCTCGCGGCCTCACCCGACCTGGCTCAATTGGTGGTGAACGCGTATGAGAAGGCTCGTGCGTTTGCCATCGAAGACCCGGAGGCGACCGCCGCGATCCTCGCTGAGGTTGCGGGCATCGATCCTGCAATCGCCACCGCGGTGGTCACGGAACGCACCAACTTCGACATTGACCCCGTGCCCGGTGATGCCCAGCACGACGTGCTCGAGGTGATCGGGCCGATCTTTGTTGAGTCCGGTGACGTAGCCTCTCAGGACGCTATCGACAAAGCGCTCGACTCGCTGTTCGAACCGAGCTACGCGGAGCAGGCCGACCCGTCGGCCCTCGGCTGACCATGAGTGAGCCGCGCGGAACTCAGGTAGGCGATCGTCCCAACTCGGCCGCCGCCCGCCGGAGGAACGCGCCCGGCACCCGGGCCACAACAGACACGAAGGGTGTGCCCGGCAGTGCGGGTGCGCTGGGAAATGCAGACGCGTCCAACACTGCAGTCCCGTCCAGCACTGCGGACGCGTCCAGCGCTGCAGTCGCGTCCAGCGCTGCGGACGCGTCCAATGCGAAGGGCGCACCCAGCCGCGGGGGCCCTGCCGGACGCGGGAGAGGGACAGCGGCAACCCTGTTCCAGTTCTCCAGCAGCTTCGGATTCTCCGCCGCGGGCTCCGCCTTGGGCCAGGCGCGTCGCGGCTCACGTCGGGGCTGGAAGACGACGATCCTGACGATTCTCGGCGGCCTCCTGCTGCCGGGGCTCATCCTGCTCATCTGGCAGTTGATCGCTTCCTCCGGGCTGGTGCCCTCGTATCGGCTTCCGTCGCCGTCGTCGGTCTTTCTCGCTGGTACTGACCTCGCTGCGCGCGGTGAGCTGGGCCTCCACGTCGCCATCTCCACGCAGCGGGTGTTGCTCGGATTTCTGTTCGGCTCGATCGTCGGTCTCGTCGTCGCAGCGACGGTCGGGCTGTCGCGGATTGGCTCCGTCGTGCTCAGCCCCTCCTTGGGCGCGCTGCGGGCGGTTCCGTCGCTCGCGTGGTTGCCGCTGCTTGCCCTCTACCTCGGCTACAGCGAAGACCAGAAGGTTCTGCTGATCGCCATCGGCGCGTTCTTCCCCGTTTACACCACGGTGTCTGCGGCGCTCCGCCACGTTGATGAGCATCTGGTCGAAGCCGGACGCGCCTACGGCTACCGCGGCACCGCGCTGCTGCGAGTCGTGCAATTGCCCGCCGTTGTGCCGAGCGTTGTCTCCGCGTTGCGTCTCGCGCTCGCGCAGTCCTGGCTCTTTCTGGTGGCGGGGGAGCTCCTCGGCTCCTCCCTCGGTCTCGGATTCCTGCTCAACGACTCGCAGAACAACGGGCGCATCGACCGGCTGTTCCTCGCCATCGTCCTCCTGGCTGTCCTCGGCAAGATCACCGATGGCCTCGTCGGAGTGCTCGAGCGCTATCTCCTGAAGCGATGGTCCTGACCCCCTGAACCTTCCGTCTGGAAACTCAGGAGTCGCGGTCACGCTCTTGGAAGATCAGGAGTATCGGTCGCGCATCTGGAAACTCAGGAGTTCCGGTCGCGAAACTCAGGAGTTCGAGTCTCGGGTCTGGCAATTCAGGAGATCCGGCAGTGCCTCGCTGCCGCACCCGCGCCAGCGCTGACCGCCCCGATTCGGCGCGTGTCTCAGTTCCTGAATTGTCAGCGTCAGAGTCAGTGTCAGCGTAGGGGTGGGGCAGCGGAGGGGAGAGGCGGTGCTGCACCTCCGCCGGTGTGGGTTCGAGTCCGGTCCGGACTGGACTGCCGCGTCGATCCAGCCGGTCCGGACTGGACTGCCGCGTCGATCGAGCCGTTCAAGAGTTGGAATCGCGCGTCGGGCTCATCGAGAGTTGTGTTCGTACTTCTGACAATTCAGGAGTTGCGGTCGTGACGCGTGCCCGCACCCGCGCCAGCGCTGACCGCCCCGGATCCGCGCGTGGCTCATCTCCTGAATTGTCGCGGTCGCGGGTGTGGCAATCCAGGAGTTTGAGTCTCCGGTCTGGCAATTCAGGAGATCTGGCAGTGCCTCGCTGCCGCACCCGCGCCAGCGCTGACCGCCCCGATTCGGCTTGTGTCTCAGTTCCTGAATTGCCAGACGCCAGGCCAACCGCCGGTGCCGGAGGACGCGAGCAGCAGTACCGGAGGACGCGCGGACTAGTGCCGGAGGACGCGAGCAGTAGGGCTGGAGGTCCTGACCTGAGCAAGCTCGGGCGGAGCCGATGCTAAGGTGGGGCTATTAGACATCCTTTAAGTTCCGTCCAGAGAGACGGGGAAGGAGGTCATCGTGACTGCACGCACTGTGTTGCAGCCCGCTGACATCTCGCGAGCGTTGACCCGGATTTCCCACGAGATCCTTGAGTCCAATCGCGGTGGTTCAGACCTTGTGATCCTGGGTATCCCCACCCGCGGCATTGAGCTGGCGCGCCGTATCGGGGCGATCCTCGACGAGATCGAACCGGGCTCCGGCTCCGTGGGGTTTCTCGACGTGACGATGTACCGTGACGACCTCGCGGGCCAGCCGACCCGTGCGCCATCTCCCACCCAGATCCCGTCCGGCGGCGTCAACGGCAAAACCGTCGTCCTCGTTGACGACGTGCTCTATTCCGGACGCACCATCCGCGCGGCGCTCGACGCGCTCGGCGACTATGGGCGCCCCCGCGCCGTCCGCCTCGCCGTGCTGGTCGACCGCGGGCACCGGCAGCTGCCGATCCGGGCGGACTTCGTGGGCAAGAACCTTCCCACCTCGTCCGAAGAGCGGATTCGCGTTCGCCTCAGAGACACTGACGGAGTCGAAGAGGTGACGATCGAATCATGAGGCACTTGCTGTCAACCCGCGACCTCGACAGGGCGACCGCCGTGGGCATCCTGGATGTTGCAGAGGACATGGCGGATGTCGCTCACCGCGAGATCAAGAAGCTGCCGACCCTCCGCGGCAAAACCGTCATCAACCTGTTCTTCGAAGATTCGACCCGCACCCGCACCTCGTTTGAGCTCGCCGCCAAGCGCCTGAGCGCGGACCTGATCACCTTCAGCGCCAAGGGGTCGAGCGTGTCCAAGGGTGAAAGCCTGAAAGACACAGCCCAGACCCTCGCGGCGATGGGCGCGGACGCCGTGGTCATTCGCCACTCCGCGTCCGGCGCTGCGCAGACCCTCGCCCGCAGCGGCTGGATCGACGCGGCCGTGCTCAACGCGGGCGACGGAACACACGAACACCCCACGCAGGCGCTCCTCGATGCCTTCACAATGCGCCGCCGCCTTCACGGCTCTGCCTCGCGCGGCAAGGACCTCGACGGACTCCGGGTGACCATCGTGGGCGACATCCTGCACAGCCGGGTCGCGCGCTCGAACGTCTGGCTGCTCCAGGCGCTGGGGGCGACAGTCAATCTGATCGCGCCCGCGACCCTGCTGCCCGTGGATACCAGCGGCTGGCCGGCGACGATCGGCTTCGACCTGGACACCGCCATCGACGACGATCCCGACGTCATCATGATGCTGCGCATCCAGTCCGAGCGCATGAACGCGGCGTTCTTCCCGAACGCGCGCGAATACTCCCGGCAGTGGGGCCTCGACGATGAGCGACTCGCCCGCCTGCGTCCCGATACCATGGTTATGCACCCCGGCCCCATGAACCGCGGCCTGGAAATCTCGGCCAACGCGGCCGACTCCGCGCGGTCGACCGTGCTCGAACAGGTGGCGAACGGGGTCTCGATAAGGATGGCCGTGCTCTACCTCTTGCTCTCCGGCTCGGTGAAGCCATGACGACCCTGCGAGGAACTCAGATGAGTGAAACTAACCCGACACTGCTCGTCGTTGGCGCGGTACTGCCGAACGGCAGTCGCACGGACATCCTGGTCGAGGGTGGTCGCATTCTTCGAACGGGCACCGGCCTTACCGCAGCGGGTGCGACCGTCATCGACGCGGACGGTTTGACCGCGCTGCCCGGCCTCGTCGACCTGCACACCCACCTGCGCGAGCCAGGTTTCGAGCAGAGCGAGACCGTCCTGACGGGATCCCGCGCCGCAGCGCTGGGCGGCTTCACCGCCGTGCACGCAATGGCAAACACGTCTCCCGTCGCCGACACCGCCGGAGTTGTCGAGCAGGTAGCTTCGCTCGGAGTGCGCCATGGCTATGCGACCGTGCGCCCGATCGGCGCGGTGACCGTCGGCCTTGAGGGGCAACGTCTCAGCGAGATCGGTGCGATGGCCCAGTCACGTGCGAAGGTCAGCGTGTTCTCCGACGACGGAAAGTGCGTGCATGACGCCCTGCTCATGCGTCGCGCGCTGGAGTACGTCAAGACCTTCGACGGGGTGATCGCCCAGCACGCCCAGGAGCCCCGACTCACCGAGGGTGCCCAGATGAACGAGGGCGCCCTCTCCGGCGAGCTCGGCCTCGCGGGGTGGCCAGCGGTGGCGGAGGAGTCCATCATCGCCCGCGACGTGCTGCTCGCCGAGCATGTCGGAGCCCGCCTGCACATCTGCCATGTCTCTACGGCCGGCTCGGTCGATGTGATCCGCTGGGCCAAGGCACGGGGCATCCAGGTGACCGCCGAGGCAACCCCGCACCACCTGCTTCTCACCGAGGACCTCGTTCGCAGCTACGACTCGCGCTACAAGGTGAATCCGCCGCTCCGCCGGTCCGAGGACGTGCTGGCGCTTCGCGAGGGTCTCGCGGACGGCACGATCGACATCGTCGCGACCGACCACGCACCGCACCCGGTCGAAGCGAAGGAATGCGCCTGGGCCGAGGCCGCCTTCGGGATGGTCGGGCTTGAATCAGCGCTCAGCGTCGTGCAGGCGGCGGTGGTCGACAGCGGTCAGCTGGGATGGGCGGATGTCGCGCGCGTACTGTCAGCAGCACCCGCAGCCATCGGCCGCCTCAGTGGGTACGCCGCCCCGTTCGCTGAGGGAACGATTGCGAACTTCACCCTGTACGACCCCGCGGTGCGCCGGTCGTTCGGCCTCGAGCACCTCGCCGGCAAGGGAGTGAACACCCCCTACCTCGACCTCGAGCTGCCCGGTCGCGTGGTCGCCACTATTCATGATGGTTACGCCACCGTTCTCGACGGCGCACTGGTCGACAGCTCGGTCGTCGCTGCCAGCGCGGTCGCTGCCAGCGCGCTGGTCGCTACTAGGGCGGCGGTGGCTCGTGGATAGGCCGCTGCTGATGGGCTTCGTGGTGGTGTTGCTCCTGCTCCTGCTGGCTCTGATGCTCTTCGGTTGGCGCGCACGCAAGCGCCGTCAGGCCGGACTCGGGCAACCTGCGCCGGTTCCGGAAGACCTCGGCGCAATTCGGGGCACGTTCGACGGACTGTACGTTGCGACCACACTGGCCGGGGATCCGCTCAACCGCGTCGCGGTTCGGGGCCTCGGGTTTCGCGCGCGAGCCCGACTGACAGTCGCGGAGACGGGCGTCGTGCTGGCGCTGCGCGGGGAGCCCGAGGTCTTCATTCCCGCCGCTGCCCTCCGCGAAGTGACCAGGGCAACCTGGACCATTGACCGCGTGGTCGAACCGGGCGGGCTGGTGCTCGTGGGCTGGACCCTCGGGGCCGCCGACGCGCTCCCGCATGCCGACGCTGGCGCCGCGGCCGATGCGCAGACGACCGTCGACAGTTATTTCCGCCTCGAGGCAGCCAACGAGCTGATCGAAGCCCTCAACCTCATTTTCACCGCACCGACTGGAAGGACGGCCTAGTGGCCCTCGACCCCGCAGTTCTCGTTCTCGAAGATGGCACCCGCTACACCGGCCGGGCCTACGGCGCCCGCGGGCGCACCATTGGCGAAGCCGTCTTCGCCACCGGCATGACCGGATACCAGGAGACGCTCACCGACCCGAGCTACGCCGGCCAGATCGTCGTCATGACGGCGCCCCACATCGGCAACACGGGGGTGAACAGTGAAGACCCGGAGTCCGCGCGAATCTGGGTGGCCGGATTCGTCGTGCGCGATCCCTCCCGCGTTGTGTCCAACTTCCGCGCGAACGGCTCCCTCGACGACAACCTCGTCAAGGAGTCGGTGGTGGGAATCAGCGGGATCGACACCCGCGCACTGACCCGCCGCCTGCGGGACGCCGGCGTGATGCGCGCCGGCGTATTCTCCGGCGAAGACGCGAGGCTGCCCGCCGAAGAGCAGCTTGCTGTCGTGCGGTCGGCGGCATCGATGACCGGCCAGAACCTGTCCGGAACCGTGTCGACAACGGTCGCGTACATGCTCCCGGCCGAGGGGGAGCGTATCGGCTCCGTCGCTGTGCTCGATCTCGGAGTCAAGACCTCAACGCTGCGATACCTTTCGGCTCGCGGCTTCGACGTACACGTGCTCCCGCAGGCGGTCACCTTCGCCGAGATCCAGGCTCTCCAGCCGAGCGCCGTGTTCTACTCCAACGGCCCCGGAGACCCCGGCGCCAGCGACGCACACGTCGAGCTGCTCCAGGCGGTACTCAAAGACGGCCTGCCGTTCTTCGGCATTTGCTTCGGTAACCAGCTCCTCGGCCGTGCTCTCGGCTACGGCACCTACAAACTCCCCTTCGGTCACCGCGGCATCAACCAGCCGGTAGTGGACGTGGTCACCGGACGCACCGAGATCACCAGCCACAACCACGGTTTCGCCGTCGATGCCCCCATCGGAGAGATCTCGACCTCGCCGGCCGGGTTCGGTCGCGTCGAGGTCAGTCACGTCAACCTCAACGACAACGTCGTCGAGGGACTCAACGCCCTCGACATTCCGGCCTTCTCCGTGCAGTACCACCCGGAGGCAGCCGCCGGCCCCCACGACAGCAACTACCTGTTCGACCGGTTCCGCGACATGGTTCTTGCCAACCCGCGCGAATCAGGAACGACCACCGGAACGGAAAGCAAGTAATGCCGAAGCGCGAAGATATCAAGTCCGTCCTGGTCATCGGCAGCGGTCCGATCGTGATCGGACAGGCCGCAGAGTTCGACTATTCGGGAACCCAGGCCTGCCGAGTTCTCCGCGAGGAGGGCGTTCGGGTCATTCTCGTCAACTCCAACCCGGCGACCATTATGACGGACCCCGATTTCGCCGACGCCACCTACATCGAGCCGATCACCTGGCAGGTTATCGAGTCGATCATCATCAAGGAGAAGCCCGACGCGATCCTCCCCACCCTCGGCGGCCAGACCGCGCTCAACGCCGCGATTGACCTGCACAAGCACGGAATCCTCGAGAAGTACGACGTCGAGCTCATCGGCGCGAACTTCGAGGCGATCAATAAGGGTGAGGACCGGCAGATCTTCAAACAGCTGGTGTTGGATGCTGGCGCCGGTGTCGCACGCAGCCACATAGCCCACACCGTGGAGGAAGCAACGGCTTTCGCGGAAGACCTCGGTTACCCGCTCGTGGTGCGCCCCTCCTTCACAATGGGCGGCCTCGGGTCCGGCTTCGCCTACACACCCGACGAGCTCATCCGAATCGTCACAGACGGCCTGCACCAGAGCCCCACCACCGAGGTGCTCCTCGAGGAGTCCATTCTCGGCTGGAAGGAATACGAGCTCGAGCTGATGCGCGACACCGCCGACAACACGGTCGTCGTCTGTTCGATCGAGAACGTCGACCCCGTCGGGGTGCACACCGGGGACTCGATCACGGTTGCTCCTGCCCTGACCCTCACCGACCGTGAGTACCAGAACCTGCGCAACATCGGCATCGACATCATCCGCGCCGTGGGCGTCGACACCGGCGGCTGCAACATCCAGTTCGCGATCGACCCCGCCGACGGCCGCATCATCGTGATCGAGATGAACCCGCGCGTGTCCCGTTCGTCCGCGCTCGCCTCCAAGGCGACGGGGTTCCCGATCGCGAAGATCGCGGCAAAGCTCGCCATCGGTTACCGCCTCGACGAGATCCCCAACGACATCACCAAGGTGACCCCCGCATCGTTCGAACCCACGCTCGACTACGTCGTCGTCAAGGTTCCGCGCTTTGCGTTCGAGAAGTTCCCGTCGGCCGACGCCACCCTGACGACCACCATGAAGTCGGTCGGCGAGGCCATGGCCATCGGTCGCAACTACTCCACCGCCCTGCAGAAGGCGCTGCGCTCGCTCGAGAAGCGGGGAAGCAGTTTCCACTGGAACGGCGAGATCGGTGACAAGGCCGAACTGCTCGCCATCGCCCAGGTCCCCACCGACGGCCGTATCGTCACGGTGCAGCAGGCCCTGCGCGCCGGGGCGACCACCGCCGAGGTGTTCGAGTCGACCAAGATCGATCCCTGGTTCATCGACCAGATCGTGCTGATCAACGAGGTGGCCGAGGAAATCGCCGGGGCTCCCGCTCTCGACGAGCTCACCCTGCGCCTCGCCAAAGACCACGGCTTCAGCGACATCCAGATTGCCGACCTACGGGGAAGCACCGAGGCCGAGGTGCGCAGCACACGCTGGAGCGCCGGAGTGCGCCCGGTATTCAAGACGGTCGACACCTGCGCGGGGGAGTTCCCCGCCCTGACCCCGTACCACTACTCGAGCTACGACCTCGAGACCGAGGTGATCCCGAGCGATCGCCGCAAGGTGATCATCCTCGGCTCGGGCCCCAACCGCATCGGTCAGGGCATCGAGTTCGACTACAGCTGCGTGCATGCTTCGTTCGCCCTCGCCGACGCCGGGTACGAGACGATCATGATCAACTGCAACCCCGAAACCGTTTCCACCGACTACGACACGAGCGACCGCCTGTACTTTGAGCCGCTCACCCTCGAGGACGTGCTCGAGATCATCCACGCAGAGAGTGCGAGCGGCGAGTTGGTGGGCGTTGTGGTGCAGCTCGGCGGCCAGACCGCGCTCGGGCTGGCCCAGGCCCTGAAGAACGCCGGGGTGCCGATCCTCGGTACCTCACCCGAGGCGATCGACCTCGCCGAGGAGCGTGGACTGTTCTCCAAGATCCTCGCCGACGCCGGTCTGCTCGCCCCCAAAAACGGCACCGCCACCAACGTGGGCGAAGCCGTCACGATCGCCGAAGACATCGGGTACCCGGTACTGGTGCGTCCCTCGCACGTGCTCGGCGGCCGCGGCATGGAGATCGTCTACGACACCGAATCGATGCTCGACTACTTCGACCGGGTGAAGGACCAGGCGATCATCGCTCCGGGCTCACCGCTGCTGGTCGACCGCTTCCTCGACGACGCGATCGAAATCGACGTCGACGCTCTCTTCGACGGCACCGAACTGTACGTCGGCGGCATCATGGAGCACATCGAAGAGGCCGGCGTGCACTCCGGCGACTCGGCGTGCACCCTGCCTCCCGTCACCCTCGGCCGCGACGTGATCAACCGCGTGCGCGAGGCCACCCTCGGCATCGCGAAGGGCATCGGCGTGCAGGGCCTGCTGAACGTGCAGTTCGCCATCGGCCAGGGCGTGCTGTACGTGCTCGAGGCCAACCCCCGCGCCTCGAGAACGGTACCGTTCGTCTCCAAGGCGCTCGGCATCCCGCTGGCGAAGGCCGCCTCGCTGATCATGGTCGGCAAGTCGATCCGCGAGCTCGTCGAATCCGGTCTCCTGCCGGTGCAGGACGGGTCGGTCGTACCGATCGACTCGCCCGTCGCGGTGAAGGAGGCCGTGCTGCCGTTCAAGCGGTTCCGCACGAAGGAAGGGCACATCGTCGACTCCGTGCTCGGCCCGGAGATGCGCTCCACCGGCGAGGTCATGGGCATCGACTCGAACTTCCCGCGCGCGTTTGCCAAGAGCCAGGAGGCCGCGTACGGCGGAGTGCCGTCAAGCGGCGCCGTGTTTGTCTCGGTTGCCGACCGGGACAAGCGTGCCGTGATCCTGCCGATCCTGCGCCTCCAGCAGCTGGGGTTCACCCTGCTGGCGACGGAGGGCACCGCGGAGATCCTCGGCCGCAATGGAATCGAAGCCCGGGTGGTGCGCAAGTACGACCTGGGGCAGGCATCGCATGAGGGCGAGCCGTCGATCGTGGACCTCATTAACGCAGGCGAGGTCGACGTGGTCATCAATACGCCGAGCGGTCGCAGCGCTCGTGCGGACGGCTACGAGATTCGTACGGCCACCGTCGCAGCAGATAAGCCGCTGTTCACGACCATCGCGCAATTGGCTGCGGCCGTGGCATCCATCGAGGCAACGGCTTCAGGGTTCGACGTCCGCAGCCTGCAGGATTACGCGCTCGACCGCGCCGCACGCCTGTGAGCGGCTCGTTCGGTGAACGCCTGAGCGCAGCGTTCGAGCGCGCTGGCCACCTCTGTGTGGGGATCGACCCGCACCCCTACCTGCTCGAGCGCTGGGGCCTTTCCGATTCGGCTGCGGGAGTGAGGGACTTCGGGCTGCGTGTGGTGGATGCCGCGTCCGCACGCGCCGGCATCGTCAAGCCACAGGTGGCGTTCTACGAGCGCCACGGCTCGGCTGGTTTCGCGGCCCTCGAGGACGTGCTCGCCGCAGCGCGCTCCGCGGGGCTGCTGGTGATCGCCGACGCCAAACGTGGGGATCTCGGCACCAGTGTCGAGGCCTACGGGCAGGCCTGGCTCACGCCGGGGAGCCCGCTCGAAGCGGATGCACTGACCGTGAGCGCCTTCCAGGGTGTCGGCTCGCTTGAAGCACCCGCCGCCCTGGCGATCGCCGGCGGAAAGGGGCTTTTTGTGCTGACCGCGACCTCCAACCCGGAGTCCGTGGGCATCCAGACCGCCGTAATTGCTCGCGGAGAACAAGCCGGTCGCAGCGTTTCCGCGAGTATCGTGGCAGAGGTGAATAGTTGGAATCGAAAGCCGCTCGGAGACATCGGTGTTGTGATCGGCGCAACGGTGGCTCTGGGTGACTACGGCCTTTCCGACTCCGACCTGGCGGCGACGCCCATTCTCGCTCCGGGATTCGGCCATCAGGGTGTCGGATTCGATGCCCTCCACACTGTCTACGGGAGCGCCGCGCACAACGTTGTGGTGAGCTCATCCCGCGCCATCCTTGATGCCGGCCCCGACGGAATCACGGATGTAATCCGGGCGCAGACCAGACAACTTGCTGAGGTGTTTTCCGCGTGAGTCCCCGTCCCACCCCGCCAGAAGTTGACCGCGTCGCAGCGTCGCGAGCGGCGATTGCCGCCCGACGTGCGCGCGCCGCCGTGAAGAACGCGGTTGCGACCCGCACCCGCACCGCCACCGACGTGGCCGAGACGGCCTGGACCGAGCCTGAATCACCCGAGGCGACCCTGCGGGTGCGCGAGTTGCTGACCAGTGTGCCCACGCTCGGGCCGACCCGCGCAGCCCGGGTGATGGCCCAGCTGGGCATCGCCGAATCCAAGCGGGTCGGTGGCCTGGGCGTACGTCAGCGCGGCAAGCTGCGCAGCTACCTGATGCGACGCGAAGGGGGAGTGGAGCCGCGCAGGCTCGTCGTTCTCGCCGGTCCCACCGCCGTCGGTAAGGGCACCGTCTCGGCGTACATTCGGGAGAACTACCCCGACATCCTGCTCAGCGTGTCTGCTACCACCCGAGCGCCGCGCCCGGGTGAGGTTGAGGGCGTTCATTACTATTTCGTCTCCGACGCCGAATTCGACCGGATGATTGCGGAGCAGGAGTTGCTGGAATGGGCCACGGTTCACAACTCCTACCGCTATGGCACGCCGCGACCGCCGATTGACTCCGCGTTGGCCGAGGGCAAGAGGGTATTGCTCGAGATCGACCTGCAGGGAGCGCGCCTCGTGCGCGAAGCGATGCCGGAGGCCGTGCTGGTGTTCCTGCTGCCGCCGACATGGGACGAGCTGGTGCGCCGGCTGATCGGCCGGGGCACAGAATCCGGGCCGGAACAGACCCGGAGGCTCGAGACCGCAAAGGTCGAGCTGGCGGCGCAGGACGAGTTCGATTACAAGGTTGTTAACCGCGAAGTCGCCCAAGCCGCCCAGGAAGTCGTAGACTTGACGTTGGTGCCTGCTGCCTCTCGCTGATAGGCACCCGATTTCTGTGCAGGCGCCGTGGTATTTTCAGGCACCGCGCCGCACCATCAGTACTTTTCGTAACGAACCAAGGAGTCCCCGTGGCTGACAAGCAGACCGGAATCATCGACCCGCCCATCGACGAGCTACTCTCGAAGGTCGATTCCAAGTACGCCCTGGTGATCTTTGCCTCCAAGCGTGCACGCCAGATCAACGACTACTACGCCGACCTCCACGAGGGAAGCTTGTTCGACAACGTCGGACCCCTCGTCGATTCGACCATCGACGACAAGCCGCTCTCCGTCGCACTGCGCGAGGTCAACGAGGACAAGCTCGTTCTGACCTCGTTGATCGAAGAGTAGTCAGGCACGTCCCTGCACTCTGGTGCTGGTGCTGACAACGGCGCCACCCCCGACTCCGGCGGAACGGATTCCGTGTCCCTGAACATCGTTGTCGGTGTGACCGGGGGAATCGCGGCCTACAAGGCCGTCGGTGTCGTACGGCTTCTGGTGCTGGCCGGGCACCGGGTGCAGGTCATCGCAACCGAGGCCGCCCTGCGCTTTGTGGGGAAGCCCACGTTCGAGGCGATCAGTCGTAATCCCGTGCACACCGACCTGTACGAGGGTGTCGCCGAGGTGCGCCACGTCGCCCTCGGGCAGGGCGCGGACCTCATCCTCGTCGCCCCGGCTACCGCAAACTCCATCGCCAAGCTGGCGGCAGGGCTTGCCGACGACCTGCTCGGCAACACAATCCTCGCGAGCACCGCACCTCTACTTCTGGCCCCGGCCATGCACACCGAGATGTGGCGTAACGCCGCAACCGTCGCCAATGTGGCGCTGCTTCGCCAGCGCGGGGTGCATTTCGTGGGCCCCGGCGTTGGTCAGCTGACCGGCAAGGACTCGGGCGAAGGCCGCATGTCCGAACCCGAAGAGATCGTCGCCGCGGCTGTGGCACTCGGTAATGACGAGGCAGCGCGTTCGAACGGCGACCTCGCGGGCCTGCGGGTGCTGGTCACGGCCGGAGGAACGCGAGAGCCGCTGGATCCCGTACGGTACATCGGCAACCGCTCCAGCGGCAAGCAGGGCGTCGCGTTGGCGACCGCTGCCACCGAACGCGGTGCCACCGTGCACCTGATCGCGGCCAACGTTGAGGTCGATCTCGCTCCTCTGCTTGGCCTGCCCCGCCTGACGGTCACGCGGGTGAGCTCGACCGCCGAGTTGGCCACCGCCGTCCACACGGCCGTGGTCGAGTCCGATGCCGTCATCATGGCAGCGGCCGTCGCCGACTACCGACCCGAGACGGTCGCTGAGGCGAAGATCAAGAAAGACTCCCAGGGCGACCGGCTCGAGCTGACGCTCGTGAAGAACCCCGACATCCTCGCCGACATCGCCGCGGCACGAGCCGAACGACACGCTGGCACCGAGCCGCAACCCGATCTCACGATCATCGGGTTCGCTGCCGAAACAGAAACCGACCGCGACCGCCTGCTCACGCTCGGGCGAGCCAAGGTTGTGCGCAAGGGAAGCGACTATCTGGTCCTCAACACCGTCGGGTGGAGCGCAGGGTTTGCAACGGACGTCAACACCGTAATTCTTCTCAGTAACGCCGGGGATATAGTTGGCGAGGCGTCCGGAGGTAAACGGGAGGTAGCAGATCGCATCCTTGATCTGTTGCGCCTCAAGCACGCGCCACAACCGTGAAATACCCGCTGGAGCCACAGAATGAGCAGTAGTCTGCGCCTGTTTACGTCCGAGTCCGTCACCGAAGGACACCCAGACAAGATCTGTGATCAGATCAGTGACAGCATCCTCGACGCCCTGCTTACCGAAGACCCGCACGCGCGGGTTGCGGTAGAAACTCTCGTCACGACCGGGCTGGTGCACGTCGCCGGTGAGGTAACTACCAGCGGGTACGTCGACATCCCCTCGATCGTCCGAAAGCGCATCTCCGACATCGGATACAACTCCTCCGACGTGTGGTTCGACGGTCGATCCTGCGGGGTCTCCGTCTCGATCGGCGGGCAATCTCCCGATATTGCCCAGGGAGTCGACAACGCCATCGAGAGCCGCGAAGAGTCGAGCGTCGACGCGGACGACCTCCAGGGCGCCGGTGACCAGGGAATCATGTTCGGCTACGCCTCCACCGAAACGCCAGAGTTTATGCCTGTGCCGATCTGGATCGCCCACCGGATGGCAGAACGCCTCGCCGAAGTGCGCAAGACCGGGCTGGTCGACTACCTCCGTCCCGACGGCAAGACCCAGGTCACTGTCGGATATGAAGGAACGCAGCCCCGCACGGTGGAGACCGTCGTTCTGTCCACGCAACACTCGCCACTCATTTCCACGGCAGACCTCCGCGTCGAGATGGAACGTCTGGTCATCCGCCCGGTGCTCGAGCGAATCGGGCTCACCTCCGCCGACGCCCGCATCCTGGTGAACCCCACGGGTATCTTCCACATCGGCGGTCCCCAGGGCGACGCGGGCCTCACGGGCCGCAAGATCATCGTGGACACGTACGGTGGCGCGGCACGGCATGGCGGCGGCGCCTTCAGCGGCAAGGACCCGTCGAAGGTGGACCGCTCCGCCGCGTACGCGATGCGCTGGGTTGCCAAGAACGCGGTGGCTGCCGGGCTTGCTGATCGCCTCGAGGTTCAGGTCGCGTATGCGATCGGTAAGGCTTCGCCGGTTGGTCTCTACGTGGAGAGCTTTGGCACCGGCCATGTCGACGACGAGACCATCACCCGCGTTATTCGTGAGGTGTTCGACCTGCGACCGGGCGCGATCATTCGCGACCTCGACCTGCTGCGGCCCATCTACGCGGCAACCGCGACCTACGGACACTTCGGTCGCGAGCTGCCGACGTTCACCTGGGAAAACCTCGACCGCGTGGACGCCCTCCGCGACGCAGCCAAGCTGTAGCCATGGCCTCGGCATCCATCGCGAGGGTGCTGGTCGATTCGCCGCTGCCGCAGCTCGACCGTCTCTTTGACTATCGAGTGCCGGAAGAGCTCCGCGAGCTCGCTGTGCCCGGCGTGCGCGTGCGGGTGCCGCTTCGCTCCGCCGGACGGGTTGCGGACGGCTTTCTGATCGAGCTGGTGGACAGCGGTGACTACACCGGTGTGCTCAGCGACCTCGAGTCCGTCGTCTCCCCGATTCAGGTGCTCACCCCAGAAACCTATGCGGTTGCGCGCCGCGCCGCAGACCGCGCCGCGGGCTCTGCCACGGACATCGTTCGCCTCGCCGTTCCCGGCAGGCAGGTGCGCGTGGAGAAAGCCTGGCTCACCGCGGGGGAGGCTCCTTCGCTGCCACCGGTGGTCGCCCAGAAGCTCGAGTTTTACCCGCTCGGAGTTCTCGAGAGCGCCGTGGTCGACGGACACCGTCTCGCCGTGGACGCTGTGCCGCTGGTAGCCGAACTCGCGGACAACGTGTGGGTCGGGCAGTGGGCGGTGACCATGGCCGCCGCCGCCGCGCTCTCGCTTGAGGCGGGCAAGTCGGCGATCCTCGCGGTGCCCGACTACCGGGACCAGGAACAGCTGATGGCGGCGCTGCACGCCGTCCTTCCACCGGACCGGGTCGTGCGGATGGACGCGCGGCAGTCGAACCCTGACCGCTACCGCGCCTTCCTGCGCTGCCTCGGGCCCACCCCGCTGGCGATCGTCGGAAACCGCTCGGTGGTCTACGCGCCAGCACCCAAGCTCGGCCTGATCGCGGTCTGGGACGATGGCGATCCGCTGCACGGCGAACCGCTGAGTCCTTACGTGCACACCCGGGATGCCGCGCTGGTTCGCCAGGAGCAGCAGAACTGTGCCCTGCTGTTTGTCGGGCACTCGCGCTCCACCGAGGTGGAGCGACTCGTCGAGCTGGGCTTTCTCACGTCGGTTTCGCCCGTGCCCGCGATACGCCCCCGGGTCATTCCCTCGGCGCAGCAGACATCCACCGACCGGCTCGCGGCGCAGGCCCGCATTCCCTCGATCGCCTGGCGTGAAGCGAAGGCCGCCCTCGAACATGGGCCGGTGCTGGTTCAGGTGGCGCGTCCCGGGTATGCGCCGCGATTGGCCTGTGTGGACTGCGGCCAGTCCGCGCGCTGCCTTGTCTGCGAAGGTCCGCTCGGGCAGAAGTCCGCACGGTCGACCCCCGCCTGTGGGTGGTGCGGAGCCCTTGCCGTCGACTGGAAATGCGACAACTGCGAGGGGGAGCGGCTTCGTTTCGTCGGCGCAACCGCTGGACGCACGGCGGAGGATCTGGGGCGCGCCTTCCCGGGAGTGCGGGTGATCATCGCGGACGGGGAACGCCCGATTCTCACGGTGGGTCCCGAGCCTGCCCTGATCATCGCCACGCGCGGCGCCGAACCCATCGCGGCCGGAGGCTACCGCGCGGTGCTGCTGCTCGATGGCGAGCGGATGGTCGCGCGGGAGAGCCTGCGCGTGGGGGAGGACTGCCTGCGCTGGTGGTCGAACGCGACCGCGCTGGCCGCCAGGGGCGCTCCCACCGTGCTGGTGGGCGTGGGCGGGGCGCTCGCCTCGGCGCTGGCCACCTGGCGGCAGGCGGCGTACGCGAGTGCAGAACTCGCCGATCGCAGACGGTTGCGGTTTCCGCCCGCCGTGCGCGTCGCGACCCTCACCGGCGCGCTCGACGCCGTGACGGGTGCTCTCGGCACGCTCGCGGTCGCACCAGAAGACATCCTCGGCCCCGTCGACACCGAGCCCGGATCGGTGCGCACGATTGTTCGCTTCGACTACGCCGCCGGACAGGCGGTCGCGGCGGCTCTACGCGCGGAGGTAATCCGAAACGCCACATCGCGGCGGCGCGCAGCGGCGGTCAAGGGCCCGCGCCCGCCGCTGCCGCCGTCACTGCGGGTGCGGTTCGACGACGTCGAACCGTTCGCGCAGTGAGCCGCGTACAACGACCCCGCGCGGACAGGGAAGAATGGACGGATGCCGTCCCTCTCCCTCGTTTTCGCCGGAAGCCCCGCTGCCGCCGTTCCGAGTCTTCGTCGCCTCGCAGCGAGCCAGCACACCGTACGCGCGGTGGTGACCCGTTCGGATTCTCCGCAGGGCCGACGGGCCGTCCTCACGCAGACGCCCGTCGCAGACGTCGCGGACGAACTCGGGCTCCCCACGATCAAAGCGAACCGGCTTGCCGGAGAGGCAACCGAGGCCATCGCCGCGCTCCAGCCCGACCTCGGCGTGATCGTCGCCTACGGCGGCCTCGTGCGCGAACCGCTGCTCAGCACGCCCCGCCTCGGGTGGATCAACCTGCACTTCTCCCTGCTCCCGCGCTGGCGGGGTGCCGCGCCCGTGCAGCGCGCCATCATCGCTGGGGATGACCTGACGGGGGCGACCGTCTTCCAGCTCGTTCCTGAGTTGGACGCCGGGGACGTGTTCGGCCAGCTGACGCAGCCGATCGGGCGGGTGGAAACGGCGGGACACCTGCTGGAGTCGCTGTCCGATTCCGGCGCAGAGCTGCTCCTGCGCGTGGTCGACGCGCTGGCCGACGGGTCCGCGCGAAGCGAGGCGCAGTCTGGCGACGTTACCCTCGCGCCGAAGCTCACGCTCGCAGATGGCCAGATCGACTGGGCCAAAGATGCCCACAGCATCGTGAACCTCATCCGCGGGGTGACCCCCGAGCCGGGAGCGTTCACCACCCTCGACGGCGTCCGGGTGAAGGTTCTCGACGCGACGCTCGCCAGGGATAGCGCCCCTCTCGCACCCGGCAACATCCACCTTGATTCAAAGGCAGTCCTCGTGGGGACCGCCACCGACCCAGTTCACCTCGTTGTTGTGCATCCCGCAGGCAAGAAGGCCATGGCGGCCACGGACTGGTGGCGCGGCAGACCCGCGGGAAGCGGAACGGTAGCAGTATGAGCGGCCCCCAGATCCAACCGGCACGGCGCATCGCGCTCGACGTGATCATGGCGGTGCGGGAACAGGACGCGTACGCGAACCTGCTGCTGCCCGTGCGTCTCGAGCGCGCGAAGCTGTCAGAGGCGGATGCCGGGTTCGCCACAGAATTGACCTATGGCACGCTGCGCCTGAGCGGCTACTACGACCGGGTCATCGAGCTTGCGGCAGGTCGGTCGGTCGACAAGATTGACCCCGCGATCCTCGATGTGCTGCGCCTTGCTGCCCACCAGTTGCTGTCGCTGCGCGTTGCGTCGCATGCGGCGGTCGACGAGGCCGTGTCGCTGGCGAAGACGGTCGGCTCCAATTCAGCCACCGGGTTCGTCAACGGTGTGCTCCGCACGATCACCCGCACGGAGCCCGCCGTCTGGCGCGAGCGTGTTCTCGGGTCGGCGAAGTCCGACGACGAACGCCTGTCGCTCGAGTTCTCCCACCCGCAATGGGTCATCCGCGCTTTCCGCCAGTCGCTCACCGCGGAGGGACGGGAGGACGAGCTGCTGGAGCTGCTCGCAGCCGACAACGTTCCTCCCCGGGTGAGCCTCGTCGCGCTGCCGGGCCAGTCGACGGTAAACGAACTGAACGCCTACCCGAGTGTGTTTTCGCCGGTCGGGGCGGCCCTCGACGGCGGAGACCCGGCGAAGCTCGACGCGGTGCGCCACGGAAGCGCGCGCGTGCAGGACGAGGGATCCCAGATCGCCGCACTGGCGCTCAGCCGGTCGCAGCCGGTTATCCCCGGCGAGAAATGGCTTGACCTCTGCGCCGGCCCCGGCGGCAAGGCGGCCCTCCTCGCCGCCGAAGCGCGCGTTTCCGGCGCCACGCTGATCGCCAATGAACTCGTGCCCGCGCGCGCCGAACTGGTACGCAAAGCCCTCGCCGTGTTCTCTCCCGCGCCCGAGGTGTGGGAGCAGGATGGCACCACCATCGGCGAATCCCACCCGGCGGAGTTCGACCGCATTCTGCTCGACGCGCCCTGCACGGGTCTTGGCGCGCTGCGCCGTCGTCCGGAGGCTCGGTGGCGCAAGAAGCCGAAGGACGTCGCGGACCTCGCCGACCTGCAACTGCGGTTGCTCGAGTCGGCTATCGTCGCCCTGAAACCCGGCGGTGTTCTCGCCTACGTCACCTGCTCTCCGCACCTCGGCGAAACGAAAGTCATCGTGCAGAGCGCGATCCGCCGGTCGGGGGTCGTGGAGAAGCTCGACTCGCAGGAGATCATCGCGGGATTCACCCGCGAGCGGCTCGACCTTCCCGCCGCCCAGCACGCACAGCTCTGGCCGCACCGCCACGGCACCGACGCCATGTTCATCCAGCTCCTGCGAAAGGCCTCCCTGTGACCGTGCGAATCAACCCCAGCATCCTTGCCGCCGATTTCGCGAACTTCGAGGCCGAGCTCCAGCGGATTTCCACCGCCGACTACGTGCACGTCGACATCATGGACAACCACTTCGTGCCCAACCTCACCTTCGGCCTGCCGATGGTCGAGCGGTTGCAGCAGGTGAGCCCGCGTCCGCTTGACGTGCACCTGATGATCGAGGATCCCGACCGCTGGGCGCCGGGTTACGCGGAGGTGGGCGCCTTCTCGGTCACCTTCCACGCCGAGGCCGCGCATGACGCTGTGGCCCTCGCGCGCCGCCTGCGCGACATCGGGGCGAGGGCGGGAATCGCGCTAAAGCCAGGCACCGACATCGCGCCCTACCTCGAGCTGCTGCCGGAGTTCGACCAGGTGCTGGTCATGACGGTGGAGCCGGGCTTTGGCGGGCAGTCCTTTATGGAGTCGACGATGCCCAAACTCGTGTCGCTGCGCGAGGAGGCCACCCGCTCCGGCCTGGACGTCTGGCTGCAGGTCGACGGGGGGATCACCGAATCCACCATCGCGATCGCGGCGGGCGCTGGCGCGGACACCTTTGTCGCGGGCTCGAGCGTGTACCAATCCGACTCCCCGGCCGCGCAGATCGCCGCGCTGCGGGCTGCTGCGGGCGCCCACGCGCACTGACCCTCGCGGGACGCCAGAATTGCGCCGCGCGCGTAGTTCGTGTTCACGCGGCAAACTCGCGGCCCCCGGCATCCCTCATCTGCTTGGATGGGTACATGACTGAATCATCCAGGACAAAGCCAGAAATCGAATTCTACGAGGGCCCCGAGCCCACAGACCTCGTGATCATTGACATCGAGGAGGGCACCGGTGCGGCAGCAACCGCCGGCGCTACCGTTGACGTGCATTACCTCGGCGTTGACTTCGAGTCCGGCGAGGAGTTCGACTCCAGCTGGAGCCGTGGGCAGTCCATCAACTTCCCGCTCGCGAGCCTGATCAAGGGCTGGCAGGAGGGGATCCCCGGCATGAAGGTTGGCGGACGCCGCCAGCTGATCGCACCGCCGCATCTCGCCTATGGTCCCGCCGGCGGGGGACACCGTCTCTCCGGGCGCACCCTGATCTTCGTGATCGACCTGCTCGGCGTCAGCTGACACCACCCATCACGCACCTCCGACAGGGGCCGCAGCGCTGAGGCGTTCGGCCCCTGTTCTGCGCCGCCCTCCCACGAGCGTCTGTGCCTCCCCTACAAGCGCCTGTGCCAGCGGCACGAGCGTCTGCGCCAGCGGCACGGGCGATTGTGCCCCGACGCCATCGATGTTAGGCATAGGCCATGGGAAGAATCACCGTGCGACGCCGCGTCACCCGCATCACCGTCGGCGAGCAGTCGTCCCGCCGCGAAGATGTGCTCGCCGTGGAGGAACCGCTCGAAATCAGGGTCGGCGGGCGGGCGCTGGCGATCACCATGCGCACCCCCGGCCACGACTTCGACCTTGCCGCCGGCTTTCTGGTCTCCGAAGGTGTGATCTGGCACGGGCAGCAGTTCGGCGCAGCCCGCTACTGTGCCGGGGCGACCGTCGAGGGCGAGAACACCTACAACGTGCTCGACATCGCGATGGCGCCGGGCGTCGCCGCGCCGGATCCGAGCCTCGAGCGCAACTTCTATACCACGAGCTCCTGCGGCCTCTGCGGCAAGGCGAGCATCGACGCGGTGCGTACCCTGTCGAAATATGCGGTGGCGGATGATCCGTTGCAGGTGACTGGCAGCCTCCTCGCCTCGTTCCCCACCATCCTCCGCGCTCACCAGGACGTCTTCGAAAAGACCGGGGGACTCCACGCCGCCGCCCTGTTCGACGGCAGTACCGGCCGGATGCTGGTGCTCAGGGAAGACGTCGGTCGGCACAACGCCGTCGACAAGGTCATCGGTTGGGCGCTGAAAGAGGATCTCCTTCCGCTCCGCGGCACCGTGTTGATGGTGTCGGGCCGCGCGAGCTTCGAACTTACCCAGAAGGCGTCGATGGCCGGCATCCCCCTGCTCGCCGCGGTCTCGGCCCCGTCCTCGCTCGCCGTCGAGCTGGCGTCGGAAATCGGCCTCACGGTGGTGGGCTTCCTCAGGGGAGCATCGATGGTCGTGTACTCGGCCGACCACCGGGTCACCGACGATTCGCTCAGCGCCGCACCGGCCGGGGTTCATGCTCCGGCGGCGTCGGCCTGATCCGCACCAGACCGGTAGCCTTGATCTTATGAAGACTTTCGACGACCTTTTTGCCGAGCTGAGCGAAAAGGCCGTAACCCGCCCCGCCGGATCGGGCACCGTCGCCGAGCTCGACGCCGGCGTGCACGCCATCGGCAAGAAAATTGTCGAAGAAGCCGCCGAGGTATGGATGGCGGCGGAGTACCAGTCCGACGTCGAAACGGCCGAAGAGATATCGCAGCTGATTTATCACCTGCAGGTCATGATGGTCGCCAAGGGGCTCAGCCCCGCCGACATCTACCGACATCTGTAGGTCCCGCCGCCGCTTCCTTCCCCTCGATCTACGAAAAGACACCGTCCCATGCTGAGAATTGCCGTGCCCAACAAGGGTTCGTTGAGTGAAACCGCCGCCGAGATGCTGTCGGAAGCGGGGTACAGCGGCCGACGCGACCCACGCGCCCTGAACATCGCGGACCCGCGCAACGGGGTGGAGTTCTTCTACCTCCGCCCCCGGGACATCGCGACCTACGTGGGCTCCGGAGCGCTCGACGTCGGTATCACTGGCCGGGATCTGCTTCTGGATTCCGGATCGACCGCCTCCGAGATCGCCAGCCTGGACTTCGGCGGCTCCACCTTCCGCTTCGCGGGCACAACCGGCACGTTCTCCGAGTTGTCCGACCTCGAAGGCAAGCGCGTGGCCACCAGCTACCCGGGGCTCGTGGGCAACTTCCTCGCGGAGCACAGCGTCAACGTCACCCTGGTGAAGCTGGATGGCGCCGTGGAGTCCGCAGTAAAGCTGGGCGTGGCAGACGCGGTCGCCGACGTGGTGTCGACCGGCTCGACCCTTCGCGCACAGGGGCTGGAGATCTTCGGACCGGTGATCCTCGAGTCGAGCGCCGTTCTGATCAGCGCCCGCAGCGACCTGCCGGGAATCGGCACGCTGCAGCGCCGTCTGCACGGCGTGCTCGTGGCCCGGCAGTATGTGCTGATGGACTACGACGTTCCTGTCGCGCTGCTCGAGGCCGCCACGGCCATCACGCCCGGTCTCGAATCGCCGACGATCTCGCCGCTCCAGGACACCGACTGGGTTGCCGTGCGCGCCATGGTTCGTCGCACGGAAACCAACCAGGTCATGGACCAGTTGTATGACCTTGGAGCGCGCGCTATTCTCGTCAGTTCCATCCACGCCGCGCGAATCTGAGATGGCGGAACCGACCATGAGTGTTGCCGTTCGAGTCATTCCCTGTCTTGATGTGGCCGCGGGCCGGGTGGTAAAGGGAGTGAACTTCCTGAACCTGCGCGACGCGGGCGACCCCATCGAGCTCGCGCGCCGCTACTACGAGCAGGGTGCAGACGAGATCACCTTCCTCGACGTCACGGCGACCGTCGACAACCGCGACACCATGTACGACGTCGTGCGCGCAACGGCCGAACAGGTCTTCATCCCGTTGACCGTCGGCGGGGGAGTGCGCACCTCCGAAGACGTCGCGCGCCTGCTCGCCAGCGGCGCAGACAAGATCGGCGTCAATAGCGCTGCGATCGCCCGCCCGGCCGTGATCGGGGAGATCGCAGACCGCTTCGGCGCGCAGGTGATCGTGCTGAGCCTCGATGTAAAGCGCAGCTCCACCACCGAGTCCGGGTTCGTCGTCACCACCCACGGCGGCCGCACGGAGACCACCCTCGACGCGCTCGACTGGGCGCGCGAGGCGATCGAGCGCGGAGCCGGCGAGCTGCTGGTCAACTCGATCGACGCCGACGGCACCAAGGCGGGATTCGATCTCGAGCTCATTTCCGCCATGCGGGAGTTGAGCGCCGTTCCCGTGATCGCCAGCGGCGGGGCGGGAGCGCTTGAGCACTTCGCGCCAGCCATCGCCGCGGGCGCCGACGCAGTGCTGGCGGCATCGGTGTTTCACAATGGCGAACTGACAGTGGGCCAAGTGAAGGCCGCACTTGCGGCCTCAGGAGCGGAGATCCGATGACCGACGAGACCAGCGAACTCACCCCAGAAACCGTGGGAGCCGTCATCGACCGCGTAAAGTTCGACGACCACGGACTTCTGCCCGCCGTCATCCAGCAGGAGGGATCGAACGAGGTCCTCATGCTCGGCTACATGAACGCCGAGGCCCTGCGTCGCACCCTCACTGAGGGCCGGGTCACTTTCTGGTCGCGCAGCAGGCAGGAGTACTGGCGCAAGGGCGACACGAGCGGCCACCGCCAGTACGTGCGCGGTGCCGCCCTCGACTGCGACGCCGACACCCTGTTGCTCACGGTGCAGCAGATCGGCGCGGCCTGCCACACCGGCGCACACGCCTGCTTCGACGTCGACCCCCTCTCCCCGCACATTGGACTAAGCGATGAGTAGCACGACCACCCACGCCGACTTCGAGGAGCGCCTGGGCGCCGGCCACCGCGTTGTGCCGGTGATCCGCGAACTCTTCGCCGACGGCGAGACGCCCGTGGGCATCTACCGCAAACTCGCGGACGGATCACCGGGAAGCTTCCTGCTGGAGTCCGCGGAACAGGGCGGCATTTGGTCGCGCTATTCATTCGTTGGCGTGCGTTCGTTCGGTGTACTCACGCAGACCGGGAACGACACGGTCTGGCTCGACTACGGGTTGAGCGCTGAGCGCGCCCTCGGGGCCGTCCCCGCGGCAACCCCCCTTGAAACGCTCCGGCAGCTGTACGAGCGATGGAGCACCCCCCGCACCGATGGCCACCCTCCGCTGACCGGGGGATTGGTCGGATTCATCGGGTGGGAGGCGATCCGCCAGATCGAGCACCTGCCGAACGTTCCCCCTGCCGACTTCAGCGTGCCAGGCCAGGCATTGAGCTTCGTTGCCGAGCTGGTTGTTCTCGACCACCGCACCGGCTCCGTCCTGCTCATTGCCGCGGCTTTGAACGACGGTGCGGATGATCCGGCCACACTGTGGGCAGACGCACAATCGCGCCTCGACGCGATGCAGCGCTCGCTCGCTCGCCCGAGTGAAGCCTGGTTGGCCGAGGTCGACCTCTCGGTCGCCCCGACACCGATTCCCCGGACGGAACCCGCGGAGTACGCCGAGGCCATCGAGCGGTCCAAGCAGTTCATTCGCGACGGCGACGTCTTCCAGGTCGTGATCTCTCAGCGTTTCGACCACGAAATCACGGCGCACCCACTCGACGTCTACCGTGTGTTGCGCACACTCAACCCGTCGCCCTACATGTACCTGCTGACTCTCCTTGACCCCGAGGGCGAGCCCTACACGATTGTCGGGTCGTCGCCCGAGGCGCTCGTCAAGGTACAGAACCGGCGCGTCACCATGCACCCCATCGCGGGTTCGCGCCCCCGCGGGGACACCGCCGAGGTCGACCTGTTGCTCGGCGACGAACTGCTGGCCGACGAGAAGGAGCAGGCCGAGCACCTGATGCTCGTCGATCTCGCTCGCAACGACCTCCTCAAGGTGTGCACCCCCGGCACGGTCGAGGTCACCGAATTTATGCAGGTTGAGCGCTTCAGCCACATCATGCACCTGGTGTCCACGGTCGAGGGAAACCTGCTCGACCGATCCAGCGCGATCGATGTGTTTCGGGCCACCTTCCCCGCGGGCACGCTCAGCGGTGCTCCCAAGCCCCGCGCGCTGGAAATCATCGACGAACTCGAGCCAGCGCAGCGCGGTGTCTATGGCGGCGTGGTCGGCTACTTCGACTTCGCGGGCGACGCAGACCTCGCAATTGCAATCCGCACCGCCACCATCGTGGGCGGACTCGCCCGGGTGCAGGCCGGCGCTGGTCTTGTCGCCGACTCCGATCCCGCCGCTGAGCATCTCGAGGCGCAGAACAAGGCCGCCGCGCCGCTTCGTGCCGTCGCCGTTGCCAACGCGATGCGTCGGGTGCATTGATGCCGCCCCGCAGGCTCCGCCTGCTGACGATCCTCGCCATACCGCTGTTTTCCGCGCTCACGATGTTGTCCATCACCCAGACGTGGTGGACAGTAGAGGTCGCTGACCGTTCCCTGGAAATTGCCGGCACGGTTGCCTCCCCGGCGCTGTCGGCCCTTGCTCTTGCCGGGTTCGCGCTGACGGCGGCGCTGGCCATTTCCGGTCCGGTCTTTCGGATCGTGATGGGAGTGTTGCAGAGCGCGATCGGAGCCACCGTCGTTCTCGCCGCGTACAACTCAATGAGTGACCCCATCGCGACATCCGCCACCATCATCACCGAGGCGACGGGGGTTGCGGGCACCGAGTCCGTCGCCGCGCTGGTCGACGAGGTGGTGCTCACCGGGTGGCCCTGGGTTGCCGTGATGTCCGGCGTGCTGTCCCTGCTGGTTGGTTTGTTCCTGCTGTTCACCGCCCGCCGCTGGCCGGTTGCGTCGCGCAAGTATCAGGCCGCCCGCCTCGAAGAGCCCGGTGCGCCCCGTGATTCGGTCGGGGACTGGGACGCTCTGAGCGACGGATCTGACCCCACCGAGCGCTAGGCGCGCGGTGACCGACGCTGTCGGGGATCACACCGTCCGGTAGAGTTGGCTCCGCCCCATCCGCCTCGTACTAAGGAGAATCGTGTCAGCTGAGTCACATGACGCCGAGGGAAACTCGCCCGCCGCCTGGACGGCTGTGATCATCATGCTCGTCGCGTTCGCCATCGGCACGATTGCGTTCTGGTTCGACATTCCGTGGGTCGTTTTCGCCTCCGTCGGGCTGCTCGCGGTCGGCCCCATCGTGGGCCTGTTCCTGGCTCGCGCGGGGTACGGCGTGAATAGTCCCCGGCGCGATACCGCAGACTCATAACGTGCTTTCCGATCTCGTAGCCGGGGCCCTGCAAGACGCTTCGGATCGCCGTGGAGCGCGTAGCCTCGCAGACGTCGAAGCTGCTGCCCTGGCGCGTCCCGCAGCGCTCGACGCTCTCGGTGCCCTGTCACCGTCCGAGCGGGTGAAGATCATCGCGGAGGTCAAGCGCGCCAGCCCGTCGCGCGGCGCTCTTGCCGAGATCCCTGACCCCGCGGCACTCGCCTGCTCCTATGAAACCGGCGGCGCCAGTGCGATCAGCGTCCTGACCGAGCGTCGGCGTTTCGGCGGGTCCCTTGCCGACCTCGAGGCGGTGCGTGACGCGGTGTCGGTTCCCGTGCTGCGCAAAGACTTCATCGCCGATCCGTACCAGGTGTTCGAGGCCCGCGCCGCCGGTGCCGACCTCGTGCTGCTGATCGTCGCTGCGCTTGAGCAGCCGGTCATGCAGGAGCTCTTCGACCTCGTCGGCGAACTCGGCATGACCGCACTCGTCGAAACGCACAGCGGCGACGAGGTTTCCCGGGCGCTCGATCTTGGGGCGACCCTGGTCGGCGTGAATGCACGCAACCTGAGCACCTTCGAGCTGGACCAGAACCTGTTCGGCCGCCTGGCCGACTCGATCCCGTCCGGCGTCACCCGCGTCGCGGAATCGGCTGTGAAATCAGCCGCAGACGTTGCGCACTACCGGGCCGCCGGAGCGGACGTAGTGCTCGTCGGCGAAGCCCTCGTAATCCACGGCGACCCGGTCGCCACCCTGAACGAATTCCTGAGGTCCTGATGCCCCTGCGCGATGAAGTCGGCCCCTACTTTGGCGAGTACGGCGGACGTTTTGTTCCCGAGTCGCTGATCGCGGCCCTTGATGAGTTGGATGCTGCGTATCAGGCAGCCCGAGTCGATCCAGTCTTCCAGGCTGAACTGGCGCAGCTGCACGCCACGTACACCGGACGCCCGTCGATCATCACCGAGGTGCCGCGCTTCGCGGAGCACGCCGGTGGTGCCCGAATCATCCTGAAGCGCGAGGACCTCAACCACACGGGGTCGCACAAAATCAACAACGTGCTGGGACAGGCGCTGGTGGCGAAGCGCCTCGGCAAGACCCGTCTCATTGCCGAAACCGGCGCCGGTCAACACGGGGTAGCGACCGCGACCGCCGCAGCGCTCTTCGGCATGGAATGCGTTGTTTACATGGGCGAGGTCGACACCGAGCGCCAGGCCCTAAACGTCGCTCGGATGCGCCTTCTGGGGGCAACCGTGATCCCGGTCATCTCAGGCTCACGCACGTTGAAAGACGCGATCAATGAAGCGCTGCGCGACTGGGTGGCCAATGTCGACACCACGCACTACCTTCTGGGTACCGTCGCCGGTCCCGCTCCGTTCCCCGTGATGGTGCGCGACTTCCACAAGATCATCGGCGACGAAGCCCGCGAGCAGGTGCTCGCCCTGACGGGCAAGCTGCCAGACGCGGTAACCGCTTGCGTGGGCGGCGGCAGCAATGCCATGGGCATTTTTCACGCCTTTCTCGATGATGCGGATGTCGCGCTCTACGGTTACGAGGCCGCTGGTGAGGGCCACCTCACAAAGCGCCACGCCGCGACCCTCACCCGAGGACGGCCCGGAGTACTGCACGGCACGCGCAGCTACCTCCTGCAGGACGAAGACGGCCAGACCGTCGAGTCCCACTCGATTTCGGCCGGTCTCGACTACCCGGGCATTGGCCCGGAACACGCCTGGCTCCACGACATCGGTCGCGCCACCTACCTGCCCATCACCGACGACGAGGCGATGCAGGCGATGCGCCTGCTGAGCCTGACCGAGGGCATCATTCCGGCCATCGAATCAGCGCACGCCCTGGCCGGAACGATCAAGCTCGGCAAGGAACTCGGTCCGGACGCCGTCATCCTGGTCAACCTCAGTGGTCGCGGTGACAAAGACATGGAAACCGCCGGAAAGTACTTCGACATCCTCGACACCGAGGCGCTCGAAGCAGAAATCAGCGAGCCCGCCCCCGACGGTGCCCGCGGGGACAACGCATGAGTCGAGTCGAAGAAGTCATCGCAGCCCGCAAGGCCGCCGGATCCGGCGCCCTGGTCGGGTACCTTCCCGCCGGATTTCCTGACCTGCAGACCAGCATCGAAGCTGCGGTGGCGCTGGCCGAGAACGGCGTCGACGTCATCGAGTTCGGGCTGCCCTACTCCGATCCGGTTATGGACGGCGTCGTGATCCAGGCGGCGACCCAGAAGGCGCTGTCCAATGGGTTCCGGCTGAAGCACGGCATCGAGGCGGTTGCCGCAATCACCAGCCGCGTCGACGTCCCGGTTCTCGTTATGACCTACTGGAACCCCGTCGTGCAATTTGGCGTGGATCGCTTCGCCGACGAACTGCTCGCTGCTGGGGGCGCCGGCATGATCACGCCCGACCTCGTCCCGGACGAGGCCAGAGACTGGCTTGCCGCTTCGGACCGCACCGGACTCGACCGCGTGTTTCTCGCCGCCCCCTCGTCGAGCGCTCCCCGCCTGCACCAGGCCGTGGAGAAGAGCCGCGGATTCGTCTACGCCGTCTCCACCATGGGCATTACGGGAGCTCGTGCCGACGTCGACACTGCCGCGCGGTCACTCGTCGGCAGACTTCGCACCGCCGGCGCCACGAGTACCTGTGTGGGTATCGGAATCTCGACGCCGGAACAGGTGCGAGAAGTGTTCGAATATGCCGACGGAGCGATCGTGGGTTCCCTGCTCGTCAAGGCTCTCGCTGACGGCGGAGTAGACGCGGTCGCGAAAGCCGCCGCCCACCTCGCCACAGCCAAGTAGTCTTACCTCGTTCCGACCCGAAAGGTGACCAGTCAATTGTTCGCCCCGCTCAGCATTCCCAGCCCCGACCCGTCGTGGCAGTCGTTCTCGATTCCGGTGGGGGACTTTTCCCTGACGATCCACGCCTACGCGCTGTGCATCCTGTCTGGCATCATCGCCGCTATCTGGTTGACCTCAGTTCGACTGACCAAGCGCGGAGGTGAGCCCGGCATCGTGCTCGACGTCGCGCTCTGGGCGGTGCTGTTCGGCGTAGCCGGTGGACGTTTCTTCCACGTGATCACTCACCCGGATGACTACTTCGGCGAGGGTAAAGACCTCCTCAAGGTGTTCTACATCTGGGAGGGCGGTCTCGCGATCTTCGGAGCGCTGCTCTTTGGCGCCCTGGGTGTATACATCGGATGCAGGTTCGCGGGTGTTCGCTTCGTGAGTTTTGCAGACGCGCTCATTCCCGGCCTCCTCCTCGCTCAGGCGCTCGGGCGGCTCGGCAACTACTTCAACCACGAACTGTTCGGACAGCCGACCGACCTGCCGTGGGGCCTGGAGATCGAGTTCGACAACCCCGCGTACCCGCTCGGGTTGCCGGAAGGCATCCTGTTTCACCCGACCTTCCTGTACGAGATCCTCTGGAACCTGCTCGGAGTGGTTGTGCTGCTGCTGATTGAGCGCAGGCTCAACCTCCGCTGGGGCAAGATGCTCGGTCTCTACCTCATCTGGTACGGCGTCGGACGCAGCTGGTTCGAGTCGATCCGCGTCGACCCGAGCGAGGCCTTCTTCGGAATCCGCGTGAACGTCTGGGCTGCACTGGCTGCCGTTGTGCTCGGTCTCGTCATCCTCGTGGTGCAGAGTCGACGCCACCCAGGTCTGGAGCCGAGCGTGTACGTGCCCGGCAGGGAATGGTCTGCGGCACCAACTGGGGTAGACTCCGAAGACACCTATTCGGATTCGGACGACACCGGCAATGACGCCAGTCAGCCGCTCGAAAAGCCCGCCACAAGCGGGGCGGGTAGCTCACGCTGAGGAGCCACGGTTCCACAGAGACCGCACCTCACGGGCTCGAAACAAAGCCCGAGAACCCCCGCACCGGAGTAGCTTCGCCGGGCGGTTATCCAAGTCGATGGGCCAGTGACGTCCCCCCGCGTTTATTACGTTTATCGTGAGGACGGTACCTCATGGCTCTCTCGCCACCATTCTCAAACTTCAGTGCGATCCCTGCTGCTACGGGTCTTTACGACCCGAGCAGGGAACGTGATGCCTGTGGCCTTGCCATGGTCGCGACCCTCCGGGGCACGGCCGGGCACGACATCATCGACCTCGCGCTGAACGCACTGCGCAATCTCGAGCACCGTGGAGCCATCGGCTCAGACGCTGGCACCGGAGACGGCGCGGGGATCATCACGCAGATCCCGGATGAGTTTCTTCGCGCCGTGGCAGGCTTCGACCTGCCACCGGTCGGTCGCTACGCCGTGGGCATGGCCTTCCTGCCCACGGACACCGAGGAGCGCGAAACCCTCCAGGCCGCGATCGGCGCGATCGCTGAGGACGAGCAGCTGCGCGTTCTCGGGTGGCGCGCCGTGCCGACCAACCCGGACGAACTCGGAAACCTCGCCCGAGGCGCGATGCCCGTGTTCGAGCAATTGTTCGTCGAATCGGTGCTGCAGGACGAAACCGGGGCCACGAACGCGGAGCTCGCCCTGGATCGTCAGACCTTCCGTTTGCGCAAACGCGCGGAGCGTGAACTCGGGGCGTACTTCCCTTCGCTGTCGAGCCGCACCCTGGTGTACAAGGGCATGGTCACCACGCTCCAGCTTGAGCCGTTCTACCCCGACCTGAGCGACGAGCGTTTCGCCTCCAAGCTCGCCCTCGTTCACTCGCGGTACTCCACCAACACGTTCCCGTCCTGGCCGCTCGCGCAGCCCTTCCGGATGATCGCGCACAACGGCGAGATCAACACGGTTCAGGGCAACCGCAACTGGATGCGCGCGCGCCAGTCGCAGCTCGAATCTGAGCTCATCGGCGACATCCGCCCCATCCTTCCCATCGTCACCCCCGGGGCTAGCGACTCGGCTTCCTTCGACGAGGTGGTGGAGCTGCTTACCCTCACCGGCCGCAGCCTCCCGCACTCGATCATGATGATGGTCCCGGAGGCCTGGGAGAACCAGGTCGACATCGACCCCGTCCGCCGTGATTTCTACGAGTATCACTCCATGCTGATGGAGCCGTGGGACGGTCCGGCCGCACTGGTCTTCACCGACGGCTCGCTCGTCGGTGCAACCCTCGACCGCAACGGCCTGCGCCCCGGGCGCTACCTCGTGACCGATGACGGCCTGATCGTACTGGCGAGCGAGATCGGTGTGCTCGACATCGACCCAAGCCGCGTCGTTCGCAAGGGGCGGCTGCGCCCGGGCAAGATGTTCCTCGTCGATACCGTGGCGGGAGGCCTGATTGAAGACGACGAGATCAAAGCGGAACTCGCCGGATCGAAGCCGTGGGGGGAGTGGCTCGACGAGGGTCGCATCAACCTGGCGAACCTGCCCGACCGCGAACACATCGTGCACACTCCCGCGTCGGTCAGTCGACGCCAGCGCACGTTTGGCTACACCGAAGAAGAACTGCGCATCCTGCTGCTACCGATGGCCGCAGCCGGCGCGGAGCCCCTCGGTGCCATGGGGTCAGACACGCCGATCGCGGTACTGTCGCAGCGCCCCCGTCTGCTCTTCGACTACTTCGCCCAGCAGTTCGCGCAGGTGACCAACCCGCCGCTCGACTCGATCCGCGAAGAAGTGGTCACCTCGATGAGCCTGGGCCTCGGCCCGGAGCTGAACCTGCTCGACGCCACCCCCGCGCATGCCCGTCAGGTCATCCTCGATTTTCCCGTCATCGACAACGATGAGCTCGCGAAGATCCAGCACATCGACCCCACCCCGGGCAGCCACGTCACGACCACCATTCGTGGTCTTTACCGGGTGGACAAGGGTCAGAAGGCGATGGAGAAGCGCCTCGCAGCAATGTGCCGCGAGGCAGATGAAGCGATCGCAAACGGCGCATCCTTCCTGGTGCTGTCCGATCGCGACTCGAACCGGGACTTTGCCCCCGTTCCATCGCTCCTGATGCTTGCCACGGTGCACCACCACCTCATCCGCCAGCAGAACCGCATGAAGGTCGGTCTGATCGTCGAGGCCGGCGACGTGCGCGAGGTGCACCATGTGGCTTTGCTCCTCGGCTACGGAGCCTCGGCCGTCAACCCGTACCTTGCGATGGAGTCCGCAGAGGAACTCGTTCGCAACGGCATGCTGCAGGGCATCACCGCAGAGAAGGCAGTCAAGAACCTGATCAAGGCCCTCGGCAAGGGCGTCCTCAAGATCATGTCGAAGATGGGCATCTCGGTCGTCGGATCCTACGCCGGTGCCCAGGCGTTCGAGGCCGTGGGCCTCGGGCAGGACTTCGTCGACCAGTACTTCACCGGAACCTCCAGCCTGCTCGGAGGCGTCGGCATCGAGGTGATCGCCGCGGAGAGCGCGGCGCGTCACTCCGACGCCTACCCGGAAGACGGTGCCGTCGTCGCGCATGAGCGCTTGAACACCGGCGGGGAATACCAGTGGCGCCGCGACGGGCCGCCCCACCTGTTCAACCCGGACACGGTGTTCCGGCTGCAGCACTCCACGCGCGAGCGCCGCTACGACATCTTCCGCGAGTACACCAAGCTCGTAGACGACCAGGCGGAGAACCTGATGACCATGCGTGGGCTCTTCAAGCTCAAGCACGGGGTACGGCCCGCCGTACCGATCGACGAGGTCGAGCCGGTGTCGTCTATCGTGAAACGCTTCTCCACGGGAGCGATGAGCTACGGGTCGATTTCCCAGGAAGCCCACGAGACCCTCGCGATCGCGATGAACCAGCTCGGCGGTAAGTCCAATACGGGCGAGGGTGGAGAAGACGTCGAACGTCTGCTCGACCCCGTGCGCCGCAGCGCCATCAAGCAGGTCGCCTCCGGGCGTTTCGGGGTGACCAGCCTCTACCTGACAAACGCGACGGACATCCAGCTGAAGATGGCGCAGGGAGCAAAGCCCGGCGAGGGTGGGCAGCTTCCCGCGTCGAAGGTGTACCCGTGGATTGCCCGCACCCGCAACGGCACGGCGGGGGTTGGACTGATCTCCCCGCCGCCGCACCACGACATCTACTCGATCGAAGATCTCAAGCAACTCATCTTCGATGTCAAGCGTGCGAACCCGAAGGCTCGGGTGCACGTCAAGCTGGTCAGCCAGGCCGGCATCGGTGCCGTCGCGGCGGGAGTCACGAAGGCCCTCGCCGACGTGGTGCTCGTCTCCGGTCATGACGGTGGAACGGGCGCGAGTCCGCTGAACTCCCTCAAGCACGCCGGTACCCCCTGGGAAATCGGTCTCGCCGAGACCCAGCAGACGCTGATGCTCAACGGCATGCGCGACCGGGTGGTGGTTCAGGTCGACGGACAGATGAAGACCGGCCGCGACGTGGTCATTGCGGCGCTGCTCGGCGGCGAAGAGTTCGGCTTCGCGACAGCGCCCCTGGTCGTGTCCGGGTGCATTCTCATGCGGGTGTGTCACCTGGACACCTGCCCCGTCGGTGTTGCCACGCAGAACCCGGCGCTCCGGGAGCGTTTCACCGGCAAGCCCGAGTACATCGTCAACTTCTTCGAGTTCCTGGCGCAGGAGGTACGCGAGTACCTCGCCGAGCTCGGATTCCGGAGCATCGACGAGGCCGTGGGGCACCATGAGCTGCTCGACGTCAACGGCGCGATCGACCACTGGAAGGCGTCGGGTCTCGACCTCGCGCCGATCCTGGTTGGCCCGAAGTTCGCAGACGACGAACCGCGCAGCAACAAGCGCGGCCAGGAGCACGAGCTCGAGAAGCACTTCGACAATGAACTCATCAAGCTGAGCCGCAACGTGCTCGACAACGGTGGTTTAATCACTATCGAACGTGCCATCCGCAACACGGAGCGCGCCGTCGGAACGATGCTCGGCCACGAAGTGACCCTGCGTCACGGCGAACACGGGCTGCCGACGGGATCGATCGACGTCACCCTGCGCGGGTCCGCCGGACAATCGCTCGGTGCCTTTATGCCGAGCGGTATCACGCTCCGCCTCGAGGGCGACAGCAACGACTACGTGGGCAAGGGGCTGTGCGGTGGCGAGATCATCGTCCGCCCCGACCGCGCAAGCGTGTTCCCGGCGGAGGAGAACGTGATCGCCGGAAACGTCATCGGCTACGGTGCAACCAAGGGCGTGATGTTCATCCGCGGGATCGTCGGTGAGCGTTTCCTGGTGCGCAACTCTGGCGCCACGGCGGTCGTCGAGGGCGCGGGGGACCACGCCCTGGAGTACATGACCGGTGGACTCGCCGTAATCCTCGGAAGCACGGGTCGCAACCTCGGCGCCGGCATGTCGGGCGGAACCGCCTACGTGCACAAGCTCCGCTCCGAGAACGTCAACCGGGACGCGCTCGCATCGGGCGAGCTTCGCCTTGAGGAACTCGGCAGCGCAGACGTCGAGATACTCCGCGACCTGCTGCAACGTCACTTCGACGAGACGGGCTCCGCGGTGGCCGAGCGGATGCTTGCGAACATCGACGACACCGTGACGGAGTTCGTCAAGGTCGTTCCGCGCGATTACGCGGCGGTCATGCTTACGCGGCAGACCGCGATCGACGAGGGCCTTGATCCCGATGGCGACGTGGTGTGGAACCGCATCATGGAGGTCACTGGTGGCTGAGACATCCCGCACCCTTATGCACGTATTCCCGCCCGAACTGATAACAACGACGATTGACACGGAGGTGACCGGTGGCTGATCCCAAGGGGTTCCTGAAGGTACCCGAGCGCGAACTTCCGCCTCGCCGGCCCGTAGCGCTGCGCCTGATGGACTGGAAAGAGGTCTACGAGCAGGGTGATGCCGCGACCATCCGCCGGCAGGCCGGGCGCTGCATGGACTGCGGAATTCCGTTCTGTCACCAGGGATGCCCCCTCGGCAACCTGATCCCGGAGTGGAACGACCTCACCTGGCGCGACGAGGGACGTGCCGCGATCGAGCGGCTCCACGCGACAAACAACTTCCCGGAATTCACCGGCCGACTCTGCCCGGCACCCTGCGAGTCGTCCTGTGTACTCGGGATCAACCAGCCGCCCGTCACCATCAAGCAGGTCGAGGTTTCGATCATCGACCAGGCGTTCGCGCACGGCTGGGTGCAGCCGCATCCGCCTGAGCGACTCACCGGCAAGACGGTCGCAGTGGTGGGCAGTGGCCCCGCCGGCCTCGCCGCGGCCCAGCAGCTCACGCGAGCGGGTCACACCGTTGCCGTGTACGAACGCGATGACCGCATCGGCGGACTGCTGCGCTACGGCATCCCGGACTTCAAGATGGAAAAGAAGCACATCGAGGCCCGCCTGGCACAGATGACCGCTGAGGGCACTCGGTTCCGTGCCGGCGTCAACATCGGCGTCGACATCAGCTGGGACGACCTGAAGGCCCGCTACGACGCCGTCATCGTGGCCACCGGGGCGACCGTTCCCCGGGACCTACCGATCCCAGGACGCGACCTGCTCGGAGTTCACTTCGCCATGGACTACCTGGTGCAGCAGAACCGTATCGGCGCCGGCGACCACGTCGCCAACCAGATCCGTGCGGAAGGCAAGCACGTTGTGGTTCTCGGCGGTGGAGACACCGGAGCCGACTGCATCGGAACTGCGCACCGCCAGCACGCCCTGTCGGTCACCAACCTGGCCATCGGCAAGCAGCCGCCCGCTGAGCGCCAGTCGCACCAGCCATGGCCGACCCAGCCCACGCTGTTCGAGGTCTCGAGCGCACACGAGGAGGGCGGGGAGCGGATGTTCCTCGCGTCCACGATTGAGTTCCTGTCCAACGACGCCGGCGAGGTGCGCGCGATTCGTGTCGCCGAGACGGAGTACCTCGACGGCCGCCGCGTGCCAAAGGCGGGAACCGAGCGAGAAATTCCCGCCGATTTGGTCCTTTTGGCCCTAGGGTTCACCGGCCCTGAGGCGGAAAATTTGGAAGGACAGCTTCGGCTGCCGATTGACCAGAAGGGCAATGTCAACCGCGACGGCGACTACCAGACCACCGAGTCCGGTGTCTTTGTTGCGGGCGATGCCGGCCGCGGCCAATCCCTGATCGTGTGGGCAATAGCGGAAGGCCGCGCAGCAGCATCCGCAGTTGATCGGTATCTTGAGGGGGAGACACATTTGCCCTTCCCCGTAAAGCCGACCGATCACGCCATCGCAATCTAGGGCTGTCACCCCCACGACCACCACTGCACCGTCACTGCTCCATCACGGCACCACCACCACAAGAAGGAAACCATGAGACGCGCCAAAATAGTCGCGACGCTCGGCCCAGCCACGTCGAGCTACGAAAACCTCAGAGCGATCATCGATGCAGGTGTCGATGTAGCACGGATGAACCTCAGCCATGGATCGTACGACGTCCACGAAGAGGTCTACAAGAACGTTCGTCAGGCAGCGGATGACTCGGGGCGTGCTGTTGCCGTCCTCGTCGACCTTCAGGGACCCAAGATCCGACTCGGCAAGTTCGAGGGCGGGCCGTACAACCTGGCCGTCGGCGACATCTTCAAGATCACCACAGAAGACATCCTCGGAAACAAGGACATCTGCGGCACCACGTTCAAGGGTCTGCCCCAGGACGTCGCACCGGGTGACTTCCTCCTCATCGACGATGGCAAGGTCAAGGTCGAGGTGGTGGAAGCAGACGACACCGTCGTCACCACACGCGTCATCGTTGCCGGGCCGGTGTCGAACAACAAGGGCATCAACCTTCCCGGAGTTGCGGTCAACGTGCCCGCACTGTCCGAGAAGGACGAAGCAGACCTGCGATGGGGCCTTCGTCTCGGCGCCGACCTGATCGCGCTTTCCTTTGTTCGGGACGCAGCCGATATCGACCGCGTACACGAGATCATGGCTGAAGAGGGCCGCAAGGTCCCCGTCATCGCGAAGATCGAAAAGCCCCAGGCCGTCGACAACCTTGAGGCCATCATCAACGCGTTTGACGCGATTATGGTCGCCCGCGGCGACCTCGGTGTGGAGCTCCCGCTCGAGGCGGTGCCGATCGTGCAGAAGCGTGCCGTCGAGCTGGCGCGTCGCATGGCGAAGCCCGTCATCGTCGCAACCCAGATGCTCGAATCCATGATCAACAGCCCCGTGCCGACCCGCGCGGAGACCTCGGACGTCGCCAACGCGGTGCTCGACGGTGCTGACGCCGTGATGCTGAGTGGCGAGACGAGCGTGGGCCTCTACCCCGTCATCACCGTTCAGACGATGGCACGCATTGTGATCTCGACAGAAGAGCACGGGCTGGAGCGTATTCCGGAACTCGGGACCAAGCCGCGCACCCAGGGCGGCGCGATCACCCTCGCCGCGGCCGAGGTCGCTTCGTTCGTCGACGCCAAGTATGTCTGCGTCTTCACCGAATCCGGTGACGCTGCCCGTCGTATGTCCCGTCTCCGCTTCAAGATCCCGATGAAGGCGTTCACGCCGGATGCTGCGATCCGTCGCCGCATGGCACTCATCTGGGGCATCGAGTCGTTTGTGGTCGACCGGGTCAAGCACACCGACCAGATGTTCCACCAGGTTGACGATGTTCTGCTGCGCGAGGGCCTCGCAGAGATCGGCGACAAGGTCGTGGTCATTTCCGGTTCCCCTCCCGGGGTCAGCGGATCGACCAACGATCTGCGGGTTCACCGCGTGGGCGACGCTCACGACGCACCGCAGCCGGAGCGTAAAGACTAGTCAAAACGCTTCGCGGGGGCGTGGATCGGGCCTACGGGCCCGCTTCACGCCCCCTTTTCTGTGCCCGGCGACGGGAAAACGCCCGCCAACGAGGGCGACAAAGCTTCCTCATTCGCGGAGACTTTGGGGTACAAACTGCTCCCGGGTGGATCGGGATGGACGATTAGAGTCGCGGGGCGCCCGCCGCGGGGCGCGCTTGCGTGTCAGGTTGCGGCGCTGCCGTGGTGGGCGGGCCGAGCGTGAATTTGATGCACTGGCCCGCGCCGCACACGGCGCAGTCCGTACCTTTTCGGTAGTGTTCGTGCGCTTCGTGAGCGTGTCCGCAGACGCACAGCTCCGTGCCCGGCGTCGTGGCATCGTGCGTCATAACTCAGTACCTCCGGGCACCTGACGAAAAAAATTTTCTTCACAGCATTCTACTTTGCGCGCATCTCGGTCGCGCGGCGCAACACCTGTGAATTCGCGGATGGGGGACAGCGCGAACGGAATGCACAGATGGCGGTGCAGTTCAACCCCGAGCCGACAGCCTTGTCTGGCCCCGGCAGGGGAGGGTAAATTTCCTCACACCCGCCCGATCTTTTGCTTACCCCAAAAGTTCGAGCGAGTCGTACCTCCGTCAGAGTTGCCGGTGGAGCGCAGCCCAACAGGAAACCCGAATACCTGACAGGAAATGCCATATGCGACGCATAATTCGCCGACCCGAAAAACTCCCACCACGAATTTCTGTTGTGATCCCGGCGCGAAACGAGGCCCGAAACCTCGAAGTAATCCTTCCGGAGTTGCCGCCGGTGCACCAGGTCATCCTGGTCGACGGCAGTTCCGTCGACGACACCATCGCCACTGCCCAGCGGGTTATGCCCGGTATCGAGGTGATTCGCCAGACACGAACCGGAAAAGGCAACGCTCTCGCCTGCGGTTTTGCTGCCGTTACGGGCGATATCGTCGTGATGTTCGATGCGGATGGGTCAGCGGACCCAGCTGAGATCCCCGCGTTTGTGGCCGCCCTGGTGGCCGGCGCCGATGTGGCCAAGGGCAGCCGGTTCTGCGAAGGCGGCGGCAGCGAGGACATCACCGCGTTCCGGCGCCTCGGCAACTACGGCCTCAACACGTTGACGAACGTGCTGCTCGGCACCCGCTATACCGACCTGTGCTACGGCTATAACGCCTTCTGGTCGTACGTGCTGCCCCGGCTCGAGTTGCCGGACACCGCGCTGCCGAAGCACGCAGACGGACGTATGCACTGGGGTGACGGTTTCGAAATCGAGACCGTGCTCAACTGCCGGTTCGCTACGGGAGGGATGCGGATCGTCGAGGTGCCGAGCGTCGAGCGACTGCGCATCCATGGGGAGAGCAACCTGCGCGCCGTGCGCGACGGCCTCAGGGTGTTGAAGACGATCTGGGCCGAGCGCCAGCGCGGACGGCGCGTGCTTCCCGTGGCCGCCACGAGCGCATCGTGGCGAGAGTCCGTCATCACTCTCGACATCCCGGCGCGGCCCGCGGTAACGTCGCTGCCCCACGAGGAGTCGGCGTAATGCCCGCTTTGCCCACGGTGAGCGTGATCATCTGCGCCTACACGCTCCGTCGCTGGGACGACATGATCGCCTCTATCGCCTCGGCCGTCCGCCAGCCGGAGGCCACAGAGGTAATTGTCGTGATCGATCACTCGCCGGAGCTACTGGAATTGACCCAACGGGCCTGGACCGGCCTGACCGTTGTGCCGAACGCGCACCGGCAGGGACTGTCCGGCGCCAGAAACACCGGGTTGGCACTGGCCACGGGTGACATCGTTGCCTTCCTCGACGATGACGCGGTCGCAGCAGACGATTGGCTACGGAGGTTGTTGGATCCGTTCGCGGACGCGTCGGTGGTCGCCGTCGGCGGCAAGGCGGCCCCTGCCTGGCCGGCCGTACGTGCGCCGCGTGCGATTCCGGCGGAGTTGTGGTGGATCGTGGGGTGCAGCTATCGCGGGCTCCCGGAGACGCGGTCCGACGTGCGCAATGTGATGGGCTGCACGATGGCGCTGCGTCGAGCCCCGCTGGTGGCGGTGGGCGGCTTCAACCCCGACACGGGCAGAATCGGCCGTCACCCGCTCGGCGACGAGGAGACGGAGGTGTGCATCCGCCTGCGCGCCGTCGACCGCACGCGACGGATCGTCTACGAGCCCTCGAGCGTGGTCAATCACCGGGTCACCCCCGACCGGGTAACGGTCCAGTACCTGCGATCGCGCTCGTTCTTCGAGGGCGTATCGAAGGCTGCTTTGAGTAAGAGTGTGGGGTCAGGCGACGCCCTGTCCAGTGAGCGGAGCTACACGTTGCGCGTGCTTCCGCGCGCGGTCGGACGTGAACTCGGAGCTGGTAACTTCGCTGGCGCGTTCGCGATCGTGTTATCGCTCGGCGCCGCCGGAGTGGGCTATATCTACGGCTCCGTGCATCGGTACAAGGCGCCGGCAGCGCTTCGCGCGGTGCCCACCGAGGTGGTCTCGTGATGCCCCCGCCCGCCGGTGCGGTGACACGTGCCCAGGAACGCAGCGCCAGCCGCAGGGCACAACCGACGGAGCCCTTCATGATCTCGCCCGCTATGCCCCGCTCTGGCGCACCGGAGTGGCCGAGTGCCCGCTGGGTGGGGGCTGTGGACGCGTCGGATCTGGTCGGTGCGACTCGAGTGCGCCTCCGGGACTCTGATGGGTACGCCCACGCGCGCTTCCTCGTGCGGTCGGGCGTGGTGGTTCACGGCTTTGTGGATGTGCCCGTGGCATCAGGGTGGGTGGATGTCACGGAGCTCACCTCCGCGATCGCCCGGCTTTCTGCGCCCCCGGCAACAACCCGTCCGGCTCTCGACGCGCCGCTGCCGAGCATCACGGTACTCGTGTGCACCCGGGACCGCGCGGACCAGCTCCGAACCTCGCTGGCTGCGATACTGCGGCTGGACTATCCACGGTTCAACGTGGTCGTCGTCGACAATGCGTCCAGGACTTCCGCTACCCGCGATCTTCTCGAAGCGGAGTTTTCGGACCCTCGAATCGAACTCGTCGAAGAACCGGTCGCGGGTCTGTCCCGCGCGCGCAACACCGGGTTGCTACTGGCAACGGGGGACATCGTCGCGTTCACCGACGACGACGTCGTCGTGGACCCTCATTGGCTGCGGCAACTCGCCGGCGCCTACGCTGCTGAGCCCGGCATCGACTGTGTCTCCGGCCTCGTGCCGAGTGGGGAACTCCGTACCCGCGTGCAGGGATACTTCGACGATCGCGTCACGTGGTCGAAGTCGATACAACCCCGCATCTACTCGATTCATGCTCCGCCAGCCGACCTGCCGATGTTTCCGTTCTGTGTGGGCCAGTACGGCACGGGAGCCAATTTCTCGCTGCGGCGGTCGGCGGCGCTGGAACTGGGGGGATTCGACACGGCATTCGGCGTCGGCACACGCACCGGCGGAGGCGAAGACCTCGACATGTTCACACGGGTCCTGCTGAGCGGCCGCTCCCTCGCGGTTGCTCCGTCGGCGATCGTGTGGCACCGCCATCGTGATGACATCACGGAGCTGAAAAAGCAGGCGAAGGGCTACGGCACCGGACTGGGATCCTGGCTGACCAAGCTGATCCTGAGCCCGCGAACATTGCCCATCGTGTTGGTCCGGGCTCCACGCGCGCTCGTGCGGCTCGTGTCGATCGCGTGGCGAAAACCAGCGGTTTCGGTAGTCGAGTCCGCAGGTCCAGCAGACGAGTTCGATCGCGCCATAGCCCGCGTTGGTTGGGTCGAGCTGGCATCGGTGGCCCGTGGACCGTGGCTGTTTCTCCGTCAGCGTCTCGCTGGCGAGCGGACGATGTGATGCGCGGTGGCGCATGACCGAGACAAAGATCCGGATGACGCTACGTGACCGGCTGATGCGTGGCGAGGCCGTGGTCGGAATCGTCGGACCGCTGAAGGTGCCCGAACGCGCCGCCGTCGTGCGGGCGCTCCACACGCTCGCACTGTGTGGTCCCCAAACGCGCATCGGCCTGGGGTTCGATCTGGACGGCAAGAGTTGGCGGTACGACCCTGCGGTGCTCGCCCAGTGGTGTGAAGACATTGTGATCACGCTTCCGGCGGTTACCGCGGAGTCCGTGGTTACCGTAGCCAACCGGCAGGCGTGGCTGTTGGACGCGGAGCACCCGCTGCGCTTCGCGCTCGCGGGGGACTACGTCATCCAGGTGAACGATCACGCGCTCGGGGACGGCGTTCTCTTCGTCGACCGATTGTCCTCGGTGATCCGGATGGCGGGTGGCACGACGGAGCTCCCGTCGTGGGCCACCACGATACCCGGCAAGTTTCCCTTGCGATCAGCCGTAGTCTCCACCTTCGTGCGTCGGCGGGGAGCCGTGCGCGCCCTCGTTGCCGATCGCCGTAAGCAACACGGTCGATCGGATGAGGCCGCGAGCCGGGAGACCCTGTTGTGGCGACCCGACGTCGCGGTTCTGGACGCGACCATCCCCGCAGCGCAGATGGCCAGTATCAAAAAGTGGAGTCGGGAGATCGACCCGGCGCTGTCTATCTCGTCGGCTCTAATCGTGTTACTGCGGCGGAGCCTGCAAGAAGCTGGCGTTCCGCTCCAGCATGACACCACGGTCATTTACAACCTCCGTCGGTATCTCCCGAACACCGAGTGGGTCGTGGACGGCAACTTCATCGCCGGGCTTCCCGTGCGGGTGAAGAGCCCGGACGACGTGCGTTCCGTTGGTGCCGGGATGCTCGGCCAGATTGAGTCCGCCCGCCCGCTCGCGGCGCTCGTCATCGGTGTGGTGCGGGCCGCAATCTTCGGCGTGCCCCTGACGCTATGGCGGGAGGTGACGGCTCACCCGCGCATGGAACTCGTCTTCAACAATCTGGGCAGGGCCAGCCCGCTCGAGATCCTGCCCTGGAGTGCTCCCCCCGGGGGGCGGACCTGTGTGATTGTGACGCGGCCGGGCGGCCCGGAGGAAGCAGTCGCGCTGGTGGCGCTCATCGAGGGTGAGCTGCACGTCACGGTCACCTTCCACGGGAACGTGTTCGATGCCGACAGGGTGAGCAATGCCCTCCGTCTGCTCGCTGCGGACCCCCTGGGGGAGCGGGTCGCCCCGGAGTCCCACGCCGACCCGTCGTCGCCCTAGCGTTCGGCTGTCACCGACGCAGCGGGGTTGCCTGCCGTGTGGGGGCGGTCACTCCGCAAGCGCGGGTTGACCGGGGCACTCCGTCAGTACCCGGTACATCGCGTCGCGCTCGGCCGCGGTCACCCACAGCTGGTAGGCGGCCTTCACCGAGATCTGGCGAGCGACGTACTCGCATCGGAACGACGAATCGCTCGGCAGCCAGGTCGCGGTGTCGCCATCACCCTTCTGCGAGTTCGACTCCCCATCGACGGCAAGCAGATTGAGCGGATCGTTCGCGAAGGCCACCCGGGTTTGCTCACTGAATTGTTGCGCGCCGGTCTGCCACGCGTTGGACAGAGCGACCACATGGTCAATCTGGACGAGAGACGAGGTCGCCTCCCCGCGCACGAAGCTGATCGATTCTCCGGTGTACGGATCGTCGACCACGCCGCGGAGAACACGGCAGTCGTCCCCAAAGACGATCTGGGTGAGGTCACGGGTCAGGATGTCGTTGCGGGTGTCGCAACCATTTCCGTCAACGTCAATCCAGGCCGCCCCGAACTTCGCTTCGCGGTCATAGCCCGTGCGGGGCGCCTTGCCCTTGACCTTGATGGTGTCGAGCAGCTCGACGGCCGATCCTGGCTCGCCCACCACGATGGGGTCGGATCCGGCGTCGGGGTTCGGAGCATCGATCGGCGCCGTGATCTCGTCGGAACTGATCTCGTTGGAGCTGGTCTCGCCGGAGCTCGCGTAAATACCGAACGCGATGAGAGCGAGCAGGCCGAGCAGTGTCACCAGACGCGTGCGCCCTGAGCCCGCGCGCGAACTGCGGCCGCGACGAATTGCGGGGGCTGGGCGTCGTGCCACGGGTGTCTCCTCAAACGGACGGCCGTGGGAACGCGGTTACGGACTCGTGCGGTAGTGCGTATGTTCAGTCGAAGCCGCGGACAGCGGACGCGGTGTTGATCTCCCAGCGTCCCACCGGGCCGTGGGACAGAACTGTTTCAATCTCGCCGCGTTCGGCGAAGATGATCTCGCCCTCTTTGCCGTAGGCGTTGTCGAGGTGCTGGGTGATCGTCTGTAGACGGTACACCAGCGCCGCATAGGTCGCGACGTCGTCGAACTCCAAGCTGAATTTGACCATGATCTCGTTCCTCCCTCCCCGGTCGACAACCACTTCGCCCGGGCGGCCGATGTGGCCGACCCTGGCGTTTCGATTGGTCTATTCTCCGTGTGACGTGTTGCCCGGTGGTTTCCATTGCGTAAAATTACCGAGCTCTGGGCCACCCGCCGGGGCGAGCGGGGCGTGAAAACAGGAGCAGCCCCGTCATCACGGGGATGAACGGGGCTACTTGTCGGTGCCGAATGTGGGACTCGAACCCACACGTCCTCTCGAACAAAGCATTTTGAGTGCTCCGCGTCTACCATTCCGCCAATTCGGCTCGCCACAACCTAAGAAACAATACCGTATGGTTGTCACGTGAGTGAGCAAGAGAACCCCCCTGCAGCACCCCGTCGCGTAGTCGTCGCCGAGGACGAATCGCTGATCCGACTTGACATCGTCGAGACCCTTCGAGATAACGGATTCGAAGTCGTCGGCGAAGCCGGTGATGGTGAGACGGCCGTCGCGCTGGCGACTGAGTTGCGCCCCGACCTGGTGATCATGGACGTCAAGATGCCCCAGCTCGACGGAATCTCCGCGGCCGAGCGCCTGACCAAGAACCACATCGCCCCCGTTGTGCTCCTCACTGCCTTCAGCCAGAAAGAGCTGGTTGAGCGTGCGAGCGAAGCCGGGGCCCTCGCCTACGTCGTGAAGCCGTTCACCCCCAACGACCTTCTGCCGGCCATTGAGATTGCGCTGAGCCGCTACGCGCAGATCATCACCCTCGAGGCCGAGGTTGCCGATCTGGTCGAACGTTTCGAAACCCGCAAGCTGGTAGACCGCGCGAAGGGCCTCCTGAACGAGAAGATGGGGCTGACCGAGCCCGAGGCCTTCCGTTGGATTCAGAAGGCGTCGATGGACCGCCGCCTCACCATGCACGATGTTGCCCAGGCGATCATCGAGCAGCTGTCGGCGAAGAAGTAGCACGTCGTCCCCAGCTTCCAAGACCTGATACTCCAAAAACTCCCCGACGCAGCTTCGCGTCGGGGAGTTTTTGTGTCCGCGGTCGGGCGGGACGAGCGGCTACGGCTGGGCGGTGCGTTCGCGCGGATCCTCGGTGAGGATGTTGGTCATGCGGACGGTCGAGAGACGCCGCCCCGCGGCATCCCGAACCACAATTTCATGGGTCGCCAGCGTGCGGCCAAGGGTCAGCGCCGTACACGTTGCCGTGACGATGCCCGACGACACGGATTTGCTGTGGGACGCGTTGATCTCGATTCCCATGGCGACTCGGCCGGGTCCCGCGTGGATCGCAGACGACACCGACCCGAGGGTCTCCCCGAGCACGACGTGAGCGCCGCCGTGCAGGATGCCAATCACCTGGGTGTTGCCCGCGACGGGCATGGTGGCGACCGAGCGTTCCGCTGACAGTTCGATGAACTGGATTCCCATCGTCTTCGCGAGGGCTCCGCCGCCGCTGGTGATCAGACGTTCGACGAGCTCGGGGTCGAGATCTTCGGGGAAAATAGTCATTCGGTTCCTTGGCTGCGCTCGGGCGCAGTGGTCGCCGTTAGGCTTGCTGCGTGTCGGACATCGAAAAGCCTACCCTCATGGTCATTGACGGCCATTCGCTCGCCTTCCGGGCCTTTTATGCCCTTCCGGTAGACAGTTTTATGAACCGAGACGGGCAGCACACCAACGCAATTCACGGCTTCATCGCTATGCTCATCAACCTGCTCGCGAAAGAGAAGCCGACCCATCTTGCGGTCGCCTTCGACATCTCCCGTTATTCTTTCCGCACTCGTGAATACCCCGAGTACAAGGGCACCCGTGGCGAGACGCCGCCCGAGTTCATCGGCCAGATTCCGCTGCTCGAAGAGGCACTCGCCGCGATGAACATCACGACGGTGACCAAGGAGGACTACGAAGCTGACGACATCCTCGCGACTCTGGCGCACGAGGGTTCGCAGCAGGGCTTCAACGTCTTTGTTGTCTCCGGCGACCGCGACGCGATCCAGATGATCAACGACAACGTCACCCTGCTGTACCCCAATGCGCGCGGCGTGTCCGAGCTGAAGCGCTACGACCGCGACACGGTTTTCGAGCGCTACGGCATCGAACCGCACCAGTACCCCGACATTGCGGCGCTGGTGGGCGAGAGCAGCGACAACCTCATCGGTATTGACAAGGTGGGCGAAAAGACCGCGGTCAAGTGGATCACCCAGTACGGCAGCCTGTCGGCCGTGCTCGAGCATGCAGGCGAGATTAAGGGCGTTGTGGGGGAGAAGCTGCGGGAGCAAAGCGATCGCGCAATTCGCAACCGCAAGCTCAACCACCTCCTGACGAATGTTGAGTTGCCGTGTGGTCCCGCCGACCTCGAACGCAGGCCCATCAACGTTCCGGCCGTGCGCGAGGTTTTCGACAAACTGCAGTTCCGTACTCTTCTCGACCGGGTGCTGAAAATAGCCGCGGCCGAGGGCGCGGAAGATCTCGATGGGTCGGTGCTTGATAAATCGGTGGATGTCGCTGAGCTCGAGCCAGAGCCGGGCACGAGTGTTCCCGTGGTGCGCACGATGGTCGATGAAGAACTCGGGCGTTGGCTCGAGACGGCGTCGGCGAAGGGCACGGTGCCGCTCGGACTCCGCGTCGAGACGACGGGTGCGCTGGTGACCGGACTCGGCATCGCCAGCGCGACGGACTCGGCCTTCGTTCCGTGGGCCGCCGGCCGACCCGACTACACGGCCCTGCAGGCCTGGCTCGCCAGCGACTCGCCCAAGCTTCTCCACCACTCCAAGCGTGATCTCAAGATCCTGAAGAGCGTGGGGCTCGAGCTGAACGGCATCGCCTTCGACACATCGCTTGCTTCGTGGCTACTCAAGCCCTCCGGTAAGGCAGACGACCTGGCCGGACAGGTCTACACGCACCTGGCCGAGACTCTTCCGCAAGCCGATCCGAACCAACTGGTGCCCGACGTTGAGGCGCTGAGCCCGGCGACCGAGGCGTGGTACGTGCTGCGGCTCGCCGAGTACCTCACCGAGAAGCTCGATACCGGTTCCCTCCGTGTACTCGAGGAGATCGAGCTGCCGCTGGTGCCCGTTCTGGCCGAGATGGAGACGACGGGCATCGCCGTCAACGGTGAGGCACTCGCGGCACTGAACGTGAGCCTCACCGAGACCGCAGCCGACCTCGCGACCCGGGCCTACGCGGAGATCGGTCACGAGGTGAACCTTGGTTCACCCAAGCAGCTGCAGCAGGTTCTGTTCGAAGAGCTCAACATGCCGAAGACCCGCGCAAACAAGACCGGGTTCTCTACCGATGCCGCGTCGCTCGCGGACCTGCAGGACTCCCATCCGCATCCGTTCCTCGGGCTCCTGTTGCAGCACCGTGACGCGACGAAACTCAAGCAGATCATCGAAACCCTTGAGCGAGGCATCGGAGCAGACGGTCGCATTCACACCACCTACGATCAAACGGGTACGAGCACCGGGCGCATCTCTTCGAACGACCCGAACCTGCAGAACATTCCCGTGAAGACAGCGATCGGGCGGGAGATCCGTGCGGCGCTGGAACGCGGACCGGAATACACGACGCTGCTCACAGCGGACTATTCGCAGATCGAGATGCGCATCATGGCGCACCTGTCCGGCGACGAAGGGTTGATCACCGCGTTCAACGAGGGCGAAGACCTCCACCGATTCGTGGGTGCGCGCATTTTCGGGGTGGCGACAGAAGACGTTACCGCCACGATGCGCACGAAGGTCAAAGCGATGTCGTACGGGCTTGCATATGGTCTGAGCGCGTTCGGGCTCAGCAAGCAACTGCGCATTGGAACCGCTGAGGCGAAACAGCTGATGGCCGACTACTTCGCACGATTCGGCGCCGTGCGCGAGTACCTTCGCAACGTTGTCGAGCAGGCTCGCACAGACGGCTACACCGAGACCATCTACGGCCGACGGCGACCGTTCGGCGATCTGACCTCCAGCAACCGCGTTTTGCGCGAAAACGCGGAGCGGGCGGCGCTCAACGCACCCATCCAGGGTTCGGCAGCCGACATCCTCAAGGTCGCCATGATCAACATCGCCGGAGACCTCGCTCGGGAGCACCTCGCCTCCCGCATGCTGATGCAGGTCCACGACGAGTTGGTTTTCGAGGTCGCCGCGGGCGAGGAGGAGGCGCTCACCCGCATCGTTCGCGATCGGATGGGCAGCGCCGCAGACCTGCGGGTGCCGCTAAGCGTGCAGGTGGGCGTCGGCGCCAACTGGGACCAGGCCGCCCATTAGGTTCGCGGCGACAGAGTTCAGCTCGAGTCCGAATGAATCGACGCGCGTAACGGGAGTGAGGAAACGATGACAGAACTGAGTTTTGAACGGCTGCACGAACTGCTTTCGGCGGATTCGGTGTTCCTGGAGGCCAGCGCCACCGGGCGCGAGGACGCGGTGCGCCAGGCAGGGGATGCACTCGTCCGGGCCGGTGCGGTTGATCCCGATTACGTCGACGCGATGCTCGAGCGCGAGGGCAGTGTGTCGACCTATGTCGGCGAGGGCATCGCGATGCCGCACGGCACACTCAACGCGAAGCACCAGGTGAAGTCTGACGCCCTCGTCCTGTTGCGCTTTCGCGACGGTATCGACTGGGGCGGCGAGCGGGTCACCGTTGTGCTGGGAGTAGCCGCGCACGGACGTCACTACATCGCACTGATCAGCCAGATCGCCTCGGTGCTTCTCGATCCGGGCCGGGCCGATGCCCTGCGGGCGGCGGAATCGGTAGACGAGGTTTACGCCCTGTTCGGATAGGCCCGGGGCCACACCGAGTACGGCTCAGATCTAAGTCAGCCCCTGATTTACGTCAGCCCCCGAACTACGTCAGCTTCTGATCTAAGTCAGCCCCTAGGCTTCGGGGTATGACTGTCCCCGCACCCGGCTCCGAACCTCGCCAGACAACCGCGATCGACGCCATCGCCGAGCAATGGGTGAGCACCCTCGTCGACCTCGATCCGGATGTGGCGATCTGGATCGGGCTGCCGGGTCGGCTGGACGAGTTCGGGGACCTGTCGCCGGCCGGCCACGCCCGCCACAGCGACGAGGCGAAGAAGGTGATTGCGCAGCTGGATGCGACCGAGGCGACCGACGATGTCGACTGGGTCACGAAGACCGACCTGCGCAGCACCCTTTCCCTCGAACTCGAATCTGCAGCCGCGGGGCTCTGGAAGCGCGACCTCAATGTCATCGCGTCCCCCGCGCAGGGGATCAGGGACACCTTCGACCTGATGCCGCACGCGACGGCAGACGACTGGTCCACTATCGCCCGCCGCCTGGCTAATCTCCCTGGTGCCGTCGACGGCTACATCGAGACCCTCCGTCTGGGCATTAGCGACGGCTCGGTCCCGGCCCGGCGCCAAGTGCGCGAGGTGGCTGACCAGGTCAGCAAGCACGCCGCGGCGAACGGGTTCTTCTTCGAATTCACCGAGGGCGCGGCTGCCACCGACGGCCCCCTGCCGGATTCGCTGCGCACGGACCTCCGGAGCGGCGCAGAAGCTTCCGCTGAGGCATACGGAAAGCTCGCGGCGTTTCTCCAGCAAGAACTCGAACCCGCCGCGACCGAGACCGACGGCGTCGGGCGCGAGTTGTACGCGCTCCAGTCGCGACAGTTTCTCGGCGCCACTATCGACCTTGACGAGACCTATGAGTGGGGCGTCGAAGAACTCGCGCGCATGGTCGAGGAACAGACCCGCGTCGCGTCGGAAATCAGCCCCGGTGCGTCCGTCGAGGAGGCCATTGCGATTCTCGATGCTGACCCGAGCCGCCGGCTTGTCGGCACGGAGGCGCTCCGCGAGTGGATGCAGCAAACCAGCGATCGGGCCGTGGCGGAGCTGTCGGTGTCGTCGTTCGACATTCCGGAGCCGGTTCGCCGCATCGAGTGCATGATCGCTCCCACTCGCGAGGGCGGCATCTACTACACGAGCCCCAGCGACGATTTCTCCCGGCCCGGGCGCATGTGGTGGTCGGTGCCCGAGGGCGTGACCGAGTTCAACACCTGGCGCGAGAAGACCACGGTCTTTCACGAGGGTGTGCCTGGGCACCACCTCCAGCTCGGCCAGGCGGTGTACAACCGCGCGAAGCTGAACACCTGGCGGCGCCAGTTGGCGGGCACATCCGGCCACGCGGAAGGCTGGGCCCTGTATGCCGAGCGATTGATGGAGGAACTCGGCTACCTCGACGATCCGGGTGATCGCCTCGGGATGCTGGACGGGCAGCGGATGCGCGCGGCGCGCGTGGTGCTCGACATCGGCGTGCACCTCGGCAAGCCCCGCCCGGACGGAGGCGGACCGTGGACCGCCGACTACGCGCTCGAGTTCATGGGAAAGAATGTCAATATGGACGACGCGTTTGTGCGGTTTGAGGTGAACCGCTACCTCGGGTGGCCCGGCCAGGCTCCGTCCTACAAAGTGGGCCAGCGCATCTGGGAGCAGATCCGTGATGCCGCTCAGGCCAGCCAGGGTGTCGCGTTCGACATCAAGGAGTTCCACCGCCGCGCTCTCGACCTGGGCGGTGTCGGCCTCGACACCCTGAAGGCCGCGATGGTGAGCCCGAGCGTGAGCCCACGCCCATGATCCGTGAACTGAGTTTCAATCTGTTCGAAATGAACACGGTGGGCCACATCTCCCACGGCATGTGGCGCTCTCCACAGAGCACCCGGCACCGCTATACCGACCTCGAGTTTTGGCAGGAGCGTGCCGCGCTGGCGGAGGCGGGGCTGTTTGACACGATCTTCCTCGCGGATGTGATCGGCGCCTACGACGGGTACCGTGGCGGTCCGGAGACGGCGCTCCGCGAGGCGGTCCAGATCCCCAACAACGATCCGCTTCTGGTTATCCCTGCCATGGCCGCAGTGACCAAACATCTCGGGTTCGTTGCGACTTTCTCCACTACCTACGAACCGCCGTTCACATTCGCCCGGCGGGCCAGCACCCTCGATCACCTCACCAAGGGACGCTTCGGGTGGAACGTGGTGACGTCGTACCTACCGAACGCAGCCCGCAACTTCGGCCTGGACGATGAACTCGACCACGCCCAGCGCTACGCCCGGGCACACGAGTATCTCGATGTGCTGTACAAGCTGTGGGAGGGATCCTGGGACGATGACGCGGTGGTGCGGGATGCCGCGGCCGGCGTCTACACCGATCCGGGCAAGGTTCGCAGGATCGACCACAGTGGCGAATACTTTCGGGTTGCTGGCCCACACCTTTCCGAGCCGTCCCTCCAGCGCACCCCGGTGATCTTTCAGGCTGGCAGCTCCGCCACGGGACGCGCCGTCGCGGCCAAGCACGCTGAGGTGGTGTTTGTCGGTGGCTCGTCGATTGAAGATTTCGCGGCGAGCATCGCCGACATCCACCGCGGTGCGGAAGCGGCGGGTCGTGGTCCTGGAGCGGTGCGAACGCTGGGCAGTGCCGTCCTCATCCCAGGCAAGACACGGGCCCACGCGGAGGCCAAGGCGGCGCAGTACCAGCGCCTGTCCAGTGCGGAAGGATATCTGGCGCACGCCGGTGGGGGTAGTGGCATCGACCTCGCCGCTTACCCACCCGAGACGCTGATTTCCGAGATCATCGCCTCCGGTCTCGTCGGTCACGATGCTGCGACCGCCGCACGGTACACCCCCGGCACGACGGTTGCCGATGCGCTGAGAGAGACAACCCGATTTGATCGTGGCCCGTTCTTCGCCCTGGGCACCGGAGAAGAGATCGCCGACGCGATCGAGGGTTGGGTGCGCGAGACGGGCATTGACGGGTTCAACCTCCGGCAGTTCGTGACACCGGGAACCCTCGAGGACTTCGTGGAATATGTTGTGCCCGAGTTGCAGAAACGCGGGTTGTACCGCACCGAGTACGCCCACAGCACGCTGCGGGAAAACCTCTTTGGAGCGGGACACCCGCGCCTGCCGGAGGGTCACCACGGCGCGCGATATCGCGGCGGACAGAACCTCTGAGTTCCCGCGTGTAATGGTTGCCCGCGATTCCGCCTACCGGCTAAGATCGAACGTCGCGCTTTGTGACATCCACATCCGTATGCCACGGACACATCACCACCGAATCCTCGCCCGTGGCCTGAGCTATGTCCATACTGGAGCACTAACTACATGACAAACGTAACGACCGCCAAGGCACCCAAGCAGGTCGCGATCAATGACATCGGATCTGCTGAAGACTTTCTCGCCGCGGTCGAAAAGACTCTGAAGTTCTTCAACGACGGAGACCTCATCGAGGGAATCGTTGTAAAGATCGACCGCGACGAGGTTCTGCTCGACGTCGGTTACAAGACCGAGGGTGTAATCCCCTCCCGCGAACTTTCCATCAAGCATGACGTTGACCCGAGCGAAGTTGTTCAGGTCGGCGACAGCGTCGAGGCCCTTGTTCTCCAGAAGGAAGACAAAGAAGGCCGTCTCATCCTCTCCAAGAAGCGCGCTCAGTACGAGCGTGCATGGGGCGACGTAGAGAAGATCAAGGAAGCCGATGGTGTTGTCACCGGTTCCGTGATCGAGGTCGTCAAGGGTGGACTTATCGTCGACATCGGACTCCGTGGATTCCTCCCGGCATCGCTCATCGAGCTTCGTCGCGTCCGTGACCTCACGCCGTACCTCGGCCAGGAGATCGAAGCGAAAATCCTCGAGCTTGACAAGAACCGCAACAACGTCGTGCTGTCGCGTCGCGCCCTGCTTGAGCAGACGCAGAGCGAGAGCCGCACCACGTTCCTGAACAACCTGCACAAGGGTCAGGTCCGCAAGGGCGTTGTGTCCTCGATCGTCAACTTCGGTGCGTTCGTCGACCTTGGCGGCGTTGACGGACTCGTTCACGTGTCTGAGCTGTCCTGGAAGCACATCGAGCACGCCAGCGAGGTTGTCGAGGTTGGCCAGGAGGTCACCGTCGAGATCCTCGAGGTCGACCTCGAGCGCGAGCGCGTCTCCCTGTCGCTCAAGGCAACGCAGGAAGACCCGTGGCAGGTATTCGCCCGCACCCACGCAATCGGTCAGGTTGCTCCGGGTAAGGTCACCAAGCTCGTTCCCTTCGGCGCGTTCGTTCGCGTTGCCGAGGGCATCGAGGGACTTGTGCACATCTCCGAGCTGTCGGGCAAGCACGTTGAGCTCGCCGAGCAGGTTGTTTCGGTTGGCGACGAGGTGTTCGTCAAGGTCATCGACATCGACCTCGAGCGTCGCCGCATCTCGCTCAGCCTCAAGCAGGCTAACGAGGGTGTTGACCCCGAGGGCACCGAGTTCGACCCGGCGCTCTACGGAATGCTCACCGAGTACGACGACCAGGGCAACTACAAGTACCCCGAGGGATTCGACTCCGAGACCAACGAGTGGCGCGAGGGCTTCGAGTCCCAGCGCGAGAAGTGGGAGCAGGACTACGCTGCAGCCCAGGCTCGTTGGGAAGCGCACAAGAAGCAGGTCGCGACCGCTGCCGCCGAGGAAGAGAACCCCACTTCTCCTGCAGCTGCCGGTTCGTCCTTCTCCAGCGACTCGACCGGCGCCGGCACTCTTGCCGACGACGAGTCGCTCGCAGCGCTGCGCGAGAAGCTGTCCAGCAACTCCTAAGCATGCGACTCGTACTGAGTCGGTGCGCACGGGTTAATGGTGCGTATCGAGTAACAGTGTGTATCGACTAACGGTGCGTATCGAGTAACAACAACGGCCGGTCCCTCGGGACCGGCCGTTGTTGCGTTACCGCCCCGCTCAGGATGCACCGCGCCCGGAGTCGAGCCGAGGCATCCCGCACCCCCTAGCCTTGGTGCATGCAACTCATTGGTCTCACCGGCGGAATCGCCTCGGGAAAATCCGTCGTCGCGGCGCGGTTAGCCGAACGGGGAGCAGTGGTGGTCGACGCCGATAAGCTCGCGCGCGAGGTGGTCGAGCCGGGTACCCCCGCTCTCGCCGCTATCGCGCGGCACTTCGGTCCCCGGGTAATCAGGGGTGACGGTTCTCTCGACCGGGCCGAACTCGGAGCCATCGTCTTCGCGGACGAAACACAGCGAGAGGCACTGAACGCCATCACGCATCCCGCGGTCGGGGCGCGGGCGCGACAGCTCTTTGACGCGGCGGGCCGCGCCGACCCGGAGGCGGTCGTGGTCTACGACGTGCCGCTCCTCGTCGAGTCTGGCGCCGACCGCGCGAGTCAGTTCGACCGCGTTGTGGTGGTCCACGCCGACGCCGAGACCAGGGTCGATCGGCTTGTCCATCTGCGCGGTATGACCGAAGCCGAAGCTCGCTCGCGCGTCGCGGCGCAGGCCACCGACGAGCAACGCCTCGCGATTGCCGACGTCGTGATCGACAGTTCGGGCAGTCTCGAGCAAACCCTCGAGCAGGCCGATGCGTTCTGGCGCACTCTTGCGCAGTACGGCGCGGCCCCTCAGCGGTAGCGGGTCTCACGCAGGGGGCGGCCAGTTCCGCTGCGGGCGCACTCGACCGCGACTGTCGGTGGTGATCCGTAAGCTTGGAGAATGCAACCGACGCGCTCCGTTCGCCCCTTCGAGGTAGTCAGCGAGTACACCCCCAGCGGTGATCAGCCCGCCGCAATCAAGGAGCTTGCACACCGCATCAACGCGGGTGAAACCGACGTGGTACTCCTCGGAGCAACTGGTACAGGCAAGTCGGCGACGACGGCGTGGCTGGTCGAGCAGGTGCAACGCCCCACACTGGTGCTCGCGCACAACAAGACCCTCGCGGCGCAGCTGGCCACGGAGTTTCGTGACTTGATGCCCAACAACGCCGTTGAGTATTTCGTTTCCTACTACGACTACTACCAGCCAGAGGCCTACGTTCCCCAGACCGATACCTTTATCGAGAAAGACAGCTCGGTCAACGCCGAGGTGGAGCGTCTGCGCCACTCGACCACCAACTCTCTGCTAAGCCGACGCGATGTCATCGTGGTATCGACGGTGTCCTGCATTTACGGTCTGGGCGCGGCGGAGGAGTACCTCGAGGCCATGGTCGCGCTTCAGGTGGGGGAGAGCATCCCGCAAGAAACGTTGATCCGCAAGTTCGTCAACATGCAATACCAGCGCAACGACGTCGACTTCTCCCGCGGCAAGTTCCGCGTTCGCGGCGACACCATTGAGATCATCCCGGTCTACGAAGAGAACGCCATTCGTATCGAGATGTTCGGCGACGAGATCGAAGCCATCTATGCGCTTCACCCGTTGACGGGCGAAGTGTTGCGCAAGCTCGACGCCGTCTCCGTCTTTCCGGCGACCCACTACGCGGCCAGCCCAGACACGATGAAGCGCGCGATCGTCACGATCAAAGAAGAGCTCGCGGTGCGGTTAGAAGAACTCGAGCGCCAGGGCAAGCTGCTCGAAGCGCAACGGCTCCGAATGCGCACGACCTTCGACATCGAGATGATGGAGCAGATCGGCTTCTGCAACGGCATCGAGAACTACTCCAGGCACATTGACGGGCGCCGTCCGGGCGAGGCGCCCAACTGCCTCCTCGACTATTTCCCCGAGGATTTTCTCGTGGTCATTGACGAGTCCCACGTCACCGTGCCGCAGATCGGCGCGATGTACGAGGGGGATGCCTCGCGCAAACGCACCCTCGTTGAACACGGTTTCCGGCTCCCGAGTGCGATGGACAACCGGCCGTTAAAATGGGAAGAGTTTCTTACCCGCGTAGGGCAGAAGGTTTTTCTGTCGGCCACGCCGGGCAAGTACGAGATGGGCATCACCGACTCGGTCGTCGAACAAATCATCCGCCCCACCGGCCTCATCGACCCACAGATTGTGGTCAAGCCGTCAAAGGGACAAATCGACGACCTGCTCGAGCAGATTCGGGTTCGGGTCGAAAAAGACGAGCGGGTGCTCGTCACCACCCTGACCAAGAAGATGGCAGAGGAGCTGACTGACTACCTCGGCGAGTCCGGCGTTCGGGTTCGGTACTTGCACTCGGATGTCGATACCCTCCGCCGGGTCGAACTCCTGAGCGAGCTGCGCGCGGGCGTCTACGACGTACTCGTGGGCATCAACCTGCTGCGCGAAGGTCTCGACCTGCCAGAAGTGTCGCTGGTCGCGATTCTCGATGCAGACAAGGAGGGGTTCCTGCGCTCGTCGACCTCCTTGATCCAGACCATTGGGCGGGCTGCGCGAAACGTGTCCGGCGAAGTACACATGTACGCCGACGTTCTCACCGATTCGATGAAGCGCGCTATCGAAGAGACCGATCGGCGACGCGAGAAGCAGGTCGCGTACAACCTGGAGCGCGGGGTCGACCCTCAGCCGCTGCGCAAAAAGATCGCGGACATCACCGACATCCTCCTTCGGGAGGGCGCGGACACCGCGCAGCTTCTCGCCGGCCGCAACGGCAAGAAGAAGTCGCCGACACCCAACCTGCGTCGTGAAGGTCTCGCGGCTGCCGGCGGCAACAGCCTGGAGGCGATCATCGCGGACCTCAACGAGCAGATGCTCGCCGCGGCCGCCGAGCTCAAGTTCGAATTGGCCGCGCGCCTGCGCGACGAAGTGTCCGACCTCAAAAAGGACCTGCGCCAGATGGAGTCCGCAGGCCACCTGAGGTAGCGCGACGCCACCTGAGGTAGCGACGTGCCTGCCGCAGCGGCGGATGGCCGTCGTTCCTGGGGTCAGCGGGACGTGTTGACCTCGGGGGCCAGGAGCCCAGGGAACTCGTGGATGTCAATGAGCGAGTTCACCATGGTTGCCCACGGAAACTTCGCCGCGCGGGCTCGCGCTTCGCTGCGCCGCTCGTCCACACGGCGGGCGAGCACGCGCTGAACTCCGTCGGCGATCGCGCTCCCGTTGGCGGCAGTGAGTTCTCCGGAGCCCTGCACCACGGAAGCGGCGTCGGAGGTTGCGGTTGCTACCACCGGGGTGCCCGCCGCGAGAGCCTCCAGCGCTCCCATCCCGTCGATGCCTCTGTCCCCGCGTCCGGGACTGAGCGCAACGTCCACGTTTGCCAGCAGCACGGCGAGCTGTCGGGCGTCATCAACCCGCTCAGCGACCGTCACGGGCAGCGTCTCCGCTCGGCGGGCAAGTCTGCCGCTGAGCACGCCCTCGCCCGCCAGCACCAGCCGGGCGTCGACCCCGCGACCTAGGAGCACCCCCAGGGCGTCCAGGCTCAGCGCGGGTGCTCCGCGCCGCGTGAGACCGCCCACGTGAACGAGAAGAACCTGGGCGCCTCCGGAGAAACGGTCCCGGGCGGGCTGTGACCAGCGCAGCGGGGAGAACTCTGCGAGGTCAACGCCGGGCGCCACCGCTGTGTGTCGCGAAGGCGGCAGATCGAGAGAGGCGTTACCGGACGGCGTTGGGGAGCCCGAGGCGCCCTGCGGCGGCGCGACAAGGTCAGAGGACAAAACGACCGTCGGAATGTCCCGTTCCCGCGCCCACTCCTCCACCACGCGGCGAGTCAAACGGTCAGATATCTCAATCCGATCCGGCGCAAGCTGGTTGAGGAGATCGAGGATCGCAAATCCGACGGGCACAAACGAGCGGCGTCCGGCAACCGAGGGCAGGCCTGGCAGCGTGATGTGCGTGCCCGTCGGAGTTGCCCGACGGAGTTCCACGGGGCCTGGCCCGACCAGAAAGAACTCGTGGCCCGCGCGCTGGTAACCCGCTCCGAGATGCCGTAACGCCGTCGAGAAGCCGTCTGACGGGGAACGATAGAAACTCGCGACGTGCACAATACGCATCAGGCCATTATGGCTGCGGGTCAAACGACCGCGCACCCTCGTCCTTCCGCCCCCAGCGGAAACGGTCAGGCAATGTCAGAGGCCCTCCGTAGAATTACTAGAGTGTCGATTTCTTCTGTAGAGGGCTCCTCGAAGCTCAGCGTTCAAGGTGCCCGGGTCCACAATCTCAAGAATGTTGATCTTGACATTCCGAGGGATTCCCTCGTGGTGTTCACGGGGCTGTCCGGTTCGGGCAAATCGTCCCTCGCCTTCGACACCATCTTTGCCGAGGGTCAGCGTCGTTACGTCGAGTCGCTTTCCGCCTATGCCCGTCAGTTCCTCGGCCAGGTGGACCGGCCTGACGTTGATTTCATTGAGGGGTTGAGCCCCGCGGTATCCATCGACCAGAAGTCGACCAACCGCAACCCGCGTTCCACAGTGGGAACGATCACCGAGATCTACGACTACATGCGTCTGCTGTGGGCACGGATCGGCATCCCGCACTGCGCTATCTGTGGCGAAGCGATCCAGAAGCAGACGGTGCAGCAGATCGCCGACCAGCTGATGGGGCTCGAGACCGGCATTCGCTACCAGATCGTGAGTCCGGTCGTCTCGCAGAAGAAGGGCGAATTCGTCGACCTGTTCCGCGAGCTTGCCGCAGGCGGATACTCGCGTGCAATCGTCGACGGAAAACAGATTTCCCTGACCGAACCGCCCACGCTCAAGAAGCAGATCAAGCACGATATCTCCGTCGTGGTCGACCGACTCGTGGCGGCGGACGACATTCTTACCCGCTTGACCGACTCACTCGAGACGGCCCTGCGTCTCACCGACGGACTCGTATCCGTGAACTTCGTCGACGAGACGGGTGACGCCGCATGGCGGAATTTCTCCGAGAAGCTGTCGTGTCCTAACGGCCACCCCGTCCAGCTCACCGAGATCGAACCGCGCACATTCTCGTTCAACGCACCCTTCGGGGCCTGCCCCGAGTGTTCCGGTCTGGGCACCCGGATGTCCGTCGACGCCGACCTGTTGATCGGTGACCCCTCGGTGAGCCTCGCCGAGGGAGTCATCCTGCCGTGGGCCAACTCGGGGAAGGGCGTCTTCAGCTACTTCGAGAAGTTGCTCACCGGCCTCTCGCAGGAGATGGACTTCTCGCTGGATACCCCGTGGGGAAAGCTTCCCGAGAAAGTGAAGACCGCGGTACTCAAGGGCAACAACTTCGAGGTCACGGTGAAGTGGAAGAACCGCTTCGGGCGTGAAATGAAATACACCACGGGTTTCGAGGGCGTCATGCCGTACATCGAACGTAAGTTCCTTGAAGCAGAGACCGATGTGCAGCGTCAGCGTTTTTCCAGCTACCTGCGAGAAATCAACTGCCCGGTCTGCGACGGTAAGCGCCTGAAGCCAGAGGTGCTCGCCGTCACCGTCAACGGCCACAGCATCTCCGATATTTGCGAGCTCAGTTTGGTCAACTCACACGCGTTTATGGACGCCCTCACCCTGACCACCCGTGAGGCCCGCATCGCCGCCCAGGTGCTGCGCGAGATCAGGCTCCGCCTGGAGTTCCTGATCGAGGTCGGGTTGAGCTACCTTGACCTCGCGCGTGCCGCAGCCACGCTGAGCGGAGGGGAAGCCCAGCGCATCCGCCTCGCCACCCAGATCGGTTCCGGTCTCACCGGGGTCCTCTACGTCCTCGACGAACCCAGCATCGGCCTGCACCAGCGGGACAACCGCCGCCTCATCGAGACCCTGGTGAAGCTGAAGAACCTGGGTAACACTCTCATCGTGGTGGAACACGACGAGGACACCATCCGCACGGCCGACTGGGTTGTCGACATCGGACCCGGCGCTGGCGAGCACGGCGGCGAGGTCGTCCACTCCGGATCCTACGAGGGTCTGCTCGCGAACACCGCTTCCCTCACGGGCGATTACCTCTCCGGCCGCAAGTCGATCGCGATCCCACCCAAGCGCCGCCCGGTGGATCCCGATCGCCAGGTCGTCGTCGAGGGAGCCAAGGCCAACAACCTGAAGAACGTCACGGCGAGTTTCCCACTCGGCACCCTGACGGCTGTCACGGGGGTGAGCGGTTCGGGCAAATCATCCCTCGTCAACGACATCCTCTACAAGGTGCTCGCAAACGAGCTCAACGGCGCCCGCCAAATCCCCGCCAAACACACGAGGGTCACCGGACTTCAGCACCTCGACAAGGTGGTGCACGTCGACCAGAACCCGATCGGCCGCACGCCGCGCTCGAACCCGGCAACCTACACGGGCGTCTTTGATCGAATTCGAACGCTCTTCTCTGAGACGGCGGAGGCGAAGGCCCGGGGGTACCTGCCCGGACGGTTCAGCTTCAACGTCAAGGGCGGTCGGTGCGAGAACTGCTCGGGTGACGGCACGATCAAAATCGAGATGAACTTCCTCCCTGATGTATATGTGGCCTGTGAGGTGTGCGGGGGAGCGCGGTACAACCGCGAGACCCTCGGTGTGCACTACAAGGGCAAGAACATCGCCGAGGTGCTCGACATGCCGATTAGCGAGGCTGCGGACTTCTTCGAGGCCATCTCGGCCATCAGCAGGTTCCTCAAGACGCTCGTCGACGTGGGGCTTGGATACGTGCGCCTCGGACAGAGCGCGACAACGCTCTCGGGTGGCGAGGCGCAGCGTGTGAAGCTCGCAACCGAACTTCAGAAGCGGTCGATGGGACGCAGCATCTACGTGCTCGACGAACCGACCACGGGCCTGCACTTCGAAGACGTGCGCAAGCTCCTGCTGGTGTTGAACGGACTCGTCGACAAGGGCAACACCGTCATCGTGATCGAACACAACCTCGATGTCATCAAGTCCGCTGACTGGCTCATCGATATCGGCCCCGAGGGTGGCGCCGGCGGCGGAGAAATCCTGGTCACGGGCACCCCGGAAAAGGTCGCCCGGTCGAAGAAAAGCCACACCGCCGGGTTCTTGAAGGAGATCCTCGCCGCCGGGTAATCGCCGTGTGGCGCCCGCGGTCCCCATCGCGGGCGCGCCGACCACCGGATGCGCGAAAGGATCAGGAAGGAACAGACGCGACATGGCCGACACCGTCAGCTACCGGCCGAGCGCCGGAGAGATACCCACCTCGCCGGGCGTTTACCGTTTCCGGGACGACTCGGGCCGCGTGCTCTATGTGGGCAAGGCGAAGAACCTGCGCGCACGGCTGGCAAACTACTTTGCTCCGCTCGCGACGTTGCACGAACGTACCCGGCGAATGGTCCTGGCAGCATCGTCGGTCAGCTGGACCGTGGTGGGAACCGAATTCGAGGCGCTCCAGCTGGAATTCACCTGGATCAAGGAGTTCAACCCGCCGTTCAACGTCCAATTTCGTGACGACAAGTCTTATCCCTATCTGGCCGTGACGCTGCGCGACGAGGTGCCTCGTGTTCTGGTAACCCGCAATCGCAATCTCAAGGGCGCGCGCTACTTCGGGCCGTACACGAAGGTCTGGGCGATCAAGGACACCGTCGACGTGATGCTCAAGGTATTTCCGATGCGCAGCTGCTCGGACGCCACCTACAAGCGTGCCGCACAGACCGGCCGGCCCTGCCTCCTCGGTGACATCGGCAAATGCGCAGCGCCCTGCGTCGGGCGCGTCAGCAAGGAAGAACACAAGTCGATCGCCCTCGATTTCGCTTCGTTCATGGCCGGTAACGATCGAAGCTACACGGCGTCGATCACAAAAAAGATGCAGGGAGCGGCGGCCGAGTTCGACTACGAATCGGCGGCACGGTACCGTGACCAGCTCGGCGCGATGGACACTGCCCTGTCCAAGAGTGCGGTAGTGCTCGCTGACGGCATCGACGCAGACATCTTCGGCATAGCCCACGATGAACTCGCCGCCGCGGTGCAACAGTTCATCGTGCGCGGAGGGCGTATCCGGGGCGTGCGCAGCTGGGTCGTGGACAAAGAACTCGACGTTGATCTGCCCGAGCTGGTCGAGATTGTTCTCCAGAACGCGTACGAGGACGGCATGTTGCCCCCGCGCGAGATCCTTGTACCGGTGCTCCCCGAGGACCACGCAGAGCTGGAGGAGCTCCTCACTGGCGTGCGGGGTGCTGCGCCGGGTCATGCGGGAATCTCCAACGGGCTGGCAGAGATCGACGATGTTGAAGACGGCGATGAGCAGGTGGATGTCTTGTCCGCAGGTCCCTCTGCCGACCGAGGCAATGTCGACCGGCGTGGAAACTTTGTTCCCGGCACTGACGTGCGTGGCGTCGACATCGACGGCCCGCCCCGGCGCAGCGGGGGACGGGTGAGCGTGCGTGTCGCCCAGCGTGGGGATAAGGCGGCGCTGGCGCAGACAGTGGCGACGAACGCGAAGAATGCCCTCATGCTGTACAAAACCCGACGAAGCGGTGATTTCGTCGCGCGGTCGCAGGCCCTCGCGGACATTCAGGAAGCGCTCGGTATGAGCGAGGCTCCGTTGCGAATGGAATGCTACGACGTATCGCACCTCAGCGGGACGAACATTGTCGCCTCGATGGTCGTGTTTGAGGATGGCCTGCCACGCAAAGACCAGTACCGCAGGTTCAGCATCGCTGATTCGACCGACGACACCGAGTCGATCTATCAGACCCTCTCGCGGCGTCTTGCGCACCTCGAACTCGACACGGCGAAGGTCGAGGGCGCACCGGCGGAGCCCGATGCCACAAAGCGACTCGGCACCCCTCCGGAAACGGGGGTCGGGGGAGAGGCTTTGCTGAGCGCGCATGCGGACGTTGGGGTGGTGACGGAACCGGCGCCGCGTCCGCGTTTTGCCTACCGCCCCAATCTGCTAATCGTCGACGGCGGACAGCCCCAGGTCGCGGCCGCACAGAGGGCATTGGATGACGCCGGTGTCACGGGCATTGCCCTGTGCGGCATTGCCAAACGGCTTGAAGAGATCTGGCTGCCCGACTCCGACTTTCCGGTGATCCTGCCGCGCAACAGCGACGCGCTTTTCCTGTTTCAGCGAATCCGCGACGAAGCGCACCGGTTCGCAATCACGTACCAACGGCAGCGGCGCTCGAGTGACATCACGTCTTCGCTTGCCGACATCCCCGGGCTCGGCCCCGCACGCGTTCGCGAGTTGCTGCGACACTTCGGCTCCGTGACTCGGCTGCGGGCCGCGAAGGTCGAGAATATCGCCGAGGTGAAGGGCGTTGGAGAGCGGCTGGCGAATCAGATCTACGAGAGCCTGCGGTCGTAAGCGCATCGGCGTGGCGCCCGATAAACTAGGCCAACCCATCATCATGCGATCGAAGGCCTGAGAATCATATGAGCGCCGAATCCGAACGGCAGGAAATGCTGATCGTCACCGGGATGTCCGGCGCAGGCAGGTCCACCGTCGGCAACGCCCTCGAAGACCTTGGCTGGTACGTCGTCGACAACCTCCCGCCGCAGATGCTGAGGCCCCTGGTTGATCTCGCCGGCCACGCCGGTACTGCTCTTCCCAAGGTTGCGGCGATTGTCGATGTGCGTGGCGGCAAGCTCTTCGCGGACGTCCGCGAAGCAGTGCAGTGGCTTCGCGACAACGCCCGCGTGCGGGTGCTATTTCTCGACGCCACCGATAGTGCGCTCGTGCGACGGTTTGAGCAGGTACGCAGGCCCCACCCCCTGCAGGGCGACGGAACGCTTCTCGACGGCATCGGCGCCGAGCGGGAACGCATGCAGGAACTCCGGGCGGGTAGCGACATCGTCATCGACACATCCGAACTCAACATTCATCAACTCGCCACAACCATCCTCGAGAAATTCGCCGAGGAGGACACGCCCGGGGTGCAGGTCACCATTTTGAGTTTCGGATTCAAGTACGGACTGCCCGCCGATGCCGACATGGTGGCCGACATGCGCTTCCTGCCCAATCCGTTCTGGCTCCCGGAACTGAAGGCCCACACCGGTCTGGATAACGAAGTGAGCGACTACGTGCTCGGTCAGGATGGGGTCGAGGAATTTCTCAACAACTACACCGCAGCGTTGGCGCCAGTGCTGTCCGGCTATCAGCGTGAGAACAAGAGACACGCTACGATCGCCATAGGGTGCACAGGAGGAAAGCATCGATCCGTGGCTGTCGCCGAGAAACTCGGCGCCCTGGTTCGAAGCCTTCCGGGCGTCGCGGTCAGCGTGAAGCACCGTGACCTGGGCCGCGAATAGCCTGCCTCTTCGGCGTTGTTCGATGTGCGCCCTCCCGAGAATTAGAAAAGGAAACACCCTGTGGCTTTAACCAGTGATGTCAAGGACGAACTTTCCAAGGTTGAGGTGAGCAAGACCACCGTACGGGCGGCCGAGCTCGCCACAATCCTGCGGTTCGCGGGCGGGCTGCACATGATCTCCGGGCGCATCGCCGTCGAGGCCGAACTCGACACCGCCGTGCTCGGCCGTCGTGTTCGCAAGGACCTTGCCGAACTCTATGGCGTCCGCAGCGAGATCTCCGTTGTGTCCCCAACGGCACAGCGCCGTACCAGTCACTTCCTCGTGCGAGTGCTGGAGGGTGGCGAGACCCTGGCCCGACAGACCGGCCTGCTTGACGCACGTCGACGCCCGATTCGTGGACTGCCGAACAAGCTGACCACGGGCTCGCGCGAAGAACTCGCCGCGGTATGGCGTGGAGCCTTCCTCGCCCACGGCACACTGACCGACCCGGGTCGCAGCGCAGCCCTGGAGGTAACCTGCCCGGGCAACGAGGCCGCGATGGCTCTCGTCGGTGCCGCCGGTCGTCTCAAGATCCAGGCCAAGGCGCGCGAGGTTCGGGGTGTGCACCGAGTGGTGATTCGAGACGGCGAGGCAATCGGAGCGATGCTCGTCACCATGGGCGCCGTGCACAGCGTGGTCTCGTGGGACGAGATGCGCCAGCGACGCGAGGTGCGCGCGACCGCCAACCGTCTGGTCAACTTCGACGACGCGAACCTCCGCCGCTCTGCCCAGGCCGCGGTGGCGGCCTGCTCCCGCGTGGAGCGAGCGCTGGAGATCCTCGAGGGACAGGTTCCTGAACACCTCCGCTATGCGGGGGAGCTGCGGCTGCGGTTCCGCGACTCGAGCCTGGACGAGCTCGGCCATCATGCGGAGCCCCCCATGACCAAGGATGCCGTCGCCGGCAGGATCCGGCGCCTCCTGGCGATGGCAGACAAACATGCTTCGGACACCGGAATTCCCGGAACGGATGCCAACCTGCCACCCGACCTGGACGACGTCTAACGGGTCTCGTGCTCCGTCTCAGCGATCTGCGGGCACCCGCGCGGTGCCGAGGATTAGACTGAGCGGGTTCCGCCGTGCTTTGAGACGGTGGATCGGGGCCTACCCCTAGGAGAGATAACCATGGCTGAATACACCCTTCCGGACCTCCCTTACGACTATGCAGCACTCGAACCGCGCGTCAGCGGCACGATCATGGAGCTGCACCACGACAAGCGTCACTCGACCTCGGTAATTGGGGCCGACGCTGCTATCGCGTCTCCGGCTGGGGCCCGGCGGCCACGCCAATCCTCGACTACCTGATTGTCAAAGTCGACTACGTCACAGCATTCCGGAACATCGTGAATTGGGAGAACGTGCAGGCGCGGTTCACCGCAGTCCGCGACAATTCAACCGGGCTACTGGTACTGTCGTAAGTGCAATAAACAGGCTTTGGCCGGGACTTTAGTCCCGCGACCAGCCTCAAATACCATCAAAATACAGCGTCGTAAGGCGCCTGAGCACTGGAGATCCATTGACCGTCAAGATCGGTATCAACGGTTTCGGCCGAATCGGCCGCAACTACTTCCGCGCGGCTCTTGCAAAGGGAAGCGACATCGAGATCGTCGCAGTCAACGACCTCACTGACCCTGCTGCCCTTGCTCACCTGCTGAAGTACGACACGGTCAGCGGACGCATCGCGGCAACGGTTGAGGTTGACGGCGACACCATCATCGTCAACGGCAAGCCGATCAAGGTTCTCGCCGAGCGCGATCCGGCCAACCTGCCGTGGGCAGCTCTCGGAGTCGACATCGTTATCGAGTCCACCGGTCGCTTCACCAAGGAAGCCGATGCGCGCAAGCACATCGAAGCCGGCGCGAAGAAGGTTCTCGTTTCCGCACCCGCGACCGGTGACAACGTCGCGACCATCGTGCTCGGCGTCAACAACGAGGCGTACGACGCCGCGATCCACGACGTGATCTCGAACGCATCGTGCACAACCAACTGCCTCGCGCCCGTCGCGAAGGTCTTCATGGAGTCGTTCGGTATCGAGCGTGGATTCATGACCACCGTTCACGCATACACGGCCGACCAGAACCTTCAGGACGGCCCGCACAGCGACCTCCGTCGTGCCCGTGCCGCAGCACAGAACATCATCCCCACCTCGACCGGTGCGGCCAAGGCCCTCGGTCTGGTCATCCCCGAGCTCGCCGGCAAGCTTGATGGATACGCGCTGCGCGTTCCGGTCATCACCGGATCGATCACGGACCTCACGCTCACCCCGTCGAAGCCCGTCACGGTCGCCGAGATCAACGCCGCGTTCAAGGCAGCAGCCGAGGGCCCTCTCAAGGGAATCCTGAAGTACACCGAGGAGCCCATCGTCTCCAGCGACATCGTTGGGGACCCGCACTCCTCGATCTTCGACGCCGGCCTGACCAAGGTCATCGGCGACCAGGTGAAGATCGCTTCCTGGTACGACAACGAGTGGGGATACTCCAACCGCATGGTTGACCTCACCGAGTTCGTCGCAGCGAGCCTGTAGGTCGTAGCCGTGTCGCTTCGCACTCTCGATAGTCTCGGGCAACTCTCCGGCAAGACCGTTCTCGTTCGCTGTGATCTGAACGTTCCGTTGAAAGACGGAGAGATCACGGATGACGGGCGGATTCGCGCCTCGGTGCCCACTCTGAACGCACTGCTCAACGCTGGTGCTCGTGTTGTTGTGGTCTCCCACCTTGGGCGCCCGAAGGGTGAACCGGAAGCCAAATACTCTCTGGCACCGGTCGCCCTTCGCCTGAGCGAGTTGCTCGGCAAGGCTGTCGTTTTTGCGAGCGACACGGTTGGTCCCTCCGCAACTGCGGCGGTGGCCGACCTCGAGCAGAACGGCATCGTTCTGCTGGAAAATCTTCGCTTCAACGCCGCTGAGACCAGCAAGGTGGACGAGGAGCGCGCAGCGTTCGCCGCTTCTCTCGCCGCCTTCGCTGATGCATTTGTCTCCGACGGTTTTGGTGTTGTGCACCGCAAACAGGCGAGCGTGTTTGAGCTTGCCCAGGCGCTCCCCAGCGCTGCCGGGCTCCTTATCGAACAGGAGCTCTCCGTGCTGGAGCGCCTCACCACGAGCCCAGAGGCGCCGTACGCGGTTGTCCTTGGCGGTTCGAAGGTTTCAGACAAGCTCGACGTCATCGGCGCCCTTCTTCCCAAGGTAAACACTTTGCTCGTTGGTGGAGGGATGCTGTTCACATTCCTCGCTGCTCTCGGCCACAAGGTGGGCGCGAGCCTGCTGGAGGCTGACCAGATCGACAACGTGAAGGGCTACCTCGCGGAAGCGGAGAAGCTCGGCATCGAGATCATCCTGCCGACGGACATCGTTGTGGCCTCCAAGTTCGGGGCCGACGCCGAGTTCGTCACGACAGCAGCGGACGCCATCGAAGAAACACCGTTCGGTGCATCGGGCCTCGGCCTCGACATTGGACCAGACAGCGCGGCGCGATTTGCCGAAGTTATCGCCGGGTCAAAAACGGTGTTCTGGAACGGCCCGATGGGTGTGTTCGAGTTGGCGCCCTTCGCTGCGGGAACCAAAGCAGTCGCGGACGCTCTCACCCGTATGGACGGCCTTGGGGTCGTTGGTGGTGGCGATTCCGCCGCCGCAGTTCGTGCACTGGGCTTCAGTGACGATCAGTTTGGTCACATTTCGACCGGCGGCGGTGCGAGCCTTGAGTTCCTCGAGGGCAAGCGACTCCCCGGACTGGAGGTCCTCGGATGGCAAGCGTAACTTCACCCACTGGCGGACGAGTTCCGTTCATCGCCGGCAACTGGAAGATGAACCTCGACCACCTGCAAGCGATCGCCTTCGTGCAGAAGCTCGCCTGGAGCTTGAAAGACGCAACACACGACTACAGCGCGACCGAAGTTGTGGTGTTCCCTCCGTTCACCGACCTTCGCTCGGTGCAGACCCTTATCTCCGCCGACAAGCTGGAGCTGGGCTTCGGGGCGCAGGACGTGTCCGAGCACGAGTCGGGCGCATACACCGGCGAGATTTCCGCGGCCTTCCTGAAGGCGCTGGAGACCCCGTACGTGATCGTTGGTCACTCGGAGCGGCGTACGCTGCACCACGAGACCGATGAGCAGCTGGCCGCCAAGGTCGCCGCCGCAGTGAAGCACGGGATTGTTCCGGTTATTTGCGTGGGCGAAACGGCCGAAGACCTCGAAAAGCATGGTCCCAGCGCGGTACCCGTCGCGCAGCTTCGCGCCGCCCTGGCGCAGGCCGCAGACGCGAAAGACATCGTTGTGGCGTATGAGCCGGTATGGGCCATTGGCTCGGGCCAGGCCGCAACACCGGAGCAAGCTGAACAGGTCGCTGCGCAATTGCGTATCGTGCTCTCCGAGGTTCTCGGCGAGGACGTCGCGCAGGCGACCCGAGTTCTCTACGGCGGGTCGGTCAAAGCCGCGAACATCGCGGGCTTTATGCGTCAACCCAACGTTGACGGCGCACTCGTCGGTGGCGCAAGCCTCGACATCGCCGAGTTCTCCGGCATCGCCCAGTTCCTCAAGCACGTCGGCGTCTAGGCGTCTCACCGAACCAGCCGGGGCGGCGGGTGCATTTCGATGCAGCCGCCGCCTTCGTGCCGACCGGGGTGCGCTGCGCCAGATATACTTCTAAGCGGTCCAGAACCGTTCGAAAGGTAATTCGTGGAAATTCTTCAGGTTGTTCTTCAGGTTGTGCTTGGCGTTACCAGCCTCCTGCTGACCCTGCTCATCCTTCTTCACCGCGGACGCGGTGGCGGCCTGTCGGATATGTTCGGCGGCGGGGTTACCTCAAACTTGGGCGCATCGGGTGTGGCGGAGCGAAACCTCAATCGGATTACGGTTGTACTCGCTCTGGTGTGGATCAGCACGATCGTCATCCTCGGTCTAATCACAAAGTTTGACGCCGGCGCCTAGGCCCTAGCGCGCCAATCCTGCGCTCCGTAGCGTTTGTTTGAGAAACAGCGGTTGTGGGCGCAGGCTGTGACCCGTAACGTGAGTATTAGACAGGCATGATTGCGCGTCGCCTTGAATCAGCGGCAGCATGAGTGCCTGGAGTTCGGTCCGGTTTGACATGGCCAAATCAAACCGGTGGCAGTACACCACAGCAGGCCAAGTAAAGATCTTTGAAAAGGGGAACCGTGGCATCAGGCGGTAGTGCAATTCGTGGTTCGCGCGTGGGCGCGGGGCCAATGGGCGAACAAGATCGCGGCTACCAGGCCGATCGAATCAAAGTCTCGTACTGGGACGAGCTGGGCAACGAAACTATTCGTTACTTCGCCGCGAACTTGCCCGAGGAAGAGATCCCGGACATCATCGACTCCCCGCCGACGGGCCTTCCCGCCGGACGGGACAAGGCGAACCCGCCTTCGGTCGCCAAGTTGGAGCCCTACAAGACCCACCTTGCGTACGTGAAAGAGCGCCGGACCGAGCAGGAAGCTGCGGACCTTCTGGACGAGGCGCTGCAGCAGCTCCGCGCACGCCGCGGCCGCGTCTCAAGCTAATTTCTGTGGACGGCGTTGTGGCCATCAACGCGGTTCTAGACACCAAAAAGCCGGCCGGTTGCGAGATGAACTCGCAACCGGCCGGCTTTTTGTCTGGGCACGACCCGGACGTTGCGTCCTAGGCGTCTTCCCCTGTCCAGAAGAGTCCCGGGGTGGTGAGGTTCTCAGGAACCTCGGCAGCGGCCTCGTTGTCGACGAAGAACAGCGTTCGTTTGCGCCCCTGGGCGCCAGAAGCCGGCACTTCGTGCACGCTGACATCCGCAAGCGTCAGGCCAAGTGCGGACGCCTTGTCCGCGCCGGCCACGACCAGCCAGACCCGCAGCGACGAGTTGATTGCGGGAAGCGTGAGGCTCAGGCGCTCCGGCGGCGGCTTGGGGGAGTTGCGCACCGCGATGACGCTGAGCGTTTCTTCCAGAATTCCGCCCCGGTTGGGGAAAAGCGAAGCGATGTGGCCATCCGGTCCCAACCCGAGGAACGTGATGTCAAAGATCGGCAGCGTCGAGCCCTCTGCGGCGTGGGACGCCAGCTCGGACGCGTACAGCTGCGACGCTTCATTGAGCTCGATACCCTCGCCGGCAGCGGGAAAGGGATGCACACGCTTCTCGTCCAACGCGATGTGGTCAAGTAGCGCGTCACGCGCCTGCTTTTCGTTACGCTCAGCGTCGTCGCGGGGCAGCCAACGCTCGTCGCCCCACCAGACGTTCACCCGCTTCCAGTCCACGCTGTCGCGTGCGCTGGAGTCCCGGATGGCGGCGAGTATCGAAATCCCCATAGTGCCGCCAGTGAGGACCACGGTCGCTTCACCGCGGTCTTCGATCACGTCGATCATCTTTGTGATGAAGCGCGCCGCTACGGACCCGGCGAGTGAAGGCTTGTCGGGGTGGACAAGCACCCGCCGTTCGTTTGTCACAGTAATTAGCTCTGTTCTTCCGTTGTGGTTGGCGCGTTGCCGTCACTCTGGGCGAGTGCGGCGATGCCGTCCAGCTGGCCGAGGCCATGCTGGATGACCTCTCCAAACAAGATGTCTGGGTCGAGTCGGCGAAGCTCCTCTGCCAAGCAGTCTCGCAGGCTCCGCCTCGGAAGGGAAATGTGATGCACAGGTTGACTGGGCTGGATGAGGGTCGCAATATTGGGGATTGTCCGCTCAAGCTCGACCGGTCCGGACGGACGACTCAGATGCACGCTTTCAATCCCGGTGGCGCCCATTGACGGGCTCGAGAGATGCAGATCGACGGGGACCTCGAGCTGCAGCTGCAGCCACGCGGCGAGCAGCGCCGTCGACGGCGAGTCCGCAGCGCCGCTGACGGAAATCGCCGTGATGTTCTCGAACGGAGGCTGGTCGAGCACCGCGGCAAGCTGGGCGCGCCACAGCGTCAAACGAGTCCAGGCGAAGTCGGTGTCGCCGGGCTCATAGGTGTCGATGAGGTGGTTGAGGGCGACCATCGGGTTGGTCGCCGCGGCAGCATCAGTGATGCGACGCTGAGCGATCCGCCCGAGAGCGGATTGCGACGCGACGTTCGGAGCCTCGCCCGGCCACCACGCGACTACAGGCGCGTCTGGCAGCAGCAGGCCGGTCACCAGGCCCTCCTTGTCGCTCGCCGCATCGCCGTAGGCGCGAACAACGATGACCTCGCTCGCTCCGGCGTCGCCGCCAACGCGAATCTGGGCGTCGAGACGAGCCGCGCTGTGGTCATCAGCGTTGCCGCTGGTGGATACCACGATGACGCGCATCGGGTGCTCGCGGGAGGCGTCGTTCGCCGCTTCGATCGCTTCCTCTTCCTCGCCGAGGCGGGTCGAGATGATGAGGGTCAGAACCCGCCCAAGGGCGACGGCTCCGCCCTCTTCGCGGATCTTCACGAGCGCCTTGGTCATGGCGCTTGTAGTGGTGTTGGGTAGATCGACGATCATGGTCGCCTCCAGGTTCTGCCGTCGCGGGCAAGTAGTTCATCGGCAGATGCGGGTCCCCAGGTGCCCGGACGGTACTGCTCCGGCTGGCCCTGGGTTGCCCAGAATTCCTCGATCGGGTCAAGGATCTTCCAGCTGAGTTCGACCTCTTCGTGTCGGGGGAAGAGAGGTGGGTCACCGAGAAGGACGTCGAGGATAAGGCGCTCGTAGGCTTCGGGGCTTGCTTCGGTGAACGCGTGGCCATAACCGAAGTCCATGGTCACGTCCCGCACCTGCATAGTTGCTCCGGGCACTTTCGATCCGAATCTGATCGTCACACCCTCATCAGGCTGCACGCGAATCACCAACGCATTCTGCCCGAGGTCAGAAGTCTGGCTCTCCTCGAAGAGTGCCTGGGGAGCACGCTTGAACACAACTGCGATCTCCGTCACCCGCCGACCGAGACGCTTTCCTGCGCGCAGGTAGAACGGCACTCCGGCCCAACGGCGCGTGCCGATGTCCAGGCGCATCGCGGCGTAGGTCTCCGTGGGGGACTGCGGATCCATGCCGTCCTCGTCGAGGAACCCAATGACGTTCTCGCCGCCCTGCCAGCCGCCCGAGTACTGGCCTCGCGCGGTGGACTTGCTCAGGTCCTTCGGCAGTCGAACTGCAGAAAGCACCTTCTCTTTCTCGGCACGCAGGTCTGCGGCGTCGAACGAGAGAGGCTCTTCCATAGCGGTGAGTGCGAGCAACTGCAGCAGGTGGTTCTGGATTACGTCGCGGGCGGCACCGATGCCGTCGTAGTAACCGGCTCGCCCACCCACACCGATGTCCTCGGCCATCGTGATCTGCACGTGGTCGACGTGATTGGAGTTCCAGATGGGCTCGAACATTTGGTTCGCGAAACGCAACGCCAGAATGTTCTGAACGGTCTCTTTACCCAGGTAGTGGTCGATCCGGAAGACGCTGTCGGGGGGGAATACCGATTCGACGACGGTGTTCAGTTCGCGTGCGGTCTTCAGATCACTACCGAAAGGCTTTTCGATAACTACGCGACGCCACTGGCCGTCCTTCTGCTCCGCAAGGCCGGAGCGGCGGAGCTGCTCGGTGACCAGCGGGAACGACTTGGGCGGGATCGACAGGTAGAACGCATGGTTACCCATCGTTCCGCGGTGTTCGTCGAGTTCTTCGATCGTTGCTTTGAGGCGCGCGAACGCGTCGTCGTCGTCGAACTCTCCCTGCACGAAACGGATGCCGTGGCTGAGCTGAGCCCACACGTCCTCATCGAATGGGGTGCGCGCATACTGCTTGACAGCTTCGTAGACGACCTTCTCGAAATCCTGGTCTTCCCAGTCTCGGCGTGCGAAACCCACGAGCGAGAATCCTGGCGGCAGAAGGCCACGGTTGGCGAGATCGTAGATCGCGGGCATCAGCTTCTTGCGGGACAGGTCGCCCGTAACTCCGAAAATGATGAGCCCGCTCGGGCCAGCGATGCGGTTGAGGCGACGATCGGATGCCAATCGAAGCGGGTTGTATTCAGGTGTGATTTCCACCGGTGACATGCGGTTGCTCCTGGGTGTCGGAATTGGGGTTGTGGGCTCAGCGCACAGCGCGCGCGAGCACAGCTGCGCTCGACACAGAGTCAGTCAAGGTAAGTGTGAGCACCGGGCGGCCGTGCTCGGCGAGCACGCTCGCGTCACCCGCTGCCTGCGACTGGATGAGCTGACCGAAGGTAAATGGTCTGCCCGGTATTTCGAGATCTTCGACCGGAGCCTGCGTGATTTGCAGGAACACGCCGACAGCTGGTCCACCTTTGTGGAACTGGCCGGTGGAGTGAAGGAATCGCGGCCCCCATCCAAAGGTCACGGGCCGGGACAAGCGCGCGGCGATGAGGTCGCGCAATCCCTCCAGCTCCTGATGGTGGAGCCGATTCACGTAGGCCTGGATCGACACATAGCCATCGTCGCCCACCATTGCGAGCAACGCGTCGATGGCACCGTTCAGGTCGGTCGTTCCCGCTACCACGCTGGCTGTTCCGCGAACCTCGACGGAGTCCTGTGCGAACGCAGGCGACGTAGCCTCCGGTCGGCTGTCCAGTAGTGCGCGGGTCGCGACCTTTGCGGACTCGACATCCGGCTGATCAAACGGGTTGATGCCGAGCAAACGGCCAGCGATCGCGGTCGCGTACTCCCAGGTAAGCATCTGCGCACCCAGGGTGCCCGTGATCTCGATTTCGCCATCGGCTACTTCACGGGTGTCGTCGTAGTCGCCCACGAGTCGCACGATCTGGACGTCCGGAAGATTCAACCCGATCTCTGGCGCGTGTCGGCCCAGAACAACGGGCAATATGCCCTTGCCATTCTTACCGGTGGACTCAGCAAGTAATTGCTCGGCCCAGTCTGCAAAGCCGACAATATGGGTGCCGTCTGCGACGATGCCCAGCTTGTTTTTCAAGGGACGAGTACCGGCAATCGCAGCCGCGAGAATCAGCCCGGGGTTGTCGACACTGTCCTGTGCGAGCTCGAGAGAAACAGCTTCGGCTTCGCGCAACAGCGCTGCGATATCGACGCCGGCCAGCCCCGAGGGAACCAGGCCGAAGGCGGTGAGGGCTGAGAAACGTCCTCCCACTGTGGGATCGGCGTTGAAAACGCGATATCCGTCAGCGCGCGCCGACAGATCAAGGGGCGATCCCGGATCAGTCACGACGACGATCCGCTCGATCGGATCGATGCCCACCTCACGGAAGGCCTGCTCGTAGATCCGCTTCTGGCTGTCCGTTTCGACGGTGCCACCAGACTTGGAGGAGATGACGACGGCAGTTGTCTCAAGCCGATCACGCAGAGCCGCGAGGATTTGGCCAGGATCCGTGGAATCCAGAATGGTCAACTCCACACCGTAAGTGCGGGTGATTACCTCTGGGGCGAGCGAAGAGCCGCCCATTCCGCCGAGCACGATGTGATTTACCCCGTCTGCGTGAAGCTTGTCGCGCAGCGCGAGGATGTCCGGAACCAGGGGCGCCGAGACGACGAGAGACTCAATCCAGCCAAGACGCTTGGCGGATTCTTCCTCGGCCTCGGAGCCCCATAGCGACGCGTCGAGACCCGTCAGCCGGCTCGCGACGAGGTCGCTCACCAGCTGCGGGACAACGCGATCAACGGCCTCAGCGGCCGCACCAGATACGGCTATTTTCACTTAGCAGCCTCAAGTGCTGCGGACACGGTGTCCAGCAGCTCGTTCCAGGACACGATGAACTTTTCCACGCCCTCCTTCTCCAGGAGCGCAGTGACGTCGTCGTAGGAGATGCCCTGAGCGGCGATGGCATCCAGGACGGCGTTGGCGGCGGCATAGCTGCCGGTCACACGGTCGCCCTCGATGACTCCGTGGTCGAAGGTCGCCTCAAGCGTCTTCTCCGGCATGGTGTTGACGACATCGGCGACGGCGAGCTCGGTGACGTAGAGGGTGTCGGGCAGCGACGGGTCCTTCACACCGGTAGAGGCCCACAGGGGACGCTGCTTGTTCGCTCCGGCGGCGAGCAGGCCGGCCGCACGCTCGGTGGTGTATGCCTGCTCGAAAACCTCGTAGGCAAGTTGGGCGTTCGCGACGCCCGCCTTGCTCTTCAGCGCTGTGGCCTCATCGGTGCCCACAGCGTCGAGGCGGTTGTTGATTTCGGAGTCAACGCGCGACACGAAGAACGAAGCCACAGAGTGAATCGTCGAGAGGTCGATGCCCGCGGCCTTTGCCTGCTCGAGGCCGGTCAGGTAGGCGTTGATGACGGCGCGGTAGCGCTCGAGGCTGAAGATCAGCGTGACGTTGACGCTGATTCCCGCTCCGATGGTGGCGGTGATGGCTTCAAGGCCCTCAACCGTTGCGGGGATCTTGATCATCGCGTTCGGGCGGTTGACCTTTGCCCACAGGTCTTTCGCCTGCGCGATGGTCGCGGCGGCGTCGTGAGCGAACCCGGGTTCGACCTCGATCGACACGCGTCCGTCGAAGCCAGCGGTCGAGTCGAACACCGGGCGGAAGATGTCTGACGCCGCGGCGACGTCATCGGTGGTGATCTCGAAGACTGCCTCGGTGACCGTCTTGCCTGCTGCGGCGAGTTCGGCGACCTGAGCGTCATACGCTTCGCCCTTGGCGAGGGCCGCGGCGAAGATCGTCGGGTTGGTGGTGATGCCGACGACGTTGCGCTCGGCGATCAGCGTCTGGATTCCGCCGGAGTTGATGCGCTCGCGCGACAGGTCATCAAGCCAAATGCTGACGCCGACCGCGGAAAGGGCGGCGGTGGGGGTGGTTTCGGTGCTCATGGTGTGTATTCTCCTCTGCCGGCGCCTAGTTGGCGGCCAGCGAATCCTTGGCGGCGGCCACTGCGGCCTCGGTGGTGATTCCGAACTCACGGAACAGGGTCTTGTAGTCGGCAGATGCGCCGAAGTGCTCAATCGAGACGCTGCGGCCGGCGGTGCCGACGTAACGGTCCCAGGTCAGCGCGAGTCCGGCCTCGATAGATACGCGGGCTGTGACAGCCGACGGCAGCACCGACTCGCGGTACTCAGCCGTCTGCTCCTCGAACCATTCGAGGCTCGGGGCGGAAACAACGCGCGCGTTGACGCCCTCAGACTTCAATGCCTCACGGGCCTCCACGGCGATCTGGAGCTCGGAGCCGGTCGCGATGAAGATGACATCGGGAGTGCCGTTCGGCGCCTCGGCCAAAACGTACGCGCCCTTGGCGACATGCTTCGCGGCAGCAAACGTCTCGCCGCTGGCGAGGTCCTCACCGCGCTCAAACACCGGAATATTCTGGCGGGTAAGAGCGATACCGGCGGGGCCGTTGCGGCGCTCAAGGATCGTCTTCCACGCCCACGCCGTTTCGTTGGCGTCTCCGGGGCGCACGATGTCGAGTCCCGGAATCGCGCGCAGGGTGGCAAGCTGCTCGATCGGCTGGTGGGTGGGACCATCCTCGCCGAGGGCGACGGAGTCGTGGGTCCACACGTAGATCGCGGGGGCCTTCATGAGGGCCGCGAGACGCACGGCTGGGCGCATGTAATCGCTGAAGATGAGGAAGGTGCCACCAAACGGGCGGGTGTTTCCATGCAGTACGATCCCGTTGAGGATCGCGCCCATCGCGTGCTCGCGAATGCCGAAGTGGAGGACGCGGCCCGCCGGGCTGGACTTCCAGTCATGGGTCGACCACTTCTCGGGTACAAACGAACCGGCACCCTCGATGGTGGTCAGGTTCGACTCGGCGAGGTCGGCGGAGCCGCCCCAGAACTCGGGGATGACGCCCGCAAGAGCGTTGATTACCTTGCCGGACGCCGCTCGGGTTGAGATGTCCTTGCCAGCCGGGAAGACCGGAAGGGCTTCTTCGACACCCTCGGGCAGATCGCCCGTGAGAACGCGGTCGAGAAGAGCCTTCTTGTCCGGGTTCGCGTCGGCCCAAGCGGTGAAGCCTTCGAGCCACTCGGTGTGCTGAGCTTTACCACGCTCAAGGGCCTTGCGGGTGTGAGCGATTACCTCAGGGTCAACCTGGAAGGTCTGCTCGGGGTCGAACCCGAGAACCTCTTTGAGTCCAGCGAGCTCTTCGGCGCCGAGAGCAGAGCCGTGGATCTTGCCCGAGTTCTGCTTCTTGGGCGACGGCCATCCAATGATTGTCTTCAGGATGATGATCGAGGGCTTCGTGGTCTCGGCCTGTGCAGCCTCGATTGCCGCGTTGAGTTCTTCGACATCCTCGACGTACTCGCCGGTCTTCTTCCAGTCAACAGTCAGAACCTGCCAGCCGTAGGACGCGTAGCGCGCTGCAACGTCTTCGGTGAACGCGATGTTGGTGTCATCCTCGATCGAGATCTGGTTCGAGTCGTAGATGGCGATCAGGTTGCCGAGCTCCTGGTGTCCCGCGAGCGACGAAGCCTCGCTGGTGACGCCCTCCTGCAGGTCGCCGTCGCCGGCAATGACGTAAACGAAGTGGTCGAACGGGCTGGTCCCCGCTGCGGCGGTCGGGTCGAACAAGCCACGCTCATAGCGAGCCGCATAAGCGAAACCGACGGCGGAGGCGAGGCCCTGGCCAAGCGGTCCGGTGGTGATCTCCACGCCATCGGTGTGACCGTATTCGGGGTGCCCGGGGGTCTTCGAGCCCCAGGTGCGCAGAGCCTTCAGGTCCTCGATCTCGAGGCCGTAGCCGCCCATGTAGAGCTGGATGTACTGGGTGAGCGAGCTGTGTCCCACCGAAAGAATGAAACGGTCACGCCCGATCCATTCGTTGTCGGCCGGATCACGACGCATGACCTTCTGGAACAAGAGGTACGCAGCGGGCGCGAGGCTCATAGCGGTACCGGGATGCCCGTTACCCACCTTCTCCACGGCATCTGCAGCCAACACGCGAACGGTGTCGACGGCCTTGTTATCAATCGGGTCCCACTGGAGCACTGACACGGAAGAGATGACCTTTCTTCGAGCACGGCAGCACGACGTATTCGCCGGAACCACAGAGCAATGATTCCTGCCAAGGACTTCATCGACACGACCGAAAGCAGCACGATCCCTCTGGAGGCAATCGTGAGGGGTTTGTGGCCAACGGTTGGCAGGCTTTCCAAGTATAGAGAATGAGCAGTCGCGTTGTGCGCTCGCATGACGGTGCGGAACAACGTGTCGTCGGGCCTCATCGCTTAGGATCGTTTCGGGATGAGCATTGATAGAGGAACCATGGACGTAGCCGTAGCACCACCAGCAAGTCGCGGTCGACTCGGGTTCAGCCGCAAGGCCAAGGCCTATGTCGCTCTCACGAAGCCGCGGGTTATTGAGCTGCTTTTAGTGACGACGGCGCCCGTGATGATCCTCGCGGAAGGCGGCTGGCCTGACTTCTGGCTTGTGGTCGCCACCCTGATCGGAGGCGCCCTCAGCGCCGGTTCAGCGGGCGCCTTCAACTGTTACATCGACCGGGATATCGACCGGGTGATGAAACGCACCCAGAACCGGCCGTTGGTTACCGGTGATCTGACTGACCGTGAGGCGCTCGTGTTCGCGTGGGTTCTCGGCATCACCGCGATCGCCTGGCTGGCGCTGACCACAAACTGGCTGGCGGCTTCGCTGTCGTTGGCGGCGATCCTGGTGTACGTCTTCGTCTACACCCTGTGGCTGAAGCGCCGAACGGAACAGAACATCATCTGGGGCGGGATCGCAGGCTGTTTCCCCGTGGTCATCGGGTGGGCGGCGGTCACGGGCTCGCTTACCTGGGCACCGATCGTTCTCTTCGCCGTGATTTTTCTGTGGACCCCGCCGCACTATTGGCCGCTTTCGATGAAGTACCGCGACGACTATCAGAGCGCCTCAGTGCCGATGCTCGCCGTGGTTCGTGGCCGCACCGTCGTGGGACTGCAGGTCATCCTCTACGCGTGGGCCACCGTGGCATGTTCGCTACTCCTGATCCCGGTCGCCTCGATGGGCGTGGTCTACACCGTTGTCGCCATCGGTTCCGGTGCCTGGTTCATCTACGAGGCGCATCTCCTGTATGGCAGAACGATTCGCCACCTCGAGGTGAAGCCGATGAGGGTCTTCCACAGCTCGATCACCTATCTCACGCTGGTGTTCGTTGCGGTGGGAGTCGACCCGCTTCTGCCCTTCTAGTTCGACGCGTCAGACGCGGGCCGTGGACGGTTCGGGAATCGATGGAGCCCGCACCAGACGTGCGGTGGAACGCTCAGACAGCACCGTTGCGGTCATCGCGGCGACGAGCACAGCCGCGAGAACCATATGGATTCCGACCAGTATGGCCGGCAGGCCAAGGCGCGCCTGAGTCACGCCAACGACGACCTGAAGCATCTCGACCGCCAGGAGCCCCGAAACCCAGGGCCGGACGGGAACCATCTGAGCGCCCCCGGCGAAGACACCAATGAGGAGGACGACTGTCGCCAGCATGAGCGCGTAGGCGGGCCAGCTGTGCAGGTGCTGCAGTAACTCGGAGTTCAGGCCGTTCCTCGGCGTCTCCGAGTCACCGGCGTGCGGGCCGGATCCGGTGGTGAGGATTCCCAGCAGAACTGTTACGGCAACCAGAAACGATGCGGCGTGCGTAAGCGCTGCAATCCATAGGGGCACACGGCGTTGCGTGCCTCGGGGGCCGCGGTACACGCGATACAGCAGCACCGTGGTGAGTGTAACGAGGCAGATCGACACGACAAAGTGCGCACCGACGATGTATGGATTCAGGCCGGTGAGCACCGTTATGCCACCGAGCACGGCCTGGAGCGGGATCGACAGGCCTTGCAGGAGTGCGAGAACAAAGAGGTCACGACGTTGTGCCCGATAGCGCAGAACCGCCAGGAACATCCCGACTGCCACGACGACCAGCACAAAGGTAAGTAGGCGGTTGCCGAATTCGATAATTCCGTGAACGCCCATCTCCTGCGTTGTGGTGAACGATTCCGCGGTGCACCTGGGCCACGTTGGGCAACCGAGACCGGAGCCGGTCAGGCGCACGGCGCCTCCGGTGCCAATGAGGAGTACCTGCGCGGCCAGCGAAAGCCAGGCGAAGATCCGCACGCGGCGGTCTACACCGCGCGGCAGCCATTGGATCATTGTGTCTATCCAGCGAACCGTCACGAACATCCCATCTTTCCGCTCCGCTCCCGCGGGCAGATCCAGTTTATCGAGCGCCCCGATGCCTTATGGACGCGACGATACAATGGAACCCGACTCATGGCGCGCTCGGGTGGCGGGGTGCGCTGTGCCCAATCTGGCTCTTTGCCGACATATCCCGAGTTTCGGTGATCCTCACTGTAGAATTGGCGGGTTCTTAGAACATGCCCGGGAGCCAACGTAGGCAGCGGGATCACCCACCGCGTGTCCGGCTTGACCAAGCGGGTATTCCACGGCTTCACACATCCAATTCTCGCTGGCGTGCCGTGCCAGGGAATGCCATCGCAACCACACCGGTTGTAGAGGGTAGGAAAGAGGTAATTCATGTCTGACGTTCTTATCGATCGACCCGAACTCAACGCGCTCGGCCAGTACGAGTTCGGCTGGGCCGACTCAGACGTCGCCGGCGCCACAGCCAAACGCGGAATCTCTGAAGCTGTTGTCGCTGACATTTCGCGACTCAAGAGCGAGCCAGAGTCGATGCTGAAAAACCGGCTCAAGGCCCTGTCGATTTTCCGGCGCAAACCGATGCCGACGTGGGGCGCCGACCTTTCTGGCATCGACTTCGACAACATCAAGTACTTTGTGCGCTCTACGGAGAAGCAGGCCCAGACGTGGGAAGACCTCCCCGAAGACATCCGTAACACCTACGAAAAGCTGGGAATTCCCGAGGCTGAGCGCAAGCGCCTCGTCTCGGGTGTCGCGGCCCAGTACGAGTCCGAAGTGGTCTTTCACTCGATCAACGCGGAACTCGAAGCGCAGGGTGTCATCTTTATGGACACCGACACCGCGCTCAAAGAGCACCCCGAGTTCTTTGATGAGTACTTCGGCACCGTCATCCCGTCCGGAGACAACAAGTTCGCCGCGCTGAACACCGCGGTCTGGTCGGGCGGATCATTCGTCTATGTGCCGCCAGGTGTTCACGTTGAGATCCCTCTGCAGGCGTACTTCCGCATCAATACGGAAAACATGGGGCAGTTCGAGCGCACCCTGATCATTGCCGACGAGGGCTCCTACGTTCACTACATTGAGGGCTGCACGGCCCCCATCTACACCAGCGACTCACTGCACTCGGCGGTGGTCGAAATCGTCGTGAAGAAGAACGCCCGCGTTCGCTACACCACGATCCAGAACTGGTCGACAAATGTGTACAACCTCGTGACGAAGCGCGCCATCGCTCATGAGGGCGCAACCATGGAGTGGATCGACGGCAACATCGGTTCCAAGGTGACGATGAAGTACCCGTCCATCTACCTGGTCGGCGAGCACGCAAAGGGCGAGACGCTGTCGGTGGCCTTCGCGGGTCCCGGCCAGCATCAGGACGCCGGCGCGAAGATGATTCACATGGCGCCGTACACCACGTCCTCCATCGTGTCCAAGTCGATTGCCCGAGGGGGCGGCCGCGCTGGTTACCGAGGCGAGGTTCGCGTCGACGAGAAAGCGCACCACTCTGCGAACACCGTTCGATGTGACGCGCTGCTTGTCGATAAGATTTCGCGGTCGGACACCTATCCGGCCATCGACATCCGTGTGGATGATGTGCAACTCGGCCACGAGGCGACGGTGTCCCGCGTCAGCGAAGAGCAATTGTTCTACCTGATGTCGCGCGGTATGCCCGAAGACGAGGCCATGGCGATGATCGTCCGTGGCTTCATCGAACCAATCGCGCGTGAACTTCCGATGGAATACGCACTCGAACTGAACAAGCTCATTGAGATGAGCATGGAAGGATCCGTCGGCTAAATGTCCGCCGTTACATCACCACAGCCGCCTGTGCTCGCCGCCGCTGGGCAGCACGGAAATACCGCACACAGTGACGGGGGCTGGGCACTCGTGCCCGTTCAGACTCGTTCGGAGCGGTTCACTTCGGTCGATCCCGCTGCGTTCGACGCGGTCACGGGCCTCGAAGCGGACTGGAAGTTGACCCCGGTCGCGATAGTGCGTCCACTCATCGACGGAGTGCTTGACGGATCGCCGTACCAGTACTCGTCCACGGAGACTGAGGGCACGTCCCTGGAATGGGTCGACCGCTCAGACGTGCGTGTCGGCGCGGCGGGAATGCCAGAAGAGAAGGCATCCGCAAACGCGTGGAGCACCTTTGAGAAGGCACTGTCGATCACGCTCAGTGGCGAGGAGACCGCCCACGTTACAGTGAACCGCTCCGCGCTGGGCGGCCACGCCCGCGCTGCTCACACGCTGATCACTGCGAAGCCGAACAGCAACGCGACCGTGGTACTGCAGAACTCGGGTTCTGCTCTCCTCAGTGAAAATGTGGAGATCGTCGTCGAGGACGGCGCCAACCTCACGGTCATCAGCGTTCAGGAATGGGACGGCTCTGCGGTCCACCTGGCGAGCCACTTTGCCCGGGTCGGACGTGACGCGCGTCTGAAGCACATCGTCGTTTCTCTCGGCGGAAAGGTGGTGCGGGTCAACCCGTCCGTTCACCTCGTCGAGGCCGGAGCAGACGGTCAGCTCTTCGGCCTGTACTTCGCCGACGCCGGGCAGCACCTTGAGCAGCGGGTGTACGTGCATCACGTCGCACCGAACACCATCAGCAGGGTCAACTACAAAGGTGCGCTCAACGGCGCCGGCGCGCGCACGGTCTGGGTCGGAGACGTTCTCATCGGTCCGGACGCTGCCGGAACCGACTCCTACGAGGCGAACCGCAATCTGGTACTGAGCGAGGGCACCCGCGCGGATTCGATCCCGAACCTGGAGATCGAGTGTGGCGACATCGTTGGGGCCGGCCACGCCAGTGCCACGGGTCGCTTCGATGACGAGCACCTGTTCTACCTGCAGGCACGGGGAATTCCCGAGGACAAGGCGCGTCGCCTCGTCGTGCTTGGCTTCCTCACCGAGATCATCCAGAAGATCGGCAAGGGCGATCTGGAGTCGCGTCTGCTCGAAGCGATCGAGATCGAACTCGGGGGAGTGGCCGCATGAGCACCCCAACGAAGGTCTGCGCCAGCGCCGACCTTGAACCCAACCAGGCTCTGAAAGTCGTCGTAGATGGCGTCGCGATTGCTTTGGTCAAAGACTCAGAAGGCGCTATTCACGCGCTCGGGGATACCTGCACCCACGGAGACATCTCGTTGTCCGAAGGTTTCGTCGAGGACGATGCGCTCGAGTGCTGGGCCCATGGGTCCAAGTTCTCCCTTCGCTCGGGAAAACCGATGAACCTACCCGCGTACGAGCCGGTGCCCGTGTTTGTGGTCACCCTCGTCGACGGCGACGTCTATCTCGATCCCAGCGTGACGGTGCCGACCAGCGACACGGTCGCCGGCTAACTTCCGATCCGGCCACCGCGAATTCCCTAACTTTCCAATCGACTAGGAAACTGTTTTTATGTCAACACTTGTTATCAATGACCTTCACGTGAGTGTCGAGACCGATCAGGGCACCAAGCACATCCTCAAGGGCGTCGACCTGACGCTCGAGCAGGGATCGATCCACGCGATCATGGGTCCGAACGGCTCAGGCAAGTCGACGCTTGCGTACACCATCGCCGGCCACCCGAAGTATCACGTCGAGAGTGGTTCGGTGAAGCTGGACGGCGAAGAGGTGCTCGACATGTCCGTGGACGCTCGCGCCCGCGCCGGGATCTTCCTCGCGATGCAGTACCCGGTGGAGATCCCCGGCGTGACGGTGTCGAACTTCCTCCGCACCGCGAAGACGGCCATCGACGGCGAAGCGCCTGCCCTGCGTCCGTGGCTGAAAGAGATCCGCGGCTCGATGGAAGCGCTTCGCATGGACAAGACGTTCGCCGAGCGCAATGTGAACGAGGGGTTCTCCGGTGGTGAAAAGAAGCGCCACGAGATCCTTCAGCTCGAGCTGTTGAAGCCGCGTTTCGCCGTTCTTGACGAAACCGATTCTGGGCTGGATGTCGATGCGCTCAAGATCGTCTCAGAGGGTGTCAACCGCGCCAAGGCAAACACGGGCCTCGGTGTACTGCTGATCACGCACTACACCCGCATCCTGCGTTACATCCACCCCGACTTCGTGCACGTCTTCGTCGACGGTCGCGTGGCGGAAGAAGGCGGACCGGAGCTTGCCGACCGCCTTGAGAACGAGGGCTACGATCGCTATCTCACGGGTACGAGCGTAGGTTAGGGCCATGGCTACAGCTCTTGCTCCGGCGCTCTTCGATCAGGTCGAAGAAGCCTTGAAGGACGTGATGGATCCCGAACTCGGGATCAACATCGTGGACCTCGGCCTGATTTACGATCTTTCGTGGGATGAGGACAACAACGCGCTTCTCATCAGCATGACGTTGACTTCGGCGGGCTGCCCGCTCACCGACGTTCTCGAGGAGCAGACCGCCCAGTCGCTCGACGGAATCGTCGACGCATTTCGGATCAACTGGGTATGGATGCCGCCGTGGGGGCCGGAGAAAATCACGGACGACGGCCGCGACATGATGCGCGCACTCGGCTTCTCGATGTAGGACAAGAGTTCACTGCGCTACTGCCAGCTGTGAGCGGCTTCCCTCGCGGAATCGTCGACTATGTTTCAGACACGGGGGAGACGGATGGGATTGTCCGGCACTGATCGCGATCGCGGTCGACAACGGGACAGGCTGGTGCAATCCGTTGCGCAGTCGCAGCTTCTTGTGTCCGCGTCGGTGTTGCTTCTGGCCGCGTTCGCCCTCGTCGTACGTCCCCATGCGCTGGGGCTACCGCTGTTTTTCGGCGGCATCGGACTGGTCTTTGTAGCGACGGGCCTGGCCGTACTCGTCCCCTGGTCCCTGGCAAATAAGCGATGGGCGGCGGCGCTCCCGCTGCTGGACCTGGTGGCAATCGCGCTGATGCAGGCGGCGGCGCCCGAGCTGTCTGCTGAATTGTTTCTGGTCTTCCCCGTGCTGTGGCTGGCACGGAACTTCCGGCTGTTCGGGGCCATCGGCGGGGTGACCGTGGCGACGCTGCTCCTGTGGGGCGGTTGGGCGATCAGCGGGCGTGCGATAGCGGTCGCGGACTTTCCGACGCTCGTGCTCCTGCCCCTCACGCTCGCCTTTATCTCGGCCACGACCTATGCAACCAGCCGGCGGACCACCGGACAGCGCCTGCTTCTGCGGTCCCAGGTACTGCTGACCGAGGCAGCGTTCGCTCGAGCCCGCGCGCAGGAGCGCAGCCTCGAGGACATCCTCAACGCTGTCGAGTTTGGTGTGCTCGCGTTCGACCGGGCGGGACGGGTCACTCTGGTGAACGAGTCCCATCGTCGGTCGCTGGCCGAGTTCGGGGCGGCACGGGACGCCTTTGTGCATCCCATCGCCTACCAATATGACGGTCTGACGCCGTTTACCGAGGAGGCGCGGCCGTTCTCGCGTGCGCTGAACGGGCAAAGCTTCGAGAACGTCATCATCTGGACGGGCGAGCCCGGCGACAAGCGGGTGGCATTTTCGGTCACGTCCCGCATGCTGACGACCGTCGACGGGGAGCCGGACGGCGGGATCGTGGTGTTGCGGGATGTCACGGCGGAACTCGAGGCGATTAAGGCACGTGACAGCCTGCTCGCGTCGGTCTCGCATGAACTGCGAACGCCGCTGACATCCATCCTCGGTTATCTCGAGCTTGCTCTCGACGACGAGCGCGTCGCCCCGGAAACCCTCCGGATGGTGGACATAGCGCACCGCAATTCCGAGCGGCTGTTGTCGCTCGTGACAGACCTGCTGAACGCGGCGAGCGACGCGGATGAGGCTCTCTCGATGCGTTTTCAGCACTGCAGCATCGCGGAGATAGTTGAGCAGGCTCTCGACGACCAACGGGCAGTGGCCAACCTCAGCGGAATCCGCCTGCGCGGGTCCATTAGCGACCGTGGACCAGCGAGCGCTGATCCGCTGCGGATCCGCCAAGTTATCGACAATCTCCTCAGCAACGCCATCAAGTACAACCGCCCCGGCGGCGAAGTCGTGATTGCGGTCGAGACCGTTGATGCGTCGATCCGTGTCACGGTGAGCGACACCGGAGTGGGTTTGTCCCAGGACGAAATCAGCCATCTGTTCGACCGGTTCTACCGAACGGAGTCGGCGCGCCTGTCTTCCGTCGCAGGATCGGGGCTCGGTTTGGGAATAACCCGCGACATTGTCCGACAGCACGGGGGAGAGTTGGGAGTGAGCAGCCAGCTGGGTGTGGGAACAACTTTCGCGATGAGCCTGCCCACCGCACGTCCCACGGCCGTCGCCTCGCGCTCGGCGCTCCGCGCCCCAACCCCCGTCGACTAAACGTCGCATGACTGAGGTACCCCCATGGTGATTGATACCCAGACACTGCTCCTCGCGCAGGGCGCCGTCGTCGCCATTTGCGGCGTGGCATTCATTCTCAACAACATTTTGCGGCGGAACGACAAGGTTGGGCGCACCTGGAGTATCGCCTTCGTTACGGGCATCCTCACCGCCCTCGCCTACGCAGTCTGGTCGGTGGTTCCCGGAGCGTGGTGGGCAAATGCGATTGGAAATGCCGGCGTCGTCCTCTCGTTGGGCACAATGTGGTCTGGTTGCCGTCAGTACAACGACAGAAGCTCGACGATCGGTGTCGTGTTGGCCGGGACCGGCGTCGTCGCGCTAGCCGCCCTGCTGCCCGGTCCGGAGGGGGGAGACTGGGCGGGATCCTGGGCGGAATTTGTCGCGGCCTCCGTCTTCGCGGGCCTTGCCGGCGTTGAGAGCATGCGGTTCCGGATGAGGCGCAGCGTGACCGCCCGGATGCTCGCGGTCGTATTCTGGGGCGTCGGTGGGTACTTTGCGCTGAGGACCGTTGTTTTTCTTATCGACGGCGAAACCGGACCGGTCTTCCTCGGGTACTTTGGCACGATCCCGACAACCTTCGTAAGTATCGCCCTGGTGACGCTCGCGGCGGTGTCGATGTCGGTCCTGACGACGAACCGGGCGGCGCGGGGCGCACTCGACCTGGCATCGGCGGACGGTCCGCGCCTGCCCGGCGTGCTGTCTGCATCCCAGTTCGACCAGCACGCCGAAGCCTGGCTGTTCCGCGCGCAGCGCGATCGCGACCCGCTCGTCTTGCTCCTGGTCGACATCGCCAACCTCGACCACATGAACACCGCATTTGGGCGCTCCTATGGCGACGAGGCGATTCGCGCCGTGGCGCGCATCTGCGTGAGTACACTGCCGTCGGCGGCGATCGTCGGCCACCGCGGGGGAAAGAGCTTCGCGATCCTGACTACGGCGCCCGCCGTGGGCGATGCGGTGGCTGTCGCAGAGCGCCTGTACACAGCGCTGGTGGAAAGCCCGATCGATCCGGTCGAGGGCATCCGTGCGGCGGCAGCGTGCGGGATCGCGAGTACGCGTGCGAGCGGGTACGCCTACGGTGTGCTTCAGTCGCAGGCGGCTGCCGCGCTCGCCTCAGCGATTGAAGCGGGTTCTGGGGCTATCCGATTGGCCGACCCCGCGACATCCGCCTCACCGCAATAAAAGGCTGGGCTCGCCGTTAGCCTTCAGCGGGCTCTGTTGCGAGTGCGATGGTGAGCGTGTCCGCTGCGGTCTGCTTGGCGTATTCGGTCGACGTCGGAGTGGTCTGCAGCAGCAGTTCATACGTGAAAGACAGTGTCAGCGAGGTGGCTGTTTCATCGACAGCGGGCAGGATAAAGGTCTGGTTGTAGGTGTACGGGTCTTTCATCGGGTAGCCAGGAGACACTGTTGCCAGGTCGCTGATGGTGGGGGGAGCGGCAAGCGGCCCCAGCGGACCGTTGACTCCGACGACCAACGAGACCCGGGAGATGTAGATCTGCTGCCCGTCGTCGGTCAGCAGGGAGCCTTTGAGGTTGAACGTCAGCGGTTTGTTCGCCGCGGCCGTCCACTTATCCATCGTCAGGGTCGAGTAGTAATCGACACTCAGGGCGATCGCGCCCGCGGACAGCGACCGCTGCACGGACCCGGTAGCGAGGTCGTTGACGATCACTTCAATCGGCGCGGGAGAGGTGGCCACGGGTGTCGGAGTGGGCGTGGCGGAAGACTCGGTCCACGGCGGCGCACCGCATGCCGTGAGGCTGCTGACAGCGACCAATGCAACAGCCGCCCACGAGACTATTCTGGTCGTTCTGAGTGCGCGCATGGTCCCCATTTTCTCAGGCGTCAGGCCGATGATGCTCGATGGCGCCAGCGGAAACTGAGCTTCTTGAGCAAAACCTGAGGCAAATCTGACCGAAGGTCGCGCCGATCCTGAGCGATGTACTGCAGACTGACTCTAACAACACGCGCGGTGGCTCATTTACTGCTCGTTATGACTTGAGGAAGTGGGCTGCTATGTCCCCGATCGGCGACGGCTACGTGAGTTCGAATCCCATAGAGAGCAGGATGGACGAGCTGACCCGCGAGTTCATCGAGTCCGTCGACGCCCTTCCGACCTACCGTCCGACCATTGGCTGCGTGATCCCCGCGTACAACGAGGCGGAGTCCATCGCTGCCGTGCTCGACTCGCTTCTCGCGCAGACCCGGCTCCCCGACATCATCCACGTCATCGTCAATAACACCACGGACGACACCGTCAAGATCGCGAGCGCCTACGCGGGCCCGCACGTGCGTGAGATCAACGGCGAGGAACAGTTCACCGAGATCTACGTGCATGACATCGGCAAGAACCGCGACAAAAAGGTGGGTGCGCTCAACTACGGATTCACACTCGTCGAGGGCGCCGACTACCTGCTCGGTGTCGATGGTGACACCACGGCTGCAACCACCGCGGTGGAGCATCTCGAGGCCGAGATCGCGTCGGACACGCGCATCGGTGGCATCTCCGCCATCTTCAGCATCGATGACACCAAGATCACCGGGCTCATCCCCTCATTCCTGATCACCGGCCAGCGCACGCAGTTCGCGGCGTTCAACATGCAGAACATGCTCCGCGGGCGCAACATGGCCGTTCTCGGCGGCCAGTTCTCGATCTTCTCGATCGAAGCGCTGCGTCGGGCGATGGAAGAGAACCACCAGTCGACCCCCTGGGTGAAAGACAGCGAAGTAGAAGACTCGTTGCTCTCACTGCAAATCAAGAGCGCGGGATATCTCACCAAGATCAGTGCGCAGGCGCGCGCGGACGTGGGCGGTATGACGACGCTCCGGGGCCTGGATGCCCAGCAGGTGAAGTGGAACTTCGGCGCGATCGAGCTGATGTGGCCGGGTCAGCGTGGAGACACCAAGGGGCAGCCCTTCCACCCCAACCTGCGTTTGCGCTGGTTGGAGAACTTCTCCATGCTGGTCAACGCATTCACCCGGGTGTTTTTCGTGGTGTTGCTCGTGGCGTCGCTCTCGTTCGGCGCGTTCGTCTTCAGCCCCGTCTGGCTCATCCCGCCGTTGATCGCGGTGCTGCTCAACCTTCGGATCGCGCTGTCGATGAAGAATCGACGGGGACGGGATATTGCATTCGCGGTGCTGGTGTTCCCCGCAGAGATCTACATGTGGGTTCGCCTCGGCCACTTCCTGCGGGCGTGGACCAAGTTCCTCAGCCGCAAGCAGACCGACAACTGGGCAGCGCAAGCAAAAGCGGAACGTGGTTCGGGAAACGGCTATCTCGCCCCCCTGCTGGTGCTCGTGCTCGTCTTTGCCGTGATGGTCTTCGGATGGTTCCAGCTCGACGCCACTATGAAGTCCGTGATCCTCTGGATTGGGTGGCCGATTCTCGGAATCATCACGGCCCTGCAGACCCTGACCATGTTCTCGAAGCTCTTCCAGCGCCACCGCGGCTACAAAGTCTGACCCGGTAGGCCCGCCGATCACCTTGGAGTGAGCCGGTGGGCGCCCGCGGGGGAGGCCCTGCTGGCTTCGGAGTGACCAGGTGGGCGCCCATGAGCGAGGCCTGCTGGCCTCGTACGGAGCGGTTGGGGGCCGGCGGGAAGCCAGCGCGCGGGGCTAGTCGCTGTCGACGGCGGTCAGCCGGTAACCGACGCCGCGAACGGTTTCGATCCAGCGCGGGGATGCGATGCTGTCGGACAGCTTCTTGCGAAGGTTGCCCATATGCACTTCAATGGCCCGCTTATCGGCCTCGCCGATGAAGTGACTCGTGACGTAGCTCTCGCCGCGGAGCAGGAGGGCGAGATCGGCCTTGGTGCGTACTCGCCGAGTGGACTCCATCAGCGCTGCCAGCAGGTCGAACTCGCTGCGCGTAAGGTCGATTTCCTTCGGGCCGACCTTCACCACCCGGGTTTCGATGTTGAGCCAGAGGTCGTTGTGTTCCATCCACCCTGAACCGGCGGGAGTGGCGGCCGGATTGAATGGCTCCAACGCGGTAGAGGGCGCAACCGGAGGGGCCACCGGAGCCGCGGGCCGGGCCTCGGTCGGTGCGGCGGCCGGGGAGTAGATCGGGTCGGCGGCAGCCGGCGCATACGCGGGAGCTGCGGCTATCGGCGCAGCCAGTGGCTCCGCGGTGACGGGCGCGGGCACGACCGGGGAGGCCAGTCCGGGTGCGGCGACGAGCGCAACAGCGGGCGCTGCGACGGGGGGAACGGATGCCGCGTCGCCGACCATGCGCGGACGCCGCAGCATCGCCTCGATACGAGCGCGCAGCTCGCGCGGTCGGAACGGCTTGTTGATGTAGTCGTCTGCGCCAGCGTCGAGCCCTTGAAGGGTGTCGATTTCCTCCGAGAGGGCCGTCAACATCACGATGTACGTCGAGCTGAAGGCGCGGATGCGCCGCGCTGCCTCAAAGCCGTCCATGCCGGGCATGTTGACGTCGAGCGTGGTGACCACCGGCTCGTACCGGCGCACCGCGTCGATGCCGTCCTGGCCGTTGCTTGTGGCGATCACCTGAAAGCCCGCCTGGGTGAGAACAGTGTCAAGCAGGTGACGGATATCGTCGTCGTCCTCGATGATCACTGCTACACGCGTTTCGCCCCCGGTATCCATGGGCATGATCGTATCAAGTCTTGGACCTTGGCGAGAGTGAAACGCCTTCACCTCTCGAAACACCGTCCCATCGGTGTTTTTAGGACGCCCGGACCAACGCCAACGCCCCTGCCTGCCACCATTCACCCGCGGCGGGTCCGCCGTTGCATTTGCCGTCGCTCTCACCCGGATTCTTGATCCAGAGGTTCCCGTCATACGCCCCGCCGTCCTCCACCGCGCCCGGCGTGTCGCCGAGGGCACGGCCGGACGGGTTGCACCATTCCGCCGACGACGTCGAGCCATTGCCGTTGCGCGAAGTGTCGATGACGTAGTGGGCGTTTCCGGTCAGCGAACTCAACTCGTTCGCGTAGGCCACTTCTGATGCGGTGTCGTTGAAATTCGACGTGTTGCTGGCGAAACCCTGCACCTTGTCGATACCGGCGCTGCGAAGGATGCCGGCCATCGTCTGCGCGTCGAGCCACGACGAGTGCCCACCATCGAGATAGATTGCCGGACCCGGAGCGTCGATGAACAGGTTCGTGTCCACCAGTCTGCTGGCCGCGTCACGGACTTGCTCGACCCGCTGGGTCAAGTTGCCGCACTCCGTCGCCAGCGAGAGGGAGTCGGGCTCAAGGATGACGACGCTCGCGTGGTTGAGGAGCCCGGTTCCGATCGCCGAGACCCACGCCGGGTACTCTTCCGCACTCAGTCCACCTGCGGATTCGCTTTGGCAGTCCCGGTCCGGGATGCCGTAGACCACGAATACCGGAGTTGTGTTCTCGGCCTCTGCGGCGAGTGCAACCGAATCGACGAACGCGGCGACCTTGTCGGTGGGGTGAACTTCAGGGAGCACCCAGATGGCCGCGGGTGTGTTTGCGATCTCCGCGATGGCGGCGGCGTCCGCTGAATTCCCCGATTGTGCGGCGAGAGAGGCGGATGATTCGGGGTAGACGTAAAGCTGCTGCCCGCTCAGCGGGTTACTCTCACCGATTCGTGGCACGACGACCACCACGGCCCAGACCGCGACCGCGACCAGAGAAAGAAAGCTCACTATTGCGACCGCGACTAGGCGTTTCTTTCGTGGCGACTGTGACGCCATTACTGTCCCCCATGGATTCTCCGGTGTGCTTCAAAGATAGCTAACCCCGGCTGTGAGCAACCGCCGGTAACGGCGCGACACGTCAATGTGCGGCCGAGCGAAGTAGACTAGCTGGCTGACCCCCTCAAATTCTGTGTGTGCAAACACGCCCCGACGAACTGGACCGCGCCTGTGCTCTCTGTACACGACCTCGAATTGAGAGTCGGTGCACGCCTTCTTATGGACGAGGTTAGTTTTCGCGTCGACCGCGGAGACAAGATTGGCCTCGTCGGCCGCAACGGAGCGGGCAAGACAACACTGACAAAGACCCTCGCCGGCGAGCTTCAGCCGGCCGGCGGCACCATCGATCGCACGGGAGAGATCGGGTACCTCCCGCAGGATCCACGTTCCGGCAATCCGACGGACCTGGCGCGGACGCGCATCCTCGACGCTCGCGGTCTCGGCCAGCTGCTGCTCGGCATGGACGAGTCCATGCAGGACATGGCCAGCACCGACCCCAAAATCAGCGCCGCGGCAATGAAGAAGTACGGCAATCTCGAGGAGCGATTCGTCGCCCTCGGCGGGTACGCCGCCGAAGCCGAGGCGGCATCGATCGCGAGCAACCTCAGCTTGCCCGATCGCATCCTCGACCAGCCGTTGTCGACCCTGTCGGGTGGCCAGCGTCGCCGTATCGAGCTTGCCCGCATTCTCTTCAGCGGCGCAGACACAATGCTCCTCGACGAACCGACCAACCACCTCGATGCCGACTCTGTTATCTGGTTGCGCGAGTTCCTGAAAAACTTCTCCGGCGGGCTGATTGTGATCACTCACGATGTCGATCTCGTTGAAGAGACGGTGAACAAGGTTTTCTACCTGGACGCGAACCGCCAGACGATCGACCAGTACAACATGGGGTGGAAGAACTACCACCGCCAGCGTGCCGCGGACGAAGAACGCCGCAAGAAGGAACGCGCCAACGCCGAGAAGAAGGCTGGCGTGCTCACGATGCAGGCCGCTAAATTCGGGGCGAAAGCGTCGAAGGCTGCCGCCGCCCACCAGATGGTCGCGCGTGCGGAGAAGTTGCTTTCCGGGCTCGACGAGGTGCGTGCCGTGGAGCGTGTCGCAAAACTCCGGTTCCCCGACCCCGCTCCCTGCGGTCGTACACCGCTGATGGCGACCAACCTCAGCAAGAGCTACGGCTCGCTCGAGATCTTTACCGCGGTCGACCTCGCCATCGACCGCGGCTCGAAAGTGGTCATTCTCGGCTTCAACGGTGCCGGCAAGACGACGCTGTTGCGCATGCTCGCTGGAGTGGATGAGCCAGACACGGGTCAGATCGAACCTGGCCACGGTTTGCGTATCGGGTACTACGCCCAGGAGCACGAAACAATCGACGTAAAGCGCACTGTGATCCAGAACATGGTCTCATCGTCGCCGAACATCAACGAGATGGAAGCGCGACGCGTTCTCGGATCCTTCCTCTTTACGGGCGACGACGGAGACAAACTCGCCGGTGTTCTCTCCGGTGGTGAGAAAACGCGACTGGCCCTGGCCATGATTGTCGTGTCCGGCGCTAACGTCCTGCTCCTCGACGAACCGACCAACAACCTTGATCCCGCCAGCCGCGAGGAGATCCTCGGCGCGTTGTCGACCTACACCGGTGCGGTCGTACTGGTAAGCCACGACGAGGGTGCCGTCGAGGCACTGAACCCCGACCGCGTGCTCATCCTCCCCGACGGTGTGGAAGACCACTGGAACAAGGAATACGCAGAGCTGATCAGCCTGGCCTGAGCACTGCCGCACCGACGCTGCGCTGATTTCCCCCGGGGACTCAGCGCAGAGCTGCGTTAACTATCTCGTCCTCGACATCGTTGTCACTCGGCGGCTTGGCGCGGGCCCTGCGTTCGCGCTCTGCGGCACGCTCCTGCTCCTCGGGATCGTCGGCGTTGAGCAGCCGGTACTCGGTGCGCAGGGCGTACCCGAGGCCAAAAAATCCGAAGAGCGCAAAGACCAGCCACTGGAACGCGTAGGACAGATGGGGACCCTCGTCATTGTCGGGGCGGATGGCTGCGGCCGGACGGGCGTCTGCGGGAGCAGGCGTCTCTGCCTCCAGGAGGCCATAGGCACCGGTATAGACGTTGCCGCCCACCAGGTCAGCGACCGTGGGCAAGTTGATCGTCGAAACCTGTCCCTCCGGGGCGGATCGGCCGCGCAGGTTGGGCTCTCCGGGTTTGAGCCGGGCGGTAACCGTCACTTCCCCGGAGGGAGGAGCGGGCACGAAGTCCGGGCTGTCCTGTTCCTCGCCGGTGGGAACCCAGCCACGATCGACAATGAATGTGCGTCCGTCGTCGAGACGCAGGGGAGTGAGTACCTCGAAACCTGGTCGCCCGCCGTAGGGTCGGGAGCGCACGAGCAGCTGGTCCTCATCGAGATAGGTGCCGGTCATCTCGACGGGCGTCCATTCCTGGGTGTCCTCGAATGCCTCGGTGTCGGCGAGGACGTCGGCGAGGGCGACCGGGTCGGCGTCGTAGTTCTGCTCGACCTTGGCGATCTCCGCCAATGCGTCCTCCCGGCGGGCGAACTGCCAATGGCTGAGCAACACGCAGGCGATAGCGAACACGATGGCGAAACCGAGGTATCCGAACCAGCGTCGACCGAACGCAAACCTCCAACGCCGCATCAGGGGCCGTCCGGGGCGGGGGCGTCGATTCCGTCCGGCACCGAGGCGAGCTGGGCTCCCACGACGTCGACGGCAACCGGGAAGTTTCGTGCGAGCAGAAATTCGCGCAGAAAGTCGCGATGCTCATCGCAGGCGAGCCAGACCTTGACCCGGTCCCGCGAATGGATCTTCGGGTTTCGCCAATTGATGGAGGATGTCGCGGGTGCGCCGCATCCCGCGCGCGAGCATCGCGGCTCTGCGATCTGATCGCCGAACCCAATCACTCGCCGTCTCCCGGCGGCGTGGGCTGCGCGTAGCGGACGATGCTTCCTGGGCGGGCGACGACCGTTCGCTCATCCGGCGCAATCGTGTTCGCGAGCACGACGGCGATGTACGGCAAAACGATTGCTGCAACCAGAAGCGCCACCAGCCACCATCCCTGCACGACGAAGCACAGCATGAAGCAGACCAGACGCACGCCCATCGCCACGCTGTATTTGACCACGCGGGAGCGTCGTTCCTGATCCGGGGACGGCGGAAGGGACGTGATCGACTGTTGCGGTTGCTTTTTCATCTGCACGCACAAGCCTACGACGCGTAGCTGGGACATTAGGCTTATTGCTCATGACTACTCCCCGCACCATTCTTGTCACCGGAGGCAACCGCGGCATCGGTTTCGCCATCGCCACCGAATTCCTCGCTCTCGGCCACCGCGTCGCGGTCACCGCCCGCTCCGGAGAGGGTCCTGCCGGGTCACTGACCGTGCGTGCCGACGTAACGGACGCCGGGTCGATCGATGCCGCGTTCACCGCGGTAGAGGCCGAATACGGACCGGTAGAAGTCGTTGTCGCCAACGCCGGGATGACGCGCGACATGCTGATGATGCGGATGACGGATGACGACTTCACTTCAGTCATCGACACGAACCTCAGCGGCGCGTTCCGCGTGGTCAAACGGGCGTCCAAGGGAATGCTCAAGGCGCGCTTCGGCCGCATCATCCTCGTGTCCAGCGTTGTCGGGCTGCTCGGATCCGCGGGTCAGGTGAACTACTCGGCGTCGAAAAGCGGACTCGTCGGACTCGCCCGATCCGTCACCCGCGAGCTTGGCGCACGAGGCATCACCGCGAACGTCGTCGCGCCAGGATTCATCGAGACCGATATGACGGCCGAGTTGCCCGAGGCCCAGCAGGCCGACTATAAGAAGTCGATCCCCGCCGGTCGATTTGCAACGGCGGCCGAGGTCGCCAAGGTGATCGTATGGCTAGCCAGCGACGACGCGGGATACATCTCCGGGGCCGTGATCCCCGTCGATGGTGGTTTGGGGATGGGGCACTAGCCGCGCAGGCCCAGCAGCGGTAGCACCTGACTCAGGTCGCGAACGGTGAGCACCAGGTCAGCCCGGTCGCGCACCGGCGGCTTTGCGTCGAAGCCTACGGACAGTCCGGCGAGCTCCATCATGCGAAGATCGTTCGCGCCGTCGCCCACCGCGACGGTCGAGCCCAGGCTCACCCCGCAGTCGGTGGACCATTCACGTAGCGCGTCAGCCTTCGCGTCCGCGTCGATGATCGGTCCGACGAGTCCACCGGTGAGACGCCCGTCCACGACCTCAAGCCGGTTTGCTCGCCAGTAATCCAGACCGAGTTCTTCGGCGAGCGGCTCGACTATCTCGGCGAAGCCGCCGGATACGACGGCAACCCGCCCGCCGGCGGCGTGAACGCCCGCAATCATCTCGGGGACGCCGGCAGTCACCCGAACGCGTGTGCGCACCTCGGCAAACACCGCCTCGGATAAACCCGCGAGAGTCGCGACACGCGATCTCAGGCTTTCCTCGAAGTCGAGCTCACCGTTCATAGCGCGGGCCGTAATAGCGGCCACCTCGTCGAGCGACCCAGCCCCTTCGGCCAGCAACTCGATCACCTCATCTTCAACAAGGGTGGAGTCGACGTCGAGGATAACAAGGAAGCGGGCCATGGTGGGGAGCCTTTCGGCGCAGGGTGTTGACGGGTGATTCCCGGGGTTCGCCACGCGCGCGACGGTCCTACGAGACGTGAACTCCCTTGCCCACAACGGTGATGCCGCTGTCGGTGACCGTGAATCCACGGGCGCGATCCAGGTCCGCGTCGACGCCCACGCTGGCGCCCTCCGCGACGACCACGTCCTTATCCAGAATAGCCCTCCGCACCGTAGCGTTCGGCGCGATACGCACCCGCTCGAAGATCACGGAATCGACCACGCTAGCGCCGGAATCCACCACACACCACGGTCCTACGACGCTGCGTTCCAAGTGGGCGCCGGAAATGAGCGTGCCCAGCGAGACGATCGAGTCGATAGTCGTACCCAAATTGCCCTTCGCGTCGCGCACGAACTTGGCCGGCGGGGAGTTGAGCTGCTGGCTGAAGATGGGCCAGGCGCGGTTGTACAGGTTGAAGATCGGCAGGGCCGAGATGAGGTCCTGGTGCGCGTCGAAGAAGGAGTCGATCGTTCCGACATCGCGCCAGTAGTACTTGTCCCGATCCGTCGATCCCGGCACATCATTGTGATTCAGGTCGTAGACGCCAGCCTCGCCCCGCGATACAAAGTCGGGAACGATATCCCCACCCATGTCGTGGTCGGAGTCGACGTTCTCGCCATCCCGGATCACGGCGTCCATCAGGATGTCGGCGTTGAAGACGTAGTTACCCATCGAGGCGAGCACCTCGTTGGGGGAGTCCGCCAGACCGACCGCGTCTTTGGGCTTCTCGAGGAACGCCTTGATGCGGTTCGGGTCGTCCGGGTCGAGCTCGATCACGCCGAACTGGTCGGCCAGCGACAGGGGCTGACGGATCGCGGCGACCGTGACGCCTGCGCCTGACTTGATGTGCGCCTCGATCATTTGAGCGAAGTCCATCCGGTACACGTGGTCTGCGCCGACCACAACGACGATGTCGGGCTTTTCGTCGCGCAGCAGGTTCAGCGACTGCAGGATTGCGTCCGCCGAACCGCTGAACCACCGCTTGCCCAGGCGCTGTTGCGCTGGAACGGAGGCGATGTACGAGTTCAGCAAGCCGCTCATGTGCCAGGTCTGCGTGATGTGCCGGTCGAGGCTGTGTGACTTGTACTGCGTCAGCACCACGATCTGGTTGAGCCCGGAGTTGATGAGGTTGCTCAGTGCGAAGTCGATGAGCCGGTACCCACCGCCGAACGGAACCGCGGGCTTTGCGCGATCCGCGGTGAGCGGCATAAGCCGCTTACCTTCTCCACCAGCAAGGACAATGCCGAAAATCTTCTTTGACGCCATAGGTACAGCGTATGGGACCGAGCGGTCCTCGACTAGCGTCTCGCCAGCGGGTCGGGGCTGTACTAGCGTCTATCCCATGCGAGTAGACGTTATAAGCCGGGAATATCCACCAGAGGTATATGGCGGGGCCGGTGTCCACGTTGCTGAACTCGTGCGGGCCATGCGCGACGACGTTGACGTCGTTGTGCGCGCGTTCGGCAAACCGCGTGACGAGCCTGGCGTTTTTTCGTACGGCCCACTGTCGGAACTGTCGGGGGCCAACCCCGCGCTGTCCACCCTCGGCGTCGACCTGCAAATAGCGCAGGATGTCGCTGGTGCCGACGTCGTGCACTCCCACACCTGGTATGCCAACGCGGCGGGCCACGTGGCATCGCTTCTCCACGGCATTCCGCACGTGGTCACCGCTCACAGTCTCGAACCGCTTCGTCCGTGGAAAGCTGAGCAGCTCGGCGGCGGGTACCGCGTGTCGAGCTGGATCGAGTCGACCGCTTTCGCCGGGGCAGCGAAGGTGATCGCCGTCAGCCATGGCATGCGCCGTGACATCCTGCGAAGCTACCCATTCCTCGACGAGGACAAGGTGACGGTCGTGCACAACGGCATCGATCTCGAACGCTGGAAGCCTCTGGATGACCTGCAGACGGTGCGCGCCCTCGGCATCGACCCCGACCGGCCGTCGATTGTGTTTGTCGGCAGGATCACCCGCCAGAAGGGCTTGCCGTACCTGCTTCGTGCCGCCGCTCTGCTGCCGCCGGAGGTGCAGCTGGTGCTCTGCGCGGGCGCTCCCGATACCCCGGAGATTCTGGCCGAGGTCGAGGCGGGAGTCGCGGCGCTGCGTGAACAACGCTCTGGTGTCGTCTGGATTGATCGCATTCTCAGCCAGCCCGAGTTGTCTGCCGTGCTCACCCAGGCAACCGCTTTCGTCTGTCCGTCGGTTTACGAACCGCTCGGGATCGTCAATCTGGAAGCGATGGCCTGTGGCGTCGCGGTCGTGGGAACGGCGACCGGAGGAATTCCCGAGGTTGTTGACGACGGTGTAACCGGTCGGCTGGTACCGATCGAGCAATTGCAGGATGGCACGGGGACCCCAATCGATCCGGAAAAGTTCGTGGCGGATCTCGCACGGATTCTCACGGAAGTAGTTTCTGACCCCGCCGCGGCGAAAGTGATGGGGGCTGCCGGTCGACGCAGGGCGGAGACTGAGTTCGGGTGGGAGCGCATAGCCGTGCGTACGCGAGAAATCTACGCTTCCCTGCTCTAAGCTGGGGTCATCATGGCCAGCGTTCTCCAGCTCACTGACGTCTCCGTCGTACGCGACGGCACCACCATCCTCGACAACCTCACCTGGACCGTCGACAGCTCCGAGCGGTGGGTGATTCTCGGGCCGAACGGCGCGGGTAAAACCACGCTGTTGCAGGTCGCTGCGGCCCTGATCCACCCAAGTTCGGGCAAGGCCCAGATTCTCGACGACACCCTCGGGCGCGTCGACGTCTTTGAGCTGCGTCCGCGAATTGGTTTCGCCTCCTCGGCGATGGCGAAGCGCATCCCCGCCTCGGAGACCGTGCTCAACGTGGTGATGACGGCGGCGTGGTCGGTGACGGGTCGCTGGAACGAAAGCTACGAAGACATCGACGTGCGTCGTGCGGAGCGTGTGCTTGCGGAGTGGAAGCTCGACAGCCTGGCCGAGCGTCGGTTCGGGTCGTTGAGCGACGGTGAGCAAAAGCGTGTGCAGATCGCTCGCGCGGTCATGACTGACCCCGAGATCCTGCTCCTCGACGAGCCTGCAGCCAGCCTTGACCTTGGCGCGCGCGAGGAACTCATCCACCTGCTGGGCGGTTACGCCAGCGCGGAAGAGGCGCCCGGCATCGTCATGGTCACCCACCACGTCGAGGAGATTCCGCCGGGCTTCACTCATGCCCTATTGCTCGTTCACGGCGGCATCTACGCGGCCGGGCCCATCGGCGAGGTGCTGACCGCCGAGAAGCTCACCGGCGCATTCGGCGTCGAGCTTGAGGTCAGCAGCGATAACGGACGGTTCACCGCGCGTTCTCCGCACTGACCGGCCCCACGCAGTGAGGTCTGACCCCGCGGCCAGCTGCCGCGGTGGCTCGAGTGCCGGCGGCGTCCCGGGTACTGCCCGCGACACGCCCCACGGCGTCGACTGCCTGTTCTCCAGGTACATCTGGTAGGCTTCTGATTCGTCTGGGCGCATATCGCGCGTCGTCGACATAATTTTATTGTCTAAACCTGACTATCCAATCCTGAAAACAACAAACCAAGGATCCACCATGAAGTCTGATACCCACCCCGCGTACGCGCCGATCGTGTTCCGCGACCTCGCCTCTGGTGCGACCTTCCTGACGCGCTCGACCGTGACCAGCCAGAAGACCATCGAGCTGGATGGCGAGACCTACCCGGTCATCGACGTCGAGATCTCGTCTGAGTCGCACCCGTTCTACACGGGCAAGCAGCGCATCATGGACTCCGCCGGCCGTGTCGAGAAGTTCAACTCGCGCTACAAGGGCTTCGGCAAGTAGTCCGAACCCACCCACGCTCCACAAAGAAGGCGACCAGCTGAGGCTGGTCGCCTTTTTCTCTGCCAGCAAGCCCGGCGGGAACCAGACCGGTAGTCGATCGGCTGGTGGCTACGGGTTCCTTCGTCGAGCGGACAACTGTCTACGCAGCATCCCATCGACAGGCCACTCCCGTCGGTTGTCGGCCCAAAGTAGGTCGATTGCTGTCCCGTCGGCATGCGGAGTTAGCGCCACGGCTCGACAACTGGCCGCTCGGTAAGACGGCGTCCGCGCGGACCGCACGATCCTAAGACCGGACACGTCACTCTGCCGGCGCGGAGAGCTATGCCCGAGGTCAGTCAGTGGCAATGCGGCGCATCGTGCCTGAGGCGCGTCACCCAACCGGGCGGGAGGGGGTCAGCGCTGCGGCCAGGCCTGTGATGCGCTGAATCCGGGGTCGCGGGTACGGCGCATGTAGTCCTCGAAGCTGGCGGCCTGCTCGGCGAACCAGCCGATTTGCAGAAGATGCAGCTGGGCCGGTTCGATAGCGATCTCGTCCCTGTAGCGGTGTGCGATCGCCTGGGCGACTCGTCCGGCAGCAACCGCATCCGCGGCCGCGTCATGCGCGTCGGTCAGGTCGACGCCGTAGTAAAGCGCAGCGACTTCGAGGGTGCGCTTGCCTTTGCGATAGCGATCGACGGCCTTGTCGAGGACGAGCGGGTCGATCACGGGGGAGGGGTCGGCCAAGGGGACGACGCCGTGGCGGAGCGCCTCACGGTTGAGGAGGCTGAGGTCATAGGGAGCGTTGTAGATCGTGATGGGGATGTCGCGCGCGACGAGCGAGTTCAGGGCCGCAACTATCTCGGCGACGACCTCGCCCGCCGGACGGCCTTCCGCGCGTGCGCGCTCGGTGCTGATGCCGTGTACCGCCGTGGCTTGTTCGGGAATCTCGATGCCTGGGTCGGCCAGCCAGTCCCACCGCTCGACGAGCGCACCGGTCGAGTCCAGGATGCCGACGTGTGCCGACACAATGCGGCTGGTCTCAATGTCGATGCCGGTCGTTTCGAGATCGAATACGCCGAGTCGCTCACACCAGACAGGAACGGCGACGGCGTCGATAACCACCGCGTCGATAACCACTGCCTCGAGAACCACCGCGTCGATAACCACTGGCTCGACGAGAGCAGTTTCGACAACCGCTGACTCAACCGTCGCCGGCTCGTCCAACACTGAAAGGTCTTCGTCGAGCGAGAACAGGGGAACCGAGGTGGTCGCGTCGAGTGCAGTCATGCCTTCACCCTAGGGGCAGCATGCGACACCGCTTCGGAGGCACGCGCGTGCCTCCGAAGCGAGGCTATGCCCGCCCGCCGGTGAAGTGGCTGTCTCCGACGTGGAGCCAGTAGAAGCTGTGGGTTCCGAGCGTCAGCGTGAGGGACCCATCATCCGCCACTGTGGGAAATTGGCTCCCACCGAAGAGATCGAACAGCTTGGCCCCGCCGAGGTCCTCGGTGTCGATTTCGACAGAAACCGGGTTGTGCGCGAAGCTGAACACACACAGGATCTTCTCGGCAGAGTCGCCGAACTGAGTGCCCGAGCCTTCGTACTCCCGCACGAACGCGAGCACCGACTCGTGGTTCGTCTTGAGCACCCGCAACGTTCCCAACCCGAAGGTGGGGTGTGCTTTGCGAATGTGGATGACGTTACGCACCCAGTGCAGCAGCGATCGCGACTGCGCCAGCTGGCTCTCGACGTTCACCAGGTTGTAGTTGTAGACCAGCGACTGAACCACGGGCAGATAGAGCTTGCCAGGGTCTGCGGAGGAGAAGCCCGCGTTGCGGTCCGGAGTCCACTGCATCGGGGTACGGGAGCTGTCGCGGTCGGGCAGCCAGATGTTGTCGCCCATGCCGATCTCGTCCCCGTAGTACAGGAACGGGCTGCCCTTCAGCGCGAAGAGAAGCGCGTGGGCGAGCTCGAGCTCTGCGCGCGAGTTGTCGAGGAGGGGAGCCAGCCTGCGCCGGATGCCGATGTTGGAGCGCATCCGCGGGTCGTACGCGTACCAGCCGTACATCGCCTGGCGGTACTCCTCGCTGACCATCTCGAGGGTGAGCTCGTCGTGGTTGCGGAGGAACACGCCCCAGCCGGCGCCGTCCGGCACCTCGGTGGCCTCCGACAGGATGCGGATGAGTTCCCCGGCCTGCTGGGAGCGAAGCGAGTAGAAGATGCGGGGCATGACGGGGAAGTCGAAGGCCATGTGGCATTCGGGTTCCTCGTTTGTGCCGAAAAACTGCACGACTTCCTGGGGCCACTGGTTGGCTTCGGCGATGAGGACGCGGCCGGGGTAATCACGGTCGACCATCGCGCGCATTTCGCGGATGAACTGGTGGGTCTCCGGCTCGCCCTCACCGTTGCCCTCTTCCGTTTCGAACAGGTACGGGATCGCATCGAGACGAATCCCGTCGACACCCATCTCCATCCAGAACCGCACGATGTCGAGCACTTCCTGGCGTACAGCCGGGTTCTCGAAGTTCAGGTCGGGCTGGTGGGAGAAGAACCGGTGGAAGAAGAACTGGCGGCGGACCGGGTCGAACGTCCAGTTCGACTCCTCCGTGTCGACGAAGATGACGCGGATGTTCTCGTACTTCTTGTCGGTGTCGCTCCACACGTAGTAGTCGCCGTACGGGCCTTCCGGGTCTTCCCTGGACTGCTGGAACCAGTCGTGGGCGTCGGAGGTGTGGTTCAGCGGGTAGTCGATGACGATGCGCATGTTGCGCTCGTGCGCCTTGGTGACGAGATCCTTGAATTCATCCACCGTTCCGAAATCGGGCAGGATCGTGCGGAAATCCGACACGTCGTAGCCACCGTCGCGCAGGGGGGAGTTGTAGATCGGCGGAAGCCAGAGAGCGTCAACACCGAGCCACTGCAGGTAGTCAAGCCGTGAGATGAGTCCGCTGAGGTCGCCTGAGCCGTCGCCGTTACTGTCGACGAAACTCCGCACCATTACTTCGTAGAAGACGGCTCTGCGGTGCCACTGGGGATCCAGTGCGAGCCCGGGTAGTTGGATGGGTGCGGTGAAGGACACTGCGCTCCTTTCGAGCGTGCGGCGGGCAAACTCCGGCACAGCCGGGCAACACTTACCGAGTCTAGGTGGCCCGCGCATTTTTCCCCGGTCGGCGCTGCCTAGAATCTATAGAAATGGTTGCCTTCTCTCCCTACGCGTCTCTCCTGGCCGAAGTCCCCCTGCGCGAAGGCGAGGTCTCGGTGCTGGGCAGCCACACCCGCTATTGGGATTACGGGCCGGTGGATGCCGCGGTCACCGTCATCGCCGTGCATGGTTTCCGTGGCGAACACCACGGGCTCGATCCGATCGTTGCCCATCTGCGGGGCATTCGCGTTCTCAGTCCCGACCTGCCGGGGTTCGGAGAATCCACCCCGATGACGGGAGCCGAGCACAGCATTGCCGGGTACTCGTCGTGGCTGCGCGGCTTTGTGGAGGCGCTGCACCTCGCGGACCAGCCGGTCATCCTCGGCCATTCCTTCGGCTCGATCGTGACCTCCGCAGCTGTGGCCGACGGCTTGCAGACGCCGCGGCTGATCCTGATCAATCCAATCGCCGCGCCCGCGCTGTCTGGCCCGAAGGCAGTGCTCACCTGGTTGACGGTGCAGTACTACCGGGTCGCCGCCGCTCTGCCGGAACGGGTCGGATACGCGTTGCTGAGCAATTGGCTCATCGTGCGTTTCACCAGCGTGGTGATGGTGACCACGAAGGATCCTGCCCTTCGCCGCTGGATTCACTCGCAGCATCAGACCTACTTCAGCCGTTTCTCGGATCGGGCGACGGTTCTTGCGGGCTTCGACGCCTCGGTCACCAGCGACGTCAGCATGGCCGCCGGCCGCATCGCGGTGCCCACGCTGCTCATCGCGGCAGACCACGACCCGATCACCAGTGTGCGCGCCCTGCACCGGCTCGCCGGCCTCTTCGCGGACGCCCGGCTGGTGATGTTCGAAGACGTCGGCCACCTGATCCACTACGAGCGCCCGCTGGAGGCCGCAACGGAAATTGTGGCGTTCCTCGGCAGTGGTCAGGTAGCGACCGAGAGCGCGCGGCCCACCGCGGGTGGTTCCCAGCGGCCAGCCGGAAGCACCCTGTGAAGATTCTCTTCGACTGCCGGTACACCCGTTTGGAGCGGCACGACGGCATCAGCCGCTACACCGCCGGCCTGGTGACCGCCCTCAGCGAGCTGCATCCATTGACGATGATGATCAGCGACCGCCGCCAGCTCACGATGCTTCCGGATCTGCCCTGGGTGATGGGCCCGTCGCCCACGGGCGTCACCGAACCGCTCGCGTCGCTAATGATCAACAAGTTCACCCCCGACGTGGTCTTCACCCCGATGCAGACGTTGGGTCCCTGGGGTCGCAGGTTCGGTCTGGTCTCCACGGTGCACGACCTGATCTATTACTCGAACCCCACGCCCCCGCGCAATTTGTCCTGGCCGATTCGCCTGGTCTGGCGCCTGTACCACCTCAGCTGGGCACCACAGCGCCTGCTCCTGCGCAGCGCGGACGAACACGTCGCGGTATCAGAGACGACTCGGCAGTTGATGCTGCGCCACCGGCTCACTCCTCACGCCATCACGATTGTCTCGGACGCCGTCGAGACTCCCGAGTCTGTGCGCGACGAACCCCCAACCGGCCGCGATCTGGTCTACATGGGTTCCTTCATGCCCTACAAAAACGTCGAGCTTCTGATGCGGGCGATGCACCTGCTTCCCGGCTACCACCTGCACCTGCTCAGCCGGGCGAGTGACGCCGACCAGCAGCGCCTCGCGGTGCTCGCGCCCGCGGGGAGCGTCACCTTCCACGGCGGGGTCACCGACGCCAGGTACCAAGAACTGTTGTTGTCGGCAACCGCGCTGGTGACCGCGTCGCGCGCCGAGGGCTTCGGACTGCCGCTCGTGGAGTCGATGGCGCTCGGCACCCCGGTGGTCGTCAGCGACATCCCGGTGTTCCGCGAGATCGGCGGAGACGCAGCGGGGTATTTCGACCCCGAGTCACCGAGCTCGTTTGCGAGCGCTGTGCGTGCGCTTGAAGACGAGGCAGAGTGGATGTCGCGGTCGCGCCGTTCGGTCCAGCAAGCACAGCCGTATAGCTGGGAGCACTCGGCTCACGCTCTGCTGCAGGTACTCCGGCGTGTCGTAGCCACGCGCGCAACCGAAAAGTAGCCCGCGGGCTCAGGCGCCGGCAGAACTGACTGCGTCGCGCGACTCGAGAGCGTTCTGCTGCTCGATGTCGTCCGTGCCGCAGGCAAGCGACAGCTCGTCGATCGGATCGTCGAATGCGATCAGCTCCAGCGACCCGTCGGCGATGCGCACGCTGTGGATCGATCCGTTGGTGATCGTTCCGTGCGCATTGTCCGGTTCGATCGCGCTCAACACCGCGCGAATCACCCCGCCGTGGCTTACGACGATGACGTTCTCACCCGGGTGCTCGGCAGCGATGCTGAGCAGCGCGGGAACGACCCGCTCCATCACCTCGTCCCGGCTCTCCCGACCGGGAACTTCCTCGCCGTCCGGAAACCGGGTGTCGACCTCCCGGTGATCGAGGCCCTCCGCTGCGCCGTAGCCGCGCTCGACGAGGGTGTCCCGGGTGGTGGGCGCGGCGAGGCCGGTCTCGCGGGCGATGATGCTCGCCGTCTCGTAGGCCCGGGAGAGCGGGCTGGAGATGATTGCGTCCCACTCGCGGCGGGCGAGCAGTGCACCGGTGGTGGCTGCCTGGGCCCGTCCGGTGTCGTTGAGTGGAATGTCCGTGCTGCCCTGGATGCGGCGCGCGCGGTTCCAATCGGTCTCACCGTGGCGAACGAGGTAGAGGTTGGTCATCGCGCGATCCTTTTCGGGGAACGTCGCCGGCGGGCCTCGGTGCTCGTGTTCAGCTCTCGAGTCGCTGCCGCAGTTCGGTCAGCGTTTCGGACGTTCCCGCATCGATCTTAACCGACGCGCGCGAGTCGCCCTTGGTCACCCCTCGGTTGATGATCACGATCGGGAGTTTGCGGCGGATGGCTTGCTCGAGCAGGCGGATGCCGGAGTTCACCACGAGCGATGACCCCGCAACGACCAGGGCGTTCGCCGAGGACACCAGAGCGCTGGCTTCGGAGAACTTTTCCTTGGGGATGAACTCTCCGAAGAACACGATGTCGGGCTTCAGCGTGCCCTCGCAGACCGTGCATTCGGGGATCACAAAGCGGCCGACATCCCTGATTTCGACGTCGCCGTCTGGTCCGAGAGCGGATGCATCGGGCTCGGCCAACCAGGGGTTCGACTGGGCGATTCTCAGCGAGATGTCGGTGCGCGCGTAGAGCTGGCCGCAGCGCAGGCACCGCACGCGGTCCATCGTGCCGTGCAGGTCGACGACCCGACGCGATCCGGCGCGCAAGTGCAATCCGTCGACGTTCTGGGTGATCACGCCGTTGACGTGACCGGCGAGCTCGAGATCGTAGAGCGCCCTGTGGCCTTCGTTCGGGCGCGCAGCGTCGAAGCGCTCCCAGCCGAGTTGGCTGCCCGCCCAATACCGCTTGCGATAGTCGAGGTCGGCCAAAAACTGCTGGAAGGTCATCGGAGTGCGCACGGGCGCGCCCTCGCCGCGGTAATCGGGGATACCCGAGTCGGTGCTGACGCCGGCGCCGGTGAGCACCGCGATCCTGCGGTCACGCAACAGCGCCACCGCTGCGTCGACCTGATCGCTGACGAGAGGGGAAATCGTTGCGGCCGTGGGAGTGACGGGATGCGTCATCCGAACTCCTTTGAGTGTGTCGAGGTGCGACCCCCAGCTTAAGCCCGCGAATTTTCCGATATGTTTCCGGGGGCTGGAAGTGTTGCTCCGCCTACGCACAATCGGAAGCTGTTCAGATGCACCTCGTACCCGTGACCGACCTGTCCGACGAGGGACTCGCCGACTACTCTCGCCTCACCGATGTATCACTGCGGCGGGTGTCGGAGCCCGCGGGCGGACTGTACATCGCAGAGTCGAGCAAGGTGATCCAGCGCGCTCTTGCCGCAGGTCACCAGCCGCGATCGGTGTTGCTTCAGGAGAAGTGGCTCCCAGAAATGGCGGCGATCCTGGCCGACTTCGACGGCCCGATTTACGTCGGAGAGTCCGCGCTCCTCGAGAAACTCACGGGGTATCACATGCACCGGGGCGCACTCGCCGCGATGCACCGGCCGCCGCTGCGCTCGGTTGCCGACGTTGTGGCGGGCGCACGACGAATTGTTGTGCTCGAGGACATCGTCGACCACACCAATGTGGGCGCGATATTTCGCTCCGTCGCGGGTCTCGGGGCGGATGCCGTGTTGATCACCCCTCGCTGTGCCGACCCGCTCTATCGCCGCAGCGTTCGGGTCAGCATGGGCACGGTTCTGCAGGTCCCGTGGACGCGTCTGCCCGACTGGCCGGAGGCAGCGGACGTGCTGAAGAACCTCGGTTTTCACCTTGCGGCGCTCGCTCTCGATGACACCGCCGTGGAGCTCGACACGTTCGTTGCGAGCGCGCCCGAGCGAGTCGCCCTGCTTCTCGGAACCGAGGGAGACGGACTCAGCCGGGATGCCCAGCGCCTCGCAGACACCATCGTGACGATTCCGATGCTGCACGGCGTCGATTCACTGAACGTCGCGTCGGCCAGCGCTGTCGCGCTGTATGCCCTCAGCCCCCAGCGTCGCGGGTGACGTCGCCCCGGATCATCCGCCTCGTTGATCGATCTGCCAGAAGCGTGAACTGTGGGCTGGCTATCATGGCCGAGTGCCTTCTCCAGAACACCCGCTGAACCGCAAGAAGATCTACCGTCGTCGGCGTACCGTCCTTTTCAGTACCGCAGTGGTGGTGCTTGCCGCGGGTGTGTACCTTCCGACCACGCTCCTTGCACCGCTCGAGGTGGTCTCTGCCGAGCTCGCCACGTACACTCCACCCGTCGCGGCGGCGGCGCAGGTCGCCGTGCCGGCCTACGGGGCCAGCGGAATTGCGATGGTCGGCACCGAGGGATTGCTCGCATCCGGCGGAAACACCGCACCCCTGCCGATCGCGTCGGTTACGAAGGTCGTCACCGCGCTCGTGGTGCTGAACGCGAAACCCCTGGCGTCGGGCGAGGAGGGCGAGGACATCGCTTTCACTTCCGCAGACGTGCAGATTTACAACGACTACCTGGCCGACAACGGCAGCGTGAAGCCGGTGGCGGCGGGCGAGGTGCTGACGCAGCGCGAGGTGCTTGAACTGATGCTCGTCGGGTCCGCGAACAATTACGCCCGGTCGCTGGTGAACTGGGCGTTCGGTTCTGAAGCCGAGTACGCCGCTGCCGCGGCAACGTGGCTGACCGAGCATGGCATGACGTCGACATCGATTGTCGACTCGACGGGAATGTCCCCGCTGAACACCAGCACTCCGACCGACCTCGTTGCCCTCGGCGGACTCGCCCTGGCGGATCCGACCGTCGCCGAGATCGTGTCACAGAAGAGCGTGACGGTGCCGGATGTCGGGTCGCTGAGCAACACCAACAGCCTGCTGGGAGTGGACGGCATCGACGGCATCAAAACCGGCACCCTGGATGAGGCCGGAGCTTGCCTGTTGTTCTCCGCGGATGTACTCGTGGAGGACCAGACGGTCACCCTCGTGGGCGTTGTGCTGGGTGGCGAGGATCACGACACCATTGACGCAGCGGTGCGGGAGCTCATTTCTGGAGTGATCTCCGGGTTCCACAAGGTAACGCTGACCACGGCGGGGGAGAGTTTCGGCGCGTACTCGACGGCGTGGGGCGAAACCACGACCGCCGTTGCCAGCGAGGACAGCTCCGTCGTTGTGTGGTCCGACACGCCCGTAACCGCGACGGTTGCCACCGATCCGATTACGGTCGTCACGGAGGGCAGCAATGTGGGAACGGTGACCTTTGTGGCCGGAAGTCAGCAGGTATCCGTTCCGTTGACCGCGACGACGACGATCGAAGACCCCGGGGCCTGGTGGCGCATCACCCATCCTGAGGAACTTTTCTAACCAGAGATTCCCAGTTTTTCGCTTTATGCTGAACACATCTACACCGAGCATCCGCTCCCTCCCACGGCTGGGAAGTCGACCCAAATTTCAGGGGTATCGTGTCGAGCTTGAATCCCGCCGCGCCAGCGCCACGCATCATCAAGACCGGACAACGGGGGCTCACCAATCCCACCTCGGAGTTCTCAGCCCTGCTGAGCACCATTCGTGAGGCCGGACTGCTGCACCGCACGCGGACGTTCTACATCATCAACTTCGCTGTGATCACGCTCGCCATGGCCGGAGCCTGGGTCGGATTCGCACTCCTCGGCGACAGCTGGTTCCAGCTGATAATCGCGGGCGTTCTCGGCGTTCTGTTCACCCAGTACGCTTTCGTGGCCCACGAGGCCGCGCACCGCCAAGTCTTCACCTCCGGTAAGGCGAACGACACCGCCGGCAGGATTGTCGCCGACTTGCTCGTGGGCATCAGCTACTCATGGTGGATGACGAAGCACACGCGCCATCACGCGAACCCGAACACCGTCGGCAAAGACCCCGACATCGAGCCCGACTTCATCATCTTCCAGGAGGAGCACGCCCGCGGCCTCAAGGGCGTCACAAAGTTGATCGCCCAGCGCCAGGGCTGGATCTTTTTCCCCGCGCTCACGCTGGAGGGATTCAACCTCCACATGCAGGCGTTCAAGACGGTCTTCAGCCCGGGCAAGGTCGACAAGCGCTGGCTGGAAATCACTCTGCTGCTCGTACGCAACATCGGGTACATCGCCGTCATCTTCGCGTTCCTGCCCGTCGGAATGGCCTTTGCCTTCATCGGAGTGCAGCTCGCCGTCTTCGGTGTCTACATGGGCGCATCGTTCGCCCCGAACCACAAGGGAATGCCCCAGATCGCCAAGGACAGCCGCGTCGACTTTCTCCGTCGCCAGGTGCTCACCAGCCGCAACATCCGGGGTGGCTTCGGCATGAACATCTTTATGGGTGGCCTCAACTACCAGATCGAGCACCACCTGTTCCCGAGCATGCCCCGGCCGCACCTGCGTCGCGCTGGCAACATTGTGCGCGAGTACTGCGAAGCCAAGGGAATCCTGTACACCCAGGCCAGCCTGCTGGAGTCCTACGGAATCGTGATCGCGTACCTCAACCGTGTTGGCCTGGCCGCGCGTGATCCGTTCGACTGCCCCGCCGCTTCCGGGTTCGGTCGCTAGCAGGTCCTCGCCGCTCGTTGGACGGCGCGTCGGCTGTTAGTCGGACGGCGGGTCGCCCGGGAGTGCCTGCTCGGGGAATCCGGGCCGTTTCGCGACCACCAGGTCTCCCGAGGACTGGTGTCGCATCCGGCGCATCACCCAGGGCATAAGGTGTTCCCGCGCCCAGCCGATGTCTTCCACCCGCGCATGGCGCCAGGTCGCCCGCGGCAGCGGCTCCGGAGCGAAGGGCTCGAGGTCGTTCTCGACGCCGAGCGCAGCCAGTACCATTCGGGCGACCGTGTGGTGGCCCACTGCCGAGAAGTGCAGGCGATCAGGCGCCCACATTCGTGCGTCACGCAATTCGCTCAGCGCCCACATGTCTGCGATGACCGCGTCGTGCCGAAGCGCGATGGAGCGAAGGTTCTCGTTGTAAATCGCGACTTTGCCGCGCGATCGGCCGAGTACCGGCGTCATCCCAATATCCGGTCCAGTGAACAGAACAACGGTCGCGCCGTTCGAGCGCAGCCGACTGACCGCGCCGTCGAGCCGGGACGAAATTTCGTCCGGATCGGTTCCGGGCCGGATGATGTCGTTGCCGCCGGCCGAGATGGTGATGAGATCGGGATGTAGTTCCAGGGCCGGGTCGATCTGTTCATCGATCACCTGTTGTAGCAGGCGCCCCCGGATCGCGAGGTTGGCGTAGGCGAAGTCGGTCGTCTGAAGGCTGAGAACTTCTGCGACGCGATCGGCCCATCCACGAAAGCCGCCCGGACTTTCGGGCTCCGGGTCGCCAATGCCCTCGGTAAAGGAATCGCCAATGGCGACGTAGCGGGTCCACGGATGTTGCATAGTCATGATTCCAGTGTGTCGGATTCCAGAGTTTTCTGCAGCCTGCGCAAAATCCCGAACCGGAGGAGCGCGATCTCACCCTCGACACTCTGTCGGTCAAAACAGCAGGTGAGGAGAGGGGCAGAAGTCAAGCCCCGGCCAACTTCGGCGCGTTATGTCCCCCGAACGGGGGGCATCGCTAGGGTTGTTTTGTTGGGACCGATACTCGGTTTGCGGTAATGACGGCGCAGGGAGTTCGTGATGGGTATCTTCGGCTGGATAATTCTCGGGTTGATCGCGGGAGCGATCGCGAAGGCTCTCCTGCCGGGTACCCAGGGCGGCGGGTGGGTCATCACCCTGATCCTCGGCGTCGTTGGCGCCCTTCTTGGTGGTTTTCTCGGTAGCGTGCTGTTCGATGTGGACCTTGGCGGGTTCTTTGACATCCGCACGTGGCTGTTGGCGATCGGCGGGTCGATCGTGGTGCTGCTGATTTACGGGCTCGTTACCAGAGGCAGTCGGAGCACATGACCGCGCTGTCTCGTGCAGGACGGGAATGCGGTAGATGAGGTGGGGGGACGTCATTTCGGGATGACGCCAGCCCCCATCCAGGACGAGGGACGATGTGGATATCCGCATCGTCCCTCGTTATTTCTCGTCTTATCTGGCGGTTGTCGAACTGTCGAGTTCTGCCGCCAATTGACGGTGGTGCCTGCGAAACTGGCAGGGTGAGTAAACAAGACGGCAGCGGGCGGCAGGTGACCACCAACTTCGTCGACGATGGGCGCGCAAGTATCATGCACGTCGACATGGATGCCTTCTTCGCCTCCGTCGAACTCCTTGAGCGCCCGGACCTTCGCGGTCTTCCGGTCATTGTCGGCCACCGCGGCGCGCGTTCCGTCGTGACCGCCGCGACCTACGAGGCACGCAAATACGGCGTTAACTCAGCCATGCCCATGGCGCTCGCGCTCCGTCGGTGTCCAGACGCCGTCGTACTCGAGCCCCATTTCGACCGCTACACGCACTACTCCCAGCAGGTGATGGCCATCTGTGACGACCTCACTCCGCTCGTCGAAAGACTGGGCATCGACGAGGCGTTTCTCGATGTATCCGGCGCTCGGCGTCTCCTCGGTTCGCCCTACGAGGTCGCTACCCTGCTTCGGCGGCGGGTATGGGATGAGACCGGGTTGCGGTGTTCCGTCGGTGTCGCTGCAACCAAGTTCGTGGCGAAACTCGCGTCGGGGCTGTCGAAGCCGGATGGGCTGCTCGTGGTGCCGCTCGCAGAAACTCTGCAGTTCCTCCACCCGTTACCGATCAGCGCCCTCTGGGGCGTCGGTGCGAAGACCGAAGAGCATCTGGTGCGACTGGGGCTGCGTACGGTGGCGGATGTCGCGCATACGCCGCTGGTATCCCTGCAGAAGAGTGTCGGCGTCGCCACCGGAACCAAGCTCCATGAACTCTCCTGGGCTCGCGACCCCCGCTCGGTCACCGTCGGGGGAGAGGAAAAGAGCGTGGGGCACGAGGTAACTTTCGAACACGACATCACCGACGCAGCCGTCATTCGCCGCGAGCTGCTGCGGATGAGCGACAAAGTCGCCGTGCGATTGCGGCGCGCCCAGCTCGAGGGTCGCACGGTGGTACTCAAGCTGCGTTTCGCGGACTTCAGCACCATCACCCGATCCCGCACGCTGGGGGAGTACACCGACCTCGGGCAAAGGATCTACGACGAAGTCTGTGAAATCTACGAGGGTCTGGGCCACCAGTACAGCAGAATCCGTCTGGTCGGGGTCCGCATGGAGCAGCTCGCCCCATCCGGTGGCGGTTCGACGGCACTGTGGGACACCGACGAAGGATGGCGCGAAGCAGAAAGCGTGATGGACGCCGTAACCGCGCGATTCGGCAACGGGCTCGTGCAGCGCGCTGCTTTCGTGCAGAAGAAACAGACACGCCCGGACGACTGACACGGGTCGGGCATTGTCGGACGCTGCGGGTAATGTCTTCTCAAGTGAATACTCCACCTCTGCCCGGCCCCACAGTCGGAACCTTTGCCGCGGAGCATCTCTCACCCTCGTACCCTGAGCGGGCAGCACGCGGAACCGCGGGCAAGCTGCGTGCCTGGCAGGCGGAGGCGCTCGACCTGTACTTCGAGAAAGAACCGCGCGATTTCCTCGCCGCGGCTACCCCGGGAGCAGGAAAAACTACCTTCGCGTTGCGTCTGGCCACCGAGCTCATCGCGCGCCGCGTCATCGACCAGGTGATCGTTGTCTCCCCGACCGAGCACCTCAAGAAGCAATGGGCCGATGCCGCCCACCGGGTGGGTATCAGGCTCAACCCCGACTTCAAAAACAATGAAGGCTTCGGCGGCCGTCGGTACCACGGTGTGGCGATCACGTACGCGCAGGTGGCGATGAAGCCCAGCCACCACCGCGCGATGGTGGAGTCCGCACGAACGCTCGTCATTCTCGACGAGGTGCACCACGGCGGGGATGCGCTCAGCTGGGGCGACGCCATTCGAGAGGCGTTCGAGGGAGCCACCCGTCGCCTCTCGCTGACCGGTACGCCGTTCCGCTCGGACACCGCGCCGATCCCGTTTGTGTCCTATGTGCGTAATGAAAAGGGCATCCGGCTTTCCCAGAGCGACTACGCCTACGGCTACGGCCGGGCCCTCGCCGATGGTGTGGTTCGCCCGGTGATTTTTATGGCCTACGCGGGCAAGATGCGATGGCGCACCAAGATGGGCGAGGAGATGGAGGCGCGCCTCGGCCAGGGCGACACCAAAGACATCACTTCACAGGCGTGGCGAACCGCCCTCGACCCCATGGGTGAATGGATGCCCGCAGTGCTGCGCGCAGCAGACCTGCGGCTCACCGAAGTGCGTCAGAGCATCCCAGACGCCGGGGGGCTGGTGATCGCGACCGACCAGACGACGGCCCGGGCGTATGCCGCCCTGCTGCAGGAGATCACGGGCACGATCCCGACCGTCGTGCTGTCGGACGAGAAAGAGTCGAGCGAGCGGATTGAAGCCTTCGCGCGGAGTGAATCGCGCTGGATGGTCGCCGTTCGCATGGTGTCAGAGGGCGTGGATGTGCCGCGCCTGTCGGTGGGTGTCTACGCGACATCCGCCTCAACGCCCCTGTATTTCGCTCAAGCCATCGGGCGATTCGTACGCGCCCGCCGCCGCGGAGAAACCGCCTCCATCTTCCTGCCGAGCGTTCCGTCGTTGCTGGCCCTCGCATCCACCCTCGAGTACGAGCGTGACCACGCCCTCGACCGCGACACCAGCGCAGAAGACGGGCTCCTCGACGACGACATGATGGACGAGGCCAACCGCGCGGAAAAGGCATCAGAGACCTTGCCGGATGAATTCGTCTGGCAGGCTCTGGAGTCGGAAGCGAACTTCGACCGCGTGTTCTACGAGGGCAACGAGTTCGGCTTCGCCGCGGAGACCGGCAGCGACGAAGAACTCGACTTCATCGGCCTGCCGGGGATCCTCGAGCCCGATCAGGTGCGCGAGTTGCTGCAGCAGCGCCAGGCGCGCCAGTCGAAACGGTCCGCCTCGAAGCCGCCCTCCGAGACGCCCGAGCCCCAGGCGCTCTACCGAACGCTGAAGGAGCAGCGCACCCTGCTCAACAGCCTCGTCGGAATCCGGGCGAAGCTGAACGGCGAGCCGCACGGGATCGTCCATGCGGAACTCCGCCGGGTGTGCGGCGGGCCGGCCGTCGGCCAGGCGAGCGTCACGCAGCTCCAGGCTCGGATCGACTACCTTCGGCGCGGCATGCGCTCCTGACCGGCGCCCTCGCGCCCGGCAGTGCTCACCTCAAGGGCGACACTCCCGTGCGGCGGGCTTTTTGTCTCGCGTGCGCCTAGTGTGCTGCGTATCCGCCGTCGACCAGGTGGTAGCTGCCGGAGATGAAGGACGCGGCGTCGCTCAGCAGGAACAGCGTGAGGGCGGCGACCTCCTTGTCGGTGCCGAGGCGGCGGGAGGCGTGCTCACCCTCGAGGGCGGTGAGCGCCTCGGGGGAGAGGCTGGAGCGCACGAGCGGTGTATCGATGAAGCCTGGACCCACGGCGTTCGTTCGGACCCCCTGCGCGGTGTATTCGAGGGCGGCGACCTTGGTGAGCCCGGTCAGAGCGTGCTTGCTCGTGACATATGCGGCGTTCTGGGCAATGCCGACCGATCCGAGGACGGACGCCATGTTCACCACGGCTCCGCCGCCGGCGGCGACCATGGCGGGAAGCTGGAACTTCAGACCGTAGAAGACGCCGTCAAGGTTGACTGCGCGAACGCGATCCCATGCTGCGATGTCGTAGTCGCCGATGGTCTGGGGGGCTGCGCCGATGCCCGCGTTGTTCACGGCGAGGTGCAGCGCGCCGAACGTGTCCTGGGCGAACTTGACGGCTGCTTCCGAGTCTTCCCACTTCGCGGTGTTCTGCTCGAAGGCGGCGGCCTTGCCGCCCGCGGCGATGATCTCGTCCGCGACCATTTGTGCGGCGTCGAGCTTGATGTCTGTGACGACGACGGAGGCCCCCTCGGCGGCGAGCTCCCGGGAGATCTCCGCTCCGATGCCGCTTCCGCCGCCGGTGACGATCGCTACCTTGTTGTCGAATCTAGCCATGATGAGCGCTTCTTTCTCGATTGCGTCCGGGGCGGCGTCTGCGCCGCACCGGTCGAGGTCGTCCCTCGATTGAAGATATCTTACGCTTGTTGCGCAGAATAAACTACAAGTGTTGGATAGCTGAGGATGCCTTGTTCATCTCTAACGAAAGTCTCGCGACTTGGTCTGCGGACTCATCCCGAGTACCTCAAAGCGGTCGGCCAGCAGGTTGGTGACCCCCTCTGGTGAGCGCTCCAAGATGCCCCGGATTATCATCGCCGGGGCCTCGCGGGTGATGCGGCGATAGCGGTTCCAGACCCCCACGCTGCAAATCACGTTGACGAGCCCGGTCTCGTCTTCCAGGTTGACGAAGGTGATGCCGCTGGCGGTCGCCGGGCGTTGCCGGTGCGTGACCACCCCGGCCACCTCGATCCGACGCCCGGACTCTGTGGTTGCAAGGTCGGCGGCCGAGAGCACGCCGCGACGCCCCAAGGCTTCGCGCAAATGTCGCACCGGGTGGTTGTCTGCCGACATCCCGGTAGACCAGAGGTCGCTCATCATCTCGTCAACCTCGGAGGGCATCGCGAACAGTGGGGGTTGCACCGCGACCACGGTGCCGGGGAGGTACTCGGCACGGTCCTGGGCTGCGTTGCCGGCATCCCACATCGCTTCACGCCGGGAAAGCCCAAAAACATCAAACGCACCAGAGGCGGCAAGCAGCTCAAGCTGGGCGGTGTTCAGTCCCACCCGACGCACGAGGTCTGCCATGTCGCGGTAATTGCCCCCGCGGTCGCGTTCTTCCACGATCGCGGTCGCCAGCGGCGTGCCGATACCTTTGACCTCGTCGAGGCCAAGCCGCACCGCAAGCGCCCCGTCGCGTCGATGGTCATCCGAGTCAAAAGGTACCGAGCGGTCGAATGGCGGCACCGGGGGTTGCTCGTGTAAACACGACGCGGCTCCCGTGGCGGGTGCGGGCATCGAGGCAGGCACGGCGCCTCCCGGCACGGTATACCGGGGGTCCGTCGCGGCGCCAAGCGGTTCGAGCCCCGCGGTGACACCGGAGCGTTGGATGTCGGGTCGCAGCACCACAACACCGTGGCGGCGGGCGTCGGCCACGAGCGACTGCGGCGAGTAGAACCCCATCGGCTGGGAGCGCAGCAGTGCGGCGAGGAACGCTCCCGGGTAGTGCAGGCGCATCCACGCGCTCGCGTAGACGAGCAGGGCGAAACTGAGGCTGTGGCTCTCGGCGAAACCGAAGTTTGCGAATGCCTGGATCTTGCCGTAGATCTCGTCCGCAACCTCGTCGGAGATGTCGTTCGCTTTCATCCCGGCGTAAAGCTTGTCTTTCAGGGACTCGATCCGCTCGATTCCGCGTTTGGAGCCCATGGCTCGCCGCAGCAGGTCGGCGTCCTCACCGGTGCATCCGCCGACGGCCATCGCGACCTGCATCAGCTGCTCCTGGAATACCGGAACCCCGAGGGTGCGCTCAAGCGGCTCCTTCAGCTTGGGGTGCAGATAGGTGACCGGCTCCTGGCCAAGCTTGCGTCGCACGAACGGATGCACGGCACCACCTTGGATAGGTCCGGGGCGGATCATCGCAATTTCCACCACGAGGTCGTAGAACCGGCGCGGTTGCAGTCGGGGAAGCAAGCCCATCTGCGCGCGGGATTCCACCTGGAACACCCCGACGGCGTCTGCACGGCACAGCATGTCGTACACCCCGGCCTCTTCCCGCGGGATCGACTCGAGCGACCACTCCTCGCCCAGGTGCTCTTTCGCCAGGTCGAAAGAGTGTTGCAGCGCGGCGAGCATGCCGAGACCGAGCAGGTCGAACTTCACCAGTCCCATCCAGGCGCAGTCGTCCTTATCCCATTGCAACACCGTGCGCCCGTCCATCCGTCCGTGTTCGATCGGGCAGACCTCGCCGACAGGCCGGTCGGTGAGCACCATTCCACCGGAGTGGATGCCCATGTGCCGGGGAAATTTCATTACCTCCTGGGCGAGCCCCACCACTGCGGGAGGAATGTCGTGGTCTTCGCTCTGCACAAGCGAGCCCCACCGCTCCACCTGTTTCGACCAGGCGTCCTGTTGTCCCGGGCTGTGCCCAAGGGCCTTTGCCATGTCACGCACGGCGAACTTGGGGCGGTAGGTGATGACGTTGGCGACCTGAGCGGCGTTCAGCCTGCCGTATTTTTGATAGACGTATTGGATGACTTCCTCCCGCCGGTCAGAGTCGAAATCCACATCAATATCGGGCTCCTCCTCACGCATGCTGGAGAGGAACCGCTCGAACGGCAGGCCGTAGAAGATCGGGTCGACCGCGGTGATCTTCAGCAGGTAACAGACGGCCGAGTTTGCGGCCGAGCCGCGTCCCTGGCAGAGGATGCCGCGGCCGCGGGCGAACGCAACAATGTCGTGCACGATCAGGAAGTACCCGGGAAAGTCCTTGGCTTCGATTACCGCGAGCTCCCGTTCGATCCTGGCCCGGTCTTTTTCTGAGAGATTCGGGTACCGCTCCGCGGCTCCCTGCCAGACCAGCCGGCGAAGCCAGCTCATCGGGGTGTGCCCGTCGGGCACCTTCTGTTTGGGCAGGCCGGGTCGGGCCCGACGAAGCTCGAAGCTGAGGTCGTCGGCGATCTCGACCGTACGTTCGATCGCACCCGGGTAGCGCGAGAAGCGGGCTGCCATCTCAGCGCCACTGCGCAGGTGGGCGCTGCCGGAGGACGGCAACCACCCGTCCATGTCGTCAAGGCTGCGGCGGGCGCGCACCGCAGACAACGCGGTGGCCAGGTGGTGCTGTTTCGGAGTCGCGTAGTGCACGTTGCCGGTGGCGACCACCGGCAGTCCCCGGGCGTCGGCGATGCGGGCCAGCACGTCGTTGTGGCTGCTGTCGAGTGGATTCCCCGCATCGAACAGCTCGACCAGGATGTTGTCGCGGCCAAAAAGGTCGACCAGACGGTCGACCTCGCGCGCGGCATCCCGCTCTCCCGTGGACACCCCGCCTGCCACCAACGCCTGACGAACCCTGCCCTTGCGGCACCCGGTCAAAATGTTCCAAGCCCCGTCGGAGCGGTCAGACAACTCGGCAAGATCGTAGAGCGGGCGACCCTTTTCCATCCCTGCCAGTTGTGCCGAGGTGAGAGCGCCGGCGAGCCGGTGGTACCCCTCTTTGCCCCGCGCGAGCACCACCAGGTGGCTGCCCTCCGGCTCGGCCATACCGTTTTGCGGTTTGCTGAGGCCCAGGGAGAGTTCGGCGCCAAAAACTGTTTTGACCGTGAATTGCTCCGCCGCTTCTGCCATCCGCACAATGCCATAGAGGCCATCGTGGTCGGTCAGGGCGAGGGCGTGCAGGCCGAGGCGAGTGGCCTCCTCCAGCAGTGCCTCGGGGGAGCTGGCCCCGTCGAGAAAACTGAAGTTGGAGTGCGCGTGCAACTCCGCGTACGGCACTGAGGCTGGCGCGGCCGCGGTGGCTGCCTCGGGCGGGGACACATACGGCAGGCGTTTGTTCGACCACGCCGGGCTATCGCCGCCGTCCGCGCCGGCCGGGGGAGAACCGGGTCGCCGCCCATCGGACAGCGCGCGTTCAAACTCGGACCAGGAAATGGGTGGGTTGCTGTATCCCATCAGTCGTACCTCGCTTCGGCCCACCAGCTGCTGTCAGAACCCTGAGTTGCGCTGACCAGCACGAGCAGCCACGCCATGCCTGCGGCATCCACCACCTGGAAGCGGTGTGAACGTCGGTGGGTTTCGTTGTCCCACCACCGCTCATCGATTGGCCAGGGCCCAGCCCAGGCTTGGATCTGCCGCATGGTGCGGCCGCTGCCGGTGGGGGAGAACTGCGCAGGGGAAGCGGACAGGGTGCCTCGGTCGTCGACCTGGATTGTGCCGCCCGTCGCGTCGAGTACGTGCACGGGGTGCGGGGTCGGAAAAATGGTGGTGGGTGCCGGTGGCGGCAGTGTGCCCGGCCAGGGCTGGGTCGGCTGCCGGGTAAGCAGCGGGCGATCGCCCCACGGCACAGTGGTTTGCCGGTCGGCGAGGGTGCGTCCGCCGCCAATCACGGCGGTGAGCACCCCGCCATGACCCAGCATGCTCTGCACCCGGGACAGGCCGTGGTGGATGCGTTCGTCTGGGCCCCCACCGAAGAGGCCAACCTCGTGGTGGCCGATGGCGTCGACGGACTCGGGGATGACGCGCACCCGGGTGATCCCGGAGGTCAGGCCGGTGTCGACCTCGCCGCTGCCCTGAAGCTGCCAGCGCACACGGTCTACAACATCGGCCGCGGTGAAGGAGCGCGGATGAAGCCAGCTACGCTCGGACACCTCGCCGGATTCCGAATCGATTTCGATCCGCAGCGCCGTGCAGACCAGCTGCGCTTCGGTCAGCGCCTCGATGAAACGGTCGGACGAGGCGCGAACGCCAAAGGTGACCTGGTCGATCCGGTCCAGCGGGGGTTCGAACTCGACCGTGCTGTCGAGTTCTTCCGGGGGGATGCGCTGGATCACGGGACGGCTGTCGTGCCCGCTGGCAAGGGAATGCAGGTGGGCTCCTGCCTCACCGAATCGCCCGAGCACATCCACTACGGGCAGGGCGGCGAACTCGGCAAGCGTGGTCACGCCCAGCCTGCGCAGCAGGGTAACCAGGGCAGGGGCATCGAGCAGGCTCACCGGCAGCGGGGCCAGGAATTCTGCAGACGCGCCCTCGGGCACTATCTGCACCCGTGCAGACCTCCCCGTCGTGAGGCCCGCCATCCGTGCTGCTTGCTCGGCTGTGAACGGACCGTCGGCGATGCCGACCCGCGCTCCGGGCACACCCAGCTGGTCGAGCAGGGCAATAAGCGCCAGTGCGGACGGCTTCTCGCCGCCGTAGTACCGTGCCGGACCCCTGGCGCGGATCGCACAGGTGCCCGGTCTCAGTAGTTGCACCCCTGGCATCATCGCTTCGATGGCGGTGAGTACCTCTTCGAACGCGCGGTTATCGTGCACGGCGTTATAGGGCTGCACCACAAGCTCGGGACAGCGCGCCTGCGCCTCACGAACCCGGAGGCCGCGCTTGACTCCCTCTGCCCGCGCGGCGGCGGAGCAGGCAAAAACCACCCCGTGTTCGATCAGGGCAAGGGGGATGTCGCTTCGCCCAGCGGCCTGCGCGCGCGAGCCCTGCACCGTCGAGCCCAGTGCAGTCGAGCCCTGCATCGTCGAGCCCTGCGTGGGAAGTCCCTGGGCGGCCGCGGCTTCCCGAAGCGCGGCGATGATGGGCCAGTCCGGACACCACAACACCATGGTGCGAACGATTGGGGCGTTCATCCTGCGGCCCGAAGATGACGCGGTTTCTCGCGCGAATGCATCGCGCCCGGAGAGGCATCCATCGAGCGAGGATCAACATCGCGGAACTTCTGCTCGGGGTCGGGGAGCCACAGCCGGGCGCTGCGGGGTGCTTCGCCCAGGCGCGACGAGACGGTAATAGTCGCCTGCCGGGCGGCGAGGTAGCCATGCCCCTCGCCAATGCCACTCCACACACTCTGGGAGAGGCTGAGCATCGCCTCGCTCTGCGGCCAGGTTCCGAGGACGAGCAGGGTTGATCCACGCTGGCGCAGTCGGCCGGCGAGGCGGGCGAGGCTGGTGTCGGAAGCACGCTTGGGTGGACGGGTAACCACCACGCTCATCACATCGGCGATCGCCGCGGTGACTGCGAGCCATTGGTCGCCCGGGTGCGGAACCAGAACGAGCCGTTCGATGTCTACCCCAAAAGTGGCTGCGGCCTCCACGCCGAACTCGGGGACTCCCACCACCCCACACCACGATCCGGCGGCAGACGGGCCAGCGAGCAGCGCCATCAGCAGCGTGATGGAGTGGTCAACCGAATACGTTGACCCCTGTTTCAGTCCGCCCCCGGGGAGCAGATTCGCGATGGCGGGGTGGGTGGGAATCAGGCGGGTGTCGAGTTTGGTGGCCTGCATGGAGCGAATTCGCGCCTGCAGATCGCTTACTGTTGACGAAGCAGCAGTCGAGGCAGCGGGATTCACTGTCTCGACCGTTGCTGCTGCAGATGCGGGTGCCATGACCCCATATTCGAACATAGTTTCGATGGTGTCAATTGCCACCGACATTTTCGCGGTTCAGGCAATGCCCAGCGGGAGTGTCACCCGGCGAAGGCGCGAGGTCTCAGCGTCGAGTGGTCTCAGTGTCGACCGGGCACCCGGTCGACGGAGGTGAATGCCTAGAGCCGCTCCAGCCGCAGAGCCCGGGCAATGCGCCGAGTACCCTCAAACGATGGCCCCCACTCTTTCCGACCAGCTCGCGGCCCGGGTGCGAAGCCTGCTGCGGCGGGCTGACCACCCGGCGACAGCCGCGGGAACCGCAGCGGGATGGCGCGAACAGCGAGACCAGTGGCTGGACGCGCTGGATCCCCGCTACTCACCCGAGTTCAGCGCAGCCGAGGTGCGTCGGCTCATAGACTTTCTCGCCGAGTCCGGACCCAGTGCCTCTTCCCGGGTCAGCGCAGCGGAATTCAGCGGTGAGGTCGACAGCCTGACCCCCGAATTACTGTTCAGCACGCAGTAGACAAGCAGGCCTAGTGGCCGCTCATGTTGAGCTCGTCGGGGTCGACCTCAACGTCACCCACGTCGTCCGGGCCACCCGTGCCCGGAAGGACTTTGACGTCATCCGCCGGAGTTTTGTCCGCAACAGCGGCGCTTTCGGCGGGGCTGCTCTCTTGCTTGGCGCGGATGTCTCGGTCGTTGGTGTCTGCATAACTCATGCACCGACACTAAAGCCCGAAAGCGGCGCGGTCGAGGGTTAGCGCCCGCCGCCGCGCTTGCGGTTGCGGGCCTGGAGGGCGCCACGGGAGTGTTTTACCTGGCGAGCCTTGGGCTTCTTGGCCGCGCCCGCGGCGGACTTCGCTTGGCCTGATTTGGCGGCACCAGACTTTTCTGACGACGGAGACGAAGACGAGGAACCCGATCCGACAGCGCGATCAGTGTCGGATCCCGCCGCCTCGGACAGGGGAGATCCCGAGCGTGAACTCGCCGCGGTGCGGCCGCGAACGATTCCGATGAACTCTTCCATCTCCGCGGTGAGGTCGTCCTCGATCCAGACGATGGCGATGCCCGTCTGGGGCGCGTCGGTCACGGGCCGGGCAACCACATCTTTGCGGGCGTGCAGCCGGGCAATGGACTGCGGCAAAAGCACTACACCGACTCCGGCAGCGACCAGCTCGACGGCATCGGACACGATCGGCGGCTTTCGCACAATCTTCTCGTCGGCGAGATCGGCGAGGGTGACGGAGTCAAACAGCGCGATCGGATGATCCTTCGAGACCACAACGACCGCGGTTTCCTGATAGAGGGGGATGACGCCGAGCCCATGATCCTTGACCGGCAGCCGCACGAAGCTCACGTCGGCGATGCCGTCGCGGAGCACCGCCACCGAGTCCTCTTCATCCACCGGGCGCACGCGCAGGGCGATCCCCGGGTGGCGGCTCTCCCAGGCGAGGGTCCACTTGCCCACGGTGACCCCGGGAACGAACGCGACACTGAGGGTGCCCGGAAGAGCCATGGTCGCGGCGATTTCTGCCAGGCGCAGCTCTTCTGCCTCGATCAGGGGGCCCGACTCGGCAAGCAGCTGCTGGCCGGTGGCGCTGAGGGTCGTGCGCTCGGCGCTGCGATCAAACAACTCCGCCCCCAGTTCGGCTTCGAGCGCCTTCACCGATGAACTGAGCGCCGGGCGGGAAATCCCGAGGGATTGTGCGGCCCGGGCGAAGTGCAATTGCTCGGCCACGGCGACAAAATGCCGCAGGAGGGTGACGTCCACGGTCATCCTTTCTGCTGTCCGCGCCATTCGCGGTCAAGGTCACAGGTTACGCTGTCGTACATGAGCCAGGAACGATCGCCGCAGTCCATGAAGCCGGCGACCGCCGCACAGAAGTTGGGAATTTACCTCCCCGCCGCCCCAGAAGAATTCCAGAACGGCTCGGTCACCCGCGCCGAACTGAACGAATTGCTGACCAATCCGCCGAAGTGGATCGAGAAGCTGCGCGCCACGGGCCCGCACCCGCGCCAGATTGTGGCAAGCAAGCTCGGCGTCTCCGCCTCGGGGCTCGCTCGTGGCGGCGTCACCGAGGCCCTCACCACCGCAGAGATCCAGGAGCTCCTTGCCGCTCCGCCCGCCTGGCTGGTGCGCGAGCGCGCAACGCAGGCCGGAGTGCGTGAGGAACAGAAGCGCATCAAGGCCGCCGCCGCCGAGAAGGCTGCGAACGCGGAGTAGGCCTCGCCTACACCGCAGGACAAACTCCTGCAACCACCTGCTATTTACGGCGCGGTGATCTTTACTTGTTGAGTCCGCGCCGATAAGGCGGACAGGTGGATGTCGCGGGGCCGAAGTGACCATCGTGCTCCGCGTTTCTCCACCGACCTGGTCACGGCAATGGCGCCGTGGGTAGTCGAATAGGTGGCCCTCCCGTCGGATGACGGCGGGGCCACCTGTTCGATCACACTCAGGCCGTCGGCACGGGGGGGCGCACAATACACGCCGAACCAGAGTGGTGTCTGATCGGCCCGGTCACAGATAATCTGAGCAACTATGCCGACTATCTCCGTTGTGATCCCCGCGCTGGACGACGCCGATTTTTTGAGAACCTGCCTCGCGGCCCTCAGAAACCAGAGCCGGCCCGCGGACGAAATCATTGTGGTCGACAATGGCAGCACGGATGACACGGCCGCCGTAGCGCGTACGGCGGGAGTACGGCTGTTGTACGAGGCGCTGCCCGGGATCTTTCCCGCGACCGCGACCGGATTCGACGCAGCCACCGGCGACATCATCGCGCGCCTGGACACCGACTCGGTGCCGCCGCGGGATTGGCTCGAGCGAATCGAGGCATCGCTGGCGGCGCTGCGGTCGCCCGCAGCGGTCACCGGTTCCGCGGAGTTCTATGGGGGCAACCGCGTGGCGTGCTGGTTTGGGCAGCACGTGTACCTGGGCGGTTACTTTCTCGGCATGACCGTGCTGTTGGGACATCCGCCCCTCTTCGGCTCAAATTTCGCGATGCATCGCGAGCTGTGGGCGCTGACCCGGGACCGAGCCCATCGGGAACTCAAACTGGTTCACGACGACCTCGACTTCAGCATGAACCTGCCCGCGGGAAGCACGGTGCACTTTGATCGGCGGCTACTGGTGGCGGTCTCCGCACGCCCATTCGGCAACGTGGCAGCGCTCGCCAAGAGAGTCAAACTCGCGTATTACACCCTGGCGATCAACGCGAAAGAACGTTCGTACCGCGCACGTCGCGCGGAGTTTCGGCTCGGTTTGCAAGCAAGGGACTCCGCCTCAAAATACACCTCCCGGTGAGCGCACGGGGGAATTGAGGGGAGGGTCGACTTCCGGTATGCGTTGGGCTTAATGTTCCGGAATGGCATTCCTTGAAGCCACCGACCTAAAGAAGACGTACACGCCCCGGGGCGCGCCCGTGGTGCATGCCCTGGATGGCCTCGCCATCTCCGTTCCTCAGGGAACGATCACCGCCCTCCTGGGTCCCAATGGCGCGGGTAAGACCACCACCGTCAAGGTTTTCACCACGCTGACCGTGCCAAATTCCGGGTCGGCGTTCGTGAATGGCATCGACGTGGTCAAACACCCCGAGCGGATTCGTCCGATGATTGGGGTGTCTGGCCAGTATGCGGCGGTGGACGAGAACCTTACCGGGCTGGAAAACCTGGACATGGTGGGTCGGCTGTACCACCTGGGGCCGAAGGAGTCCCGTGCGCGCGCGAAGGAACTGATCGACGTGTTCGGCCTGACGGAGGCACAGAATCGGCCGGTGAAAGGGTTCTCCGGAGGTATGCGCCGCCGGATCGACCTCGCCGGAGCGCTGGTAATCCGGCCGAGCGTGCTGTTTCTGGACGAGCCCACCACCGGCCTCGACCCGCGCAGCCGGCTGGGGATGTGGGACATCATCCAGACGCTGGTGGGCGAGGGTGCGACCGTGCTTCTCACCACCCAGTATCTCGAAGAGGCCGACAGGCTCGCCGACAGCATCTCGGTGATCGACGACGGGCGGGTCATAGCCGAGGGCACCTCGGACGAGCTGAAAGCCTCCATCGGAGGACAGCGGGTGGAGATCAACCTGGTCGACGCGGCAGACACGGTCGCGGCCCGTGACATTCTCGCCCGTCACGGTACCGCAGCACCCACGGTCTCCTCGGACGGCCGCGCGCTTACCGTGAACGCAGCGCACGCACCCGAGGCGCTGCAACAGATCCTCGCTGAGCTGGGGCGCAGCGACATCCCCCTGTACGACGCGGGAATGCGGCGGCCCACCCTCGATGACGTCTTTCTGCGCTTGACCGGCCACTCCGCCGGCGACGACGCCACCGCGTCGGAAGACGCGGCCTCGGGTGGCGAGCAGGAGCAACCCAAAACCCGGCGAGAAAGCAGAAAGCGAGAATCCCGATGAGCAGTATCGAACGTGTTCGCCCCGCATCGCCTCTGCTGGACTGGGTCAGCGACGGCTGGATCACCACGCGGCGCAACCTGATCAAGATCAAGCGCGTTCCCGACATTCTGGTGTTCACCACGTTGCAGCCAATTATGTTTGTGCTGCTGTTCTCCTACGTCTACGCGGGTGTGATCACCATCCCCGGCAGCACCTACGCCGAATTCATCATGGCGGGTATCTTTGCGCAGACCGTCGTGTTCGGGTCGACCTACTCAGGATCCGCGATGGCACAGGATCTCAAGGACGGCATCATCGACCGTTTCCGCACGCTGCCGATGAGCCCGTCGGCGGTGCTTATCGGGCGAACCAACGGAGACCTGCTGATCAACTCCATCTCCATGGTGGTGATGATGCTTACGGGCCTGATCGTGGGTTGGCGCATTCGATCGAGTTTCCTCGAGGGGCTGGCCGGCGTTGTGCTGCTGCTGCTGTTTGCGTACGCGTTTTCCTGGGTGATGGCATTCGTCGGCATGAGCGTGCGCAGCCCCGAGGTGATCAACAACGTCGCGTTCCTGATCCTCTTTCCGCTCACGTTCATCTCGAACGCGTTTGTTCCCGCCGAGAGCCTGCCTGGACCATTGCAGACATTCGCCGAGTACAACCCCGTGTCTGCGCTCGTGGAGTCGGCCAGGCTGCTGTTCGGCAATATCCCTCCGAACACGCCAGAGCCCGACGCCTGGACCCTGCAGAACCCCGTGATCACCGTTCTGATTGGCGTCGCGATCATGCTGGTCGTGTTTGTGCCGCTGGCGATCCGTAAGTTCGCCCAGGTCAGCTCGCGGTAATGGGTTGCTGCGAAAAGGAGAACTGCCATGACTGTCACGAAGGTGACCGAAACGGAACGCAAATATGAGGTGGATGACACGGCGCAGCTTCCCGATCTCTCGACGGTCCCGGCAATAGCGAAAACGGAGGCGCAGGAGCCCTTCACGCTCCGAGCGGTGTACTTCGACACGGCCGGCGGCGCGTTGGCCGCAGCTGGATTCACCCTGCGGCGGCGCGAGGGCGGCTCCGATGAGGGGTGGCACCTGAAGACTCCGGCTCCCCGGGGTCGCACCGAACACCGGGTTGCGCTGGAGCCACCGGGCGATCACACCCCGCCGGCACAGTTCGTTCCGCCGCGCGAGCTGATCGATCTCGTGCTGGCGCGTTCGCGCGGCAACGAGCTCGTCGAAGTTGCCCACATCACGACGGAGCGGTCTGTGACCACGGTCTTCACCGCCGACGCCGACGGAGAGGACGCCGACAACGCGGCCGGTGCGGCCAGTACCGGTGCGGCCAGTACGGCCAGTACGGCCAGTGCGGAGATCGCGGACGACCGGGTGGCGGCCACGGACGTGCAGAACGGCATCCTGAGGCTCTGGCGGGAGTGGGAGGTGGAACTGCTCAACGCTGAACGCGGCGACGTTCTAGACGCCCTGGAGCCGCACCTGCTTGCAGCGGGTGCCTCGGCCTCACGGCATCCGTCCAAGCTCGCGCGCGCCCTGGAACGGGAGGACCACGCGACACAGGCGGCAGCGCTGCCCGACGATAGCGCCACCGCTCTCGGAGCGGCCATCCGGGTACTCTGGCACCTTCGCGACGAGCTCCTCGACGCAGACCCCGGGGTTCGTTCGGATGAGCCGGACGCGGTGCACCAGATGCGGATTGTGATCAGGAGGCTGCGCAGTGTGCTCGCCGCGTTCCAGGGTGTCCTCGACCCCGCGGTGCTCGACGACCTCCGCTACAGATTGGGACAACTCGGGGACACCCTCGGTGTGGTGCGCGACGCAGAGGTGCGGCACCAGCGGGCATCGGCGCTGATCGCTCCCGCCACCGTCGACGCTGTCCACGTGCGGCGGCGGCTGGTCGAGGACGCCTGGGCCGAGTACGAGTCCCTCCTCACGAGCCTGCTCGGCTACCTCTCGTCGGCGGAGTATTTTGCGTTGCTTGACGCCATCGACGCGCTCGTGCTGCGCCCGCCGGTGGCGGGGCAGTCCCTGGCGAAGGCACGTCCGGCAATGCGTCTGGTCGTGCGTCGTGAGAGTCGACGGGCACGGCGCAGACTCAAAAACGCGCACCATGATGACCTTGAGGCGCTGCACGGAGCGAGAAAAGCCGCACGCCGCTTGCGCTACGTTGCCGAGGCTCTCAGCGGGGGAGATACTCCCGTGCTCGGCAAAAAGACCGTAGCGCTGGCTAAATCAGCCGAGTCCGTGCAGGACCTCCTCGGTGAACACCGCGATGCAACCCTGTTCGTCGAACGGTTGCGGCAGACCGCGCTGCAGGCCGAAGAAGCGGGGGAGTCCGCCGCCGACTACGACTCGCTCGCGGAAGCGGAACGCCAGCACGCCAGCCAGGCGGTCGACGCACTCGAGGCGGCTGTGAGCGAGCTTGGGCGCGCAGCCAAAGCGTGAGTCACGGCGGCGGTCGGCTGCCCCGATAGTGGTCAGAGAATGTGAAATCCGGGGCGCCCGCTGGGCAGCCGCTCGGCGACTTCCACCTTCTCGACCTTCGCCCAGGTGGGCCCCACCTTCAGCCAGTCGATAAGGTCTTCGACAGTGGTGTCGTCGCCCTCGACTTCCACCTCGATGGAGCCATCCGCGCTGTCACGCACGTATCCACGCAAACCACGGCGGATTGCCTCGGTCTGCGTGTAATAGCGAAAGCCGGAGCCCTGCACCTGGCCCCGCACCACAGCGTGTTTGCGGATCACTCTTATAGTTTCTTCCCGCCGGGGGTTCTTCGCCATGGGGTTGCGAATCGAGATTGGGAAGGATGCTGATTAGCCTTGGCAGATGTCACTCCCCGAGGTCTGCGTGTGTTACCTGCTCCGCACCACTGACGAGGGTCGTCAGCAGGTGCTGCTTGGGCGCAAGAAGACCGGACTTGGGCAGGGCCGTCTAGTTGGCCCCGGGGGCAAGCTCGAACCCGGCGAAAGCCCATCCGAGGCGATCGTGCGTGAGGTCGCTGAGGAGGTTGGATTGACGGTGGATGTCGCTGACCTCGAGCTGATGGGAGAGCTGACCTACCCGTTTCCTCACACCCCCGCCTGGAGCCAGAAGTCGTGGGTATTTCGTGCCCATCGATGGGAGGGCGATCCGGTGGAATCCGACGAGCTGGAACCACGCTGGGTGAATGTCGCGGAAATCCCCTTCGACCGGATGTGGGACGACGCCCGATACTGGTTGCCCGCGACGCTCGCGGGCGACCCGATCCACGCCACGTTCCAGTTTGGTCCGGATGGCCGGACCGTTGAATCAAGCACCCACCCCGGTTTCGCTGGTGCCGAGCTACCGGGGCGCCCGTAGCTACTGCTTGATCTCGAAACCCTTGTCGCCGCGCGGTGCTAGCTCCGAGACATCCACCGACCGCACAATCGCCCAGGTAGGACCCTCACGAAGCCAGGCAAGCATCCGATCGACGGCTGCTTCCTCCGCCTCGATCTCCACGTCGACGGATCCGTCTGCAAGGTTCTGAACGAAGCCGTTCACGCCCAGTTTGCTCGCCGTTGCCTGAGTGTGGAATCGGAACCCGACGCCCTGAACCTCGCCACGAACGACGGCGTGTTTGCGAATCATCGTCCCATTCTGCAACGGCGGCCGGAAAAACACCCCCCTTCGAGGGTCTACAGTGGGGAACCTTCCTCGCTATCGTCAGCAGAATAACTTCAAGGGGGACATGAATGGCTGGTCCAGGATTCGCTGTGATCGAATTCGAAACGACGGGCATTCTCGCGGGGGACACCGATCGGGTCACTGAAGTGGCCGTGGTTCATCTCAGCGCGGAGGGGCGCGTGCAGGGGCAGTGGAGCACACTGGTCAACCCTGGCCCGCTTCCGGGCGCCCATCGTTTTCGGCGCGTCACCACCTCGCAGCACGCCCCCGTTTTCGCCCAGATTGCCGTGGACCTGCTTGCCCTCCTCGACGGGCGGGTCGTCGTGGCTCATCACGCCGGTTTCCAACTGAGGTTCCTGATTGCCGAGTTGATTCGGGCGGGGCACCCGGTTCCGCGGGATGGTGGCAGCGTGCTCTGCACTATGCAGCTGGCGCGCGATTTTCATCCGGGCGCTACCCGCTCACGCGAGGACTGCCTGGCCAAATTCGGGCTCAGTCGGCGGAAAACACCCGCGTCGGTGGCGACCAATGCCCTCGCGACCGCCGACCTGCTGGCGGCCTACATCGGTTCTAACGAAGACCGTTCGTTCTGGGACCGCTACCTCGGGGATGCCCTCGAAGAGCCATGGTCGCGTGTCGGCCGCGAAGAAGCCGTGTCTGCGCCCCGTGGGTGGGTGCCCCGGCGTGAGCGAGACGTCGATTCGCCCCGCGAGACGCACCCCTTTCTACGACGCATTGCCCACCAGATGCACTCCTACGCAGGGGAGGCGGAACATCTCGATTACCTCGCCTTCCTCGACCGCTGCCTGATCGAGGGATATCTGGCGGCGGGAGGCGCCCTGCAGGCGCTGGCGCAGCAACTGAACATCAGCAGGTTCACCTGCGAGAGCATCCATCACGACTACTTCGTGGAACTCAGCGCGATCGCGGCCCGGTCGGGTTCCCTCGACGAGCATCAGATCGGCGAACTGTGGGCGGTCGGCGAGCTTCTCGATCTGCCCGCCAGTCTGATTCGCGCCGCTCTCGACGCGCCGCGCCCTGCGGGCGTGCCACAGCTGCTGGCGGGCTGAGAGTACTCGCGCCTGCACTGCTCGGGGCTTCGGACGCACTATTGTTCCGTATTAGCCCAATTTTCGAGAGTGAGCGGATGCGCGACAGTTCGACCCCGGCGACGCCGTACGAGGTACTCGGCGTATCCGCCGCCGCAAGCATGGACGAACTCCGTCGCGCCTACCGTCGTCGTCTCCGCGAGACGCACCCCGACACCGGGGGAGAGGCCACCGCGTTTCACGCTGTGCAGGTCGCCTGGGAGGCGGTGGGCACCCCGGAGGGGCGGGCACTGTTCGATGCGGCGAGCGCGTCTGTGACGGAGGCTGCGACCGAGGGTATGGACGGCGAGTTCGTTGCCTCCGCCCGAGCGGACGGGGCGTCGCCGTATGCGTCTGCGCCCACGGAGTCGGAAACGACTCCGCCGTGGGAGCGTTCTCGTCCGCGGCACGCGGAGGCCGAGCCCACCGCGCGGGCCCACGGTCACCCGGGCGGGTGGAACCGTGAGGAGTATTACGCTCTGATGCGCGAATGGGTTGGCCGCGGTGCAATCATCGACCACCCGTACGACTCGGCGATGGTGCGCGCCGCACCGCGCGAGATCCGGCACCTGTTGGCGGACGCGAACGCGGAAGAGGAAACCGCGCGCACCCTGTCTCGTCTGGGAATCTCGTACACGATCTGGCACGACGTGGACTCGGATGGAGCAGGCCCCGGCGCAGAGTCCAAGATCGACCACATCGTGCTCGGGCCCACGGGGCTGTTCGCGATGCTTTCGGAGGACTGGGGCGGAGCGCTTCAGGTGCGTAAGGGCGAGATCGTGAGCGATGTGCTGGCGGTGGGCGAACGACCAGTCAGCTCGCTGTCGCGACGAACACGCTCCCTCACCCGCAGCACTCGCGCGAAATTCACGGCGCTGGTGCTCGTGGTCCCCGACGGCTCCACGGCGGAGTCACTCGCGGTGGTCGGGCGCGAAAGAGGGGTTCCCGTCGTCGTGCTGCAGCAGTCGCGCCTGCAGGAGTTCATAGAGGTCGGCCTCGCGGGCGTGCCGCGTCTGGGTGCGGATGACATCTTCGCGCTGCGTGAACGTCTGCACCAGGTCATCCGCTTCATCTAATCCGTTCTAGTGAACGTCTGGCCACGTTCGGCTCCCACCAACGACGGGCGTCGGGCTAGCCGAGGCGGGCCTGCACCTCGGCCAGCGATGGGTTCGTCGCACTGGAGCCGTCGGCAAACAGCAGGGTCGGAACGGTCTGGTTGCCGCCGTTGACCGCCGCGACAAGCTCCGCGGTGCCGTCGACCTCTTCGATATTGACCTCGGTGTACAGCACCCCGGCCCGGTCCATCTGGCTCTTGAGGTTGCGGCAGTACCCGCACCAGCTCGTGGTGAACATGGTGACGGAACCTGCGGCGGGGGTGAAAGTCTCTGAAGTCATCCTTCTAATCTATGTCTCCGGGTCCGATCCCGCTGGATTGGCCCCCGAGCGCGACCCCTTGCTATTGCGGCTGGGCGTTCCTAGGGTTGCGGTGAACTGAGGAGGCTCTAACGAATGGTCGCCCACAACCCAGCGCGGTTCTCTTCGGTGCCATTTCCTCCGGATGCCCGCGGCAGGGTGCGCTGGGCGGGCGTAGCCTGCGTGTGGGGCGGCGGCCTTGGTGCACTCGTGTCGATAGCTCTGGCCTTCGCTGCCCCTGCGGTTGAGCCGGGCGTCTACAACTACCCGCTCGAGGAATCGACGTTCGTGGTGGTGCAGGCGGCATCTGCCGTGATCTACCTGGTGATGGCGTACGGACTGATGGGCCTGTGGTGGTCGCGTGTTGTTCCGCCATCGATCTTCGGCTCGTCCGGGGCGCTGGCTGCGGCCGGTTCGCTGGTGCTCCTCGCCATCGTGCACCTGGTGTCGATCGCGGCTGCGGGTTTCGTTGATACCGCGCCGTTCGTCGATATCCTGAACGCCAGCTTCGGGGTCGTGACTGCAGCCAGCGGGCTGTCGTTGGTTCTCGGTGGCATTGCGATCATGCGCGGACGCGCTTGGGCGGGTCGCGGTGCCTACGTGCCACTGATCATGGGGATCTACGTCTTCGCACCCCTGATCCCGGCACTACTCGGACCGATCATTCTCGCCCGGATCGCGGTCGCGGGCTGGTGCGTACTGTTCGTTGTCCTGGGCGTGGCTCTGCTGAAATTGGCTCGATCCGGACGAACGGGACGCGCGCAGCCGACACGCGGTGTACTGACGCCCGGTTAGACAACTCCGAGCGGCACGTGCAAACCAGCGGGCAATTCGATGCGCACACCGTCTCCCGCGCGAAGGGGTCCGCTCGCCAGCACGATAGCCATGATTCCTGCTTTGCGGATGATCCGTCCGCCAGTATCCCGGGTGATGCACGCCTTCATCAGGCCAGACTGAAACCGGTTGATGAGCGAGCACGGACTGCGTAGCCCCGTGATCTCCACGACGGCGCTGGGGCCCAGATGCAGCAGCGTTCCCGTCGGAAGAGTGATCAGGTCGATGTCGCTCGTCGTCACGTTCTCACCCAGGTCGCCGGGCCCCACCGTGAAGCCCTCGATGGCAAGGTCCGCGAACAGCTCGACCGCAATCAAATGAACCTGGGTGAGGTTTCGCGCGGTGGGGTCCTTCTTTTTCAGGTACCGGTGTTGCACCGTGGGTCCCGCGTGCGCGTCGCCCTCGATTCCGATACCCGCCACGAGTGTGATCTCGCTGACCGGCGGCTTGCTGAAACGGTGCCGGTCGTCGCGACCGACGGAAACCACCGTCGGAACGACGCTCACGAGTCGAGTCGCTGGGCGACCAGTTCGACTAACAGGTCGGTACGACGGCGCGGGCTCATCGACGCGAGATATGCGCGCACGGCGTTGCGCGTCTGAGTGGCGGTGAGTCCGTCGGTTCGACCGCTGAGCACATCACCGACCTCAGACACCAGGTCTGCACCGCTCAGCGCCCGGGTGGCGGCGGCCCGGCGGGTCGCCCGCACCTGCTTGACCGCAGCCGTTCGGCCCGCCGCCGGTAGCGGAGCGACGCCGACGGATTCCATCGCCTCACGGTAACTGGCACAGACACGCTCTATCGCGGCGGCGCGGTCGGGCGAGGGCAGAATGAATACGCGGTTGGCGGGGTGCCGTGCCTGCCACACGACCAGACTGCGCGCGCTAGAGAACTCAGCGAATCGTTTTTTGGTGGCGAGCAGTTTCATGCTGCGCTGCGCGTCGGAACCGTGAGCCACGACGGCGCGTATCTTCGGGTGCAACTCCAGCATGCGCTTGAGCGGTCCCAGCCCGTCGACGACGAGCTGCGGGGGCAGACCATTCGGATACGACTCGTGCACGTTCCACGGGTAACTGTTCCAGGGCATGACATCCGCGTCGCTCAGCCCGACGGTCGTATAGATCTGGCTCATCCGCTCAGCGGACGGGTCATCGTTCTCGCCGGAAAGAAAGCCTGGCTGCGGGCTTGGGCGGCGTGCGGGTCCGGGATTGGAATACAGCGACAGAATCCGGGCATTCGCCGCGTTGTGGTGAGGCGCAATGTAGGGAACCGTCGAGTCCGGCTTCTCCGCCATCAGCGCGTCGCACAGCTGATTGACCTCTCGTACCTGTGGGGCGAACGCCTGAGACAGCTGTGCGTCGCGGAACAGGGCATCCGCCATTCGTCGAGACATGGCCCCCACACTACGCGGGGCTGCGGCCCTGCCACCCAGCGCAGCGCACGTCGATCATTTTTTGCCGTGGTGTTTGCCGTGTTTGTGTTGCGGCGGCTTCAACGGCGCGAGGAACTGCAGCGCCTCTTCGATATTTGTCACCTGGGCGGGGCTTCCGTCGTCGAGCTGGGACGGGTTCCAGGCCAGGATGACGTCCTGACCTCGCTCGATATACCCCACGATGTAGCCATCGATAAGCACCTGCCAGTCGAGTTTCACGTCGGGCACGCCGAGGCCGAGCCGCCGGGTCTGTGCCGTGGGCATGATGGATGTCGCGTGGCCGTCGAACTCGAAATCGATGCCTTCCGGTCGAAGATCCTGTAAATCGTCCAATGTCACCATGCTGTGACCCTAGTTGCGCGACCGGCATCCGGCTAGGGGAAATCCCGTCAGCTCGCGGAGACCGCGACGCGTTCTTGGGGCCTCGCCACCGGGCGGGAGCGGGTCAGCGCGGCTGGATAATGCGCGTTGCGGCGGCCACGGCCGCCTCGCGCTGCCGGGAGCGTACGTCCGGGTCGTTGGCGACTGCGCCGGGAACCGGTGAGTTGGCCCAGGCGAATCCGAGCGAGAACAGCATGGTCAGGAGCAGCTCGGGATCCCACCGCGTGTCGACCAGACCAAGGCGTTGTGCCGCGCGGAGCGTTTCCACTTTGCCCGCGGGGGCATCACTGCCCGTGGGCGGAGCAAAGGGCACCCCGTCCAGCCTGGCCCAGGTCAACATTCGCAGGTGCTCAGGGCGGTCGAGAGAATGGTCAAAAATGTCGCCGACGAAGTCTGCAACCGCGTCGGCCCGCAGCGCCACGGCGTCGTAGAACTCGCAGCCGTTGAGGTCGAGCACAGCCCGGAAGAGCGCCGCCTTGTCGCTGAAGTAGGCGTACAGGCGCTCCTTGCTGGCGTGTGCATTTGACGCGATGCGGTCGATGCGGGCCCCGGCCAGTCCGAACGTGGCGAACTCGGCGCGCGCCGACAGCAAGATTCGGTGCTGGACGTCCTCATTGACTGGCTTCATGCAGATAGTGTAGACCAAACGAACCAGTTCGTTTGACTTTGCGGGGATCTGTCATCTACGGTGTGGGGTAGCCCTTTTGCCCTTGTTCTCTGGAGCCCCCATTTCTTCGTCACTTCCTTCTGACAACACCACTGTGACCTCAGGCGGCGGCACCCCGCCCGCCACGACGTCCTCCGAACATCCCCGAAGGCGCTGGATCGTTCTCGGCGTTGCCGCCCTTGCCCAGCTGATGGTGGTCCTCGACGGCACCATTGTCAACATCGCCCTGCCCGCGGCTCAGCTTGACCTGGGAATGAGCGACAGCGACCGCAGCTGGGTCGTCACAATCTATGCACTCGTCTTCGGCTCCCTGCTCCTGCTGGGTGGCCGGATTGCCGACTTCTGGGGCCGCAAACGCTCCTTTATCCTGGGCATGGCCGGCTTCGCCGCCGCATCGGCCCTCGGTGGATTCGCCACGACGGGGGAGATGCTGTTGCTTGCCCGGGGCCTGCAGGGGCTCTTTGCCGCGCTGCTCGCGCCGGCGGCGCTCGCCCTGCTCTCCGTGACGTTCCCCTCGGGACCCGACCGCATCAAGGCATTCGCCGTGTACGGCACCGTCGCTGGCTCCGGAGCCGCAGTGGGCCTGCTTCTCGGGGGCGTGCTCACCGAATTCCTCAGCTGGCACTGGTGCCTGCTGGTAAACGTGCCGATCGCCATCATCGCGATCATCGCGGCCGTGCCGCTGGTTCCCGAGAGCCGCGCCGACGGTGACACCCGGTACGACATTCTCGGAGCATTGCTGGTCACCGCCGGCCTCGGTTCAATCGTTTATGGATTCTCGCGCGCCGAACTCGGGTGGGACCGTGGAGACACCGTCGGCTTCCTCGCTCTGGGGGTGTTGTTGATGGTTGCGTTCGTGCTCTGGGAACGCCGCGCCAGCAACCCGCTACTCCCGCTGCGCGTTGTCGTTGACCGCGTCCGCGGTGGCGCATTCCTGGTGTCGGTGATGGTCGGCGCTGCGCTGCTCGGCGGCCTGCTCTATCTGACCTTCCACTTCCAGATCGTGTTGGGAATGACCCCCCTCATGTCGGGGCTGGCCTCGCTGCCGATGACCGCAGCAATCATGGTGACCGCCCCGCTCGCCGCACGGTTCCTTCCCATCATCGGGCCACGCATCCTCATGACGGTGGGGCCACTGATGGCTGCCGCCGGACTGCTCTGGTTCTCCCGCATCACGGCAGATGGCGCCTACGTCACACAGGTTCTGCCCGGGCAGATCATGCTCGGGATCGGCCTGGCGCTGGTTTTCGTTCCGATGCAGAACCTGGCCCTGGCCGGGATCGACGCACGCGATTCAGGAGTTGCCGGCGCGGCACTCACAGCCACCCAGCAGGTCGGAGGCTCGATCGGCATCGCCGTGTTCACCGCCCTCTATGCCGCCGCGGTCGAATCCTCCACCAGTGGAAGCGCCGGCAATCCGCTTCCGGCCTTCGTCGACGGCTACTCAGTAGTGTTCATCGCCGCGGCGGTGGGGCTGATCTTTGCCGCGGTGATCTCGTTCTTCCTGATTCGGGTGCCCAAGTCAACATTTACGGTGAACCCAGAAGCCATTCACGCGGGTTAATTCGGTTCCGTATAACTCCGCGGCCTGTCAGCCGCACGAGTCGGCAGCGCACGCCCATGCGCGCCCGAGGAGGCACCAAGCACACGCTTGGTGCCTCCTTTTTGCGGTGGTCGCCATGGGTTGATTCCGCCGTACGGCACGGTTAGCTTCGGCGGTGATGAGGCAGCGCCCACTGAGGCCGTATCGCAGGATGACATCGATGCGGCTCTCGAGACGCCGACAGAACTCACCTTCTTGACGTGGGTACCCGACATCCAGAACAAAGTTGATCGGGACCGTCACTGCGGCACTTTGACGTCGCGGTGGTGCGGCCGGGTTCCTAGCCACTGTGCGTCGTGGCATGACCGAGGTTTAGGCGCCGTCAAGGTACACCCAGCGCGAGTCCAGCCGCACAAACCGGCTGGTCTCGTGCTGTTCGCTGACCTGTCCGTCGAGCCGGAACTTCGCGACGAACTCCACGGTGCCGGTGCTGTCCAACAGCCCGCCCAGAGTGGTGCGACGTATCTCGAGCCCGAACCAGCGTTGCGCCGGATCGAGCTCAAGCGTGGACGGACGGGTGGACGGATGCCAGCTCTCGAGCAGGTAGCGCTCGTCGCCGACCACAAAGGCGCTATACCGCGAGCGCATCAGGCGTTCCGCGGTAACCGCGCGGGCTGCCGCATCATGGAACGGGGAGTTGTGGAGGCGACCGCAGCAGGAGCCGTAGGTCTCGCCGCTCTGGCACGGGCAGCGGCTCGTGACAACTAAGACGGGCCAGGAGGCTGCGGAGGCAGCAGATGAGGCGGAGGAGGTCACCAGACCAGTATGGGCGAGAATTGCAGGTGAGCCGGGGGAGGAGGGGGAGGAGGGGCACTTGGAACTCGACGAGTACGCGTCCCTTGACGCCACCGCGCTGCGCGAATGTTTAGTGCAGGGGGATGTCGCGGCGCCGGAGCTTGCGGACACCGCTCGCCGTGCGCTCGCTCGGGTCAACGACGCGCTCAACGCGCTCACCATCCCACCGCTCGATCCCGCGCTGGACGCCAATCCGAACGGTCGGCTCGGCAGCGTTCCCTTTCTCCTCAAAGACAGCGCGCCCTTTGCCCGCGGACTTCCGTTCAGCCTCGGTAGCCGAAGCATCTCCGGCGCGGCGGCGGCGGCGGACCACCCGCTGATGCGAAAGTTCCGCGACTGCGGCCTGGCCGCGGTCGGGCAGACCACCGCGCCCGAATGGAGCCTCAGTTTCGCGACCGAGTCGCTTCGGTACGGTGTGACGCGTAATCCCTGGGCTCTGGAGCGGAGTGTGGGCGGCTCCAGTGGGGGAGCGGCGGCTCTCGTGGCCGCAGGCGCTGTTCCTCTTGCCCACGCGAGCGATGGTGCCGGATCGATTCGGATCCCCGCTTCCTGCTGCGGGGTGGTCGGTATGAAACCGAGCCGCGGCCGCACCACGCCGAGCAATCCCGCTCTCAGGCTCCCCGGAAGCTCTGGCCCACCCACCGCGGGCGCGGCCCTCGGCGTTGACTTTGCGGTGACGCGAACGGTGCGCGACACAGCGCTTCTGCTGGAACTCGTCACCGAACCCGGCTTCCCCACACCGGCACCCGCCGGAACCTCGCCCCTCCGTGTCGCTGTCACCACGGCATCCTGGTCCGGCGCCGCCATCAACTCGGAGGTAGCTGCGGCAGTCACCGCCGCGGCGGAAATGCTGGAATGGATCGGGCACCGCGTGACCGCGAGCAGCCCGACTCTCGACGCGGACGACATTCGCGACGGAGCAGCGCTCGGATTTCTCGCCGCGGGCCAACAGATCCTGGCCGCACCGGTGCAACCGCGCCGTGACCTTCTCGAGACGGTTTCGCGGAGCGTCCTGGACGCCACACTCGCGCTGAGCCGCCCACAGGCGGAGGCCAGCCTGGCCGCGCAGGCCCGAGTCACCCGTGCCGTGCAGGGTTTCTTCGCGCACACCGACATTCTGGTCACCCCGACACTGGCCCAGCTTCCACCACCGCACGGCACCCTCGACTACAACCGGCCGCGCGACCGCGGTGGCCCCCCGCTGCAGCAGGTGCAGTCGTGGATTGACGAGATGTTCGAGTTCGGCCCATTCACCGCGGCGTTCAACATCGCGGGTAACCCTGCGATCAGCCTGCCGCTCGGCCACAGCGTGCACGGAGTACCGATCGGTGTGCAGCTGGTGGCCGCCTGGGGACGCGATGAGCTGCTACTCGACGTCGCCGCTGACCTTGAGCGGGCGATGCCCTGGAAAAACCGGTTGCCTCCGATTTTCGTCAGCTGAGGGCAAAGCCCCATTCCGTAGACGGGACGCATGTCGGTGGCCATGGCTACCCTCATTCCGGAGGAACGAATGCCGGAAAATGTCGAGCAGTGGTGGGCGAGGCGCCAACGGTCGAAGTCGACCGCGATACCCTACCCGGTGGGACAGTTCCGCTCGGACTGGGAGCGGTATCCCGTGCTCGTCCGGCAGTACCACCCGGAGTTTAATCACGGCATCACGCTCACTCAGGTTCCCCCGGCTGCCGATGTGTACCTGCTCTGGCAGTGCGACGTCGGGCACCTGTTCGTCGCGACGCCCGAAGAGCAACGGAGCCGTCCGGGCGGGTCCCGTCGCCGCTCCACCTGGTGCCCAGACTGCGCGACGACCGCTGTGAACCGGCCTGCACCAGCCTGTTCCTACGCCGGGGCCCCAGCCAAACGTCGACCGGATGCACCTCGGGCGCCCCAGCGCGCCTCCGCGCCTGCAATGGCACCGGCACTGGCACCGGTACCGGCACCGGTACCGGCACCCTACGCTTGCGGTCACCCGCGCGATCCCGATCGGGTCGAAAAGGACCCGGCTGACGACCGCTGCTACCTCTGCCGCCGGCTGGACTCGTCGCCCCTGACGCGCCAGCAGCTTGAGACGATGGTGGTAGCGCGCTCCCGTGTCGAGCTGTCTAACGAAACTTCAACGAGCTCGAGCTACAGCTGGGAGTGCCCGAGGGGGCACGGGGTATTTGCCGCAAAGATCGAGCGCGTTCTTGCGGGCAAACGCTGTCCGACCTGCGCGCACGCCCGCGTCGCGGCCGACGGGGTGGCCGTGGGGGAGTCGTTTGTGAGTCCGTGGGCGCCTAAACCCGCCTCGGCTGCCGAAGCAGACCTTCGCCAGCGACTCCGCGACGCACTGCTCATCCCGCTTGACCACAATGCCGTGCGCGTTGCGCGGCCTTTTTTCACCCATGTCGAGGTCTGGCCCGACTTTGTGATGCCAGAGTTCCGCGTCGCCATCGAATACGACACCACCGGTCGCGATGGACTCGAACACGTGGGCCGACGGGAAGACATCGACCGGCGAAAAGACCGGCTGTTGCGGGCGGCGGGGTGGGAGGTGATCCGGATCCGCTGCGGCAAGCTCCAACCCCTCGGTCTGCACGACCTGCAGGCCTCGGGCGTCACGAACTCGCTGGTCACTCGAATCGTCGACGAGCTGGCGCAGATTCGGGGCGAGCTCATCGTGCGGTCGTATCTCGCCTAATCGGATTTCCTGATCGATTCGAGTTCATCGATCAGTGTCGGCGCGGCTGCGGTCGTGGATATCGTCAGCCCGAGTTTCGCAGCGGCGCGGCGATATGTGTCGTGGTCGAGAACCTCAGCGATCTTCCTGGCGATGCGTTCGGCGCGCGCGCGCCGGGACACCGTGACTCCCGCTCCCCGTTCGACAACGCGGGTAGCGTTGTCCGCCTGGTCACGTCCGTGCGGCAGGATGACCAACGGCACTCCCGCCGCGAGAGCTTTCATCACGGTGCCGTGGCCCCCGTGGGTGACGATCGCGTCGCACTGTGGCAGCACCTCGCGATGCGGTGCGGAAGCGACGACGGTGACATTCTTTGGAGCTCGGATGGCGTCGGCGCGAATTGCCGGCCCGGTGGTCACCAGACCTCGCACGGGAAGGCCCCCAAGTGCGTCCGCGATCCGCTGAATACACTCTGACTGGTCCTGGAACGTCGACGAGAGCGCAACGAGTACCAGCCGCTCGTTCCCCGGCGGCAATGTCCAGCCGTCATCGGCCGCCCACGTGGGGTCGTCGAGGATAGGGCCGACGTACCTGACGTTTTGTGGCAGCTTTGCTGGGAAGTCAAAGGCAGCAGCCGTGAGCACCAACTCGCGCCTCGCGTGGTGCAGCTGGTCCCACGAGTGGGTGATCGCGTCGAGGCCATGAGTCGCACGCAGGTCGTTGATCGGCGCCAGGGCGTATCGGTCAAACAGGGCGGTGCTCGCTCCCGTCGCGAGCCGATCCCGCACACGCCCGAGCGGCCCGACTGCGGGCTTCAGCCCCGCACCGAAAGGCGGCATGCCCTCAACGGGAAGCGCGTACACGTTCGGGAGCAACACATCAAACGGGATGCCTCGCGACTCGGCCGCGATCATGCAACCCACAGCGGAGAAGGACGCCACTACCAGATCTGGGCGAAAGCGGTCGATCGCGGCGGCCGTATCCCGCGCCTGCGTCGGAGCCGGCCCGACAAACAGCTGGCCCACCATGCCGCGCAACAGGCTGGTCGGCGTGCGCAGGCGCCAGTCCTGAAATTGCCCCCAGCTGACGGAAAACGGGATGAAGTCCTCGGTTACCGAACGCACCTGATCGGTCAGGGTCTCGTCGGCCAGGACGATGACACGATGACCTCGGTCGACCAGTCGACGAGCGACCCCGAGTTCCGGCGGCACCGTTCCTCCGCCATCGATCATTGCAAAAAGGTACGTGTGAGGGTCAGGCGCCCCACTTGTGTGGCCCTCTGGTGGCGTTGGGTCCTGCATCAGTGCGACTCCCCAATAGTGCGAGATTCGTTGGTTCGCTCGGCGGCATTGCTCTCACCCCATAGTGAACACGACTCTCCTAGTCGAGTACCAGCCCACGGGGTGCGTGCCGCGGAAGAGCGCGGGGTACTGGCTTCAAGACGCTTGCCATCGCAGCTAGGAATCAAGCGTTCCGGACAGTCGTCGGTGAAACTGCGAGCTGCGATCATCGAGGCCGTCAAGAACGACGGTGCTTCCGCGCTGGTGGTACTTCGTTGCAATCGAGTCGAGCGCAGCGACCGACGAAGCATCCCAAATCTGAGCCTTCGACAGGTCGATCGTGATCTGCCCTGGGTCGCGGGCATACGAGAATCGGTCGACAAGGTCGTTGCTGCTCCCGAAAAACAGGGGACCGAGCACGGTGTAGTGCACCGAACGGGCGTCGTCTGAGAGCACTCGCTCAACACTGATCACGTGCGCAACCCGGCGCGCAAACAACACCATAGCCAGCAATACGCCCGCGACAACGCCGACTGCAAGATTGCCGGTAATCACCACGGCGACGACGGTGACAATCATGACGAGCGTCTCCGGAATCGGCATTCGCTTAAGGGTCGACGGCGTGACGCTGTGCCAGTCGACGGTGGAGACCGCAACCACCATCATCACCGCGGCGAGCGCCACCATCGGGATCTGGCTCATGATCGAGTTCAGCCCGGTGACCAGGGCGAGCAGAAACAGCCCCGCCACGATCGTCGAGATGCGGGTGCGGGCCCGCCCGATCTTTACGTTCACGACCGTCTGGCCGATCATCGCGCAGCCAGCGATACCGCCGTAGAAGCCCGCAGCAATGTTGGCGACGCCGAGGGCCCACGATTCCCGACCCTTGTTGGAGGGAGTATCGGTGAGGTCATCGACGAGCTTCGCCGTAAGGAGGCTCTCCATGAGTCCGACGAACGCCACACTGAGCGCGGTGGGCAGGATGATCTGCAGCGTCTCGAGCGTGAGCGGCACGAGGAATGGAGTGAGGCCAGCGAGGTTGCCCGTCAGGGGCCCCTCGTCGGCGACATTGGGTACGGAGAGGCCCGCAACGATAACGATCGCGGTCACCACGATGATCGCGACAAGCGGAGCCGGCACGGCTCTCGTGAAGCGCGGGACGACGAAGATGATGGCGAGAGTGAGAGCGAAGAGTGCGTAGGCGAGCCACGGAACACCGATCAGGTGAGGTACCTGCGCCATGAAGATGAGGATGCCGAGGGCGTTGACGAAGCCGATCATGACAGACCGGGGGATGAATCGCATCAGCCGGGCAAGACCCGCCGTGCCGAAGATGATCTGGATGATTCCTGCTAGCACCACCGTGGGCAAAACGTATTGCACACCGTGCGCGTGCACCAGAGGCGCGATCACGAGGGCCACCGATCCCGCCGCGGCCGTGATCACCCCCGGCCGACCGCCGAGAACCGACATCGTGAGCGCGAGCATTATCGACGCAACCAGGCTCACCATGGGGTCGACCCCCGCGACGATGGAGAACGAGATCACCTCGGGCACCAGGGCAAGCGTCGTGACGATTCCGGCGAGAACTTCCCGGGACAACAGCCGCGGCGAGCGCAGAACCGCGCGGACCGTGATCGGGTCGTCGGCAATGGCGGAAGGTGGGGCTGGGATGGGCATAAGGCACCACCGTAGCGCAGAGGACGCGTGTCTAAGCTGGTCGGCGACCCGTCGGCTAAACGGGGAGTTTGACTCGCGCGAGGGATTCCAGCTGACACCACACCCGGTCGGCTTTGTCGGCGTTCAGATTCGCCGTTCGACCCAGCGGATCGACGGCGACAGGGGTTCCTCTGGTGCCGTCCCGCGGCCAAAGCGCCGGAGTGGTTCGCGAGAGCGTGACGCTCGAACAACTGGAACACCTGGTATGCGGAATCGAGCACGCGGTGCGACTCGGGGGACCGGAAGACCGCGAGCCGCTTCTGGAAATACTGATCGCGGGACTGCGCCCGGCCTGAGCTACGGTGTTGAGTCGTTATGGGCTGTACACCAACGACGCTGCATCCCGTCGCATCGTTACCGGGTACTGAGTGGTCGGCATGCCGACGCGAACGAGCATCTGAATCGTTTGACCCTCGGGAGCGTACTTCGCGTGGATCGCGGCGTATGGAACCGCCATAGTCGGGTACTCCTGGAGGACTTGGCTGAGGGGCTGCGTGACCAACCCCAGCGTCCGCGCGCGAAGCGAGAACTGGGCATACATGATCCCGGCCTCGACCTGTTCGGCGCGGGAATTCGCTGCGGTACTGATCAGCGCATAACCGGCGCTGTGGGCAACACCCGCGGCGGTGAGGGCGATCGCGTTCTTGGCTCCAGCCGCGTCATCATTCACGGCGGGGACAATCGTGATGAGGCCCTGCAGGAAATACTTCATAAGGCCGGTGGTTCCCTGACCCTCTACGGCGAAGCCGGAGCGAGCCTCGTTCTTGGCCTGTTCAGTACCCCAAAAGACCGCGTCGCTCTCCTCCGTAGCAGGAAGATACTCGGTCTCGATTCGAGTTCCTTCGATGCCGAGTTCTCCGAGAGCAGTGATGTCCTGTTTGGTGGTGAGGATTGAAAGGGTTGCCGCAGACGAACCCGAAACAGCGCTCAGCGCGTCGGACTGGGCGGCCGTCAGGCGAGCTTCGGTGTAGGGGGAGCGGTTCGTATCGGAGACGAACAATGAGTCGTAGTCATCGGTGGCTGCTGAGGGGTCTTTCGCCAGCGTGATGCGCGCTACCGGTAGCGCACTCATCGATTCTTCGAGATTGGTCTCGTCGTAGGTTCCGTTCGGAAACAGCTCGAACGACGCCGAATACCCGAGATGCTCCGCTGCAACCTGGAGGTAGGCCAGAAAGGCACCCTGGGAGACCATCGTCTGCCGAGCGAACGGGTCGACCGCCGGCGTCAGTCTGGTCGAGTCCGCGTAGAGGTACAGCACGTCCGTGTCTGTCGCGTCGAGCTGTACCGTCCAGGGCTGCATGTTATGGCCGCTCGGCGCGAGCACAGCATGAGCCACGAGCTGCATCCGCGGGTCAGTGAATTGCTGATAGTACGTTGCGCTCCAGGGCTGCAGGTAGGTTGCCGGAACAAAGATTCCGCCGACGGCCAGGACCGTTCCCATTCCGACCAGTACGACCGCGACCACACACGCAACTGTTATCAACGCGATTCGGCGGACACGAGATTTCTTAGACTTTACGATCGCATCCATCAGATTCGCGGTACGTCTCGGACACATTCGAGCACGCTCATGGTCGCCTCCTGGTGGTTTCCTGATCGACTCCAGTGTGGTCGCGCTCACCATCGCCTTCCGAGAGCCAAAAGTCCTCACATCAGGAAAACCAGGGATAGTTGAGAGGGTCCTCCGGCCGCGAATTCCTAGTACTTGACATAATGTGCATTATCAGCGTTATTCAGGGTGCGCGAGAGGCGCTCGAATCGGCGCTCACCGGAGCGTCGTCGCAGTCACCCCGACACGACGCAGCACCGCCGCCTCCATAAGGCCCACGAGCGAGTACAGAGCGATGGACACGATGGTGATTACTGTCCCGAGCGCCCAGACCAAGTCGATCTGTGCTTGCCCGACCGCGGAAACGATTGCTCCGCCGACGCCCTGACCGGTCGCCAGCCATTCCGCGATCAAGGCGCCCGTGATCGCGCCAGGGACGGAAATTTTGACCGCGGCGAATACCGCGGGCAGCGCCGAGGGAACAGCGACCTTTCTCAGGATGGTCATCGGACCGCCGCCGTACACGGCGATGAGATCAACCATCGTGGGTGAGGCCGACCGCAGTCCGAACACGATCGTGATGAGGGCCGGGAAGAGCACAACCAATCCCCCCATCACGGCGAGTGTTGCGGATGTTCGACCGAAGATAAGGATGATGATCGGCGCCATCGCGATGAGCGGTACGGACTGGAGCAGCAACGCGAGAGGCATCACCGCATTCTCAACCCCGCGAACCACCATGAAGATGGCAGCGAGAACGAATGCCGCAGTGAGGCCGGCAACGAATCCGATGGCTGAATCGATCAAGGACTGCGCGACCTGCTGGATTACGAAGGCACGGTTCTCTGCCGCTAACTCATTAGCAAATAGGTACTGCCAGACGTCCAGCGGAGTTTTTCCGACAAATGGCTGGACGTTGAAGACAATGAGAACGAGCCACCAGAGCGCGAGGATCACAACCGCGGCGAGCACACCCAGCCCGACGCGGGACACGTACGGCCGCATGGTCCCGACGAAACCGCTCCGGGATGATGCTGATGCGGGGGCGAGAGATCTTATGAGGGCCACTATCGGTTTCCTTTACTCGGTTTCGGCGCCCACGGGACGACAAAGCGGGAGACCACTGCAACGAGAAAGTATCCGAAACCCGAAACAAGTCCGGCAGCGAGGGCCAGGCCCCAGGCGCGAGGTACCAGAAGCCCCTGTTGCGCGTTGACCAAAGCGGGCCCGATCCCGGCGTCAACTCCGCCGAGGTATTCCCCGATTATCGCGCCGAGGAATGCGGCCGGTGCCGCGATCTTCAGCGAGTTGAGCAAGCTGGGCAGGGCCGCAAACAGCCGTACCTTGACCAGTTGCTTCCACCGTCCGCCGCCGTACACAGTCACTATCTCGAGGCTCGCTGTGTCCGCCGCCTTGAGCCCCAGCAGGGCGCCGATGACGGTCGTGAAGAACACCAGCATGGCGGCAAGGAAGACAGCCGTGCCGGCGGGATCTCCGGACGGCGGCGGTCCGACGACGATGCTGATGATCGGGCCGATCGCGATGAGCGGGATGCAGTAACTCAGGACGGCGATCTGCATCACCAGGCCTTCCAGCCGGGGAATGAGAACCACCATCGCGGCGAGCAGTACGGCCAAGCCGTTCCCCCACGCGTACCCCCGGATCGCCTCCGTCAGGGTGACCGAGACATTCGCGGCGTAGAACGCGGCGCCGTCGTTCAGCATCGTGGACACAACCGTTACGGGACTCGGAATCGAGCCCCCCTCCCCTGTCGGGCTCACGCCGACTTGGCTGAGGTAGGTGTCCGCGCTGATCCACCAAAACGCGACGACCGCGACCAATCCGATGAGGGCGCCGAGCCGAGGATCCATCGCCCGACGCTCGGCCCGTGGCGGTTTTGTGGTGAAAATATCTGTTGTTCGCGACATTAGACCGCCTTGGCGCTTTCGGCAGTATCGCTGAACAGGAGGCTGGATGCGCGGTCGTGGAGAGCATGGAATTCGGGAGTGCGCATCATCTCTGCGGTGCGGGGTCGCGGCAGATCGATCTCCAGCACCTCCTTGATCCGACCGGGACGCGCGCTCATCACGGCGACCTGGTCCGATAGGAAGATTGCTTCGGAGATGCCGTGCGTGACCATCAACGTCGTCGCGGGACGCTCCGTCCAGATCCGGAGGAGCTCGCCGTTGAGGCGCTGACGGGTCATGTCGTCGAGCGCACCAAACGGTTCGTCGAGCAGCAACACCGTGGGGTTCACCGCCAGGGCTCGTGCAATCGACACGCGCTGGCGCATACCGCCCGACAGCTGGCTGGGTCGTGCCTTCTCGAAGCCTCGCAGTCCAACGAGCTCGATCAACCCCGAGATCACACTGTCGTCGACGGCAAGGCCGGCCACTTCGAGCGGGAGGCGGATGTTGGAGTACACGGAACGCCACGGCAGGAGCGCGGAATCCTGAAACGCGATTCCGAGGGTGTGTTCGCGGCGCAGTTCAAGCGGGGACTTGCCATCGACCCGCGCCTCCCCCGCCGTGGGAGTGTCGAGGCCCGCGAGGATGCGGAGAATCGTCGACTTGCCGCAGCCGCTCGGGCCCAACAGGGAAAGAAAGCTGCCCTTCTCGGTGTGGACGTGGACGTCACTGAGCGCATCGACGGTCGTGCGCCCCAGGCGAAACTGTTTGCTGAGGCCTTGGATCTGAATGCCCGTGCCAAGGGGGCTGCTCGCGGCAGCCCCCTCGGAATAAGCGTTTGCGGTAGTCACGTGGTGAGAGCTCCTGGATCAGTTCTTCAGTTCGGGGTGGGCCTCGTACACGTCGGCGAGGATCGACATGTCAAACAGGTCCTCCTCGCTGATGGTCACGCCGGTGGCCGCGATCGTTTCGAGGTTCTGCGCCATGAGAGATTCGGAGATGGTGAACAGGCCGTTCTCTTCTGTCTCGTCGGTCACAATAAGCGGGACGGTGACTTCCGCCTGCTGAAGCTGCTTGGCTGTGTCGAGCCCCAGCGCCTTTCCGTAGTCGTTCACCGCGAGGTCTGCGGAGCCCTGCGGGTCAGCAATCGCGTCCTTCCATCCCAGGATGGTCGCGTAGAGGAACGCCTCAAGCTGCGGCCGCATGTTCTCGATCGAGTCGTCAGAGGCGATGTAGCTCTCGGTTACGAAGGGAAGTCCGTTGTCCGCGTAGGTGAGGTTCTCGACTTCATAGCCCTGCTGTTCGAGGGTCACCGACTCGTTGGTGACATACGCCAGGAAGCCGTCCACGTCGCCGTTGATGAGCGGCGACGGGTCGTACTGAACGGGCACAACGGTCACGTCTGCCTCGTCGATTCCATTCGCGCTCAGGAGAGCGGAGAACAGCGTCTCGTTGCCGGCCTGAACACCGATGCGCTTGCCCACGAGGTCATCCGGCGTGACGATGTTGCCCTTGTCCTTGAGCGACAGAATCGAGAAGGGATTCTTTTGGTAGGTCGTGCCGATGATCTTGATCGGTGCATCTTCGTTGACGATCGCAGGGGCGGCAGAAATCGGGTCGGTGATGCCCACGAGCATCTGCCCGGATGCCACCAGCGATTCGGTCGCGCCCGGGCCGGCGACAAGGTTGACCGAACTGAATCCGGCGTCCTCGTAGTATCCCTTGCTGTCGGCCATGTACTCCCCCGCGAACTCGACATCCTTCACCCAGGAAAGCTGAATGCTGAGCTCCCCAAAGTCGCCGTCGTCAGCGGGCGCTCCGGACGAGCTGCTGCACCCTGCGACCAGAATCGTCACGGTCAGTGCTACGGCGGCGGAGGAAAGGAGGCGGCGAGACTTTCGGCGTGCTGTGCGTGGTGCGGCTGCGGAACGGATCATGGGCATGTGAGTTCTCTCCGTGCGGTCTTCGGGCGTCAAGGTGGTCGGAAATCTAGGTGTTCGGTTCATTCTGACTGAGGTGTACAAAATGGAACCTATACCGAACACTAAGGACGATGTGTTTCGACGGCAGGAGCGCTGTGTTACAGAGAGGTAAACAAACCCGGGAGGGCTATCGCCGCAGCGAGTTCGCCCGCGTAGAGAGAGCTAGTAGAGAGAGCTAGTAGATCGGAGGGGAGCTCATGAACACCATGACGCAGGGAGTCGCTCCGGCGTTGGTGATGCGATGCGGCATGCTCGCGTCGTAGGAGAGGCAGTCGCCTTCCGCGAGCAAAAATTCCTCTGCGCCAAGGGTGAAGGTAAGCGAGCCCGATTCGACCACGATGCTCGATTCCGACGCCCCGCCATAACTCAACATCTCCGGGCCAGTCGTTCCTTTAACCGCGAGGGTGGAGCGGATGACTTGTAGGCGCGAGAAATCGCGCGGCGTCAGCAGCTCCTCCGCCCACTGGCGCTTGGGGTGCACCAAGCGCGGCCCTTCGCCCGCGCGCACGAGGCGGCTGTTGGTGCTGGGGTGTTCGAACAGGCTGCCGATCGTCTGATCGAGTGACTTGGCGATGCGCATCAGGCTGGCGATCGAGGGGCTGGCGGTGCCCCGCTCGACCTGGGAGAGGAAACTCACGGAGACGTCGGACAGGCCGGCGAGCGTGCGCAACGACATAGTGCGTTTGACCCGCAGCTCGCGGATGTACGTGCCGAGTTGCTGTTCGTCGAAACCGCCATCTCCGCCCGAGGGCGATTGTGGGGAAACGGATGCCGCGCGGTCGGCGGCAGGGACGGCGTCGGTTCCGGGCTGATTCACAGCCCGATATTACCGTGACACTGGAATTGGATGCGACCCAGTCAAAGGTGTCCAGCCGGCGGTCAGACGGTCGACGTCGGCCCCAATCGCCGCAGCGTCGACGGTGAGCACGTCGCCGCCCTGCATAACGAGTCGGCCTCCGACCATGACGCGCGCAACGGCCTCGGGCAGCATCGAATAGATGATGTTCTGCGTCGCGGTGCGGCGAGGCCGCAACGAAAGTGCTTCGAGGTCGAGACTGACGAGGTCCGCCTTATAGCCCGTCGCGATGCGGCCGACCGGCATCCGGAGCGCAGCACCGCCAGCGGAGGTGCCGAGTCGCAGCGCGTCCACGGCCGTGATGATGCTCCCATCGCGCGATGTCGCTTTCGCTAGTAGCGCGGCCATACGCATCTCCTCGAACAGCGACTGCCTGCTGTTGGCTCCCCCGGCGTCCGTGCCGAGGCACACCGGGATGCCCAGCTCCCGCATCCTGACCAGCGGTGCAATTCCTCCGCCGAGAAACGCGTTGGTGGATGGATTGTGCACCACTGTTGCCCCAGATTCGGCGAGCAGCTTTAGGTCTGGTTCGTCGACGCGCACGGTGTGCACGGCGAGGAGATGGTCGTCGAGTACTCCGACATCGTGCAGGCGGGCGACGGGGCTGTGCCCAAAACGTTGGTTCGAGACATCCACCTCGCCCTGGCTGTCTGCAACATGCACGTGCAGGGGCACAGAAAATTCGTGCGCTAGGGCTGAGCCAAGCTTCAGCATCTCGGCACTGGTGCCCAGCACCGAGTGGGGTGCAGGATGCACCTCGAGAAGCGGCTCGTTCTCCACCTCGAGGCTCAGCTCCCGGAAGTTCTTCTCGTAGGTTTCGAGGGATTCCTGATAGCGCGTGGGGCCCGGGTTCGCGTCGAACATGCACCGGGCGAGCACGGTTCGCAGCCCGACGGCCTTGCCCGCCTCAAGGATCACCCGGGAGTTGTCATTTCCCTCGTCGTGCAGGTAGAAAAATTCCACCGCCGTGGTGATGCCCATTCGAAGCATTTCGACAAAGTCATAGCGGGCGCCGATGTCCAGCGCACTCGTACCGAGTCCGGCGGCGGTGGGGTGCACCAGTCCACCCATCCAATCACCGAACTTCAGGTCATCTCCGAACCCGCGCAGCAGCGCCTGGAACGTGTGCCCGTGTCCGTTGACCCCTCCCGGGACGATCGCGCTGTCGTTCCAATGCTCGACAGCAGCATCGGGATAGGCCGCCTGGACCGAGCCGATGTCGCCGACGGCCACAATGACGTCGCCAAGGATGGCGATCGCGTGGTCTGCCTTCCAGTCATCGTCGGCGAAAACGAGCGAGGCGGAGATGATGGTTACCGCGCCCATCAGCAGGTGGATGCCGCGTTGAGCAGGCGATCGACGGCGACCTGGTCCGATTCGAAGAAGCGCAGCCGGGCGAGGGTGCCGTCTGTGACGGTCGACACGATCACGCGGAGCCACTCGAGCTTCTCCCCGGCGACTTCGGCGGACGCCTTCGCGTACGTCACGACGTGGTCGTCGCTTGCCAGCAGATCGATGGGCACGAGCCGGAACGTGCGGTCGGTGAGTCGCGCCATGGTGCTGCCGAAGGTGACCACTCCGTCGTGCCCGATGAAGGTGCCGGACGCAGCGTGTGACCCGGGCACAGTAAGTTCCACCGAAGTCGAGTAGAACGGCATTGCAGCCGCCGGGCCGTCGGCCATCGCGTCGAAGTATCCCCGGAGGACGGCGAGATTCTGTTCCCTGGCGGTGCTCACTGGACCGACTCTTCCCGGATGCCGCGTACGTAGTGGCCGGCGCCGGGAGCGCCAACGAGGACGCCGTCGCGGACGACTGTCTCGCCGCGCAGAATCGTGTGGCGTGGCCAACCCGTGAGCGGCATGTCTTCGTAGAGCGAGTAGTCCGACCAGGTGCCGAGCCATTCTGCTGTCGGGGTGCGTTCAAACGTGAGATCGACCAGGGAGAAATCGGCGTCCAGTCCTACCGCGATGTCGCCCTTGGAGTCGGTGAGGCGCAACAGTTCCGCGGGGCGCTTGCTGGTCAATTCGGCGATGCGCTCCAGGGGCAGGCCCCGTTTGTGGTACCCCTCGGAGAGGAGAACCGGCAGGGTGGTCGGGGCCCCGGGGAAGCCCGCGCTGGCGCTCCAGATGGTCCCCTCCTTTGCCGAAAGGCGACGGCCTACGTGATCGGAGCCGAGCGTATCGATCGTGCCGTCCGCCAATCCCGTCCAGATAGCCTCCGGCTGGTCCGGCTGGCGCAGCGGCGGGTTGACCTTACCGACGAGCCCCCGCGGATAGTCGACATCGTGGGTGAGGTAGTGCGGGCAGGTCTCCACGGAGATCGTGAGGTCGCTCAGTTCGGCGCGAGCTGCGCGAACCTGGTCGAGGGAATCCTTTGTGCTGAGGTGTACGAGGTAGAGGTCGCAGCCCACGGTGTTTGCGAAATACGCCACTCGGCGCACCGCCTCAGCCTCTACGAACGGGGGCCGCGCCTCATCCCAGGCGGACAGGTCATCCCGGCCTTCGGCCACGAGCTTGTCGCGAAGCACCCAGACGACTTCGGGGTTTTCCGCGTGGACCAGGAGCAGGTCCTCGTTCGCTCCGACAGCACTGAGGATCTCGAAGAGCTTTCCGTCGTGGGTTCCCTCGACGCCGAGGTACTTGCCCTCGTCACCGCGGAAGTGCATGTAGTACTTGAATGACCGGAGGCCGAACCGCGCCTTGATCTCGTCGAGCTCAGCGAGGTGCTCGTCCGTCATCAGCGTCACGTGGAACCCGAAATCGACCTTCGAGACGGCATCCGCCGCCGCGTGATGGGCTTCCAACATCGGCAGGTAGGAATCCCCGTTAGAGAGCATGTACATCATCGTCGTGACGCCCCCGAGGGCGGCAGCTCCCGTGTCGGTGGCGTACTCGTCCATCCCGCCACCTAAGCCGATGTGGCAGTGCGGATCGATGGAACCGGGGAAAACGTGCAGCCCGGTGGCGTCGATCTCCTCCGTCGCTTCGATGGACTGCCCTGGCTCGAAGATGGCGGCGATGCGGCCGTCGCGCACAGCAACGTCACCGAGAACGGGCGTCTCGCGCGGACGAACGAGGGTGCCCCCACGGATGACGAGATCGAATGGCGTAGTCGTCAGTGTCATTCGGATAGTCCTTTGGTCGGTGGCAGCTCGAGCCCAAGGAGGCTGAGCGGCCGGTCATTGATGATGGATTCGATGAGTTCGGGTTCGAAGGGTGGCATTCCCGCCACGCTCTCCCCCGCGAGGGCCCTGAACTGCGTGATGCAGTCGGCGGGGGTGTAGATGGGGAAGTCGGAGCCGAACAACACGCGGTCGGTCACCCCGTAGTCGAGTAGGTTTCGCAGGATCGCGGCAAGCTGCCAGGGGCGGCCGTACCGGGCCGACAGGTCGGTGAAAACGTTCGGGTTTTTGAACATCACCGCGGTCGTTTCAAAAGTCCACGGCTGTCCCGCGTGGGCGATGATGATCTGGGTGTCGCGAAAGGTGCGCGCGACTTTGTCGAGCAGCGCTGGCGAAGCGAACTCGAGGGCACCGGAACGCAGGAACACCCCACCTTGGTGGAAAGTCATCGCCATTCCGTGTTCCGCGACGGCCTCATAGACCCGCCACGCAGCGTCGCTGTGCGGGTGGAAGCCCTGGTATGGCGGGGACAGTTTGATCCCCCGCAGCCCCAGGTCGGTCGCCGCGTACCTGACCTTGTCCACCGCCTGCGGGTCACTGGGGTCGACGCTCCCAAAGCCGATGATTCGGTCGGGATTTTGTTCAACGAGGCCCGCGATGTACTCGTTGGGAATGTCCAGATCGATGTCGCAGGCGACGAGTCCGAGCACCACGGATACGTCGATCTCGGCATCGTCCATCGCCCCGAGGTGAGACTCCCAGCTGCCCATCTCGCTCGGGGCAGCAGCGACATTCGCATCGAGCTCGGGACCCCAGTGTGGCCCCAGGTGTTCCGGGCGCCAGACGTGGCTGTGCCAGTCCACCCTCACGCGGTATCCCCCGCCGTGATGAGGTGCACCGCACCGGCTGTCGAGATGAGGTCGGCATATTTGCTGCTCAAATCGAAGAGGGATGCCGCGTGCACTGTATCTGTGCGGTCGTACACCGCGTCCGTCACGACACCCACGGTGAACCCGAAGGAGAACGCGTCGACGGCGCTCGCACGAACGCACCCGCTGGTGGTGCACCCGGTGAGGAGGACGGTGTCAATACCCATCTGGATGAGCGCGCTGACAAGCCCGGTGCCGAAGAACGCGCTCGGGTGGTCCTTGGGGATCAGCTGTTCTCCGGGCAGCGGAGCCGCTTCGGCAACGAACTCGTAGGCCGCGGCGTCAGGTGAGGCAAGGCTCGGCGATTTGGCGCGGAAACCGCCGGGCGTCGTCGCCGTTTTGGGCGCAACGTGGGGGAACAGCACGGGGACGCCCTGTGCGCGCGCGGCGGTGAGAAGCAGCGCAATGTTGTCGACGGCTCCCCAGCCGCGGTCGCCGCACGCGGTCGGATATTCGCGCATTGCGTCGGCGATCGGCTCCCGGGTATGACCGACGGTGCGGTACTGCACGTCGATCACCAGGATGGCAATGTTGTCACCGAGCCCCGCGGACCGCCCAAACCCGGCCGCTGCGTACAGGCGTTCGTCGGCAGGGCTGATCGTGGGGAACCAGGGCGAGGGCGTCTCGGGGGTAGTCACAGACCCGACGATAGAGACAGAATGCTGGCGCGTCAACTTATACCGATCATCTTTCTATCTATACAGGAAATACTCACGGTCTGCCCCAGCCGAAACCCGTAGCCGCGAAGGGCAGGTCTTCCGCGGTCGCCGGGGTGAGTACAGCGTGTTGCGTCGCAGTCGCCACGACTACTCCCCCCGGGGTGAGTAACTCCAGATCCGCAACTGCAGCGGTACCCACGGCACGCACCACGATCCGCTGGACAAGCCATTGCGACGCAGTGCGGCGCACAGTGGAGACATCGAGCGACACGGTCGCCACTCGAAAGGGAAGCGCGATGCCCCGTGCCGCAAGGGCCGGACCGATGAGGTCGGCCGCCAGGAGATAGCGGGCGGGGTCGGTCGGGTCGCCGGTCCATCCCCGGAGTCGCAGCCACGAGGTGAATACTTCGGGCCACGGACCCTCCCCCGTCCAGTCGACCGCGGTCCTCCAGTCGACCTGTTGCGCAACCGACGAGCCCGCCCCTTCCGATAGCGCGGACGGCGGGAGCCCGGATGGGTTCGGTGACGAGTGCTGTTCCGGTGCCGGGTGTTGTGTCGGTGACGAATGTTCTTCGACAGTGGACACGGATCCCGCGGGGGCGAAGGTGACGATCATGCTCGCGGTGGTTCGCCCGCCCGACTCGACCTCACAATGCGCCGTTGTGAACGAACGTCCGACTCGAACGACGTCCACGACGATCGTGGCGCGGCCCACCGGAGTGGGGGCAAGGAAGCGAATCGACGTAGCGATCGGGGCCGCATCTGCGGTGCCACAAACGGTTCGCGCAGCCTCAACGCAGGCGACGGCAACCGCGCCGCCGAACATGGACTCGATCGCCCAGGCCGAGTCGAAGTCGACCTCCACCGCGGTGCGGGCTCGACCGGGGGATGCTGCAGCCGCGACATCAGGAATTCGCATCACAACAAAAAGTGTGCTGTATTGGTGTACATACTTCTAGTATAGGTTCAATATCCCGCAACGTTCGAGGAGCCCCATGAAATTCGACTACCTGTTCACCATGGACAATCCCGGCAATGAATACCGCTATGGCGAGCTCCTCGACATGGCCACCGAGCAGATCCTGCACCTCGACGAGTCTGGTTTTGGCACGCTCTGGCAGGGCGAGCATCACTTCGGCGGCGAAGGGTTCGAGATCAACCCCAACCCGATCCTTGCAGGTGCATATGTCGCGGGTATTACGAAGAACCTCCGAATTGGTACCGGTGCGGTCACTCCCCCGTTCTGGCACCCGCTTCGACTTGCGGAAGATCTTGCCCTGCTCGACCAGATGAGCAAGGGGCGTCTGGACATCGGCGTTGCCCGTGGCATCCAGCGGCGCGAGTTCACCAACTTCAACATCGAGGCCGACCGTGGTGCAGACGAGCAGAAGAACTGGCGGTATTTCCTCGAGCAGCTCGAAGTGGTGAAGAAGGCGTGGACCCAGGAGGCACTCGTGCATCACGGCGAGTTCTTCACGTTCCCCCACCCCGGAGTCAAGGATTCGGCCACCTGGTATCCGCGGAACCCGCTCTGGCGCTCCGAGGACGACGAATACGTCGGGATGTCGATCATCCCGAAGCCCTACCAAAAGCCTTACCCGTCGATGTGGAACCTGCTCGATAAAACTCCCGGCTTTAAGACAAGCGCGGAGGAGCGGATGAACGTCATCACCTGGTTGCGATCGCGCGAAGGTCTCCGTGAGGCAATGGACGTGTACCAAGAAAGCTTGTCCGAGACCCTTGGGCGCCCGGCCGCCCGCGGCGAGGGCGTGTCACTGATGCGCATGGTGTACGTGGCAGACACCGACGAGCAGGCCGAGGCGGAAGCCCGCGAGCTGATCGAAGCCCTGTTCAACTACGTCGGCGGCGTGCGACCACGGAACATGTTTGCCAACCCGGGCGAGCCGCTCACCGACGAAGACCAGACCGGCTCATGGTGGAAATTCCTTTTCCCCCGAGAGCACCTCTTTATCGGGTCGCCCGAGACTGTACGTGAGCAGATCGAACACCTGAACGTGGAGTACGGCGTCGACCGCCTCGTTCTCTGGTCCTGGATTCCCGGGCTCACCCAGGAGCAGGTAATGCGCTCGAACAAGCTCTTCGTGGACGAAGTGATGCCTCACTTCGACAGCTCCTTCAGCCCGACGGTAACGCCGTCTATGCCCGAGGGCTTTGGCCCGCTCACCGGAGACTAGGGGCCAGCCATGCGGCGCATCATCCGAGTGCCCGAGGGGCCACAGTACGACGATAGCTACCCACTCTCCCAGGGAGTCGAAACCAACAACCTGGTGTTTGTCAACGGCATGGCCTTTGACAACGAGACACGTACGCGGATGCTGTCTGCGGACTCCATTGCCAATGAGACCCGGATCGTGCTCGACGCGATCGCGGCCATGCTCGCCGACGCGGGTTGCACGCTCAACGACGTGGTCAAAACCACCGTGTATCTCTCCGAGCGCGCGTACTACGACGAAATGAACTCCGTCTACCGCGAGTACTGGGCCCCGGGAAACTTTCCCACCAGGGCGACCATTTACGTCGGCCTCGGCAGCCAGTGCCGGGTTGAGATCGATGCCATCGCAGTGAAAGGCAGTGCCGAATGACGATCGAACTTCCCCCCACACCGTGGTTCCTGATCGGCGCAGAATACGGTCCGCTCGACGGGCTCGACACGGCGCCCGTGTTCAACCCCGCAACGGGCGAAGAACTCGGACGGGTACCGCTCGCCGATGTGTCAGTGGTGGACCGCGCGGTTGCAGCAGCCGCCGAGGCGTTTCCGGGGTGGTCGGCCGTTCCGGCAACAAAGCGCGCGCGACTGCTCGTGAAACTGGCTTCGTTGATCGAACGCGACGCCGATCGGCTCGCTGCGATCATCACGCGGGACAACGGCAAGGCGACCGCCGATGCGCGCGCTGAACTCGCTCGTGCAATCGAACATCTCGAAGCTTCGGCGACTGCTCCTGCTTCGTTGGCCGGGGAGGTGGTTATCGACATTCTTCCCGGGCTCGACTCGCAGCTCGTGCGAGAGGCCATCGGGGTCTGCGCCGTCGTCACGCCATTCAACTTCCCCATCATGACCGGGCTGATCTACTGGACCTGGGCACTCGCCAGCGGCAACACGATTGTGATCAAGCCCTCGGAGCAGGCGCCTTACGCGCCGAGCGCGCTCGCCGAGCTCGTGCGCGAGGCCGGCTTTCCCGACGGCGTGGTGAACATTGTGCACGGCGGCCGGGTCGTGGTCGAGGCACTCTGTGACCACGCCGACGTCGCCTCCGTCTCGCTCGTGGGCTCCTCGGCCACGGCGCTTGCGGTGTACGCACGCGCCGCCGCAACCGGCAAACGCGCGCAGGCCGCGGGCGGCGCACGCAACCCGCTGGTGGTACTGCCCGACGCCGACCTCGACACCGCCGCCGATGCGATCACCGCTTCGGTGTTCGCGATGGCCGGCCAGCGCTGCCTGTCGAGCAGTCTCCTTGTTGCCGTGGGTGACATCCACGATGACCTGGTTGACCGCATTGCTTCTCGCGCTCGCTCGCTGGTGGTCGCGGCGGGAACGGATCCGGCGTCGCAGGTGCCGCCGATGATTTCGCGGGCGGCCGTCGACGCCGTCTCTGCCGCGATCACGGCCGCCGTCGACGGTGGGGCGACCGTTCTGGTCGACGGTCGCACCGCAATCACCCCGGATGGTGGCTACCTCCTCGGTCCGACCGTGCTCACCGACATCGGTCTGGACAACACCCTCGTCGTCGAAGAGACCTTCGGACCGCTGCTCGCTGTGGTGCGCGTCGCCACACTCGACGAAGCGATCGCGTTTGTGAACTCGAGCCCGTTTGGCAATGCGGCATCGCTGTTCACCCGGGACGGAGCATCCGCTCGTCGTTTCGCGGTTCAGGCCGACGTGGGCAATGTGGGCATCAACGTGGGAGTAGCCGCGCCCACCGCCCAGGTCGGGTTCGGTGGACGCCGCAAGTCGTTCGTGGGCACCGTGCACTCGCAGGGCAAACACGCGATCGAGTTCTTCACCGACATCAAATCGGTGTCCACCCGATGGTGATTGCTTCCGCCGACGCCGCCGTGTTGCTCGACCCGGTGAATCTGGGTCCGGCGCGGTTGCGCAACCGCATCTTCGTCGCGCCGCACACCACGAACTTCGGGGAACCCGGGGTGAACCTCATCACTGATCGACACCTCGCGTACCACGGCGCGCGGGCAAAGGGCGGCGCCGGGCTCATTATCACCGAGGGCATCCGCGTGCATCCGACGAGCCTGCGGCGGCTTGGGCTGCACGCCTTCGATGACACCGCACTACCCGGGCTGACGGCTCTCGCGGAGACCGTGCATGCCGAGGGCTCTGCACTGTTCGCCCAGCTCCTGCACACCGGGCGCCATTCCGGGGACGACCACCACGGCAGTTGGGGCGCCAGCTCCACACCGTGGACTACCGGCGCGACGGTTCCGCACGTAATGAACACGTTCGACATCGACACGGTAATCGCTGGCTTCGCCGCCAGCGCCGAGCGTGTGCTCGCCGCGGGGTTCGACGGAATGGAAATCCATCTTGGGCATGGACACCTGCTCCAGCAATTTCTTTCACCACTCACCAATGACCGCAGCGACGGATACGGCGGCTCTGCCCGATCCCGGCTTCGACTCGCCCGCGAGGTGGTGATGGCTGTCACCGACGTCGTCGCCGGCCGCGGCGCCGTGGGGCTGCGTTTGAGCGCCGACGAGTTTCTTCCCGGCGGTCTCGGACCCGACGACGTCGTTCAGGCTGTCGAGTGGTTGCGCGAGGACGTCACCATCGACTTCTTGCACGTGAGCCACTCTGCCTACGTGGGTGCGCCCTCGCTGTCCACCCAAATGGCGGATATGAGCTACCCACGCGCTCCGTTCCGCGCACTCCCCGCGCGGTTCAAAGCAGAGTTTCCCGACATCCCCGTGTTGGCCATCTGCCGGATTGACACCCTCGAGACCGGCTCCGAGATGATCGCTGGCGGCGAGGCAGACCTGGTCGGATTTGCCCGTGCGCACATCGCCGAGCCCGCCCTGACAGCTCTGTCGCTCGGTGACGGTCCAGCACCGAGAAGCTGCATCTCCTGCAACCAGGGGTGCAACGCCAACCTCGAAGCCGTCACTCCCATCACGTGCACGGTCAATCCCAAAGTGGGCATGGAGAAGGCGTGGGATGCCGCGGAGCGCAGCACCGCGCAGCCGCGCCGCGTACTGGTGGTCGGCGCAGGACCGGCCGGACTCGAGGCCGCCGTTACCGCTGTGCGGCGCGGCCACACGGTCGCGGTCGTGGACCGACGCGACGAGCTCGGCGGTGTCCTCAGCGACCTCGTGAAAATGCGTGGCCGGGACGGCTTTGCCATCCTGACGCGCGAACTTTCGGCCGAACTCCGCGCTTCCGCGGCGATCGTGCGCCTCGGTACCGAGGCCACCCCTGCTCTCGTCGCCGAGTTCGCACCGGACTGCGTGGTACTCGCCACCGGGGCGGCACCCGATCCTGCCACCCGGCTCACGCTCTCCGGCAGCACACCGGTCTACGACACCGTGTCAGTGCTGGAGAGTCCTGACGTCGTCGGTAAGCACTGCGTCATCGTCGACGATTTGGGCACCTGGGAAGCGAGCGGGCTCGCGGAGCAGCTGGCTGCAGACGGCGTGCTCGTCGATCTGGTCTCGTCCACGCCAGGATTCGCCGCACGGGTCACGGTGTATTCGCGTCTCGCGCTCGGTTCGCGACTCGGCGCCGCGGGCGTGAGGGTTCACACGCTGAGCAAACTGCGCTCGTCCGAAAGCGGCGCGCTTCACCTCGAGCACACCATCGGCGGCCCCGACGTGTCGCTGGACAACGTCGATTCTGTGGTGCACGTGCGCCCAGCGCGCGCGACCACCGCTCTGTTCGACACACTTCAGGAGGTTGGGTGGCATGGTGAGGTGCACCTCGTCGGTGATGCGTTTGCTCCTCGGAGCGCTCAGGAAGCCGTTTACGAGGGGCGGGCGGTTGGGCTCTCCATCGGCGTCGCGAACACAACCGTGTTAGCTGGCATCTCCGCCCGTGCTCCCTACCAGCTTGGGCGGGGGACGGCAGCATGAGCGCGCGATTGGACGGCCGGATCGCGCTGGTGACAGGGGCCGCCGGCGAGATCGGACGGGCAATTTTGGAGCGGTTGCTCGAGGAGGGCGCCACGGTTGCGCTGGCCGACATCCACCTCGAACCTCTCAATGTCATCCGCGGGGCGCTCACCGTCGATCAACGAAAGCGCACGAGCGTGCATCGCCTTGACGTGCGGTCAGACGATAGCTGCACCACGGTCGTCGCCGAGGTTGTCCAGACCTGGGCCGGGCTGGATATCCTCGTCAACGGCGCCGGAATAATGGTGCGCAGACCTGCACTTGAGACCGATTCCGCGCAATTCCAGGCCATCCTGGATGTCAATCTGACGGGCGCGTACCGCATGGCGCGCGCGAGCCACTCCTTCCTCAGTGCGTCCGGCCGCGGCAACGTGGTCTCCGTGTCGTCGACTCACGCCTTCCTCGCCGCGAAGAACTCGATCGCGTACTCCACAAGCAAAGCGGCCCTCAGCCACCTGACCAGGCTCCTCGCACTCGAATGGGCTGCCGACGGCATACGAGTGAATGCCGTGGCTCCCACCGTGGTTCCGTCGGCGATGACTGCTGATGTGCTCGCGGACCCTGCGTATCTTGCCCGCAAGCTGGGAGCCATACCGCTCGGCAGGCCGATCGAGGCCGCGCACGTTGCCGCCTCCATCAGCTATCTCTGCTCGTCCGATGCTGATTCGACCACGGGCCAGATTTTGGTTCTCGACGGCGGCGAAAGTCTCGCCTGACCATGGGCTCAAGCATGACGACATCCAACATCACAGATACCGACACCACGGATACCGACACCACGGATACCGACACCAACCGTACTAACACCACACGTTCTGCCACCACACGTACCGACACCACACGTATCGACACCACACGTACCGCCGCAAGCACACCTGCCGGCACGAAGTCCACGAAAAGGGCCACGATGACACACTCTCCCCTCGCCGACCCGCGACCGCACGTAATAGTCGTCGGCACCGGCGCCGCCGGGCTCATGGTGGCCGACCGGCTCGCCGACGTCGCCCGGGTCACCGTGATTGAGGCGGGTGCGGATGCGGGATCACCACCCCCGCGGTGGTTGCTCGACGATCTCGCATTTGGACCGGGCGTGGACTGGGGTGACAGCGATGCGGCCACCGGCCTCAGCCTGCCGCGCGGCAAGGTGACCGGCGGGAGTACCTCGATAAACGCTGCCGCCGCACTGCGTGGGCAGCCGTGGTGCTTTGACGAGTGGAACCTGCCCGGGTGGGCCTGGGAAGACATCGCCCCCTCGTTCGAAGCGATCGAGAATGACGCGCAATTTGGCTCGGAGCCCGGCCACGGTTCGGAGGGGCCCATCCCGATCACCCGGCTGTCCTTCAGCCCCATCGACGAGACGTTCGTCGAATGGGCACGAGCACGCGGGCACGCCTGGGTCGACGACCAGAATGCGCCGGGAGCGCTCGGCGTCGGTCACTGGCCCACGAACATGGTCGACAATGGCCGTCGCTGGGGCACCCACGCTGCCGTCCTCCCGGGGCTGCGCGCTCGTGCGACGGTGCGTACGTCGACCGAGGTGACGCGGCTGCTGCTGATAGACGGCGAGTGTGTGGGTGTCGAGGTCAACGGGCCCAACGGACTCGAGGCGCTCCATGCCGATCACGTGGTTCTCAGCGCGGGTAGCTTCAACTCCCCCGCCATCCTCCTCCGCTCCGGCATCGGGCCCGCGAACACACTCGCCGAGGCGAACGTGCCGATGCAGGTCGAGATACCCGGCGTGGGCCGCAATCTGCAGGACCATCCCTGGGCGGTGCTGAGCGTGCGCGCGACGGACCCGAAAGCGCCCGGTCTGCGGCCGGTCAATGGTGCGCTGCTGCGCTACGAGATCGAGCAGGACGACCACCTGGAGGTACACCTGTACCCGCACCAGGCGCTCCCCTACGTTCCCGGATCCGACGAGGCCGAGGTCCTCGTCGGAATCGGCCTGATGCGGGCGACGAGCCGCGGTGCCGTCACGCTCTCGTCTGACGGTGACCTGGAGGTGCGGATGAACCACCTGAGTGACGAGCAGGACAAACGGGCGTGGCGCGCGGTCCTCGCGGACGCGACGCAATACGTCGACGACATGGTCGCGGCGGGGGTCTTCGAACCGCCGGTCTCGCCCTGGTGGACGTCCGACGATCTGGATGGCGCCATCCGCGACCATCAGGACTCGTACGGTCATGCCGTCGGTACCTGCCAGATGGGAACCGATGACAATCCAAGTGCTGTTGTCGACCCGAGCCTCGCGGTGCGCGGCGTGGCCCGTCTGAGCGTTATCGACGCCTCAGTCATCCCCATCAGCCCCCGCGCCAACACCATGCTCGCGAGCATGGCGGTGGGCTGGCGCGGCGGCGAAATGCTCGCCACCCAACTGACCACCACTGAGAACCGATCCACGACAGGGAGACCGACCCATGCCACTTCTTGACCCGGGCACATTCGCCACCGTCCTTCACACCGGCAAGCCCGCACGTGCCGCGCAATCCATGGATATCGTCGAGCCTGCGACGGGAGACGTGCTCGGTCGTGTCGCGACCGCCACCGTCGACGATCTCAGCACCGCGGTCAGCGCACTCACGGAGGGCCAGCGTAGCTGGGCAGCGGCTCCGCCTTCCGAGCGTGCTGCGGTGCTCCGCGAGGCAGGCCGCCTCCTCGAGGTCAACGGGCCCGAACTCGCCGACTGGTTCGTCCGGGAGGCCGGCTGCACCGTGGGCAAGGCCTACTTCGAACTGACCATCAGCGCGCAGGCTCTGTACGCAGCTGCCGGCCTCGCCGCTGAACCCGTTGGAGAGCTCTACCCGTCGGCAGCCGGTCGGATGAGTATGTCGCGGAGGGTACCCGCCGGAATCGTTGGCGTTATTGCGCCGTTCAACTCGCCGCTATACCTCGCACTTCGCTCGATCGCACCGGCGCTCGCGGTGGGCAATGCCGTCATCGTGAAGCCTGACCCGCGTACGGCGATCACCGGCGGCATCATCATCGCCGAAGCGCTGTTCCAGGCGGGGCTGCCGGAAGACGTGCTCGCCGTGCTCCCGGGCGGAAGCGACGTCGGGGCGGCACTCGTTGGTCATCCCCGCGTGCCGATCATCGCTTTTACGGGATCGACCGCGGCGGGCAAGGCCATCGCCGCGCAGGCCGCACCGCTACTCAAACGATTGCATCTGGAACTCGGAGGCAACTCCGCGCTGGTTATCTTTGACGACGTCGATATCGAGCGGGCCGCAAGCGCGGGCGCCTTCGGATCGTTTATGCACTCTGGCCAAATCTGCATGTCCTCGAGTCGCCACTTGGTGCACGCTTCGATTGCGGACGCCTACGTCGAAGCTTTGGCACGGCACGCGGAGGCTCTGCTCATCGCCAATCCCGCCCTCAACCCCGCTGCGATGGTTGGACCGCTGATTGATGCACGGCAACGCGACTCGGTGCATTCAATTGTGACGGATACCGTGGCTGCGGGGGCCACGGTCATCACCGGTGGATCCTATGACGGGCTTTTCTATGCGCCAACGGTCCTCGCCAATGTTCAGCCCGGCACACCGGCGTATGACCGCGAAATTTTCGGTCCGGTTGCTCCGGTGACCGTCTTTCACACCTTCGACGAAGCGGTGGAACTCGCCAACGGAACCGAATACGGCCTCTCTCTCGGCGTCCTCACGTCCAACATCGCGCAGGGGCTCGCCTTCGCCGACCTCGCCGTGAGCGGGAATGTCCACATCAATGACCAGACCCTCGTCGACGACGTCGTTCAGCCCTTCGGAGGGATGGCCGGATCAGGAAACGGCAGCCGCGTCGGATCCACCCGGTACAACGCCGATGCGTTCACCGAACAGCAATGGGTGACCGTCCAGCCCGAGATCGCCCTCTACCCCTACTAGAACCGAAGGAATCACACCATGGCACACATCTATACGGCGAACGCCCACGTTGCAGGCGGCCGCACCGGTCACGGTTCTACCAGCGACGGAAAACTTGACCTTTCCCTCTCACGCCCGGGGTCCAACGGGGAGGGGACCAATCCCGAGCAGCTCTTTGCGATCGCCTACGGAGCGTGTTTCGAGGGCGCATTGGCCACCGTCGCGCGTCGTCAACGGGTCGATGTCGGTCTTACGTCCATCGAGTCGTCAGTCGAGTTGCATTCTGCCGAAGACGGCAGTTTTTACATCGAGGCGGCGTTGGACGTCACCCTGCCTGCGGTCGAGGACCCTAACCTGGCGCTCGCGCTCGTGCTCGAGGCACACCGCGTGTGCCCGTACTCGAACGCGTTGAGGGGCAACGTCGCGGTTGTGTTGACGGCCAACGGGAGCAAAGTTGCGACGAATGACTGAGACAGTGAGTGCCGCGATCTCCGGAATAGATGACCCGGGGGTGCTCCGCCGTGGCTTCACCCTCTACCCTCGTGGGGTGATGGCCGTCGCCTCGCTGATCGACGGGGAACCGGTAGGTCTCGCCGTGAGCGCCTTCGTGTCTGTGTCGCTGGAGCCGCCGCTCATGCTGATCTGTATCGATGCGCAGTCCCGCACCTGGCCGGTCCTGAGAACGGCCGGCGGTATCGGTGTGTCGGTGATCGCCGAGGACCAGGCGTGGCTCGGTCGTCAACTGGCGAGCCGACGCACCGATCGTTTCGCGGGGACGGAATTTGACGCGAGCGAATCGGGTGCCCTGTTGCTGGCTGGCTCAACCGCTCGTTTCGACTGCACAATCGAGAGCGAGTCAGTCGCCGGAGACCATCTCATGGTTCTGCTCAGGGTCACAGCGATGGAGGGCAGCCCGGAGGTGATGCCCCTGCTCTGGCACGACTCAGAATTCCGCCGCGTTCACGAGCTCTGACACGACGCCGCAATCGTGTGGGAATGACGGGAAGCTAATAACGCGGTTGGTGTTATAAAAGCCAGATTGTTACAGAACTCCTGCGCCAGGGGGTAATCTTCGGGGAACAAACATCGGGGCGTCCTTGGTCACAATCTCCTGGTTCAGCAAAACATTGCTGGCCTTCATCACCGTCGGCGCGCTCATGGCAACGGGAACGTCGAGCGCGCCGCCGGCGAGTGCCGGTCGCGCGCCAGCAAGCATCGTGTTGTCGACGGCTTCTGGCCCTGTAGGCACCAGCGTGGTGGTCACGGGCGCGGCGTTCGCGAAAAAGGCACGCGGCACCCTTACCGCCGGCGCCAGCAGCGTGGCGTTCACCACCTCCGTCACGGGAGCGTTCTCCAGCACGATCACCGTTGCACCCACTCAGGGCGCAACCGTCGCTATCCGCGCGACCGATGGGGCGAGCGTCGCGTCCGCGTCCTTCACGGTGACGTACAGCGCCGTGTCCACGGCGCCAACGCCCGCCACAATTGCGCCGATTCCAGCCGTTACGACTCCTTCCCCTTCGTCCGCCACTGCCCAGCCGCCCATCAGCATGGCTCAGCTGCGCTTCGGTGTCTCTACACCGGGTGGCGCCACAGCGAACGCCGAACTCGACGCGGTGGCGTCGCTCGCAGGGGAAAGCCCCTCGATCGTGCTGTCCTACTACGACTTCGGGCAGGCACCACCGATTGCCGATCTCGACAGCGTCGCCGCACGCGGGGCCACGAGCCTGATTACCTGGGAGCCCTGGCGCTGGGGCGGAGGTCTCGACCAGCCCGCGTTCGCGAACAATCGGATCATCGCTGGAGATTACGACCCCTCTCTACGCCAATGGGGCGCCGCTCTCGCGGGCTGGGGCAAACCGGTGCTGCTGCGCTACGCCCACGAAATGAACGGCAATTGGTACCCGTGGGCGGATGGCGCTAACGCCAACGCGCCGGGGTCTTCTGCTGCAGCCTGGCGCCACGTGCACGACGTGGTGGTGGCCGCGGGCGCGACCAACGTGCAGTGGGTGTGGAGCCCGAACATCCCGTACACAGGGTCCACCGCTCTTTCCGGTCTCTATCCCGGCTCGGCGTATGTCGACATTGTTGCCCTCGATGGATACAACTGGGGCACCGCTGCATCCTGGAGTTCGTGGACATCACCGGGAACGCTGTTCGGACCTGGCCTCGCGCAGTTGCGCGCCCTCTCCCCGGGAAAACCGATCCTGATCGCCGAAACGGGGTCCGCAGAATCCGGCGGGTCGAAGGCCGTCTGGAACAGGGATCTCGTCTCCTACCTGAAAGCCCAGGGCGATGTGATGGGCTTCGTGTGGTTCAACCACAACAAGGAAGCCGATTGGCGAATCAACAGCTCCCTCACCTCCGCGAACGCCCTGGCCGCCGCCCTCGCCGAACGACGCTAGGCCGATAGGACGCTAGGACGCGAAGCCGTACCGGGGCGACTATCCCATCCGGTGCGGCATCGACCGGGGTACCACGGGCGGGTTAGCGGAAGTAGCGTGTGAGGCACCCCGTGCGGAAGGTGCTGAGTCATGCGATTTCACTCACCACGCGCGCCCACGGCTCCGTTGCTCCACGCGGAGAACGCGTCGACACCCGCTGCCGTTCCGAGCGTCGCGGTCGTCGTTGTGCACGGGATGGGCGAGCAGCGGGAGGGTGAGACGCTACTCGAATGGGCCGAGCCCATCTTGGGCCGCATCGACTGGGCGCTGAGCCACGACCCGCGGGCGCGTGCCGGTCTGCGGCCCGGAGTGCGGGTCACCTCGTCGACACTGGGCATCGGATCATCCGCCCGCGTCGACGCCGAATTGCACACCGCAAGTGACGATCCAGGCACAGACAATGCTGACAGCGTCGAGCCAGGCACAGACAATCCTGACAGCGTCGATCCAGGCAACGACGAAGGCACCGTCGCCGTGACCTTCCTCGAGGCAACCTGGTCGCGTTCCTTCGTGCCCGTCTCGCGCACGGAGACCTTTCGATGGGGCGCACGGTTTTTGTGGCGGGCCCTGTGGCGACTGTTCTGCCAGCTGAGACGCACCGCGGTGTGGGTTCCGCTCTTTGCGCTCCGCACGAAAAAGCCGTGGGTGCCCACCGTCCGGGACCTGTTCGCGGCGGTCCTTGGCATGCTGTTCGCCGTCCTGGCCTTCGTGCTTGTGCTCGTCGTCGGCACCGTCGGCAGTGTGTTTTTGACCCTCGCCGCTCCCCTGCTGCTCATCCCCGGCATCAAGCTCGTCCTGCAGCCGGTGCTGGACACACTGGTCTCGTACGTTGGTGACGTCGCCACGTATAAACGTCATCCGCTCCGTGCCGCCGCGATGGAGGGCGTGATCATCAAACGGATCACCGAGGCCCACGCTCTTTTGGAGGACGCGCCCGGCTCGCAGTTGATCGTGATCGCACACTCTCAGGGCAGCGCGATCGCCCTCACCGCACTGCTGGGTGGCAGTCTCGGCACGCAGCACTGGAATACGCGGGTTCGGCTGAACACCGTCGGCACGGCCGTGTCCCTCATCACCACGTCGTCTTTCCTCGAAGGCAGGGCGGATGTCGGGTTCACTCCAGTCGCCCGATGGGCCTCCGGGTACCCCGAGATCACCTGGAACAACTACTGGGGTATCTGGGACCCCGTACCGTCCGGCCCCATGGGCGACAACAACGCCCACCGCGACAAGCGCTGGCGCGAGTCGTACACCCGCGAGGCCACCGACGCTTTGGGTCCAGGCGAGCATCCCGTGCACAACACGAGTTCTCCCTTCACCGACCACCAGACGTATGCCCGCAATATCCTTCAGGTCATCGATCCGATCGTCACGCAGATCTCGCCCGCGGCCGGTGATCTGGTCGCGGATCGGATCTCTCGCGGTGCCCAGGCCCGAACGGTCGCGGTGCGACGCACCCGACCACTCGTGTGGGTGATGGCGGTCGTGATCTCGCTCGGACTGGTGCAGTGGTGGATGCCCGGCTGGGCCACCGAGATCGAGCTTCATCCACTGCGCATCGCGCCGGCCGTGGTCGCCGTGCTGCTCGTTCTCGTATTGGTGTGGGTGTACAGCTGGCGTTCGACCTCGGTCGAACGCGCACTCGTGTGGCCGAAGTCGGCCGCACACCCGACCGTTCTGGCCATAGCGATTCCGCTGTTGGCCTACGCGCTGGGTGCGCTGGTCGCGTTGACGTTCCTGCTCGCGCCGGTGCTCGGCAACTGGACGTGGCTAGCGGCGGCCGTTTTTGTGCCGCTGGGGCTCCTGCTCGTCGTTTCGGTGTTTGCCGCTCCCCCGCGACCGCTCCCCGAACGCCGCACGGCCGGGGGTCAACCGCCCACGTAGGCGGCGAGGTGCTTGCCGGTGAGAGTCGACTGCGCGGCGACGAGGTCGGCAGGCGTGCCCTCGAACACCACGGTGCCGCCGTCGTGACCGGCTCCCGGACCAAGGTCGATGATCCAGTCGGCGTGCGCCATCACCGCCTGGTGGTGCTCGATGACAATGACCGACTTACCGGACTCGACGAGGCGGTCGAGCAGCCCAAGCAACTGCTCCACATCCGCGAGGTGAAGGCCGGTCGTCGGTTCATCGAGAACGTAGATCCCACCTTTTTCTCCCAGGTGCGTCGCCAGCTTGAGCCGCTGCCGCTCGCCTCCCGAGAGGGTGGTGAGCGGTTGTCCGAGGCTGATGTATCCGAGCCCGACATCCGCCAACCGCTCCAAAATCGCGTGCACCGCGGGGGTGCGGGCCTCCCCCGTGCCGAAGAATTCCACCGCTTCGCTCACCGACATCCCGAGCACCTCACTGATGTCGCGCCCACCGAAGTGGTAATCGAGCACGGACGCCTGGAACCGCTTGCCCTCGCAGACTTCGCAGGTGGTCGCTACCCCCGCCATCATCCCCAGGTCTGTGTAAATCACGCCGGCGCCGTTGCAGTTCGGGCAGGCGCCCTCCGAATTGGAACTGAAGAGTGCGGGTTTTACTCCGTTGGCCTTCGCAAACGCCTTGCGAATCGGCTCGAGCATGCCCGTGTAGGTGGCCGGGTTACTCCGGCGCGACCCGCGGATCGCTCCCTGGTCGATCGACACCACGCCGTCGCTCTGACGGATCGACCCGTGAATAAGCGAGCTTTTGCCCGAGCCGGCGACACCGGTCACCACCACGAGCATGCCGAGCGGGACATCCACATCGACATTCTTCAGGTTGTTTTCCGTCGCCCCACGAATCTCCAGGGCGCCGGCGGGTTCGCGGAGCGCCTTTTTCAGCATGGCCCGGTCATCCAGGTGGCGGCCGGTGAGCGTGTCGCTCGCCCGGAGCCCCTCAAGTGTGCCCTCGTAGCAGATCGTGCCGCCCGCGGTGCCTGCGCCCGGACCGAGGTCGACGACGTGATCGGCGATCGCGATCATTTCTGGCTTGTGCTCGACCACGAGCACGGTGTTGCCCTTGTCGCGCAGGCGCAGCAAAAGCTCGTTCATTTTCTGGATGTCGTGAGGATGCAAGCCAATGGTGGGCTCGTCAAACACGTAGGTGACGTCGGTGAGGGACGAGCCAAGGTGCCGAATGAGTTTGGTGCGCTGTGCCTCCCCGCCCGAGAGAGTGCCCGCCGGGCGTTCAAGCGACAGGTAGCCGAGTCCGATTTCGACGAACGAGTCGAGGATGTGGCGCAACGCGGTGAGCAAAGGCGCCACAGACGGTTCGTCGAGTGCGCTCACCCACGCCGCGAGGTCGCTGATCTGCATGGCGCAGGCGTCGGCAATGTTGATACCGCTGACCTTCGACGACCGGGCGCCCTCGTTGAGACGGGATCCCCCGCAGTCCGGACAGGTGGTGAAGGTGACCGCGCGGTCGACGAATGCGCGGATGTGCGGCTGCATTGCCTCTCGATCCTTCGACAGGAACGACTTCTGAACTCGGGGGACCAGCCCCTCGTAGGTCATGTTCATGTCCCCGACTCTGACCTTGATGGGCTCCTTATAGAGAAAGTCGTGGAGCTCCTTTTTGGTGTAGTCGCGGATCGGCTTATCCCCGTCGAGCAGCCCCGACCCGGTGTAGATCTTCACGCCCCACCCGTCGGCGGTGTATCCGGGGATGGTCATCGCGCCCTCGTTGAGCGACTTGGAATCATCGAACAGCTGGGCGAGATCGATGTCGTTGACCTTGCCCATGCCTTCGCACCGCGGGCACATTCCCCCCGTGATCGAGAAGCTTCTGCGCTCCTTTGTGGTCGCTCCGCCCTTCTCAATGGTCACGGCTCCCGCGCCCGAGATTGACGCGACGTTAAACGAGAATGCCTGGGGTGATCCTATGTAGGGCTCGCCGAGCCGACTGAACAGGATGCGGAGCAGGGCGTTTGCATCGGTGGCCGTGCCGACGGTGGAGCGCGAATTGGCGCCCATGCGTTCCTGGTCGACGATGATTGCGGTCGTCAGACCCTCGAGTACGTCGACCTCCGGGCGTGCGAGCGCGGGCATGAACCCCTGCAGGAAGGCACTGTAGGTTTCGTTGATCATCCGCTGCGACTCCGCGGCGATGGTGCCGAACACCAGCGAGCTTTTTCCGGATCCGGAGACCCCGGTGAAGACCGTCAGCCTTCGTTTCGGGATGACAACGCTGATGTCTTTGAGGTTGTTGACGCGGGCGCCCTGCACGCGGATCAGGTCGTGGCTGTCGGCGACGGCGATGTGCGCCGATTGCGTGTCTGCGTCCGTGTCTGTGCTCGTGGCAGTGCTCATCGGTGTCTCCATCTGTCGGGCCTGTGGGCGCTCAGCACCATTCAACCAGTCTGGGGGCGGCCTCTGACAGGTGCTCGGGTGCGACAGACGAGCGGTGGAATCAGGTGAGCTGCTGGATGCGAAGCTGGTTGCCCGCGGGGTCGCGCACCGCGCAGTCGCGCAGCCCATAGGGCTGGTCGATGGGTTCCTGCACTATTTCGGCGCCGCTGGCCTGTAGTCGCGCGAACGTGCCATCCAGGTCTGCCGTTGCCAGTTGTACTCCGGCGTAGGTTCCCTTCGCCATCATCTCGGTGATGGTTCGGCGTTCCTCATCGGTGACGCCCGGGTCAGCGGCGGGTGGCTCCAGCACGATGGAAACCCCGGGCTGGCCGTGGGGGCCCACGGTGATCCAGCGCATTCCGCCGTATCCGACGTCTCCGCGCACCTCGAAGCCGAGCGTGTCGCGATAGAAGGCGAGGGAAGCGTCTGGGTCGCTGTGGGGGAGGAAACTCGAATAAATGATGATGTCCATGTTGGTGTCCATGTCTGTCACCGTAGGTCACGCTCCCTCTGGCGCGCTTCTCGATTCCTGACCGGTCTCGTGATCTCTTTCGTCACGCAAGACGGCAGCTCGAGTCCCGGCCGCGGCGTCATCCCGCGGTACACGCTGGGCGACACGCCGACCAGTTCGGTGAAGCGGGTACTGAAGGTGCCGAGCGAGGAACACCCCACCGCAAAACACACCTCCGTGACGCTGAGATCGCCGCGGCGCAGCAGCGCCATCGCGCGTTCGATGCGCCGCGTCATGAGGTAGGCGTAGGGAGACTCACCATAGGCGAGCCGGAATTGCCTACTGAGATGCCCCGCCGACACGTTCGCGCCGCGGGCGAGAGACTCGACGTCGAGCGGGAGGGCATACTCCCGGTCGATCCGGTCCCGCACGCGGCGCAGCTGAGCGAGGTCGCGCAGGCGTTGCGCTGTCGCCGCAGAACTGGTCACGTTCGTGATTATTCCACTCGCATTCGGGCGTGGACAGGCCCAGACTGAAATCGGGCCTGCCCTCCCCCGCTTCGCGGCCGCGCTACGCGACCGTCGCGCTACTCGACCGCGTCGAGGTCCGTCTCGAGCAGGGCAACGAGCTCGTCGAGCGCGGCTTCGGCACCCTCCCCCTCGGCCGCGAGGGTGACCACGTCACCGTGCGAGGCACCCAGACTCATGATCGACAGGATGCTCGACGCGTTGAGCGGCGTGCTGCCGTCCTTGCTGATCGTTACGGCAACTGGCTGCTTGTTGACCGCTTCGATGAACAGACCTGCGGGGCGGGCGTGCAGCCCGACGCTGCTGGCGATGGTGGCGTGGCGTTCGGCCATGGGAATTCTCCTTGCTGGTTGACGACTGCTATGTGAGGTGATGACGCGACTGAGGTTACGCCGCGACCGGAACCGACACGGGTTCGGATGCCTGAGTGCGTGGGGCCTTGACAGCCCAGCGCTTGAGAGCGATCACGATGAGGGCGGTGACGAGCGCTCCGATGGCGATGGCGACGACGAACATTCCGAAGTTACCGATCGCGAAGAAGACAAAGAACCCGCCGTGTGGTGCCTGCGAGGTGACGCCCGTGCCCATGATGATGGCCCCGGCGACTCCACTGCCGACGATGCTGGCCGGGATGACACGCAGCGGGTCAGCAGCGGCGAACGGGATTGCACCTTCGGAGATGAACGACGCCCCGAGCGCCCACGCGCTCACGCCGTTGTTGCGCTCGAGGGCGCTGAACTGCTTGCGGGCCAGGACGGTGGAGGCCAAAGCCATGCCCAGCGGGGCGACCATGCCGGCGCCCATAACGGCCGCCATGATCATCCACGGGGTCTGGTTGTCGAAGCTTCCGGCCCCAAGACCGGCGACAGCGAACGCGTACGCAACCTTGTTGATCGGGCCGCCAAGGTCGGCGCCCATCATCACGCCGAGGATCAATCCCAGCAAGACAGCGGATGCACCCGTGAGGGACGAGAGCCAGTCGCTGAGGCCGGTCATCAGCAGTGCGATGGGACCACCGAGCACGAGCAGCATCAGGCCGGATGCGACGAGCGACGCGAGCAGCGGAATTATCACCACGGGCATAAGGCCGCGCAGCCAGGCCGGAACCTGCAGGCGCCCGATCGCGTAGGCGGCTCCACCGGCGAGCAGTCCGCCGATGAGTCCACCGATGAATCCGGCGTTCATGAGCAATGCGATGGCGCCGACGGTGAATCCGGGTGCGATACCGGGACGGTCGGCGATCGCGTAGGCGATGTACCCGGCGAGTACGGGTACAAGGAAGTTGATCGAGACGTTTCCGATCAGGAAGAGAACCGCGCCAAGGTACTGGCCGAGGCCGCCCTCGGGGAGGTTGAAGAGCGAGTAGTTGAGGGCGAAGTCCCGCGCGGTGTTGGCGATCTCATACCCGCCGAGCAAGAAGCCCAGCGCCATGAGAAGTCCGCCACCGGCCACAAACGGAATCATGTAGCTCACACCGGTGAGCAGCCAGCGCTGCAGCTTCTTGCCGAAGTGCTCGTTGCCCTCCTGGCTTTCCGCAGCCGCTTCCTGCCCGGACGATCCGACGCGGCGGGCGTTGGGGTTGGTCGCGGCGGCAACGGCCTCCGCGATCATGGCGTCTGGTGCGTCGATGCCGCGCTTGACCGGTGACTGGATCAGCGGCATCCCGGCGAATCGGCCTTTGTCGCGCACGTCCACGTCGACAGCGAAGATGACGGCGCCCGCGGCTGCGATGATCGACGGGTCGAGTGGCTTGGCGCCCGAGGAGCCCTGGGTCTCAACCTGAAGGTTGACGCCCGCGCGCTCCGCGGCGGCAACGAGCGCGTCCGCCGCCATGTAGGTGTGCGCGATGCCGGTGGGGCAAGCTGTGACCGCAACCAGGGTTGGGCGCGCTGGTGCCGGCTCGGCGGCGTGTGCGCCGGATGAGGGGGCAGACGAAGCGGATGCCGCTGCCGCCGGCGCCACCGGCTGCGCAGTTCCGGTCGGCGCAGGCTCATCGCTGAGCGCACCTTCCACGAGGGCGACAATATCTTCCGGGGTGGGAGCGCTGCGCAGTGCCGCGACGAAGTCAGGCTTGATTAGCGAGCGGGCGAGCTTGGAGAGCAGCTTCAGGTGTGCCTGGTCGGCGCCGTCGGGCGCCGCGATCAGGAAGATCAGGTCAGCAGGGCCGTCCGGTGCGCCGAAGTCGATGGCGGGGTTGGGACGTGCCATCGCGAAGGTGGGCTCCAGCACCGCGGTGGAGCGGCAGTGCGGAATAGCGATTCCCCCGGGGATGCCGGTATCGGTCTTCTGCTCGCGCGCCCAGGCGTCGGTGAACAACGCCTCGACGTCGGTTGCGCGACCGGCCTCGACGACGCGCGTAGCCAAGGCTCGAATTACGTCGGCGCGGTCTGTGCCGAGGTCCACATCCAGCGTTACCAGTTGTGGGGTGATGAGTGACGACATTGTGTTCTCCTGTCGGGTGTTGCGTAGTTCAGCGATCGGCGCTGATCGGGGTTAGAACGGTGACGGTGGCCGTCTCCGGCCGCGTCTGGGCGGTGGCCGGCATGGTGCTTCCCGGCAGCGATGCCGCCGCGGACCCGTGCGCGACGGCCTGCGCCAGGCGCTGGTGTGGGGTTCCGCCGGCCTCGTCCGAGACGAGGTAGCCCGCGAGCGAAGAATCCCCCGCTCCGACGGTGCTCACGGGGACGATGGGAGGCATCGTGGCCATCCAGCCGCCTTCGGCCGTAACGAGCACCGCTCCCTTTGCGCCGAGGGTGGCCAGAACCGCTGCGCAGCCCCGCTCCACCAGGCTCTGCGCTGCGGAGTACGCCGCGAGCGGGTCGGACTCCAGGGTGTGCCCGTCGCCGATGCCGGTGATCTCGGCAAGTTCTTCGGCGTTGGGCTTGATCAGGTCGACACCGACCCCGGATGCGATCAGCGCGGCCATGGGGGCGCCGGAGGAGTCGACGGCGATGCGTGGCGTGGTTCCCTCCGCGCCAGGACCGGCGTTGCGCACGGCGGTGACCACGCGGGCGTAAAAGTCGACGGGCAGCCCCGGAGGCAGCGATCCCGCCAGCACCAGCCAGGCTGCGTCGCGGGCGCGCGAGACAACGAGGTCGATCAACGCGATCTCATCGCTCTCGTCGAGAGCCGGGCCTGGCTCGTTGATCTTGGTTGTGGTGCCGTCAGGCTCGGTCAGCGTGATATTTGACCGGATGCGACCGGCAATCGCGAGGCTCGCGTGCGGGATCTTCTCCGCTCGGAGCGCGACCAGCATGGGATCGGCGCTGGTTCCGGGCAGCACAGCGATCGTCTCGAGCCCGGAGGCCATCAGCGCACGGGAGACGTTGACGCCCTTGCCCCCGGGCTGTTCCTGCGTCGCGAAGGCACGCTGCACACCACCACGGTCGAGCGCGGAGCCGAGTTCGATGGTGCGGTCGAGGCTGGGGTTGGCGGTGAATGTGACGATCATGCGACCAGCACCTCGACTTCCGCATCGCGCAGCGCTTCGGTCAGATCCGGCGCCGGGGTGGAGTCCGTGATGAGGGTGTCAAGATCACCAAGGTCGGCGAAGCTGACGAGCGTTTCCTGCCCGAGTTTCGAGGCATCGACCAGAGCGACGGCGCGACGGGCGCCCCGGGTGAGTGCGGTTTTCACTGCGGATTCCTCCTGGTCTGGTGTGCTGAGCCCGAACTCGGCGTGCACCCCGTTGGCGCCGATGAAGGCGATGTCTGGGCGCATCCGTGACAGCTGCGCGAGAGTGGATGAGCCAACCGCGGCGCTGGTGATCCCGCGCAGGCGTCCGCCGAGCAGATTGACCTCGACATCGGGGTTTTCCGTCACGATGCTCGCGATGACGAGGGAGTTGGTGATCACCACGAGCGTCTGGTTGGCGGTGCTCGGGTGCCACCGGGCGAGGTGCTCGGCGACAACTCCGGTGGTGGTCCCGGCGTCGAGGGCGACGGCGCCGCTGAACGTGTTCGGAATCAGGCTCATCGCAAGCTGCGCGATGCGCGCCTTGGCTGCGGTATTGCGGCCGCGCCGCGCTGAAACGCTCTCCTCGAGGCGGCTGCTGTTCGACGCAACAACGGCTCCCCCGTGCACCCTGCGGAGAACCCCTCGCGCCTCGAGCTGCGCGAGGTCGCGGCGGATGGTTTCGGTTGTGACGTCGAAGTCGCGGGCGAGCCCGGCCACGGCGACCCGACCAGATGCGGAGACTATGGCCTCGACGCGCTGCTGGCGCTCTTCCGCGTACATACTCACGTCTCCTTTGACAGTGTCGAGCTAGCAATGGTCTATCTGTGTTGATGTGACCTTATCTTCATTCAGACTGGATAGCAACACAAAACCACGTAAAACAACATGTGTAGACGGGGGACTGCTGGGGACCGGGATGTCGCGGTGCGGCTCAGCGCGACAGTGCGAGCTCCAGTGCTTCAACCACGAGGGCATGGTCGTCTGCCTGCGGTAGCCCCGACACGGTGACCGTGCCCACCGGCCCGACATCCCGAACTAAAACAGGGAAACAGCCCCCGTGGTCGCTGTACAGCGCCGCCGGCAGCCCGGTCGCGGTGTTCAGGTCGGTGTTGTTGGCCGCGTGCGAACGCCCGACAAGGAAGGAGCTGTGGCCGAAGCGGCGCACCGTGCGCACCTTGCGGGCCACCCAGTCGTCGTTGTCGGGGGTCGTTCCCGGCAGCGCCGCGTGGAACACCTGCTGGTAGCCCCTGGTGATGTCTATCGTCACGCCGAGCCCGCGCGCCGTCGCCAGCTCGACCAGGCTGAGCCCCAGTTCCCAGGCGTCGGTGTGGGTGAACCGCGCGAACTGCAACCGCTGCTCCTGCGCGTGCAACTCGGCAATTAGGTCAGGCAGCGTGGTCATGAGTGTCCTCTACTTGGGTGGGAGATGCTGGGGTGGGAGCTGCTGAGCCGGGAGATGGGTGCGCACGAGGGCGGGCAGTTCGGCCGGCTCGAACGGCTCCGAGGTCGACTCGAGCTCGGCCAGGCTCCACCAGCGGCTCGCCTCGACGTCGACGTGCTCTTCCGGAGTCCAGTTGGTGTTCACCGGCTCGAAGTTGCCTGTCGTGTGGACGTAGAACTCGGCGTGGCCGGTGCTGTGGTCAGCAGCATCCCACACCACATCAAAATCATGGTTCCAGACCGGATCGCCGACTGAGTCGGCCACCAGCCCGGTTTCCTCGAAGAGTTCGCGCACCGCGGCCTGAGCGTGGTTTTCTCCCGGGTCCACTCCCCCGCCGGGCGTGATCCAGCGCGAGAAGCCGCTGGTGTCCGGAGCCTTGGTGCGAAACAGCAGCACCCGCCCGGACTCGTCGAACAGCAGGATGCGCGAGGTGAGGCGGTGCCCGGCGGTCATCGGTCAGGCCGAAACGAAGTCGCTGATGTCGCCGACGTAGCGGGTGTTGTTCTCGGGAATGGGATCGACCGCGGCCAGCGCAATCTCCGCCGCGAACTCGCCCACGTTGTATAGGCGGCCGGCGGATTCCTTGCGTGCCCCGATCGCTCCGGGGTTCGCGCGCTCCAGCAGGGTGGCGGTGATGGTGCCCTCGATCATGTCACCGGAGACCACGACAAACTCGATGCCCTTTTCCGTCAGGGCCGGGATCAGCGCACGGAGAGCATCTTCGCCCGCCCGCTTGCTCAGCGCAACCGGAAGGTACTCGGGCATCGTTTCGGTGCCGTGAATGAAGTGCGCCTGGTGGCTGGTGATGAACACAACTCGGGAACCGGGACCGAGCAGCGGCAGCGCCGCGGTGAGGAGGTTGACCTGGGCGTCGCGGTTGAGCTGCATCGCATAGTCGGCGGCCATTCCGCCCTCCATGCCCCCGGAGGCGTTCATAACGAGGATGTCGAGTCCGCCGAGTTCGTCCGTGATCGTACTGAACAGGTTCTCGAGCGAAACCGGGTCGGTGAGGTCTGCGCCTACAGCGATGGCGGTGCCGCCGGCCTGCTGGATTGCGGAGACGAGCTTCAGCGCCCTGGCCTCCTTGTTGCGGAAATTGACCACGACACTTGCACCGGCTTTGGCGAGGTAGCCGACCGTGTCGGCGCCGATCCCTCGGGAGGATCCGGTCACGAGGGCGCGCTTGCCGGACAAAGTTCCGGGCTGTAGTGGGTTGCTCACGACAGACGACACTATCAACTCCGGCGTAGCCACACGCTGCACCCCCGAGTACCGTTGTGCCGTGATCCCCTACTTCGCCCCGCCGCGCCCGCGCGTGTTCGCGCATCGAGGCCTTGCCACGGGCATTGCGGATAACACGCTGCTCGCCTTCGAACGGGCACTGCAAGCGGGCGCCGGCTATCTCGAGCTGGATGTGCACGCCAGCAGAGACGGCGTCGCGGTCGTCGCCCATGACGCGGATCTGCGAAGACTGGCGGGTTCTGAGCGCACGATCGCCAGCCTGACCCTCGCAGAACTGCGCACCATCGACCTCGGTCACGCCCAAAGACTTTCCACCCTCGCCGAGGTGCTCGCGGCCTTTCCCACAGCCCGCCTGAATATTGATGTCAAAGCACAGGCCGCGATCCCGTCGGTTGCCAAGGCAATCCGGCGAGCCGGCGCGCTGGATCGGGTGTTGGTCGCATCGTTCAGCGAGCGGCGCCGGAGCGCCACGGTGAAATTGCTTCCGGGCGTCGCGAGCGCGGCCTCGTCGACCGTTCTCGTCCTGGCGGTGGTCGCAGCGACGCTGCGGCTCACTCCGCTGCTGCGCTTCAGCCTGCGCCGGGTGCACGCCGTACAAATCCCCGAGTCTTTCCGCGGAATTTCGCTCGCGACGCGCCGGATGATCGACGCGTTTCACGGCGCCGGAGTCGAAGTTCACATCTGGACTGTCAACGAGCGTGCCACAATGGAGCGCCTCCTCGACCTCGGTATCGATGGTCTTGTGACTGATCGTGCCGACGTGGCGGTCCGCCTGCTCGAAGAGCGATCCCCCACACGCCGATTGTGACTGGGAAGAGCCTGTGAAATATCACAAGGTTGAAAGGATACGTCCAGCCGGCGGGTTTATAACTTTGAATGCATTGCGATTAAGGAGGCCAGACAATGGCAGACCGTAGTTTGCGCGGCATGAGACTTGGCACCCAGAGCTTACAGAGCGAAGAGGGCGTGGAGTTTTCCCCGCGAAAGAAAAGTGTTTACCGCACAGCCGACGGAACGACCTTCGAGGTAGTGTTCTCGGCCGAAGCCGAAGTACCCGAAGTCTGGGAGTCTCCGAAGTCCGGCCAGGAAGGCGTTCTGCTCTCGAGCGACGGCACCCCGGTTGAGACGTCCCACGTTGAGACCAAGATTCCGCGCAGCCACTGGGACATGCTCCTGGAGCGACGCACCCGTCCGGAGTTGGAAGAACTTCTCCAGGAGCGGCTCGATTATCTTCGTGCGCGCAAGGGTCAGAAAAAGGTTGACGCCTAACCGAAACGGTTAACTCGAGCACCTCACACCGGTCACCCGGATGTGAGGTGCTTTTTGTTTACCGCGGCGTGTGACGCCGCTGCACAGCCATGGCCAGCGCGAGAGCCGCCAGCCCGAGGCCCGACACAAACCACTCGATGCCTCGTCCGGCCAGCGATGCAGGCGTCACCGTCGAGCTCAGGGGGACGTCGGCGACCATGGTGTCGGCCGTGTAGGTGTCCAACTGTTCGATGGTCGATCCGTCCGGCGCGATGATCGCGCTGGTTCCCACGGTTGAGATGTTGACGACGCTGCGCCCCAGTTCGATGGCCCGGATTCGCGCGATCGCCAGCTGCTGTACGCTCTCGTCGGTCTGGCCGAAGTCGGCGTTGTTGGTCTGCGCAAGCAGCACCTCGGCGCCATCGCGGACGGCAGCGGTCATGACCGCGTCGTCCGAGATATCGAAACAGATGTTGATTCCGGCCACAGTGCCGTTGATGTCGAACACCGTGTCGGTTGTGCCCGGGGTGTACTCGCGTGCGATCATGCCGATCAGGTCGGGCGCGAAGGGTTCCCAGAACTCCCGGTCGGGCACGTACTCGCCGAACGGGATGGGATGCTTCTTGTCGTAGTAATCGACAGCGCCTTCCCCCGCCTCCCAGAGCAACGAGGTGTTGTAGATCTTCCCGTCGCGTTCGGTGATGGCGCCCGCCACCAGCGGAGCGTCGAGCTGCGTGCTGACGTAGTCGAAGGCCCGTGCGGCGTAAACCGACTCGAGCGGGTTGATGTCGGAGGCGCCTTCCGGCCAGACCACCATGTCGAGGTCGAGATCCTGCTCAAACAGCGGCTCGGTCGCCTCGAACTGGGCGGTGAGCAGGTCGCCCTGCTCACGAGTATCGAAGTAGGCGGCCTTGCCGTTGCCCTGCACCGCTGCGATGGTGCTTGTGCCGGTGATGGCGACCGGGAACGCGGGCACCACGAGAGCCGCGGTGACCGCGGCGACCACAACGACGAGCCGGATCATCCGCCCCACAGCCCCGAAGCGCACCGCCTCGATCGCCAGCGCGACCAGCGCGACCATGACGAAGCTCACCCCCGACACCCCGAGCCAGGGGAACAAATCGGCGAAAGGGCTCTGCGATTGGGAGAGGGCTACCCTTCCCCAGGCGAACCCGCCATAGGGGAAAGTGCTGGTGACTGCCTCCCGCGCTGTCCACAGGCCCGCGATGATTGCCGGCAGAAGCAGGAGTCGACCCCGTGCGTCCGGCCACAGCCGGGCGCACCAGCGGTAGGCCAGGGCGACGAGCAGCACACCCAGCGCGACGAACAGGGACTCGAGAACCGACAGGGCGGTCATCGGAATCGGGCCGAGAAACAGCGATGCCCACTCGATGTGCACGAGATAGAACGCGAGGCCGGAAACGAAACCGAGGAGCAGCGCCGAGCGGGGCCGACGGCCGACCGCACTCACGAGAACCAGCGCGATTCCCACAAAGGTGAGTGGCCAGAGGTCGCGATCGGGGAAGCCGGCGTCCATGATCGGACCGGATGCCGCAGCAAGCACCAACGCTGCCCACAGCGGAACAATCGGACGGGGATCTGGCCTCACCAGCCTGAGCCTACGCAACGCTGGAGTATGCAACGATGCCGCGTCGCACTGCGTCTAGAGCCTTACGGGCGTTCGCCCCGACCGGCGCATCGGCCACCATGGAAAGCTGGTCGAGCAGGTCGATGGTCTGCTTGCTCAGGCGCACAAAGTCTCCGGCTGCGAGGTCGGCGATGGTCAGCGCGCTATCGAGCGATGCGCCCTGTGCCCAGCGGTACATCGCGTGGATGAGCCCGGTGCCGAGCGGCTGGGTGCCGGGCAGACGGTTGTCCCGTTCGAGGTCATCGAGGTTTGCCCACAGGGTGGTGGTGGCATCGAAGGCCTCGCGGAAGGCGCCGCGCGGGAGGTTTCTTTCGTCGGGCGGGCCTTCGTCGCGACGCGGCTCGTAGACCAGGGCGGCGGCCATCGCCGCGAGGGACGCCGGATCGAGGCTGTTCCAAAGCCCCCGGCGCAGCGATTCGGCGACGAGCAGGTCGCGCTCACCGTAAATGCGCTTCAGGGTGCGCCCATGCGAGGTGACGGTGATCTCGCCGTCGGCATCCGCGCTGAGGTAGTCCAGGCTGAGCAGCACGTCGGTGACCCGGTCGAAGACCTTGGCAACCGCTCCGGTGCGCGTGCGGATATCGGACCGGAGGCGATCGTTGTCTTTTTTGAGTTTCCACCAGCGTTCGGCCCAGCGCGCGTGGGCCTCGCGATCGTTGCAGGCGTGGCAGGGGTGCTGCTTCAGTTGCCGCCGGAGGGCTGCGATCTGCTTCTGCCGACGATCCTGGTCGGAGCGCGTCTGGGCGTCCTGGCGCACGCTCGCCTTGCGCTCGAGGTCGGTGAGCTCGCGCCGAATGCCGATGTATTCCCCGAAGTCGCCAAGGTGGCAGGTCATCGACTTGGCGTATCCGTCGAGCGAGTCCTGCTGCGAACGCACCTTGCGGGCGATGTCGACGACGGCGCGGTCGGCCTGGAACTGTGCGAACGACGACTCGAGCACCTCGCGGGTGTGCGCCCGCCCGAACTGGTCGATGAGGTTGACCGCCATGTTGTACGTCGGTTTGAAGCTCGACACGAGCGGGTAGGTGCGACGGGAGGCGAGCGAGGCGACGGCATGCGGGTCGAGGCCTTCTGCCCACTGGATTACGGCGTGGCCTTCGACGTCGATGCCGCGCCGCCCGGCGCGGCCGGTAAGCTGGGTGTACTCCCCCGGTGTGATGGGTACACGTGCTTCACCGTTGAACTTCTCGAGTTTCTCGAGCACCACCGTGCGCGCCGGCATATTGATGCCGAGCGCGAGCGTTTCTGTGGCGAAAACAAGGCGCACCAGCTTCAGCCGGAACAGCTCCTCGACCACTTCTTTGAAGGCGGGGAGCATTCCGGCGTGGTGCGCGGCGACGCCCCGCTCCAGACCATCGAGCCACTCGAAGTACCCGAGGACACCGAGGTCTTCGTCGCGCAGCGTGCGGCAACGCTCCTCGACGATGGCGCGGATCTCATCGCGCTCGTGGGCCTGGGTCAGGCGAACTCCCGCGCGGAGCACTTGACGCACCGCGGCGTCACAGCCGACCCGGCTGAACACGAAGAAGATTGCCGGGAGGAGATTCTTGCTATCGAGGAGAGCCACAAACTCGGGCCGGTCCATTCGGGCGTTGTCGCCACGATTGCCCCTCCCGTTGAATTTGCCTGGGTCCCTGCGGGACCGCGAGTTTGGGCTGCGGGAGCCGACCCGCGTCATCGCCAGCAGCTCTGGGTTCACCCGGTTGGTTGCGGCGACTCCCGTCGTGTCGAACAGGTCGATCATTTTGGTACGGGTGAGCACGTGCTGCTCCAGCGGCACCGGGCGCTCCTCGGAGACGATGACGTCGGTATCGCCGCGCACGGCCTGCAGCCAGTCGCCGAATTCCTCGGCGTTGGACACCGTCGCACTGAGCGCGACCATCCGCACCGTCTGGGGAAGATGGATGATGACCTCTTCCCACACCGCACCCCGGAACCGGTCGGCGAGGTAGTGCACCTCGTCCATGATCACGAAGGCCAGGTTTTCCAGCAGTGCCGAATCCGCGTACAGCATGTTGCGCAGCACCTCGGTGGTCATGACCACGATGCGCGCGGAGGCGTTGATGTTGGTGTCGCCGGTGAGCAGCCCCACCTGGTCAGCCCCGTACTCCGCGGTCAACTCCTGGAACTTCTGGTTGCTCAACGCTTTCATCGGTGCGGTATAAAACACTTTGTCGCGGGTGCCCTGCATTGCAAGATAGACGGCGAACTCGGCGACCACGGTCTTGCCCGCGCCGGTAGGCGCGGCCACGAGTACGCTCTTCCCCTCCTCGAGCGAGATGCACGACGCAACCTGGAACTCGTCGAGATCGAACCGCTGGCGGGCGCGGAACGCCTCCACCCTGGGTTGCGCGGTGCGGGTGCGTGCTGCGGCGTACCGTTCAGCCGGAGACGGTGACATCATCACTAAATCGTGCTCTCTTCAATCAGACTGCGAAGTTTCCGCGCGGCCGCGCGATCGTGCAGCCAGGCGACTCCTGCTGCGAGCAGGTACAGCATCAACATCGGGATCGCCAGCAGGAACATGGTCATAACGTCGGAAGGGGGCGTGGCTAGCGCGGAGAAAAGGGTGATCGCAAGCACGGCGATCCGCCAGCCCTTGAGGATCGAGGCAGCGCTGAGCACACCGATGAAGTTCAACAGCACTAGGAACACCGGAAGCACAAATCCGATTCCCACCGCCAGCACCAGACGAGAGACGAAGTCGACGAAGTCCTTGGTGCCGAAGATCGACGTGGAATCGTCGGGCGCAAACCCGGCCAGGAGCTCGACCGTGTGCGGAAAGATGAACCACCCGGTGGCGCACCCCGCGAGGAACAGCGGGATGGTTGCCCCAAGAAAACCGGCGGCGTAGCGCTTCTCGGTGCGCTTGAGCGCCGGCACGATATAGGCCCAGATCTGATACAGCCAGACTGGGCTTGAAATGACGATCCCGAGAATGACCGTTATCTGCAGCTGGACGTCGAAGGCCTCGGTGAGCCGGGTGTTGTTCAGAACGGCCGTGCGCCCGGTCGACTCGGAAATTTGTTTGAGGGGTACTTGCAGGGCGTCGAGCACAAACGGCACAAGGAAGTAACCGACAACGGACGCCACCACGATCGCGAGAGCCGCACGAAAGAGCCGGTTGCGCAGTTCGATGAGGTGGGCACCGAAGGACATCCGGCCTTCTTCGGACTTGCCCCGGGTTCGAGTGGCCACGGACCCTAGGGCTTAGACGGGAACTGGGGCCCGTCAGGGCTGTCCGACGGGCGAACGACCGGCGCGCCCGGGTCCGGGACGGCTGCGCCGGGCGCCGTTACGTTCGGCGCAGCCTCCGAGGGGGCAGCCGCGTCATCCTTCTTGATCTCGGACTTGAAGATACGCAGCGACTCACCGAGGCCCCTGGCGAGGGCCGGAAGCTTGGTGCCGCCGAACAAGAGCAATACGACAATGAGGATGATCAGTAGATGCCATCCGGTAAATCCACTCAGCATGGGGTCACGTCCTTTGTGTCGCAGAAACTTAAGAAGCCTGTGCCCAGTTTAGCGCGCCGCCTTGGGGCCAACTGCGAAGCACCCGTGTGAGGCGTCAGCGGTAGCGGGCGGCCCCCGCGGCCGCCCATTCGGCCACCGCCGTGCGTGCCTCGGCCGGTTCGACCACGGTCGCCATCCCCGACATACTCGCGAGCAGTCTCTTGAGTCCGTGATAGTGGGACACCCGGATCGTCGTGCGGAACAACCCACCGATCTCGGTGGTCACCGCGCCGGCGGGGATGTAATCCGCAAGCAAGGGCGCGGCCGAGGGCACGACGTCGATGGTCACGAGCAGATCCTCCGGCGAACCCTCGAACAGCGTCTCGGGAAGGGTCACGTCCTGGGCGCGGAAGGTGATCGGCTCCGTCGTGATGACCGGCTCAGAGATGCGGTCCAGCCGGAACGTGCGAACGCCCTGCCGGAGGTGATCCCAGCCACGCAGGTACCAGTCGGCGTCGAACGATTCGATTCGCAGCGGGTCAACCCGTCGGCTCTGAGCCTCGCCCTGCGCACTGCGGTAGCAGAACTCGATCTGCACGCCGGTGCTGACCGACTCACGAATGAGGGCGAGAGTGCCGTCTGTAGCGGTGGCTTCGACCGTCAATGAGCTGGGAACGGCGGATGCTCCGCGGGACAGCTTTGCCATGAGGCTAGCCACCGCGGCCCGGTCGGCATGCTCGGGCAACGCCGACAGGTACTGCAGTCCGGCGATCAGCGCCGCTGCCTCGCGCGCCGAGAACCGCGGGGAATCGTCGATGGCGACCCGATTGGTGAGCACGATCTGGTCGTTCAGCTCGAAGTCGTCCCAGTTGATGTCGAACAGGTCGCCATGCTGGTACTGCGCCGTTTCCCCGGGGATGCCCGATACCCCGATGAGGCGCACCGCATCACGGATCTGGGACTGGGGCACGCCGAAGTGCGCCGCCACTTCTGCGACGCTGACCCGGTCGTGGTCCACCAGGTAAGGGACGAGGGACAGGAGAAACGCGAGCTTGTCTTGCGCGCGGTGGTCAGCCATGGTCAGTCGCCGTCCTCTCGAGCCGGGACCGAACCGCGTCGCGCAGCTCCGGCGGCGAGACCACGAGGACCTCCGGACCGAATCCGGCGAGTTCGTCGGCGAACAGATTGACGTCGGTGTAGTGCAGCAGCAATCTGCCGGCCTCGTCGGTCACGGTGCCCCGACGTTTGTGGAGCCGGGTGGCCGCGTCGGTCGCGGGTTCGACGGCGACGACGGCGGTGCGTTCGCTCCACAGCCGTTCGAGGTCGGCGAGGGCGGCATCCGTGGCATCGGCACTGAAGGGTTCGAATTGCTGTTTGGTGATCTGCACGGGCGTCAGAATCCTCCGGAGCAAGAAGTTGCGAGTGCCGTCTGCATCCTGGTCGAACCCGTGCAGGAGCCAGCGGCCCTGGTGCTGGATCAGCGCAATTGGGGCGACCGTGCGGGTGCGAGCGTGGGTCTCGCCGGGCTTGAGGTAGCCGAAACGGACGACGAGCCGCTTCTCTAGAGCCCCGGTCAAAGGCTCGAACGCGGCATCCCGCACCCTGATATGCGGTGCATAGCCCAGCATGGGCTCGTCAGCGATGACGCCGAGGGAGCGCAGCTTCATCAGCGCACGACGGGACTCCCCCGAGAGGGAGCCCTCCCGCCAGACCATGGCCGCCAGGTTCAGCAGCGTCGTCTCCTCCGGCGAGAAGCTGATGTCGGCGGGGAGCTCGTAGTCGCCGCGCGGGATGCGATACCGCAGGTTCTGGTTGTTGCCCGGATCATCGGGCGCCTCAATCGTCTCGAGGGGTACGCCCAGCTCGCGGATATCGTCCTTGTCGCGCTCAAACTGCCGCTCGAGTCCGGGGGTCACCCCGTCAACCAGGTACCGCTGCCGGTACCCCTGGACCGTAGACAGGATGTCGACCTTCGTCAGGCCGTTCTCCGACGCGAGCAACGCGAGGACCAGGCTGAAGAGTCGCTCTTCGACCGGGATCCGTGGGGTGGCTCGGGCGGCGGTCACGGACGTTACTGGATGCCCAGGATGTCGAGAACAAACACGATGGTCGACCCGTCGGGGATGCTGGTGGGAGCCGAACCCTCCGGGTAGCCGAACTCGGGCGGGATCACGGCGATGACCTGGCTGCCGACGGTCTTTCCGACGAGCGCCTGTGCCAGGCCCGGGATGAGACCCGTGCTGGCGTCGTCTCCGGTCATTTCCACGGCCTCGAAGGTCGAGGGCTGCTTGCGTTCCCAGCTGGAGTCGAAGACGGTGCTCTCTGCGCCGTCGCTGTTCCAGAGAACGCCGGTGTAGTGCACTACGACCTGGTCGCCCTCCTCGACGGTGTCGCCGTCTCCGGTGCGGATGTTGGCGATCCGCAGGTCGGTGGGAGGGTTCTCGTTCGGGATCGTGATGCCGGGCGTCCCGTCCGGAGCGGTGACCACAGCGGGCATTCCGGACACCGGGGAGGACAACGAACCGTTGGCCCGGCCGAGGTAACGAGCGTCGACGTCGGTGACGAGCACGAGGGTGTCGTCGTTGGCGAGGTTCAGGCTGGGGTCGAGGGCATCGGGGCCGTACATCTCCTCGACGGTCAGCACGGTCGCGGCGCGACTGCCCACCGTCTGGCACTGGATCGACTCGGCCATCGCGCTGGAGACATCTCCGGCGGTGAGGCGCACCGGGTTGGCGGGGTCGTAGTCGGTCGAGGTCAGCAGTTCGCCGGAGGACCCGATGAAAAGGCTCGCCTGGATATCGGCGATGTCGCCCTCGTAGACGGTGTCGCCGTCTCCGGAGGTCAGGATCGTGGTCTGCAGCTCCTGCGCAATAACCGGTGTGGGGAAGGACACCGAGGGGGCCTCTCCCAGATCTCCGGTCGCGGAGATGAGGTTAGACGCGTCCCCCGCCGACGTCAGCGGGTCACAGGACGAGGGCTGCGGGATGGAGCTACACCCGGCGGTGACGGCTACAAAACCTGCAGCCATAATCACAGCGACACTCTTACGCACAAAGCCTTCTTTCGATCGAGCTGGAAACACCGGGTTCACTCTAACTGTTATACGTCGGTCGGATTGGGGATAGCACCGGCCACCGGCGCTTCTTCCGAATCGGCCACCGAATCGGCCACCGAATCGGCCACAGAATCAGCTACCACGTCGGCCTCGGGATCATCGTCGGAACTCATCGCGGCCTTGGCTGCGGCGTGGGCCTCGCGCACGGTCTTGCGGAGGCTCTTATCGGTGGGCAGTCGCTCCCCCAGCGCTCCGGGGGTCCACGCCTCAACATCGGCGTCGGAGTAGTCCGTCTTCGACGGGCGGCGCTTCAGCTGCGGTGGGATCGCGCCGGGGGCAAGGCGGCGGGCCGTGAGCAGGAATCCCGTGTGTCCGATCATCCGGTGGTCGGGGCGCACGGCCAGTCCCTCGACGTGCCAGGTACGAACCATGGTCTCGGATGATTGCGGCTCGGTGAACAGCCCGGTGCGGCGAAGGGCCTCGGCGACCCGCGAAAGCTGGGTGACGGTCGCGATGTAGCAGATGAGCACACCGCCGGGCGTGAGGGCGTCGGCCGTGACATCGAGGCACTCCCACGGCGCGAGCATGTCGAGCACGACCCGGTCCACCGAGCCCGGTTCGACCGCGGACGGGAGCGATTCCACCAGGTCGCCGACCGTCACGGTCCAGTTCGCCGGCCGGGCGCCGAGGAACGCGGAGACGTTGCCGATCGCCACATCAGCGAACTCATCGCGACGCTCGAAGGAATGCAGTACGCCGGTGCCGCCGATCGCGCGCAGCAGCCAGAGCGAGAGGGCGCCAGAGCCGACGCCGGCTTCGACCACGGTGGCTCCGGGGAAGATGTCCGCCTGCGCGAGGATCTGCGCCGCATCCTTCGGGTACACGATCGCCGCGCCGCGCGGCATCGACATAACAAAGTCGGTGAGCAGAGGGCGCATGGCGAGGTACTCCACGCCGTTCGAGCTCGTCACAACGGATGCGTCCGGGGCGCCGATGACGACGTCGTGCTGAAGGATGCCGCGGTGGGTGTGGAACTCGCCACCCGCCTCGAGCGTGACGGTGTTGAGATGACCCTTGGGCCCCGTCAGCTGCACGCGGTCGCCCTCGCGGAATGGCCCGCTCTGGCGGCGGAAGGCGTCGTTCATACGGGGTCCTTTGATCGGGGTAATACAGAAGCTGAGAGGGGTGGCGCTGAAGCGTGGAGCTCGAGAAGATCGCCGAGGTCAGAGACCGTGCGCCCGGCGAGGGTGGGCCAGAGGTGGTAGCCGTTGCCCGTGCTGAGCGGACTGTGCAGCGGGATGCCGACCGTGCAGGCTCCGGCGGAGACCGCAGACGCAACTCCCGGAAGCGAATCCTCGATCGCCACGCAGTCGGCGATGTTCACGTCGAGCAACTCCGCGGCACGCAGGTACGCCTCGGGGTGGGGCTTGTTCTCGGTGACGTCGTCGCCGGCCACGATGATGTCGAAGGCGGAGAAACCCATGGCATCGACAACGCCGTTGGCGAGCTTGCGGAGGGACGACGTGACCAGAGCGGTGGGGATACCGTAGTCGCGCAGCTCACGCAGCAGCTCCTGCGCGCCGGGGCGCCAGGTCAAATCTGTTCGCACCTCGCTGTGGACGCGGTCGCTGAGCCAGTCAACGATGTCCATCGCTTCCATCTCGACGCCGCGAGCCTGCAGGATGACGGCCGAGGCCCAGAGTCCATTGCCCACGAGGGTGAGCCCGTCTTCGTGGGTCCAGACACCACCGAAAGACTCCACGAGGGCCGTTTCGGCGCGCATCCAGTGGGGCTCGGTGTCAACGAGAGTGCCGTCCATGTCCCAGAGAACAGCGGCGGGGAGAGTAGTCACAACGAGCGATTCTACCCGGACCCGTTCCACGCCCACGGCGTAGCGACGCTCCGGGGGCATCCTGTCGTTCTATCCTTGAGGAAGAACCTGCGCGGCTCGCGCCGCATAAGCGCGCCGCATAAGAAAGAGGACTATTCGTGCCAGAGACTTCGACATTTACGAGCGGACGAGTGCTCGTTGTTGCCTTCGAGGGCTGGAACGACGCCGGGGAAGCCGCGAGCAACGCGGTACGCACCCTGAAAGACCAGCTCACCGTGCACCCCGTGGCAGAGGTCGACCCCGAAGACTACTTCGACTACCAGTTCAATCGGCCGTCCGTCGCCCTCGATGAGGAGGGCAACCGGGGACTCATCTGGCCGAGCGTCACGATTTTTGGGCCGGATGTCTCGACCGACGTCACGGGATCAAACGTGTATCTGCTGCTCGGAGCAGAACCGTCGCGGGGGTGGAAAACGTTTACGTCCGAGATCCTCGAGGTCGTGGAGGACTCGGAGATCACCGCGATCGTCTTCCTCGGTGCGATGCTCGCCGATGTGCCCCACACGCGTCCGATCTCCATCTTCGTCAGCAGCGAGAACAGCGATGTGCGCACCGGGCTCGGTGTGGAGCGCAGCAACTACGAGGGTCCGGTCGGTATCCTCTCTGTTCTGGGAGATGCCGCCGAAAAGGCAGGCATACCAACCGTCTCAATCTGGGCGTCCGTTCCCCACTACGTTCACAACGCACCATCTCCGAAGGCGACCCTTGCCCTCATTGAGAAGCTCGAGGAGATGATCGGTGTGGTGATCCCGCGCGGCGAGCTCGTCGCCGAATCCGAGGCGTGGGAAAGCGGCATCGACGTGCTCGCGGGCGACGACGAGGATATGGCCGCGTACATCGAACAGCTGGAGCAGGCACGGGACACCGTCGATTCGCCCGAAGCCAGCGGGGAAGCGATCGCGCAAGAGTTCGAGCGGTACCTCCGCCGCCGTGACGGCAAGGACAACCGCGGCGGCGCAGGCGAAGAACCCTGGCGGCCGCCGGGAGTGTGAGCGCGCTCCTGGTGCAGACGCGCTCCTAGTGCAGCCGCACTCCCAGGAGTGCGTCGATCGCGTCCAGGTCGACCACGGTCGCGCCGACTCCGGCTGCAACACTGGCGTCGATTGCGGCCATAGCTCCGGCACTGTTGAGGTCGTCGCCCAGGAGAGCGCGCACTTCTGCGAGCAGGGCCGTTTCGCGCACCACGCGATCGTTCGCGTGCTCAGCCCACCCAAGCCACCGCTCGAGCCGCGCCTGAGCTTCGTCGAGGAGCGCATCCGTCCACTCCCAATCTCGCCGGTAGTGCTGCGCGAGAATGGCCAGACGAATCGCGCGGGGATCGACTCCGGCGGCCGTCAGCTTCGACACAAAAACCAGGTTTCCGAGGGACTTGCTCATTTTTTCACCCTGGTACGCCACCAAACCGGCGTGCGAGTACACCCGCGCCAGTTGAGAGCCGGTCGCCGCAGCGGCGTGGCCTGCGCTGAACTCATGGTGCGGAAAGATCAGGTCCGACCCCCCGGCCTGAACGGTAATCGGCAGGTCGAGGTAGGTCTCGGCGATCACGGAACACTCGATATGCCAGCCCGGACGCCCTCGTCCAAGAACGGTCTGCCAGCTCGGTTCGCCCGCGCGCCCGTTTCGCCAGAGCAGCGGGTCGAGGGGATCCCGCTTACCTACGCGCTGCGGGTCTCCCCCGCGTTCGGCGCTGAGCGCGAGCATGGTGGCCCGGTCGTAATTGCTCTCGTCCCCGATGGTCCAGGGCGACTGCGTCGCGGCGGAGTCACTGTCGAAGTAGATGTCGTCCTCGACGTAGTACGCGATGTCACGATCCAGCAGGGCCTTCACGACCTCCGCTGTGGGCTCGATCATCTCGGTCACGGCCACATAGTGATCCGGCGGAAGAATGGCCAGAGCCTCCATATCCGCTCGGAAGAGGTCGGTCTGCTGCGCAGCAAGATCCTGCCAGTCGACGCCCGTGGCCGTGGCGCGCTCGAGTAGTGGGTCGTCCACGTCTGTGGTGTTCTGCACGTACCGCACATCGAAGCCGGCGTCCAGCCACAGCCTGATCAGGGTGTCGTAGGCGAGGTAGGTCGCCGCGTGACCGATGTGGGTCGCGTCGTACGGCGTTATGCCGCAAACGTAGATTCCCGCGATGCTCCCACCGGAGGCCGTACTCGCACCGGAGGCCGTACTCGGTTTGGTGGTTACAAGCTGGGCCGAGGCGGTGTCCCAGATACGGGGAGCACTACTGGCTCCTGGTAGGGCCGGAACCCCGGGTCGGTTCCATGATTTCACCGGTTCAGCCTACCCGGCGTACTGAACTCCGGTGTTCGTGCTCAGCCGAAGTACAGGTCGTCGAGGGTGCCAGCGGTCTGGTTGAGCTCTCCAGCACTGAAGGGGCTGGCGTGGCTGGACTCGACCTTTCGCCAAATCATGACCGGGTGCTGGTCTTGCGCCGACGGCAACGACTCCCACTCGTCGGTGTCGATGATAATTCGTGCAATGACCTGTGGCATGGGGACTCCTCGTCCGTCGCGTAGATGTCGCGATGCCAAGGTCTGGAGCACCAGACGTTTAGAATACGCCGATGTGTGTCCCTTCACAAGGGCCAAACAGCATCCCGCCAGCTACAGCGTGAGCTTCTGGGACACCACCTGTTCGGCGACTTCACGGAGCCCCAGGTTGTGGCTCCTCGCGTAGGCGCGCAGGATCTGGAATGCTGCGGCCATGTCCACCGAGCGCACCTGGGCCACAACGCCCTTTGCTTGTTCGATAACCACCCGGCTGTTGAGAGCGTGCTGCAGCTGGAGCTGTGCGAGATCGCTCTCCCGCACCGCACGCTCGTGCAAGATGCCGATGGTAGCGACGTCCGCCAGGCCCTGGGCCACCGACATGTCTTCGGAGGTTAGGAATCCGACCTGGGTGCGCAGCAGGGTGAGCGTTCCGATGATCCTGCCGCGCAGGCGCAGCGGAACGACGTGCGCAGACCGGAAGCCCTGAGCGAGTGATTCCCTGCTGAAGTCCGACCAGTCGCCGTCGAGCAGGGCGATGTCAGCGACCGATACCGGTCGACCGGTCAGGAAGCATTGCATCGAGGGACCGAAGCCGCTGTCTGACTGGATGACGTCGACGAGACGACTCTCTTCGCTGGTCGACGCGATGACTTCGAGTTCTCCCGACGGATCCGCCAGGATTATCCCCGCCGCGGACGCGTCGAGGAGATCGGCGCAGGTGTCCACCAGCGTCTGTAGCAACTCGACTATGTCGTATCCGGCAACCAGGGTGTCAGCAAGGGTGACGAACGCGGCAGCGAGCCGTTTCTCTCGCGTTCCGCTCACCATGATCCAATCTTACCGCCGGAGCCCCTCGCCGGGTCTATCATCAGAGCCGCGCTTACCCGTCTTGGGCGGAGAAATCGAGCCGTCTTTCGACGACATCCGTCGCAACATCACGCACGCTTCGCCCGGTTGCAAACGCGTGTGCCCGAAGGAGCAGGGCGGCGTCGTCCGCGCTGACGCCCAGCTGCGCCAGCACCATCCCCGTCGCCTGATGCACCTCGCGGCGGGATGCTCGACCGGTCGCCGCCTCCGCGGTCGCCCCGGCAGCCTCCTCCCCGAGGATGCGCCGTAGCACCTGCCAGGCCGCGACACCCGCGAGAGCGGAGGCGTCGGCGATCTGGCCTTGCGACAGCATCAGATGTTCGGTCGAGTAGAGATCCACTGCCCCGATTTCGAGCGTGCCCACCACGAGCGGAAAGACAAACATCCCCGCGACCTCACGCCCCCGGGTGTCCCCCAAAACCGCATCGGCAAACATCGGCCACTTCGACCGCTGGTCGGCCAGTACCGGAGCGAGCACGGGCTCCTTGCTCGCGAGCGCCGTCCAGCACGGCCCTTCACCAAGGTCAAATTGCAGCTCGTCCAGGCGCGCGGCCGTTTCGTTGCTCGCACAGACGGTGGATTGCCCCACCGGAGCGGAAAGCACGGAGACAGAAGCCCCGGTCACGGGAATCACGCGCAGGAAAGGTTCGCACAGGCTCGACCGGTGCTCGTGCGCGACGGTCAGATCCCGCCTGGCACGCTCGAATTCCGCGTGGCCGCGATCCTTCGCACTGATTGCCTCACCGTCAGACATGTGCCCGGAAAGCCATGAACATCGTCTGCGTCATCATGCCCTTATCCTCGTCGTTCCCTGCGATGGATCCGCGATGTTCGGTGGACAGCCGCATTCCCGATCACGTACCCCAGCACTGCCTAGGATACCCCTGCCTGTACGTGCGCTGCGAGGGTTATGGACGCCGATGCGAACTATGTTTCCGCTAGGGCAGCAGGACACCCGTCGAGAGGAGAATGATCAGCGCCACGCCGAGCAGTACGCGGTAGATCACAAAGGGAAGGTAGGAGCGCTTCGAGATGTAGCTCATGAAGAACGCGATCACGACGAACCCGACGACGCCAGCGACGATCGTGGCAACGATGGTCTCAGCGGGGCCGAATACCTCAGCGGTGGGCTCGTTGGCGCTCTTGTAGACCTGGAATAATCCGCTGGCAAAGACCGCCGGGATCGCGAGCAAAAATGCGTAGCGAGCTGCGGCGCGACGGTCGTAGCCGAGAGCGAGTCCGGCGGTGATGGTTCCCCCCGAGCGGGAAACGCCGGGGATCAGGGCGAGGGACTGCGCGAGCCCGTAGATCAGCGCGTGACCCCAGGTCAGCTCCTTGAGCTGCCGCCGCTTGGAGCCGAGCGCATCAGCGAGCCCAAGCAAAATTCCAAAGCCGATGAGGGTGAACGCCACGATCCACAGCGAACGTAGCGTCGTTTCGATCTGGTCCTGAAACAGCAACCCGAGCACCGCGATCGGCAAGCTACCGACGATGATGAACCACCCCATTCGCACATCGGGGTCCGACTGCGGGAGCCTGCCCACGAGCGCGCGACACCACCGGCCGATGATGCGGGTGATGTCATGCCAGAAATAGATCAGAACCGCGGTCTCGGTGCCGAGCTGGGTGATGGCGGTGAATGCTGCGCCCGGATCCTCGCCGGTGCCCAGCAGCTCGCCCACGATGCGCAGGTGCGCACTCGAGGAAATCGGAAGAAATTCGGTCAGCCCCTGCACAAGGCCGAGCACGATCGCCTCGAGAAAATTCATGTGTGTCCCCGCTGGTAGTTCAGAAGCTAGTAGTTAAGTAGCAGGTCCCCCAGGACCTGCCTGCCAAACACTAACGCGTCGAGCGGCACCCGCTCGTCAACGCCGTGGAACATGCCCGGAAAGTCCAGCTCAGCGGGCAGGCGCAGCGGTGCAAAGCCATACCCCGTGATGCCGAGCAGCGACAGCGCTTTGTTGTCTGTGCCGCCGGACAGGATGTACGGCAGCACGGTCGCCTCCGGATCGTGACTCAGCAGGGAGCCGACCATGGCGTCCACCAGCGGCCCCTCGAACGGATTCTCAAGCCCGACATCACGGTGCGTGATCTCGATCTCGATGTCGTCGCCGATCAGCGCACGAATCTCGGCCAAGACTGCGTCCTCTTCACCGGCAAGGGTGCGGATGTCGACGAGCGCAGTCGCTTCATCCGGAATCACGTTGTGCTTGTACCCACCGCTCAGCAGCGTGGGATTCGTGGTGGTTCGCAGGCTGCCCCGGATGAATCCGCCGGCGGTTCCCGTGCTGAGTACGATCTCGTCGGCGCCGACCTGCTGCGGGTCGCTTCCCATGATTCTCGCGAGTTCGGTGATGAGCTGCTCGGTCGTGTCGGTCAGGTGGATGGGCCACTCGCGTCGGCCGATCTTCGCGACCGCCTCTGCGAGTTTGGTGATCGCGTTGTTCTCCATCACGCGGCTGCCGTGGGCAGCAGTGCCGCGAGCGATCAGCTTGATCCAGATCAGGGCTTTCTCGCCGGTCTGCAGTAGGTACGCGCGCTGTCCGTTCATGGTGATCGAGTAGCCGCCGACTTCGCTGATGGCTTCGGTGGCGCCAGAGAAGAGCTGGGGCTGGGTGTCCACCAGGTGGTGGGATCCGAACACTCCCCCGTTTTCCTCGTCCGCGAAGAAGGCGATCACGAGGTCACGTTTTGGCTGCTTGCCCGCGAGGAGGATGTCGCGTAGCGCGCCGACCATCATCGCGTCCATGTCCTTCATATCCACGGCACCGCGCCCCCAGAGCATGCCGTCCTTGACCTCGCCGGCGAAAGGATCAACACTCCAGTTCGCTGCGTCCGCCGGGACCACGTCGGTGTGTCCGTGCACGACCAGAGCGGGACGTGTGGTGGAGTCCAGACCCTCGTAGGAACCCTCCACGCGGGCGACGACGGACGTGCGGCCGGGGGCCGCGTCGAAGTACTCAGTCTTCAGCCCGAGCTCCTCGAGCTGCGCCCCCAGATACTCCGCAGCCTCGGTCTCGCCATTGGAGCGGCCGTTTCCATAGTTGGTGGTGTCGAAGCGAATCAGGTCGCGGGCAATGGCGGCGGTTTCTTCCAGCATGGGGAACACGCTACCTGCACCGGCGGGCATGTCTCCCTGTGGCCGCGGCGCTACTCGCGGCGGCGGGAGGGCAGGCGGCGCCGACATCCGCCAGCAAAAGACCTGAGAAACGCGACACGCCCGGGTCTTTTTGCGCCGACGCCAGCAATTTCGCGGGAGGGAGGCCAGCGGCGTTCAGACCCTCTTTTGGCGTGCTAATCTCTTACGTCGGCAAGTGCGAGAGCAACTGCCGGATGCGCGCGGATGGCGGAATTGGTAGACGCGCTAGCTTGAGGTGCTAGTTCCTTTACAGGAGTGGGGGTTCAAGTCCCCCTTCGCGCACAGAGGGAAGTTCGGTCCACGGATCGGGCCAGTTATAAAGGGCCAGACAATCGAAGTGTGATTGCCTGGCCCTTTTCTTTGCCCAAAACCACTTCATCGCCCCTCGGTCGTGTGGGGACGAGCTGCTCCTTACAAATGACGCCCGCTGAGTTTTGTCACTAACCGGGTGGGTCGTCATTCGGCGGTCGGTGGCGTCCAGTCGTCAGCGTCCCAGCGATAGAAGGAGTCGGCGACCGAGTCCTTCGGGGACTTCCAGCGGTCCGGCACGTACGGCGAAACGTACGGGCTCAAGTCGGCCATTACCCGGGCGAAAGCCGGCTGGGGAGACTCATGATTCTGGCGCACGGCGACCGCCTTGGCCTTGTCCTGCTCCAGCAGGTGCACGAAGACGTCGTCGATCGAATACAACCAACGTCCCGTCACCCCGGCTTCTTCAGGCAGCGGGCCGGCGTCGGAATCGGCGAACACTCGAGCGATGTCGGACTCTGCATCGGGCTTCATCCTCTGGATGATGACGGTCAATGCCCGGTCCTCGGGGACCTCCCCATCGGGAACCCAGCTGTAGAACTGCTTGGCCACCGAGTGCGAAGGGTTTTCCCAGTAGCTCGGGTACGGCGTGACGTATGGACCGATTTCCTCCGCAATCTGCTGGAACGCTGGCAGCCCCCGCCGCTGCCCGGAGACCTCCGGGTCCTGCTTGCGATCAAGAACGTGGATGTAGAGGTCGTCATGGGACAGCAAAGAACGGCCGATGACGCCGAGGTCTTGCGGTCGAGTGATCTGGTCGTAGTGCCCGAAAACGGCACCGACCTTGTCCTCGCTGCCGGGAACCATGTGACAGACGATCACATTGCGGAAGGGGCGGAAGGTCATGGCTTCTCTCTTTTCGCTCGTTTGCTCGGAAGGTACGTTCAATCGCTCGACTGACCGGCAGTCGGCTGGGCGTCGACGAAGATGTTTTGCAGGTGATCGTTGATTCCGGCGAGCCTCGCCCTCGCGCTTCGATAACCGACATGACCGTCTGGCCGGATCAGGTATGCCGTGATTCCCCGCGGGTCATAGGTGTTTCGGAAGTTGCCGACGCTGTCCCGGAGAACAGAAATATCGAGATGCGCCGGTATCTGGGCATCCGGACTCGCGATCAGATAGGCATCGATCTCGCCCGAAGACTGTCTCCGCACCGCAGCAGCGAGGTTCTCTGCTTCCACGACGTCGTCCTCGACGACCGTCTCGTCGACGTAGAGCAGCAGGGTCGATCTCGTCCCACGCGTGACTTCGAACAGTCGAAGGGGGTGGCCAACTCCGAACCTGGTCAGTCCATGCACGTCCGGTGCCCGCTCGCCCGGCGCCGGACCACGGAGAACCCCGTCAGTACCGATGTCCTCGCCGACCAGGGCGCTGCCGGAGTAGCTCATGGTCATTTGCATTTCGAGGAGGAACTGTGCTTTCTCGTCCTCCATGTCCATCTCGTCGGTGAATGCGAGCGAAACGGCACGGTCGACAATCGCCTTACCTGCGGGCCTCCGCTCGGCATCGTAGCTGTCGAGCAAGGTGGGCGCGGCAAGTCCGCGGACGGCGAGAGCGAGCTTCCAGCCCAGATTCCACGCGTCTTGAATGCCAGTGTTCATGCCTTGCCCGCCGGCTGGTGGATGCAGGTGTGCTGCGTCACCGGCGACAAAGACGCGACCGGTGCGGTACCTGTCGACGATGCCGTGCTTGATGCGGAAGGTCGAGGACCATCGCAGGTTGCTCGCGGTCGTTGGCTCGGGTGCCAAGTCGTCGAGCACGGCTTGGATGTCTGCGAGGGACGGGGGCGTGTACTCCTGCCAGAATCCGGCCGGCACAATCCCCGACCCGATCGTCTTCTGCAGTGGTTGTGGAGCCAAGGTCGCAACCCGGTAGCGTCCGTCGCCCGGCAGCGGAACGCAGACCAGCATCCCGGTGAAGTCGCCGTCGTCCTCGATCCGAACGAAACGCAGGAGATGGCCCTTCGGCATGGTCCAATCGAGTTGGACGTCACCCAACATGAACAGCTGCGGGAACATCGAGAGGCCGCCCTCGAACTGAAGCCCGAGGCCCGCGCGGACCACGCTGTGAGCACCGTCACAGCCAACCAGATACTTCGCTCGCGTCACCGTCGTTTCACCGGAGGCACTCGTCAGCGTCGCGGTCACCCCATCGGGGTCCTGATCGAAGGAGACGAGCTCGACGCCGCGTTCAACGGTGACTCCGAGCGAGGCGAGCCGGTCGCTCAGAATGCGTTCTGTCTCGTATTGCGGCAGGCCGAGGTGCGCATACGGAAGGTCACTCAGCCCCGCCCAGTCAACCTGATGGGTCTGCTTCCCGTTCACGTACACCGTCTGCCCGTGCAACCAGATCCCGTTTCGAATCGCCTCCGCGACGACGCCCTGGTCTTCCCAGATTTCCATCGTCCTGCAGTGGATGCCGATCGCCTTGTCGGCCCGGGCGGCAGCGTCCGGCCGCTTCTCGATCACGCGCACGGCTATTCCCCTGCGGGCCAATTCGATGGCACAGGTCAGTCCCACCGGCCCGCTTCCGACCACCAGTACATCGAGTTCGCTTGTTGCAGTGCCGCCGCGTGTGGTGACATCGTTGGCCGCGGTCGGTGCTGCGGCGACTGCTGCCTCGGGCGGGTCTGACGCGGCTGGCGCTTGTGTTGGTGCTGCTGCCGGTGCCGGTGTGGCTGCCGCTGCGACTGGCGGTACCGGAACGGGCACTTCCGTCGGCCTCGGCGTCGGTGCTTTCGCCCGTCCTGCGACAGTCCGTGCTGCGACAGTCGGGGCTCCGACGGCCGGGGCTGCGACGGTCCGGGATGCAGTGGAGTAACCCACCGCAGGAAATTCCGGCGTGCCCGGGGTTCGTTGGTGCTGAGCTGGGCGCCAGCGAATCTCGAACACCCGCCGCGCGAACTCGACGGACAGCCACCGGGCCAGCGGGCCACTTTGGTCGGCGTGCGACGGATCCTCGACCCAGTTGATGAAATCCTGCTCGGTCTCCCATTCGGCGAAGATGTGGTAAACGAACGATCCTGGCTCTTTGAGCAGTTCTTCGCGGATCAGGCCCGGCGTGCCCGCCAACCGGGAGGCAACGATCTGGTACGCGCGCTCGAACGCCTCCTCTTCTCCCGGGCTGATCCTCGTGGTCAGGTCGACTCGGATCGGCAGCGGCTTCGTCGCCGAGACGGTGCTCACCAGCTCGTACGTGCTTCTGGCCGCGTCCTCACGTAGATCACGCAGTCCCGCGGTCAGAGCCTCACGCTGTTCACTGCGGCCGAACGCATCCACCGCGTCGCGGTCGATCCAGTCGCTGGTGATGACGAACGTGCGTGAGTCGTCGAGATCACGGGAAAGCTCCTGTCGCACGTTGCCGGGCACCCGGCTGATCTCGGCAGCCGCGCTCGCCCAAGCGTCTTGGAACTCGGCCTCCATGCCCTCCCGGGCGCGCATTCGGAGCACCGTTCTGATCGCTGGTTCGCTCACGAGATCGCCTCCTCGGCAACGTCTTCGAGATCGGCGGCGGTGACCTTCCGCAGCACCATTGAGCTGTTAAATCCGCCGAAGCCGCGTGCGTTGATCAGCACGACGTCGAGGTCGAGCTCGCGGGGCACGCGCACGAGATCGAGTCCGTACGCCGGATTGGGCTGATCGAGGTTGCCAACCGCCGGCGCGACACCCTCGCGGATTGCCAGCAATGCAGTCGCCACGCTGAGCGCCGAACCGCCTGCGTTGAGCCGACCGACGAATCCCTGCGGCGCCGTCACCGGTACGGAGCCGATCCGGTCGCCGAACACCCTTCGCAGCGCTGACGCCTCCAGGGCGTCCAGTTCGGCAACTCCCGCCCCATCGGCGATGACCAGGTCGATGTCCTCGGCCGTCAGGCCCGCATCCGCGATTGCAAGGTTCATCGCCCGGGCCATGTGCGTCGCGTCCGGCGCTGGCGCATTGGGGTCGTACGCGTCGTGGGTTGCGGCATAGCCGGCGATTTCCCCATATATCTGAGGACTTCCGCGTTTCACCGCGGTGCGAAGATCCTCGACCAGCAGCACAGCCCCGCCCTCACCGGGTGCGTACCCGTTGGCCTGCTTGTCGAACGGTTTGTAGCCAGCACGTGGGTCGTCCGACGTAGTCAACCTTCCGCTGCTGCCGTAGCAGGTCAAGGCGTAGGGCGACAGCGGGGCTTCGGTTCCGCCGCCGATGACTGCCGTGGTTCCCCGACGAACAACCCGCCGCGCGTGGCCGAGGCTGTCCAGACCGCCGGCACCCTCGGTCACAAGTACGCTGGCGGGACCCTTCGTGCCGTGCCGGATCGAGGACTGCCCGGTACTGGCCGCATAAAACCAGGCGATGGACTGGTAGGCACCGACCGCACGAGGGCCTTTGCTGTACAGGCCCGTCATCTCCCGTTGGCCGAACTCGTTGCCCCCGGAACCGGCTGCGAGAGCCACCGAGGTTGCGTACGGACTGTGGTCGGCAGGGTTGTAACGGGCATCGTCGAGAGCCAATTGTGTTGCGGCCAGGGACATCCAGGTCCAGCGGTCGGTCTGCACCACCAGCCGCGGGTCTACCTGGTCAGTCACGTCGAATCCGTCTACCTGGCCAGCAATCGTGGTGGTGTAGGGCGTCGGATCGAAGGCAGAGATGCGACGCACATTCAGTTCGCCGGCAAGGATGCTCTTCCAGTGCTGATCCGCTCCGATTCCGCTGGGCGCGATTACGCCGATGCCGGTGATCACCACGCGAGTCATGCCGCCACCTCGGACTTCGCGAGCACGATGGCCGACTGGAACCCGCCGAAACCGCTGCCCACCGAAACCACGACGTCAACCGGCATCTCCCGAGCGATCTTGGGAACATAGTCCAGATCGCACTCGGCATCGCGGTTCTCCAGATTCGCGGTGGGTGGGACGACGCCGTGCTCGATGGCGAGGCTGCAGGCGACCAACTCGATGGAGCCGATCGCACCCAGCGAATGCCCGACCATGGATTTGATCGAGCTCATCGAGATGTCATAGGCGTGCGCACCGAGGCTGCGCTTGACTGCGGCGGTCTCGTGTCTGTCATTCTGCTTCGTGCCCGAGCCGTGGGCGTTGACATAGTCGACCGCTGTCGGGTCGATTTTGGCCTGGCCGAGCGCCGCATCGATTGCGGCGCTCATCTCCACTCCGTCAGGCCGCAGCCCCGTCATATGAAACGCATTGCACCTATTGGCGAAGCCGCCAATCTCGCAGTAGATATGAGCGCCCCGCGCCCGAGCGCTGGTGTACTCCTCCAGGACCATCACCGCCCCGCCCTCGCCCATCACGAATCCGTCACGGGTAGCGTCGAAAGGCCGCGAAGCGTGCTCGGGATCATCGTTTCGCGCAGACGTCGCACGAATAGTGTCGAAACAGGCGACAGAGATCGGCGAGATGGGGGCGTCACTTGCCCCGGCGATGACCACGTCCGCGTCGCCGTCCTGGATCAGTTGGGTGCCGTATCCGACGGCGTCGATGCCGGACGTGCAACCGGTCGACATGACCGACGCCGGCCCATGCGCGTGAAACCGGACCGCGAGTTCGGTCGCCGCACTGCTGGGGATGAGCGAGTTGTACAGGAACTTCGACCCGTATGCAGGATCGACCAGCCAGTCCCGACCGTGGTTACTGACGTTTACGTATTCGTCCTCGAGCCGCATGGTTGCGCCGACCGCGCTTCCCACGCTGATGGCGAGCCGGTTGTGATCGACTCCTGTCCCGGAACGCAGGTCCAAACCGCTGTCCGCGACCGCCTCATCTGCTGCAACCATGGCGAACTGGATAAAGCGGTCGTTGCGGTAGATCTCCTGCGGCGTCAGTCCGGAGGCCAGCGGGTCGAAGTCGGCTTCCGCGGCGATCTGCGATCGGAACCGCGCGGGGTCGAAGTGGCTGATCCTGCGGGTGGCGGTGCGACCCTCGGTCAGCAAGTTCCAGAACGCCTGCTTCCCGACGCCACCCGGTGCAACGACCCCGACACCGGTGACGACGACCCTCCGTGAGCTGTTCATCGAACCCCGCCGATGGATCCTGGTGATGGTTCGGTGTCGACGTGACCCAGCTCCGGTCGTGGCGCCAGCGGACCGCAGGTGAAGACGAAGAAAGCGGGTACCGCGCCATCGTTGACAATGCGATGGCGTACTCCGATGGGAATGTGGATCGCTGACTCGCCCACCAGTCGGCGTTCCTCCTTATTGACAGTGATCGAGACGTCACCGGAGACGCAATAGAGGAACTCCTCGGAATAGGGGTGCCAGTGCTCGGTGACAATCTCGCCCGGCGCGAGGGTGAGTGTGCCCATGAAGGCCGCTGTGGCACCAACGGATGCTGGTGACAGGAGGGTGCGGATGTCCCCGCCGCGCCGGTAGTTCGGTTCGGTTTCGCTGCGATGCACGATGGGGCCGCACGTGACTGTCGAGGTGGGGTGCGCGGTGGTGGTCAACGGAACTCCTCAGCTGTGGTGGATCGGGCGGCAGATTGAGCGCCAGCGGGACTGTTTGTGCGCCCGTCGTCAGGCTGTCCGGCGGCGGCCTGCACCTTTTGGGCGATGATGGCCATCTGGATCCGGCTATTGGTATCGATCCGCTTGGTCATCGCGGCTGTGTCGACAGGCGCGGTGGGGCGCATCCGGAAGTCCTGCACCCAACGCATCACGGTTCCGCGCTCGTCGTGACGGTACGTCCAGTCGATGTTCATGTGCTCGAATGGGCCCGGCTCGACCCGCCGCGCACTCACTCGGTGGGCGATCGGGTCAAGGGTCCGCTCCGATACCCAGCTCCAGACTGTCCCGTTGGCGTCGGGATGCATGGTGAGCCGGAACAGGAAATAGCTGTCGTCCCGGTTCTCGAGGATGTCGACCGATGCGTACTCGGTGAACAGGTTCGGCCAGCTGACGAGGTCGTTGGTCATCTGCCACACCAGATCCAGGGGGGCGTCGATGACGATCGAGTTGTCGGTGTGCCCTTCCGTTTCCACCGTCGAGGACTCCGATGGCGTTGCTGTCGAATCCGCGTTCATCGGTCCGACTCCGATTGGCGTAGTGAGTTCATCCCGATCACTTCGCCTGTTCGACGGAACGCATCTCGAGTTGGCCCTGTACCAGGTCGACGATCTCGCCGAACGTGTAGTGCTCGGTTTGATCATCAGGCATTTCCACCCCGTAGGCCTGTGACAGCGCGGTCTGCATCTCGAGAAATGCCAGCGAGTCGAGGCCGACATTGGAGAACCGTGCGGACGGGTCGTCGGTCTGGGCCTCGACGGGCAGACCCGCCTTTTTGGTGAGCAATGTCATCAGATCGCTGATCGTGAATGTGTCATTCATGCTGGGGTGACCTCCGTCTTTGGTGGAGCTTGGGGTACGCCGCGAAGCCGGATCGGCTCCGCGGGGGCTGGGACGGCGCGCACAACATCCGCCGTCAGGGAACGAACATGGAGTCCCTGCTGACTGATCTCGGCCGCGCTGGCGAGCAGGCTGGGCATTTCCCGGTCGAGGAACTGAATATCATGCCGGTCGGCGCGGATGTCGGGGTGCCGGAGCAATGCTCGGTGCAGGTTCGCCGTGGTCGACAAACCTGGGCCGTCTACAGCCATTTCGGCCAAAGCGCGGTCCATTCTGGACAGCGCCTGATCCCGGGTCGGCGCCCACACGATAAGTTTGGCCAGGAGTGAGTCGTAGTGCGGACTGACCTGATCTCCCTCCCGGTACCCGGTATCCATCCGCGTCCATGGCCCTGCCGGCGCCCTGTAGACGTCGAGCCGGCCGGGCGTGGGTGCGAACCCCCGCGCTGGATCCTCCGCATTGATCCGGCACTCGATGGCGGCCCCGTGGCATCGGACGTCCTGTTGGCCGAAGGCGAGCGGCAATCCGTCGGCGATCAAGATCTGTTCGCGGACCAGGTCGATGCCCGTCAACATCTCGGTGACCGGGTGCTCCACTTGAATCCGGGCATTCATTTCCATGAAGTAGGGCCTACCCGAGCCATCAACCAGGAATTCCATGGTCCCGGCGCCGGTGTACCCGACAGAAAGCGCACCACGCACAGCCAAGGCCCCGATTTGTTCGCGCTGGGCGACCGTCAGGCGGGCGGCGGGGCCCTCCTCGAAGAGTTTTTGATGGCGGCGCTGCAGTGAGCAATCGCGCTCGCCGAGAGAGACGCCGTTTCCGTGCTGATCGCACAGCACCTGCACCTCTACGTGGCGCGCGCCGGCCAGGTACCGCTCCACGTAGACGGCAGGGTCGTTGAAGACTGCCCTGGCCACCTCGCGGGTGCTGACATACGCTTCGCCAAAATCCGCCGCGCAATAGACGACACTTATCCCGCGACCACCGCCACCGGCTGCAGCCTTGATGATGACGGGATACCCGATGTCGGTTGCGATCTCCTGCCCCTCGCGTACCGAGCGCACCGGGTCGACCACCCCGGGAAGCATAGGCAGCCCGGCCTTGTGCATGAGCCCGCGCGCCCTGGCCTTGTTACCCATGTCCTGCATGACCGAGGGTGAAGGACCGATGAAGGTCAAACCCGCCGACTCGCAGATCTCCGCGAAATCCGGGTCCTCAGAGAGGAAGCCGTAGCCGGGATGGATGGCGTCCGCGCCGGTCTGCAGGGCCGCCTCGACGATGTTGGGGATGTTGAGGTAGCTCCGTCGCGGCGCCGGCGGGCCGATGTTCACTGCGGTGTCCGCCAGTCGAACGATTTCGGAATCCCGATCGGCGGAGCTGTAGACAGCGACGACCTCGATACCCAGCTCCTGGCACGTCCTGGCGATTCGAACGGCGATTTCGCCTCGGTTGGCGATCAGCAGTTTGCGGATCATGCTGCCTGCTCCTTCGGGTGAAGACGCAGAAGAACCTGGTCGTATTCGACGGATTCGCCATCGCTCACCAAGACCTCAGAGATGACGCCCGATTCGCCGGCCACGATCGCGTTCATCAGCTTCATCGCCTCGATGATCGCCACCGTGGTGCCGGCCTCCACCGCGTCGCCGACCTGAACAAACGGTTCCGCCCCTGGTGACGGTGCGGCGAAGTAGCAGCCGACGAGGGGCGCTCGGACTGCGATGGTTATGTCATCGTGGATCGGCGGAGGCGCCGCCGCCGTCAGGGGGGCTGTCTCACCGGCGTGAGCCGGCCGCCGCCGATCGAGAAGCGGTTCTCCGGTACCCACCTGGACGGACCACTCGACCTCGATCTCGCGGTCGCCGCCGCGGACCCGCAGTCGGCGCACATCGCCAGGCAGCGTGCGTGCGAGTTCGGCCACTTCCTGTCGCAGCTCGAGCATCGATTCCGGGTTGGCGGATGGGAGGATTGCTGCCGGCTGAGGGACATCGCGGTTCGTTGATGCAGTCGAGTCGTCGAGTGTCATCCTGGCCGCCTCAGCTCGCGATTTCGGTCGTCAGGGGGGTCATCAGGGCCGCACCACCGAGCCGGGAGAAGCGTTCCTGCCGACCCGACAAAAGGTCGGCGGGCGAGACATCGTTCAGCTCTTCCAGCTCCCGGACGATGACCTCGCGGAGCGTGCGAGCGCACGCAGCCGGGTCCGCTTGCGCCCCTCCGACCGGTTCGGGTACCACCGAGGTGGCGATGCCGCTGTGCAGCAGATGCGGTGCGCCGAGTTGCAACGCCCTGGCCGCAGCGGGAGCCGATGACGCGCTCCGCCAGAGGATCGCCGCACACCCTTCCGGACTGATCACGGAGAGGAACGCATTTTCCAGCACCAGCAGCCGGTCCGACGTGCACAGCGCGAGGGCGCCACCGCTGCCGCCTTCACCGGTGATCACGGCAACCACCGGAACACGCAGCCGCGAGCTGCGCATAATGGCTTCGGCGATCGCGATGGACTGTCCGCGTTCCTCCGCGTCCGGGCCGGGGTGAGCGCCGGGGGTGTCGACAAAAGTGACCACAGGCATCCCGAACATCTCGGCATGCTCCATCAGGCGCACCGCCTTGCGGTAACCCTCCGGGTGGGCCATCCCGAAATTGTGAGCAACGAGCTCCTTGACCGTATGGCCCTTCTGGCTGCCGATTACCACGACAGACCGCCCGGCGAGCGATGCCACCCCGCCGACAACCGCAGGGTCATCGGCAAACGAACGATCACCGTGCAGCTCAACAAAATCGTCGAAGGCAAGCCGAAGGTAATCCGCTGTCGTCGGCCGATCGACGCTGCGGGCGGCCTGGACCACTTCCCACGAGTCACGCATCGCCGGAGACCCCGTCGACCTCGTCGCCGCAGGCTCGGGAACAGGATCAGCTCCTGTGGTGGAGCTTTCGCCGGCGTGCAAGTCCGCCAAGCGGATCAGGAGGGACCGTAGGTCAGCCCTGTTCTCCACCCGGTCGACCAAACCGTGAAGGAGCTGCGATTCGGCTGCCTGGAAGTCGACGGGTAGCGCCGCACGGATAGTTTCCTGAACGACCCGCGGGCCAGCGAACCCGACGTGAGCGCCTCTTTCCGCGATGACGACCGAACCCAAACTGGCAAAGGATGCGGAGACACCCCCGTATGTCGGATCGGTGAGCACGCACACCGACAGAACGCCCGCCTCGCGAAGCCGCGCAAAGGCGACCGCCGTGCGAGCCATCTGCAGGAGCGAAAAGACGCCTTCCTGCATTCGTGCTCCGCCGCTCGCGCACACGACGATCAGTGGCTTCCGCTCGCGGAGCGCCAGCTCGGCCGCCTCGCTCACCCGGCGGCCGACTTCCAATCCCATGCTCCCGCCCATAAACGAAAACTCCATAACGGCGAGAACCACTTCCCGCCCACCGAGGAGCGCGGCGCCGACGATAACCGCCTCCGATTCCCGGGAGTTGGCGTTCGCCGCTGCCAACCTGTCGCGATAAGGACGCGAGTCGGAGAAGGCGAGCGGATCAGGCATCACAGGGTCTAACTCGGCCTCGCGAAAACTATCTGGGTCCACCAGCAGCTCGATCCGGGCCCGCGCCCCCATCCGCACGTGGTGGTCACACTCGGGACACACCCACAGATTTCGATCGAGTCGCTTGTGGTAAATGAGGGCATCGCAGCCCGGACACTTGGTCCATTCAGCCCGGCCGCCGGGCAACGCCACCGGCTCCGAAGTGTGTGTCATCGGGTCTCCTTATTTGCAGGTACTACAACCAGAACGGCGAAGCGGGGCTCCTGGCGGCTCGACGAACTGTTGGTCGACATCAAGTCGTCCAATGAGTTGGCGGCGCAGGGTGAATTCAGCCTTGAGGGGCCGGCGGCGTCCAATGGTAAAAGCGGTCGGCCATAGCGTCGAGCGGCGAAGCCCAATTTGGGTCGTAGGGCTCGATGTGCGGGCGCAACTCGTCACTGACGGCACGGAAAGATGGCAATCGCTGCGCCGTTCGCATTGCATCTGACGCTGGCACTGCGAAGTCGATCAGGTGCACGTAGATACCGTGAAAGCGATACAGGGAGCGACCGATGACGCCGATCTCCTGAGGCATTGAGGTCGCGTCCGAGCGGGCGAAAATGTCCGCTACTGCCGGGGCATCCTGCGAGCGCATCTTCGCGACGATCATGATCTGTTGCATGACTGACTCCACTTCATCAGGAACGATTGCGGCCGAACAAATGTCATCCCGGACGACTCCGACGAATCGAGAGCCAGCCCCGCGGACATTCCAAACGCTAAAACAACTCACAGTCACAACACACCCACCCGAGGTATGAACTTGGTGCCGTCATCTCCCCCACCCCAGGAGCCAAAGCACCCCCATCCGGTGGGCCATCCCCTCCCATGGGTCGAGGCGTCTCACCCAAAGTCGGAACCCGACCGAGCGCCGTGTCCGGACCGAGTCGGACTGACGACTGGCGAGGCAGTATCTCGATGAACTCCGTGAGCGTGAGCATGGCGGCATCCCGACCCACACGCCGTTCTCAAGCGGATGGCTGTATCGCCGTTTCCTGGACTGTCGTCCCGCACCTGCAGCCCACCTGCAGCCCACCAGCGGGCTACATGCGCGGGGCTACAGAGCAATGTTGTTGTTGACGAAAATAGCCAGCTGGATGCGGCCCCGCACGCCCAGGCGCCGCGAGACCGCGGTGATGTGGCTCTTGACCGTCGCATTACTGACCGACAGCAGGGCGCCGATCTCACCGTTAGTCATTCCCTCGGCGACGAGGAGCGCAACCGCCCTTTGGCGTTCGGTCAGCCGATTCAAGGCACTGAGCTGCGCGGGAGTCTCCGCGGGTCCGGTCGGTTCGGCGGTCAGGAACTGCACGAGATGGCGGGCGAAGGCTGGGTCAAGAACGAGCTCGTCCTTCGCCAACGCGCGGATGCCGTCGACCAGGCGCGGCGCGGCGACCCACCGGGAAAGGTAACCTCTCACGCCGGCTCGCAACGCCTCTGCCAGGTCGAGCTCGGACTCAGTCTCGGCAAGGATCAGTACCGCTCGATCGCGACCGCACAATTCCCGGACGGACTCCTCGTGCACGTTCTGTAGCAGGCCCTGACGGATGACGACAATGTGCGGGTCCACGAGGTCGGCCAGCGAGCATGCCGACGCGACGTCCACCACCTCGCCCACGACGACCAGGTCGGGTTCGAGTTCGATCAACACCCGTAATCCGATGCGGTAGATCTCGTTGTCTTCGCACAGCAACACGCGAACAAATTCCGGCCCGGGGATGGGCGAGGTCTGGTGCAGGGATCGCGATGGATGGGAACCCGCACCCCTGTCAGATTGGAACATCGTCAGGCTCCCTTGAATGGGTAGGACATCGCAAGTGCATCCGTCACCGGACCGCCCGGTCCGTTCGCTCGCCGTCACTCAGGACCCGGCCCCACGAATTTCCCGGGCGGACCGTTTAGTGACGGACACCTGAAGCTAGATCTACAGCTATACAGTGAAAATGCGGACGAATCTACCGATTGTTCCGTGCGAGTGGAGGCTGATTGATAACCGACCGGGAGCACTCGGGCAGTCGCAACGAAGATCGATCGTCCGGTCCCTCATGATGAAACTATGCGCAGTATCGACGTCATCTTCGACGAGTCCCTTGAGGCGGCAGTGCGGACGGACTGGGGCGCTCTCTCCGACGCGGGCCTTCCGAGCCTGACGCAGCATCGTGGAGCGAGCAACCGGCCCCACATCACTGTTGCCGCGGGGAATGAACTCACACTTGACGGGCATCCATCGTTCGAAGCATTCGCGGTTCGCCTCGGGGCCGTCATGTTGTTTCCGCGAAAGTCGGGATTCGTCCTCGCTCGGTCGGTCGTGGCAACGTCTGAGCTGCTGGCGCTGCACCGATCCGTGCACTCGCTCGTGGCCGGAGCGGTAGATCACACGCGCGTCGGATGTTGGAGTCCGCACGTCACCCTGTCGCGGAACCTCACCGCCCAGCAACTCGAGACCGCGCTGCAACTACTCGGCGCACCCAGGGACGGGATGGTCAGCGGGATCAGGTTGTGGGATAGCGTGACGGCCACGGTGACGGAACTCACGGCCGACGACCCAACAGAGCTCGCCTAGCGAACCCAACGGTCGTGAGTTTTCTCACCCAATCCGCGAGGCCACGCGCACTACTTAGCCGAGGGCGCGCTCGCTCTGCGGGGTCGGGCGGCAGACGAGCACAGGGCACGGCGCTGAGTGCTGCACCCGGGACGCCGTGCTGCCGAGCAGGATCGTTCGGCTGAGGCCCCGGCTGCCCGAGGCCATCGTTATGAGGTCCGCGTCGAGGTCTTCCGCGGCGCGAATAATTTCCTGGGCCGGCGAACCGCTGCGAATTTGCTTGTGGATGATGGGTCCCCAGCCATCAAACTCCGCGGCGACGGTATCGACGGCCAGTCGGGCGTCGTCGCTGAAGCTGAGCTCGGTCATCCGAGCGGTCTTCTGCGGACCCAGCTCGTTGGCGAACGGCACGGCGGCGTAGGGGCTGATCACCGCAAGCACGGTGACGTCGGTGATTTCGCGGGAGTCGGCTATCCACTTGAACTGGCGCGCACCTGCGAGGGAAGCGTGAGATCCGTCGGTGGCTACGATGACGTGCATGGCTCAGCGTTCCTTGCTCAGAGGGGGCGGTTCGACCGCTTCGGGCACGCCGCCGTCATCGCCGGGAAGTCGCGCCTTCTTCGTGCCAAAGAACTTCTGGGCGAGGTACAGCACCAGGCCAACAGCCAAGAGGCCTGCCACCCACAAGAGAGCGTCCGGGTCGTCGATCAGGGTGTAGGCCAGAACGGCCAGGTTGCCGATGATCCCGACAATGAGCAAAGGCGTGTTGGCGTGATAGGTGCGCTCGCCTTCGTCTGTGCCGCGCAGCTTCAGGCACGCCACGATCACCAGCGCGTAGATGAAGAGCAGGAACACGACCGTTATCGTCGCCAGCCGGTCAACGATGTCCAGCTGGGTTTCCTCGGGCTGACCAGCCTGGCTCGTGCGAATCGCCGCGCCGATAACCAGAAGGGCACTGACGATCGCGGCTCCGAATAGCAGCGCAACGTAGGGACTCCGCCGCGTGGGGTGCACCTTGGCGAACATCGCGGGCACCACGTTCTCGCGCGCCATCCCGAACAGAATTCGCGATTGTGCAACGACAGTCACCAGTGTGGTGTTGCTGATGGCAATCATCGCGATCACCCCGAAGATCACCAGCATGACTGTTGCCGGAATGAAGAACAGGTCGGCTCGGATGACTTCGAGCAGAGTATTCCCAGCCAGAGTCTCGATGGGCACGGCCAGCGCGGCGGCGATGGAGACCAAAACGTAAACGACCCCTGCGGTGAGCATGCCACCGATCAAAGCGCGGGGAAACGCGCGTTGCGGGTCGATCGTTTCTTCCGCGACGTTTGCGGCGTTCTCGAAGCCCGTCATCGCGAAGAACGCGAGCGAGACGCCCGCGAGTACTGCGAGAACCGCGGATCCAGCCCCACCCTCAGTGTTGAACTGCAGCAGCACAGAGGGGTCGTTGACACCCTCTGCCAGCGCGATGATACCGATGGTCACCACGATGACCAAACCACTGATCTCAATGAAGGTCATGACGACGTTCGCGACGACCGACTCGGTGATACCGATCAGGTTGATTACCGTGATGATCGCAACGAACACAACAGCCACGATGGTCGATACCCAGATCGCGTCCTCTGACAGACCGATCAGCCCGCTGAAGTAGCGCACGAACCCCGCCGCGAGCGATCCCACCGCGGCCATGTTGGCCGACAGCATACAAATCGTGATGAAGAAGGTGAGGACGGGGCTGCGGAAGGCCTTGTTGATGTACAGCGACGCTCCGGCTGCCTGGGGGTACTTGGTGACCAATTCAGCGTAAGCAAGGCCGGTGATGGTGGCGATGGCGACGCCGGCCAGAAAGGCCATCCAGAAAGCACCGCCGACGGCCGCAGCAACCAGCCCCACCAGCACGTAGATGCCCGAGCCGAGTACATCACCGACGACATAAAAATACAGTTGTTTGGTCGTGATCGACCGCTTCAGCTCACCGGGCTGGAGTACGTGTGGTTCGGCTGCGGCTGCCATTCGGCCACGATACGGCAATCGCGGGCTGAGCTCACACTATTTTTTTGTGGAGGACTCCAGCGCCGCGATCAACGCCGCCTTGTTCAACCGCGAATACCCGGTGACGCCCTGCGATTTTGCCCGCTGTCGCAACTCAATGAGCGTCGGTGCCGCAGGCTGCGGCGAGGGCAGCGGCGGGGTGAGGAGCGACGTGTCCACACCCGAACCAGCGGAACGAGCCGACGATTTCTGTCGCGGCTTCACCGACGCGGCTTCGGCGTCGGCTTTCTTTTCCGCCTTCTTGAGTTGGGTCTGAGCCTTCGCGTGCTTGGCCGCGAGCTTCTCGGTCTGCTCCGTCAGCGCAGTGGCTCTCTTGCGCAGCTTTTTGCTCGAATCGCTTACGGCTTTCTTGGCGGCCTGAACCGACTCCGCCGCGAGAGCCAGGGCCTTCTGTGCCTTAGCTTCGACCGTTGCCTTCGGCGTTGACTGCGTCGGGGCGTTTACCTTGTGGTCGGACGTCTTGCTGGTCTTCTTGTTGGTCGTCTCGGACTTCTTGTTGGACTTCTTGTCGGAATTCTTCTGCGCCATGCTGCGCACCTCCAGGGGGATGAGTTCGTCCGGCTGCTCGCACGATCGATAGCCCGATCAGCGGTTCCACCGAAGTGAACGATTAGTAAACGTGGGGTAAACGTTACGAGTTGAACCGGGGTGGAAGCTGAGCGTAGCACCACAGTCCTCGCCGGGATGGGACGGTCCGGCCGCAGGTTCCCCCACCGCATCTCCCCTAGCGTCCCGCCAGGCATCTCCCCTAGCGTCTCGCCCAGCATCTCCCCTAGCGTCCCGCCAAACACCTCCCCTAGCGTCTTGCCCAGCGTCTCCCCTAACGTCGAATGAACCGGAGACAGAGACCGGCCGCGCGCGCCGCGGACCGCAGAACAACGAAGTAGCCTCAGTTACTGCGGCAGTCGCCGCAACCGAGTGAGTGGCCGCAACAGTATGGGTTGGCGCAACCGAATGAGCTGGCGCTACAGCATGAGTCGCCGCAACCGAGTCAGTTGGCGCGACAGTGTGAGTTGGCGAAACCGAGCGATATCAAGCAGCAGCATGACACCGAGCAATAGCGTGATGGGACGACAGGCACCGTTGTGATGAGCACCACAACCGAAAATCGCGTGTTCGACGAGCTGGTTCGTCCGCCAGCGACACCGGTACGAGCGGTTGCAGATGTTCTGCGGCTCCTTGGTGTGCTCAGCATTGCTGTCGCCGTCGCGTTCGTGGGAGGCACCGCCATCCCCCTGTTTGCCCTCGTCCTCCTCGGACAGCTACTGCCCCGCCTTCTCGGACTTCGGCCCGCGCTCGACCTCGCGACCGGCGCTGTTCTCCTGGTTGCCGGGTGGAGCAATCCACTCGATTTGTACCGAAGTATCCCCCACTGGGACCTGCTCGTTCACTTCGCCGCGAACGGGCTGATAGCTGTTCTCGCGTACCAGTTGTTCGTACGGTTCATCTCGCCGGTAGAGCAGGGGAAGACCGTCCTGACCACCGCTTTCGGCATGTCCGCTGGCGTGATCTGGGAACTCGGCGAATGGTTCGGCCACACCTTCATCGACAGCGCCGTCGTTGTGGAGTATGGGGACACCATCGGTGACCTGTCAGTCGGAGCTCTGGGCGCACTCGTCGCCGGGCTTGCTATGCCTTTGCTGACGTCGCGCCCGCGGCATCCGTCTGAATAATCCTTCTTAAGATAGTCGTGGTTCGAATAGTCGTTGTTTCAGCCGTTCTCGTTTGCGAGGTCGTTGTTTGAACAATCGCTGTTTGCGCCAAAACCGTCGCCAGTCGCTCGGCGAACATGGGTGGCACATTGTCGGGAAGGGCATCGACTGGCCACCACGCGACGTCCTCACTCTCCTCGCTCGTAACGGGGATCGCGCCGGGTTGCGCAATTGCCGCGTACCCGATGTCCCAGTGCACCCGGCAGGTGCCGTAACTGCTGCTCAGGGCGTGCCGGTTCACGTCCACCGGGTGTGACCCGAGGGGGGCGAGGTCGACTATTCCGCCCTCCTCGTGGGCTTCGCGAAGGGCTGCGGACGCCACAGACGGGTCTAGCGCCTCGACGTGGCCGCCGAGCTGCACCCAGAACTGACCCTTCCGGTGGAAGCACAACAGCACGTTCGCGAGGTCGGGCGTGAAGACGAAGCAACTGGCGGTGATGTGCTCGGGGCCGCCGGATCGCGCCAGCGGGGCATCCATCGATCCGATAAAGCGCAGGTACTCGTCCCTGAGGTCGCTCTGCTCCAAGGAAATGGGCCTCCATTGAGCGAGGGATGCCGCCAGGCCGACGATCGGGGAGTCGGGAGCGGTCGCGTGCGAAGGGGCCGACGTCATCGTTCAAGGCTAACGTCACGCAGGCCGACCACGCGGCAGCGAAGCGGGTCCGTATGCCGCGCGCGGTCATTCGCACGGCCGCTCGAGATGTTGGGCTCGTCGGCGCACCAAAGTGGTTTTGACCAGGTTTTTTCATGGCAGTTGTCAACCCCCTGCGTCGAATTTCGCCTTATTCCCTCTAATGTCGGGGGCTGGGTGTGATGTGGTGACATGACCGAATCAGACGACCCGCCTGAAGACAATTTCGAAGATCTGCAGCCCGAAGATTTGCCGTCGCGGCTGCCGCAGTCCGAACATGCGCACTCCGAACATGAGGAGCCCGCACATGCGCAATCCGAACATTCGCAGTCCGGATATGCGCAGTCCGGATATGCGCAGTCCGAAGATGCGCAGTCCGAATATGCGCACTCCGGGTACGCGACCCAGGAGGAGCTGGCGGCGCTCAGCGCACTCGTGGCCGAGAACGAAAAGTTCCTTGGTCCGTTCCGCGTCGATGACGCTGACGTTCCCGACGAGGTTCCCCAGGACTGGGCGTTCGCCGATATCGTCAGCGCGTCGGTGTCAGACGCGTTCATCGACCCCAACGAGGCATGGCTCAGGGGCATAGATCGCGCTGGTCTGATCGACGACCTCATTGCCGTCGAGAACGCCGAGGCGGTTCTGCATGCCCGCCGCACGGTGTTGATCGAGCGATACCGAGCGTTGTGCACCAATACCAGCGTTCCTGTGCGCGCTGCCTCGGTGCCCTCGGGGTGGAGCCCCGAGGTGATTACGCGACGGGAGATGATCACCGAGATCGCGACCGCCACCCGAAAGGCGGAAGCCACGGTCGAGCAGCTGTTCGCCGATGCCGAGATTCTTCACTCGTCCCTGCCGTCAACCATGGACGCGATGTTTGAGGGGCGGATCAGCTACCGGCACGCGACTGTGATTGCTTCCCAGGCTCAGGATGTGCCCGAAGAGATGCGTCATAAGTTCGAGGAGACCGTGCTGCCGGTCGCGGCCACGGCGACGGTGCCGCGGTTGAAGCAGCGCGCGCGAATCGTCAGGGAGCGAATGCACCCGGAATCAATCGACGTCCGCGCCAAAAAAGCCGTTCGCGGCCGCTATCTGGAAGTAGACCCAGCTGGCGATGGGATGGCTACCCTCACGGCGAAGCTGCCGGCCGTCGAGGCGGTCGGTATCTACAACCGATGCACCGAAACGGCAATCGCGTTGCAGGGACCGGACGAGGATCGCAGTCTGGGGCAGTTGAGAACCGATGTTTTTCGCGACATCCTGCTCAACGGCGAAATCCCCGTGGATTCTCCCGCACGCACGGTCGACGGTGGAGACGTGTTGGCGGGCGCAGCGGCGACCGGCATACGGGCGACGGTTGTCGTGATGGTGCCCGCGTTGACCCTGCTGAATCGCAGCGACGAGCCAGCGACGCTCGAGGGATACGGCCCGATCGATCACGAGAGCGCGAAGGTGCTTGCGGCGGGAGCGAATTCGTGGATTCGGGTGTTGACCCACCCGGAAACGGGAACGGTGTTGTCGGTGGGCCAAACTCGATACAAAGTCCCCGCATCAATGCGGCTGTGGCTGCGATTGCGAGACCAGACCTGCCGCTATCCGGGCTGTAACAGGTCGGCGAAATACTGCGACCTGGATCACGTTCTGGATTGGCAGTATGGCGGGCACACGAGCACTGAGAACCTCCAGCATCTTTGCCCGGCCCATCACAATGTGAAGGGCTACACGAGCTGGACGGTGCGGCACCTCGACAACGGAATCTTGGAATGGGTGTCCCCCGCCGGTCGCTCCCACATCACTGAACCGGCCATCCCCATCGGCTTCGCCTCGAGTTCAGTCCCGGCTGCGCCGCCGCCTGCCTCTCCGCCCGCGCCCGTTTATGGATTCACCGAGGCGTGGGAGCGCATGGAAGCAGACACCGATGACGACGGCTGGTACGCCCCGCCCACAGGAGAATCCACTCCGTTTTGACGCCTTGCTTCCGACACCACGACGGAGATCTATACACGCACGTATTCGCTGTGCGCACGAGTTGACGGTACACAGGACTTAGCTGTGCGCACGAGATAGCCGTGCACACGAGTTAGCTTCGCGAGGTCGCTATAGGAGCAGGCTCCGCACCTGAGCAGCATCGAGTAGCCCGTTGTGCGCAACGATAAGCGAGATTTGTGCGGCGTCGAAGTACTTCTTCAGGTTGCGAGTGGCATTCTTCTGGTTCTTGGCCTGCGCTGTGGCGTACTCCCGCGCCTCCGTAAGCACGAACTCGATCGTGAGGCGGGTGAAGTCGTCCTCGGTGAGGTCTGCATCAACGTCCTGAGCGGCTTTTCCCTGCTGGCTGCCGCAGCGAAAGAAGATCGTCGCGCGCTGTGCAGCATTCGATCGCGTTGCTTCTGGCATGATCCAGATTGCGTTGGAGAGCACGAAGACCTGCTTTCACCTAAGGGGGCTCAAGCTTACGGTCACACCGGGCCCGGCCAGGCCCGGCCCCGTCACGAACGGAACGGAGCAGCCATACGGCTTGTGGCGCGCGGCTTGTGGCATGCGGCTTGCGCCGCGCGAATTGTGGCACGCGGAGTGCGACTGGAACCGCGCACGGAGTGCGGTGTGCAGTACCGAGCGGGCGGGGCGCGAGGCGCGAGGCGCGGCGCGCGAGACACGGCGCGCGAGACACGGCGCGCGAGACACGGCGCGCGAGACACGGCGCGCGAGACACGGCGCGCGAGACACGGCGCGCGAGACACGGCGCGCAGGCTACGCTCGGTAGCAGAGTTCCGGTCATGCCCAGCGGCGACCGGACGAGCGCTGGTTGAGACGGCGCGTAGGACCCCGGGCGCGAGTTCGGGGTCCTTTTCAATTGTCAGCGAGGATAGTTGCTGGGCGTGTAGCCCTCGCTTCTGTGTCAAGCGCACCTACAGTGGGGAAATGGCTTCCCTCGAATCTGGCAAAACTCCTCCGTCTGCACCCCCTCGCTCGTCAGAACGGTTGAACGTGTTGCTCACCGATCGGATCGGCTGGCTGGGACTGCGAAGTGGACAGATCCTGCTCACCATCGGGCTGGCAACAGCGCTGGTCTTTGCGATTGTGCAGCTCAAGCTCGTCATGATTCCGGTGATGATCGCATTGATCGTGGCAGCGGCGGCGGCACCAGTGATGCGGCTGCTCAAGCGACGGCTCTCCGCTCTCCTCGCAACCACGATCACGCTGCTCGGCGGAGTGGTCATCTTCGGCGGCATTATCACGCTGATCGTTTTCGCGGTGCAGGACCAGTACAAGGAGCTCGTTTCGTCCGCCACCGATGGGCTGGGCCAGTTCCAGGAGTTCCTCACCAACGGCCCGTTGCCGGTCGACCAGGCGATGATCGATGACGGATTCACTGCCATCGGCGACTTCGTCACCAGCAGCCAGTTCGGATCCGGAGCCATCGCCGGTGTCTCGGTCGCGGGTGAGCTCATCACCGGCGCTCTGCTCGCCATAGTCATCCTGTTCTTCTTCCTGAAGGACGGACCGGAGATCTGGGAGTTCTTCCTCAGCCCCTTGCGCGGCGAACGCCTCGATCGGGGCCGTCGCATCGGCGTCACCGCGGTGCGCGTGCTCGGCGGGTACGTGCGTGGCACGGCGACGATTGCATTTGTGGATGCCGCGGCGATCGGTATCGGCCTTCTCGTGTTGCAGGTTCCGCTCGCACTGCCGCTGGCCGTGCTGGTGTTCCTCGGCGCGTTCATCCCGATCGTCGGTGCTACGGCGACGGGTATCCTCGCCGCGCTGGTCGCACTCGTCGCGAACGGCTGGGTGGTCGCCCTGATCGTGCTCGCGATCGTTGTTCTGGTGAATCAGCTCGAGGGCAACTTCCTTCAGCCGACCGTCATGGCCAACTCGCTCAAGCTGCACCCGCTCGTTATCCTCGTCGCCTTGACCGCGGGGACCATCCTCGCGGGCATCGTCGGTGCGGTCCTGGCGGTGCCGATCGCCGCAGTTGCCTGGGCCATCGCAAAGGTATGGAACCCACCCGCTGGCGCTCAGCCTGTTGTGACCGGCGGGTCGGCGCCGCGCGGCGCCAAGGCGAAGCGGGGTCAGGCGCGCACGCAGCGGTAGCCAAGGCGAAACGGCTCGGGTCAGTGCCCGCCGCCGCCCCCGCCACCGCCGCCACCGCCCGCGGACCCGCCGCCCATTGAGCCGCCGGAGGAACTCGCCCCGGTGCTCGCCGCGTAGCTTGCCGCTGTGGCGGCCGACGTGCTGAAGGAATGCATCGACGCGCCAAAGAGCACCGGATTGAACCCGGACGAGCCGACGTACCAGTCTGGCGAGCTATTCTCGTATCTCACCGCAAGCTCGCTCGCCCACTCTCGCTCGATGCCCCATAAAACGGCGTAGGGAAGTAACTTCTCGTAGAGCTTCACGACCTGGTTCTCGTCGCCCGTATCGACCGGCAGTGCCGAATCGACCGGCACTGTCGAGCCAACGCGCGGTGCCGAATCGACGCGGGGTGCCGAATCGACGCGCGGTGCCGACTCGACGCGCAGTGCGCCCTCGGGGCTCTGGAGCATGCGGAATCGATCCGCCTCGGCCAGGGTGAGGTACATCTTGACGCCGAGAAGGTAATCGCGAAGAGTGGCGCCCGCCGTGGTCAGAACAGCCGGAATGTAGGCACATCCCGCGCCCACGATGACGCCGGCGATGGCCACGGGAAGCACGACTATGCCCGATATCGACGGCGCTGGGGACACGGCGAGGTTGAGAATGAAAAGAACCAGCGCCAGCGGAAACATCGCCACGAGCGCCCACAGCAGTGCCAACCCCGGAGCCGACCGCACGGTCCGACGCAATCCGAGCTTTAGCACGCGGGCCTTGGTGTCTGTGGCCACCTTCTGGAGCTTGGTCGCGAACTTGGCGCTCGGCTTTTTGAGGCTGCGAACCTTGCCCCGGCCTGCGTCCCGACCGAACAGCGCGGCCAGCAGGTCCGCTTCCTGCTCATCGGTTCCGGCGCTGTTGAGGTAGCGCAGGGAATACTCGTCTTTTCCGTTGTCAACGATCTGGAGGTTGCCACGCACCGCCAGCGCAACCATGGCCGCCGCCATGGCCTTCTCGGCACGGCCAACGACGTTGCCGGCCACGAGGAGATTGTCCTGCTCGGGCACGCTGTACTCGGGGATGATGGTGCCCCGGCCCGCGGCATCCCTCGGCGCCCGCAGCCGCACGACGACGGCAACCAGCGACAGAACGCCGATCAGGATCATCAGCACAATTGGCAGAGCTATCGCCCAGACCGCGGGCCGTGGCGGGTCGGGGATCACGAAGGTGCCCGCAGTGAACGCGATGGCCGCCGTGACGGTTTCGCCTGGGCCGAGGTCGCTGGCACCCGCGGTGAACACGGGCCCCGAGGCATCCGTCCCCCGCGTCACCTCGCACTGTGTCGTCGAACCGTCGGCGCCGACGTAACAGGATGCATCACCGGTGAGTGCGGTTTCGAGCTCTGGGTCGATGCGGAACCGGGCGCTCACCCGACCGAACGGCTGCGCGAAGCCGGTGCCGTTGGTGTCCCAGTACAGCTCGTCGACGCCGGTGTCCGCGAAGGAGCGCACGACATCGTGCTGGGTGTAGTCGATCACGTACGTCTGTTCTCCGTGCACGTACTCGTCGTCGCCGCCCAGAGTGAGTACAACGAAGTCGCCCTCATCGTCTTGTTCGTACGGAATGTCGTCGCCATTCTGGTCGACCACGGAGTCCACGCGGGTCTCCAGGGGCAGGCCGTTGTACTCGTCCGGTAACGCGCGGACTATGCCGCGGTTCTGGTCCGTTTCGGGAAACTCCGCGACGAGGGTTTCCACGGTGCGCATCACCGCGGAGCCATCGTCGTCGCGACTCAACCAATAGTCGGCGTCGTAGGAGGCGAAGGTGAAGTCCTCGACGTCCGCGTACGCCGGCGTCGCGAGCCCGACCGACGCCGCGGTGGCGAGCAGAGCGCCGGCCAGCAATGTACCCGCCAGAACTGTGCTCGCCTGAACTGTGCTCGCCAGAACAGTGCTCGCCAAAACAGTGCGCGCCAGACCCTTCTGCGCCAGAACAGGGCCAGCCGGACCAGGGCCGACCGACAGGGCTACTGCGACAGATTTTGTTCCGTTTCGCTTCACATCACCGAGCCTAGTGACCGTGCCCCTCTCGCTGGAGAGTGAGTCGCGGTCGGCGTTGAGGCAGCCCCAGCACAATCGCGACCAGAACGAGCACCATTCCCACGACCTGGAGTCCAGCGAGATTCTCGCCCGCGACGACCATGCCCAGAGCAACGCCGGTCAGCGGATTGAGCAACCCGATCAGCCCGACAGTTGCGGCGCTGAGGTGCCGCAACCCCGCGAACCACGCGGCAAAGGCGATCGCCGTCGCGACCACGGTGACGTAGCCGAATCCCACGAGGGCGGGAGGGTCGAGGACCGGCAGTCCTCCCTCGAAGAGCACCGCAAACGGCAAGACGACCAGCCCGCCCGCGATCAGCTGCCACGATGTCAGAGCGAGCACGCTCACGCCTGAATTCCACCTTTTGGTCAGGACGTAGCCGACAGACGACAACGCCATGGCGGCGAGAGACGCGAGCGCACCGGCGAGGTTGGCACCGGGAAGGTTGGCACCTGCCGCGCCCGTACCTGTCAGCAGGACGCAGCAAACCCCGGCGAACCCCGTCGCCGCTCCGATGGATGCCAGCACTCGCGGAGCCTCCCCGAGCAACGGCCAGGCGCACAGCATCATCATGGCTGCAGACAGCGCCATCAGGGTGGAGGCGATGCTCGAGGGCAGCAGCTGCGCCGCGACGTAGACGAGAACAAAAAACGCTCCGACGTTGAGCGCGCCGAGCACCGCGGACTTCCACCACCACGCCCCTCGCGGCCGCGTGCGCACGACGAGAAGGAGAAGCAGCCCGGCTGGCAGCGCGCGTAGCACCGCCCCGTACAACGGGTAGTCGGCGGGCAGGAAGTTGCGTGTCACAAAGTATGTTGAGCCCCATGCGACGGGCGCAATGGCCGTGACGGCGATCCACCGCAAATTAGCTTCCATGGAAGGTACTATACCTTCCGAGGAAGATATCTGGCGAGAGGGCACTATATTTGGAGCATGCCTGATCCCGCCGACCTGACCGATGGTGCCCCGACCACGTCTGTTGACCGAGTGGCGGCGATCCAGCAGGAGTGGCATCGGGAGCGTCCCGAACTGGACGTCTCTCCCCTCGGCGTGATCGGCCGGATTCACCGGCTGGCGTCAGCGCTCACGCCGCAGCTCACCGAGGTCTATGCACGTCACGGACTCAGCGAGGGCGATTTCGACGTACTGGCTGCGCTTCGACGCGCGGGCTCCCCCTTTGAACGGGCACCCGGCACGCTCGCTCGCTCCACCATGGTCACCACCGGCGGGATGACCAAACGTCTCGATCGCCTGGTCGCGGCGGGATTGATCACTCGGCGGGCGTCCACCGAAGACGGTCGCCGGAGGGTCGTTGCGTTAACAACAGAGGGCAAGAGCCTCATCGATCGGGCGTTTGACGACCATCTCGAAAACGAGCGCCGGCTGCTCTCGATGCTCGAGCCGCAGGATGTTGTGCAGCTTGAGCAACTGCTGGGCCGCTGGCTGTCACGGGTCGAAGGAACGTCGTGATCACGGTCCCTACGACAGCGAGTGCAGGCCGAACTTGCCGTCGGGGTCGAGAGTGCCGAGTAGTTTGGCCATAACCCGGTTGAGGTCGGCGACATCGCGCGGCTCAAGAGCGTCGATCACGGTCGCGCGCACGGTACTCACGTGCCCCGGCGCCGTCGCGACCACCTTGTTCCACCCGTCCTCGGTCAGAATCGCGTTGGTCGCGCGGCGATCCTCCGGGCACGGCAGGCGCTGAAGATAACCCCGTTGTTCGAGGCGGGATGCCACGTGGGACAGCCGCGGCAGCGTCGAGTTTGTCGCCGCAGCCAGACCCGTCATCCGCAGCGTTCGGTTCGGAGCCTCCGACAGCATCGCCAGGGTGAAGTACTCGAAGTGGGTCAGGTGAGCGTCACGCTGCAATTGACCGTCGAGCACGCCGGGCAGCAGCTCGACCACCGCTACGAACTTTGTCCACGCCGCTTGTTGCTCAGCGCTGAGCCACCGCACATCTTCCATACCCGCATTCTACCGTTGCTTGACGCTACAACTAAGGCGACTAGAAGCCGGCACCCGGTACGGACAGGAAGACGAGCTGGGCGCCGCCGAAAAAGAACAGCGCGGCCCCGGCCAAGGCGATCAGTGGCACCCAGAACGCCCGACGCCGTCGGCGCAGGCGCACAATCGTCACCACCGCGCCGGCAATAAGTACGGCCGGGGGCGCCAGCATCGCGATGAACCAGCCAAGGTTGAAGCCCTCGTAGTTGCAGCTGTTCACGGCGCAGGTGTCGTACGCGACGACAAGCAACACCGCGACGATGGCCATCGCTATGCCCGCCACGAGGTTCACTACGAGCAATGCGACGGAGAGTACAAGGTCGCCGCGCGCGATGGGTGCAGACGAATTGTGCTCTCGGATCTGCGCCCCCTCGGTCGGTGAGGTTTCAGCCTAGGGCAGAGCGTCCACCCTGTGAGCAGCGCCCGACGCGCGGCATTCAGCTCGCAGCTTCGAATTTGCACTAAATCCCAGCATTCCGGCGTACGCTCGCTTCATGACCGAGACCGGCACCAGCCTGACCGACATCCCCCTGACCACGATCGAGGGCGGCACCACCACCCTCGCCGAGTATGCCAACAAGGTGATCCTTGTGGTGAACGTGGCTTCGCGCTGCGGGCTGGCACCGCAGTACGAAAAGCTCGAGCAGCTGCAGAAGTTCTACGGCGAGCGGGGATTCACAGTGCTCGGGTTCCCCAGCAACCAGTTCTTGCAGGAGCTCGGATCCGAGGACAAGATCAAGGAGTACTGCTCCCTCACCTGGGGCGTCACCTTCCCGATGTTCGAAAAGGTGAAGGTCAACGGTAAGTCCGCGCATCCGCTCTACGCCGAACTGACCAAGACCCCCGACGCCGCAGGCAAGGCGGGGCGTGTCTCCTGGAACTTCGAGAAGTTCGTCATCACCCCCGAAGGAGACGTGCACCGGTTCCGCCCCACCACGCAGCCCGATGCGCCCGAGATCGTGTCGCTGATCGAGTCAGCGCTGCCCGCCTGACTGCTGCTCGCTGCCTGACTGCTCGCTGCTCGACCCGTCACTGCCTGACTCCGCGCTGCCGTGCCCGACCACGATCGTGGGACACTGCAGGTGTTGGACGACGTAGTGACTGACTGATCCGAGCAGGATCCGCTTCAGCCCGCGGAGGTGACGCGTGCCGACCACCACCAGCGCCGCGGTCGTCGCCGCCTCGCGCAGGGCGATCTCCGCCGCTCCCCCGACCAGCTGGGCGCGCACCCGCAGCTCTGGGTAGCGCTCAAAAATCGACGTTGTGGCCGCGGCGAGGATCCGTTCGCCCTGCTCCTCAACCGCCTCCACCAACCGTGGGTCGATCGTGTACTCCTCCGCGAGGGCCGTCGGCTCCTGCCAGGCATGGATGAGAATGAGTTCCTCCTGCCGCCGCACGGCCTCGGCAATCGCGACATCCACCGCCCTGAGCGACTCAGCGGAACCATCGACGCCGACGACGACGCCCGTTCGCCTGCGCGAGCCAGCGGTACCGGTATTAGGCGAATTCGTGGCAGGCGAATTGACAGCGGGCGGGATGATGGCAGGCGGGATGATGGCAACGGGGCCATTGGCCGCCGCCGCGATCTGTGCCGCAAGCGACGAACCGTGCCCGAACGGTGAGCGGTGCCTCTTAGCGGCCCCGACCGCCAGCACCCACCCGGGGTTTGCCTGGCCGATCAGCTCGTCAAGCGGGTCCCCGTGCACGACGGTCGTGGTGATGAAGCACTCGGGCGCAAGCTTCCCGAGCCGCGTGGCCTCCGCGGTCAACTCAAGCTGGGCCGCCTCTATCGCGGACTGGACTGCGGCGTAGTTCGACGAATGGTGGTGGTCGGCCACCACACGGACAAGCGCGATCGTGCCGTGCCGTCCGCGCTCACGCTCGACCGCCCAGGCGACCGCGTCCGCGGCAGCGTCGCCCCCGTCCCAGCCGACCACGGTTCTGTGGTGATTCGCGCTGTCGTGCTGTCTGGGGTTCACGCTGGGGTTCAGGCTGTCGTTCAGGCTGTGGTTCAGTCCGTCGTTCACACTGTCGTTCACGCTGTGCTCCTTCTCCTTCACGCTGTCCTTCACCCAGTGAGAACGTCTGCGAAACGGATTCACGAGTACGCGAGCGTCCTATAACGATTCTCCCCTCGCGGGCGTAAAATTCACTCAGGACATCGCTCTCACCATCGAGGGGTGACTCGCGGAACCGGCAGGGTCGAAAGTCCCTGTGCCGCGAACTTCTGGGGGCACATTGCTGTGACGGCGGGGCGCCAGCCACACAGAAGGGCTCCACATGACCCGCGTGTTTCTCGTCGACGATCATGAGATCGTCCGGCGTGGAATTGCCGACCTGATCAACGCCGAGGACGATCTCGAAATTGTCGGCGAGGCTGCCACGATGCGGCAGGCCCGGGGCCGCGTGGCCGCAACGCTTCCGGATGTCGCGGTGCTCGACGTGCGACTACCAGACGGCACCGGCATCGATCTCTGCCGGCAAATTCGGAGCGCGAACCCCTCGGTGCAATGCCTCATGCTCACCGCGTACAACGACGAAGACGCCAGCTACGCGGCGATCCTCGCGGGAGCAGCGGGCTACGTTCTTAAGGACATTCGCGGGCAGCGCCTGGTCGACAGCATCCGCAGGGTTGCGACAGGGAAGTCTCTGATCGATCGGCGCATGGCCGAGCGCGTCGTCGCCCAACTCTCCGCCCCGAGCGCGGTGACGCCGGAGTCGAATCTGACGCCCCGGGAAAGCCAGGTGCTTGAGCTCATCGCCCAGGGCATGACGAACAAACAAATCGGAGAACACCTGGAGCTCGCCGAGAAGACGGTCAAAAACTACGTCTCTGGTTTGCTCGGAAAACTTGGTTTGGTGCGCCGCACCCAGGCCGCGGTATTCGGCGCGAGGCTTGAGGCGGAACAGGAGGCGGCCCGATCGGAGGCGGCGCGGGCATCCGACATCGATCATCGACGATAGGCGAAGTCCGCCTACTCAGATGCGGCTGTTTTGAGCTGCACTGTTCTGAGATGCACTGTTCTGAGATGCACTGTCCTGAGGTGAGCTGTCCTGAGGTGGCGCCGCTTTGGCCGTGTCCTCGGTGTCCCGCGGGCCCTGGTCCAGGCGGAAGGGAGGGTATTCGTCGCGGAATAGCCCCACGTAGGCCGCGACGCGATAGCCCCAGCGATTGATCCCCATCAGCAGGTTGAACAGCGCAACGGGGTAACGGCTGCGGAACAGCAGGGAGACTCCGACGACCAGCACAAGGAGGCCCACAATCGAGATGCCGCCCACACGGATGAAAGATTCCGGAGACCACTCCGTGGCGGCCCAGTCCCCCCGAGTCCAGTCACCACGACCCCATCCTCCCGCTGGCCGCGCGAACACGATGCTCGATCCGGTGACCGCGCCAATGAGGAGCAGGTGCGGCAACGCCAGGAGCCAGGACTTCACGAAGATGAGACCGCGCGAGAGCCGTTGCGGGTACTCGATGGTGAAGTCCGCGGGGTAGGACGTCGCTGCGAGACTGAACGGCGGATACTTGTCGGTTCCGAGCGCCGAATACGCGTAGAAGCCCACACGCCAGCTCCACCGGAGCACGCCCACGTTGAAATTGAAAAGCGGCCTCGGGTACCGTCCGGTGAACAGGATCGCAAACCACGCCACGACCGAGGCAATCGCAAAGGCAAACCAGAGAAACACCAGCACCACGTAGTGGGGAATAGCAAGCAGCCATTTCACCAGCCACAGCCAGCTGGACGGTGTTCCGATGAGCTCGCCGGTGAGCCGCGCGGGATATCCGACGACATCGGATGGGGACGGGCCGGATGGCAGTCGCCTTCCGATACCGATCACACCCAGGATCAGCAAGGGCAGGCCGATCAGGCACAGCAACAAGCCCGCGATGAACAGACCCGCAGCCAGCGGCCAGAACCAGTCCGACCGAAACCCGGCCTGCAGGGCCACTTGCACCCCCGGCGTCGCATCCGCGTTCATCACCACGATCGCCCAGTCGCCGAACTCCGCCGGTCGCTCCAACTCGACCGAGCCTCTTCCTGTGTCGGACGCGATCCAGAAGTCTTGATTGCCGGGAAGGTCCGGCGTGATCTCGCCGGGATGGTCGCGCAGGCGAGTCACCTGCGGTGCAAGGCGCACTTCGGCAACCTCGGTATGGTGCACACCCGCGAGGTAGGCGTCCACATCGTCTTGGCGCGCCACGCCGATGAACAGTTCGGCTGAGGCCTGCCCCGTTGCGCTCAGTCGAATGGTGCCGATATCGAGCGGCATCTGCGGCACATCGCTGGCGACTGTCTGGTCGGGGGATGTCAGCGCGTACGAGTCAGCGGCAACGCCGACGGCCGGCGAGCTGACGAACCCGTCGTCATCCTGCTGCGCGAGGATCGCGACGATGCTGGCGCCCCCGATCAACGGGCCAATGCCGAGCACGACGAACAGCAGCCCGAGGATGAGCATCGCGATCGACCCGCCCGACGACGAGGCGTGAGGGACGCCGGGCGGCACGCCGTGGGGGTTCGATGCGGAAGTGGGGTTCGATTCGGGAGTGGGGTTGGGCGCTGCCTGTGTCATGTCAACCTCCGGGTGATGCGTGATCGGACTGGATCACATCTCACTTGATAACAACGCTGCGGCATCACCCGGGTTAGGGCCGAAGGTCCCGGCGGCGAGCGTCATCAGTGGGGCATCCAACCGATTCGCCGCTGTCGTCTTCCGCCTTGTCAGACGCCGAAGCACTACACGGCAAATGGGGCGCATGACCGATCCCGCTCGTCGGGACAAGGCCCTCGCTACTGCTGGCCGTTGACGAAGGCGGCGTAATTCGGATTGATCGAGGCCGTCAGCGCCACCCAAGGGCAGGTGCGACGTACTTCACAACCGACTCGAGCAGGCGCGCGTTGTAATCGACACCGAGTTGGTTCGGGATCGTGAGCAGCAGCGTGTCGGCCTCGCGCACCGCGGCGTCCTGAGAGAGCTCTTCGATGAGGCGGTCCGGCTCGCCAATGTAGCTTCGTCCGAAGCGGGCTAAGGAACCGTCGATCCGCCCGACCTGGTCACCCGACTCTGCCTGCCCGCGCAGACCGAAGTAGTGCCGATCCTGGGCGCTGACGAGTGGAAAGATGCTGCGGCTGACCGACACCCGAGGGGTGTGTGTCCAGCCAGCGTCGAGCCAGGCTGCACGGAAGATTGCGATCTGTTCGGCCTGAAGCTCGTCGAACGGAACCCCGGTGTCTTCTGTGAGCAGGGTGGAACTCATCAGGTTCATGCCCTGTTCACCGGCCCACTTCGCCGTCGCGCGGGTGCCGGATCCCCACCAGACCCGTTCGCTCAGACCGGGCGCTTGCGGCTCTATCGCGAGCAACCCACGCGCCGCCGTCATCGCTGGGTTCGCCGGGGCAACACCTTCGCCGGCGATAGCGGAGCGAAACTCCGCGGTGCGGCGGCGGGCATCATCCGCATCGCTCATCCCAGCTTTTGGACGGTAGCCGAAAGCCTCGTACCCGCGGAGGGAGGTCTCGGGTGAGCCGCGGCTGACCCCAAGCTGCAGCCGCCCGCCACTTATCAGGTCGGTCATGGCGGCCTCTTCTGCCATGTAGAGGGGGTTTTCGTACCGCATGTCGATGACGCCCGTGCCCAGCTCGATGCGGCTCGTGCGGGCAGCCATCGCGGCCAGCAGGGGAAACGGTGAGGCCTGCTGCGGAGCGAAGTGGTGAACTCGAACGTATGCTCCGTCGATGCCGAGTTCCTCAGCAGCCACGGCCAGGTCGATCGTCTGCAGCAGGGCGTCGCGCGCACTGCGGACCAGCGAACCTTCAACGGCCTGATAGTGGCCGAAGGACAAAAATCCGATGTTCTTCATACGGGGTGCAGCGCCGGTGGCACCGATCAGATGCCGGGCGCGTCTTCGGCGGGGCGGAACCACGGCGGGTATACGGCGACCTTCGGCCGGTGCGAACCCTCCTGCAGGATCGCTTTGACCGCATCCCGCGCGCGGTCATTGGCAACACCGACGAGCGTGATGCGCTCAAAGGGGAACTCGTCGGCGACGAGCAATTCGGCGTCGAGGATCACTTCGGAGAGCTGGTCTGCACGGAGTTTGCGCAACTGACGCTCCGCGGCCTCCCGTGTGGAGCCGAAACGGGTCAGCGGACTCGCTGCGTCTCCGTCGGTTACGGCGAGCTGCTCAGCCGTTGCGGACTCGGCGGCGGCCCCCTCGAACGCGTGCTTGACGGTGCTGACGAGGATTACAAAGTCGGCGGGGACGACGCCACGAGCCGCAACCGAAAGGCGGTCATCGGCGACGCTGCCCAGAATTCCTTCCCAGACGCTCGACTTCGGCGCCAGAGAAAACGGCACGTAGTGGGCGACGCTGCGACCCCCAGCGACTGCCAGCAGCGCGGCACGGCGGGCCAGACGCGTCTGCTCCGACGAGATGTCGACCGTGGGGCGGGAGTTCCAGCTGTCGTTTGCGTCGGCAAAAAGGCGCCCGGCGCTGAGGATGTCGGGAAGGTTGCTCACGTGGGTCAGGTGATAGATGCGTTGTCCGCCAACATCCTCCGGGGGCAGGCCCGCCGAACGCGAGGCTGACCGTCGAGGAGCAGCCCGTGGGGTGGAACTCAACGATGCTCCGCTCGCCTGGCGTGCACGCGGCGCTCCGGCGGCTTTCGCGACCGGTTCAACCACTACTCGAGCCTTTGGCGTACACAGGTCGCAACGCGCCTTGTCCAGTCCGTGAATGCATTCCTCGCTCAAGACAAAACCTTTCAGTGGGTGGCACGTTCCATCGTCGAAGCCCCGCTATCGAACGCCACTACTCCACGTTACGGCGCTTTTGGTGCCCGCGGTTACAGACGGACCGTTCTACCACCGCCTCTTCGGCGGTGTCTTACCCTCCGATAGCCTGACAACATGACCGCCGAGTACCGAGACATGCCCATCGACGCCGAATCCGAACAGCGCCTCGCCGCCCAAAACCTCTCCTTTGGACTGGTCGATACCACGGACACCGAGACGTTCTCCGCTTGGTTACGCGCCGAATCGCGAGGCTTCCACGAAGCGAACCCCACGGCGGAGCTGCTCGATGTTTCGCTGAAGGGCGTAGCCGACCGACGCACCACGGGTGTCTGGGATCCGTCCGCAGCGGAACCCCTCTCCCCCGTCTCGACAGTCAGTTCGTGGCCGACCGCGCTCACCGTTCCCGGAACACGCACCGTGCCGGCCTGGGCAATCAGCGCCGTGACTGTGTCCCCGACACACCGTCGGCGGGGTATTGCGCGCGCGATGCTCGAATCCGAGTTGCGCACTGCCGCCCGGTTTGGCTCCGCTGTGGCGGTGCTCACCGTGTCAGAGGCGACCATCTATTCTCGCTACGGCTTCGCGCCTGCTGCGATGATGGCCAACTGGCAGATCAACCCGCGCCGTCTTCACTGGACTGGCCCAGACTCAACCGGCCGTGTGCACTTCGTCTCGCTCGAGCAATTGCGCGACGAAGGGCTCGCTCTGGTCGAACGTGTGCGTCTGGACACTCCCGGACAGATTGAGTTCTCCGGACACCTGTGGGAGCGCCTGCTCGGCTTCGGTAGCGATTCGTCGGGGCAGGCCAAGAACTTGCGGGCGGTGCGGTATGACGACGCGGAGGGTGTTTCGCAGGGTTTCGCCGTCTACCGGGTGACGGGAACCGACGGGAGCTTCGACACGAACGTGCTCGAGGTTGACTATCTGGTTGCCGCGACCGACGATGCCTACGCAGCACTCTGGCGGTTCCTCATCGAGATGGACCTCGTCAGCGAGGTCCGGGCGCCGCTGCGGTCGGTCCGGGAGGCGTTTGCCTGGCAGGTCTCCGACTTCCGCGCGGTTCGCAAGACGCTGGAGCGGGACCACCTGTGGACGCGCATCCTCGATCTGCCCGTCGCTCTGGAATCCCGCGCGTACAGCGGTCAAGGACGCATTGTGCTCGATGTCTCGGACCCACTGGGATTTGCGCAGGGGCGATTTTTGCTCGACGTCGATGCGGTCGGTGCGGGAAAAGTGACGCCGTGGGACGCGGTGACGCCTGACGGAGTCGCCGACGTGTCTTTGTCCATTAACGAAGTGAACGCCCTCTACCTCGGCGGGGTATCGGGCGTCACGCTAGCCAGGGCGGGACGCGTCACGGAGAACCGTGACGGGTCCGCGGTCGTGCTGGATTCTTTGTTCCAGTCGGCCGTCTCGCCCTGGCTAAGCATTTGGTTCTAGGCGAACCTGTGCTGTGTTCTGGTTAGCCGTTGTACGTCCAGGCCTTCACCCAGTCGATCAGGATGTGACCTGAGGCGTCTGCCGGCACGGCCTGGCCGTCGAGGTTGGTCTCGGCCTGCAGAGTCCAGCGCATCGGAGCGTCCGGGACACCTTCGGGCACAGTGGTCGTGCCCACGAGTACGTCGTCCCAGAAGAACTTGACGAGTCCAGGCGTCCACTCGGTGGTGGCGGTGTGCCAGTCGGTTGCATCCGTCGCCGAGTAGGTGCGCACCGGCGGGTCGAAGGTCATTCGGCCATCGCTGTAGGTGCCCTTCTGAGCGGAGGCAGGAGACATCACACCGGCGAGGTTGCCCTCGGGCCAGTCGATCTCACCGTCGTTCCAGTCGTCAGAAGTCGGCCAGAGCAGGAAGGCGATCTTGTAGCCGTCGATGTTGTCCGACTTGAAGCGGAGCGAGTAACGACCATAGGTCTGGCCGTTGTAGCCGTCGGGCATCGGAGCGGCGACCTGCGGCACACCGTTCTCGGAGTGCAGGTAGAAGTCGAGCGCGGAGTCATGAACCGACAGCACCTTGTCCGGCGCATAGGTTCCTACGTCGGCGGTGTCGCCAAAGCCGGAGTAGCCAGCCCACTCTTCGCCGTACACGCTGCTGAACTGCCCGAGGGCCGCGTCACGGGAGAAGTCCTCGGCGTAGTTGGCGGTCCAACCCTCGATGTCCTCGGCCGTTTCGCCGCCGGTGGACGCGGGCGTCTCGGCTACGGGAGCCTCGGCTACGGGAGCCTCGGCTACGGGTGCCTCGGCGGGAGTCTCAGCCGCGGGAGCCTCGACGGGTGCCTCAACAAGGGGCGACTCAACAACGGGTGCCTCAACTACGGGCTCCTCGATGGGTGCCTCAACAACGGGCGTCTCAACAACGGGTGCCTCAACTGCAGGCTCCTCGATGGGTGCCTCAACTGCAGGCTCCTCAACAACGGGTGCCTCAACTGCAGGCTCCTCAGTGGGTGCCTCAACTGCGGGCTCCTCAATTGCGGGCTCTGCGGGTGCCACTGTGGGCGCGCCGTTGTCGGCGCCCGTCACGGACACCGAGTCGATGAGGAACGCATCTCCTGCAACGCCGTCTGATTCCTGGATCGCATAGACCTCAAGCGTATTGCCCGAGGCCTTCGCCTTGGTGGAAACTTCAACCTTCGTGAAACCGTCCGCGGAAAGCTCGACGGATTCGGTACTCCAGTTGACGACGGTGCCGTCAGGGGCGCCTTCGCGCAGGACCAGGGTGACGTTCTTGCCAGCGGCGCTGTCAGAACCGGCGGCGACCTGAGCGGAAGCGCGGTAGCGCGAACCCTCGACGGTCGACTTCACGGTGGCGTCGGCGTCATCGATTGAGTACGCGACACCCCCGAGGTTGCTCACCTTGGCAACGAATGCGCCGTCGGGAGCATTCTCTGCCTGGACACGCTCGATGCTCGACTCCCAGCCGACCCATCCGCTCGTGTCCGTTTCGATCGACGGGTTTACCGTCAAGTTGTCTCCAGAGCCCGAGGCAAGTGCCGAACTCGGAACGAGCATTCCGCCGACCGCTACGGCGGCCACGGTGCTGAGTGCAACGACAGTGCGCTGCTTCTTATACCAAATAGTCATTAGTTCTTCAACCCCCCAAATTGGTTACGTGACGAAGCTACACGGGTCGCTCAGCATTGAAAACTCCAAAAAAAGCTTTCTCAGCCCGTTCCCGGATTCACTTTCGTGGCCCGTTTTAGGGGTTGACACACTCCCGAACGCGCGCGGCTTTTCGGGCCTTGCCGCTCACCAGCGGTTTCTCGATTGAGCCGATTTTCTCTCACCTGGCCCAATTCCCCCTGGGTGCTCGGAGCCGAGCGGAACTCACCCAAAAAAAATTGGAAATTTACCCCCGCTCCCAGTGACCGCCCAGCAAACGGACAGCGTGGGGCCTGCGAATACGCCTAGGGCGACGGCCGCTGTGGGCGCTGGTGCTGTCGCTGCCGTGATGGCGCGGTCAGCTGGCCGATCAGTTCCCAGCGGTACCGGGCGTGTACGTCCATGCGCGAACCCAGTCGATGAGAATGTGCCCGGCCGTGTCGTCGGAGATGAGCTGCTCCTCGAGGTTCGTCTCGGCCTGAAGGGTCCACCGCATCGGCAGGGTCGGAACCAGAGCGGCAACGGCTGTCTCGCCTACCAGCTCGCCATCCCAGAACCACTTGACGGAACCCGGGGTCCACTCCGTTGTTGCAACGTGCCATTCGGTGGCATCAGTCGGCGAATACACCCGGTGGGCGGTGTCGAAACTCATCTCCCCGTTCCGCAGGGTGCCCACCTGCGCGGACGCCGGCGACATCGGCCCGGCGAGCTCGCCCTCGGGCCAGTCGATCTCTCCGTCATTCCACGAATCGGACTCCGGCCACTGCATAAAGGCGATTTTGTAGCCGGGGATGTTGTCGGCCTTGAACCTGAGGGAGAAGCGACCGTAGGTCTGGCCGTCGTATCCGTTGGGAAGAGGAGCCGCGACAAGATGCTGGCCGTCGACCGTGTGGAGGTAAAAGTCGAGCATGGAGTCGTGCGCGGACAACACCTGGTCCGGCGCGTACATCCCCCTGCCCGATGTGTCTGCGATGCCGTTGTACCCGTTCCAAGCGGTGCCGTAGATCGCGCCGAAACTGCCCACCGGGGCATCCCGCTCAAAGTCTTCAAAGTAGCTCGGAGTCCAGCCGTCGAAGTCCCCGGTCTTCTCCCTCTCGTGTACGTCTACGCTCTCCTGATCCGGGGGCGTGAGCACCACAATGAGAATCACGATCGCGACGAGGACGAGGCCGAGCGCACTGAGGAGATGCGTTCGCGGGTGCGCCGTGCGTCCCCTCGGGCGGCGAACCGGACGGCTGGGCGCCACACGGCTGCGGTCCGGCTGGCTGTGGTCCGGCTGGTCACGGTCCGGCTGGCTGCGTTCCGGCTGGCTATGGTCCGGGCGCCCTTGGTCCGGACGGCGGTTTTGCAAGCGGCTGCGTTTGGGGTGGCTGCGCTCGGGGTGGCGGTGTTCCGGATGGTTTTGGTCCATACAGGCGCGCTCCCGAGCTTCGTGAGGTGCTGCGGTGACGCGGACCCATGGCAGCCCCCGCGCGGCTCACCGCCATGCCGCAAGTGCTGAGGATCCTATTTCTCTGCCGCGACCGGTGGTAGACCCGCCGAAGAAGGATGCGGAAACCCGCCAGATACCTGCGGCGCTCTTGCCGCGGGCTCGCGCGGGTGGGAGGCCTGCGGGTTGGGCTTCCGGAGTGCGGGCTGGGGTTCCCGAGTGCGGGCTGGGCTTCCCGAGTGCGGGCTGGTCTAGCTGTGCGCGATCAGTTCAGTCCGTCGACAGAAACTACGCCGTCGTGGCGACGCCCGTCAAAGATGATCGTCGGAATCTTGACGGTGTGGATGTCCGTCTCGACGATTTCCTTGTTCTCCGCGATGATGCCGGCTACCTCGTCGGAGGCCGCCGTGTCAGCAACTGTTGCGATCTCCTCGGGGCTCAGACCGAACTCTGTCAGCCATTCCTCGAGGAGCGCCGTCACCTGCGGTTGGTCCATGCTGTTGATCCGGCTCTGGAAGGACACGCCCTTGTCGTTCTCCCCTGTGAAGATGCGTTCAAGCAACTGCCAGTCGAGGGGGACCTCCTCGGCGTCGAGCGCGGCGTCCGCAGCGTTGGCGGAGCCCGGCTGCAGCTTCAATGCCTCGAGGTACTGGGTGACGAGCAGGGAGTTCTCAAACTTGTACCCGTCGGTGCCCGCGATCGGGTACGCGATGTACGTGAGGTTGTACTTGTCGTCGAAACCGGCTTCCTGGATGTTATTGAACAGCTGGCGACAGAAGGTGCAGCCGGGGTCAATGACTTCGAGGGCGGTTTCCTTTTTTTCGTCGTACGCCGCCAGGTAGCTCGATCCCTCGGGCAGGTAATCGGCAGCCTTCCAGTCGCGGAAACGGGCGGGCAGCGCCGAGATGGTCTCCCCCAGGCTGGAGAATTCGTTGCCGAACGCGCCGACCACGTCAAACGCCACGATCGACTCGGCGAACGTTGGCGTCTCGACCGGGATGGAACACGCCTCGGCACCCAGGCTGCAGGACGCCGAGTCCGACTTGTTGCACGTGCCGTACACGTAGAGGTTCAGTCCGCTCTTGACCACCGTGTACCCGCTCCACACGGTCGTGAGAATGACGAGTACGGCAAGCACCTCCAGCGCCACACTGGCCGGACGAACCATCGCGGGAGCTCGCACCGCGATCGGGGCGAGCAGGTGGTCCTTGACGTCCTGCTTGAACGTGGTGTCGCAGGGCCGGAAGGTCACCCGGCGGATCGTGCAGCTCCAGGCCTTGGACAGGTAGCGGCGATAGCGCGCGGACACCGCCCCCATGAACAGCAGAACGATGAATGCGGCGATACAGAACATTTAGGACAGGCCCTTCAGCAGGCGCGCGAAGCATTCGAGCGCCCGGTCGATGTCTGACTCGGTGGTGTGCAGCCCGAGCGAAAAACGCAGCAGCGGAGGAAGTCCGAGCTGTTCTTTGAGGTAGTGGTGCGCACAGAAGTAGCCGCTGCGCACCATGATGCCGCTTTTGGAGAGGAAGACCGCCAGCCGGTGCGAATCCTGACCGTCAACGTAGAGGCTCACAACGGGGCTGGCGGCGGCGTTTACCATCGTCACCCCGGGGAGCTCGCGCAGACCCTCAAAGAGTCGCCGCGACATCCGCTCGATGAAAAGGTCGGGAGTCAGGCCGTCGAGGCGCACCCGTTTCGCCCAGGTGATCGCGGCGTGCAGGGCGATGATCTCGCCCCACGCCTGCAGGCCGGGCTCGAGCAGGGCGCCGGGATCATCGGGAACCAGGTCGTAGGAGTCCTCCCGGACATCGCTGACCATTCCCCCGCCGAGGAAGGAGATGTCGAGCGAGCGAAGCAACACCGTGGTGGCCACAACGACGCCGAGGCTCGCCCCGTACATCTTGTGTGCCGAGAAGCAGACGGCGTCGGCTCCCGTGCCGCGAAGCAGAGCGGCGCTATGGGCTATCGCCTGCGCCGCGTCGACGATGACGATTCCCCCGCGGGCGTGCGCGTCGTCGACGAGGGCGGCCAGGTTCGTCAGCAGCCGGCCGTCGATGTTGGATGCTGCGCTGACCACGATCACCGCATTGTCGAGCTCATGCGGGGCGTAGACGAGCCCGCCGTCGGGAGCACGGTCGAGGACGATCCGCGGTACGCCGAGCCTGGTCGCCGCAGCGATGGTGGGGAGAAAGACTGAGTTGTGCTCGATATGGCTGGTTAACACCCGCTGGTAACGGCCAGTGGGCAGCTGGGTCAGCAGGAGGTTGAGGCCGTAGGTGGTGTTGAGGGTGAAGGACACGGCGTGGGTGCGCGAAGAGAGTCCCAGCAGGTCCAGGACCGCCCGACGGGTGTCTGCCACCTCGGCGTCCACGCGCCTGCCCCAGGCGTATTTCACCCGGCCCCCGCAGGCGTTGTACTGCGTGTAATACTCGGCCAACGCATCGATCACGGGCTGGGGCCGAAGGCTCTGGCAGCCCGCGTCGAGGTAGATGTCGGTCTCGCCCAGGTAGGCGAAGTCCGTCAGTCGCGCGGTGCGGCCGCTGGTTTCTGGCGCATCAGGATCGAATGTTCTCGAGGGTTGGGAGGTTTGGGCGGGCCGGGCGCGCGTGATTCGGCGAAACATGGGACCCACTCAGGTGACAGAACGGCGTGAGCGGAAGCTCATTCTCCACAATGCGCGCACGGTGCGATGTCAGCTAGGGCATTTGGTCACGCCTAAACGACACCGGTGCCGCGAGGCGCGAGCAGCAATCAGCGAGCAGAAATCAGCGAGTCACGAGCAACGAATCACGAGCAACGAATCACGAGCAACGAATCACGAGCAGCGATCCGCCGCTACAGCACGCGCGAGCGCGCATGTTCGTAGGCCCTCTCCAGGTAGTGGGCGAATCGATGCGGATCGGCGGTGCTGAAGGGAATGAGTATCCACGACGGAGGCGCATGGGTTTCACTGCTGCGGAAGGCCGAGCCATGTCCTGTGGTGACGGCGGATGCTGCGGTGTCTGCACCGAGTTTGACCACGAGTGACTCGTCGCGACGAAAAGCAAAAATGCTGCCCTCGAACGCGAGTGCCGGGCCGTCGAGGGAGCGCACCAGTTCCACGCCCTCGTGCGCGAGATATCGCCCCTCGAGCGACGAGTAGTAGACGCTTGGCTCTTCATGATTCGTCATTGATCACGACCTCCGTGGGGCGATCGTAACAGCGCGGGCGGCGCCGCCACAGAGCCAGGTAGCACGGGACGCACAACGCCGCCGTCTCCAGGGGGTAAAGACGGCGGCGCTGTGCGGGTCGGCTTGCGGCGAATCAATCCGCACGATCCGAGAGGCCCCTCCGCTACTGCGGGACGCTTCTGCGGGGCGACCTGAGTTCACTCTGACAGCCGAAACTATGAGACAGCTCGGCGCAACATGCGCGTCCGCTTGGAGTTGTCCGCGCATCGAACTGTCTGGCGCGGAGTAATCCCGGTACAGTGGCGCTGAGATGTCGTTCACCCGTCGAAGTTTCCTGCTCGGTGCCGGTTCCGGCCTGTCGCTCCTTGTGCTGACCGCGTGCACCGACGGCACCCCGACGCCGCGACCCACCACCACCGGCAGCGCGAACCCCTCGCCGTCTCCCGTTCCCCGGCCTGCGGCGCTGGAACGCAGTGCGTGGTCGGCGGATCCGTTCGCCCGCGGCACCCACAGCTTTGTGCCAGCGGGCGGAAGCCCGGCCAGTAGGCTCGCGCTCGCCGCACCGGTTCTCGATCGCGTGTTTTTCGCGGGCGAGGCTACCTCCGCGGATCGCCCGGCGACCGTCCTCGGCGCACAACGCTCCGGCGCTCGTGCCGCTGGCGAAGTTTCTGCTGCGGCCGAACTCGGGGAGCGGGTCGCCGTGATCGGTGCCGGTGTCGCCGGCGCGGAGACAGCGCGGCTACTGAACCTTTATGGTTTCGACGTCGTGATGCTTGAGGCGCAAGACCGGGTAGGCGGGCGCATCCACACGATCGCGTCAGACGACTGGCCGGTGCCGCCGCAACTCGGCGCTTGGACCTTCACAGAACCCGCCGACGCCGAGATCCTGGCCCACCTGGAGCGGCTCGACGTGCAGACGGCCCCCGTCGGCACAGCCGAGTATCGTTCCGCCGCGTCTGTGCCGGCCGGCGACGCCACGGTGCCCGATAACTCCCCCGACGTGGTGACCGAAAACACGGTGGGTGCGACCGCGGTCGCCACTGCGCTCGACTGGGCGTCCCGGCAGACCGCGGACCCGTCACTGCAACGCGCGCTGGACGATTCGGGTGCAACCGACACCGCCGCGGGTCAGAGCCTCGGCGATCTCGACGGCACCCAGCTGCTCGGCCAACAGCTCGCCGTAATCGCCGCGACCTCTGGCGCCGCCGCCTCCGACCTGTCCAGCTGGTACGGAGTACGCGCGCCTTCCGCCGAATCTGCGGACTCCGCCGACTCCGCCGACCCTGCTGAATCCCCCGCCTCCTCTGACGGCCAGGTCGCCGTCGTGGGCGATCTGGCACAGCTTGTGGAGACCGCGTTGGAATCGGTGGAGACGTTCCTGTCGACCCCGATCGTCGGAATCGCCTACAGCGACGACGGAGTGAGTCTGCGGCTCGGCACGGGCGAATCGCTCAGCGTCGACAGGGTGGTGGTCACCGTTCCCCTCGGCGTGCTGCAGAACGACGTCATCGAGTTCGACCCGCTGCTGCCGTTCACGCACCGCGGTGCGATCGCCGACCTCGGCTTTGGCACCGTCAACAGCGTGTGGCTTCGTTTTGATGAACCGTTCTGGACCACGGAGGCCGCCGTCTGGAATGTCGTCGGCACCGACACCGAGATCAGCACCTGGTACAACCTGCAGGCCATCACCGGCGAACCGGTGCTCGTCGGCGTCGTGGGGGGCGCTGCTGCCGTGCGCCTCGAGGGACTGAACGACGATGAGCTGGTGGATGCCGCGCTGGCTAGTCTCGCCCCGTTCGCGGCAACGGCTCCCTAGCAACCAGCGACAGAAACCGGCGCTGCTGCGTCAAGGGTGGCGCCCGCGTTATGCCCACGATCCCGGCCGCCACGCTCGCGAACAACACCAGGGCGAACCCGCAGAAGAACGAGAACTCGCCAACCCCGCTCACCTGTGCCGGATCGAGGAAAAAGTAGGGGTACCAGCCCACGAAGTTGCCCCGCACGAGAGTCACAACTCCCCACAGAATGGGGTACGCCACCACCATGGGGAGTGCTCTCCAGTTGGCGCGCCCACGCCCGGGGGCCGTGGACCAGTCAATCAGTGCAACACCCGGCAGCACAAAATGCAGGAAGACATCCGACCAGGGCACGTCAACGCGCACGCCGCGCGCACCTCCCTGCTGGATCAGAATGGCGAATACGATGCCCGCGGTCACCGTCCAGCTGAGCACCACCGCGCGCATCGTGGTGAGCCAGCGCGGATCCTCGCCGGAGGAGAGGTTCCGCACGCCACTGAGAATGGCCAGCACAACGAAGGCGATATTGCTCTGAATGGTGAGGTACGCGAAGAAGTTCGGCGCGTTGAAGGTCGCGGTTCCGAGTCCCCAGTAAAACCGTGCCACCAGCGCAATGATGCAGACCAGCGCGGCCAGCAATCGAGCCAGACCGAAGGCCGTGCGAACCCTCACGCTGCACACCACCTCCGGAACGACGGTCAATCCAATTCGGGCAATTCGGACTACGCCGCACCAAGAGTCTACGAATCGTTCATTGCAGTGGGGTGGAGACCGCTCGGGTGGAGACCCTTCGCGTGGAGACCGCTCGGGTGGAGACCGCTCGGCTAGCCTGAAGCCATGGCACTGAATCCACCCTCCGCGCCCCGGCAGCCGCAGCAGCGTGAGCACCATGGCGACATGTTCGTTGACAACTACGAGTGGATGCGCCAGAAGGACGACCCCGCGCTGCTCGACTATCTCGCGTCAGAGAATGCCTACACCGATGAGCAGACCGAGCCGCAGGCAGCGCTCCGCACAGCACTGTTCGAGGAGATCAAGGGCCACACGCAGGAGACCGACCTGAGCGTTCCCGTGCGCGAGGGCCAGTGGTGGTACTACTCCCGCACCGTCGAGGGCCAGCAGTATGCCATCCACTGCCGCGCGCCGATCGCCGGGCCGGATGACTGGACACCCCCGGTCGTCGTTGCGACGGGCACGGTCGCGGGCGAGCAGGTGATCCTGGACGACAACCTGGAGGCCGCTGAGCACGAGTTCTACTCGCTGGGCAGTTTTGATGTCAGCGCGGATGGGTCCACCATGCTGTTCGCGACGGACACCGTGGGAGACGAACGCTACACGGTGCGCCTGCGCGACCTCGCCACCGGCGACAGCTTCGACGATCTGATCCCGAACACCTCGTCCGGCGCCCTCTTCGACCCCTCCGGCCAATACGTCTTTTACACAACGGTGGATGACTCGTGGCGGCCTGACACCGTGTGGCGCCACCGCGTGGGCACACCAGCGTCGGACGACATCGCGATCCACCACGAACCGGACGAGAGCTTCTGGGTGGGCATCGGCCTCACCCGCAGCCGCCGCTACCTCGTCATCGAGGCAGGCTCCAGCATTACCAGCGAGGCGCGAATCCTGGACAGCGCCGACCCCGAGGGTGAGTTCCGCATCGTCCGGCCGCGCAAGGAAGGTGTCGAGTACTCGGTCGAACACGCCGTGATCGCGGGCGAGGACCGCCTCCTCCTCGTACACAACGACCACGCCGAGGACTTCATGGTGGTGGACGTGCCTGCCGCCGATCCGCAGGCGCCCGGGCGCGTACTCGTCGCCCACACCCCGGGAAACCGCGTCGAGAGCGTCGACGCTTTCGCCACCCACCTGGTGCTCGAGTACCGGCGCGACGCGCTACCTCGCGTTGCGGTCGCGCTGCTTCCTGCGGCAGCGGAGGCGGAAGCGCCAGAGGCGGAAGCGCCAAAGACAACGGAACCCGCAACACCAGCACCCGAATTCTCCGAGCTCGCGTTCGACGAGGTGCTGTTTTCCGCGGGCGCCTCCGGCAATCCCGAGTGGACCCAGCCCACACTGCGGCTGCGATACTCGAGCTTTGTGACTCCATCTACCGTCATCGATTACGACGTGGTTTCGGGCGAGCGGCGGGTTCTCAAGCAGCAGCCGGTGCTCGAGTACGAGGCATCCCGCTATACCCAAGAACGCCAGTGGGCCGTCGCCGACGACGGCACCCGGGTTCCCATCTCGCTCGTCTACCGCTCGGACCTCCGCGTTGACGGGGCCGCGGCGCCGACGCTGCTGTACGGATACGGATCCTACGAAGCGAGCATCGACCCGAGCTTCTCGGTCGCGCGCGTCAGCCTCCTCGACCGTGGCGTGGTCTTTGCCGTCGCTCACGTGCGCGGGGGCGGGGAGCTCGGACGCCGCTGGTACGAAGACGGCAAGGAGCTTGCGAAGACCAACACCTTCACCGATTTCGTCGCCTGCGCACGCCACCTGACCGACAGCGGGTTCACCAGCGCGGATCGTCTCGTCGCCGAGGGCGGCAGCGCCGGCGGGCTGCTGATGGGTGCCGTCGCGAACATGGCTCCCGATGCCTTCGCCGGGATCCTCGCCGTGGTTCCCTTCGTCGATCCGCTTACCTCGATCCTCGATCCCTCGCTTCCGCTCACGGTCATCGAGTGGGACGAATGGGGTGACCCGCTCCACAACGCGGACGTCTACGCGCTGATGAAGTCCTACTCCCCCTATGAGAATGTGCGGGATGTCGGGTACCCGCCGATCCTCGCCGTGACGAGCCTCAACGACACCCGTGTGCTCTACGTGGAACCCGCCAAGTGGGTTGCGCGCCTGCGCGAAGTCGGGGCTCCGGTGCTGCTGCGCACCGAAATGAGTGCGGGACACGGCGGGGTGAGCGGCCGGTACGAGGCGTGGCACAAAAAGGCGTTCGAGTATGCGTGGGTACTCCAGCAGCTGGGGCGGCCTGAGGCCGACGGAGCGTAGGGCCCGGGTAGGGGGGTGTCCAGCCCTTGTCGTGCTCGCGGCTCGGTCGTTGGCTAGAGCAAACGCGCCAGCGAATCAGAAGGAGCCCCCCGTGAGCGATTCACCCCTCTCCGCGAGTTTTGACGAGACCGGCGCCGGCCGTGCCCGCGAGGGCGTGGCCGAGGCGAACGCAGACCTGGACGTGTTCGAGCAGGACCTGGATGAGACCGACGAGCTGGCTGACGAAGAGCTCGACGACGACGACGAGTTGGATGACGATGAACTCGATGACGACGAACTGGATGACGACGAACTGGATGACGACGAGCTCGACGAGATCCTGAACCTGCCGGAGGACGTCCCCGACCTCGATTACGTGCCGGCCTTTGACGACGAGTTGGCTGACGACGACGACGACTTCAGCGATCTGGAAGACGAGTCGGACGATGATCTCGGCGATGAGGACCCCCTCGCTCGCTGATACGGTCTCGCTTACGCGTTCTCGCTTACGCGTTCCCCTGACTCGTTCCCCTGGCGCGGTCTCCCTGACGCGTTTCCCTGATTAGTTCTCGCGTTCACTGTGGCGGCGACTCATGTAAACCCCTTGCGCAATACGCGTCCACCCGGTCGTATTGCGGGAGTACATTTCCCTGAAGCGTCTCCCTAGGACGCACCCCGAGTCAGTGAGTGCCAACATGTTCCACGATTTATCTAATGCCCTGCCCGCCGTCGCCAATGCTCCTCAGTTATCGCCGTCCCCGCATTCGGCTCAGTCAGTGAGGACGGAGTTCCGACATCGGCCCGCCATCACGGTCGGAATCGACGGAGTGTCGATCAGGGATGTCGTTGCGGTCGCGCGTGAGGACGCAATGGTGACTATTTCCGAGGAATCCCTCGAGGCCATGCGTTCCAGCCGGGCGCTCGTCGACGCCGTCGCTGGACTCGAGCAGCCGCTCTACGGCATTTCGACCGGGTTCGGGGCGTTGGCGACCACGTACATCGAGTCAGACCAGCGCGCGAAACTGCAGCAGGCGCTGGTTCGCTCCCACGCCGCCGGCGCGGGTCCCGAGGTGGAACCCGAGGTGGTGCGCGCACTCATGCTGCTGCGCCTGTCGACACTCCTCACCGGACGCACCGGCGTGCGTCCGCGCACCGCAGAAACCTACGCTGCGGTGCTCAACGCGGGCATCACGCCCATTGTGGGGGAATACGGTTCGCTCGGCTGCTCCGGCGACCTCGCTCCTTTGTCCCATTGCGCCCTCGCGGTGATGGGTGAGGGAACCGTGCGTGATCGCAGCGGGCGCAAGATGCCCGCGGCACAGGCCTTGCGCAACGCGGGCATCACCCCGGTCTCGCTCGCGGAGAAGGAGGGGCTGTCGCTCATCAACGGCACGGACGGCATGCTCGGAATGCTGTGCCTCGCCCTGCACGACCTCCGCATGCTGCTCAGCACGGCGGACATCTCGGCGGCGATGAGTGTGGAGGCCCTGCTCGGTACGGAAGCGGCATTCGCGGCGGACATCTCCGCGTTGCGCCCTCAGCTCGGACAGGCGGCATCGTCCGAGAACCTGAGGCGCCTGCTCGACCACTCCCCCATCGTTGCCAGCCACAAAGGGCCCGACTGCACCCGCGTGCAAGACGCCTACTCGCTTCGCTGCGCTCCCCAGGTGCACGGCGCCGCCCGGGACACCGTCGATCACGCCGCGCGGGTCGCGGAACGCGAACTCGCCTCGGCGATCGACAACCCGATCATCACCCTGGACTGGCGTTTCGCCTCGAACGGCAACTTCCACGGGGCGCCCGTCGCGTACGTGCTCGACTTCCTGGCGATCGTTGTCGCTGACGTTGCAAGCATGTCCGAACGGCGGGTCGACCGCATGCTTGACCCCATGCGCAGCCAGGGTCTTCCCGCATTTCTCGCCCACGAGGTGGGCGTCGACTCGGGTCTCATGATCGCCCAGTACACCGCCGCCGGAATCGTCTCGAACCTGAAGCGCCTGGCCGTTCCCGCCTCGGTGGATTCGATCCCGTCGTCGGCGATGCAGGAAGACCATGTGTCCATGGGCTGGCACGCTGCAAGGAAGCTGGCGACCGCGGTCGACGGACTTACCCAGGTGCTGGCGATCGAAGTGATGACGGCGTGCCGGGCTCTCGCCCTGCGCGCGCCGCTTGTCCCGGGTCCGGCCACCGGAGCGGTCTGCGATCGCATCGGGCGGGACGTCGCGGGACCGGGTCCCGACCGGTTCCTGGCGCCCGAAATCGAGGCGGTCACCTTCGCCGTCCGCCGCGGGGATGTCGTCCGTGCGGCGGAGTGCGTCACCGGCTCGCTGCACTGACGTTCCGCGAGCAGAACCTATTCCGCGACGCCCCGCCAGCGCCCGTCGACCCGCTGCGTGACCATCCAGGTGCGTACTTCTGCGACGGTGCCAGTGACCGCGGCAGTGTGGGCGCCGATCTGGGCGGCCAACTCCGCGTCCTCCGCGGTGTACCGCACGATGACGCGGGGGGCACCCGCGACGATCGTCAACTCGGATGCTTCTACGGTGGTGAGTTCTTTGGCAGCCTGAGCCGCGAGGGGCATCACCGCGGGGGCAGCAGATCCGGGGCGCAGGGCACCAATGGTCATAGTGACGCGATACGAGGGCACGATCCCAGCCTAGGGCCAGTCGGCGACCCGCGCACGAGCGGCCTCAGTGGCCGAAGTACCGCCGGTAATACTCGTAGGTCCACCCGACGAGCGCAATGACTCCGAGGGTCGCGCCGATCACCATCAACCACATTCCGATGGCGAGTCCGAGAAAGAGGAGAGCTGCGCAGGCGGCGAGGACGATGGGCCACCAGCTCCAGGGACTGAAGAATCCCTGTTCCGCATCCCCGTCGTCGACGGTCGCGTTCACCCGGTCTTCGGGAAGCTCGCCGTGCTGGGCACGATGCGACCGGCCGAGGTAGAACGCGATCAGCGCCGCCAGCAGGGAAGTCAACAGCAGCCCGATGGTGCCGACCCACTCCACCGGGCTCGCGGGAGCGGGAAATGCAACCTGCGCGTTGCCCGCGAAGAAAACCGTGTTCCACACGAGATAGACGAGGGCAGCGAGAAGGAAGAATCCGGAGAGGACCCAGAAGAGTTTCGTACTCGCGCCCATAAAGCAATACAAACCGCCGTGCGCCGAAAACAACAGGGCTTGACGCGCGCGATGCGATGTCGCGGAGTCTGATACGACCCACGGTCCTTGCGGGTGGGGACAACTCGGCGAATGATGAAGGTATGTGCGGTCGATTTGTGGTCAACGAAGGCGCCGTCCGACTCCTCGGACTCTTTGAGGGAGCGGATGCCACCGCGGACGACTACAACGTCGCGCCGACCATGCCCGTGCGGATTGTCCGGCAACGGCACGGGGAACGGGAGTTCGTCCCCGCCCGCTGGGGGATGGTCGCGCCTCGCGCGCCCCAGTTCGGCACGGGCAAACCCGTCATCAACGCGCGCATCGAGACCGTGGCATCCAACGGCCTGTTTAAAGGTCCTTTCGAAACCAGCCGCTGCATCGTGCCCGCCTCCGGCTACTACGAATGGCAGCAGCGCGACGATGGGAAGCAGCCGTTCTTCATCCACGACCCCGCCAAGCCGCTCGCAATGGCGGGCGTGGTGCGAGCGTGGTTTGACCCGTCCAAGCCCGAGGACGATCCCGAGCAGTGGCGCCTGTCGATGGCGATCATCACGCGGGATGCGCATGTCGCGCCGGGCGAGGTGCACGACCGGATGCCGGCCTGCCTCACGCCCGAGGACGCAGCGACCTGGTTAGGGGACAGCCTGACTACGCCCGAGCTGTACGACCTGCTGGAGCGCAGCTCCTCGACGGTCGCACACTCTCTGGAGAACTACGAGGTGTCCAGGGCCGTCAACAGCGTGAAGAACAACGGACCGGAGCTAATCGAGCCCCTCTCCGCCATCCGCACCACCAGCGGGGAGCCGACGGCCCATCTCGTTGATTCGACAGAAGGGCGTCATCAATGAGTGCAACCGGCCGCGAGGCTCAACTCGGGTCTATTTTCGTTCGTCTCGCTGACACCATGGTGGACGACTACGACATGGTGGATCTGCTCGACACGCTCGTACAGGAATGCAAGCTCGTGCTGGACGTTTCTGAGGCCGGTCTGGTGCTGGCGGACTCCGACGCCGGGCTTCAGGTGATGGCATCCACGAGCGAACGAAGCAGCCTGATCGAAGCCTTGCAGCTGCGGTCGCACGAGGGCCCGTGCATGCAGTGTTACGCGACCGGCGAGGTCGTGACGATCGAAGACATCAGGAAACTGGGTGACCGCTGGCCCATGTTTGCCGAACTCGCTCTGGAACAGGGCATCCGCTCGGTGCACGCGGTACCGATGCGGTTGCGGGGCCGCACGATCGGAGCGCTCAACCTGTTCAGCGAACGCACCGGGATGCTCGGCGCAGACGACGCCGCCATCGCCCAGGCCCTCGCCGACGTCGCCACCATCAGCATCATGCAGGAGCGGATGAGCCGCGAGCAGGCGATCGTCGGCGAACAGCTGCAGCGAGCCCTCGATGCGCGGGTCGTCATCGAGCAGGCCAAGGGCGTCCTCGCGCAGTCCCACCGAATCCCCGTCGACGACGCCTTCGTGCGGTTGCGGGCCTATGCCCGGGTGAACGATGCCAGGCTGGTGGATGTCGCGTCGCAGGTCGTCCGGCGCCAGATCACAGTCTGATGTCGATGAGCTGATGTCTACTGTCTGATGTCGATGAGGACCTTTCCGACGGTCTGATTCTCGACGGCGCGATGCGCATCGGCCGTCGCGGCGAGGGGGAACCGAGTAGTCGGTAACCCGTGCTCCTCCCCCACCTCCAGTGCCCCGTCGGCGGCAGCGGCGGCGACTGCGCGCACGGCGTCGGCCTTCTGTTGCGGCGTAGTCGTGTAGGTGAGGATGAACTGGTAGCGGATGTTCTTCGTCATGCTCTGCCGCACCGGCACCGGCAGAAACTCCGGTTCCTCCGAGGTATAGATGGCGATGGTGCCGCCCGGAGCGATGACCGCAACCGAGCTGGCGAGGTTTGCGGTCGCGTTCACCTCCACCACCGTGTCGACACCTCCGGGTGCCAGTTCCAGCACCCGCTCCACCACGTTCTCTTCGCGATAGTTGACCACGTGGTGGGCGCCAGCGCGCCGAGCAAGGTCGGCCTTGCCCTGGCTGCTCACCGTTGTCACCACCACCGCCCCGGCCCAGGTCGCGAGCTGGATGGCCGCGTGGCTCACCGCTCCGGCGCCGCCGGTGACCAGCACGGTACGGCCCGCCAGCGCGCCCGGCGCAAGCACCGCCGCACCGCCGTCCACGCAGGTGAGGGCGCGGTGCGCGGTGAGCGCGGGGATGCCGAGCGAGGCGCCGACGTCGAACGAGACGCGATCGGGCAGGGGCACAACCTGGTTCAGGGGAAGTACCACGTAGTGCTGAGCCGTTCCCTCTGGCCGTTCGAACGCGGCATCCCACACCCACACCCGATCGCCCACCGCAAGATCCCGCACACCGCCGCCGCACGCGTCGATGACTCCGGCCCCGTCCTGGTTGGGCACCCGCGGCTCCGGCAGCTGTGCGCCATCGCCGGCGCCAACCCGAGATTTCCAGTCGGTGGGATTCACCCCGGACACCACCATCCGAACCCGTACCTCGCCGATGCCCGGCTCCGGCACGGGACGCTCGACGAGGTGCAGCACGTCGGCGGGCCCGTTATGGGTGTACACGATCGATTTCATGCTCAGAATCTAGCCGACGCCGCGCCGCGAATCGGGATTCCCCACTCTGGTTCGATAGGTTGGTCAGCGACAGCAGCGCTCGCCACCGGCCCGAAAGGACCAAATTTTGATGCTCCCCACCTTGTTTGGAATCGAATTTCTCGACGCGGACTGGCTGGTCCGCTGGTTCGGTCCCTTCATCCTCCTGGGCGTCGCGGGCGTGGTGTTTGTCGAGACCGGCTTCATCGTCTTGTCGTTCCTTCCCGGCGACTCCCTGCTGTTCACGGTGGGGTTGCTCACCGCGACGGGCGTCGTGGACGTTCCGATCTGGGTGACCGCGCTCGTGATCTTCGTCGCGGCATTCGCCGGCGACCAGCTCGCCTACTTCATCGGGCGTAAGGCCGGCCCGGCCGTCTTCAAACGGGAGAAGAGCCGCTTCTTCAACCCGGAAAACGTTGAGCGCACGAATGCCTTCTTCGAAAAGCACGGCGGAAAGGCGATTCTCATCGCCCGATTCCTTCCCGTCTTCCGCGCCTTTGTTCCGGTCGCCGCCGGTGTGGGCCGGATGCGGTACCGCACGTTCATCACCTTCAATGTGATGGGCGCTTTCGCCTGGGGTGTCGGACTTACGCTGCTCGGCTACTTCCTCGGCCAGATCCAGTTCGTCGCGGACTACTCCGAGTACTTCATCATCGCAATTGTGCTGCTGTCGGGCATCCCGATTTTGCGCGAGCTGTACAAGGCGGGCCGCGCCAAGATGGTCGACCGCCGCAATGACCCCGCCGACCGTGTCGCCGACGCCGTTCCGGACTCAGAACTGAGCTAGCGGCAACTCACTCCGGGTTGATGCCGAACGCCGAGGCCAGCTTTTCGATCTTCTGCGCGCGTCCCAGGCGGGGAAGGTCGCTGCCATCGCGGATGACGCGGCCTCTGGCCTCGAAGTCCGCGAGGAAAGTGCGCGCCCAGATGACGTCCGACGAGGTGGGGCTGATCACCTCGTTGATGACGGGCAGCTGCTCGACGTCGAGGCACAATTTTCCGGTCAGTCCGAGGGCGACAGCCATCGCCGACTGCTCCCGCAGAACCGGGTGGCTCATACCGACCGTGGGTCCGTCGATGGGACCGGGGAGGTTTCCGATCCGGCTGGCGAGCACAAGCTTCGAGCGCGGGTACGCCATCGCCAGGTTGTCTGCGCTGGCGCCGGTGTCGCGCCGGTAGTCTCCGCTGCCGAACGCGAGGCGGAAGGCCCCGCGCGCCCGCGCGATCGACGTTGCCTCCTCGATGCCGAGCGCCGACTCGATCAGGGCGAGCACCGGCACCGTGCCGCCGAGCCGGTCGAACGTCTCGGTGACATCGGCGGGAGACTCGGTCTTCGCCAGCATGACCCCGGTCAAACCGGGTAGGCCCGCAAGGGCGTCGACGTCATCGGACCAGAAGGAGCTTGAGCGGTCGTTGATCCGCACCCACCCGTTTCCGGTCGCGCTGAGCCACTCGACGACGTCGTTTCGTGCCGCGGGCTTCAGCTGGGGATCGACGGCATCCTCAATGTCGAGCACAATCTGGTCTGCGTGGGACGCCCGTGCGGAGGCGAATTGTTCCGGACGGGTGCCGGGAACGAGCAGCCATGAGCGGGCGATCTCGGCGGCGATGGCGGGACGTGTTCCGTGGGTCATGCCATCGAGCGTAGTGTGTCAGCCCGGGCGATTAGGGAGCTGAGCGGCTCACTCCAGCGAGTATTGTTCCTCAATCTCGCTGTCCCCGCGGTCGGTGACGCGGATCTGCAGCTTGGCGGGGATCTGCTCTTTCATCGTGTCGACGTGGCTGATGAGCCCAATCGTGCGTCCGCCCGCGCGGAGGCCGTCGAGAGTGCCCATCGCTATCTCCAGCGTGTCGTGATCGAGGGAACCGAAACCCTCGTCGATGAACAGCGTGTCGAGGGTGATGCCTCCGGCCTGGTTGGTCACCACCTCGGCAAGCCCGAGCGCGAGGGCCAGTGACGCGAGGAACGTTTCGCCTCCGGAAAGCGAGTGAGTCGCCCGGGATCGGCCGGTGTGTTCATCGAGGATACGAAGCCCGAGCCCGGACTGGGTTTTGCGGTACTGGAGCGAGTCATCGTGCTCGAGGGTGAAGCGGCCGCTGGTCATGGTGCGCAGCCGCGCGTTGGCCGCGGCGACGATCTCCTCGAGCTGAGCGGCGAGCACGTAGGTCTCCAGGCGCATCCGTTTGGTGTTCGGCTCCTGCCCCTGCAGCGCGCTCGAGAGCTCTCGTAGCTGCTGGCCTTCGTGGCGAAGTTTCGCGGAGCCCGCCTGCTGGGCGAGGGCTTCTGTGACGATGCGTTGCAGGTGGATGCAGCGTTCGTCGAGCGAATTCTGTGTTGCCAGTGCATCATCCCGTCTGAGTCGCGCCGCCGCGAGGGCATCGGCCGCGACTTCCACCTGCACCGGTTCGGCGGGAAGCTCCACGAGTGCTGCCTCAGCGAGCGTCGCTCGCGCAGCGGCGGAAGCCTGCTCGTGGTCTCGGATCTGCTGCTCACGCCTCGCCATTTCGGAGGCGGGCAGGCGCGCGGACACCACCTGATCGTCGTGGGAGAACGCGTGTTCGGCGAGCTGTGTCGCGAGAACCGCGGCGGCGTGCGCGAGCGTCGCTTCGCGCGCGCTCGTCTGCGCACGCGCGTCGAGCAGCGCACGCGCGGCATCGAGTCTGCGACGAAGGGGCGCCATTCGCTCCGCCACGGTTGCGCTCCCCCTCCTGTGCTGCGCGACCCGCTCGGTGACCGCGCGCTCCGCCGCCTGAGCCTCCGCGAGGTGGCGCGCGGCGGCGCTCCGCGAACTGGCCCGAGCCTCAACGGATTCCCGCGCGGCCGCAAGCTCTGCGCGCAAGGTCAGAAGCTGCGCTTCGAGTTGTGCTTGGCGCTGACCGGCCGCGGCGACGGATGCAACGACCGCGGTGGCACTCCGGAGTTGCTGTTCGCAGTCGCCGACTGATGTGTCGTCGGCGCGAGCCTGCGCGTCGGCACGGTGAGTCGCCACGGTTTGGGTGGCCGCGTGGGCGGAGTCCATCGCGCTCCGAAGCGTGGCGAGAGCCGTCCGCGCGGAGAGGATGTCACCCTCGCTTACCGGAGTCGAGGTGTGTGTGGACGGTGCGGGATGCACGTGCGAACCACACACCAGACACGGCTCCCCGTCGACCAGAGCTGTGGCGAGCTCCGCCGCGTGCCCGGTGAGGCGTCGGTCGAGCAGCTCGTCGAGTGCGCGCGCGCCATCGAGGTGCGCCGCGCTGCATTCGCGTTCGTTCGCCTCCGCTGTTCGCAGCGAGTGGGCCAGCGTGTCGGCGAGCCGCGCAGCCTCGAGCCGTCGCTGTGCCCGCTCGAGCGCCAGGGCAGACTCGCCCTGCCGGGACGCGGTGATGCGTACCTCGCTGAGCTCGTCGTTGACCGCGTCGATCTGGCCGGGCAGCTCCTCAAGCAGGGTGGACGCCTCAGCGAATTCCGTCTCCACCCGCTCGGCCGCGCGAAGGGCCGCGCCCGTCGCCGCGGCGAGGGCAGGCAGTTCGGCTTCCTCGGCGCGTGCCTGCTCGAGAACCCCGAGCTCACGGGTGAGTTCGTCGATGGTCACCTCGAGCGTCGCGACGGGTTCGGCGAGGTGGTCGGCGGCGTGGTCTGCGGAGCGGTCGGCAGGGTGGTCGTCGGCGTTGCCGGCGGAGCGGTCGGCAGGGTGGTCGGGGTGCGGCGCGCGAAGATATCGCTCCCGCGCGGTCGCCTCGGTGGTGCGTGCGACCCGCGCCGTGTCATCCGCCTCCCTTTTGAGCGCCAGATGAGGCCAGACGACCGCGGCCCGGCGGGCGGCGTCCACGACGAGTCGGTCGGTGTCAGTCTGGGCCTGTCGGTCGGCGAGAGTTGCGAGCGTCGCGGTGGCGCCATCGCGGCGCTTCTGCATGCGCGCGAGCTCCGCTAGTGCACGGTAAACCTCTTCAGCGGAGGCGACCGCCGCGTTCGCCGAGAGTGCAGCCAGCCGTGCCTCATCGCGCTCCGCCACCAGAGCGCCCAGTGTCTCCCGGAACCACTCGGACGGCGGGTTCGTCGGCGTTTCGTCGAGCCGCAAGAGCGCCGCCGCCTGCTGGGCGTGCAACTGGATCAGGGCGAGCGCGCCGGCCAGCTCGGCGTCGAGCGCCTTCCGCATCTCGGCGACGCTGTCTTCGAGCTGCTCAAAGCGCTCTGTGCCGAACAGGCTGCGCAGCACGCCCTGACGCTCCTCGTTGTTCGCCTTGAGGAACTTCTGGAAACGGTTCTGCGCCAGCAGAATCACCTGGAGAAACTGGTCCTTGGACAGCCCGAGAATACGGTCGAGGTCTCGTGCGACATCCACAGCGCGCGCTGATCGCCCGACCCACGTGTCGCCGACGCGTTCGCTTAGCTCAGCGGTGGCGGCCTGTTTGGTTGTGCCCGTGCCGCGTTGTTTGGGACGTTCGAATTCGGGCGTGCGATGCACGCGGTAATCGATGCCGTTGACCGTGAACTCGAGTTCGACAAACGACGGGTCAGCGCTGTCGCAGTGGTCGCTGCGCAGCTGCTGCTGGGTTCCTTCGTAGCGCGGCACTCCCGCGTACAGGGCGTAACAGATTGCGTCGAGGATGCTCGACTTACCTGCTCCCGTCTTGCCCGTAATGAGAAAGATGCCGTCGTCGCGGAAGCGGTCAAAGTCGACGGACTGCTCGTTCTTGTACGGTCCGAAGCCGGCGAGAGTAAGCCTTCTGATTCTCATGCGACCGAATCCCTCGCGCGCTGGTCCGACAACGCATCGGAGATCAGGGTGCGTTCGAACTCGGTCGGGCCCACCCCGTTGCGGACATACTCGAGAAAGCCGCCGATGATCTCGTTATCGCTCTTCGACTTCACCCGCGCCGCATAGGTCCTGGTTGCGGTGGCGGTGACCACGGGACGGTGCTCGAGCAGCACACAGTGGGGGAAGCGCTGCTGCAGCCGGCGCATGCCGTCCATCGGCCGCACCCGATCCGTGAGGATGGCGGAGACCCAGTCCCCCTCGTAGGCTGCGTAGCTTGGGTCACTCACCAGATCGTCGAGTGTGCCCGTGATCACGCTCAGTCGCCTGGGAACCGGCAGGTCGATCCACTCGACGCTCGAGAGCGCAGCAGTGGACAGTGCGGGGTCGGACAGTGTGGCGTCGGGCAGTGCGGGGTCGGGCAGCGTGGGGTCGGGCAGTGCGGGGTCGGAAAGTGCGGGGTCGGACAGCGCGGTCGCGTCCGGCGCCCCGAGCTCGACCAGCCAGGCCCCGCGCGGTTTGTGCGCCTCGGAGAAGGAATAGTGCAGCGGTGCGCCGCTGTATCGCACGCGGTCGCTCAGCTTTGCGCGCCCGTGGATGTGACCGAGCGCCACGTAGTCGGGGCCGTCAAAGGTCGACATCGGCACGAAGTCGAGGCCTCCGGCGGTTATGTCGCGCTCCACATCGCTGGCCTCGGACGTGTCGGTGGGCGCCGCGACATCCACCGCAAAACAATGCGACAGCACCACAGACCGCCCACCCACAGACCGCCCACCACGGCCGGCCGCGTCGGCGCGAATTCGCCGCATTGCGAAGGTCAGCACCTGCGTGTGAGAGCGCAGCTCGTGGTCGGGGTAGAGGTGCCGCACCAGCGACGGCTCGAGGTAGGGAATGCCGTAGAAGTGCACCGGGCCGTGCGCATCGCTGATCGTGATGGGCTCGCTGTGCTGTTCGGGCCGGGTCAGGATGTGGATGCCGGCGAGCTGGGCGAACTCGGATTGGAACCCCAGCCGCGTGGCGGAGTCGTGATTGCCGCTGGTCATGATCACGGTGGCGCCGGCATCGCGAATGCCGCGCAATGCCTCGGTGAGCACCCGGTAGCTTTCTGCGGCCGGAGTCGCGGAATCAAAGATGTCGCCCGCAACCACAACCACATCGACCTGGCGCTCGACGACGACCGCCACCAGCGCGTGGAGCACCACCCGCAGGTGCTCAAGGGTGGAATGGCCGTGGAAGGTTCGCCCGATATGCCAATCCGAGGTGTGCAGGATCTTCATGACCTTCAGGTTAGTTGTGGCGGCTGACACCGGGCGCCGCGACGCTCCCCTGGGGAAAAGTCCGGGGGTTTACCCCGCACCCGGAGGCTGCAATCGTTGTTGGGGAACGGTGCCCCGTTGGACGCCGAAGAACCCCCAAGCATCAGGATGCGTATCGACGATGAGCGAACTCCCGCCTTCTTCTAGTCCGTCGCCCTCTCCCTCGCAGACTTCCTCGCCCACTCCTTCGCCCTCTGCCTCGCCGACTCCCTCGCCCTCTTCTGGGTCGGCTCCAACCCCCGACCCTCGGAAGCCGCAACCGGGCTCAGGCAGGGCGGGCCTGCCGGTTGGGGTGAAAATCCTACTCTTCGCGGTACTACCGGTGTTGATTGCACTTGTTCTGGTGGTGATCGTGCTCGGCGCCATTGTGCCGCGGGCGACATCCAACGACCAGCAATTTGACCTGTCGGCCGGTGAGGGCGTTTCTGTCGATCTGCGGAATGCGACGCTGCACTTTGTGCCGAGCGACGACGCCGACGTTCACGTGGAGGTGAGCGGATTCAGCTGGGGCGGTCGGGCGCCGTTGCAGACGGATGACTCCGGACCTCTCACCGAAATTTCGGGCGGATGCCGCGGGGGCTGGTTCATGGTGTGCCGGATGACGCTCGTAGTAGAAATGCCCGCGGACCTGCCGCTCACCGTCGAGGGCACGAACGGGAACATCACCGCCGAGGACCTCTCGGGCACGCTGGAGCTCCGCACGACCAATGGCTCGCTCGAGGTGACCAACAGTCTCGGAGAGCTGGATCTCCGAACGACCAACGGAGCGATCACCGTGACAGACAGCAGCTCGGCGCTGGTGGAATCGGGTACAACCAACGGCCGCGTCGCCCTCGAATTCTCCCGCGCACCCCGCACCGTGGAGGCCACCAGCACCAACGGCGCGATCTCCGTTCGAGTGCCGGACGACGGAGAGCAATACAACATCGACGCGGACACCGTGAATGGCGGGGTGGACACGGATTCGGTGCCCGAAGACACCGACTCCGCGCGATCGATCTCAGCCCGAACGACCAATGGCGCGGTCACCATCACGACCACCGATTGAGGCGCGGCCTCGGCGAGGACTAAGGCATGGCCTAGGGCGTGGCGAGGCCTAGGCTTGAGCGGTGACCCACGAGATTACCCATGAGCCTGATGGCAACCGATACGTGCTGCGCGTCGACGGCGAACTTGCCGCGATCATCGACTACCGCGTAAGCGGAGACGCCATCTCCTTCACCCGCACGTTCACGGTTCCGCACCGCCGGGGACAGGGGCTCGCTGCGGAGATCACCGAGTTCGCGGTCAACGACGTCGAAAGCAATTCGACCCGGCGGATCATCCCGATGTGCTGGTACGTCGGCGAATGGTTCGACAAGCACCCCGAACGAGCGGAGCTTCTGGCTCGCTAGCCGCCGCGGTCGCGGCTCGGTTCAGGTTCCGACCCGTCGACCGGAGCTAGTGGCTATTTCGCGGCCGCCGCCAGGTCGCCCAGCAGCAGGTCGAGCACAACTTCTTCTTCGACCTTGAGCCCGGAGACTCCCATCGCGGTCGCGAGGGTGCGGTCCCACGGGGACTCCCCCGGTACACCGGCAAGCGGAGCGGACTGCGCACTCGGGGTCTGCGCGCTCAACGCAAGTGCATCGCCGTACGCGTCGCTGTCGAACCGCCACGGTACCCAGGCCACTCGCCGGGTAAAGGCGCGCGCCGTGGCGAGGCCATCCCAGTCGAAGTCGCCGTGATAGTGCAGCACGGCCCCACCAGCGCTGAGCATTTCGAGCAAAGCGATCACCGCGGCTCCGGGCTGGCCGGCGGTGCACACCACGGGCGGGCACGTGGCCCCGAGGCGGTCCGCGGCAGCGGCAACCACAGCGGCGTTCTCGCACACGAAGACGTGCGGCGGCGTCATCCCGACCCCGTCGGTATTCAGCTGACGCAGGGTGAGGATGGTGGGTTGGCCGACGGGGTGCAGCGCGGCCAGCGCACGAGCGGTCGGCCCGGAGTCATCGCCTGGCAGCCCGATGACCAGCACGGTCGACGACAACTCGTCGACAACCAGTCCGACGCTCTGCCACGCTTCCCGACGCCAGCGCGCGGAATCCTGCACCGCGTCCGTGTGCAACGCGCCCTGCGCGGCGGCCAGCCGGGCGGCGATAGTGCCGAGCGGCGCCTGCGGATCGAGCGCATTCGGATTGGCGAACAGCCGGGTCGCGAAGGCCGCGACTGACTCCCCGGGTGACGGCAGAGCGTTCGCCACGGTGACCAGCTGCTCGGCCAGACGCAGGGCCGCGGGGGCACTGCCGGCGACCCGTTTGAGCGCGCCGGTGCGAATGACGCCGTCAACCCACGCCAGCAGGGGTGGCCGCTGCGCTGAGATCTGTCGAAGAGTGTCGGTGACGCGAAGCCAGGCATCCCGCTCGGCCGACCGATCCTGCCGACTCACCACGGCTCCCGTGAGAGCCACAACGGCCGAGACGAGTCCCTGCGGCCAGACGCCCGTCCGTCTGAGCATTTCGTCGAGCTCATCGAGTGAGACCGACGCCGACTGTCCGGCCCGCACGGCGTGCCCCGCGAGGCGGGACGCTGCCACCCGTTCTGCGGAGGTTGCTGCCGGGCGCACCAGCCAGCCCTTCAGCTCCCCTGAGTTCTCCAGCCGCGTGCGCATCCGGGCCAGGAGCCAGGCAGTGTCTGGTGTGTCGAGTAACCGCCGCAGCCGTCCCATGTCACCCTGCGTCGATTCTTCGTTTGTCACCCTCCCTGTTTATCAGCTACCCACCGCAAACGCGTGAGGTTGACCGGTGCGGGCGAACGGCGGGCAAAAGTGGTGTGTCGAAAGGTGCGGCTATAACGTGCGAGAGCTACGACGTGCGGGAAATGTGCGGCTGTGGCGAGTGGCCCCACCCCTAGTATCGTGAATTAAGGACCATGTGGTCCATCGAATGGAACGACAACATGGATGCTCGACAGAAGCGGACCAACCTCAAGCTGACCGAGGTGATCCTGAGGCTGAGTGCCCAACGCCTCGCCAGCGAAATCACCGTCTCCGAGGTCACGCTGCAGGCGGGCATCAACAGGTCGACGTTCTACCAACACGCGTCTTCCCCCACCGATCTGCTCGAGAACGTGTTGCGCGCTGAACTCGACGAGATCCGCGCCCGCTACCTGGATCCGGAGGCGGCTCCCGTCGACGGCACGGCGCTGCGGGACGTCGTGGTTGCCGTCCTGGAACACGTTGCAGCACACTCGGAGATCTACTCGCGCGGCCTCGGCGTGTCGAGCGCGTCCTCGAGCCTGCACCCGCTGCTCAGCCGGCACTTCGAGCAATCGATGACGGACCTGTTCGCGGCCCACTCCATCGTCATTCCCATAACAGACAACGGCCGAACGGCGGGCAGCTCCTCGCCGACGGACGAGTCGCACTCGGACGCCCGCTTCGTCACGGAGTCGGCGGCGCGCTTCATCGCGGACGGCACCGTGGGCGCGATGGAGGTCTGGTTGCGCACGCCGGCGCCCCGAAGCACCGACGAATTCATGCGCGCCTACCGGATGCTTATGCCGTCCTGGTGGCCCATCGGCGCGGGAAACGACGCCAGCAGCGACGCCAACATTGACCTCGACAACGGCGCAGCACCTCTAATTTCCGTCGCCGAACCCGCCGCGACATAATTGGGAAGCTCCCCGCAACCAAAGGAATTCGAATGAGCTCGTCCCACATCCCCGCCGAAGACGTCGTCCTCGAGTTCACCTACGACGACGGCGACGACGCGACCGTGACCGTCTCCGGGCACCACAAGGGGGTCACTGCCCTGCGGGCACTCATCGAGGTCGGGGACGAGAGCAACCTGGAGAAGATCCAAGCCTCGATCGACGCGGGCGAAATCCAGGACGAAACCGACATCGAGATCGAGTTCTCCTCGGGCGATGACACCTGCACGGTCACCGTCGCCGGCTTTACGAACCCCCAGCGTGGCCTCCAGGCCCTCGAGGAAGCCGGCTCGGAAGAGACGTTCCTCGAGCTGCTCGACGCGATGGCCGCCGACGGCGACGACTCGATCCAGGAGCTGTACGACGAGGACGACGAGTAGCATCCGAAGGCCCTGTCTTCCGAAGGCCAGCAAAACTGAGGATTAGGCAGAGTCGCCTTTTTTGTGGCCTAGAGTTGTTGTTGTACGGGCGGATGTCGCGGACGCGGCGATCGCACAATGAACGCCCGCGCGAGAGCGAAAGCAGGCTTCATGGTTGACGCACACCGACCGGCCCTCGAAATTCAGGGCCTGACCAAACGCTTTGGCGAGAAGGTCGCCGTGAACGAGCTGCAGCTGGTGGTTCCCACGGGTTCCTTCTACGGTCTGGTTGGGCCAAACGGTGCAGGAAAGACAACCACGCTGTCGATGGCGACGGGTCTGATGCGACCCGATTCTGGCGAGATTCGCATCCACGGAGTCAACGTGTGGGAGAGTCTGGTTGAGGCCAAAAGGCTGGTCGGGGTGCTCTCCGACGGCGTGCGCCTGTTCGACCGGCTTACCGGTGCCCAGTTGGTGACGTACGCGGGGCTGCTGAGCGGGATGACGCGCGACGTGGTCGCCGAACGCACCGCGGACCTGCTCGCGTTGCTCGACCTCGACACCGCCGGCGGAACCCTGGTGGTTGACTACTCGGCCGGCATGACGAAGAAGATCGCACTCGCGTGTGCACTGGTGCACGCGCCATCACTGCTGGTGCTGGACGAGCCATTCGAGTCGGTGGACCCCGTGTCATCCGCCAATATTCGCGACATTCTTGACGGCTTCGTGCGGTCCGGAGGCACGGTCATCGTCTCGAGCCACGCGATGGACCTGGTGCAGCGCATGTGTGACCACGTCGCGATCATCGCGCAGGGCCGGGTGCTTGCTGCGGGAACCACCGAGGAAGTGCGGGCGGGCTCGACCCTGGAGGATCGGTTCGTCGACCTCGTAGGCGGACGCCGACACGGAGAGGGACCGGCATGGTTGCGCACCTCGTCAGACTCCGCTTCCTGATCCTCTGGAACGGCCTGCGCCGCAGCACCTGGCAGTTTGTGGCCAGCATCCTTGGCGCGCTGTACGGCCTCGGGCTGCTATTGCTCGTCGTGGTGGGGCTGGTGGGACTCAGCTTTGTGCCCATCGATCTCGCCCGGACGCTGATCGTGATCGGCGGTTCCGCCACCGTGCTTGGCTGGGTGCTCCTGCCGCTGGTGGCTACGGGCATCGACCAGACCGTGGAGCCGTCGCGGCTCGGCATCTTTCCGATTCCTCTGAACACGCTGCTCGTCGCACTGACCGTAAGTGGTGTGCTCGGGATCGCGGGCATCGTGACATCCATCGCCGCCCTCGCCACCGCACTGGCCTGGTGGCAGTATCCGCTGGCAGCGCTCGCGGCCATTGTCTGCGCGGCCATCGGAGTTCTCACCTGTGTCGTCGGCTCCCGGGCCGTGATCGCTCTCAGCACGCGAATCGGAACGGGCAGGCGGTTCCGCGAGGCGAAGACGCTGATCATTCTGGTCCCGCTGATCCTGCTCGGACCGCTGATCGTGGGTCTGACCGAGGCCATCGAGCGCCTCGACGACTTTCTGCCGGACCTTGCGCTCATCCTTGGTTTCACTCCCGTGGGAGCGATCTGGGCCGTGCCCGCCGACATCGCGGCGGGAAATCTGGGCCGTGCGGGAATCGAATTCCTCATCGCCATCGCCACGCTCGCCGTGTTGTTCGCCCTCTGGCGACCGGCACTGCGGCACGCTCTCGAGAATCCCACGGCCTCGGCGCCGACGAAGGCGGGCAAGGATTCGCTCGGCGCGTTCGCGCGATTCCCGGCCACGCCGACCGGTGCGGTGGCGGCCCGCACGCTGATCTACTGGATGCGCGATCCGCGCTACGCGCAGTCATTGATCACCGTGCCCCTGATTCCCGTCTTGCTGTTCTTCTACTCCAGCACCACCGACAGCCCCGCCCTGCTGAACGCGACCGGGCCGATTGTCGCGCTGCTGCTTGCCCTTTCGATCTACGCAGACATCTCCTACGACAACACCGCGTTCGCCCTCCACCTCCAGACCGGGGTTCGGGGCACCGCCGACCGGCTCGGCCGGGTGATCGCACTGGCTATCTTCGCGGTTCCCCTCACCGTGGCACTGACCGTAGGCACCGTCTGGTTCTCGAACACCTGGAGCGCCCTGGCCGGACTGCTCGGCATTTCGTTCGGCCTGCTGCTGTCCGGTTTCGCGGTCTCCTCCGTCATCTCGGGGAGGTTCGCCCTCGCCGTGCCGCTGCCTGGCGAGAGCCCTTTCAAGTCACGCCCGGGCGGGAACATGACGCTGATGCTCACGAGCTTCGCGACCTGGGGCATTCTCACGCTGCTCGTGTTGCCCGAGACGATCCTCGCGGTGATCGGGTTCATCACCGGCGATGCGATCTGGGGCTGGGCGTCCCTACTGGTCGGCCTTGCGCTCGGAGCCGGGCTGCTCGTGGTCGGAGTGCGCTGGGGCGGAGCAATCCTCGACCGCCGGGGCCCGGATCTCCTCGCGCAGCTGCAGGCTCAGAAGTAGGGTGCAGGGCGCGGCTGAAGGGATAGGTTTAGAAAGGAAACTCGCAATGAAGGGAGTCACCTTATGTTCACTCGATCCGACCTCGCCACCCTCACCGCGGAGGCACCGGAACCGGCAGTCTCAATCTTTTTACCCACGCATCCGGCGAGCAGCGACAGTCGTCAGGATCCCATTCGGCTGAAGAACCTCACGGCTCGAGCCCGAGACATCCTGGTTGCCTCCGGACTCGAGCGCAGCCGGGCGGAGTCCATCCTGGAACCCGCCATCGCCCTCGTCGAAGACCACCGGTTCTGGCAAGAACTCGACGAAGGACTTGCGCTGTTCCTCAGCGGCGATGGGCGCCAGCACCGCTTCACCGTGCCGATTGAGCTACCAGAAGACGTGGTGGTGGCAAGTCGCTTTCACATCTCTCCCCTGTTGCCCCTGCTCGAGGGCGACGGCAGTTTCTATGTGCTGACGGTGACGGCGGATCGGGTCTGCCTGTACACCGGCACCCGGTTCGCGCTCGAACACCTGACGGGTGCAGAGCTGCCCGCCAGCATCCTCGACAGCCTCGGCGAGACCGACTACGAAAACCCCGTGAACGCCAGCCCGCCGAATCGTCCGCACACCGGGACCGCGAACATCTCCAACGCGCAGGTATATGGCGACAGCCCCCGGGAATGGCGCAAGACCCGCCTGGTCGAGTTCGCCAGCAGGGTGGGAGCGGCGCTCGACCGCGTGCTCGCCGGATCTCGGCGCCCGGTTGTGCTGGTCGCGGGCGCCGAACTCTCCGGACAGCTCAAGGACGCACACTCGTTTGACGCGACCATCGAACAGAACCCCGAGTCGCTCAGTATCACCCAGCTGCGCGACGCGAGTTATCAGAGCCTTCAGGCGGTGTTGGATGTCGGGCGGGCCCGAGCCCAGGACCGTTACAACACGCTCACGGGGCGAGGTGACTCGCGCGCAACCGGGTCGCTCCGCCAGATCGTGAACCTGGCCATCGACGGGCGCGTCGAGGCGCTGTTGGTAGGGGAAGGGTCCGCAGAGTCGACCGGGTGGTCTGACCCGGCCGGAGCATCCGATCCTGTCGATCCGTCTGCCGAACCGGCGCGCAGCACCGGGGAACTGTTGAGCGCGGCGATCGCAGCGACGCTTCTCCACGGCGGCGAGGTGCACACCGTGAGCGATCCGGACGGCGCGGACCCGCGGTCCGCCGGAGCGGTGCTGCGCTACTGACGCCTGCAGGGCCTGCGGCTATAGCTGACGGGTATAGTCGTGCGAATGAACGAGATCACCCCAGCAGAACTGGCCGCCCGCGGTGTCGTCACCGTCATCGACGTTCGTGAGACCGATGAGTACGAGCTGGGCCACGTTCCCGGCGCGAAATTGATCCCGCTGGGCGAGCTCGCGGCGCGCACCAGCGAGATTCCGACCAGCGGGCCGGTGTACATCGTCTGCCACAGTGGCATGCGGAGTGCGCGCGCCACGGAGTTCCTCGCCGCGGACGGCATCGACGCGGTCAACGTCGTCGGCGGCACGGCGGCCTGGCAGCAGGTCGGCTTGCCGACCACCCGCGGCGCGGCCGCATAACGCGACCCCGCCCCCGTTCAGCCGCGACCAATCCTTCGCCTCGCTAACCCGCGCGGACCGATGAACGGCTACTTACCGGGCAACGAGTAGCTTGTTCATCGTGGACTACTTCGCAACGGTGAACATCGACAGCCCGGCGGCCCCACCGATCAGGTAGCGATCGTCCCCGAGCGCGGTGCCGGCGATGCGGATGGCGTCGGGCGAATAGGACGTCTGCGCCAAAGGCGTTTTGGCCAGGTCACAAGGGAACGTGTCGCTTCCGGCGACGAATTCTCGCTCGCCGCCCGTTGTGTGCGGGTAGTAGGTGACGTAAAACTTCCGCTGTTGCGAGCAGGCAACGGTGCCCTCAGTCACCGGGTCGCCCACAACACCCGTCACCGCGTTAATCGGCACCACGACGCCGTCAACAACGGCAAGTTTGAGAGGGTTCGTCCCCGTCGCGAAACCCACCGCGTAGGACGAAACAGAATTGGCCAGGTCGCCGCCGAGCGGGACCTCCCACTCGATATCACCGGTCGCCATGTTCACGCCGACCAGGGTCATGTCCAGCCCCGTTGTTGTTACCGTGCGCTCGACACCCTCAACGAGGGGCCCAACCTCGGTGGTACCCGCGTTGATGCGGCAGAACGGCTGAACTCCGGGAGACTCCTCTACGTCGATGCGACCAAGGGAGCAGGTAGCAACCCCCGGAAGCGACCAGACGACCGAGCCGTCGTTCGCGTCTACACCCACAAGTTTCTGAGCCGTTTCATCGAGCGTATATGGCGAGTCCGTGCCCCGCGCCGGTTCCAGGTAGAAACCAGATCCCACAATGAGTCCGGTCGCCCCCTCACCGGTCCAGGTGTACCCAGCGTCGGAGGAGTAGCCCTCGCCGAAGATGTCGCTGTACGGCACCTCCCAGCGGGACGTTCCGTCGGAGTTGTACCCGATCATCTCGACGTTGCCGTTTGCCGGCCGCCCCAGCGTGCCATAGATGTTGGCTCCGAGCGGTCGCGCGCCTGCGGCAACGGTTTCATCGTTGAACATCGCGGCCTCACCCGTCGCAACGTCGACCCGGAAGTCGCCTTGGTCGGACGAATAGGTGTCCGCCAGACTACCGACGCCACACACTTTGGTGTCGTCTGCGCACGCGAAGGGGCGACCCAGCGCGAACACGTCGGCGATGGTATGCACCGGCGTTCCGGTGGCGAGATCGGCGATGATCAGCTCGGTCTTCTGCGTACCCATTTCCTGACGAAGGTATGTGGCGTAGCTGGCACCGTCGAACTCAAACAAATCGAGCCAGAATGGCACACCCCGGGTTCCCATTCCGGGATCTGCGATGTCCCGCCACATTTCCTGCCCGGTTGCCGCATCCCACACCACGGCGTTCATGGATCGGTCGGCGGCCTCAACGTAGGATCCGACGTACCCGTCGATCGAGGCGGGATCGCCGAGCAGGTCTGCGGCGACGGTCCACGTCGGTTCAACCTGGGTCGTCAGATCCAGCACCAGGGCCTCGGGGGTGGCTTCTGCCGTCGGGTCATCGGAGGCGTCTGGCGCGGGCCCTCCGGTGCATCCGGCGAGCAGCGCGATCAACGCAATTCCCGCGACGGCGATGGGTACGGTGCGATTCACGATGGGCCTCCAACCACATGGCAGACGGAGCGTTCCACCCACCTATAGTTGACATCCTCTCACGCTTCGACCAGCTCGATGAAAGCACTGAGTTGCGCCAGTGCCGCCGCGTTATTCGGGAGGTACTCCGTAAGGGCGGGCGAGTAGACAAGGTAGGCCGCCCACTGGGCGCGCGAGATAGCGACGTTGAGCCGGTTCGCCAGCAGAAGAAACTCCAGGCCGCGGGGAACCTCGTCGGTGGAGGACGCCGCGAGCGACACCACCGCGACCGCAGCCTCCCTGCCCTGGAACTTGTCCACCGTGCCGACCGCCACCTCGCCGAGTCCGAGCGCGATAAAGCGCTCACGGAGCAGTTCGACCTGGGCGTTGTACGGCGCGACCACGATCAGGTCGGCTTGCTCGAGGGCGCGAACCACACCAGCATCCGTCCAGTCCCGTCCGAGTAGGGAGCCGATAATCTCCACAACGGCGTCGACCTCCTCGGGCGACGATGTCGAGTTGAGTGTGTGGTGCACCGGCACCGGGTGCAGGCCGGGGGCCACCCCATCGAGGTCGCGAGGGCCCGCCTGCGAAACCAATTTTCCTTCGTACGACAGCCGCGAGACCGGGAGGCAGACGGCCGGGTGCATCCGCCAGCTCTTCGCGAGAAAGTACCCGAGCTCGGGCGGGAGGACGTCGTGACCATCCGAGAGCCAGGCGAGCGCCGCGACATCCACCGGCTCCGGGTGTGAGCCCTGGCTTACCTGCGGAAGCTGCTGGGGATCACCGAGCAGCAGCAGGCGAGTGGCCGCGACGGCGGAGGCGATCGTGCTGGCGAGCGAAAACTGTCCGGCTTCGTCGATGACCAGCAGGTCGAGCGATCCCGGTTCGATCTGCGCCGCGTTGCTGAACGCCCACGCGGTACCGCCCACGACAAAACCGCCCTCCTGCGCAGTGAACTCGGCGAAGCCGGTGGCGGATAGCGGAGTCCAGGGTGTCAGCGAGGGCTCATCGCCCGCCTTCGGCTTCTTACCAACCCGAGAAGGATGGAGGCCGGCCTTCACCACGGCGGCCAGCATGTTCTCGACCGTCGCGTGCGACTGAGCCACGACGCCGATGCGCCAGCCGTGATTCTGCACGAGGTCGGCGATCACGCGGGAGCCGGTGTAGGTCTTGCCGGTGCCGGGTGGCCCCTGGACGGCGAGGTAGGAGTGGTCGAGGGTGAGCAGGGTGTCGCGGATCGCCTCCGCGGTCTCGACGACAACGCCCGTACGGGTGAGAAGCGGGGTGACCGTGCCCCGGGGAGGTTGTCGTCGGAGGATGTCGAGGGCCGCATCGGGCATCATCGCGGGAAGCGCATCGAGAACGCGCTGGCCCCAGTCGGCGATCGCGGTGACCTGTGTGCCCGGGGAAGGAGGTGTACCCGGGGTGAGCGCGATGGGCAGATCGCTGTACGGGTCGGCTGCGGTGCGGAGCTTCTCTGTCAGGTAGTAGATATCGCCGCTGCTACTCGAGTCGATAGCGCTGATGGTGGTGCGCTCGTGCGCCACGCGCGAGCCCGGCTCGGCTATTCCGCCGAGGGATGGGTAGGGGGCGTCGTACATCAGGAAGGGTTTCTGACCGACCTTGAACGAACTGCCCGGCGCAGGCGTGCCGCTGATCTCAAGCACCCGGGACAGGCTGCGGTCGCGTCCCACCTTCTCCCAGTCGCGCTCCACCGCCACGCGGGAGACGATCAGCACGTCGCGGGTGTCTGCCCAATCGTCGACGGGGTTGCGCAGCCGGTCGAAGTGCTCCTGCCAGAACTTCTTGCCCTCCCGGCGGTGATAGTCGATCGCCGCGGACGCCAGGGCGAGTGCGGTGTGGTCGGCCGTGCGCTCCCCCGGCGGGATGTCGTCGATGCGCGCGGCGAGCTCGAGATAGACCGGACTGGGTTCACGCACCGGGATGTCGAGCTCCAGGTCGCGCCCGCTCGCCCGGGCAGCTCCTGTCTCGTCTGCCCGGGCCAGGAGCCAGTCGCGCAAACGCAGTGTCGAGAGGCAGTCGTACTCGTTGTAGTCGGCGATCGCGTCGAGCTTCGCCTGGCTCTGCACGAGATCGCCCGCGCGGAACAGGTCCCGGGCATCGGCGTACTCCGTGATCGAATCGGCCGCGTTGTCCACGCCGTCGCGGTGCTGGGCGCCCATGTACAGCGGTTCCAGCTTCTTGATCGAGTAACTGCGCGAGCCCACCCGCAGCGCTTTCTTGACAATGGGGTACAGGTCGACCAGCACGCCCGCGCGCAGCAGGTCGTCGACCGCGTCTTCGCCGACGCCGTGCCGCGCGGCCAGTGACAGCAGGTGCGTGCGCTCGTACGCGGCGTAGTGGTAGATGTGCATCGCCGGGTGGCGTGCACGGCGCCGCTTCACGTAGTCGAGGAAGTCGATGAGGGCCTGGCGCTCCTCCGCGAAGGAGTGCGCCCAGAACGGCACAAACGTCTCGTCGGGCTCGATCAGGCCGAACAGGTAGTCGAGCCCCCACTGTACTGATGAGGACTGTGTTGACCCCACACCCACTTCGCTGTACAGCGGATCTCCCTCGAAGTCGAAGAAGATGTCGCCATCGTCCGGCTCCGGCAGCGCCTCGAGCGCGGAGGGGTCGTAGACCTCGACGGCGGGGGTCTTCGAGCTGCCGGTCTGCAATTGCACGCGGGCCTGGGCGCGGAGTGCGCGCAACGCGGACTCCGACAGGCCGGCCACCACGCTGGAGGACGACGCCAGCTCGTCGATCGTGGTGATACCCGCCTCTGCCAGTTTTTTACGCTGGGTGAGTTTCATTCCTGCGACCAGGAGCACGTCGCGGTGCGCCTCGACCTCGACCGAACACGCTCCACAGCGCCCGCAGGCCGCGTAGCGGGGGTCGCCCCAGGCCGTGGCTTCGTCGGCCTCCACGCGCTCGTCGATCAGACGCTGCAACCGGTCACGCCGTTTGCGATAGACCGGCAGGATGTCGCGGAGCCGATGTGAACTCGTGCGGCCGTCACCGAGGAGCAGATGAACCTGTTCGCCGACGGGTATGCCCTGCTTCACCAGCTGGTCGCCGTAGGCGGCGAGCTGCAGCAGGGCGGTGATTTTCTCCTTGCGGGCAAGTTTCGTGTCGTATACCTCGTAGTCGCCGTCGGCGTTCAGGAGGATGAAGTCGGCGAACCCGACGAAGCGCCCGTCGAAGAAGGTCGCCTGGAAGAGCACGTCTGCCTTGGCGCGGAGGGCATCAGATGTGGCGGATGCCGCCTGCGCGAGCTCCGTCATGGCGGGCCTCGCGAACTCCACGACCGTGCGGGTGCGCTTGAACTCTTCGAGCGTCGCGAGTTCGTGGGCGTCGCCGAGTTTGCCGGCGCGCGCCATCATCGCGTCGCCGTCATCAACCGCCCGCTCGATTCGCCCGAGTTTGCCGTCGAGTTTGCGCATCAGCGCCCACTCGCACTGTGCGGCGGCGGTGAGGTCGCTCGCGCTGTAGACAACAACGGGCGTGCCGGCAACGGGCGTAGTGGAAACGGGCGTAGTGGAAACGGGCGTGCCGGCAACGGGCGCAGCCGCAACGGGCACGGTGGACACGGGCGCCGCAGCAGCGGGGTCGAGCAGAAACACGGGCGCCTTTACCAAGCATCGCGGGAATGAGCATCGTGAGGGATGTACACCGACCCGAAGTACTCGGGATCGTTACGAGGTTACTCGTGGCCGGCGACATCCCCCACGCTGCATCGAATCGCTCTGCGTAGCTTCACGCTGCAGCAACGCAGACGCTTTCGCTGCTACGCCGGTTCGTTCTTGCGCACGTGCGAGACGTTCGCGTGGGCGAGCGCCCAGTCGAGCGCGTAGTCGGCAACGGCCTCCCAACCGGGTTCGCCGCAGGTGAAGTGGGAGCGTCCGGGGAACTCGTGGTAGTCGGTGTGTGCCGCGGACTTGTCGTAGTGCCTCGCGTTGGACTTGCTCACCGAGGCCGGCATGATGTGGTCAGAGCCTCCGGAAATGAAGAGTAGCGGAGCCCGGTCGTCGAACGCGTAGTCGACCCAGGTTTCCTGATGGCCGGGCTTGAAATTGGCGACCAGACCATACGTCCACACCCAACTGCCGGGCGCGGGAATGTGGTACCGCTCGTAGACCTTGTTCGACTCCTCCACGCCCAGGGTGTTGGTGAAGGTGTAGTGAAACTGCTCCGCGGTGAACCCCACCGCCTTGTGCGCGTTGGACGGCTTGCTGAGGATCGGGAACAACGCCTTCAGCTGCGACGGCGGGTTGACCCGCACGCCCTCGGTCGGGGCGGTGTTGATGCAGACGCCCGCGGCGCCGAGACCGCGCGCGATCAACAGCTGGGTGAGCGCGCCGCCGAAGGAGTGGCCCATGATGATCGGCGGCTTCTCCAACCCGGTCACCACCGCGGCGAGGTGGTCGATCGTTTTCGGGACGGTCGCCTCCGCGATCACGTCGGAGTTCTCCCGAAGTGCCTCCACCTCGACCTCGAACCCGGGGTAGGTGGGCGTGAGAACGCGGTATCCCTTCGCCTCGTAGTAGGGCACCCAGAATTCCCAGCTGCGGGGCGTCATCCAGAGGCCGTGCACGAGCACGATGGTGTCGGGTACAAAGGGGGACGTCGAATCGGCGTTCGCCGAATCGGCTTTCGGTGAGTCGGGGTTCGGTGAGTCGGGATTGAGGGCGCTGTCGCTGGTCATCTGCCATTTCCTTCGGTCGGATTCCGGATTGGGGCTGGGCTGAACTCATCTCTGACGGGGCTGAACTGTCGCGACAGTAACGCGGCGTCCGCGCGACCTTCAAGGGGGCAACAACGCACACATCCTGCGAGGGTGGATGTCGCGTGGGTACAGTGAGCGAATGACCCCAGCTGAGGCAGCGCTCCTCCTCGGCGTCCGCAGCGACGCGGACGCTGCAGAGATCATGCACGCCTTCCGTCGCAGTGCGCGTTCGTCGCATCCCGACCTGCTGGTCGGCGCGTCCCGGGCGGAACTCACCGCCGCAGAAGAACGGTTCGTGCGGGTGAGTGCGGCACGTGACATCCTGCTCAAAAAGGCTGCCGCACCGGCGGGAACAGCTTCTTCTGGGCGAGAGCCGCCGGAAACGGATCTCGGTCCCGGCCAGTGGTTCACCTCGCCCAGCACCGGACGCCGCGTGTTCGTGGCCGAGCCCGAACCGGTGCCGCTGCCGCCGAGTACGTGGGCGCTCACCGCGTGGGTGGCGCTGCTCGGCGCCGCGGTCGCGCTCTCGTATTTTGGTGGACCCCTGCCGCGCAATCCCCTCGATCTCGTGCTGCGGATGATCCCGTTGGCGACCTTCGCCGTGGTCTACGCGATCACGGGCCGACGTCCGTTCCTCGTGCTGGGCGTCGTCTGGGCGGCGGCGACCGCGGTGATGACCTTCGCACTCGCGTCGTTCGGGTCGCTGCTGGCGCTCGAGATCCTGCTCGTTCCGTTGCTGGCGTTGGGAGTTATCGGCAACCGCAAGCGGCGGCGGCGGGAGGCCGTGGCGGGGACGTAGTTATTCCCGCTACAACTACCCCGCACCCTCCGGCTACACCGCGGCAGCACGCTCCCGGAACGCGATCATGTTCATGCGGTTGCCGCAACGCACGCTGCAAAACCGTTTCGACCCGTTGCGCGACAGGTCGATGAGCACCCCGTCACAATCCTCGGCCGCGCACTGGCGCAGGCGCGCGGTCTCGTCCGACCGGATCACGTCCACGAGCGCCAGCGCCACCTCCACGAGGATCCGCTCCGCCAGGGGCGCCTCGGGGTCGGTGGCGTGCAGGTGCCAGTCGATCCCGTCGTGGCGCGAGAGTTGCGGAAGCGCGCGCGCCTCCCGCAGCAGAGCATTGATCGCGGCGACCGCGTCGTCCCGCTGCAGTGTCCAGAGTGAGCGCAGCTGCTCCCGCGCTTCGCGCACCTCGGCAAGCTCGGGGTCGGTGCCGTCTATGCGGCCGGAGAACTGGTACGCCTGCATAAATGACACAGCTTCCGCCGGGGTCGACAGCTCATCTACCCCACTCTTCGTGGCTCCGGCGACCGTGTTTGCCAGCGCGACGGCGAAGTCCAGGCTGCATTCGGTGTCAGGGGCAAAATACATTTTGACTCCTTACTCCGGATGACACTAACGTCTCCTATAGGCCCCGCGCAAGCAGCCGCGGCGCCCCGTCATCTTGATACGCCTGGAGCTTCATGAACCGATCGTCCACGTCCACGGGACTGCTCATCGCTGTGATCGCAGCGGTGTCGTTCGGCACCTCGGGCGCGTTTATGAAACCACTGCTCGAGGCCGGCTGGAGTCCGGCAGCGGCGGTCACCTTTCGGGTGCTGATCGGGGGCGTCGTGCTGCTTCCGATTGCCCTTGTGACCCTGCGCGGACGGTGGGCCAGGGTGTGGGAGTCCCGGTGGCGCATCCTTGCCATGGCCGGGGTGGGCGTCGCGGGCACCCAGCTCGTCTACTTCGCCGCCATCCAGCGCATCCCGGTCGGTACGGGAATCCTGATCGAGTACATGGCGCCGCTGCTGCTGGTCGCCGCGGCCTGGGTGCGCACCCGACGCACGCCCCACGCCGTTGTGCTGATCGGGTCCGTGGTCGCCCTGGTCGGCCTGGTGCTCGTCGTCTCGCCCGGTGGCGGCGGCTCACTCGACCCGCTCGGCCTTTTCTTCGCGCTGCTCGCGATGGTCGGCTGTGCGCTGTTCTACGTGGTGTCGGCCCAGCCGAGCAACGGCTTGCCCCCCGTGGCCCTCGCCGCCTTCGGACTCCTCCTCGGCGCAGGAATCCTCGCCCTCGCGGGAGTCACCGGCCTCGTGCCGTTCACGGTGCGTGCGGCCGATGTCGTGATGCTCGGCACCCTGACGCCCTGGTGGGTTCCCCTGATCGTGGTCGGAATCATCGGCACGGCCGTCGCGTACGCCTCGAGCATCACCGCGAGCGAGATGCTCGGGTCGCGCCTCGCCTCATTCACCGGGCTCCTCGAGGTCGTCGCCGCCACCCTCTTCGCCTGGCTCCTGCTCGGTGAAAACCTTGCGCTTCCCCAGTTGCTCGGTGGGGTGCTGATCCTGGTCGGCATCGGTTTTGTGCGTTCGGAAAAGGTGGATGCCACGGCGCCCGTGACGCACAAACTACCTCCGCTTACCCCTGCTCGACCCGGCAGCCGAAGCTGACGGCTAGCTCGAGCTAACGGCGAGCCCGAGGTGAGGGCTCGCCGGCGCTGCGGGCAGTCGTAGCGGACGGCTAGCTCGAGCTTCCGACGTGGGCGTCGCGCACGAGTCGCCGCAGACCGCCGCGGGCGGGCACCAGCACCGGAACAGGCCACCGCGGCTGCAGCGTGTCGCCGAGCGTGGTGCCGCGGATCTTGCGCGCGACGAGCGGAAACACCCAGTCGTGCGTCCACCGGCGCTGTGCGCGCTCCCACTCGCGGAGCGTTCGCCGCGGTTGGGGGTGCTTGTTCTTGAGCCGGATCGAGTGCGTCACCCCGAGGATCTCGAGCACCTGCGCGGAGACGTACTTGTGGCCAGCCTTCGACAGGTGCAGTCGATCCGCCGCCCACATCCGCCGGTCGCTCAGCCCCTCGAACGCCCAGAAATCGACGAGCACTGCCCCGTATTTCTCGGCCACCCGACGCACCTCGGCGTTGTAGAGGTGGTTGCGCCGCTTGAACACGCTGAGCACCGGGCTCACCGACACGTCGTAGCCGGTGAACAACAGCACGGTCGCGCCGGTGGAGGTCAGGCGCGCCACGAAGTCTTCGTACTGTCGCAGCAAAGCGTCAAAGGGGGTGCCCACGTCGAGGATGTCGTTGCCGCCGGCGTAGACCGTAATCAGGGTTGGTTGCATGGCGATCGCCGGCTCAAGCTGTTCGGCCACGATGTGCCGGAGGCGTTTGCTGCGGATCGCCAGGTTCGCATACTCCCAGCCCGGCTCGTTTTTTGCCAGCTGCTCGGCAACCCGATCGGCCCAGCCGCGCACTCCGTTCGGCAACGCAGGGTGCACATCGCCGACGCCCTCGGTGAAAGAATCGCCGAGGGCCACGTACCTGTTCACGATCGCCCTCGCCCTCGCCCGAACCGTCTGACTCCTACACCTTCACGATGTCACACCTTTGCGGGGGTGCGCACCGCCCGGGCCGCCAGAACCTTCGCGATTGCCTCAGCGGCGCGGTCCATCGGAATGCGCTCCTGTTCGATTCGCCGCATCCCGGTCCACCCCGGATCGGCCAGCCGGTCGAACAGCTGCTGCTCCGTCGCCGTCAGGTGCGGCAGCTGCCGTGCGGCGGAGCCCCTCAGCGCCTCCCCCGTGCCGTCGAGCATCGTGCCGTACCGCTCATACCGGTCGAAGGTGGGGAGGTCCATCAGGATCGAATGCACGCTGAGCCCCTCGGCCCGCAGGCGGTTCAGTGTCAGCAGGCTGTGCACGTCGACGTCGCCCCAGTACACAACGTGGCGTGCGTGCTGGATCCACTCGAGCGACGCGAGCGCGGCGGCTCCGGCAAGGCCACTGCCTTCGACGGCGATAGCGAGTGAGAGTGTGGGGATCTGCACCGCTGTCTGCTTGTCTTCGGAGATCAGTACGAAGTCGGGGCGATACGCCGGCGCCGCGACATCCCCCACCGTCACGCAGTCATAACGACGGCCGCCTTCGCTCAGATGATCCGGGTCGAGGTAGCTGAAATGGATGCGTTGCGGCGTCGAACTGACCAGCCCGAGCGCGTCGATTCCGGCGAGGGCCAGCACCAGCGGCTCGTTGGCCTTCAGCCACTTTTCGGAAAAACCGTCGAGCGGAACCTGCCGAGGCGAGAGCCCGCTGTGCCGCTCCTGGCGGAACCAGCGCGCGGTCGTGCAGAGCAGGTCGAAGTCGGTTTCGGTGTGGCGATCGACCGCGCGCACCACCTCGGCGAGCCCGGCAACACCGGGAAACCGCGTGCGCAGCAGGGCGGCATGTTCGCGTCCGCGGAGGATGCGGTGCATCCAGTCTCCGCCGACGAGCGTCGCGGCGCTGTCGAGATCCGGCAGCACAACGTGGGTGGGCAGCGACTCGATGTTGCCGTGCACCCGCCGGAGCGAGGTGGTCAGCTCGACCCCGTGCGCCGCGCTCCAGCGGTGCCACTCGAGAGCCTGCCGCCGAAACTCGTCGAAGTTCTCCTCGAGTTCGGATTGCGACGGGCTGCCCAGATCGAATGAGCAGGGCCAGGCGGATGCTGCGGCGCCCGACTTCTGCGGTGTTCCCACGCTCGGCCCCTCCAGGTGCCAGGTATCGCGCACCCGGTCACGCACGGCCTCGAGTATCTCGTTCGGCTCTCTCACGCTGCGTCCTCCGCAATCAGCGGGGTGACGTACGAATACCCCGTGGTGGTGTTTTTCGTCATCGACAGCACGAGGTCCATGTACGGCTCGAGCGCGGTGACCTTGTCCAACGGCGCCCCGATGATCAGCTGGAACCCGAGGCCCTTCCACGCCGCGACGGACCGCCCGGCGAACTCGGCGTCGGACTTCACGAAGCCCTCGTCGAGAAAGACCGGGGCGAAGCGCGGCCGGGTGCGGCTCTCGTCGCCGAGCTGGAACCGCAGCGCGACCCCCACCACGAACGCGACGAGCTCCTGCGACTCGCCACCGCTCTTGCCTCCGAGTGACGAGTAGGTGCTGACCTCGACCCCGTCGAGCGTGGTGCGCACGGCCGTGATTTCGACGTGCTTGCGGACATCGAGCAGAATGTCGCGCTGCGCGGCTCCCGGAGCCCCATCCTCCGGGCGCCGGATCTGGGCCATAAACGCCTGGAGTCGCTGGAAGCGGCTCTCGGTTTCATCGTCGGACAGCTCCGCGGTGCCGCCGTCCGACAGGGCCCGCAGCTCCTTACGGAACGCCGTGGCATCGTCGCGGTGCAGGCGACGCAGCGAGATCTTCAACCGGTCGCGCCCCGCACCGAACGGCAGGGTGGTGAGGATCTCGTTGATCGGGCGCAGCCGGTCTTCGATCTCCTCGATCGATGTGGTGAACGCGCCGACCAGCGGCACGAGGTCCTGGCCGCTCCACTGCGAGAGGCGGCGCTTCCACTCCTGGCGGCGCTCGTGCAGCCCGAGGGTATACACGGCGTCGAGGATGTCGCGATAGCTCGAGTACGAATCGAGCGACACCCCGATGTTGGGATCGGGCCAGCGATCCTGGAACGTGACAAAGATGCTGACCAGGGAGTCGCGCGCGCTCTGCGCTTTCTGCCGGTCCTGCTGGGACTGCTCGGTCAGCCGCTCGCGCAGCCGCACAAGTCCGGCGCCGAACGCGGCGAGGTCGTTCACCTCGCTGACCGCCGCGAAGTGCGCGTTCAGGTGCTCGGCCTGTTCGTCAGTGAGTTGCTGTTCGCTGAGCTCCGCTTCGCTGGGCTCCGCCGAGGTGTCCCGCTCGATACGGGACAGTTCGCGGCTGACGGCGTCCTGGCGGTCGACCAGTGCGGCCTGCTCGGTGCTGAGGGCCGCGGCATCCCGCTCGGTCGAGTGTTTACGCTTTTGAGCCTCTTCGAGCTCACCCGCGAGACGCTCTTCTTCGTCTTTCAGGGCGCGCAGCACGTCGCTTCCGGCGAGCACGCGGTCCCACTCGGCGCGCTTCTGGTCGATGCGCAGCTGCGCGTCGTCGACGTCGATGGTCGCCCACACGGTGTCGAGCACGAACTGGTGGGCGTCTTTCTTCTGGCGCAGCTCGGCGATCTGGGTTCCGACGACGGCCGCACGCCCCGCGAGCTCGGTGGCACGGGCGGCGAGGGCGTCGAGCTCGGTGGCGATCTCGTCCAGGCGGGCCTGGTTGGAGAATCCGATGATCGACTTCTGGTCGCGGTTGAACCCGTGGGCGCCACGCTTGCCGTTGCGAGTCTGCCCAGACTGCGTGACCCGCGGGCCGGAGCCTTCGAGCTTCGCCGGATCCGAAACGCACAGCGCGTCGAGGTTGTCGGCCTGCACCCGGTCCTGCACCCAGCCGCTGAATGGCGAGTCCCGGTAGACGAGCTTCCCGGAGATGTAGCGGGGGTCGGCGTCGATCGCGCTGTAGGGACGCAGCGCGACTCCCTCGAAGTGGATCCGCACCGGCAGTTGCACCGGATCGATCGCTTCGCTGAGCGCGCGCAGCTTGGTCTCGTCAACCAGCATTACGCGCACGACCGACGCGAGGGTCACCTCGGCGGCACGGCGCCAGGCGTCCTCGCCCGGGGCGATTTCGATCAGCTCGGCGACGAACGGAAGTTCATCGGCGGGAATACCCGCGGCCTCGGCGATCAGCAGGCGCGCGCTGTGCAGGTGCTGCGGAACCAGGCTCTCGCGACCGGTCAGAAACCGTCGCTCCTGCCCCCGCGCGCGGATCTGCTCCTCAAGCGGGTAGGACTCCTTCTGGAACTCCGACCGCGTGTTCTCGAGTTCACGCTCGGCGGACCCGAAGCCCGCGATGAACTTCTCCGCGTGGGTGTGCGCGAGGGAGAATTCCGCCTGGCTCGACACCGCGATCGAGAGCACGTTCACCCGCTCGTCGAACCGCGCGCGCTCCGCCGCAACGTCGGTGGCGCGGTCGCTCAGCCGCGCGAGCTCGTTCTGGAGGCTGACCAGCACGTCGCCGCCGTTGTCGCGCTGCTGGTGCTGGCTGGCCGCGATCCGGGCCTTCAATTCGGTTTCGGCGTCGCGGGCGCGGGTGAACTCCACCTGGTTTTCGCGCCGCGCGATGCGGTTGTTGTCCGCCGCGGTCTCCAGCAGCTCCTCTTCCCTGCTCAGGCTCCAGAGGACAAACGGGCTGTCCCCCGAACGGTTCACGCCGAAGGTGTCGATCAGCTGTGCCTTCGCGGTGGACTCTTCGTACTCGCGGTGCAGCTCGGGAATCCGCTCAAGAACCGCAGCCTTCTGTGCCTCGCTGAGCATGGCGCCGTAGGAGCGCTCAAGGTCTTCGAAGTGGGCGACCGCTTTGTCGGCGGCAGCGTAGGTGGACGGCTCCTCGAGCACCATCGACTTGTAAAGCCCGTCGACGGTCTTGACCTGCTGGCCGGCCTGGATGCGCGCGAGCAGGCGCAGCGCCTTGCCGCCTTCACCGTTGGCTCCGATTCCGAGGCGCGTGTAGAGCGTCTGGGAAAAGGCGGAGTAGGTGTCGAACACATCGATCGAGGGGAACCTGGACTTGAGCACGCGCTTGTCGAACCGAGACTCCACGGTGTCTGCCAACTCCCGCAGGTCGAGCGGCCCGTCGATGGTCGCCATCTTCATGGTGATGTCGGCAAACTTGCTCGCCCCGCGCGGCACGAAGTACGCGCGCAGCACGGTGAAGCGGCGCTGGTTGTCGTCGATGAAGGTCATCGCGACGGCGCCCCAGGTCGCCGAGTCCACACCGCGGAGTACCTGGTCGTGCAGCTCGCCGGTGTCCGCTTCCCGGGTGGAGTCCGTCTTGCCTTTGAGGTAGGTCATCAGGTTGCGCTGGTCGGCGCTGCGGGCACGCCCAGCCCCCGCGTCGTTGGACGCGCCGTTGAACGGGGTGTCCGACGGCATCACAAGGGCGAGGTAGGCGTCCATCAAGCTGGATTTTCCAGTGCCGGATGCCCCGGAGATCAGTGTCGCGGTGGGCGCGATGGCCACCTCGTGGTGACCCTGGAACCCGCCCCAGTTGACCATCTGGAAGCTTTCGGCCCGCCACTGCGTGGTTCCTTCGGTGAGTCCGTCAGCGTAAAAGAGGGGGAAGTCGGTCATACGAGGCTCTCCTGCTCGGGCTCGCGCACGCTGTCGTCGGCGCTTGTGCTGGTACCCGTGTGCGCGCCCGCGTTGGCGCTCACCAGCCACTCGAGCAGCTCCGCGAGGCGCTCGACCGGCAGCAGTACCTCGATCACGGGCGAAATGCGGAAGCGGTCGGGGTCGCTCGTCTTCAGCAGCACGCGCGCCTTGACCAGGCTCTCGATCGCCCCGCCCGCCCGGCGTAGGTCTCCCGAGCGGTCGGTGGCGTGTTCCGGTCGGAAGTGGCCCACGTTGTCGAGCAGGTTGTCGCGATCGACCAGCACGATCTCGTGGCCGTTGGCGCGTTCGCTACGGAATCGTTGGCGCAGCAACACGAGCAGCACCGTCTCCTCGCGGGTGTAGGCGGCGTCATACAGCAGCGTCGGAAACCGGTCACCACCCTCGGCGACGGCCTGACGCTTGAACGCAACCTCATAGTGCAGGTCTACCTGGAGGTCGAGGAACACGTCATTGAGACGGGCCTTCAGCACCCGCGTGGACTCGAGCAGTGTGCGCCACTCGGCCGGCTGCTGCGCCGCGGAGATGTAGCGGTGCTTCATCAGCAGCACGAGCGTCTTGCGCTGCGCGAGGGTTAGGCCGCCCTCGTCACCCTCGAACAGGGAGAGGCTTTCGGCTTCAGCGTCGAGGTGGCCGTCGCGGTCGACGTCACCCTCCAGATACGGCTCCGGGGCGATGCTGGAGTCCGCGACATCCCCCGCACGATTTTTAGTCATTGTGTGTTCCGTCGTCCAGGGCGGCCAGGGCCGCACTCTCGGTAGTGGTCAAAATGATGCGCGGCACGTGGAACGCGCGGCGGGAGCCGTCGGGACGTACCGTCTCGAACCGCTCCAGAAGCCTCGCCGACCGGTTGGGCTCGGCGTCGGCATCCGCATCGGGGTCACGCAGCGGCTCTTCGCTGAGCTGGGTCGCGAGCTGCAGCAACCCGAGGATCTCCACCGGGCGGCGCAGCTCCGGCGAAAGCGAATTGAAGGCGTCGCCGAGGGATGCCGCGGAACCCGACCGGAGCGCCCGCGCAAGGGCCGCGCGCGTCTCCTCGAGCAGCGGCCCTCCCTGGGTGCGCATTTCGTCGAGGCTCGGCGGCTCCGGTGCTTCATCGGAAACATCGTCGAGCGGCGGCGGCGGAACGTGGGCGTCCGGATCGTAGAACTTCTCCCGGAGGTGGTTGATCTCCAGCGTTCCCGGCATCAGCTCCGCGGTCACGGTCGCACGCGGCCCGGCGGTCTCCATCCAGCGCGCGAGTTCCTTGTTCACCTCGCGCAGCAGCCGCTCAAGCTCCCGGTCCTTCACCACATCGTGGTTCACGATGTGTTCGCGGAGCGTCGTCGTCAGCCCGTTGCGCTGGGTGAGCACGTCGTCGATGCCCTTGCGGATCAGGCTGACCGTCGCCATAAACCCCTGGCGCTCGCCGTGGCTGAGCTCGAGCGCGAACGGGTGAAGCAGGATCGTTTCGAGGTCGTTCTTCAGGTCGTGCAGCAGCTCGTCGTTGCGCAGCAGCACCAGCGCGCCCTCGAACGCGCGTCCCTCAGCCGTGGAGGACATGAGGGTATCGGTCTTCGAGAGATACTCGTCGAGCACCTCACTGATCGGGCGTTCCTCACCGCGAAAGTCGTTCACGATCTGCCGGTGCATGCCGGCGACCGACTCCTCGACCCGTTTGAAGTCGCTGGGTAGCTGGGCGATCAGGTCGACAAGGTTCGCGTAGCCCTCGTGCATCTGGCCGTTGGTGGCCGCAGCGATCTCGCCGCCGTCTGCGAGCCGGTCGCGCTCCGCACTCAGCTGTGCGATCTGCGCGTCGAGCCTCCGGATGCGCTGCTCCCGGTCGGGGTTGGCCTCGGTGGCGCGGTTGCGCACGGTGTCGACGATGGTCGTGAGGCGCGACTCGCTGATGAGGGCACGATCGCGGGACAACCCTTCGACCAGCAGCAGTGCTTCCAACGCCGAGGACGTCAGCGAGTACTGCTCCGCGTCGCCCTCCCCCGCTTCGCGGTACAGCCACTGGTCGTTCATCCACTGCACGCAGAGCGCACGGCCGGATCCACCCGGAACCGCGATGCCCGTCGATCGCAGGTCGGCGAGGTACGCGTCGACCTGGCTGTGCAGACGGTCGGCCTGCACGGTTCTGCGGTCGCGGCTGAAGGCCGACTTGAAGACGGCGAGCACAAACGGAGCCCACTTGCGGTCCAGAAGGCGCAGCGTGGGTTTGTCGAAGGCCTCCCGCACGCGCGCCAATTCGGCGGCGATTTCGCTCATGGTGAGTGCCCCTTTTTTCTGAACCCCATCAACCGTAGTTGGTTGTTCGAGGGTGGGATGTCACGGCGCCACGTTGCGCGCTGACATCCGCCACCCCGCACGAGGGCAAAGCCCGGTGACCTAGCTCTGACGCGGCACGAGTCACCACGCAAAACTAGGCCAGCTACCGGGCGAAACTAGTCCGAAACGCTAGCGCACGGACTTGCGCTCGTAGATCAGCATCGACCAGACGTACCCCGCGACGGCGATCACGACGCACCAGCCGATCGCGAGCACCGGGTACCAGCCGAGCGGCGTGCCGAGCAGCAAACCGCGGAGCGTCTCAATGAAGGGGGTGAACGGCTGATACTGGGCGAACCACTCCATCCACGCTGGCATCGAGCCGGTCGGCACGAACCCGCTGCCGAGGAAGGGCAGAAAGATCAACAGAAACGGCAGGTTGCTCGCCGTCTCCACCGACTTCGCCTGCATTCCCATTCCGACGGCGAGCCAGCTGATCGCGTACGAGATGAGCGTCAACATCGCTGCCGCCGCGAGCCACTCGGCGGCATCGGCGGTCGGTCGAAACCCGATCAGCAATCCGACGGCGAGGACAACAACGATGGCGATGAGCGCCTGGATCGTGTTGCCCAGCACGTGCCCGGTGAGCACCGCCGCGCGGGAGATCGCCATCGAGCGGAACCGCGCCGTGATGCCCTGCGTCATGTCCATCGACACTGTCGTCGCGGCCCCTCCGGCGCTCCCGGCAATCGTGATCAAGAGAATGCCCGGCATCACGTACGCCAGGTAAGCTTCCCGCCCTCCCGCGGCGTCGACTCCGGGAAGGCCGGCCCCGAGGGTTCCGCCGAACACGTAGACGAAGAGAAGCAGGAACACCACGGGCCCACCGATGGTGAAGACCGTCAGGCCCGGGTAGCGCACGAGATGCAGCAGGTTGCGGCGCAGCATGGTGACCGAGTCGGCAACGACGTGCGATTGCCGAGCCGTGCCCGTGGCCGGGCGCGCTGCGGTGATTGTGGTCATGATTCGGATCCTTTCTTGTCGGCCCGTCCGGTGAGCGCGAAGAACACGTCATCGAGGTCCGGGGTGTGGATGCTGAGGTCGTCGACGTCGAGGCCGGCGGCATCGAGCCGGTCGAGTATGGTGCGCAACGCCCCGACCCCGCCGTCGCTCGGGACCGTGAGCGCGAGTGCGGCTTCGTCGAGAGCAGATCTGTCGGTTGGGGACCCGCTAGCAGCCGATGATTCGATTGCGGATCCCGCGAACAGACGCGAGGCGGTGTCGAGTGCGGCAGCGCTGCCGAACCGGAGCCGGATGTGGCCGCCGGGCACGAGGCGCTTGAGTTCCTCCGGTGTTCCCTCGGCCACGATGCGACCGCCATCGAGTACCGCAATGCGGTGGGCGAGCTCGTCCGCTTCCTCAAGATGCTGGGTGGTGAGGAGCACGGTTGTGCCGTCCGCGACGAGGCCCCGCACGATGTCCCACATGGTGTGGCGGCTGCGGGGGTCCAGGCCGGTGGTGGGTTCGTCGAGAAAGATTACGCTCGGCGTTGCGACAAGAGTCATGGCGAGGTCGAGGCGGCGCTGCATTCCGCCGGAGTAGGTGGCGAGCGGTTTGCGGGCGGCATCGACGAGGTCGAACTGCTCGAGGAGCTCTGCCACCCGTGCCTTCGAACGCCTCGGCCCGAGATGGCGGAGCCGGGCCATCAGCATCAGATTCTCTTCGCCGGTGAGCAGTGTGTCGACCGCGGAAAACTGGCCGGTCAGTCCGATCGCTGCGCGCACGCCGTCGTGGTCGCGCATCACGTCACAGCCATTCACCAACGCTGTGCCGCCATCGGGTCGAACCAGCGTGCTGAGAATGTGGACCGTAGTCGTCTTACCAGCGCCGTTCGGGCCGAGCAAGGCGGTTACGGTGCCCGCGCTGACGGTCAAGTCGACGTTGTCGAGCACCACCTTTTCTCTGTAGGACTTGCGCAGTCCCTGGACGTCAATCGCTGCGGTAGTCATGAGTGTCCTTCCCTTCTGTTCTTTTTCTCTGTTCTGCTAGTTGGTGCTGCCTGTGGTGGGGTCAGTCGGCCCGGCGGATATTGATGTCGCCGTACTGCGTGCGCGCACGAACCGCGACGGTCTCTTCTGAGGGGTCCGGCGCGCTGTCCCCGACGAGCTCGTTGCGCACCCGGCCTTCTTTCGAAGTCAGATCCAGCCACGCGGGAACCCCGCGCCGCACGCCAATCGTGACCCGGCCAAATCCGCTCTCCACCTGAACGTTGCCCGCCGATACCTGACCGAGCTCGATGCTGCCGTACGCCGTCTTTGCCGACACGGACCCGAGCGCGCGCGTGACATCGAGGTCGCCATAGGAGAGCTTCGCGTCGATGTCGCCGCCGCACTCGTCGATAGTGATATTGCCGTGGGATGCCTTGAGGAGCGCGTCACCGGCAACATCACCGATCCGAATCTGACCGTGATCGGCAGTGACCTCTGCGCCACCCAGCGCGGCACCGAGCGTCACTCTGCCGTGCGATGCGCGCACCCAAAGATCGTCGGTGATATCGACATCCACCGATCCCAACGAGCATTTGATTCGTGTGGCGCCGAGCGCGCCAAATGTACGCACGTCGCCGGCGGAGGTCTGGGCGGTGAGCCGTGATGCGGTGGGCAGCTCCACCTTCACGTCAACGGTCTCTGTTGGCCCGATCCAGTTGAGGCGTGGGCGCGGGCCCAGAATGGTGACTCGCTGGCCATCGAAGTCCACCTTGGTCTCCTCGGCGCCTCGGCGATCGACTGCCTTTGCCGGGTTGCCGGGCGTGATTGTCACCACCGTGTCGGAGCGGTCGCTCGCGACGACCTCGATTCCGCCGACCGGCATGGTGATGGCCAGATCGATCGGGCCGGGTGTGTTGTACGTGGGCATGCTGGCGCCGTCCTTTCGTTTGGGCGTGCTTGATCGTCCCCGCGTGTCGACGGGGCTGAGGGGGAAGCGAGTCGGCTGGCTGGTGGCTGGCAGGCTGCCGAGCTGGCTGGGTAGCTAGCGGGCTAGCGGGCTAGCGGGCCCAGCCTGTGAAGTTGTCGCCGCTGCGCAGGGTTCGCTGAGTAGATCGTCGTTGTTTGGGTTGAAGGGCGGCCGCGATCGCGCGGACCATCCAGGTGTTGACGGACAGGCCGTCCGCTGCGGCGGCCTCGTCCACCCGCGCCTTTACCGCGTCGGGAAGGCGCAGCGTGGTGCGGGACGTGCTTGCATCGTCGAGGTCGACGGTCGCCGCGGGCCGGTCGTCACCGTCGAGCTCGGCGTGCGGCTGGTTGACGACAAACTCGACCTCCCGACCACGCAGTCGAACGTCAACAGATCCGGGCGCAAGATCACGAGTGATCTCGCCCGCCGCGGCCGACAGAACGTCGAGGAGCACCAACCGCGTAGCGGCGTCCAAGCCGCCGGCGAGCCGCTCGGCGACGGCGCGGGTTTCATCCGTGCCGTTCTCGGCGGCCTCAAGCAGCTGGTGCTGCAGATCGCTGACGTAGTGTCCAAGTTCCATGACACCATCGTGACACCACACTGGTGTCACGTCAAGCCTCGATGGTGTCAAGTTGCCAATAGTTTTGCGGGACATGCGCTGAGGGCGAGGCAGGGGAATCTCCGCGCCGTCCCGTGGAAATCCGGGCAGCTGCGTATTCGGTAGATTGAACGCAGGAGGCCGACCCATGACGTTCAAGATCATCGCCACATATGCAACCGCGGCAGCAGTGCTCGGCATACTCGTCGGGTGCGCAGGCGCCGGCGGCAGCGGTAGTGGCAACTCGTCAGCCGACGACAGCAGCGATTTCGCCGACCTGCCCGCTGGCACGGCGGTGGTGCGTGTTGAGCAAACTGGCGGGTTCGTGACACCCCAGACCACGTTCAGTCGGGTTCCCGACCTTGCGGTCTACGCAGACGGACGGACGATCACCCCGGGCCCGCAAATTCGAATCTTTCCTCCGCCAGCGTTGCCGAGTCTGCAAATCTCGGAGTTGTCCGACGCCCAGGTGGAGCGAATAGTCGATATTGCGGATGATGCGGGTCTGCTCAACGCGAGCGTCGAGTACGGCGAGCCCAACATTGCAGACGCGACTACAACCGTGGTCACAATCGTTTCGGAGGGCGAAACGTACGTTCACGAGGCCTACGCGCTGTCGAGCGTGTCGCTCGACGCTCCGGTTGACCCCGACTCGGACGTCAGTGAGGGCGTGACACTGGGCATTGATGCTGCGGCTGCAGAGGCTCGATCAGCCCTCTCGTCGTTCATCGCAGAGGCAACGACGATCGCCAGCAACGCGGAAGCTGAGCAGAGTGCGGTGTGGGAGCCGGATGCGTACTCGCTTCGGGCGACTCCGGCGCAGGCGGCATCCGCCGGTGGTCTTGACGGGACGGACGGCACCGACGTCATCGACGACATCGCTGGTGAGTCGCCCGCGCCGGCTCTCCCCTGGGAGATCGCGGATGTCACTCTCTCAGCCGCCGCGGAGTGTGTGTCTGTCGAGGGCGAGCAGGCGACGCAGTTGCGGGATCAACTCGCTGCAGCGAACGAGCTCAGTCTGTTCAAACAGGCCGACGGTGAGTATCAGGTGTGGATACGGCCCGTGTACCCGGATGAGATTCCCTGCGCCGTCGCACCATGATTGCCCGACTTCGCTGACATGCAGTTGCGTGCTCGCGGATGGTGTTGCGTTGTCGCGCGCATCGCGAGAGTACAAAAGCGTGTTGGAGTTCGTGCAACCAGCTAGGAAGTCCAGATAATGCCGCGCTGTCACGCGGCGTCACGCACTGCAGCTCTTTAGCGTTGCGTTGTAACGCTCTATCTGTTCATGTGGTTGGTGTTGCGGGTGGTGTAGCGGGCTTTGCCGAGGGCGCGCATGGTTTGGGTTGGGTCTAACCATCGGGGTGCCAGCAGGAAGGGTTTGCCGTTGACCATTTTGATGGTGAAGGCAGATCTATGGATTTGCCGGTGATGTTCGGGACAGAGCAGGACACCGTTGTTGATGTCTGTTTTTCCGCCTCGGGACCAGGGAATCACATGGTGGGCGTCGCATTGGCGGGAGGGTGTGGTGCATCCGGTCCAGTCGCAGAACCCACCGCCGCGGACGCTCATGCTTTTGCGTTGAGATTTACTGAATAGCCGCGGTTTGGGCCCGAGGTAGAGGACCTCTCCGCTGCGTCCGAGGAGGACGGGGCGGATGCCGTCGGTGCAGGCGAGTTCCTCGATGGTGCTGAG
>NZ_PVTL01000002.1 GCF_003003265.1 Glaciihabitans tibetensis
TTTGTGGGGAGTCCGGCGATGGTCCACCCGTTGGGTTCCATCTGGGTGGTGCCGGTATCGGGATGGAAGCTTGCGATGTCCTCAAGGGTGACCGGTTCGACGATGACGAACTCGTCCCAGAACGGCGGCGCGGCAGGATCGGTGGCCGGCGCCGGAGTTGACGCAGTGGGCGGCGATGTCGGGCGGGGCGGTGTGCGCGGCGGGGTCGTGGGTACAGCCCCAGGCCCGCCTTCGGATCCGTCGAGGACCGCATTCTCGTCTTGGATGGACCCGTCTACGTTCGGGCATCCGGATGTGGTCTGATTTCCGCTATCGCAAACTCCTGCGGCGGGGGTGCCAGGCACGGGTGCAGGTGCGATCGCAAGCGCGAGGGCTGTACCCAGATGTAAAGACAAGACGGCTAGCACACTCCGCCCCCTTGCCACACGAACTTGGAAGCGACCGCTAGCCCGGTTGGAGAATCTTTCGAGACGGAGAAGGTGAGTTCAAATGGTGTGAGATCCGGGCGCGTATCCGTCACGACGCTCGATCCCGTCGCGTCGACCACGTCGACGTCTGCGACGTTCGCACATGCGTAGGCGGTGACGACGACCTCGTTCGCTAGGGAGCGGGACTGCAGCGCGAAGTTCTCGATGGTTGTCTGCCCCATCAGCCGCAAGCCGCCGCTATTAAATCGCTGGAAGCCTTGTAGCTCCGTCTCGACGACGTCTGGTTCGGCGAATGCATCTAGGCGTTCGGCGCCTGCCCCGCTGTCGGCCAGGATTGCGTCGGTCGCCGCGAGGAACCCTTCGTAGGTGGCCCGGGCAGCCGCGAGAGCCTCTTCGTCCGTAGAGAAAAGTGGTGCCGGGGTGGGTGTTTCGGCAGCCGCGGTGGAGTCAGTTGCCGGCGCGGTGTTGGCTGCGGGCGCGGCAGTGCTGGTCGGCCACCAGACCATGAGCGCCGCGGCAGCCAACCCGAGCGTGGCGACCAGGGCGGCGCCAGCCAGCACTACGCGGCGGCGCAGTCGGGGAAGCTGAGGGCGTGAGTGCATGCAGTGACGATAAGTCAGCTGCGTGGCATCCCGCTCGAGTTATCCACAGGCCGCAAAAGCAGGGGCGAGGCGTCGTCGAGCTGCTAGCCGGGATGCGTCATTGAGAGCACGTTGAGCAGGGTGTCGAGCTGCTCCTCGGTGATCTCGCCGCGCTCCACGAACCCGAGGTCGATGACGGCCTCGCGCACGGTGAGCGAGGAGGCGACCGCGTGCTTGGCCACCTTGGCGGCCGATTCGTAGCCGATCACGCGGTTGAGCGGGGTGACGATGGAGGGCGAGGACTCCGCGAGAGCCAGCGCGCGCTCGACGTTGGCCGTGAGGCCGTCGATGGTCTTGTCGGCGAGGAGGCGACTCGAGTTGGTCAGCAGCCGGATGGACTCCAACAGCGCAGTTCCCATTACGGGAATGGCGACGTTCAGTTCGAAGCTGCCGCTCGCGCCCGCCCAGGCGATCGTGGCGTCGTTGCCGATGACGCGGGCACCGACCATCAGGACGGCTTCCGGGATGACCGGGTTGACCTTGCCCGGCATGATTGAGGATCCGGGCTGCAGATCCGGGATGTTGATCTCTCCGAGACCCGTGTTGGGCCCGGAGCCCATCCAGCGCAGGTCGTTGCAGATCTTTGTGAGCGACACGGCGAGTACTCGCAACGCGCCGGACGCCTCGACGAGCGCATCGCGGGCGCCCTGCGCTTCGAAGTGGTCTCGGGCCTCAACGATCGGAAGACCGGTGTTCTCGGCGAGCTCGGCGATGACCTGCTGAGGGAATCCGGCCGGGGTATTGATACCGGTGCCCACGGCGGTGCCCCCGAGGGGGACCTCGGCGACGCGCCCGATGGTGCCCTCGACGCGTTCAATGCCGAGGCGGATCTGGCGCGCGAACCCGGCGAACTCCTGGCCCAGGGTCACGGGAGTCGCATCCATCAGGTGGGTGCGACCGGACTTCACCACGGTCTTCCACAGCACGGCCTTGGCCTCGAGGGCGACGGCGAGGTGATCGAGCGCGGGGATGAGGTCGGCGAGGAGCGCTCCGGTGACGGCGACGTGCACCGACGTGGGGAACACGTCGTTGGAGGACTGCGACGCATTGACGTGGTCGTTCGGATGAACGGGCGAGCCGAGCTCGGAAGACGCGATCGTCGCCAGGACCTCGTTCATGTTCATGTTGCTGGAGGTGCCGCTGCCGGTTTGGTAGGTGTCGACCGGAAACTGGTCATGGAACTGACCGGCGATGAGCGACTCCGCCGCGGCGACAATGGCGGCCGAGATGTCGGCGTCAAGCACTCCGAGCGACCCGTTCACGATCGCGGCAGCGCGCTTGATGCGGGCGAGCGCCACGATCTGTGCGGGTTCGAGGCCCGCGCCGGAGATGGGGAAGTTCTCCACGGCGCGCTGCGTCTGCGCGCCGTAGAGAGCGGAGGCCGGAACCCGCACCTCGCCCATTGTGTCGTGTTCGATGCGGTAGTCCTGCGGAGTGGTCACGGCGGTGTGCTTCCTTCGGGGTACGTGGTGCGGTGGAGCGATGGACGGATGATGCGGGCCGAACGGATCAGGCAGACGGGCGAGTCACACCGGCCAGTCAGACGGGCTAGTGAAACCCGGCGCGACTAGATTGCGCCAAGCGCGATGTCTGGCACCGCGCGACCCTCAAGGAGCCGGTAGTTCGCACCGACGATAGCCAGCGTACCGGCGGCGATCGCGTCGCTGATGAGTTCGGACTCTTCGAGCAGCTCGGCGATGGTGTCGCGCAGGTGTTCCCGGCCCACGGCCTGGGCATCAATGGTGCTGGGGTCAATGGTGCCGGAGCGGAAGGCGCCTGAGTCAATGGTGCCGGAGTCGATCGCGCTGGAGTCGGTCGCGGACTCACCCGAGGACTGCGCGCCCACTCGGCGCACGGCGGGCACGATCTTCTCGATCAGAGTGGTGATGTGCGGAGGAAGCGGAACAGCGTCTGGACCCTGCGAGTCGATTGCGGCCAGCACGGCACCGCACTGGTCATGGCCGAGGACCACGATCAGCGGCACGTGCAAGACGCCGACGGCATACTCCAACGAACCGACGACGCTATCGGAGATGATCTGCCCGGCATTACGCACTACGAAGAGGTCGCCGATGCCCTTGTCGAAGATGATCTCAGCGGCGAGGCGGGAATCGCTGCAGCCGAAGAGGGCGGCGAGCGGTTCTTGCGCGGCCGCGACCTCGGCCCGGCGATCGACGTCCTGACGCGGGTGGTTGGGCTCACCGTCGACGAACCGTTGGTTGCCGCGGAGCATCTGCTGCCAGGCTTTGGCGGGGGTTCTGGAATCTGGCACGTCTAGCCCTCCGGTGTGGTGATCTCGGCGGATAAAGCCGAGGCGAATAGTGCGAACTCGTTGTCGCTCGCTGTTCCATGGACAAGATATTCGGTTCCGGCGACGCTCGTGGCAAGCGAGTACGCAAAGTTGCCGGGGTCATCGGTCTCGCGCTGGTCGTAGACGTCCCAGTCGATGCCCTCAATGGTGACCTGGCCGGTGGGGCTCGCCCGGCCGAGGAAATCCTCGCGCCAGCCCGCCTCCGCGTCGATGCCCTGCTCGAGCGCGAGAAATTGATTCTTCGGCGTCACAAACCCGATGTACCAGAGGAAGCTGTCGCCGCGCGCTGCCGTCAGTTTCGCGTCGTTCGCGCGCCACTCCGGCGGGAGCGCGGGGGTGATCAGCGTGGTGGAGACTCCCGGTTGTGCCTCGGCCGCCACGGCGACGTAGTCGATCGGATCGGCCGGCGCGGGGGTGGGCCGCACGACCACCAAGACCAGGAAGAGCACTACCGCGAGGGAGGCGACGAGCGCGATGACCAGGTTGTTCGGCGTCTTGGACTCGCGGTAGTTGCGGGAATTCTGCGCCTTGCGTTCGGCGCGCTCCTCTGGCGTCTCCGGTCGGCCGAGGTCGGCCCGAATGGGTGGCTGCGCCATGGCTACTCGGCGGCGGCGGCGCGTGCCGCATCGAGGCGTGCTTTGGCGCCAAGGAGCCACTCTTCGCACCGTTTGGCCAGCGCCTCACCGCGCTCCCACAGCGCCAGCGACTGCTCGAGCGTTGCAGAACCCTGCTCCAGCTCGTTGACTACCCGCACGAGTTCGTCGCGCGCCTGCTCGTAGCTGAGCGCACGGATGTCGTCGGATTTGTCAGACGCCGAGCTGCCGGGTACGGATTCGCCAGAGACAGAGTCGGCGGACGTCGAACCGGGGAATGCTGCGTTCGGGGAAGCGGTAACCACGGAGCAACTCTACCGATCGTCGGTGACAGCGGTCGCGAGTTTCGTCGCGATGGTGGGGAGCTTTCCTTCGGCCAGGGTGAGGAGGAGTGGTGTTCCCTCCGGGGCATCCTCGGGACGCCGCAATGCCAGCCCAGACGGCAGCTGCGCGATAGCGTAGCCCCGATCGAGCGTGCGCTGGGGCGACAGGGCGCGCAACTGGGCGGTCAGTTCCACAATCCTGGTGCCGTTCCGCTCGAGCAGGCGGCCCATCAGTTCGGAGCCCCTCGCGACATAGCGGGTGAGCTCCTCGCCCCGGGAGTCGACCAACCAGGTGGGATTGGCCAGCACCGGGCGTGAGCGCAGCTGTTCGAGCCGATCGATCTCGGTGCGGAGGAGGTGGGTCACGCGGGAGCTGATGCGGGCGCGTGCCTGGTGCATGCGGTTGAGTTCTTCCGCGACATCCGGAACCACCCGCTTTGCCGCGTCTGTCGGGGTCGATGCACGCAGGTCGGCCACGTCGTCGAGCAGCGGGCGATCAGCTTCGTGACCGATGGCGCTGACGATCGGCGTGGTACAGGCCGCGGCCGTGCGCACGAGCGTTTCGTCGCTGAACACGAGGAGGTTCTGGAAGTCCCCGCCACCGCGGGCGACGACGATGACGTCGACGGCGGGATCCTCGTCGAGGCGTCGGAGCGCTGCGGTCACCTCGCCGGCGGCCCGGTCACCCTGCACGGCGGCGTGCACCACCCGGAACTCCACCGCGGGCCACCGCAGCTGGGCGTTACGCAGCACATCCTTCTCGGCGTCGCTGTCGCGCCCGGTGATCAGGCCAACGCAGTGGGGGAGAAAGGGGAGGGCGCGTTTGCGCGAGGGGTCGAACAGGCCCTCTGCTCGCAGGGTCTGGCGGAGCCTCTCCAACCTCTCGAGCAGGTCGCCGAGGCCGACGTGACGCATCTCGAAGACCTGCATCGTGAGCGTGCCGCCCTTGACCCAGTAATTGGGCTTGACCAGGGCGATGACCCGGTCGCCCTGTTTGAGGTCGGCGGGGATTTTCGCCTTCACCGACGACCAGATGGTGAACGAGACGGTGGCGTCGGCGTCGAGGTCCTTGAGTTTGCCGTAAACGTTGCCGCCCGACATCCCCCACTGCGTAATTTCGCCCTCGACCCACACGGAGCCCAGGCGATCGATCCACCCCTTGATCTTCGCCGAGAGGAGGCCAACCGGCCACGGCGAATCGACGGTGGGTGGGGTTTCCACGATCGTCATGGTTGTCTCCCCAGCTTCCGTGCCCCTGGCTCGGATACAATCCGTAGGTGAGCAATATCTCTAACGGCTCTGCCGTCAGCCTCGAGATGCCGCGGGTTCCCGCGGTACGTAACAGGCTACGGGACAATCCCGTGCCCCTGCCGAAGCGGGTGATCCTCGCCGCGCCCCGGGGATACTGTGCAGGAGTGGACCGCGCGGTCATCGCCGTGGAGAAAGCGCTTGAGCGTTTCGGCGCCCCGGTGTATGTGCGCAAGCAGATCGTGCACAACATCCACGTGGTCTCCACCCTCGAACGCAAGGGCGCAATCTTCGTCGACGAGGTCGACGAGGTGCCCGTCGGGTCGCACATCGTATTCAGCGCCCACGGTGTGTCGCCCGCCGTCGTGCAGGGCGCCGCCGACCGCAATCTCGATGCCATCGACGCGACCTGCCCGCTGGTCACCAAGGTGCACCGCGAGGCCGTGCGGTTCTCCCGTGACGACTTCGAAATCCTGCTGATCGGCCACCGCGGCCACGAAGAGGTCGAGGGAACGATGGGCCACGCGCCCGAGCGCACGATCCTCGTGAACAGCCCGGCCGACGTGCCCAACATCGTTGTGAACAACCCCGATCACGTGGTCTGGTTGTCGCAGACGACCCTCAGTGTGGACGAGACGATGGAAACCGTGCGCCTGCTGCGCGAGCGGTTCCCGAACCTGCAGGACCCGCCGAGCGACGACATTTGCTACGCCACGACGAACCGCCAGGTCGCCATCAAGAAGGTCTCCGAGCAAGCTGAACTGGTCATCGTGGTGGGCTCGGCAAACAGCTCCAACACCGTTCGCCTGGTCGACGTCGCCCTGGAGAATGGGGCGAGGGCCGCCTACCGCGTGGACTACGCGAGCGAGATCCAGCAGGAGTGGCTCGACGGTGTCTCCACAGTCGGCGTATCCAGCGGTGCGTCCGTGCCCGAAGTGCTCGTGCAGGAAGTGCTCAACGACCTCGCCGATGCGGGATACGCTGACGTCCAGCAGGTCGTCACCGCAGAAGAAGACCTCATGTTCTCCCTCCCGAAGGAACTCCGCAAGGACGCGAACGGCAACCCGGACGAACGCGGTCTGGGCGGTCGCGTGCGTCGACTCGATTGGCAGCAATAGTGACTGACCCCCGCCCCCGCCCGCAATACGGCGAGTACGCCACCCCAGAAGAGCAAGCGAAGGCCATGGGCGTGGGCTCTCCGGCGTCGGCCGCTGCTTCTGCCTCCGTTGATGGGCGGGCGGATGTCGCTGCGCCCAAGCGGTCGGTCGGCTCCGAGACATCCGCCGCCCAGGCCCCCACCGGCTCGCCCACCCCGACCGGCTCGACCGGCTCGCCCAAATCGACCGCCGACCCCGCTGCGCCGGCCGGCGTCCGCCCGCGTCGCACCTGGGACTCGGTGCTCACCGCCGTTCTGCTCGGCGTCGGCGCCGTCTCGGTGCTCACGTCGATTCCGCAGTACGCCGACTTCGCGTCGTGGATTGACACCGGGCTGGCCCAGCTCGGCTATGACGACTACGCGAACTCCGAGCTGGCTTCCACCGTCGGAATCGCACTCAACATCACGCAAATTGTCCTGTTCGTGGCGGGAGCAGTGATGGCGATCCTCATGCTGCGGCGCAATCGACTGGCTTTCATCTATCCGCTGATCGCCGGCCTGGTCTTCTTCGTGGTTACGTTCATCCTGGTGGCCGTTCTGTTCGCGTCGGACCCGGCGCTTCTGGACTCGATCTCCTCAAGGTAGCCGCGCGGGTTTCGCGAGGTAGCCTGCGCGGGTTTCGCGAGGATTCTTAGCGTTCAGTGCGAGGCGACGGTGCCGCAACGCCGGATGTGGTTGTCTGGGCGAGTGACGAGCCAACTCTCTCAACCCGCCGTGCTGCCTCGGCACGTTGCGGCAGCGGCGACGGTGGCCGCGTGTGTTCGGTGCGTCTGGGCCATCGCTGCGACGATCATCGTTATGGCGATCGCGTCGGTTATCACCACCCTCGCCAGCAGTGGCGATCTGCCCTCGCTCGGCGCCCCCCTCGCCGCGCTCGTTGTGATGCTGGTTGCACTCGGGGTGGTGGCCCTCCGCCCGTCCGCGCTGAGCCTCGCCGGTTTCATCGTGGTCGGCGCCGTGTGCGTGTGGGCCTATCAATACTCCCTGATGGTGATCGCGCCGGAGCTGAACCCGGGGTCGGTCTTTGTGCTCAACCGGCCCGCCCTGGCGCTCGTGCTGGTGGGCACCGCGTCGGCGTCGCCGATCAACGCGATCGGGTGGGGCGTTGCCGGATACCTGGCCGGACAGGCATCCGTGATTCTCGTGGCGTTTCAGTTCGACGTACCCCCATCCACGGGGGCCGGACCAACCCTCGTTCTGGTCAACTACGTGGGGGTGTTTCTGGCCATCGCTCTGATTCAGCGAGCCCAGAACGGACGCGTGCCCGACCTGCGTCGCCTCCGCCAGGAGACCGAACTGTCCGACAAGCAGCGCGACCGCGAACGCGCGGACGCCGCGCTGCTGCACGACACGATCCTCAGCGACCTTTCGCTGATCATCAACTCGCCGCCGCTGATCGACGACCGGGTGCGGGCGCGCCTGCTGCACGACATCACGACCCTGGCCCATCCGGAGTGGCGGGATGACGCGCGGCGCTCCGCTCACCCGCGGGATACCGAGTTCCGCAACGCAGTCACGAACCTCGCCAGCGAGTTTCACGGCCGCGGGCTCAGCGTTGACGTCACCATCGATCCCGGGGCGGTGGCGGACGTGCCGCCGACGGTGGTCGAGGCCGCGCTGGGCGCAGCGCGTGCGTGCCTGGAAAATGTGCTGAACCACTCGGGGGAGGATTCGGCGGAGCTCATCATCGGGATTGGGGCGGGTCCGTCTGGTCCGTCGGGTCCGTCTGGTCCGGCAGGTGTGGAGGGTCCGTCGGGTCTAGCGGCCGATCCCGGGAGTGTCGAGAAGCCGGGGGAGGTGCTGACGCTGATGGTGGTCGACGCGGGGGTCGGTTTCGATCCGGCCGCGGTGCCCGCCGACCGGCTCGGCCTGCGGGCCTCGGTCGTGCACCGGGTGGAATCGCTGGGCGGAACCGTGCGGGTGTGGTCCGCGCCCGGTAGTGGCGCATCCGTGCTGCTCTCCTTCCCAATCCCGGTCCGCGGCGAACGGGAGCCGGTCGACGCATGAGACGCGAGCAACTCGGGCGGGCCTGGACCCGATCGCCGCGGCAGGTCGACCCGCTGAGCTGGTTCACCGGGCCCTGGATCGCGGTCACGATGGGGATCGTCTCGGCCGCGCAGGCCGTGTTGACCACTCTCGTGTTCTGGGAGCGCTGGACTCTGCCCACGCTGCAGCTCGCGGCAATAATGTTCTTTGTCGCCGCTGCGGCGCTCACTGCGGCCGCGACCCGGGCCGATCGTGCCGACCTCAGTGTGGCGCGCGGCGCCGGCGTTCTTGCCGTAGCGATTGGCGGCCTCGCTCTGTCGGCTGCCGGGTCAGCGGGAGGAAGCGTTCCGGTGGAGCTCTGGTGGGCGCCGACGGCGGTGGGCATCGCGCTCGGGAGCTTGTCGCCCTTCATCTCCGCACGGCGGGCGCTCGGCTATGCGGGGGCAACCCTTGCTGCGGCGGCCCTCCTCGCCGTCTACGCCTACGGCGACGACTCGATACTCTCCTCGGTCGGCAGCGCCCTGATCGCCGTCTCGCCGATCGTCATTGCCGCGGTCGGCTCTGTCGTGTTCTGCAGCACTCTCGTCGCACGAACCAGCCGCATGCAGGCGCAGTCGCAGTCGACGTCAGCGTCGGCGTCGACGTCGACGCTGGCGCCGGCAGGTGAACCGCGGGCTCAGCCTGAGACGCGTACGAGCGTGTCGCGGCCGCCGAGCGCAACCATTGCCCGTGTGGGCGCGCAAACGGTGCCGTTCTTGCGTGACATCGCGAACGCGGGCGTCATCACCGACGCCGACCGCACCCGGGCGGCCCACCTTGCCCGCGAGCTGCGAGTTGAACTCGTTACAACAGCATGTCGAAGCTGGCTGGATGTCCTCGCGCACGACACCGCACTGGTGGTGAGCGATCCGGCACGGTTGGCGGACGGCATGAATGATGACCAGCGCGCCGCTCTCCGCGGTGTGCTGCAGGACATGCTGGCCAATTCGGTTGTGGACCGGGAATCGCTGCTCATCGAACTGCGCGCCCAGGCTGACGGTGCCACGGAGGTGGCGCTCAGCCTGGAAGTGGACCTGCCGGAGGGGCGCCGCGTTGCGATGCTCGCGCCCTACTACCTGACGTTGAAGGACACGGTGGAGGACCTCGCGTGGACCGACGGGCGGAGCGTGCGGTTCACCTTCCGCATTCCGCAGGTGCCGACTCCGCAGACTCCATCGCCGCTCTCGTCCTGAAACCGAGAACCGCCCCAGGGCACACCGAAGCGTGTCCTGGGGCGGTTCTGGGCGGGATGGGTGTTGTGGTTACTTGCCCGACCAGCCGGCGGAACCGAGCTGCTGGGTGGCCTCGATGACGCGCTTGGCCATGGCGGACTCGGCGATCTTGCCCCACGAGCGCGGGTCGTAGACCTTCTTGTTTCCCACTTCGCCGTCTACCTTGAGGAAGCCGTCGTAGTTGCGCAGCACGGTGTCGGCGAGCGAGCGGCTGTAGGCGTACTGGGTGTCGGTGTCGATGTTCATCTTCACGACGCCGTTCGCGACGGCGGTGGCGATCTCCGCGGCTGTCGAGCCCGATCCACCGTGGAAGACCAGGTCGAGGGGCAGGAGGCCCGTGCCGTACTTGGCCTGGATACCAGCCTGGATCTCGCCGAGCAGCTCGGGGCGCAGCTTCACTCCACCGGGCTTGTAGACGCCGTGCACGTTGCCGAACGTGAGGGCGGCGATGTAGCGGCCCTGGTCGCCGAGGCCGAGGGCCTCAACGGTGTCGATGACATCTTCGAGGGTCGTGTACAGGTTCGCGTTCTCGTCGGCGCTGACGCCGTCTTCCTCGCCGCCGACAACACCGATCTCAACCTCGAGGATGGCGCTGATTGCCTTCATGCGGGGGAGGAGGTCCTTGGCGATGCGCAGGTTCTCCTCGAGGGGAACGGCGGAACCGTCCCACATGTGGGACTGGAAGATCGGGTTACGGCCGGCCTTCACCTCGGCCTCGGAGGCGGCGATGAGCGGAAGAACGAAGCCATCGAGGGCGTCCTTGGGGCAGTGGTCGGTGTGCAGCGCGATGGTGACCGGGTAGTTCTTGGCAACCTCGGTGACGAAGGCGGCCGCGGCGAGCGCGCCCGACGCGCGGTTCTTGACGGTGTGGCCGGCGAAGTAGTCGGCGCCACCGGTGGTGACCTGGATGATGCCATCGGAGCCAGCCTCGGACAGGCCCTGCAGTACGGAGTTGACGGTCGAAGACGACGACACGTTGATAGCGGGGTAGGCGAAACCGTTGGTTTTCGCCTTGTTGAGCATCTCGGCGTACTGGTCTGGGGTTGCGACGGGCATAGCGTGATCTCCTCGGGCTACCGGCGGCCTTGGTGTCGCTCGGGCTTCACCCCCAGTGTATTTCATGGCCTCGAGGGAATTGGGGTCGTTGGTCCCGAGGTAGGAGCGGCAATCCGCTCGCTCGATAGACTGACTCCGCGTTGATTCTGACCGACGAATCTCCACCACAGCGACGACGGCCAACGACTGCGAGGACTGAACAATGGTGTCTACCGACCACGGAGATCTCTATCTCCACCCTGATCGCAACCTCGCAATGGAACTCGTGCGGGCAACCGAGGCTGCAGCGATTCGTGCCGTTCCCTTCATCGGGATGGGCGACAAAAACGCCGCAGACAAGGCAGCCGTCGACGCGATGCGTAAGTTCCTCGGCACCGTCAACTTTGATGGCGTTGTGGTGATCGGTGAGGGCGAGAAGGACAAGGCGCCCATGCTCTTCAACGGCGAGCACGTGGGCAATGGCCGCGGCCCGGCCTGTGACATCGCCGTGGACCCGATTGACGGCACCTCGCTCACCGCAGCCGGACGCCAAAACGCCCTGTCGATGATTGCGGTGGCCGATCGCGGCACCATGCTCGACGCGTCCATGGTCTTCTACATGGACAAGATCGTTACCTCCGCCGAGGGAATTGGAGTCGTCGACATCCGCCAGCCCATCGGCGAGAACATTCGCGCGCTGGCAAAGGCGCTCGGCAAGCCGGTGTCGGAGATGACGGTCGCCGTGCTCGACCGCCCGCGGCACGCGCAGTTGATCGAAGACATTCGTGCCGCCGGTGCCGGTACCCGCCTGATGCTCGACGGCGACGTGGCGGGCGGCATTAACGCTGCTCGCCACAGCACCCGCATTGACATGTGCGTGGGCACCGGGGGAAGTCCTGAGGGAGTGGCGACCGCGTGCGCGATCAAGGCGCTCGGTGGGCTGATCCAGGGAATTCTGCATCCCGGCACCGATGAAGAACGTCAGAAGGGGTTGGATGCCGGGCTGAAGTTCGATCACGTCTATGACGCGGACACACTCGTGCGCAGCGACAACACCTTCTTCGTCGCCACCGGCGTCACCGATGGCCAGCTGGTCGACGGCGTCCGCCGGATGGGACCCATCATTCGCACGGAGAGCATCGTTCTCCGAGCGCGCTCCGGCACCATGCGCCGCGTCATTGCGGAGCACTCGGCCGACAAGTGGCTCGATAACGACTAGGTCGGCAACGCCTGGGTCAGGTACAACTAGGTCCGCTCAGTCGGGCTGCAGCACCGACAGGACGTTGCCCGCGGGGTCGGTGAACCAGGCGATTGCTGGCCCCATCCCGCGGGCAATACCCTGGGCGTCCGTGGGGATTGTGTCGTCGTCGTAGATTTTCGTCACCACACCGCGGGCGTTCAGGTCCGCGACCGCTGAGTCGATGTCATCCACCTCGAAATTGAGCACCGTGTAGCTGGCGGGAGTGTGGTCGTCCTTGCCGTAGACCATGATGACGCCGCCGCTGGTCAGATGCAGGTTCAAAAACCCCATCTCGTTCTCGGTGACCGTCATGCCAAGGGTCTGCGCATAGAAGGCGCGGGCGTGGGCAATGTCGTCTACGGAATATCCGCTGAACGCTTTGTCTGGGCTGAACATGGGTGCTCCTCGGTAGGGCAACGATGGGGCGAGCTCGTAGTTTTACCCTGCCACCCGCGTGCACTCGAGTCCACCGGGCTGGCGCCCCGATCGTCAGCCGTGCGCCCGATCGTCAGCCGTCCGCCGAGAGTGTGATGCTACCGGATTTCGGCGTCCGATCGAGCGGCGCTCGCTTCGAGTTCTTCGAGCAGCTCGAACGCCGTGAGTTCGCGCGGCGAGTCCTCAATGCCGGCGAACGGAGCGAGCACCTTGGACTCGTCGAGGCGCCCGAGCTTGCGCGCGGACGGCAACACCTGGCGTTCCAGCGAGCCGACAAAACCGTTGTAGTTCTTCACGGTGCTCTCGATCGAGCGCCCCAGCTTCTCGACGTGGCCCGCCATGGTCGCGAGGCGCGAGTAAAGCTCGCGGCTGAGATCGAACAGCTCTTTCGCGTCATCTGTCAGCACGTCTTGCTGCCAGCTGAATGCCACGGTCTTCAGCACCGACCACAGGGTGACCGGCGAGGCCAGCGCTACGCGCTTGCTGAAGGCGTAGTCCATGATCGCGGGGTCGGCTTCCATCGCGGAGGAGACGAGGGATTCACTCGGGATAAACGCGATCACCAGCTCGGGCGAGGATTCGAGACCGGCCCAGTAGGTTTTGGCCGCGAGTGCGTCTACGTGGGCTCGCACCGCGCGCACGTGCTGCTTCATGAGTGCAAGGCGCCGGGCACCCTCCTCGCCGGTGGCGGTGACTGCAATCTGGCTCGCCTCGAGGTACGAGGTGAAGGGAACCTTCGCGTCTACCGCGATGTTCTTGCCTCCGGGCAAGTGGATCACCATGTCGGGCCGCCCCGAACCGGCGTCGGAGCTGATGCTCGACTGCACGTCGAAGTCGACCCGTTCGATAAGACCCGCCGCCTCGACCACGTTGCGGAGCTGCGTCTCGCCCCACACCCCACGGACGCTGTTGGAGCGCAACGCCGAGGCCAGCGACTCGGCGGTACTGCGGAGTCGCTCCTCGGATTCGGTCGCGGAGCGCAATTGTTCGCTGAGCGCGCCGTACTGCGCGCTGCGCTGCTCCTCGAGCTCAACCACTTTGCGCTGGACCGCCTGCAGGCTCTCCTGCACCGGGCTGAGTGCCACGAGCACCTCGCCGTCGGCCTTCAATCGCTGGGCCTCGGCGATCTGCACATCGCGCAAGCGCTGTTGGAACTCACCGAGGCGCTGCTCCTGCTGGAGGATCTGGGCATGGAACTGCTCGCGCTGCAGCGTGGCCTGCTCGCGCGCGCCGTGGAGGGTGGCCGTGACCGCGGCAAGTTCGGATTCGATCTCCGCGCGCAGATTCTGCTCTTCGGCCCGCACGGAGGTCAGCTCGGTCTGCGTTCGGGCGCGGGTGAGTTCCAGCTCGTGGCGAGCCTCAACGACCGCGGTGCCGGCGCCCGCACCCGACCAGGCGCGCCCACGCAACAGTGCGAACACGATCGCAACACCGAGCACCGCGCCGACGGCGAGTCCGATAAGAAGAGACACAACGGGATCCATGTCTGCAGTCTGGCAGGAGGGTCGGACATCGCCCGGAGGCGCATCGCCCGCGCGCGCATCCCGCTCGAGCGCGCATCCCGCAGATGAGGGAGAAGCTTCGCCCTACTGCAGAACCGCCGGAGCGTGCTCGACGGGGACCGGCCCGATCACTCCGACCCGGGTTCCGGTCAGCACGGCCAGGTGGGCCAGATCGTCCGCCTCATGGCGCCGACCGGCGTGCACCATGATCGCGGCGCACGCCTCCGCGTCCGCCAGCGCGTCATGGTGCGCGAAATCCTCGAAGCCCGCCGCCATCGCGGCAACGGGGAGCTTGTAGGAATCCAGATGGTAGGTCTTGCGGGCCACGGCGAGGCTGCACAGGTAGGAGAACGACGGGGTCTCCACAAACGTCGCGGCACTGGCCGCGCGGATGACTCCCATGTCGAAGCCGGCGTTGTGGGCGACGAGATGGTCACCGTCCGCGAATTCGATGAGATCGGGAAGCTGCTCATCCCAGGTGCGCGCGTCCGCGACATCCGATTCGACAATTCCGTGAATGCGGGTGTTCCAGTACAAGAACTCGCTGTGCCCAGCGGGCGGCCGAATGAACCACGCGACCTTGTCGACAACCACGCCGTCGCGAACCTTCACCAACCCGACCGAGCAGGCAGAGGCGCTCGAAGAGTTGGCAGTTTCGAAGTCGATGGCGGTGAAATTCATGGGCACGCCTTGATGCTCTCACGGGCGACTGACGCTCGACGTCCGCGGCTCGGAGTGTCTGGCGGCTAGGCTGGGTGCTCGTGGCACTCACTATTGCAATCGTCGGACTCCCGAATGTCGGCAAGTCGACCCTGTTCAACGCTCTCACGAAGAGCTCAGTCCTCGCGGCGAATTATCCGTTCGCGACCATTGAGCCGAACACCGGAATTGTGAGCCTGCCCGACAAGCGTCTCGCGGTGCTCGCTGAAATCTTCGGATCCGAGCGAATCCTCCCCGCCGCAGTGTCCTTCGTGGACATCGCCGGCATCGTCAAGGGTGCAAGCGTGGGGGAGGGCCTCGGCAACAAGTTCCTCGCGAACATCCGCGAAGCCGATGCCATCGCGCAGGTCGTCCGTGGCTTCGAAGACCCCGACGTCGTGCACGTCGACGGCAAGGTGGATGCCGCGAGCGACATGGAAACCATCAACACCGAGCTGATTCTCGCCGACCTGCAGACCCTCGAGAAGGCGGAAGCCCGCTACGAGAAGGAACTGCGCGCGAAGAAGATCACGCAAGCCACCATGGACACGACCAAGGCCGCAGCGGCCTGGTTGAACGATGGCAAGCCCCTGAGCGCCTCCACCCTCGACCTTGAGCCGCTCCAGGAACTGGGCCTGCTCACCGTCAAGCCATTTATTTACGTATTCAATGTGGATGAAGCGGTGCTGACCAACGACGACAGCAAAGCTGCGCTCGCCGCACTCGTTGCCCCCGCGCAGGCAGTCTTCCTCGACGCCAAGCTCGAATCCGAGCTCGTTGACCTCGACCCGGAGGATGCCGCAGAGCTGCTGGCTTCCACCGGACAGGACGAGAGCGGTCTCGACCAGCTTGCCCGCATCGGTTTCAACACCCTCGGCCTGCAGACCTACCTCACGGCGGGCCCGAAGGAAACGCGCGCCTGGACGATCCCGCAGGGCGCCAAGGCCCCGCAGGCCGCCGGCGTCATCCACACGGACTTCGAAAAGGGCTTCATCAAGGCCGAGATCATCGGCTTCGACGACCTCGTCGAAACAGGCTCGATCGCCGAAGCCCGCGCCAAGGGCAAGGCCCGCATCGAGGGCAAAGAGTACGTGATGCAGGATGGCGACGTCGTGGAGTTCCGGTTCAACAACTAACTAGTTGACAGGAATGCCCGTCTTCGCGAAAAGCGAGGCTCGTCAGCGCAGATGGTAGCCACTGCTTTGCAGCTGGCGTACGCGGCTTGGGCCCCGCGGTGAGCCGCGGCTTACGCCGAGATGAGCGGGCACAAGGCGTATCGAACCTGCCCGTTAGTGCCCGCGTCACCTAACCAACCCATCGTCGAGACGTGCAAGTCCCAGCCACTCGTCTCTAAACTGACGGCATGCCAGCAGAGGTGAACAGCTCAGGTATCAGCAGAGACAGGGCCGACCTCCTGCTTACGTTCTATGCGGAGCACATCGGGAACCTCGAATATCCCCAAGCTAACGCGGCGGAAGAAGAGGCGTGGGGTTGGAGCTACTTCTACGACGACACTCGCTTGCACGCCCCCGCTGAAATGGTCGTTCAGAGCGACGGGCGAAGCATCACCTTCGGCGCTTCCGAGAGCGATGACGGGCTGATGGTGTGGCTGGGGCTCACTGCCGAAATCCCGAGATGTGAGAAGTGCGGCGAGAACTCTATGTGCTGCAAGCACTTTGAGGGATACGACTGAAGGGTTTAGACAGGCGCCAGCAATACTCGAGGGGCGAGCTCGGCGATGTGCCGATCCACGGCTGGCTGCAATATCGGCCAGCAGCGATCATCCCGCATCTTCCGTACGTTGTATCGGCGGACACGGACTGGGTGGTGCCATGCTTAGGTCCTGCCACAGGCAAATGACCTCCTCGCGATACTCATCGACGCTGATAACGTGTCACCTTCGCGGATCGGAGCCGTTCTCGCCGAGGCTGCGCGCTTTGGTACCGCATCTGTCAAGAGGGTCGGAATGCTTGTCCCCAATTGACTTACCTAGACGTCTTGGATGAGCCAGCAACCGAAAGCCCCACGGGGTTTGCACGGAAGGTGGCCACGCCTCAGCTTCGGCGCGATACCAAGCTTGTGAGAATTCTGAGGTCCAGCACGGTCGCGGCGTCCTCCGAAGACGGCTGGTCGAATCTCTCTGCTGTTGGTCAACTGGTGCGCAAGCAGCATCCCGATTTTGACTCTCGCAATTGGGGTTAGGCGAAACTCTCCGAACTCGTCAGAGCCACAGACTTCTTTGTCGTTGAGTCCCTTCAGGGCGGCGGGGTAAAAATACGGCTGGATAAAGAATCCATTGCGCGTAATCCATAGTCGACGAACCGCTCGTTCTCCCAGAAAGTGAAGATGGGTACGTCGTGGAGTTCCGTGTGCCCCAATGGATCCCTGGTCGAGACTTGAGGTGCCGACGGCTTTCCGGCGCGTGCTGCATGTGCAGTTCAAAGAGCCGTGGCCGGAAAGCGTCGAGCGCAGCGCTGACTATGGTGAAATCGATCCCGTGATGGCAGATGCGGACGTTTACGGTTGGGCGGTGGCTTCCCTCCGTGGAAGGCTGACCGACGTCGATCGTCTTCAGCTATCGGCGCTCGCCGATCAGGTGGAGCGCGCCATCCCGGTGTTTCCCCAGCACGGTCGCCCCTACTTCGATCGGCTTCTGGGGTTGGCACGCGCCGCGGTGGAGTTCCGCCTTAACATGTGAACATGACGACCGCATCGCTGACTCCGCCATCGGAGGTTCGACTCGTGCACAACGAACTCGCGTCGTTCTCACGCTCGGCGGCGGGTGCGGACGCGGATATCAGCCTCGAAGAATACAACGAGGGTCGCATCCTGGGCTTGTTTCTGACGCCTCACAACTCTCGCGCACGTGGGGTCGGGGTGTTGTGCGAGCAGTTTCTCGTCATCGAGATCGGAGTGATTGGAGGACGCTGGGAACTCGGCTACGACCGGGAGGACGTATTGCTCGCTAAGCGGCTTATCGACGCCGTGATCGCAGGTCGAGTGGTGGAGTACTTCGCCCCCCGACGGTCCCGTGTGGACGTTACCTTTCTTGACGGCACGACGGCATCGGAGACCGGCTCCCACGGGTTCGGATTGCCTACCTTCCGGCGACGGGCCAGCAAGCATTGGGATCGCACGGTTCACTACGAGCCGTACGGCGAAGGTCTCAGCTGAACGGCGACGTCGTGGAGTTTAGGCTCAAAAACTAAGGAACGCACCCCGATCCCATTTCTGGGTAGTTTGAGCGCCTCGCATCTTTCAAGATGTGAGGCGCTTTTTAATAGCGGTTGACTGATCGCGAAGTCGACTGCTAAAAACAGAGCTCCGGCCCGGGCGAGATCAGAGAAAGCAAACTCAATGCGAATATTCCCTGAGTTGACTGCGATCCGACGTGCAGCGGTAATCGCGCTGATCGCAGCTGCAGCCGCAGCCGTTGTCGTGGTATCGACTGCCCTCCCAGTTGACGCGTCTGTGTCTAGTGGCGCGGGAACTAACGCGATAGCAACTACGTCGCGTATTGCCGATCCATCGATTACCCGACTGGAGGGAGTTGACCGGTTTTCGGCATCAGCTGCGATCTCTGAGGCGAACTTCGTTCCTGGAGTAGTGACCGTGTATGTAGCCAACGGAATCAATTTCCCTGATGCCCTTTCAGGGGCGCCAGTAGCGGCGAAGAACGGCTCTCCCATTTTGCTTGTGACTGCCGATGCGATACCAGATCCCGTCAGGGGCGAACTTGAGCGGTTGAACCCGGAGAACATCGTCGTGCTCGGTGGTGTCAACTCGGTCAGCCAAACGGTGGAGAGCGCGCTCGCCGCCTATGTGGCAAATCCCGGTAAGGTGACCCGGCTGGCTGGGGCCGATCGTTTTTCTGCATCAGCGGCAATATCGTCTGCAAATTTCGACCCGAACGTGGCTACCGTGTACGTAGCGAGCGGGTTGAACTTCCCGGATGCGCTGTCGGGAGCGCCTGTGGCTGCAAAGGAGAGTGCCCCGGTCCTATTGGTGACTGTTGACGATATTCCCCGCTCAGTCGTGAGCGAACTCGACCGTCTCAACCCTGCGAAGATTGTTGTGCTTGGCGGGATCAATTCAATTTCAGAAGCAGTAGCGAACTCGCTCTCCGAGCACACCGCTACGAAGGACCGGGCGGACGTTACCCGTTTGGCCGGAGCCGATCGGTTTTCCGCGTCAGCAGAAATTTCCGCTCGAAGCTTCTCCGTTGATACCCCCATTGTCTACATCGCGAACGGGCTGAAGTTCCCGGACGCGCTTTCCGGAGCTCCTGTCGCAGGAAGAGCCAATGCTCCGGTCCTGCTTGTTACCAACGACGCCATTCCCGAATCGATCGCTACAGAGCTGCGTCGGCTGAACCCCGAGCGAATCGTGGTACTCGGGGGCAGTCAATCCGTATCCATCGCGGTGGAAGATGAACTGGCCTCGAACATTGTTTCGCGCACTTTCACTGCTACGCCAGCGCCGACGATCTCGGGTGCCGCGGAAGTCGGAGAGCTGTTGTCGGCGGACCCAGGAACATGGGCTCCGTCTCCCGTCGGTCTGACTTATCAATGGAGTCGTGGTGGGGTCGCGATTGGCGGGGCGACAGAACGAATGTATCGGCTGATCGCCGCAGACGCGGGCACCAGCATTACGGTGTCTGTGACAGCGACAAGATCCGGTTACGTAACTGTCACCACAACGAGCATTGCGAAGCTCGTTGTAGGAGGCACCTTCACTGCGACGCCCGTACCGACGATTGCAGGAGAAGCGGAAGTCGGCGAGGTATTGTCCGTGGATCTTGGGACCTGGGCTCCGTCTCCTACGGCTGTGTCCTATCAGTGGAGTCGTGGTGGGGTCGCGATTGGCGGGGCGACAGAACGTTCCTATCGGCTGGTCGCTGCAGACGCTGGCGCGATCATCACTGCGACCGCAACAGGCAGCCGCGCTGGTTACCCGGACACCAGTCGAACAAGTGCGGCTGTAACAGTCGCCCATTGTGGCTTGATCACCAGTGATTCGACATGGTCGTCTGGCCGTCACTACTTGAGTTGTACCGTCACGGTCGCGGCTGACACCACGCTGACCGTCGCGCCGGGTGCCGTAGTGTTGCTCGACAGTCGGAGCGATCTCACTGTCCTGGGTGAGTTGGAGGCACATGCCACACCCGATTCGCCGATCGTTTTCACTTCGCGCGCCGATCCCGTCTTCGAACCGGCGTTCACCGCATATTCGGCTGAGAGCAGCATATTTCAGCTGGGCGCGGGGTATGCAGGGCGGCTGGACTTATCGGGCATCACTCTGGCTTATGGTTCATTGTCATTTGGTGATGGCAGCGTTGTAGATTCAGACATCCGCGGCAACGTGCGCATAGAGCCGAGTTACGGCTACAACGAAGGACACCCGATCTTTGCCCGCAATGTCGTGTCTGCACGAATGACGACCAATTACCCCGGCCTCATGGTCACTGATGCGCCGGACGTTACGGGCATCGCGTTGACCGGAACCGACAGAAATACATTCGTGGGTAGTCCCTTGCAACGCTCCGTTGGGTTTCAAGGCGTCGCGTCAGTGCCGGCGGGTAAGGAATACATACTGGGACCTGGCGGCGGAATTTCAGCCTATGTTGGACTGCCGCTAGGAAGCGGAATGGTGAGGCTTCTACCGGGAACACTTACGCGCGGCATGGTCGAGGCCCACAATCTTGTGGCTGAAGGGACAGATGCCGATCCGGTGATTTTTGCCGGATATCACTCGATGCAGTACGGGGGCGACGTTTTTTCGAGCGTTGTCCCTGGCAAAGACTTCACGGGCTCGGCGCTCCATGCGACGGACGGCTCTGACATCACACTCCGCCACGTGTTGGTAACCGGTATTGAGACAGTTTTTGCGCGGACCGCCAATGCCTCAGACACAGTCTCAGCGATCACCATTTCCGATAGCACCATCCAAGGCACGCTTAATCTAGAGCACGTCGCAAGCCCCGTTGTCGAGCGAACAAGTCTGCACGGCCGCTTTAGCGAGTGCGCTAGTCCTGAGTCTGGCTGTGCTGCCGTTGTCGCGCTCAGTATCCGAAGCGTGCCTGACATCACCGGGATAAAGCTCGCGGGACCAGACGCAAATTCTTTCACAGGCAGCGCCGCAGAACGATCCGTGAGTTTAGATGGGGCTGGTATTCCAAGCGGATCGAGCTATGAGTTGACGAACGAGAGCGGCGTCTCTGTGTTTCTTGCGTGGCCGCTCAATGTGGGCGGCACGCTCGATCTCGCGCCGGGCACAATAGTCAACGGGACGGTTGATGTCACGGGCACAGTTCACGCGAACGGTACTGTCTCTGACCCTGTGTACTTGGGTGGCGGCGCGTTTGGTGGCGACGTCGGATCAGGCTGTATCAATTGTCGGCAGCCCGATCCCGCGATGATTGTCGGCGGTGTCGGTTCCACCTTTAACTACACGGTGTTCGCTTTCGCGGACGTTGGCATTCACGTGCGCGAGTTCAGTCTTGTGACAATCGAAAACAGCAAATTCGTAAGTACCGATCAGGCGATAATGGTGGATGGAGCGGGCTCGGCAGACATCGGCACTAGTTACTTCTATGACAGCCTGCCTTGTGTTCCGCCATGGGATAGCACCGTGGTGGTTCTCAATACGTGGTTCGGCACAACCGGTGGGCCCGGATCGAACATCGATCTTTCATCGCTCGGCGGTGTCGTTGGCGACCTTGCAGGTAGCGCTCCACTTGGTGCTGCTTACTCTGATTCAGCCGCCACGTTGGCTCTCTCTGCGAAGATTGGCGCGAACTCTATCCCCTGGGCGATCTACGAATGTTCGATTGGCATCGAAAATCCAGTGCAAATCCGATTCCCGATGACACCGGTAAGGCTGCTGGTATCACCCGTAAGTGAGTGGCGCCCTGAAATCATCGAAGTCGCGGACCCGCGCCCTGGTGATTAACAGCTTCGGTGTCAGGATCAAGCAACATTCGGCCTCTTGCATGCATGCCTGCGGGACGGCCCAAATCCGCTTTTCGGCCGACCCAGTTGTCGCAACGGCGAGCAACCGTGCTGGCAGCGTTCAAGGCGATACTGCTGACGCCAGGGGAAGTGTTGCTACCGCGACTGAAAGCAGGTGCGAAAACATGCGCTTTGCAACTAGTTTACCAACGCTGAGTCGTCTCGAGAGGTTGTCCTATCACCAATGAAACGGTTTGATTGACGGGTTCGATCGATCGCCCAACAATTTCTCCGGAAGCGTGTTTTGATTGCGTACGCGGTTCTTGACGAGGCTGTAGCGACCAACTGGCATCTTCTACGGCGGACGCAATCATGATCGGCTCTCGTGAGGTGCGAAGCGAACGATTGGTTGTTGTGAGCGGCCCGAGTCCGGCTGGCAGCAGCCACTTCAACTGTTGCATGGTGTTGACGCCAACCGAATATGGGGCCACTTTCGCCAACTGAAAACAGGGCCACAGTTGTGTGGTTCTAGTGTTCCGCAGTCGTGGGCAGTTGGTGGTTCTTCATCCGATAGCTGGTGCCCTTGAGGCTGATGACGTCGGCGTGGTGGACGATGCGGTCGATCATCCTTTAGGCCACCGTTGGGTCACCAAAGACGTCGCCCCATCGGCTGAAGGGCAGGTTGGATGTCAGGATCAGTGATGCCTGTTCGTATCGAGACGAGACAAGCTGGAAGAACAGATTGGCGGCGTCTTGGTCGAACGGGATGTAGCCGACTTCGTCAACGATGAGGACGCTGTATCGGCGTAATCGCTTGAGCTCACCGTCGAGTTTGCCGTGTGAGTGGGCGTGCTGGAGGCGGGCCACCCAGCCGACGGCGGTATAGAAGAGCACTCGGTGGCCGGCGAATGGCTGGTGGTCGAAGTTGAAGTCCTCCAATGTTTTGAATCCCGGAAACCGGGCGGCTTTGATCCGCAGCGCGGCTCCGGAGGCTTCCCGTTCAGAAACATCTCGGGACAACATCGCGGCGAGGTATTCCTCGTGCGACCAGCCGGCATCGCGGGCTTGGTCGCCGAGGCGGCGGAACGCGTCGCTGATCCGTGGCGCGCGCATCGCCCGGGCGTAGTACTCGATTTGCGCCCGCGACCGGTTCTGCGCCCACGAAGTGGCAACCAAGCTGGGTGCTGCGGGGGTCAGTCCGAAGTGTGTGTCGTAGTGTTCCAGCGACGCGGTCTCCACCACCGCTAGGGCGGGAGCCTTGCGGTGTTGGGCGCGGTGGATCGACCTGGTCACGGCCCAACGGCAGATCCTCGTGCGGGAACCATAAGTCTCACTGGATTTGATAGCCAGGATCATGCACGAGCCGATCGACCGGGTCGGGGACTTCGTAGTCGAGGCGAATCTCGGCGATCTTCGCCCGGAATAGCGACTCCGAGCCCGTCAAACCGACTCGTTCCGCGATGGTCGCTGCGGCCATCGTCGGCGTCGTGGCCAGCAACGTTCGCGCGTGCGCCGCGAACGCGTCGAAGCTCGACCCGGTGGCCTCGCGTTGATACGTCGGCGACCGGTCCGCGGCCAGCGCCCGATCCACCGTCCCTCGAGACACGCGCAGTCGTTAATCACAGACCTGCCGGGTGCCACCGTGGCCAGCCACGATGAGGTGATGCACCTCGTAAATCGACGAAAGCTGCACGGTCGAGGTCTCAGTCTCGTCGATGCTCATTTGCTGGCATCGGTTCTTTTGGATCCTGACGCCTTGTTGTGGTCCTGCGACAAACGGCTGGGGCAAGCCGCAGTCGATCTTGGTGTGGAGTACGTCGGGTAGATGTAGTCCCAGCCCAGATACTCACCTGTGACGGAAAGTGGTGGAGTTCCGCTTCAACAACTAGCCCTACACGGCCTCCGTGCGGCGAGCGAGACGCTCGCGTATGGATTCAAGACGAGAAGCCATGGTGTATCCATGATTGAGCGACTGAACTGAGATGTAACGCAACACACTCAGGGAGGTCGTCATGAAGGTCATCGTCTTTGGAGGAACCGGCAGCGTCGGAAGGCTTGTGGTCGAGCAGGCGCTCGAGCGAGGTCACGAGGTGACGGTGTTCACGCGAAACGCGGAATCGGTTACCCGCGAGCAGGCGCGACTTACCGTCGTCGAGGGCAACGTCTTCGAGATCGGCGAAGTCGCATCCGCGATCGAGGGGCACAACGCGGTCATCGTCACACTCGGCAATGGGTCGAAGGGCGATGTGCGTTCGAAGGGGACTGCGTCCATCGTCGCTGCAATGCACCAGGTCGGCGTGCGCCGACTCATCGTTCAGTCGACGCTCGGCGTGGGGGACAGCTGGGACAACCTCGACTTCATGTGGAAGCGCGTAATGTTCGGCTTCCTGCTGCGCAGGGCCTACTCCGACCATGTCGAGCAGGAGCGTGTGACCCGCGCTAGCGGCCTGGAGTGGACGATCGCGAGGCCCGCCGCATTCGTCGACGGCCCGCGCACGGGGCAGTACCGGCTCGGCTTCGGGCCTGATGACGCTAAGACATCACTCAAGATCGCGCGCGCCGATGTCGCGGACTTCGTCGTCTCACAGCTCACCGACGACGCATGGCTCGGGCAAACTCCGGCGCTGGCTTACGCGTGAGATGAGGTGATCGCCGTGGTGCAGTGGACCGCCGCCGATGTGGCAGACCAACGCGGGCGCACCGTCGTCATTACGGGTGCGAACAGCGGACTCGGTGCCGAGGCGACACGGGTGCTCGCGGGTCGCGGCGCGCGGGTCATCGCGGCGTGTCGCGATGTCGATCGGGCATCTGCGTTTGCCGACACCGTCGCTGGTGAGGTCGAGGTGCGCCACCTCGACCTCGCCGAGCTGGCATCCGTGCGGGCCTTCGCGGCCGGCATCGACACCGACATCGACGTGCTCATCAATAGCGCCGGTGTCATGGCTGTTGCGCGGGGCCGCACGGCCGACGGCTTTGAACGGCACATCGGCACCAACCACCTTGGGCCGTTCGTACTCACGAATTTGCTGCTCGACCGGGTCAGCGCCCGAGTCGTGACTGTAACGAGCGGCCTGCATGTGCTCGGTCGAATTTCCCCCGACCTCAACTGGGAACGTCGTCGGTATCAGCGGTGGCTCGCCTACGCGCAGTCGAAGCTCGCGAACGCGGTCTTCGCGTACGAGCTGCAACGCCGGCTCGCGGCGGCCGGACGCAACGTCATCTCGGTCGCTGCCCACCCCGGAGTCGCTGCAACGGAGGGGCAACGCCGCGACACCTCCCTGCAGGGCAAGATACTTGCCGGCGGTCGCGCGCAGTCGCCGGCGATGGGCGCGCTGCCCATCCTTTTCGCTGCAACAACGCCGGGTGTCCGGGGCGGCACCTGCATCGGGCCTGACGGCCGGTTCCAGCGCAACGGCTTCCCGACGGAGGTGCGCACGAGCCGTGCCTCGCGTGATGCGACGATCGCGCTGAACCTGTGGAGTGAAAGCGAACGGCTCACCGGGCTGCGCGCGCCGCTCGACGCACTATGAGGCCAGTGACCGTGCCCGGTGCTCCTTCGGGCTCATGCCACGCTCGCGTTTGAATGCGGCACTGAGCGCGAAGCCGCTGCTGTAGCCGACCTCGCGGGCGACCGCCTCAATCGTGACATTCGGTTGTATGAGTCGGTCGGCCGCAAGCGCGAGGCGCCACCCGCTCAGGTAGGTCATGGGCGGCTCGCCCACGAGCTTCGAGAAGCGCCGGGCGAGCGCCGCCCGCGAAACGCGCACCCGGGCTGCGAGCTCGGCTATCGTCCACGGGTATGCGGGATCCTCGTGCAGCAAGCGGAGAGCGTGCCCGACGATCCGGTCGCTCTGCGCGCCGTAGAGTCCGGTGCGTTCCGGGCCTTCGTGCGTGAGCCAGGCGCGCAGTACCGCGACCAGCAGCACGTCGAAAAGGCGATCGAGCACGGCGGACTGGCCGGGCGCATCCCGCACGATCTCGTCGGCCAGGATGCTGATGAACGGAGTGTCGAAATCGGCGCCGCGCAGGTGGATGACAGGTGGGAGAGCACTCAGGAGGCGTTGTGTGACTTCACCGCGCACCTGGTAGCAGCCCATGAGCATGGTGGTCGGGCCGTCGGGGTCGTTGCCCCACGCCCGCAGTCCGAGCGACCACTCGTCGTGAACATCGCGGCCGTCTGGGCTTTGTACGCGCATGCCCGGCAAGATCACGACGTCAGGCCTGATGCCCGGCTCGTGCGACATCACGACTGCGGCGGGCCCTCGCGCGACCGCGACATCACCCGCGTGCAGCTCGAGCGGGGCGCCTTCGTCGCCTTCGATCCAGGCCGAACCTCGCACGACCGCGATCAGCCCCAAGGGCGATTCGTCGGCCAGCCGTACCGACCAGGGCGGAGTCAGGCTCGCGCGCAGCAGATAGGCGTCGCGACCGCGAGGGGCGTCGAGCAGGCGTGCGAGCGCATCCATGCACTCAGCCTAGTTCCGCTTCAACAACTGGCCGCTGACAAGGTTCGCGTCGACCCAACCGATCGACGCGGTCCCACTAGATTGGTGAAATGACGCCTGACGAACATCGATTTAACGCGCTCGTCCTGATTTTTGCCAACCTCCAGCGCCTCATGGTCTTTCACAAAGCGGTCGCGCTCATCGGGGGTAGAGAGTTGAATCCGGATCTGCGAGAGCAGCTCACGTCCAAGCTGGACCTGCTCAACGAGGTCGTGCAGCGCTCAAGCCAGAGCAGGGCGGTGAATGAGACCGACGTTGATGCTGTGCGCCCGGTGGCCTCGTACCTCGAGCGTGAGATTCGCGCGTACTACGACACTGAGTTGACGGGTGACCTGGGCGCGCAAGCGGCGTTTGGCGCTGCGGCGGTGTTCGCTGCTTCCTACCTTGGAGACGGCACCATGCATATGGGGCGGGTCTTCGGACACGACGACTGGGTTGATCGCGAAATGCAAGACAAACCCACCCTCATCCAGCTGCTCAATCAAGCTAACGGCACTGTCGGGTCGGCGGCCAGGTCGGAATTTCCGCCTGAAATTCGCGGATACATCGACCACCATGTTCGTGTCGCGCTCGGCGATCGTGACCTCGTGATGGCTCAGGTGGACGGACTGTCGACGATGTTGGATGGGCGGGCTTCGCGGCGGCCTTTCACAACGACGTAGCTGGGTCGCCGTCGGCGCGGAGGTGTTCGTGCCAGGTCAAGGTGCATCAACGAGTGCATCATTTGGTGCTATTTTTGATGCGGAGGAGGCATCATGAGGACCACGGTGACCGTGAGCGATGAGCTTCTGGCGCGCGCCGCGGAACTCACCGGCCGAGATGAATCGTCCGTCTTGCTTCGACTCGGATTGGAAGCGCTTATCGAGCGCGAGAGTTCTAGGCGTCTCGCCCTGCTCGGTGGGAGCGACCCCTCGGCCGTGAGCGCACCGCGGAGTCGTACGGTCGGCAAATGATTTTGGTGGATACGTCAATCTGGATTGACCATCTCCACGTCGGCGATCCAAGGTTGATAGAGCTGCTGGGGCAATCGCAGGTTGTGACCCATCAGATGGTCATTGGGGAGCTTGCTCTCGGACGGCTGAAGGATCGGGATCTGGTCCTTGGCTCGCTCGCTGGGTTGTCGAGTGTTGTCGAAGCGAGCCACGGTGAGGTGATGCATCTTGTCGAGTCAAAGCAGTTATTCGGACGCGGAATCAGCCTCGTTGACGCACATTTGCTGGCTTCCCTTCTTTTGAATCCTGGGACCGCGCTATGGACGCGGGATAAACGACTGAACCAGGCGGCAGTTGACCTGGCGGTCGACTATATCGACGAGGCACAGTCGCTTTGAGCGCGCTCACCGAGAACGGATGCGCCAGAAGCCTGCCGTACCGGTGAGTCCGCACCCGACGGCGACTTCGTGAAGTTCCGCCTACAGTGGAGCTCAGCCTTAGAGCCGCTTCGCGCGACTCACGATCAGAGGAAGTCACCGTGCCTGTTATCGCAATCATCGGAGCTGGACCAGGACTTGGAGCCGCTGTTGCGCGACGGTTCGGGCGCGAAGGATTCTCTATCGCCCTGATCTCGCGGGACCAGTCGAAGCTCGACGCCATGGCGGCTGAGCTCACAGCCGCCGGCCTGACCGCTGGCGGCTTTGCGGCGGACGTACGAGAGCCGGCGGAGCTCGAGGGTGCCCTTGCGCGAGCCGCGGCCGAGCTGGGGCCCATCACCGCATTGCAGTACAGCCCGCTCCCGTCGCGTGACTATCTGAAGCCCGTGCTCGATATGACTCCGGAGTTGGCGCTCGAGGCACTGCAATTTTCGGCTCTCGGGCTCATTCACGCGGTGCGCACCGTCTTACCCGCGATGCGCGAGGCCGGGAGCGGCAGCATTATCCTGATCAACGGCGGAACCTCGGTAAAGGCACGAGCCGGTTTCGCGGGCACATCGGTCGCGTTCCCCGCCGAGAGCGCGTACGGCGAGATGCTCCACGACGCACTCGAGGATGAAGGCATCCGGGTCAGCCAGCTCGTGATCCCCGGGGGCATTCCGCAGCTCCAGCTTCCCAACGGAATCGACGACGTCGCCGACCGGATCTGGGGCCTCCATGCCAACGCGGGTCCGTTCCGCACGATGCTCATCCCGCTCGAGGACGGCAGGGAGTAAGCGCGCGCGAGATCCATCTCGTGGCCGATGAACTAGCCGAGCTTCGGTCGAGATTCGTCGCTGCTCCGAACGACTCCTGTCCCCACCGCGCGCGATTGTGTGAGTGATTTGGCGATCAGCGTGATCGCCAGCATGATGACGGCTGCTCCCAGTGCGGTCGGGGTAGTCGCGAGCGGCTGATCTTCGCTTGCGAGAGACCCCAACCCCAGATTCACCCCGAGGTGCACGACGACGGCTGGAACCATGCGTTGCCAGAAGGACCCGACGAAGATCGACGTGATGGTCACACTCATCACCATCGCCGTGATCGCGAAAGTGAGCACCGGCAGGAGTCCCAACGACCAATAGCCGAGATGTGTCGCGCCGAAAATAAATCCCGCGATGACCGAGACGACGACCGGCTTTGCCAGCTGTTCGCCGCAACGCTGGACAAACCCTCGCCACCCGATTTCCTCTGCCAGCACTCCTGCGGCTTGGAGAGCGAGGTAACCAGCCAGCCCGGCGCCGGCCGTGTCGGGCGGCCAGCTGGGCCAGTGCCCCAAGATCACGGTGAGCGCCCCGACGAAGCTCAGAACCGCGACGCCTGCCAGCCCCGCCGACGCGAGGGTTTGTGACCGGCTGACGTGCTCCCACGCCCTGGGCATCCAGGTGGGGCGCAAAAGTCCGATCACGCACGCCAGCGCTGGCGCGAGCATCACGAGCGACAGCAGCTCGAACGGGATGTTCAGCGCCGCCTGCGCTGTTGGCGCGATCGCAGCGAACAGCCCGAGCAAAACAACCCACGTAATGAGCAGGGCGACCGGACGAGAGGGAGGGCCGAGAGTTTCTGTATCCACCAGCGCATAGTAGCGGCCACAGATAAATTCTCATGTTTCATCGGAGGGGAGTGCGCGACACATCAGTCCGGATGTTCACCCGCGCGATGGTTGTTGCGGCGGGTGGGCGCGACAGAACTTGCGGATGGCAGCATTGACTTGCTGGGGACGCTCCAGTGGGCTTTCGTGTCCTGCGCCGTCGATGACTACGAGCGTGGCATCCGAAATCGCATCTTCGAACTGGTGGGCGACGTACAGCGGCGAACGGGTGTCGCGTTGTCCCCAGATGAGAAGAGTGGGGACGGCGATGGTGGGCAGCAGCTCCCTGAGGTCCGTCTCGGCCATGATGGCCAGCTGAAATCTCAGGGAAGATGGGCGGATGTCGGCAGCGATTGCCGCGAGCAGAGCCAGTGACTCCGGTGGCGGTCCGTCGGCGAAGAGCCCGGGAATGGTGGGGGTGAACTCACCGTCCGGCGCCGCAAGCATCGTTCGTGCGTCTGCGGACCGCGCCCGTACTTCGTCTGTGCTCAGCGACCCTTTCCAGCCGGCGTAGGTGTCAATCAGGATCAGGGTTGCGACGAGCTGAGGGTGGCGTCGGTAGAGCTCGAGCACCACCGTGCCACCCCAGGACTGGCCAGCGACGTGCGCCGGACCGCCGTCGAGAGTCATCACCACCGTTGCGAGCCCGTCAGCGACATCCGCCAAGCCGAAGTCGTTGGGTAGATCGGAGGATCGGCCGGCCCCAGGCTCGTCCCAGGCGACGACGGTGAACTCGTCACTCAACCCGTCGAGCTGCGGTTTCCAGATGCGACCGTCCGAGGCCGCGCCGTGGGCAAAGACCAGGGGCGGCCCGTCACCGACCCGCTCGTAGGCGATCCCGAGTCCGTCCGCATCGACAAACCTCACGCTTCGAAGCTACTCGGGCCGAACCTCATGCGCACCGCCTGACAGTGTCGTGAACATCGAAGGCGCTGCTGCTCGGCCCGTGGTCCGCCATCTATCGTTGGGGTATGTCTCCCGGCCCGCGCGTGCGCCTCGTTCTGCCGCATCAACTCTTCGACCTTCATTTCGAAGCGGGCGACGACACCGTGTTTGTGCTCATCGAGCACGACCTCCTCTTTCGCCAGTACGCATTCCATTCCCACAAGCTGGTGCTGCATCGCGCTTCCATGGCGCGCTTCGCGAACCGTCTGCGCGACCACGGCTACGAGGTCGAGACACTTCGCAGCGACGCCGCCCAGAGCTCGCACGACCAGCTCGCGGCATTCGTTCGCGACCGTGAACCAGCGCAGGTGACCTGGTTCGACGTGGTCGATGACTGGCTCGAGCAGGACCTGTTTGCGGCTCTCGCCGACGGCGGCTATCGGATGCTGCCGAACGACATTCTGGAGACGCCGAACTTCCTCACCGACCGAGGGCAGATCGACGACTGGTTTTCGCAGAACATTTCCCGCATGCAGGACTTCTACGTGTGGCAACGCCGCCGGCTCAACATCCTTCTCGACGATGGCAGGCCCGTCGGCGGCAAGTGGTCGTTCGATGCCGAGAACCGTAAGAAGCTTCCGCGCGGATACACTCCCCGAACGGTGAGTCGCTTCGCCCGGCATCCCGTCCTGGGGTCCGAAGGCACCTTCGACATTGACGCGCTCATGGCGGACGCCGACACGGCTGGCACTGCCGACGGCGGTGACGCCGAGGTCTCGCAGGAGGTCACGCTCGCGATCGCATGGGTGAGTGAAGAGTTCCCGAACGCTCCCGGCGACCCCCACCTGTTCGCCTGGCCGACGAGCGGCGACGAGGCGCGCGCACATCTCCGCGAGTTCGTGCGCGAACGCCTGAACGACTTCGGACCCTACGAGGACGCGATTTCCACCGTTCACCCGTTCATCTCCCACGGCCTGCTGACCGGTGCCCTCAACGTCGGCCTGCTGGACCCGCGGGAAGTCATCCAAACGGTGCTCGAGGGAGCCGATCACACCACCCCGCTCGCCTCCCTGGAGGGATTCGTGCGGCAGGTGATCGGCTGGCGCGAATATATGCGCGCCACCTACCGAACGGGCGGCCGCCGGATGCGCACCTCCAACCGACTCAACCACCAGAACGCACTGGGGGACGGCTGGTGGGACGCGACCACGGGATTGGCGCCCGTCGACCTGGTCATCTCGCGGGTGCTCGACACCGGGTACGCCCACCACATTGAGCGGCTGATGGTGCTCGGCAACGCGATGTCCCTGCTGCGGATTCACCCCGACGCTGTCTACGAATGGTTCATGGAGCTGTTCATCGACGCCTACGACTGGGTGATGGTTCCGAACGTGTACGCCATGAGCCAGTTTGCGGCCGGCGCGGAGTTCACCACAAAGCCGTATGTGTCGGGTAGCAATTACCTGCGGAAGATGTCAGACCTGCCCGCCGGAGAGTGGTCGGCCGACTGGGATGGGCTCTACTGGGCGTTCATCGACGACCATCGCGAAGTCTTTGCCTCTAATCCGCGCACACGCATGGTCGTCTCCCTGCTTGACAAGATGGACCCGACCACGAGGGCCGACCATCGGCGCCGGGCCGACGCGCTGCTCGACGGCGGTCCGAGCACACGACTGCTGACAGCGCCGCCGACTCCGACGGACGCCGTCCAGTAACCCGCCAGTAACCGGCTATAGGGTCGTCGCATGGCAGACCACAGCAGTGCCGCGCGAGCGACCAGCACCAGTCCCGCAACCAGTCACCACCAGGTGGTCGTCATCGGGGGAGGCAACGCCGGACTGTCCGTCGCGGGGCGCCTCCGTCGGTACGGCGTGGACGACATCGTGGTGATCGAGCCGCGCACTCACCACCTCTACCAGCCGCTGTTCTCGCACGTCGCCGGCGGCACCGCGCGCGCCGGGATGGCCACAAAGCCGCAATCCGAGGTGATGCCGAAGGGCGTCGGATGGATCCGCGACAGCGTCGTCGACATCGATCCCGAGTCCAGCACCGTGGTGCTCACCTCGGGCGACCGGGTCACCTTCGATCACGTCATCGTCTGCCCCGGAATCCAGAAGGACTGGGACAGCGTGCCGGGACTCGCCGCGGCCATGGCGTCGCCGCACGGGGCATCCCACTATGAATTCGACCTGGCCAAGAAGGCCTCCCGGCTCCTGCGGGATCTTGAGCGGGGCACAGTCGTCTTCACCCAGCCCGCCGGGCCCGCGTCGTGCGCCGGAGCCTCGCAGAAGCCGATGTACCTCGCGTGTGACTACTGGCGAGCGAAAGGGCGGCTCGGCGCCATCCGCGTCATCATGGTCGTCCCCGATCCCACGGTGTTCGGCATTCCCGCGATCGACGAGGAACTCGACAGAAAGATCGCGGAGTACGGCATCGAATTGCGCCTGGAGTCCGAATTACTTGAGGTGGATGCCGCGAGCCGCACGGTCGTGATCGGGCAGCACGGCGCCGCCCAGAACGAGCACCTCGCCTACGACGTTCTCCACGTGGTTCCGACGCAATCCGCTCCCGACTGGCTGAAGTCGACTAGCCTGCCTGCCGCGGGCAGCTCGGACGGTTTCGTTGAGGTCGATCCGGAACTGCTGCGTCATACTCGCTATCCCAATGTCTGGGCGCTGGGGGATGCCGCGGCGACCAGAAACTCGAAGTCCGGCGGTGCGCTCCGCACCCAGGCCCTCGTCCTGGCCAAGAACCTGGTCGCGGTATTGGGTGGGGAAGAGCCGACGGAGAAGTACGACGGCTACTCGGTCGCTCCGTTTACGGTGTCGCGGTCCACCGTGGTGTTTGCCGAGTTTGACGATGCGTATCGCCAGCAGCCCACGATCCCGTTCTGGAAGGGACTGGCACGCGAACGCCGACTCACCTGGGTATTCGACCGCCACATTCTTCCGTGGGTCTACTGGAACCTGATCCTCAAGGGTCGCGCCTGATCGGAGAGTGGCGCGCGAGTAAACAACTGCTTGCCGCGCGCGGTCAATAGGGGGAGGATCGGAGTTCGGCATTTCCTTGTTGCACGTTCCACCCATCGGGAGGAAGTTGTGAGCTCCGCGACCGTAGACACCCCCTCTGCCCAACCCGAGCTGAAACGGGCCCTGGGCCCGTGGCTCCTGTTGCTGTTCATCGTCGGCGACATCCTGGGAACCGGCATTTACGCGCTGACCGGCCAGGTCGCTGCTGAGGTCGGGGGAGCGGCGTGGGTGCCGTTCCTCGTCGCCTTCGCCGTCGCGGCGGTGACAGCGACCTCCTACCTCGAGCTCGTCACCAAGTTTCCCCAGGCGGCGGGCGCCGCACTCTATGTGCAAAAGGCCTACAACATCCACTTCGTGAGCTTCCTCGTCTGCTTCGTGGTGATGTCGTCGGGAATCTCTTCCGCCTCCGCCGCGTCGCAGGCGTTCGCCGCCAACCTGGTCGCGGGTTTCGGGCTCGATCTCGGCCGCGGCGGCATCCTGCTGATCGCCCTCGGGTTTATGCTCCTGGTTCTCGCGATCAACTTTCGTGGTGTCACCGAGAGCGTTCGTCTGAACGTGGTGCTGACGCTGATTGAGTTGTCGGGTCTGCTACTCGTCATCTTCATCGGATTCTGGGCGATCGCGGGAGGCGCAGCGGACTTCTCTCGCGTCGTCGCGTTCGAAACGCCCGAGGACAAAAACGTGCTGCTGGCCGTCAGCGCCGCAACCTCCCTCGCGTTCTTCGCGATGGTCGGTTTCGAAGATTCGGTGAACATGGCAGAGGAAACGAAAGACCCCAGCCGGATCTTCCCGCGCATCATGTTCACCGGGCTCGGCTTCGCCGCGGTGATCTACGTGCTCGTCTCAATCTGTGCTGTGGCGATCGTGCCGATCGGGGAGCTCGCGGGCAACGAAACACCGTTGGTCACCGTGGTCCAGACGGCCGCCCCCGACTTCCCCATCTCCGATCTCCTTCCCTTCATTTCCATGTTCGCCGTCGCCAACAGCGCCCTGATCAACATGATGATGGCGAGTCGGCTGCTGTACGGGATGAGCAAGCAGGGCGTTCTCCCCAAGTTCCTCGGCAAGGTGCACGTCAAGCGCCGCACGCCCTGGGCCGCGATCGTGTTCACCACCGCTATCGCCCTCGCCCTCATCACCTACGTATCCCTCGACCCGGAGGGATCGGTCGTGGCGGTTCTCGGCGGCACGACATCGTTGCTGCTGCTCGCTGTGTTCGCCGTGGTGAATGTCACCGTGCTGGTGCTGCGGCGCCAACCGGTCGATCACAAGCACTTCAGGGCCTGGACGGCGTTGCCCATCCTGGGCGCAATCGCCTGCGTCTACCTGGTCTTGCCCGGCACGTCGGGTCGCGCAGCAGAGCAGTACCAGATCGCGGGACTCCTCCTGGCGATCGGAGTCGTGCTGTGGGCCGTGACGTGGGTGGCTCAGGGACCGCAGCGCCGGGAGCGCGCTTCGAAACTGAACAACCCGCCCCCGCAATAGGAGTAACTGCACTAGGGGTAACTATTGTGCGGTGCGGCGGAAGGCGCGTGCTCGAGCACTCTCGTGAGCCGCGCGCAGCAATTCGAGAACCGTAGCCCCGGTTGCCTCCCCGGGATTCACGACCGAAACCCAGCCGAGGGAGCCGTACACCGGGTGCGGCAGAAATACATCGTCCGCGGCGAAATCGACTCCAGAGGGGTCCCCGGGCCTCGTGCCGGTCAGCTCGCGGAATCGAGTCGCGCCCACGTGGATGTTCACCCTCCAGCGGCCCGCACCATCGAGGTGTGACAGCGTGTCGTCGGGGTAGTTTTTGGTCACGATCGTGCCGTACGGCTGCGCGTTCGCCGGCGGTTGCCCGTTCGGCGCGAAGTAGAAGAACGAATCTCCCCACGCGATCTCGGGCGCCTCACTGCCCTCACGGGGCGCCATCACCAGGGACCCATCAAGCGATCGGACCGCATCGAGAATCTGTTCGGGCTCCATGTTCGGAGTCTAAAACTCCGCATAACCTCAATCCATGTCTGGTAAGTAGAGCTCCCCGAGTGCGTTGACCTCGGCGTATTTGCGATCGACCTCTTCTCGAACGGATGCCGCGGCGGCGGTCGCCGCGTCGACCTCGACTTGCCGTGCCGCAAGCTCTGCCTCACGTACCGGGAAGGTCGCGAGTGTCGCCGCCAGGTGCTCACCCAGTCCCGTGCTGCTGCCGTCGGGATTGATGACCGACCACCTGGTGCGTTCCTCCGGCGTGCGGGCGTTGTACTCCTCAACCTGCATGTTGTACGTGGCGCGGTCATTGTCGAGCCGTGCCCGGTCATTCTGCAAGCGGGAACTCGCCGCCATCGCCGCGACTTCCTGCTCCATGAGGGTGTCGGAAGCCGCGGCGAGCTCGGCCTTGAGCCCTTCCCACATGGCGTCATCCGCCGCTAAGGCTGCTGGCACCGCGCTGCGGTCGCTGAAGTATCGCGCGAAGTAGCTCTCCAGCTCCGGGTCGATGTCATGGAATATCTCACTGCCGATGTAGGCAAACTGCTCCGTAGAACGGTTGTCGGTGTCGGGTCCCACCGAGTTGCGGAACCTGGTCTGAATCGGGTCGTCTGGAGGCACTAGCGACCAGCGCGCTTCGAGTAACGCGTCGAGCGGACCGCGCGCATCGGCGGGCATATTGTCATACGCGGCATGCAGCAGCTCATGCGCCGCGACGGCGACCGCGCGGTTTGCCAGTCTGGGGTCGGGGACGCGGTATACCGCGATCTCCCCGTCGCCCCCGCTCACCCGGCTGGATCCAAAGTAGCAGCCGATGGGCGCTGACTCACCGCCGTCGCCTCCGTGATCAGAATCTCCACAGACGCGAAGGAAGTCGACGTCGTCCAAAAGCTGCGGTCGTGCAGCCACAAAGATCGCCCGCCCCTCTTCGCTCAGCCCCATCCTGTCCGCGATCTGCGCGATCTCCTCGGGCATCGTGTACGGCGCCAAGACGGGCTCGGGCATTACCAGCGCGAGCGGGCGGTCCAGCATTAGGGCCCAGGTCATTACCCCGAGGAGTGCCGTAACGAGGACAACCAGAGTGACGGCGGGCGCGACAGAGGGCGGACGGCGCCTCGTGTCCGGTCCCCAGGGGGGATCGTTTTGAAAGAGCGTCACCCGCGGAGTATGACATTGCTTCATTAACGGCTCGTAGCCCCCAGTTTGGGAGCTTGGCGGACATGGGTCACGCCCGTGGAGAACCACTCACTCCCGAGCGGGCACCGATGCTGCGTCGAGCGCGTCGAGCTCGTCGTATCGCCGTTCGAGGTCCGCCCAGGCCTGGTCTGCCTCTTCCTGCGCCGCGTCGAGTTTCGCCTGCTCGACAGCGAGTTGCGCGTCCCGCTGATCAAGAGTGGCGCGCCTCTCTGAAAGGCGAGAGTCAGTTCCTTCACCCGCTTCGGAGGCCTGCGCGTCGTACGCCGCCTGGTCCGCGTCGAGCTGTGATCGCTCCGCCTCCAGCCGGGTGTCTTCGGCAGCATTGAGGTCGTCCTGGATGACAAGCGCATCATAGATCGTGTCGACTTCGTTGATGAGGCCGTCCCACAAGGATTGGTCCGCGAGGTGGAACTCCACTACAGCTCCTCGATCGAGGAAATAGCGGGAATAGTACCGCTCAAGCTCGGGGTCGAATGGCTCAGCTATCTCCGTGCCGAGGTACGCAAACTGCTCGGTCGCGCGGTTCCCCTTCCACGATCCGACCGATGATGCCAGTTTTTCTCGGATGACATCGTCCGACGGAACCTCGGCCCAGCGAGCCGCAAGGAGTGCGTTCAGGGCCTGACGGTCGTCGTCGGTGAGCCGCGCGTAGGCGGCATGGAGAAACTCGTGCGCGGTTGTCACCACCGTCTGGGCTTCCAGTCGTTCGTCGGTGGGCTGGAAAATGGCGATCTGACCGTGGGCATATACGTAGTCGTCGAAACAGCCGATGCTCTCCCAATCCTCGCTGGAGGCGACCTCGGCCGGATCTACGCACGCTTCGAGAAAATCATCGCTGTCCAACAGTTGCGGACGAGCATCGGAAAAGACGTCCAGGCCCGTGGCGGTGAACCCGATCTGGTCCGCGATCTGCGACATGTCGTCGGACATCGCGTACGGACGCAGCTCGGGCAGAACGACCTCGGGCATGACCGAGATTCCGAGCGCGGTGGCGGATGCCGCGAGCAGTGCGATCAGGACAAGAACGCCGGCCCGAGGCCGCAGAGGAGGCTGACTTCCAGAAGAGCGGGTCTCGATGGCCTCGTATTCAAAAAGCGTCACCCGCGGATTATGACATCAATTCAACATCACTAGAGTGAGGGCACGGTTGTCGTCGTTGCCGTTCACGAAGGAGCCTCATGGAAGCCGCAGCAATTGCCACTTGGACGTTCATTTCCGAGATCCCCATTCCTGCCGACGTGGCGCAGCTGATGATCGCGGGTGAAGAGCCTGTCGCCGCGTACAAGACCTTCCGTGACAGCGCGGTCTTCACCAACAAGCGCCTCATGGTGAGAGACGCACAGGGCATCACGGGCAAAAAGGTAGAGATGTACTCGCTTCCCTATTCCAGCGTCACTATGTGGTCGTCGGAGAACGCGGGGACCCTCGACTTCAATGCCGAACTCGAGTTGTGGACGAAGGCCGGTCACATCAAGATCAAGCTCGGCAAGGGAGTCGACATCCGCAAGCTCGACCTGCTCCTTGCCGGGATTGTCCTCGGCGATCACTGATCTGCGGGTATTCCGTTCCCCGACCGCTCAAGGCGCATCAGGATCCGCGGGATGCCGCCGGAAACCGACGTTGTGTCCGCCGCTTTCGTGAATCCGGCGCGTTCGAACATGCGCCGGGTGCCGACAAACGCCATCGTCTGGTCGACCCTGGCGTCGGCGTTGTCGACAGGATAGCTTTCGATCGCGGGTGCCCCGGAGGCGAGGGCGTAGCTGACGGCGCCGTCGATTAAGGCACTCGTGATTCCCTGCTTTCGGAAGCCGGGACGCACCCGGAGGCACCATAGCGACCAGACCTCGAGATCGTCGTGGTGCGGAATGTTCCGTGAGTGGGCTATTGGATAGAGCTCTGAACGCGGGGCGATGCCAGCCCAGCCCACGACGTCACCATCACGGTAGGCGAGTACCCCGGGCGCCCGTTCGCGATCACAGAGAGTGCGCACCACGTCCGCGCGGTCGATTCCCCTCAACTCACGGTTCTCCCGGGAGCTCAACCGCCAGGAGAGACACCAGCACACCGATGAGTCGGGGTTCTTCGGCCCGAGCATCGTTGCCATGTCGTTGAAGGCATGCGCGGGTCGAACCGTGATGGGGGACGGAGCGGTCGGACAGGTCATTTTTGGGTCACGTCTCGCGTACTCCGCGGGCGGCGAAGCGCTGCTGGATGAGCACCGCGATGACGATGATCGCACCCTTGGTGATCGCCTGTACCGACGTGTTCAGGTTGTTCTGCGTGAAGATGTTGGTGAGTACGTTGAAGATGAGGATGCCGAGCACGGTGCCCACGATCGTGCCGCGACCACCGGCGAGCAGGGTTCCGCCGACCACCACCGCGGCGATCGCGTCCAGCTCGTAGAGGGTTCCGTGGGTTGAGGTTCCCGAGGTGGTGCGGCCGGTCAGCATCACGCCGGCGATACCCGCGGTGAGACCGCCGAGCGCGTAGAGGTACACGATGTGGCGCTTCACGTTAATACCCGCAAGCCGGGTGGCTTCGCGGTTTCCGCCAATTGCGACCGTGCGGCGACCGAACGTGGTGCGGTTGAGCAAGATCCAGCCGGCCGCCGACACGAGAATGAAGATCCAGACCAGGGTGGGGATGCCGAGGAAGCTCCCATCGGAGAACTCCAGAAAGCCGCGCACCCGTACGGTCTGGGTCGTTCGATTCGAGAGGATCTCGGCGAAGCCCCGGGCGGCGATCAGCATGGCCAAGGTGGCCATAAAGGCGACCACGTTGCCGTAGGCGATGATGATCCCGTTGATTACTCCAGCCGCAAGGCCGACGGCGAGCGCAACGATGATCATCAGCGGCCAGAACGACTCGGAGGCGAGTTGCACGGCCGCTAGCGTCGCAACCACCGAGGCGAGACCCAGCACCGAACCAACCGAGAGGTCAATGCCGCCACCGATGATGACGAACGTCATGCCGATGGCGAGCACACCGGTGACAGACGCCAGGCGCACGATTGTGAGGATGTTGTTGACGTTGGTGAAGCGGTCGCCGCTCGTAACCGTTCCCACGATGATAAGCAGAATGAGGGCGATGACCAGCCCGATATTGCGGCCGGCGGCGCTGCCCAGCACGGCGCGCAGCGTCCCGGCAGCGCGGCCCGGAGTGTGGAGCGGGGCGGCGGAGGGGTTCTGGTGACTCATTCGGCGCTTCCTTTCATAACAAGGTCGAGAACGCCCGATTCGTCGATATCGGCGGCGTTACGGATGTCGAGCGTTTCGCCGTCGGCGAGCACGAGCACGCGGTCGGCGAGTCCGAGCACCTCTTCGATCTCGCTCGATACCACCACGATCGCCGTGCCCGCAGCGGACAGCTGGCGGATGAGAGAGTAGATTTCGGCGCGGGCGCCGACGTCGACGCCCCGCGTGGGCTCGTCGAGAAGCAGAACCTTGGTGCCGTGCACGAGCCAGCGCGCGAGGAGCACCTTTTGTTGGTTTCCGCCGGAGAGCAGGCCGACCGCGCGGTCGGGATCGGCGGGCCGGAGCTCCAGTGCCTCGAGCTGAGTGCGGGCCATCGACCGTTCGAGCTTCTCGTTCAGAAAAATCGACCGGGCAAACCGGGGGAACGACGAGAGGGTGACGTTGCGGTACACCGGCTGCTCGAGGATGAGTCCCTGGCTCTTGCGCTCCTCGGGCGACAGGCCGATTCCCTTCGCGACGGCCGTCGGCACAGAGCCCGTGCGAATCGGCGCGCCGTCGACGAAGACCTCGCCGGTCGAGGGTCGCAACGCGCCGTAGATCGCCTCGAGGATCTCCGATCGTCCAGATCCGACGAGCCCGGCGAGCCCAAAGATCTCGCCCGCGCGCACTGCGAACGACACGGGTTCGAATAACCCGCGCACGGAAAGGTTCTCGACCCGCAGCATCTCCGCCGCGGCATCCGGAATAGGCACGGCGGGCGGGAAGACGTTCTCGACGTCCCGGCCGGTCATCAGGGTGATGAGTTGCGCCGTCGGGGTCGCGGAGACCAGCAGCCCGCTCGCGGTGGTGCGACCATCCTTGATGACGGTAATGCGGTCGCCGATCTCGCGGATCTCCGCGAGCCGGTGCGAGATGTACACCACCGCGATGCCGTCGCGTGTGAGTTCCCTGACCACCCGGAACAGGTTCTTCACCTCCTCGGAGTCGAGCACGGCGCTCGGCTCGTCCATCACGATGAGTTTGATGTCGCGTGACAGCGCCCGGGCCATCGAGACGATCTGCTTGTTCGCGGGCGAGAGCGAGCCCACTTCGCGCGAGGGCGACAGGTCGGGATGACCCAGGCGGGCGAGCAGCGCCCGGGTGCGTCGGTGCGCTTCCCGCACCTTGAGCACGCCGCCGGCTGAGAGTTCGTGGCCGAGAAAGATGTTCTCAGCGATGGTGAGCCCGTCGACGACGTCGAGCTCCTGGTACATCGTCGCGATGCCGAGGTCGAGGGCAGCCGTCGGATCTGCGATGCTCACGCCCGACCCCTGCCAGAGGAGTTCGCCAGCCTCGGGGGTGTACACGCCGGAGAGAACCTTGATCAGTGTCGACTTTCCCGCACCATTCTGACCGAGAACGCAGTGCACTTCGCCCGGCACGATCGAGAAGTCGACGCCCTTGAGGGCGGCCACCCCGGCGAAGGACTTCGTGACTCCACGCACCTCAAGCAGGGGTTCTTTATGGTCGACAGTGATCATTCCCGCAATCTAGCAGAGACGAAACAGTTCCTACATAACCCGAAGCGAATTCGTCGGCTTTTGCTTTTTTTCGAGGAAAGTCGTTTCTTTCTCGTTCTGGCTCTGTTACGTTGCCACCAATGTCGACGTGGACAGTGTGATGTGGAACCGGCAGTGCAGCCGGTGAGAGTCGCCCGGATCCCGAGGCATTGGCGAAGAGGCATCCGCATCACACACCCTGGAGGATCCACATGCTTTCCACCCGCTCATCTCGATACCGCGTCTCTGCGGCCATCGGCTCATCGCTTGTCGTCGCCGGGTTGCTCGTCGGCTGTACAAGCGGAACGACCGACCCGGCCGACTCCGGCCCCACGAACAATGCCGAGAACGAGGAAACCGGCGACACCATCGTGATCGGTTTCTCTGGACCGGCCGCCGACCATGGCTGGCTCGGCGCGATCAACTCCGCGGCGATCGCCGAGGCGGCAAAATACCCCGACATCGACCTACGGGTTGCGGAGGGCACGAACGACGCGAGCCTCCAGATCAGCCAGGTTGAGGGGTTCATCAACGACAACGTCGACGCCATCGTTCTGCTGCCCACCGACGGCGCCGCGCTCACGGACGTTGCGACGAAGGCCATGGAAGCGGGGATTCCCGTGATCAACGTGGACCGGGAGTTCTCGTCGACTTTCGCGGCGCGCGTCACGATCCTTGGCGACAACTACGGCATGGGCGTCAGTGCCGGAACCTACATCTGCGAGCAGGTCGGTGACAACCCCGACGCCATCATCGCCGAGATCGCCGGGATCGACTCCCTGCCCCTCACCCAGGACCGAAGCCGGGGTTTCGCTGACGCACTCGATGACTGCGGCCTCGAGGTGTCCAACCGGGTTGCCGCCGACTTCACCGTTGCCGGGGGTGAAGCGGTGACCTCGCAGCTGCTCTCCGCCGCTCCGCAGATTGACGCCATCTGGAACCACGATGACGACCAGGGCCTTGGGGTTCTGGCCGCTATAGATTCGGCCGGGCGCGACGAGTTCATCATGGTTGGGGGCGCCGGGTCAAAGAACGCCATGGAACTCATCCAGTCCGGCGACAGCGTGCTGGAGGCGACGGTCATCTACCCGTCGACGCAGGCAGCGGACGGAATCCGGCTGGCCCGCCTGGTCGCACAGGACAAGGCGCTCAGCGACCTCGTCGAGGTCGAGGTGCCGAACCGTATCGTTCTGAATGCTCCGGTGGTGGATGCGGACAACGTCGAGAAATACCTCCCGACCGCGTTCACGTCCTAAGCACTCGAAGCAGGTGTGGTGTCCCGTCGATCGGCGGGACACCACCTCACAGAAGGCACACTCATGTCATCAGACAGCACGCCGTTGCGCATCGCCATGATCGGACACGGGTTTATGGGGGCCGCCCACTCCCAGGGCTGGCGCACCGCCCCTCGGTTCTTCGACCTGCCGCTTCAGCCGACAATGCAGCTGCTCGTCGGCCGCGACGAGGATGCGGCGCGCGAGGCCGCGGAGCGGTGGGGATGGGCCCAGGTCGCCACCGACTGGCGCACGGTGCTCGACCGTGACGACATTGACGTCGTCGACATCGTTACACCGGGCGACTCGCACGCGGAGATCGCGAGTGCCGCGCTCGAGGCGGGCAAACACGTGCTGTGCGAGAAGCCGCTGGCGACAACGGTCGAACAGGCGGAGGCGATGGCGGATGCCGCGGCTCGCGCACGGAGCAGGGGGGTGGTCGCGATGGTGGGTTTCACCTACCGGCGTGTCCCCGCTGCCACGCTCGCGCGCGACCTCGTGGCCGCAGGGCGCGTCGGCGAGATCCGGCAGGTGCGGGCAAGCTACCGGCAGGACTGGTTGGCCGATGCGGAATCGCCCATGACCTGGCGGCTCGACAAGGCGCGGGCCGGCTCCGGCGCACTGGGTGACATCGGCGCGCACGCGATTGACCTGGCCCAATTCATCAGCGGCCAGCGCATCTCCGCGGTGTCTGGGGTGTTGCAAACGATCGTGCAGCAACGGCCGCTGCTCGCGGAGACCCGCGGGCTGTCGGGCACCGCCGGAGCCGAACGGGGCACGGTGAGTGTCGACGACCTCGCGCTGTTCACCGCGCGGTTCGAATCCGGGGTGCTCGGCAGTTTCGAGGCCAGCCGCTTCGCGACCGGCCGCAAGAACGCGCTGCGTATCGAGGTCTCGGGCTCGGCCGGTGCGATCGCCTTCGACCTCGAGGAGCTCAACGTCCTGCAGTTCTTCGACGCGCGGGCTCCGATCGCCGAGCAGGGATTCACCCGCATCCTGGTCACCGAACCCGAGCATCCGTACGTTGGCGCGTGGTGGCCGGCCGGCCACACGCTCGGCTACGAGCACGGCTTCTCGCACCAGGCGAAGGACTTCGTCGAGGCAGTCAGTGCGGGAGCCCAACCCACTCCGTCGTTTGCCGACGGGTTGCAGGTGCAGCGGGTGCTCGACGCGGTGGAGCGCAGCGCGCACGCGGCCAGCTCGTGGGTTGCCGTGGCAGACACCGTGGCCGCGGCGAGCACCGTTCAGGAAACACACCAAGAGGAGATGCAACCGTGACCCGTCCGATCACCCTGTTCACCGGCCAGTGGGCCGACCTGCCCTTCGAGACGGTGTGTGAGCTCGCCGCCAGCTGGGGCTACGACGGCCTCGAGATCGCGTGTTGGGGTGATCACCTCGATCCCGGGCGCTGGGAGGAACCCGGCTACGTCGAAGGCAAACTGGGGGTGCTCGAGAAGCACGGCCTGAAGGTCTGGGCCATCTCCAACCATCTCAAAGGCCAGGCGGTGTGCGATGATCCGATCGACCAGCGCCACCGTGACATCCTGCCTGATTCGGTTTGGGGTGATGGCAACCCTGAGGGCGTTCGGCGGCGGGCAGCCGAGGAGATGAAGAACACCGCGCGCCTGGCAGCGAAGCTCGGAGTGAAGACCGTCATCGGATTCACGGGATCGTCGATCTGGAAGTATGTCGCGATGTTCCCGCCCGTCTCCCAGGAGGCCATCGACGCCGGCTACCAGGACTTCGCGGACCGCTGGAATCCCATCCTCGACGTCTTCGACGAGGTGGGCGTGCGGTTCGCCCACGAGGTGCACCCGAGCGAGATCGCTTTCGATTACTGGTCGACGGTGCGCACGCTCGAGGCGATCGGCCACCGTGAAGCGTTCGGGCTGAACTGGGATCCGAGCCACTTCATCTGGCAGGACCTTGACCCCGTGAGCTTTCTCTGGGACTTCAAGGACCGGATCTATCACGTCGATTGCAAGGACACCAAAAAGCGGATGAACAACGGCCGTAACGGACGGCTGGGATCGCTGCTGGCGTGGGCGGACCCGCGGCGGGGCTGGGACTTTGTCTCCACCGGCCACGGCGACGTGCCCTGGGAAGACAGCTTTCGCATGCTGAACACCATCGGGTACACGGGGCCCATCTCGGTCGAGTGGGAGGATGCCGGGATGGACCGACTGATCGGCGCCCCGGAAGCTCTCGCCTTCGTGAAGAAGTTCGCCTTCGACGCTCCCGGTGCCGCCTTCGACGCGGCTTTCAGCACTCGCTGAGTTCCGATGATCATCGTCGGATGTCCGTGGCGTTGTGGGCGAAGTGGCCCGTGCGAGACTTGAGCATGGTTGACATAAGTCGCGGATCGACGCTGGGGGGCTCGGGAGCAAGCGAACTCTTCCAGTTGCTGCGCGACGGACTGCCCCGCACCCGCACCGAACTCGCCGCGACCACGGGGCTCGCCCGGTCCACGATCGCGCTTCGGGTGGACGAACTCATGAGCCTCGGCCTGATCAGCCCGGTCGGGGACGCGCAATCCACGGGGGGTCGGCCGTCGTCGCAATTCGCGCTCAACCCCTCCGCGCGGTTTGTGCTTGCCGCCGACCTCGGAGCAACGCACGCCACCATCGCCGTGACCAATCTCAGCGGCACCATCGTCGGGGAGATGACCGGCCCCATTAACATCGCGGACGGCCCGGAGACGGTGCTCACCTGGATGGTCGACACCGGCCGTGCGCTGCTTGAGCAGCACGGGCTCTCGACCGCCGACGTCATCGCGATCGGAATCGGTCTACCCGGTCCGGTCGAGCACAGCACCGGCCGCCCAATCAATCCGCCGATCATGCCCGGCTGGGACCAGTTCGACGTTCCGGAGTTTGTCAGGCAGCATCTCGAGGTGCCCGTACTCGTCGACAACGACGTCAACATCATGGCACTGGGCGAACAGGCCTTTGGCTGGCCACAGACCGACAACCTCCTGTTCGTGAAAGTCGCCACCGGCATCGGTGCCGGGGTCATCTCGGGCGGGCGTCTGCTGCGAGGCGCGCAGGGCATCGCCGGCGACATCGGCCATGTGCGTATCCCTCGCGGCGAGGGTGTCGCCTGCCATTGTGGAAATCGGGGATGTCTCGAGGCCATGGCGTCTGGACCTGCGATCGCCCGCGCGCTCGCGGAGACTGGGCTCGGGGACGGCACGGCCAGCTCGGTCATCGCGCTGGTCAAGCACGGAAACATCGAGGCGATCCAGGCGGTCCGGCAGGCCGGCCGTGACCTGGGGGAGATCCTCACCGCCTGCGTCAGCCTGATGAACCCCTCGGTCATCGCGGTGGGCGGATCGATGGCGGTGGTCGGCGACCACCTGATCGCGGGGGTACGCGAGGTCATCTACGCCCGGTCAATGCCGCTCGCGACCAGTCGGCTGACCATCGCGCAGTCGTCAGCGGGGGTCAACGCCGCGGTGCTCGGCGCGAGCATCCTCGCCATCCACCACGCACTGTCGCCGGAGGGCATCGACCGGATGGTGCTGTAGCCTCCGACGCGGCCGTCGCTGACCGGCACAGCGGCGGTCACTAGCCAACGTTGCGGCGGTTACGGCGTCGCGAACACGTGCGGCGCGAACCGTTCCACGAGAACGGCGAGCGGAGTTCTGCTCGAGACGAGCCGCATGATGTAGGTGCGTCCGGAGACCCTCGACCCGCTGGTGAGGCCGGGTTCGAGCCGCTCGGCGCGGAGACCGGCGGGGATGAGCCCCCACGACTGCAGCTCGCGCGAGACGTGGACTCCGTGATCGCGCAGCAGGCGTCCGATCGGTTGCTCCGTTGTTGCCAGCGCGGTTGCGACGGGAGCGGGGAGTTCGTCGAGGCGGGCGACCACTTCGGCGGCGCCGTGAACGGTACGCCCGGGGCCGATCAGGAGCACGTCGCGCACCAGCAGGCGCTCGCCCGGCTGCACCCCCAGGTTGTGGTGGGCGAGGGCGATGTACTCGCCGGGGTCCGGGCTGTCGTCTTCGTACAGGCTCGAACCGCGGGACACTGCGTCCGCCGGATCCGGAACCGCGATCATCCAGTGCCCGGCTACTTCCACGCTGATCTGTTCGCCCGTGAGGATTTCGAGTGAGGTCGTGGTCAGGCCGTCGCCGCGGAGCACCAGCTGCTCGACCCGGCCGAGTCGCGGGAACTCGTCGGTGGCCTGAAACGGCGGTGTCCGGAGGGTCACTGGTCGACCGCGGTCAGTTCGGCCTGGATGATCCTGGCCAACTCGGTCGCGTGGGGCTCGCGCAGCAGGGAGGTGTGCTCGCTCGCAATGTCAACAATCGTGTGCGGCCCGGCGAGGATCGGGCCCCAGCTCGCGCGCCCGTCGGGGTTTCCGGGAACGAGGGCGAGCAGAACCCGACCGGAATACGCGCTCACGCTGTACCGCCGAGCGGCCAGCTGGCCGTGATCGAAAAAGGCCTGAAACTGGTCTTGTCCAGCGAACGGCACCAGCCCGGCGGCTCTCGCGCGGAGGTGCCGGCCCCATTCCGGCGCGCGGGGAACGCGAGCCAGGGGAACGCGAGCCAGGGGCGTGCGCGCGCGGGGACCGCGTGCCAGGGGACTGCGCGCCAGGGGAACGCGCGCGCGGGGCTCGTCGCTGAACCCGCGCGACGACCCGGTGTCGAAGGATTCCGCGAGGCGAAGCGATCCCGCATGCTTCGGGAGGTACGTGTCGAGCAGGGTCACCATGGCAACGGTCTCGCCCGCCCCCGTCAGCAGCTGTGCGATTTCGAGCGCGACCAGGCCGCCGAACGAGTGACCGACCAGCAGGTACGGTCCGCGCGGCTGGATCACCCGCATGATTGCCAGGAACCTCCGCGCCGCGGCGCCCACCGACCAGTCGGGCACCCCGCGGTTTTCGAGTCCGTGAGCCTGGAACGCGTACATGTTGTGGTCATGGAAGTGGCGCGACAGGGGGAGAAAGGTGAGCGCGAGTGCGCCGGAGCCGGCAAAGCAGAAGATGGGGGTGCGCAGGCCTCCGGCGCGGAGGGTGACCACATCGGGGTGCGTGGGCAGGGAGTCGGTTCCGAGCCGCACCCGCCGGGTGAACTCGCGCAGGGTGGGCGCCTCGAGCAGGTCCGCCGAGGTCATAAAGACGCCGAACCTCTCCCGCACGATGGCGAACAGCTCTTCCGCCGAGAGGGAGTCTCCGCCGAGCGCCATAAAGTCGTCGTCGAGGTTGACCGAGGCGAGGCCGAGCACCTCGCTCCAGATGTCAGCGAGCACGAGTTCGCGCGGGTTCATCGGTTCGCTGCTCACGCTCGGCGCGGGTGCGTCGGGGAGCGAGGCGCGGTCCACCTTGCCGCGTTCGTTGCGCGGCAGCACGGACATCGGCACGATGGCTGCGGGCACCATGTACTCGGGCAGGCGAAGCCGGAGCAGTCGCCGCAGCGCCGCCGGCGAGTGCGGGCGCACCGCGGACTCCTGCACCACGTAGGCGATGAGACGGGTGGGGGTGGCCGAGTCGACCTGAGAGAGCACCACCGACTCCGTCACGCCGGCAATCGCGAGAAAAGCCGCCTCGATTTCACTCGGTTCGACCAGGTAGCCCCGCACCTTGACCGCCGCGTCCGCGCGGCCGAGCAGGACGAGATCGCCGTTCTCGTCGAACCGCCCGAGGTCGCCCTGGCGGCAGAGTCGCCGGCCGTCGTCGCTGAATCCAAAGCGAAGAGCATTGCCCGCGGCATCCGCCCAATATTCGCCCGACATATAGTCGGAGACGGTCACGATCTCGCCCGCCTCACCGGGTGCGGCAAGCGTGGAGTCCTCGCGGAGGAGAAGCACGGTTTTGTTTGCGACGATCTTGCCCGCGGGCACGGTGCCGGTCGGCAGCGGTGCGCCGCCCGGAATCTCATGGGCCGACAGAGTGCCCGTCTCAGACGAGCCGACCCAGTTCACGAACGATGCCGTCGGCACCGTGTGCTTGCGGATCGCCTCGACGTCGCGCCCGTGCACGGCCTCGCCCACCGTCGACACCATCCGCAGGCTGTCGAGTACGGTGTGCTCCGGCAGGGCCGCGACGAGAGACCGCAGCAGGTGCGGCGTGCAGTTCAGGGTGGTCAGCTTCTGATCTTCGATCCAGGAGACGAGCCCACGAACGCCCCCGCTGCGCGGATCGAAGCTCCACAGGCCCGCGCCGTTCAGCAGGGCGACGAACTGCAAAATCGCGCCAGCGGCGAACCCGTACGGCAGCACCATCGCCATCCGGTCGTCGGGCGACAGCCTGAACCGCTGCCCACTGTCCATCGCGTCATTCAGCAGCTGCCGGTGGGTCTGGATGACACCCTTGGGCCGGCCGGTCGATCCCGAGGTGAACACGATCGCGGTCGCATCCCCGTCGCCGCGAGCCATCCCGGCTGACAGAACATTCTCTGCGAGGGGGGCGGATGTCGGCACGCCACCGGCATCGGCCGCGAGAAGCGGTTCCAGCGCCACGACAGTAGAGAGCGCGCTTCCCAGCTCCGGAACGCGCGACAGTTGGGCGGCGTCAGCGACGCAGGCGGTGAGGCCGGCCAGCGCACAGATCTGGCTCAGGCGCTCGGACGGCAGGTGCGGGTCGAGCACCACAACCACACGTCCGGCCTTCAGGATCGCGAGGTAGGCGAGCAGTCCCGCCGCCGTGTGGCCGACGAAGCAGCCGATCGGCGACCCAACGGGGGACTCGCCGGGCGGAAGCTGCCCGGCGAGTCCAATCGCGATCGCGTCGGTGAGTGCATCGGCCTCCGCGAAGGTATAGCTCACGCCCGGTGAGCTGAGCGCGGGATGGTGCGGCAGGGCGGCCACCACCTCCTTCCACCGATGGAGGATCGAGCTCGTGGGTCCGGGCACGACCAGCGGGGCGAGGACCTGGTGGGGTTGGGTGACGGCGCGCATGAGCTGAAAATCCCTCCGGGTAGGGAAGAGCCTGTGCGGGCAGCCTAAGTGACATTTGTTACGTCTGGTCAGGCTTGCGGGCGACCCGGGCATCTGATACCCGGGTCGCCGCTTCGCCTAGCTCGCGCTTGGTCGACGCCGCCCGAAGGTGGTGAGCAGCAGGGCGATCGCTCCGCCGAGCAGCAGCGACAGCCCGAAGACGGCGCCGGGCAGTGTGTGGCCGGCGCCGGTGGCAGCGAGAGTTGCAGGGCCGGGTGCAGGCTTCGCGGCAGGTTCGACGTCGTCCGTGACGCCGTCGGCGGGAACGAGCAGGGTCGGGCGGAGCAATTCGGGCGTCGACGCCGGGGCAACGCGGTGCAGCGTGGCCTGTTCGTAGTCGTACGACATCGACAGCAGTTCCGCATCCTCGCTGCGGGGCGCCGCGAGTTCCAGGCCGACGGCCGCTCCGGTGGAGGTGAAACCGGCCGGCAACGACACGGTCGGGATGCCCGTGTTGGCCCCGAGATCGCAGAACGTCGTGCCCGCCCAGTCGGGGGCGGCCGAGGTCGCGCTGGTCGGCATCGCGAGGGCATCGATGTTGTTGTCGATGAAGAACTGATCCATGGCGGCCTTTCCCTCGTCCTGTTCCGCGATGGCGGCGTCGTAGGCGGCGTTCGGGAGGTCTTCGTTGCTCATGAAGTACGCGATGTCGCCGTCGGTCAGCGATGACTTGCCGTCGGCGATCACGTCGGAGAAGGTGAGCTCGTCGGTGGGTGCGGTGAGCGCGGCGAGACCGGCGGGCCAGGCAGCCTCGGTGGTGGCGAAGAAGTTGTCGATGCTCGGGCGCATGTCGATCCATCCGCCGCTCTTCAGCACGTCGGAAACGTAGTCGCGAGTGAAAGGAACATCGACGATGATCGCGCCCTGAGCCTCAAGGTCGAGGACGGCCTGGTCGATGATCGCCGTCGTCTCAGCAAGACCGGGCCGTGCGGGGTCTTCGACGAAGTCCCACTTCACGTAGCCGATGCGCTTGCCCTCGAGCGACGTACTGCTCAGACCCGCAACATACGCGCCGGTGTCCTGCTCGTCCGCGATCACCGTCTGCGGGTCTGCGGGGTCGTAGCCGGCGAGGACCTCGAGCAGCAGGGCCGCGTCCGTGACCGTTTTCGTCATGGGACCGGACACATCCTGCCGCAGGCTGAGCGGAACGATTCCCGCGACGCTGGTCAGGCCCATCGTGGGACGGTATCCGACCAGGCTCTGGTGCGCGCTCGGCCCGACGATCGAGCCACACGAGTCGGTGCCGAGGCCCGCCGGAGCGTAGCTGGCCGCTACGGCTGCGCCCGTTCCGCCGCTGGATCCACTCGCGCTGTTGGCCTGGTTGTAGGGATTGGTGGTGCGGCCGCGCTCCGAGCTGAGCGTGTAGGTTCCGTGCCAGGCAAACTCGGACAGATTGGTCTTCGCGAGAATGATGGCCCCAGCGTCGCGCAGCCGCTGCACGGCTGTCGCGTCGACCTTGGTCTGGTAGGTGTGGAGGGAGGCACTGCCGGCGGTGGTCGGCATGTCGAAGGTCGCGTAGTTGTCCTTCACCAGGATCGGCACACCGTGCAGCACCCCGCGCAGCGTGCCCGCCGCCCGCTCAGCATCGAGCTCCGCGGCGGTCGCGAGGGCGTTCGGGTTCGCCAGGATGACCGCGGCGAGGCCGGGCTGGCTGCCGTACGGGTTGTCATAGGTGGCGATCCGGTCGAGATATTCCTGCGTCAGGGCCACCGAGGTGGATTCGCCCGACTCGAGCAGCGCCAGCACGTCCGTGATTCCGAGGTCGACGACGTCGGGTGCGGTGCCGCTCGATGCTGGGGGTGGCGAGACCGCCGCGGCGCCGGCCGCTATGGGCGCCAAAGCGCCAGCGCCGACCACGAGGCCGACACAGATCGCGGTCGCCGCGGACACCCGCACCGGCCGCCGGAGCGAGAAGCTGGAAGAGGACATGAGAGGTTCCTTCGAGTGGCGAGTCGGTCAGCAGACTCTCAGTATCGACGGCTCCGGTTTCCGGAGTGTTTCTCACGTGGGTCAATCGGGGTCGGATCTGGCGACCGCGCCGCGAGCGCAAGCGCGACCGCGACCGCACTGCGACCGGGCGTTGGTCGAGCGCGCTCAGCTCAGGATGTCTTTGGTGGCGAAGCGGCCGTAAGCCAGGGCGCCGAAGACCGCGACGTAGCCAAGCTGGAGCAATGCGTTGTCACCAAACGACGCGAGCGACAGCGGCTCCGTGAGCAGTCCGGCGAAATCGAGCCAGTACTGGCTGAACAACCACGGGTGCAGCCACGCGAGCTGGGGGAGTGCGCCGACAATCTGGGCCACCACCGCGAGCACACTCGTGGCTGCCATGGCGCCCACGGGAACCGTGGTGAGGGTCGAAATGAACAGTCCGATTGCGCTCAGCCCGCAGAGGGACACGGTGACGTACGCGGTGAGCAGCAGGCACCGCAGTGCGTAGCCGCCGACGCCCACGGTGTCACCGGACAGGAGGGTGACGGGGCCGATCGGGAACAACGCCGCACCGATCGCCACCCCGACCAGCACCACCACGAGCGTCGCAACCAGGCAGAACGCGGCGGCTCCGATGTACTTGACGACGAGCAGGCGAATGCGGCCGGCCGGCGCCACCAGCAGGTAGCGCAGGGTGCCGAGGCTCGCCTCGCCCGCGATGGTGTCGCCCGCGACAACGCCGACCGTCAGGGGCAGAAACAGCGGAATCGCGACCGTCAGCGCGGTAATTGCGACAAAGAGGCCGTTTTCGGTGATGCTCGACAGGAACGGCGGACCACCACCGCCGGACTCATCGTCGGACGAGAGCCGAACCGCCACGGCGATAAGCAGGGGTACCGCCGCGAGGGCCGCGAGCATCGCCCAGGTTCGCCGCCGTCGGAACAGGACGGTGATCTCGGACACCAGCAGCGCCATTCCGAGTCCACGGGTCGCGTGCGATACGGGCCTACTGGGCAACGTCGAACCCCTCTCCGGTCAGCGCCACAAAACGCTCCTCCAGGCTCGCGCCGACGACGGCGAAACCGCGCACCCGCACCCCGGCCTCCACGAGCGCCGCCGCAATAGTCTCTGCCGCAATCGACGATGCTGCGGGCGAGCTGGCTGCGGGTGACTCCGCTGTGGGCGAGCCGATTGCGGGCGAGCCGGGCGAGAGCGGGGCGCTCACGAGCGGATCGCTGTCTGGGCCGGTGGGATGGGTGGGCTCCGTGACATCCGCCATCAAATTCAACCGGCGGAGAACCGTTACGGCGAGCGCCGGGTCGGGAGTGCGCACCTGCACGGTGGCGATGCCCGCCGCCCGCAGGTCGTCGAGGGTTCCCTGCGCGACGAGCCGTCCGACGCTCATCACGGCGATGTGGGAGCAGATCTGCTCGACCTCCGCAAGGAGGTGGCTGGACAGAAAGATCGTTGTTCCGTCGTCGGCGAGCGAGCGGATCAGGTTGCGCACCTCGCGGGTGCCCTGCGGGTCGAGTCCGTTGCTCGGCTCGTCAAGGATAAGCAGCTGCCGCGGCTGGAGCAGCGCATTCGCGATCCCGAGGCGCTGCTTCATGCCGAGCGAATAGGCGTGCGCGGGTTTGTTGGCGGCGTGGCTGAGCCCGACCCGGTCGAGGGCTGCGTTGACGCGGGCGGTGCGGGTGGCGGATGTCGCGTGCCGGTCAGCTGAATCGAACCGGCGCAGATTCGCCGCTCCAGAGAGGAACGGATAGAACGCGGGTCCCTCGACCAGCGCTCCTACGCGCGGCAGCACCGAGCGGGACCGGTCGGGAATCGCACTGCCGAGCATGCGAATCTGTCCGGTGCTGGCGGAGGCGAGGCCGAGCAGCATGCGAATGGTCGTGGTCTTGCCCGACCCGTTCGGCCCGAGGAATCCGAAGACGGCGCCCCGCGGCACCGCTAGGCTCAGATCATCCACGGCGACCTGTCGGCCAAAGTTCTTCGTCAGCCCGTGCGTCTCGATGGCGAGCGAGTCGCCCGCCGCGTCGGTCACAGGACGGTCATCGTATGGCCGACGCGGCGGTGCCTGTTGTGTCTGGTCTCGGGGCCGGTCACGGCGTGCTCTGAGCCGCGGCCTGCAGCTGTTCGCCGGAAACGGCTCCCACGAACACTCGTCCGTCTGCGCTGAGCAGTACGGACACCAGAGCGCTCTCGAACAGGCGACCCTCGGGCACTGCCGTAGTCAGTTGGTCGAGCAGTTGGGCAGCCTCTGCCGACTCGCCCATGCCTTCGCCGGCTTCGGTGCCATCGCTCGCGTCGGAGGGCGCCGCGCCCGCTGGGCCAGCTGCGCCGAGGGCTTCGGCGGGGATGACCAGGATGGACGACCAACCCTCGCCGAGCACCGTGGGAACGGCGCTTTCCGGGATCGCTTCGCCGGTGACGTCCATGCCGTCCAGCTCGCCCGTGCCGGGAGTTGCCGAATGGTCGCCGTCTGCAGCGGTGAGGTCCTTCTCGGTGACGGTGGCGTCCGCCGGGGGATCGAACGCGAACAGGGTGGAGTCGGGCGCCTCGAAGGTGATCGAGCTGAACTCGACCGCGAATGCGGGGGTGTCCTGCCCGGTGGCGGCTACGGTCACTGCCAGCGGAAGCCCCGTCTCCGCATCCACGGACAGCACGACGGAGTCCACCAGCGTCGCGGGGGAGCCGGAACCGGCGGCACCAGAATCGGCGGCGCCTGAATCTGGGGTCAGCGTCAGGGTGTAGACGGAGCGCCCGGCGACTCGCGCGGTTTCACCGACCTCGATTGTGGTGGATGGCTCGATCGTTTCGAGCAGCGTTGCGGCGAGTGCCGCGGGGGTAGCAGGAACCTCGGGTGGCAGCGCGGCGGAGGCGGGTGGGCTCGCAACATCGCTCGGAAGCAGCACGTGCACTGCCTCGTTGTCCTGCGAGCTGTAGAGCCAGACATCGGACCCGTTGACGATAACGTCGCGTTGCGCGAGCGTGTCCATCAGTTGGAATCTCGCGGTCTGGTCCGCCCCGATGTAGACCCGTGCAGTGTGCGACCCAGTGAGCAACTCGAGCGCCGTGCCGACCGAAGAGTCCGACGAACCTGACGACGATCCCGGTCCCATCGCGGGAAGCTCCGGCAGTCCGAATTCGGAGGTCTGCTCGACGGTGCCGGAGTACGTCGCGTCGACACTGTCAGCGACCAGCTCGAGCACCTCCTGGGCTGACCGGTCGGGGAGATCGGGGGAGGAGTCGGCGAAAGCGGGAACGGTCACGGCCACCGCGAACACGGTGACGGGCACGATTGCAGCCGGAAGCCAGCGCCTGACATTCTTCTGGCCGCTGGACCTCCTCGTTGAGGTTGGGGATTCGACGTCTTTGTTCACCACACTGCCCTTTCTCTCCCTCGCACGCTATACCCGTCCGGGTGGCTATGGCTGGGATTCCGACGTGAAAACGACGGGGTGGGGCAGGCGCTGCGTCGGTGGCACTATGGGGGAATGACGCTGCACATTACGGGAGACTCCAACGCCGACACCCTCCTGAGCGACGATTCCTTCGCCCTGATACTCGGGATGCTGTTGGACCAGCAGGTGACGATGGAGTCCGCCTTTGCTGGCCCGTTGAAGATCCGGGACCGTGCCGGCACCCTCGAGCCGGCCGCGCTCGCCGATTTCGACCCGGATGAGCTCGTCGAGGCCTTCCGGGTCAGCCCCGCAGTCCACCGCTACCCGGGTTCGATGGCCGGTCGCGTGCAGGCGCTCGCTCGAGCGATAGCCGACGACTGGAACGGGGATGTAACTGGCATCTGGACCACCGGCGACCCGGACGGTGCGGAGATTCTGCGCAGACTCGAGGCGCTGCCGGGTTTCGGGCAACAGAAGGCGAAGATCTTTTTGGCGCTGCTCGGGAAACGTCTCGGGATTACCGCGACCGGATGGCGCGAGGCATCCGCCCCCTACGGAGAAGAGGGATCATTTCGCTCGGTCGCCGACATCGTTGACGCGGAATCGCTGGGGCGCGTTCGCGAGACGAAAAAGGCAGCGAAGGCGGCCGCCAAGAAGAAGTAGTCAGCGGCGGGGTGGCCCATCGGGAACAAATCCCGCCGCGGAAGGTTGTTACCCGTATGCCCATTCCCCTGTCTCTCCTGGATCTGGCGCCCATCACCCCCGGACGCACCGCCCGCGATTCCTTTTCCGCCTCAGTCGCCCTGGCGCAGGCGGGCGAGAAGCATGGCTACCGCCGTGTCTGGTACGCCGAGCACCACAACATGCCCTCGATCGCGTCTTCGGCGACCAGCATCCTGATCGGGTACGTGGCGCAGCAGACCTCGAGCATCCGCCTCGGTTCCGGCGGCATCATGTTGCCCAACCACGCACCCCTCACCATCGCTGAGCAGTTCGGCACCCTCGAAACCCTCTTCCCCGGTCGCATCGACCTGGGCCTGGGGCGCGCCCCCGGCAGTGACCAGAACACCATGCGGGCGCTCCGCCGCAGCCCCTCGTCGGCCGAATCGTTCCCGCAGGACATCGTCGAGCTGCAGGGATACCTCCGCGGCGAATCCGTGATCCCCGGGGTGCAGGCAGTGCCCGGCGCGGGAACCAACGTGCCGCTGTACATCCTCGGGTCGTCCCTGTTCGGTGCTCAGCTGGCGGCCGCGCTCGGCCTCCCGTTCGCTTTCGCTTCCCACTTCGCGCCCGACGCGCTGCACGAGGCCGTCGCGCTCTACCGCCGGGACTTCCGCCCGTCGGTGCAGCTGGCAGAACCGCACCTGATCGTCGCCGTCAACGTCGTGGCCGCGGACGATGCCGATGACGCGCAGCGGCAATTCAGCACGACCCGCCGCGAGCGAGTGCGCGGCATGCTCTCGCGCGGACCGGCGACGCCGCAGTACAGCGACGCAGACATTGACTCGTTCCTGCAGACCCCGGATGGAATCCACATCGCGAAGATGATGAAGTACACCGCGGTCGGCACAGGCGCGGACGTCAAGGCCTACCTCGACGACTTCGCCGCGACCACCGGAGCCGACGAGCTGATCATCGCGCACCAGTCGCCCACCGTCGAGCAGCGCCTGGTCTCGGTCGAGCTGACCGCGCTCGCGATGAATGCCGAGGTCGCCCAGCCGGCCTAGCCGCTGGTGCGGTGACCTGGTTAGCGGCTGGCGCGACCCGCGCGCCAGGCGCGCCAGGCGCCGGTGGACCACAGGGCCCAGATCACGAGCAGCGGCTGGAACAGCAACCGGAACCCGCGGGCGGCGTCGGTGTCGAGACCGAACGAGTTCGTGCGGGTTGCCAGCTGGGAGATGTTGCCGGGGAAAATGGCAACGAAGAATGCGGCAACGACCCAGCCCACCGTGACGCGGTGTTTCGGCGCGGCCACCAGAGCGAGACCAAGACCGATCTCGACAACGCCGGACGCCAGTACAACGAAGTCCTTATCGAGGGGCAACCACTCGGGGACCTGGGCCTGAAAAGCTTCCCGATTGAACGAAAGATGGCTCACGCCCGCGAACATCAGCGCCGCGCCTAGTCCGATTCGCCCGATTGTGCGGGGGATGGAGGTAGGGGCCTTCTGTGCGACAATCCGGTTTTGCTTCATATTCGAAGTATATAGAGGACCTTCCGTTAGACCTACTCTCGGAACTACAGTGGGACGATGGCCGCCGAGCTAACCCTGGGTGCGGAAGAAGAACTCCACCTCATCGATCTGGATAGCTGGAAGCTCGCCGCGCGCGCACCTCAGGTGCTGTCGCGGCTGTCGGCAGCCAACTACACCGCGGAGATACAGCGCACGACGGTCGAGACGAACACCGACGTTGTCACCTCTCTATCCGGTCTCCGCGACGAGCTGCTTCGGCTGCGCCGCGGGGTCATCGACGTCGCGGGGGAGGACGGCATGGGTATCGCCGCGGTGGGAACAGCGCCGCGTTCCGTGTTCGCCGACTTCGAACTCACGGCCACCGGCCGGTACGGCCGGATGCAGGAGCAGTACCGCCTGCTCGTGGACGAGCAACTCATCTGTGGGACGCAGATTCACGTGGGAGTGTCTGACCGTGACCTGGCGGTGCAGATCGCGCAGCGGGTGGCGAGAGAACTGCCCATTTTTCTCGCGCTTTCGGCCAGCTCACCATTCTGGAACGGCCTCGACACCGGATACGCGAGTTTTCGCACCATTATCTGGCAGCGCTGGCCAAGCGCCGGCGCCACGGGGCCGCTCGGATCCGCCGCCGAATACGATGAATTGCTCTCTGACCTTATCCACACCGGCGTCATCGCTGACTCGAAGATGGCCTACTTCGACGTGCGTCCCTCGTCGCACGCCCCCACCCTCGAACTGCGCATCGCCGACGCGTGCCCGATCGTGGACGATGCCGTGCTCATCGCTGGCCTGTTCCGAGCGGCCGTGCGCGCAGCGGAACTGGACATCGTGGCCGGAGTGTCGTTCGTTCCGACGGCGGTGCCGCTCCATCGGGCCGCGATGTGGCAGGCCGCGCGGGGCGGACTGTCGAGCAACCTTCTCGGGCCGGGGCTGCACCCGCGTCCGATACCCGCAGAACGTGCCGTCCGGCAGCAGGTGCAGAGGCTCCGTCCCCAGCTCGAGGAGCTCGGTGACTACGCCCAGGTCAGCCAGCTGGTCGAGTCCGTCCTCGCCCGCGGCACGTCTGCAGACCGCCAGCGTGCCGCGTTTGCCGAGCGCGGCAGCCTCGATGACGTCGTCGAGCTGGTGGTGCAAGAAACCCACGGGCCAGCCGAGGGTACGGCGCCCGCGACCGTGCCGCTTCCCCGCTACCGGGTGCGGGCGGGAGACGAAGCGATCGGCCGCGGCGCCCAGCCGAAGTCTCACTACCGCGCCATCATCGATTTCTACAGCGGGCTCGACGCCGCGGCGCTCGCCGAGCGGCACACCGAACGCGACCGCGCCAGCACCAGGATGGGGCTTAACTTCGGCGTCGAGGGCGAAAAGCAAGGTTTTCACATCGACCTGGTGCCGCGGGTGATCTCGCGTCACGAGTGGGCGGAGCTGTCCGCCGGTCTGATCCAACGGGCCCGCGCGGTGGAAGCCTTCCTCGAAGACATCTACGGCGACCAGCGCGTCCTCCGTCACGGCATCGTCACGGCCGAGTCCGTCGTGGGATCTCCGGGCTGGCGCGAGGAAGCGCTGCGACTGCCGCCCGGCACAATCCGCGCCCCGATCATGGGATTCGATCTCGTGCGCAACGAGTTCGGCGAGTGGCGCGTTCTCGAAGACAACGTACGTGCCCCGAGCGGAGCAGCCTACGCCATCGCGGCGCGCTCCCTGCTGGACACCGTAGTGCCCGAGCTGCCGCGGCCCGACGGCCTGCTCGATCCGACGAGCGCCCTGAAGGTGCTCCACGACTGCTTGCTTGCCCGCAGCCCCGGCGGCACGGGCGCGCTGCTGTCCAGTGGCGTGGAAAGCAGCGCGCGCTACGAGCACCGGGCGTTGGCCGCCGGCGCCGAGCTGCTTCTGGTGGAGGCGGATGATCTGCGCGTTGACGGCGGACGAGTCATCCACCGGTCCACAGGCACCACAATCGACGCACTCTATCTGCGCCTGGATGGTGAGCTGGTTGACCTCGTCGACGACACCGGTCATCCCATCGGGGCAGACGTGATGGATGTCGCGGCGGCCGGCCGGGTGTTCCTCGCCAATGCTCCGGGAAACGGTGTCGCCGACGACAAGGCGATGTATTGCACGATGCCCGAACTGATCGCCTACTACCTACGGGAACGCCCCCTGTTGGAATCGGTGCCGACGTATCGCACCAGCGACGAAACCGAGCGGCAGATCGTGCTGGAGCGGGTCGGCGAACTGGTCACCAAGCCGGTTGACGGCCAGGGCGGCAACGGCATACTCATCGGGCCCACCGCGGTGGCCGCCCAGGTATCCGAGCGGCGAGCGGAGATCCTGCAGAACCCCGAGGCGTGGATCGCCCAGGAGGTGGTGTCGCTGTCGCTGCACCCCACCTTCTCCGACGGCAAGCTGGAGCCGCGGCGCGTCGACCTGCGGGCGTTTGTGTACGTCACCGGGCCCGATCCTGAGCATTACCGGGTCGCTGATGTGGCTTTGACCCGGGTCGCGCCGGAGGGGCGCCTGGTCGTCAACTCGTCCCAGGGCGGAGGCGGCAAGGACACCTGGATCGTGGGTGCGGCCTCGACCGCAGGGTCTGAGGAGGACTAGTCGATGTGCGGGCTGGCCGGGGAAGTGCGTTTCGACGGGCGGTCCGCTGACCTGGGCGCGGTGGAGCGGATGACGGGCTGCCTCGTGCACCGCGGGCCGGACGGCGACGGGGTATGGGCGCGCGGACCGGTGGCGCTCGGCCACCGACGGCTGTCGATCATCGACCTCAGCGTCGCCGGAGCGCAGCCCATGGTAGACCCCGTGCTCGGCCTGACGACGGTCTTCAACGGGTGCATCTACAACTTCAAGCAGCTGCGCGGCGAACTGGAGTCCGCTGGCCACTCCTTCTTCTCCCATTCCGACACCGAGGTCATCGGCAAGGCGTATGCCGAATGGGGGATCGACTGCGTTGACCACTTTCTCGGCATGTTCGCCTTTGCGATCATCGAACATCGTCGAGGGCGGATGATCCTTGCCCGCGATCGCCTCGGCATCAAGCCCCTCTACCTCGACCAGACAACCGAGCGGTTGCGGTTTGCCTCGACCGTGCAGGCGCTGCTGGCCGGAGGGGGCACGGACACCTCGCTCGACACCACCGCGCTCGCCGAGTACCTCACCTGGCACTCGGTGGTTCCGGCGCCGCGCACGATCCTTGCCGGCGTGCAGAAACTCCCGCCGGCGACCGTGCGCGTGGTGGACGCCGATGGTTCGAGCGCCGACCACGTCTACTGGGAGCCCGAGTTCACCCGCGATCCGGAGCGTGCGGACTGGTCATCCCGCGATTGGGAAGACGCCCTGATTGCGAGCCTCCGCACGGCGGTCGACCGGCGGATGGTGGCCGACGTGCCGGTCGGGGTGCTGCTGTCTGGCGGCATCGACTCCAGCCTGGTCGTCGCGCTGCTCTCCGACGCCGGGCAGCACGACCTGACCACGTTCAGTATCGGTTTCGAGTCGGCCGGCGGTGAGACCGGCGATGAGTTCGAGTACTCGACCCTCGTCGCCCAGCAGTTCGGCACCCGGCATCATCGCATCAGGATCACCAATGATCGGCTGCTTCCCGGGCTCGACGCGACCGTGCGGGCGATGAGCGAGCCGATGACGAGCCACGACTGCGTCGCTTTTTACCTGCTCAGTCAGGATGTCTCGCAGTCGGTCAAGGTGGTGCAATCTGGTCAGGGCGCCGACGAGGTGCTCGGCGGCTACGACTGGTACCCGCCGCTCGCAAATGTCGCCCGGGGAGCCGCCGTCGAGGCGTATTCGTCGGTGTTCTTTGACCGGCGCTGGGCCGCGCTGCGTGAGCTGCTCCGACCCGAATGGCAGATCGGCGCCGACGCCCCCACCGAATTCATCACCCAGCGGTTTGGCCGGCCCGGAGCGCAGACCGCGGTGGATGCGGCGCTCCGCAATGACACGACGGTGATGCTCGTGGATGACCCGGTGAAACGGGTCGACAACATGACCATGGCCTGGGGGCTGGAGGCGCGCGTGCCCTTCCTCGATCACGAGTTTGTGGAGCTTGCCGGGCGAATTCCTCCCGAGCTGAAGCTCGCCGACGGCGGCAAAGGGGTACTGAAGCGCGCCAGCCGCGGCATCGTGCCCGACGCGGTGATCGATCGCACCAAGGGGTACTTTCCGGTACCCGCCATCCGCCAATTGGAAGGCCCCTACCTCGATCGGGTACGTGAGGCGCTGACCGACCCGGCTGCCGTGCGTCGCGGCCTGTTCGCCCCGGACACGATCGAGGCGATGCTCGCATCCCCGAACACCATCCGCACGACGCTCGGTTCCAACGCGCTCTGGCAGCTTGCGGTGCTGGAGATGTGGCTGCAGGAAAACGGGATTTCGTGAGCGCGGCAGCGCCACTTGAGGACCCGGCCGGGGACGCTGCCGAGAACGCGTTCGGGGACGCTGCCGAGAACGCACCCGAGAACACGCCCGCTGAGGGAACCGCCGCCGCGGGCATCTGGCTGGCGAAGCAGCTCGTGGGCGCGTGGGGGAGCTGGGGTCCGACGCTGTCCTCCGACGCGCTGCGGGTCGCGTTCATCAGCGATCGGCGGGGCACACCCGAATTGTGGGTGCAGACCGGCGACGACGCTGCAGCCGCAGCGCTGCCCATCAGCCTGTCGGAGGACCCCGTTCTTGCCGTGCGCTGGTCGGCGGATGACGCCTGGCTTGCCTGCGCGGTCGCGACCGACGGCGGGGTGCGCACCCAGGTGTGGGTGGTTCGGCCGGACGGCTCTGACGCGCGCCGACTTGCGGGCTCCCGAGAGGTGCACGCCCAGCTCGGGCCCTGGACGCGCAGCGGGCATCGCGTTGTCGTGACGATCCCGTCGACCGAGCCGGGCGAACCCACGCTGAGCCTGCTTGCGGACCCGGCAACCGGCGAATTCACCACCCTCGCCACCGGCGACCTGATCACCGTGCTTGACCTGTCGATCGAGGAGCGGCTGGCAGTGCTCCGCGACGGCCGGCGCGGCCATCAATTCTGTGTCGTCGTCGACCGGCTCGCCGATCAGGCGCACACCCTGCTGCCGCAGTCGGCCGTGGGGTCAACCGAGGTCGCGCTGGTGCGGCCCGCGCCGGAGGGCGACCCGAACCCCCTGGTCGTGTACCTCGTAACCGAGGCGCTGTCGTCGCGGCACGAGCTGGTGGCCATGCCGATCGGTCCGAACAACTGGAGGGGGACGGCCCGGGTTCTCGCCGCGCGACCGGATGCCGACCTGGAGGGCCTCGATGCGGATGACGCGGGACGGCTGCTTCTGTTGGTCTGGAATGTGGTGGGCACGAGCGAGATCGAGCTGCTCGACACCACGACCGGACGCGCAACCCGCGTGCCGGAGCTTCCCGGGCTGGTTGCCTCCGATCCCATCCTCAGTCGCGACGGCAGCACGGTGGTGCTGGGCGTTGAAAGTCCCGAGCGCCCGCGCGAGATCTGGCGTCTCGATACCGGGACGCTTCTCTGGAATCGGGTAACGGACGTGCCGGAGCTGCCCCGGCGGTCGCTGGTGCGCCCCACGCTCGAGGCGTACGTCTCGGGAGACGGCTTGCCGCTCACCGGCTGGCTCTACCGCGCGCCGGATTCGGCGGGAGCTCGGCCCGGACGGGCGATGCTGAGCCTGCACGGCGGACCGGAGGCGCAGGAGCGCCCCACGTTCAGCCCGCAGCACCAGGCCATGGTGGCGGCGGGCATCACCGTTTTCGCCCCCAACGTGCGCGGATCGTCGGGATTTGGGCGTGCTTTTGTGCACGCGGATGACGTCGAGGGCCGCTACGGTGCGTTCGCCGACGTGATCGCGTCGGCTCGCCACGTGGTTAGTCTGGCGGCCGCCGACCGGGAGTCGATCGCCGTCACCGGGCGCTCCTATGGTGGCTATCTGACGCTCGCCTCCCTGGCTTTCACCCCGGGGGTGTTCGCCGCGGGGGTGGATATCTGCGGGATGTCCGATCTCCATACCTTCTACCGGGACACCGAGCCGTGGATCGCGGCCGCGGCGGTCACCAAGTACGGCCATCCACGACGCGACCGCACGCTGCTGCGGGCGATCTCGCCGCTGCGATCGGTGGACGCCATCGCTGTTCCGCTGCTGGTTGTGCACGGGGAACACGACACCAATGTGCCTATCGGAGAGGCCCACCAGATCGTTGCGGCACTGCGGAAACGGCGCAGGACCGTCGACTACCTCGAGCTTGAGGGGGAGGGGCACGACTTTCGGCGAGCGGACTCGCGCATTCTGCTGATCAGCACGATGATCGAGTTTCTCTGGGAGCACCTTCCGCCCGGACGCGACCCCGGATCCGATCCCGGACCCTAGCTACCGCGACGGGAACGCGTCATGCTTTTTCTGTGCAAGACACTTCTGCGAACGGCAGCTCGGTCGTCGACAGTTCTGGTGAACCGGCGGGCGTCGGCGCGCGTCCGGATCGCACGCTGATCGCGATCCTGGCCGTGCTCGCGGTGCTGGTCGTGGTGTCGCTCGTGGTGGTGTTTTCGCGCGGCACTCCGACGATGCACGATGCGTCCACGCCCGAGGGCGTGGTGCAGCGGTACTCCGCCGCGATCATCGCCGCCGACGAGGAGACCGCCGAACGATACGTCACCGAAGCTGCCGTCGAACGGTGCGAAGAAATCGGGCGGGGCGACACCTCTCATCTCCGGGTCGTGCTGGTGTCGTCCACCGAGCGCAACGATTCCGCCGACGTGCGGGTTTCGATCGTCACGTCCTACACCGGAGGCCCGTTCGGCAGCAACGAATACGAGTACGAGGACCGCTTCGCCCTCGTTCGCTCGGGCGACACCTGGCTGATCGACTCTGCCCCCTGGCAACTGGCGCTGTGCGCCTGAGCAACCTGGGTGATCTCGTGGCAGACCAGCGAAGGAATTCACCGTGATCGCCGAACGTCCGTCCGCCGTGACCGCGGCGCAGCCGACGGTGCGCCGCCTGATTGTGTACACGATCCTCTTCGCGCTCGTAATGATCGCCGCCATTGGCCTGTCCGGGCTGGTCGGGCGGCTGCTGGACACCGGTGTGGTTCTCGTGGAGGGGGATGTCGCGGGCCTCGCCCAATCGCTCGCCTTCACCCTCATCGCCGGACCACTGGCCGCGGTGCTCTGGTGGTTCGTCTGGAGGCGGCTGTCCGGAGGAGCCGACCGCTCGTCGGTGCTGTGGGGCGTGTACATCACGGCGGTGTACACGGTGTCGCTCATCACGTTCACGCAGGCGCTGCTGGGCGCGGTGACGGCGTCCATCGGCGGCGATGCGGCGCCGCGCGATGTCGGAACCGGCCTGGTCTGGTGGGGCGTCTGGATCTGGCACCGGTGGATGCTCCTGCACCCGGTGAAGGGACCGCGCCAGTTGCGCCACGCCCCCGGTGTCGTGGGCTTTGTCTGGGGGCTGGCGATCGGGGTGGCCGGCAGTATCACGGGGCTCGGGCTGGTGTTCCGCGAGGCGATTGACACCGTCGCGGGTTCCGCGGGCAGCGTCGTCGCGGTCGGCAATCCCTGGTGGGAGGCAGTGCTGCAGTCGCTGGTCTGGGCGGTTGGCGGGTGGGTTGTCTGGTGGTGGCACTGGAACCACGACAGGGCGCGCGCGCTGGGTTCCGACTTCGCCACGGTGGCCGTCATTGCCGCGGGAATCGCGGGCGGCAGCATCCTCACGCTCGGCGGTCTCGGCGTCAGCCTGTTTGTGGTCCTTCGCCTCACGTTTGACCGCTCAGACCCCCTTCGCGAGATCCTCGACCCGCTGAGCAGTGCCCTGGCGACGGCGACGGTCGGCGCGGTCGTGTGGGCCTATCACCGGACGGTCGTCGACTCGCTCGCCGCCACGCCCCGACTGGCCGCGAGCCTGGTCACGTCGGGTGTTGGCCTCGTGGCCACCGCGTCGGGTGTCGGCGTCATCGTGAACGCGTTGCTGGCGGCGCTCACCCCGGCCCTCGTTGGTGCTGATGCGCGCACGCTGTTGCTCGCGGGAATCAGCTCTGCTGTGGTGGGCGGCCCACTGTGGTGGATCGTCTGGAAACCCGCGTCGATCGCGGGACCCGCGGAGGCCGCGTCGCCCGCCCGCAGGGTGTACCTCATTGCCGTATTCGGCCTGAGCGCGGTCGTCGCGGTCGTGACCCTGCTTGTCGTCGGGTACCGAGTGTTTGAGTTTGCGCTCGATGGCGCTCTCGCAGCGAGTCTGCTCGACAGGGTGCGGGCGCCGCTCGGACTGCTGTTCGCGACCGTGCTGGTCGCGGCCTACCACTTTGTCGTGTGGCGCAGGGAGCTCGTCGCAGTGACCACCGCGGGGCTCGTGCAGGCCAGACGCATCGGGCGGATCATCCTGGTCTCGGGGGCGAACGCGGCGGCCGAAGCGCAGATTCTCCACGCCATTTCGGGGGCACCCGTCACAATCTGGTCGCGTGCGAGCGACGACGAGCAGCCCTCCCCGGACGCCGCCCACCTTGCGGATGCGCTCGGGCTTCTCGCGGGCAAGCGGGTGCTCGTCGTTGTTGGCCCGGGATCCCGGGTCGAGGCGATCGGCCTCGCCGACTGACCTTTCTGCCACCGTGCCTCGGGACTTTCTGCCCACACACGGCGCCACAAGCCGCGTAGAGTGGATTTACCCCCAGGGGGTATGACGGAGGCGAATGATGGTCGGCTACAGCGAACGAAAAGATGAACTGCAGAAGCGTCTGCGCCGCGCTGAGGGTCAGGTGCGCGGCATCCAGCGAATGGTCGACGAAGACACCTACTGCATCGACGTGCTCACCCAGGTTTCCGCCGTCACCAAGGCGTTGGAGACCGTCGCGCTCTCCCTGCTGGAGGATCACCTGAGCCACTGCGTCGCCGAGGCGACCGCGCAGGGCGGCGCCGTCGCGGAGGAGAAATTGCGCGAGGCCTCTGCCGCCATCGCCCGTCTCGTGCGTTCCTAACACCGGCCACGCGCACCATACCCGTTCGAGCACCGTTCGGGTTCGACCACCGTTCCCGTTCCACCACCGTTGCCGCACGACCACCGTTCCCGCACGACCACTACAGGAGACACTCATGACCGACACCTCGACTTCGCTCACCGACCTTGGACTCACTGCGAAAGACGTCGTTCGCGATGACTCCGTCGGCTGTGGCGGCGGCTGCAACTGCACCTGCGGTGCCAACGACTCTGCGGAGCAGGAGTCGATCGCGGACACCGCTATCTCACCCGAGGGTCCGGTGAGCGCGAACTATGCCGTTCTGGGGATGACCTGCGCCCATTGCGTTTCCAGCGTGCGCGAAGAGCTGTCGGAGATTTCCGGGGTGCTCGATGTCACGGTCGTGCTCAACGTCGGTGGGGCGTCCAGTGTCACGGTCACCAGCGCTGCTGCCCTCGACAGCGCTGCAGTGACGGCCGCCGTGACGGAAGCCGGATACGAACTGGCCAGCACAGCATCATGAGCGCCGTCGACGTCCAACTCGATATCGGGGGGATGACCTGCGCGTCGTGCGCCACGCGCATCGAGCGCAAGCTCAACCGGATCGACGGCGTCGAGGCCAGTGTGAACTACGCCACGGAAAAGGCGACTGTGCGTGCGGTCGTACCGATCGACACCGCCACGCTGATCTCGGCCATTGAGTCCGCCGGCTACTCGGCCGCGGTGCCGCCACCGCTTCACTCAGCGGCTCAGGAGCAACAGCCCCGCGACGAAGCCGCGGAGCTTGCCCGCCGTCTGATCGTCGCCGGCGCGCTCACGGTGCCGGTGGTGCTGATGTCGATGATTCCGGCCCTCCAGTTCACCAACTGGCAATGGCTCGCCCTGACCCTCGCGGCTCCCGTCGCGGTGTGGGGAGCGTGGCCGTTCCACCGCGCCGCTTGGATCAACGCGCGGCACGGTGCGACAACCATGGACACGCTGATCAGCGTCGGCGTACTTGCCGCCTTCGGCTGGTCGCTGTACGCGCTCTTCTTCGGATCGGCCGGGATGGCCGGAATGCAGATGACCTTTGCGTTCGTCACCGAACCCGGTGGGGCAGCGCACGACATCTACCTTGAGGTAGCGACAGCGGTGACCGTGTTCATCCTGGCCGGGCGCTATGTCGAGGCGCGCGCCAAACAGCAGTCGGGAGCCGCCCTGCGGGCGCTGCTTGAGCTCGGCGCCAAGGATGCGGTGATCCTGCGGGCCGGCGGCGAAGCGAGAGTGCCGATCGACCAACTCGCGATTGGTGACCGCTTTGTTGTGCGGCCGGGGGAGAAAGTCGCCACGGACGGAATTGTTGCCGACGGGGCATCCGCCATTGATTCGAGCATGCTCACGGGCGAATCCGTGCCCGTCGAGGTCGCCGTCGGTGATCGCGTCGTCGGCGCGACGCTGAACGTCGGCGGCCGACTCGTCGTCGAGGTGACCCGCATCGGCGCCGAAACAGAACTCGCCCGCCTCGGCCGTCTCGTGGAGCAAGCCCAAACGGGCAAGGCGGAGGTGCAGCGCCTCGCTGACCGGGTGTCGGCGATTTTCGTTCCCGTGGTCATCGGTCTCTCCCTCGCGACTTTTCTTGGCTGGGCGCTTCTGGGCGGGTCGGTATCGGTCGCGTTCACCGCGGCCATTGCGACGCTGATCGTCGCCTGCCCGTGTGCGCTGGGGCTGGCCACTCCCACGGCGCTGCTGGTGGGAACCGGGCGTGGTTCGCAGCTGGGAATCCTGTTGCGCGGGCCGCAGGTGCTCGAGCAGACACGCCGGATCGACACCATCGTGCTCGACAAGACCGGAACGGTGACGACCGGAACGATGGCTGTCGCCGGCGTATTCGCCGAGGAAGGGCTGACGGAGGGCGAGTTGCTCCGGGTCGCGGGGGCGGCGGAAGCCGGTTCTGAGCATCCCGTGGCGCGCGCGATTGTCGCGGCGGCAACCGTTTCCGGTCTCGACGTCTCCGGCGCAGAAGGGTTCCAGTCCGATGCCGGTGTCGGCGTGCGGGCGATGGTCGACGGGCGCGCCGTGCTCGTCGGTAAGGCCGACTGGATGCTCCGGCAGTGGGCGCTCGCGCTGCCCGAGACAACTCGCACCGCGGTGGCGGCAGCGGAGTCCGAGGGGCGAACCGCCGTTGTGGTCGCCTGGGATGGCGAGGTGCGCGGCTCCATCGCCGTCTCCGACACCGTGAAGCCCTCCAGTGCCGACGCGGTGCAGCGATTTATTGCCCTCGGGCTCACACCCGTCTTACTCACCGGCGATAACCCGGGCGCGGCACGCTCGGTTGCGACAGCCGTCGGCATCAGCGAGGTGCGCGCCGGCATCAGCCCGGCCGGCAAGCTGGAGGCGATTCGCGAGTTGCAGGCTGACGGCCACGTGGTGGCAATGGTTGGCGACGGTGTCAACGACGCCGCGGCGCTCGCGGCAGCCGACCTCGGGATTGCGATGGGTACCGGCACCGACGCGGCGATCGCGGCGAGCGACATCACCGTGATGAGCGGCGATCTGATTGTGGTGGGAGACGCGGTGCGCCTCGCACGCAGCACGCTCGGCACCATCAAGGGCAATCTCTTCTGGGCCTTTGCCTACAACGTCGCAGCGATCCCGGTGGCGATGCTGGGACTGCTCAACCCGCTGATCGCCGGCGCCGCCATGGCCTTGTCGTCGGTATTTGTGGTGGGCAACAGCCTTCGGTTGCGTCGGTTCCGCGGGAGCGACCGGCTCGGTAGGCTGCGGGCATGACAGAACTCGACGGCGCAGTAGTGCTCGTGCTCGGCGCATCCGGTGGTCTCGGGTCGCGCTTGGCGACCCAGCTCGCCGACGCGGGTGCCCTCGTGGTGCGGGCCGGTCGGGACCCCGCCACGCTCTTTGGCCCCAACGCGTTCCTGGCCGATCTGCGCACTCAGACGGGCCCGCAATCGCTCATCGCCGCCGCCATCCAGACGCACGGCAGGCTCGACGGGGTCGTCATTGCGGCGGGAGTGGTTGCCTTCGGTCCCGCGAACGAGGTGACGGACGAGACCGTCACCGAGCTGTTCGAAACCAACGCCCTTGGGCCGATCCGAATGCTGCGCGACAGCTTCCCGTACCTTGTCGAGTCTGCCGCCGCGGGCAGGCTTCCGTTTGTGGTCACCCTCAGCGGGGTGGTCGCCGAAGCGCCCGCAGCGGGGCTTGCGGCTTATTCGGCATCGAAGGCAGCGCTTTCTGCCTTCGTCAGCGCGGCAGCACGGGAGTACCGGCGCAGTGGCATCCGGCTGCTCGACGCGCGTCCCGGTCACACCGACACGGACCTGTCCACCCATCCCGTCGCCGGCACCGCGCCGGCCTTCGGGCAAGCGCACAGTGCAGACGAGGTGGTGGCGCGAATCGTGCGTGCGATCCGCGACGGTGAGAAGGATCTCCCGAGTACCGCGTTCTAGCGAGCGCTGCTTTCTAGCGAGCGGCGCTTCTAGCGAGCGGCGCTTCTATCGAGCGCCGCTTTCTATCGAGCGCTGTGCAGACTTGCTACTGCGGCCGTGGTCACCCGGCGGGTGACCTCGTCGAGCAGCGGCGACGCCAGGTTCCAGCGCTGCCAGTACAGCAGTACGTCGACGGCGTGGTGCGGCGCGATGTCCACCAGGGTGCCGGCCGCGATGTCGTCGCTGCACTGCTGCTCGGGGAGCACGCCCCAACCGAACCCCTGCACGATCGCTCGCGCAAAGTCGTCCGAGGTCGGAATGAAGTGCCGCGGCGCGTGCAGGTCGCGCCCGGTGAGACCCCGATAGAACTGGTGCTGCAGGTCGTCTTTGCGGTCGAAGGTCACCAGCGGCGCGACATCCAGCCGATCGATCGCGGGCAAATCATCCAGCCACTCCGATGCAAAATCTGGACTGCAGACCGCACGGTAACGCATGATTCCCAGCGGCGTCGCGGTGCAGCCCTGCACCGCCTCCGCGGTGGAGGTGACGGCGGCCATCACGGCTCCCGAGCGGAGCAGCGCGGTGGTGTGTTCCTGGTCCTCCCGGTGGATGTCGAAGACGGCGTTGAACGCGCGCGGGAAGCCCGCCAGGGCGCCCAGGAACCAGGTCGACAGACAATCGCCGTTGACGGCAAGCGGGAGCGAGATGTGGTCCCCCGCAGAATGCGCGAGCCCGCTGAGCTGGCGGGCGGTGTCCCCGTCGAGGAGCTGCACCTGGCGTCCATAGCGCAGCACCACCATCCCCGCCTCGGTGGGCTGCACCGGGTTGAGGCGCTGCAGCAGTATTTGCCCCGCGGCCTGCTCCATCGCCTTTATCCGCTGGGAGACGGCAGAGGCGGTAATTCTCAGCCTCTGGGCGGCGGCCTCGAACGTGCCCTCCTCCACCACTACGACGAGGGTGTGGAGCTGATCCACCTGAAACATCATAAGTAGAGCTTAGGTCTCGTAAGAAAGGTTAGCTGGTCTAAGTCGGTGCCTGCTCTTACCGTGGTACCCGTGACCTTCTTCGACGCCCTCCTCCCCGCGCTCCTCGGCCTCGGAACGGGCTTCACCCTGATCGTGGCCATCGGTGCGCAAAACGCGTTTTTGCTGCGCCTGGGCATTGCGGGCAACAACCGCACCCTCGTGCCCGTCGTGCTGATCTGTGCGCTGTCGGATGCCGCGTTGATCGTCGCCGGGATCGTTGGCATCGGGGCCCTGGTGGAACGGGCGCCGGTGGCTTTGGTGCTGATCCGTGTCCTCGGATCCGGCTTCCTGATCGTCTACGGGCTGCTCGCGGCGCGTCGGGCGTTCCGGCCGCAGGCACTTGTGGCGAGCGACGGTGCGGAGCTCCCTCTGCGGTCCGCAATCCTCACGGCCATCGGGTTGACCTGGCTCAACCCCCACGTCTACCTCGACACGGTTGTCTTTCTTGGTTCCATCGGAAACCAGCAGGGCGAACTGGAGCGCTGGTGGTGGGCGGGGGGAGCAATGACGGCGAGCGTGGTCTGGTTCTGCGCCCTCGGCTTCGGAGCGCGGTTGCTGCGACCGTTCTTTGCCCGCCCACGCTCGTGGCGGATCCTGGACGGCACGATCGCCGTGGTGATGCTCGGGCTCGGCGTGCGGATGGCCGTGGGCGGCTGATCACTCCGGTTGCGTCCGGAGCTGCCGACTACACACCACGGAGAAGTGCGTCGCGGAGTTTCTCGCTGATGTCCTCGGGAACCTCCACCGGCACCGCCAACGCCTGGACGGCGCGGCTGTAGTAGTTGCGCGCCGCCGCGGCCAGGGCGATGTCGACGATCTCGCGGTCGGAGAAACCTGCGTCGCGGAGGAGTTCGGTGTCCCGGTCGGTCATGTCTGCCGCGCTGCGGCTGACGCGTTCGGCGAACTCCATCATGGTCACCTCCGCGGCCGACAGGTCAGCGCGGTGATAGTCCTCCGCGATCCGCACCAACTGTTCTTCTTCGAAGTAGCGCAGCGACCTCCGGCCGTGGGCGAGGCGACAGTGCGGTGATCGGGCACCGAGCGCGGCCGCGAGGGTGACGAGTTCGTAACGCCGTTTTCCCATGGGCCTGGCGATCTCCGTGATCAGGTTTTCCCAGGCCACGAGCGCCTCCGGGTTCAGGCTGAGCGCGCGGGTATGGCTCGACACGAACCCCTGATCCTTGATGTCACCCGTGAAAAGCTCCGCCGCCACACCCGCCGCATCCGCGTCCGCGGGCCCCGTCACAATCACCATTGCTGATTCTCTCTCCCGTATCCGGCGTCGTCCAGAGTCACTCTGGTTTCGATTGTGCGCCTTGCGCCCTAGAGTTGTAACCCGAAGTGGTTACAAGTCGTGAAGCCACGGGAATACGTTCGGTTTTTCGATTTTCGTTTCTGTACTTGGGGGTACCGGAACGGAGGCGCTGGGGGGACCCACGGCGTGCACGATCGGGGCGCCGAACGGTTGAGCGATGGGTGGGGGAATGTCCGAATCGCAAAGATTCGCGGCGTCGGCCGTTGAATTGCGCAAGAGCTATGGCGCCGGGGACTCGGCCGTGCACGCACTCGCGGGCGTCACCGTCGCGTTTCCCCGGGGTGAGTTTGCCGCGGTGATGGGGCCATCCGGCTCAGGAAAGTCGACGCTGATGCAGTGCCTCGCCGGCCTGGATTCCGTGTCCAGTGGGCAGGTTTACATCGACGACGTGCGGATCACCGCTCTCTCCGATCGTGCGCTCACGAAGCTGCGTCGTGACCGGGTGGGGTTCGTTTTCCAGTCCTTCAACCTGGTGCCGACCCTGACCGCGCGGCAAAACATGCTGCTGCCCCTGTCCCTGGCTCGCCACAGGGTGGACCGGGCGTGGTTGGACCAGGTGGTGCAGACCCTCGGGCTGGCAGACCGCCTGAAACACCGGCCGCACGAGCTCTCCGGGGGACAGCAACAACGGGTCGCCGTCGCCCGGGCCCTCCTCAGCCGCCCCGCCGTCATTTTTGCCGACGAACCCACCGGAAATCTGGACTCAGCCGCGGGCACCGAGGTGCTCACCCTGTTGCGCCAGGCGGTCAGCCAGCTCGGACAGACGGTCATCATGGTGACTCACGATCCGGTCGCTGCGTCCTACGCCGACAGGGTGGTCATGCTGGCGGACGGCGAGCTGGCGGGGGAGCTGGCAAACCCCACCGTCGAGTCGGTGCTGTCGGCTCTCGCGCAGGCATCCGCTGCGTCCCCGGTACAACCCGCGACCTCGAGCCGCCCGTGAACATCGTCCTGCTGGCGGGGCTGCGCACCAGCCTGGCCCGTCTGGTCGCCACCGGCCTCGCCGTCGCTCTCTCGGTCGGCTTTGTGGTCGCAACGCTCACGCTGTCCACCACCTTCACCCGCACGACCGAACAGACCCTGACCGCCAACATGTCGCACGCCGACGTGCGGATCACCCCCACGGTCGCGATGGTGGCAACGTCGGATCCGCGAACGTCCACGGACGTGCTGACCGACGTGCTGCCGAGGGTGCTCGCCCTCGATCAGGTCGCGGGCGCGGACGTCGAGCGCCTGGCGCTGGTGGAACTGCGATCCGGGTCCACCCGCAGCGCGGCACAGGTGGCCACCGTCCTCGACGAATCCGTGCGCTGGCAGCAGCTCAGCGCCGGTGTTTGGCCCGCCACGGTCGCCGAAGCCACGCTCGACCAGACCGCCGTCTCGGCCTTGGGGCTGACGCTCGGGGACATCCTGTCCATCGCTCCGGCCAGCACCGGAGTGGGCGCCATCAACGTGACGATCGTGGGGATCACCTCGCCCGACAGCGCCGGGGTCGGCACGGGCGCGCCCACGCTGCTGATGCTTCCCGCGGTTCTCGATAATCCGGTGTATTTTCCCGTCTCGACGGGTGTCCTGGTCGCGGGGGACAACATCGCGGCAGCCGACCTCGTCGGCGCCGTGTCGGCAGCAGTGGCCGGGTCGCCGGGAATCGTCGTGCAGACCGCGGCGCAGGCGGTCGACTACCAGACCGGCGAGCTGTCGGGCAGCGGGACCATCCTCACGAGTATCCTGCTCGCGTTCGCCGCGGTCGCCCTGTTCGTGGCAAGCATGGTGATCTCCAACACTTTTCAGGTTCTCGTCGCCCAGCGCACAAGGGAGTTCGCGCTCCTGCGCTGCATCGGCGCGAGCACGGCCCAGGTGCGCGGCCTGATCCTGGGCGAGGCGTTTGTGCTCGGGGCGGTTGCATCCGCGGCGGGGGTCGCTCTGGGAATCGTGGGGGCCGGGGCGCTCGCCGCCCTTAGCCGTACCGATTCCTCGACCCTTCATCTGGGTGAGCTGGTCACCGATCCTCTCCAGCTGGCCTTGGGAATGGCGATCGGGATGTCGCTGACCCTGCTTTCTGCCCTGTCGCCAGCCCACCGGGCCACACGGGTGCGTCCGGTCGCGGCCTTGCGGGCCGTTGAAGCCCCGCGCACCGCGACGAGCTTCGTGCTGCGAGCCATCGTCGCCGCCGCGCTGATCGCCGTGGGCGGGTACACCCTGGTGGGCGGCGCCACCCGGTCCGGTCTCGGCCTCGCCGTCGCCGCCGGAGTGATCAGCTTCGTCGGGGTGCTGCTCGCCTCCACCCTGCTGATCCCGTGGATCGTGCGCGTGGCCGGGCTGCTCATCGCCTGGACCTCGGTGCCGGCGCGGCTCGCCTCCCTCAACGCGAGCCGGAACCCCGGCCGCACCGCATCGACCGCTGCCGCCCTGCTGGTGGGGGTAACGCTGGTGACGATGATGGTCGTGGGTGTGACCTCGGTCCGGACATCCGTCAACGACAAAATCGACGAAAAACGACCGGTCGACCTGACCGTTCAGACCGATGACCCGGCGGGTTTCACGGCCACGATGGTGGGGCAGATCGCCGCGCTGCCGGGCGTCGAGGAGTCCGCCGTGATCACGGCCGGGCGGCTCGGCCTCTCTGCGGACGGCGTCGCGGAGTTTCAGCTGCCTGCACGCGGGGTGGTGCCGGAGGAGGCTCGGGCCGTGGCACGGTCGGCGCCCACGGTAGCGGCAGCGGGCGAGATCGTACTGAATCCCAGCAACGCGCGTGGACTCACCGACGGAACCGGCGTCACCGTGCGCGGATCGGGCGGGGAGAGGATGCTGACCGCGCGGTTCGACCCGGCTGCGCAGCCCGGACAGGTGGTGGTCACGGCGGAGGACCTGCTCGTGGTGGTGGCGTCGCCCACGACAACCCAGGTGCAATTGCGGCTGTCCGATACCGCCTCGGGTGCCGAGGTGCAGTTGATCAGCTCGGGCATCATGTCGCTCGGGGAAGACCTCGTCGTGGGCGGGGGAGCGCCGGAGCGCACCTACTACGCGCAGATTCTCGACGTGATGCTGCTGATTGTGCTCGCACTTCTCACCATCGCCGTGGTCATCGCGGTGGTGGGGGTCGCCAACACGCTGGCCCTGTCCGTTCTCGAACGTCGGCGTGAGTCGGGTCTCCTGCGCGCGCTCGGTCTCACCCGGGGCCAGTTGCGGGGCATGCTTGCCGTCGAGGCAGCCCTCATCGCGCTCGTCGCGGCGGGGTGTGGCGTCGTCCTCGGGATCGTGTATGCCTGGGCGGGGCTGTCAGCCGTGGCACTGCAGGCGAACAAGCTGTCGCTCAGCGTTCACCTGCCCTGGGACCAGCTCGGGATCATTCTCGGGGGAACGCTCGTCGCGGGGGTTCTCGCGTCGGTGATCCCCGCGCGGCAGGCGACGAGAAAGTCCCCGGTCAACGCGCTGTCTGGTCGCTGACGCGGTCAGCGGGACTGGCGGCGCTTGCCCACTCGCGGGGCGCCCTTGACGGCCGGCGCGCGCCCCTTGCCCTTGGATGCCTTCGCCTTACCGCCGGGGGCGGCGACGGAGGCGCGGGCCGCCGCGGCCGACTTGGCCAATTGCAGCCGGGCGTCCTCCAGGAACACGACACCCTTTGCGGTGAGAACCGTGGATTCCGCGGTCTTGTCGAAGAGTTCGTAGCCGAGGTCCGACTCGAGCTTGCGCACCGAGGCGATGAGCGTGCTGCGGGGGATCTCGAAACGTTTTGCGGCGTGCGCGAAGTGCAGCTCTTCGGCAGCGGCGACGAAGTGTCGGAGCAGGGTGGGATCCACGAAGAGCCTTTCTGGTGGCCGCGACAGTCACGGTCAATGTCACAGGTTACGCGTACATCGGTCGAAATGGCTTGGCCGCGGGTGGCTGGCGTGGTTCGCTGGGGTGATGACTGACATGGCGATGTTTCCGCTTGGCTCTGTTTTGTTCCCCTATATGCCGCTGCCACTGCGGGTGTTCGAGGAGCGATACCTGGTGATGCTGTCGGAACTGCTGCCCGCCGACTCCGCCGAGTTCGGTGTTGTGCTGATCGAGCGCGGACAAGAAGTCGGCGGCGGCGAGCAGCGCTTCGGCTACGGCACCGTCGCGCAGATCCTGCAGCTCGAGGCGGCGGACGGTTTTGTCGCGCTGCTCGCGCAGGGCGACCGGCGAATCGAGATCACGCAGTGGCTCGATGAGGCGCCCTACCCGCGTGCGAAGGTGCGTGAGATTGAAAATTTGACGTGGGATGCCTCGCTCGAACCGCTGCGGGCCACCGCCGAGCACACCGTGCGTCGAGCGCTCGCGGTGGCCAGCGAATTCGCGGACCAGCAGTGGGCCGCCAACGTGGAGCTTTCCGACGACCCGGCGGCGGCCATCTGGCAGCTCGCGGCGATCGCTCCGCTCGGCCCCCTCGACCAGGTCGCCCTGCTGCATTCGACCAGCGCGTTCGAACTGTTGACCCGCGTCATTGCCCTGACCGAGGCCGCCGAGGCGGATTTCAGCGCCGGGTTCAGTGACGATTGGGCGGACGACGATGACATCGGCGGCGGCGCAAGCGGCGGCGGGGGTGGCAGCGGCGACGGCGGCGGCGGGGGTGGCAGCGGCGGCGGCGAGGGTGGCAACGGCGGCGGCGACAACAGGGGCGACAGCGGAAGCGACGGCAGGTGACCGGCAGGGCCCCGGCGCGGTCAATGAGACGATGGGTTCATGACCGCAACGCTCGTCGCCAAGGACCTCGCCGGCGGGTACGCCCACCGCACCCTGTTTGAATCCCTCGACCTCACCGTCGCCCCGGGCGACGTTGTCGGGGTTGTCGGCGTCAACGGAGCGGGCAAGTCGACGCTGCTGCGCATCCTGGCCGGCATCCACTCTCCCCAGTCGGGCAGCGTTGCGCTGTCGCCGCGCGACGCCTTCGTCGGCTGGCTGCCCCAGGAACACGAACGCGTCGCCGGTGAGAGCATCGCTGAGTACATCGCGCGTCGAACCGGGTGCGCGCAGGCGAGTGTGGAGATGGATGCCGCGGCCGCCGCTCTCGGCGACCTGTCCGGCACCCCGCGCGAGGATGGCCAGGATCCCGCCGACGTCTACTCCGTGGCTCTCGACCGCTGGCTCGCCAGCGGTGCCGCCGACCTCGACGAGCGCATTCCCGTTGTGCTGGCAGATCTGGGCCTGGCGCTCGGCTCTGTTTCGCTCGAGGCTGCGTCGCTCGAGGCTGCCTCGCTTGAGACTGCGTCGCTCGAGCCCACCGTCGCTGCTGCTGGCGCGCCCCCGGCCAGCGCGCCCGTGACCGGAGCGTCGCTGATGACCTCCCTGTCCGGTGGCCAGGCCGCGCGGGTGGGACTCGCGGCGCTGCTGCTGTCACGTTTCGATATTGTGCTTTTGGACGAGCCCACCAACGACCTCGACCTCGACGGGCTGGATCGCCTCGAGAGCTTTGTGCAGGGACTGCGGGGCGGAGTCGTTCTGGTCAGCCACGACCGCGAGTTCCTCGCCCGGTGTGTCACCCGGGTGCTGGAGCTCGATCTGCTGCAGGGAAGCAACCGGGTGTTCGGCGGGGGCTACGAGGCGTATCTCGAGGAGCGCGAGACAGCCCGCCGCCATCGCCGGGAAGAGTATGACGAGTTCGCGGACAAAAAGGCCGACCTGGTCGGCCGGGCCCGCACCCAACGGGAGTGGTCGAGCCAGGGTGTGCGCAACGCGATGAAAAAGTCGCCGGACAACGACAAGATCCGCCGTAAGGCTTCGGCGGAGTCGAGCGAGAAGCAGGCGCAGAAGGTACGCCAAATGGAGAGCCGCATCGCGCGCCTCGACGAGGTCGAGGAGCCCCGCAAGGAATGGCAGCTCGAGTTCACGATCGGTGCCGCCCCGCGCTCCAGCGCCGTGGTCTCCACCCTCACCGCGGCGGTGTTTCGGCAGGGGTCCTTCACCCTCGGGCCCATCTCGGCGCAGGTAAACGCGGGCGATCGAATCGGAATCACCGGACCGAACGGCGCGGGCAAGTCGACCCTCCTGCGCGCACTGCTCGGGCGAATCGAGCCCGCCGACGGTTCCAGCCACCTTGGCGCGAGCGTGCGCATCGGCGAGATCGACCAGGCCCGCACCCTGCTGGCGGGATCCCTGCCCCTTGCGGAGAGCTTCGAGCTGCTCGTGCCCGAGTTGACCCCCGGGGAGGTGCGCACCCTCCTCGCCAAGTTCGCTTTGAAAGCCGATCATGTGAACCGGCCGGTCGATGAACTCTCGCCCGGGGAACGCACCCGTGCCGCCCTCGCGTTGCTCCAGTCCCGGGGCATCAACCTGCTGGTGCTCGATGAGCCGACCAACCACCTCGACCTGGCCGCGATCGAGCAGCTGGAGCAGGCGCTTCGGTCTTACGAGGGCACCTTGCTGCTCGTCACCCACGACCGCAGGATGCTGAGCGCGGTGCAGCTCGACCGTTTCTGGCGGGTTGAGGACGGGCACCTCAGCGAGGCGTAAAGTGCTCCCATGAGCGCGCGCGAAACATTTACCGATCGGTGGATGACCGCGATGAGCCACGCCCATCGCTTGCTCTTGAAAGCATCGCGCGGTCAGCTCGGCGCGACCCTCGGTCCGATGAAGGTGGTCGAGCTGCACACCATCGGGCGCAGAAGCGGCAAGATGCGTTCCGCCATGCTGAGTGCGCCCATTGTGGAAGATGGCCGGTACATACTCATCGCCTCCAAGGGTGGGGACGACCGCGACCCTTTTTGGTTCTCCAATCTGGTCGCCAACCCTGACGTCGAGCTCACGGTGGGTGGTGTCACGCTCCTCATGCGCGCTCGCGTGGCTGATGCCGAAGAAAAGGCCGCACTCTGGCCCCGCGTCACCGCCGCCTACGGTGGGTACAGCCGGTACCAGGAGAAGACGGCACGGGACATTCCCGTGGTGATCTGCGAGCCGCGCTGAGTTTCCGACGTTCCCTGCTGCCCCTCCTGCTCCCTACTGCTGCGCCCTGCTGAGTTCCGCCTGGATCGCGGCCGCGAGCTCGGTCGCGTGCGGCTCCCGCAACAACGACGTGTGTTCGCTGATGATCGCCACCGCCGCCGGCGTTTCTGTAAGCAGGGGTGACCAGCTCTCGACTCCGTCGGGGTTGCCGTCGGCGAAGACCAGCAGCACCTTTCCCGGAAACGCGTTGATGCGATATTTGCGCGAGGAGATGATGCTGTGGTCGAAGTAGGCGTCGAACTGCCGCCGCCCAGGGTAGAAAACCAGTCCGGCGGTGCGTGAGCGAAAGTGGCGGGGCCAGTCGGTGAGCGGGGGGAGTGTCTGCGAGCGGAAGGGCACCGCGATGGGACGGTGCATCAGCCACGCGAGGCCCGACCTGCGGCGACGGTTCTCTGCCGTGCCGACCACCGCGTCGCGCATCGCGTCGGAGCTCGAGGGCAGGTAGGTGTCGAGTAGTGCGGTGAGCTCTACGGTTTCACCCGCCTCGATCAACTGCCTCGCGACATCCAACGCCACAAGACCCCCGTAGGAGTGGCCCATCAGCAGGTAGGGGCCGCGTGGCTGGAGGATGCGGATCATGCCGAGGTGGCGTCGCGCCTCGCTCTCCACGCTCTGGTCCGGGATCGCGCGCTTCTCGAGGCCGTGGGACTGGAAGGCGTACATGCTGTGCTCGGGGAAGTGGTGCGACAGCGGCAGGAACGTCAGGGCGAGCGCGCCGGCTCCGGCGAAGCAAAACAGCGGGGTGCGGATTCCGTCGGACCGCAGGGTGACCACGTCAGGATGGGTGGGCAGGGCGGAGGATCCGAGGCTGACGCGTCTGGCGAACTCGCGCAGGGTGGGCGATTCGAGCAGGTCCGTCGAGGTGAGGGTCACACCGAACCGTTCGCGCACGATGACGAGCAGTTCTTCGGTCGAGAGGGAGTCGCCGCCGAGGGCCATAAAGTCGTCCTCAAGGCCAATCATCTCCACCTCGAGACCCAGCACGCTCGACCAGATGTCAGCGACCACGCGCTGGCGCGGATCCATCGCCCCGGTGTTCGGTACCCGGGCCGGAGGGGGTGGCAGCTGTCGCCGGTCGACCTTTCCCCGTTCGTTGCGGGGCAGTGCACCCAGCTGCACGATGGTGCCCGGCACCATGTACTCCGGGAGGCGCAGGCGCAGCAGCCGGCGCAGTGCCGCTGCGGAATGCGGACGCAGGCCCGCCTCCTGCACCACGTAGGCGACGAGTCGGGTCGGCGCCGGGGGGTCTGTCTCCGTCAGCACCACGGACTCGGTGACGCCCTCGATGGCGAGGAATGCCGCTTCAATTTCGCTGGGCTCGACGAGATACCCGCGCACCTTCACCGCTGCGTCGGCCCGACCCAGCAACACGAGGTCGCCGTTTTCGTCGAACCGTCCCAGGTCACCCTGCCGGCAGACCCGACGCCCGTCCGTGAAGGTGCTGAAGCGGAGCGCGTTGGCCGCATCGTCCCGCCAGTACTCTCCCGACATGTAGTCCGAGATGGCGACGATCTCGCCCGCTTCTCCCGGCCCGGCCACGGAGGAATCCTCGCGGAGGAGGATGACCTCCTTGTTGGCGACGATGGTTCCCGCCGGAACCGTGCCGTCAGGCACCGGTGCCGACCCGGGGATCTCGTGCACGGCGAGCGTGCCTATTTCGGAGGAGCCCACCCAGTTGAAGAAGGTCGCGCTGGCGGGCAAGTGCGGGCGAATCGCCGCGACATCCCGCCCATGCACCGCTTCACCCACGGTGGAGACCATGCGCAGAGACGCGAGGGGCGACATCCCGGCCCGATCGGATCCGGCGGGCAGGGCGGCGGAGAGGGAGCGCAGCAGATGGGGCGTGCAGTTGAAGGTGGTGAGCTTCATCTGCTCGATCCAGGAGATGAGCCCGCGGATTCCGCCGCTGCGGGGATCGAAGCTCCAGAGCCCGGCCCCGTTCAACAGGGCCACGAATTGCAGGATGGCGCCGGCGGCAAACCCGTAGGGCAGAACCATGGCGACCCGATCTTCCGGAGTGATTCGGAATGAGACCCCGCTGGTCATGGCGTCGTTGAGGAGCTCGTCGTGGTTTTGGATGACTCCCTTGGGTCGCCCGGTCGAGCCCGACGTGAAAACGATTCCGGTGGCGTCCTTGCCTCCCCGGGCGAGGCCCGCCGCAAGCACCGCGGTGTCGGCGGCGGTGCGCTGCCTGGGCGCCGCGGGGTCGTACGTCGTGACGATCGGGTCGAGGGCAACCACGGTCTGCATAAAGTCGCCGAGCTCGCGGGCCGCGTCGAGGTTCGCGTCGTCCGCGATGCACGCGGTGATTCCCGCAAGAGAGCAGATGTCCCGAAGCCGCTCCTGGGGAAGGTGGGCGTCGAGAATGACCACGATCCGGCCCGCCTTGAGCACCCCCAGATAGGCGATCAGGCCGGACGCGGTGTGGCCGACGAAGGCGCCAATGGGCGCCTCTCCCGCGGGCAGCGCGCGGGCGAGCGCGATGGCGACCTCATCACTGAGCGCGTCTGCCTCCGCGAACGTGTAGCTGACACCGGCGGAGGAAAGGGCGGGCCGGCCGGGGTAAGCGGCGACCACGTCCTTCCAGCGGTGCAGGATCGAGCGGTAGGGTCCGGGCACCGTGAGCGGCGTCAGGACCTGAGTTTGTTGCGCCGCAAAAACCATGAGCTGAGAATCCCTTCGGGTAGGGAGGAGCTGGATTTGGGCAGCCTAGGCGAACCGCAACAATGGCGTCCAGGGTTGCCCTTCGGCACGCCCGTGTTGTATGAGAGTCTGTCGACATCCCTCGGAAACATTGGGCTTGCTAGTCTGTACAGACAATCGAACACTGGGCCGCATACGCGATGCGGGAGAGCCCAGCAGCCGCCGAAACTGTCGACTGCCGGGCACCGAAGGAGCAAGCCTCCCTGCCAATCTCTCAGGTCACAAGTACCGCATCGAACTGGCCACTCTGGAAAGAGGATTCCGCGCGCGCAAGCGTGCGACGACATCCCGCCGAAGGTGAAAGCCACGTTTGAGGTCCTTGACCATACGCGCGGTGAAACTCTCAGGCTCGCGACAGAGGGGGAGTTTCATCCGCAGCCCTCGCGCCAGGAGAACTCCGTGACCGCATCGACCGACAACCCCAGTTCCGACAGCCCCGACAGCCCCGACTCGGGCAGCCTCGACTCGGGCAGCACCAGTTCCGACCGCACCCGCCCCGCCAGCACCAGCCCCGACAGCCCGAGTACGGAGCGCCTGTCTCCGCTGCACGCCATCCACGTCGCGGGCGGCGCAAGCTTCACCGACTTCGCCGGGTGGCAGATGCCGGTCAGCTACGGATCCGACCTCGCAGAGCACCACGCCGTGCGCACCGCAGCCGGGCTGTTCGACCTCTCGCACATGGGCGAGATCTTCGTGGTCGGCCCGGAGGCCGCCCAGGCCCTCGACTACGCGCTTGCGGGCAAACTGTCGGCGATCGCAGTGGGCCAGGCGAAGTACAGCCTGTTGCTCACCGTCGACGGGGGCATCGTCGACGACCTCGTCGTCTACCGCACCGGCGACGACCGCTTCCTGGTCGTCGCAAATGCTTCGAACCGGGTGGATGTCGCCCGCGAACTGATCGAACGCAGCGCTGATTTCGCCTGCGAGGTATACGACGAGAGCGACGACATCGCGCTGATCGCGATCCAGGGCCCGCGCGCGCACGAGATCCTGAGCCAGGCTCCCACTGTCGAGATCCCGGGTCTCGATGACCTCAAGTACTACTGGTGCCGTCCGGGAACCTTCGGCGATCGCGGCGAACATGAGCTGCTCGTCGCCCGCACCGGCTACACCGGCGAGGACGGCTTCGAACTCTATCTGTCGCCGGATGCCGCGGCGCAGCTGTGGGAGGCCCTAATGGAAACCGGCGCGGGCAGTGGCCTCGTTGCCGCCGGTCTCGCCAGCAGGGACACGCTTCGCCTCGAGGCCGGGATGCCGCTCTACGGGCACGAACTCGGCACCACCACCTTCCCGGTGCAGGCGGGACTCGGCCGGGTAGTCGCCCTAAAAAAGGAAGGCGACTTCGTCGGACGCCAGGCCATCGAGGCAGGTCCGCCCGCGGACGCCCGCGTGCTGGTTGGCCTCGCGTCCGAGGGTAAAAGAGCCGGTCGCGCTGACTATCTCCTGTTCGCCGGCACCGAGAGCGGCACCGACACCGAGGCACCCAACCCCATCGGCGTCATCACCAGCGGCGCCCTCTCGCCGACGCTTGGCCACCCCATCGCCATGGCCTACGTCGAGAAGGCGCACTCCGAGCCCGGTTCCCCCATTTTTATCGACGTGCGTGGAAAACGGATTCCCGCACACGTCGTATCCCTTCCCTTCTACAAGAGAGAGTCCCGCTGATGGCTGACAAGACAGAACTGAAGTACACCGCCGCGCACGAGTGGATTCTCGTCGACGGAACGACCGCGACGGTCGGCATCACCGACTACGCAGCCGACAAGCTGGGCGATGTCGTCTTTGTCGAGCTGCCCGAGGTGGGCTCCACCGTCGCGTCCGGAACCGTCGTGGGTGAGATCGAGTCGACCAAGTCGGTGGGGGAACTGTTCGCCCCGGTCGACGGCACCGTGCTCGAGGCCAACGAGGCCGTTGTGGATTCGCCCGAGCTGGTCAACAGCGACCCGTTCGGCGAGGGCTGGCTCATCAAGGTGACCTTCGAGACACTGCCCGAGCTGCTCAGCTTCGACGAGTACGCGGCGTTGGTGGCCGAGTAATGCCGTTCAGCTTCGCAGAACGCCACATCGGAACCGACTCCCTGGCCCAGCTGGAAATGCTGTCAGCCGTGGGTTACGACACCGTTGAGCGTTTGGTGGATGCCGCGGTGCCGACGTCCATCCATGCGCTTCCGGTCGCGGCATCCACCATCCCCGCTCCCGCCACCGAGCGCGACGCGCTGAAGGAACTGCGCACCCTCGCCGACCGCAACACGGTGCGCCGCTCGATGATCGGCCTCGGCTACTACGACACAATCACCCCCGCGGTGATCAAGCGCAACGTGCTCGAGAACCCCAGCTGGTACACCGCGTACACCCCGTACCAGCCCGAGATCAGCCAGGGCCGGCTCGAGGCGCTCATCAACTTCCAGACGATGGTCTCCGACCTCACCGGCATGACCACCGCCAACGCCTCGATGCTCGACGAGGGCACCGCCGTCGTGGAGGGGATGCTGCTGGCGCGCCGCGCGTCGAAGTCGACGTCGGCCGTCTTCCTCGTGGATTCCGACGCGCTGCCGCAGACGAAGGCCCTGCTGGCGAATCGGTCGGCGGCAGTCGGTATCGAGATTGTCGAGCTGCCGTTGGCGTCGACCGAGCCCTCAGCTTTGCCCGAGGCGTTCGGTGTCTTTGTGCAGTACCCGGGCGCCTCCGGAACCGTGTGGGACCCGACATCCACCATTTCAGCGGTCAAAAACGCGGGCGGACTCGCGGTCGTCGCGGCCGACCTGCTCGCCCTCACCCTGATCAAAGCGCCGGGGGAGCTGGGGGCGGATGTCGCCGTCGGCACCAGCCAGCGCCTCGGCGTACCGATGGGTTTCGGCGGACCACACGCCGGCTACATGGCGGTGCGCAAGGGTCTCGAGCGGCAACTCCCCGGCCGCCTCGTCGGGGTGTCCCAGGATTCCGACGGCCACCCCGCCTACCGCCTGTCGCTGCAGGTGCGTGAACAGCACATCCGCCGTGAGAAGGCCACGTCGAACATCTGCACCGCGCAGGTGCTGCTGGCCGTCATGGCCTCGATGTACGCGGTCTACCACGGGCCGGACGGGCTGAAGCGCATCGCTCAGCGCATCCACCTCAGCGCCCAGGTGTTCGCGCAGGACGCCGCTGCGGCAGGGTTCACGGTCGAGACGCAGACCTTCTTCGACACGGTGCGGGTTTCCGCCCCGGGCCGCGCCGCCGACATCGTCGAGAACGCGCGCCAGTCCAACATCAACCTTTACCTGGTCGACGAGAACACCATCGGTGTCAGCTTCGACGAGGTCTCGAGCGTCGACGGGCAGCTGGGGCTCGCGGAGGCCTTCGGCTTCACCAGCCGCACGGCGTTCTCGATTCTCACCTCGTCGTTGCCCGTCGAGCTTGAACGCCAGAGCGAGTACCTGACCCACCCGGTGTTCAACACGCACCGCTCCGAGACGGCCATGATGCGTTACCTCAAGTACCTCGCGGACAAGGACTATGCCCTTGACCGGGGGATGATTCCGCTCGGGTCGTGCACCATGAAGCTCAACGCCGCGACCGAAATGGAGTCGATCACCTGGCCCGAGTTCGCCGGACTGCACCCGTTCGCCCCGGAGGCCGACGTCGAGGGCTACCTGACGCTCATCGAGCAGCTGCAGAACTGGCTCGCCGAGGTCACCGGCTACGACTCGGTGTCGCTGCAGCCCAACGCGGGCAGCCAGGGTGAACTCGCGGGCCTGCTCGCGATTCGCGGATACCACCACTGGCGCGGTGACCAACACCGCACGGTGTGCCTCATCCCGTCCAGTGCCCACGGCACCAACGCCGCCAGCGCGGTGCTCGCCGGCATGAAGGTCGTCGTCGTCGCCACCGATGACCTCGGAAACGTCGACATCGCCGACCTGCACGCCAAGATCGCGGAGCACGCCGACGTTCTGGCCGCGCTCATGATCACCTACCCCTCGACCCACGGTGTGTACGAGCACGAGGTCGTCGCGATCTGCGACGCGGTACACGACGCCGGCGGACAGGTGTACGTCGACGGGGCAAACCTCAACGCGGTGCTCGGCTATGCCCGCTTCGGCGAGTTCGGCGGCGACGTCTCGCACCTGAACCTGCACAAGACCTTCTGCATCCCGCACGGCGGCGGCGGCCCCGGCGTCGGTCCGGTCGCGGCGAAGGCGCACCTCGCGCCGTTCTTGCCCGGCCACCCGATGGCACAGCGCGACCTGCTCGCCCACCGGGGAGACCTGCTCGCGAGCGGGGGCGACGAGTCGGCTGGCGGCCACGCCGCGATGCCGGCCCACCACAACATCGTCAGTGCCGCACCCTACGGCAGCCCGAGTATCCTGCCGATCAGCTGGGCGTACGTGCGCATGATGGGCTCCGAGGGACTCAAGGCCGCGACCGGCGCAGCCGTGCTCGCCGCGAACTACGTGGCCGTGCGCCTGCGGGAGCACTACCCCGTGTTGTACGCGGGGGACAACGGTCTGGTCGCGCACGAGTGCATCCTCGACCTGCGTCCGCTCACCGCGGCCACGGGGGTGACCGTTGACGACGTGGCCAAGCGCCTCGTCGACTACGGATTCCACGCGCCGACCATGTCGTTCCCGGTCGCGGGAACCCTCATGGTCGAGCCGACCGAGAGCGAAGATCTCCCCGAAATCGATCGCTTCATCGACGCGATGATCGCCATTAAGAAGGAAGCGGATGCTGTCGCCGCGGGTCGTTGGCCCGCAGACGACAACCCGCTCCACAACGCACCGCACACCGCGCAATCCGTGATCGTGGGGGAGTGGGACCACGCGTACAGCCGGGAGGAAGCCGTGTATCCGGTGTCCTCGCTCATCCGGGGCAAGTACTGGCCGCCGGTGCGCCGCATCGACAACGCGTACGGCGACCGCAACCTGGTCTGCGCCTGCCCGCCGATCGAGGCGTTCGCCGAATAGTCGCGCCGGTCAGGTCTCCGGGCGGGCTGGGTCCGCGGGCCGGCCGGAGTCACTGGCCGGCCGGCCGGGTCTCAACTTATGTCGTTCGCGATGACGAACACACGACGTAAGTTGAGACCTGACCTCTGGTGCTGCGGGTACCCGGTCCTCTAGTATCCGTCCATGACGAGCACAGGGGTGGCGGCAGAGGGCAGGGGCAAGGGACTCGCGCGGGGCCAGCTCGGCCTGATCGGGTCAACAGTGATGGGGCTGGCCAGCACGGCGCCCGTGTACTCGCTCGTCGCGACGCTCGGTTTTGTGATCACGGCGGTGGGGTTCCAGGCCCCGATCGCGTTCATTCTCGCGTTTGTGCCCATGTTCTTCATCGCGTTTGCCTACCGAGAACTCAACCGCGCGGTACCCGACTGCGGCACGACATTCACCTGGGCGGCCAAGGCGTTTGGGCCCCGGGTGGGCTGGCTCGGTGGCTGGGGTATCGCCGTGGCCGGCATCGTGGTGCTGGCGAACCTCGCCCAGATCGCCGGCATCTACTTCTGGATCCTCCTCGGCCAGACCGAGCTGTCGCAGACCGTCTGGGTGACCACGCTCACCGGGGTCGCGTTTATTGTCGCGATGGTCTTCGTCAGCTACCGCGGAATCGAGATCGGCGAACGGCTCCAGAACGTTCTGCTCGGGGTGCAGTACCTGGCCCTCGGATTGTTCGTGATCCTCTCCTTCATCAGCGTTCTCGGATCGAACCCGCCCGCGGCGTCGGTGTTGCCGACGCTCGAGTGGTTCAACCCCCTCGCATTCACCTCGGTGGACGGGTTCACCGAGTCGATACTGCTCGCGCTCTTCATCTACTGGGGCTGGGACACCTGCCTCGCCCTGAACGAGGAAACCAAGGACCCCAAAACGATCCCGGGTCGCGCGGCGCTCATCTCCACCGTCGTGCTCGTCATCACCTATGTACTCGTCACCGTTGCGGTGATGTCGTTCGCGGGGCTGGACGCTCTCGCCGATCAGGACGACGTGTTCCTCGTCGTCAAGGACGCATTGTTCGGCCCGTGGGCGTGGCTGCTGGTACTCGCGGTGCTTATCTCCGCGGTCTCTTCCACGCAGACGACGATCCTGCCCACCGCGCGCGGCACGTTGTCGATGGCGGTGTACAACGCGCTTCCGAAACGCTTCGCCACGGTGCATCCGAAATTCCGCACCCCCAGCTTTTCGACCCTCGTGATGGGCGCGGTCTCGGTTGTGTACTACGTCGCGATGACGATGATCAGCGAGAACTTTCTCGCCGACTCGATCTACTCCCTGGGCCTCGCGATCGCCTTCTACTACGGGCTGACCGGCTACTCCTGTGTCTGGTATTTTCGGCGGGAGCTTTTCGCGACACCATTCAACTTCGTGTACAAGTTTCTGTTCCCGCTGCTCGGCGCGCTCGCCTTGACCGCCGCGTTCATCAAGTCGGCGGTGGACATGCTCGACCCCGACTACGGGTACACCGTCATCTGGGGCATCGGCGGCGTCTTCGTGATTGGCATCGGCTCGCTGCTGTTCGGCGTCGTGCTCATGGTTGTCTGGTCGTTCTTCGGGGCCTCGAGGCCGTACTTCCGGGGCCAGAGCCTGAACGAATCGACCGAGGTCTTGGTGCCGGAGGAAGACGTCGTTTACGGGCGTTCAATCGACGGCGGTCGGGTGTAGAGCGGGCCGCAGGCAGCTCAACGGCGGGGCGCGCGGGCCGCAGCCGGCCGAACGGCGGGGCGTGCGGTCAGCTGAACAGTGCGGGGAAGGTCGCGACGGCCCAGGGGTATCCGACGAAGACCGCGGTATCGATGACCGTGTGCGCCACCACCAGGGGCAGGAGGCGACCGTAACGGGTGTACAACCACCCGAAGAGGAGTCCCATCGCGACGTTCCCGAAGAACGCACCGATGCCCTGGTACAGGTGGTAGGTACCCCGCAGCACGGCGCTGGCGACGATAATTCTCCATGGTCCCCAGCCCAGATCGCGCAGGCGGGAGTACAGGTACCCGATGACGATGACTTCCTCCGTGATGCCGGCGCGCAGCGCGGAAAGCACCAGGACAGGAACCGTCCACCAATAGGCGTCGAGCGCCGTCGGAACCACGGTGACGCTGATGCCGATGGCGCGGCCGGCAAGGTAGACCGCAATGCCGGGAACCCCGACGACGACGGCGAGGCCGAGCCCGCTGAGACCGTCCCGGACCGGTCGGGTGAAGTCGATGCCGAGCGCGCCGAGATGGGGGCGCGCGCTCCGCCAGAGCAGGAAAACCACCAGCGCGACGGGGGCGAGGTCGAAAAACACCGCGAGCAGCTGGTAGATGAGATCGAAGGTGGGGCGGGCGCTCAGCGAGGTGTTGAGCGTGGCCGTCTGCTCGGACAGGGCGGTGGACTGCGTCAGCCGGTTGATGATCGACACGAGCGAGTACACGGCGGAGGCCCCGAGGGAGAGCGCGAGGACGATGCTCACCTCGGCCCAGATGCGGCGCGGCGAATCCAGCGAAACGGGCGCGAAGGCCCTTGTGGCTACGCGCATAGGTACATAAGTGACAGGGTGATCTGCTCCATCCTGCTCATGCTACGCGGGCGTCCGCGCGGGTATCTCAATGCCCGACCGCCACAATACGCAGCTTTTATGCGCACAAAGCGCCCAGGACGCACAATTAGTGCGGCAGACGCAGGATTCCGGCGATCGTGTTGCCGATATGTAACATTTGTCGTCTGGATTTGGTCAGCATGGACCCCCGTTCTAGGGTGAACCTAATCACGCGGCAGAACAGCGTCTTGTTCTGCCGCGTTCATCTTGCACTGGAGGAAAATTGAGATTCAACCGAATCGGCACAGCAGCCGTCGGTCTTGGGCTTGCCACCGCGCTCGTCCTGACCGGCTGTGCGGCGGAGGACGACACTGCGTCGACATCTGCCGAAGGCATCATCACCACCAACGGCAGCGAGCCGCAGAACCCGCTGGTTACCACCAACACCACAGAGGTGGGCGGTGGAAAGATCCTCACGTCGATCTACGCCGGCCTGGTGTCCTACGACGCTGCGGGCGAGATCTCCAACGAGGTCGCCGAGTCGCTCGAAACCGACGATTCGATTACCTGGACCGTGACGCTCAAGGACGGCTGGACGTTCACCAACGGTGAAGCGGTCACCGCGAGCTCGTTCGTGAATGCCTGGAACTACGGCGCGCTGATCACCAACGCGCAGAGCTCTTCCTACTTCTTCGACAACATCGTCGGCTACACCGACGTGAACGCCATGATCGACGACCCGGCCGGAACCCTCGACGAAGACGGCAGCGTCCTCCAGGTACCCGCGCCAACCGCCGAGACGATGTCGGGTCTGACGGTTGTCGACGACCAGACGTTCACCGTCGAGCTGGTTGCCGCCGAGGCTGACTGGCCGCTGCGTTTGGGCTACACGGCGTACATGCCGCTGCCCGAGGTCGCGTTCGAGGACATGGAAGCGTTCGGTGAGAACCCGATCGGTAACGGTCCGTACATGCTCGATGGTGAGGGCGCCTGGGAGCACGACATCGACATCGATCTCGTGGCCAACCCGGACTACGCCGGTGAGCGCGTTCCCGCGAACGAAGGCGTCACGATGCGTTTCTACGCGACCCTCGACGCCGCGTACGCCGACATGCAGGGTGGAAACCTTGACGTGCTGGATGCGGTCCCGGACAGTGCGTTCGAAACCTACGAGACCGAGTTCGATGGCCGCACGGCCAACCAGCCCGCCGCCGTCTTCCAGGCGATCAACATCCCGCAGTACCTCGAGCACTGGACCGGTGAAGAGGGCGAACTGCGTCGCGCAGCGATCTCCCGCGCCATCAACCGTGACGAGATCACGGAGTTCATCTTCCAGGGCACCCGCACCCCGGCAACTGACTTCACCTCCCCGGTGATCGACGGATACTCCGACGAGCTCGAGGGTGCTGAGGTGCTCGAGTACGACGCCGACATCGCCGCTGACCTCTGGGCACAGGCTGACGCGATTGCGCCGTACGGTGACACCGTGTTCGACATCGCGTACAACTCCGACGGTGGCCACCAGGCCTGGGTCGACGCTGCAACGCAGAGCATCTCGAACGCACTCGGCATCACCGCGCAGGGCAAGCCCTACCCGACGTTCGCCGACGCACTGACCGACCGCGCAGCGGGCACCCTCACCGGCGCCACCCGCGCCGGATGGCAGGCCGACTACCCGTCGCTGTACAACTTCCTCGCGCCGAACTACCAGACTGGTGCCGGCTCGAACTACGAGGGCTACAGCAGCGAAGAGTTCGACAACCTGCTCGACGAGGGAAGCGTTGCTCCCGACGTTGAGACCGCCACTGGTTTCTACCAGGACGCACAGGAAGTCCTCCTGAAGGACCTGCCCACCATCCCGCTCTGGTACGCCAACGTGAATGGCGTCTGGGGCGACCAGGTTGACAACGTAGTGTTCGGCTGGGACTCGGTCCCGCTGTACGACGAAATCACCAAGGGCTAATCAGGGCGTACTCTGTTAGACCGCCCGCGAATGTCCGGGACGCACTCTGCGTCCCGGACATTCCGGTGTGAGCCACCGAAATCTACGATTGTGATTTTTATGTTTTTGACCTCAGACGCGAGCCTCTGATGTGGGGGTATGTCGGGCGCAGACTGCTGCAGTTGATCCCCGTCTTTTTTGGCGCCACATTCCTCATTTACTTCATGGTCTTTTCCCTGCCGGGCGACCCCATCGCCGCACTCTTCGGCGAGCGGCCCCCGCCCGAAGCCGTCATCCAGACCATTCGTGAGCAGTACCACCTGAACGACCCGTTCATCGTGCAGTACTTCTACTACGTCGGCGGCATTCTCACGGGCGACCTGGGTACCACGTACTCGGGCAGGCCCGTCAGCGACCTGCTCGTTCAGGCATTCCCCATCACCTTCCGACTCGCGATGCTCGCTCTCGCGTTCGAGGCGATCGCCGGAATCCTGCTGGGCCTCATCGCCGGTCTCCGCAAGGGCAAGTTCTTCGACGGCTCCGCTCTCGTGGTCAGTCTCCTGCTCATCTCGGTGCCGACCTTCGTGCTCGGCTTCATCCTCCAGTACGTTTTCGCGATCCAGCTCGGCTGGTTCAGGACCACGGTCAGCGCTGGAGCGCCCCTCGGAGACCTCGTGCTCCCGGCGTTGGTGCTGGCTTCGGTGTCCTTCGCGTACATCGTGCGGTTGACCCGGGCCAGCGTCTCCGACAACCTCGGTGCCGACTTCGTGCGCACCGCGACGGCCAAGGGGCTGTCGCGGCGTCGGGTCGTCAGCGTGCACATTCTGCGTAACTCGCTGATTCCGGTGGTGACGTTCCTCGGTGTCGATGTGGGTGCGCTGATGGTGGGCGCGATCGTCACCGAAGGCATCTTCAACATCAATGGTGTTGGTGGAACCGTCTACCAGGCCGTGACCCGCGGCGAGGGGCCCACCGTCGTCTCGTTCGTCGCGGTGATGGTCATCATCTACATGCTCGCCAACCTGCTCGTGGACCTCCTCTACGCGGCACTTGACCCGAGGATCCGTCTTGCCAAGTAATAATCTTTCAACCCCGGGGCACTTTGTTGCCGACCTGTCTGACACGCCGATCGCCGCAATCGACACGATTGACGAGTCGGAGAAGGCCAGAAGCAGCTGGTCCGACGCGTGGGACTCGATGCGGGTTCGCCCGATGTTCTGGATCGCCACGGCCCTCATCCTGGTGATCCTGCTGGTCTCGCTGTTCCCCGGACTGTTCTCGCACACAGCCCCGAACAGCGGATGCCTGCTGCCCAACGGAAACGGCGGGCCCGAAGCTGGCCACCCATTTGGCTTCACCCGCCAGGGCTGCGACATCTATTCCCGCGTGATCTTCGGAACCCAGGCCTCGGTCACCGTCGGGTTGCTCGCCACCCTGCTGGTGACGCTGTTCGGCGCCATCGTCGGTGCCCTCGCCGGCTACTACGGCGGCGCGTTCGACGCCCTGGTCTCGCGGTTTGGTGACATCTTCTTCGCGATCCCCACCATCCTCGGCGCGATCGTGCTGATGTCGGTGCTTCCCGACCGCACCTCCATCACGGTGGCTCTGGTACTGGCGATCTTCGCGTGGCCGCAGATCGCCCGCATCATGCGCGGCGCCGTTATCGCGGCGCGCAGCTCCGACTACGTCATGGCCTCCACCGCGCTCGGCGTAAGTAAGCTGCAGATCCTCGTCCGTCACGTTGTGCCCAACGCAATTGCTCCCGTCATCGTTGTCGCAACCACGTCGCTCGGAACGTTCATCGTCGCGGAAGCGACCCTGTCCTTCCTCGGAATCGGACTGCCGCCGAGCGTGATGTCGTGGGGAAACGACATCAGTCAGGCGCGCACCTCCATCCAGACCGCACCCATGGTGCTGTTCTACCCGGCGGCGGCACTGTCCATAACGGTGCTGTCGTTCCTCATGCTCGGCGATGTCGTCCGAGATGCCCTCGATCCTCAGGCACGGGCACGCCGATGACCAAGGAACAGATCATGAGTATTCCGACAGTGGCGGACGAGACATCCGCCCCCCTCCTCGAAATTCGCGACCTTCAGGTCGGCTTCAAGACGCAGCGCGGATTCGTTCCCGCCGTCAAGGGCGTGAACATCACCCTCGGCGCCGGGCAGACGCTCGCGATCGTGGGCGAGTCCGGCTCCGGCAAGTCGACGACCGCGCAGGCGATCATCAATCTGCTGCCGGGTGCTGGCAAGGTCACCGGCGGTCAGATCCTCTTCGAAGGTCGCGACCTCACCAAGATCTCCGCGTCCGAGATGGAGCAGGTTCGTGGCGGGCAGATCGGCTACGTTCCGCAGGACCCGATGTCGAACCTCAACCCGGTCTGGAACATCGGTTTCCAGGTCGAAGAAGCCATCCGCGCCAACAGCAACCTCACGGGCAAAGCCGCGCGCGCACGCACGGTCGAGGTTCTGCAGGAGGCGGGACTCGCCGACGCCGCAGACCGGCTCAAGCAGTACCCGCACCAGTTCTCCGGCGGTATGCGCCAGCGGGTGCTCATCGGCATCGGCCTCTCGGCGCGTCCGAAGCTGCTGATCGCCGACGAGCCCACGTCGGCACTCGACGTGACCGTGCAGCGGACGATCCTCGACCACCTCGCCACCCTGACCCGCGACTACGGCACCTCGGTGCTGTTCATCACGCACGATCTCGGCCTCGCGGTCGAGCGCGCGGAGCAGCTCGTGGTGATGTACAAGGGCCAGGTTGTTGAGGCCGGTAACGCCCGCGAGATTCTGGCGAACCCCCTCCACCCGTACACCCAGCGTCTGGTCGCCGCGGCACCGAGCCTCGCCTCGCGCCGCATCCAGTCCGCGCGGCGCCCGGAAACCACCGACCACATGGCGATCTCCGACATCGGTGCCAGCGATGACACGCTGATCGCCCGGGCGGACAAGCGGGAGGCCGGCGTTCATCCCGACCTCATCACGGTTGATCACCTGTCGAAGATCTACAACATTCGCCAGCGCGGGTTCGGCAAGACCGAATTGCGCGCGGTGGATGATGTGTCGTTCAGCATCGCGAAGGGCACAACCACCGCACTCGTGGGGGAGTCCGGCTCGGGCAAGTCGACCGTGGCGAAGCTGGTTCTCCAGCTGGAGACGATTTCGTCTGGATCGATCACCTTCGATGGAGCGGATGTCGCTGCGCTCAAGGGTGCGGACCTGCTGGCATTCCGGCGCCGAGTGCAACCGGTATTCCAGGATCCCTACGGCTCACTCGACCCGGTCTACAGTGTCGGCAACACAATCGCCGAGCCGCTCATGGCCCACAAGATCGGCGACAAGAAGTCTCGTCAGGCACGCGTCCGTGAGCTGCTCGATCAGGTTGCGCTCCCGGCATCCACCATCAACCGCTACCCGAACGAATTGTCTGGGGGACAACGCCAGCGAATCGCGGTGGCGCGGGCGCTTGCCCTGAAGCCCGATGTGATTGTGCTCGACGAGGCGGTCTCCGCTCTCGACGTGTTGGTGCAGGGGCAGATTCTCACGCTGCTGACCGACCTCCAGGCCGAGCTCGGACTGACCTACCTGTTCATCACCCACGACTTGGCCGTTGTGCGGTTGGTCGCGGACAACGTCTGCGTGATGCAAAAGGGTCGGATCGTCGAAACGGCGCCGACCGACGACGTCTTTGACAACCCGCAGGACCAGTACACGCAGCGTCTGCTGGAAGCCATTCCCGGGGCGCATTTCGCCTTCGCGCGGTAGCCTTCCCGGGCTCCCAGGGTGCCTGACCGGTCGTCTGTCGACCGGTCAGGCACCGTGTCAGGGGCCGTCTGTGCTGCCGGGCAGCCACCGGGCAGCCACCGGGCAGCCACCGGAATCTGCGATCTCGCGGTAGACTGGTCGTGTAGGGCACCGTAGACGAAACCCTGCGGGCCCCAAAGACCCCTTCACCCAGCGTCGACCGCTGCCGTGCCGCTGCTTGAAATATACGCGCGGGCGCGACTAGTGCGAGACGCGTACACCCCACCAAGGACTAGACGCATGGCAATCGCCACTCGCAACGACCTGCGCAACGTGGCGATCGTTGCACACGTTGACCACGGCAAGACCACTCTCGTAGACGCAATGCTCCGCCAGACGAACTCGTTTGACGCGCACGCTCACCTTGAAGACCGCGCTATGGACTCCAACGAGCTCGAGCGCGAAAAGGGCATCACGATCCTCGCGAAGAACACCGCGGTGCTCTACAACGGCATTCACGCCCAGGAGCACAACGACGGTGGCGACATCGTCATCAACGTTATTGACACCCCGGGTCACGCCGACTTCGGTGGCGAGGTCGAGCGCGGCCTGTCGATGGTCGACGGTGTTGTACTGCTCGTCGACGCGTCTGAGGGACCGCTTCCGCAGACCCGCTTCGTGCTGCGTAAGGCCCTCGAGGCCAAGCTTCCCGTCATCCTGCTCGTCAACAAGACGGACCGCCCTGACGCACGTATCGACGAGGTCGTCGCCGAGAGCCAGGACCTCCTCCTCGGTCTCGCCTCCGACATGGCCGATGACCACCCCGACCTCGACCTCGACGCCGTACTCGACGTTCCCGTCGTCTACGCCTCGGGCCGTAACGGTGCAGCCAGCTGGAACAAGCCGGAAGACGGCACGCTGCCGGACAACGCCGACCTCGAGCCGCTGTTCGACGCGATCCTCAAGCATGTTCCCGCGCCGACCTTCGACGACGAGCACCCCCTGCAGGCCCACGTCACCAACCTCGACGCGTCGCCGTTCCTCGGACGCCTCGCCCTCCTGCGTGTCTTCAACGGACACATCAAGAAGGGCCAGACCGTCGCCTGGGTCAAGCACGACGGATCCGTCGTCAACACCAAGGTCACCGAGCTCCTCATCACGAAGGCGCTCGACCGTTTCCCGACCGAGTCTGCGGGCCCCGGTGACATCGTCGCCGTCGCCGGCTTCGAAGACATCACCATCGGTGAGACCCTCGCGGACCCGAACGATGTTCGCCCGCTGCCGACCATCACGGTTGACGACCCGGCCATCTCGATGACCATCGGAACCAACACCTCGCCGATGATCGGCAAGATCAAGGGCCACAAGCTCACCGCGCGGATGGTTAAGGACCGTCTCGACCGCGAGCTCGTCGGTAACGTCTCGATCAAGCTCGTCGACATCGGACGCCCGGACGCCTGGGAGATTCAGGGTCGTGGCGAGCTCGCCCTCGCCATCCTGGTCGAGCAGATGCGTCGCGAGGGCTTCGAGCTCACCGTCGGCAAGCCGCAGGTAGTCGTGAAGTCGGTCAACGGCAAGGTGCACGAGCCCTTCGAGCACCTCACCACCGACGCGCCGGAAGAGTACCTCGGCGCGATCACGCAGCTCCTCGCCGCCCGAAAGGGTCGCATGGAGGGCATGAGCAACCACGGCACCGGATGGGTGCGTATGGAGTTTGTTGTCCCGTCGCGTGGACTCATCGGTTTCCGTACCGAGTTCCTCACCATCACGCGTGGTGCCGGAATCGCCAACGCCGTCAGCCACGGCTACGAGCCCTGGGCCGGTGACATCCAGACGCGCACCAACGGTTCCATTGTTGCCGACCGCGCCGGTGTTGCCACCCCGTTCGCGATGGTCGCGCTCCAGGAGCGTATGTCGTTCTTCGTGCAGCCCACGCAGGAGGTCTACGAAGGCATGGTCGTCGGCGAGAACTCGCGCGCGGACGACATGGACGTGAACATCACCAAGGAAAAGCAGCTCACCAACATGCGCCAGTCCACCTCGGACTCGTTCGAGCGCATGACCCCGTCGCGCCAGCTGACCCTGGAGGAGTGCCTCGAGTTCGCCCGCGAAGACGAGTGCGTCGAGGTCACCCCCGAGTTCGTGCGTATCCGCAAGCTCGAGCTGGCCGCGGGCGACCGTGCCCGCCGTGTCTCGCGCCTGAAGAAGCAGAACGCGTAACCAGAACCGCCGCAGCACACGCACCACACACATGGTCGCCCCGGGATCTCCCGAGGCGGCCATGTGTCGTTTTAGTGACTGCGCGGTCGATCAATGACTGCGCGGTCGATCAATGAGTGCGCGGTCGATCAATGAGTGCGCGGTCGATCGGACGAGTCACGGTTCCTGCCCATTTGCCCAAGCAGGTCCGGTCGGGCACGGAGTCGAAGTGTCGCGTTTTGTCTCTGCCGTCAGCCGAAGTGTCGCGTTCGGTCGATAGCCGTCCGCGAGGTGTCTCGATTCGTCGTAAGTTTTGCTCGAGATACGACTAAACGCGTCACTTCGGGCCCTGGCGCGGGCCTGAGTGGCTTGCACGAGCAGCGACGGGTCACGTTTGGTCGTTCGCGATCGCCGCCCCAGCCGGACTGCTAGCCCTGCCGCCGCCGCCTTCGCCTCGCCGCCGTCAGCCCTGCCGCCGCCGCCTTCTCCTCGCCGTCCTACCTGCTGCCGCCTGCCGCCCGCCGCCGCCTTCGCCTCGCTGCGGTCAGCCCTGCCGCGTCGCCGACCGGTCAGCCGCCCGAGAGGTGAGGCCCCCTGAGAGGTGAGGCTCCCCGAGAGGTGAGGCTCCCCGAGAGGTGAGGCTCCCCGAGAGGTGAGGCTGCCCGAGAGGTGAGGCTCCCCGACAGGGCCGCCGTCGGGGAGGGCGGATGCTGCGCCGATACACTCGATGCATGGTTCTCACCGCTGTCCGTTCTGGAGTCCGACCCGCCCGAAGCATCGCGCCGACCGTTTTGCTCATCGGCGCGCTGCTCGCTGCGCCGGTGCTCGCCGGTTGCTCGGGGGAGCAGGTCCAGTCGATCGTCGGCGACGCGACCGGCGGAACCGTCGACGTCGGGGGCACCACCATCCCCGAGGACTTCCCCGCCGAGATCCCCCTGGCAAGCGGCGAGGTGGCGTCGGCCGGCCGCGTCGGCACCGGCACAGGCAAGGTGTGGAACATTACGATTACGGTGACGGATGTCGCGGCGCCCAGCGTCATCACCGAGCAGCTGACCTCGGCCGGCTTCGCCTCGACGTCGAATCTTCCCGGAGCGCCCGACATCGGCGGTACCGCGGGCTTCGCGAACGACACCTACGCCGTCGCGCTGATCGTCAATGACAACGGCGACGGTACTTTCGCGGCGAACTACACGGTCACCACCATCCCGCAATAGGGAGACGTCGGCTCAGGCGAAAGGTCCGGCCCAGGCGAAGAGCCCCTCTCAGGCGAAAGGTCCGGCCTAGGCAAAGAGCCCCTCTCAGTCGAGAAGTCCCCCTCAGCCGAAGAGCCCGGCCCCGACGAAGCTGCCCTCGCGCGCGCCGGGGGGAACCGCGAAGATGCCGGACCCGACGTGGCGCACGTATTCGTTCATGGCGTCGTTCTTCGCGAGGCTCAGCTGCACGGGCACATACTGCGTTTGCGGGTCGCGCTGGAAGCTGATGAAAAACAGGCCGGCGTTGAGCCGACCGAGGTCGTCGTTGCCGTCCACGAAGTTGTACCCCCGGCGGAGCATGCTCGCGCCGTCGTTATTGGTGGGGTGGGCAAGCTTCACGTGTGAGGCGGGGTCGATGAGCGGCGCGTCCCCGCGTCCCGCCAGGGCGAAGTCGGGTTCCGTGAACTCGCTTCCGCCGCTGAGTGGCGCGCCCTCGCCCTTGGTGCGCCCGATCACTCGCTCCTGTTCGCGCAGCGACGAGCGGTCCCAGGTCTCGATGGTCATGCGGATCTTGCGCGCAACAAGGTAGCTGCCGCCCGCCATCCATCCCGGTCCCTCGGACGAATGGGCCCAGATCGCGGAGTTAACCTGATCGGTGTCTTCGGCGCGCATGTTCGCCGTGCCGTCCTTGAACCCGAAGAGGTTGCGCGGGGTTGTCTGGGCGCGGGTGGTGGATGACGTGCGGCCGAAGCCCAGCTGCGACCACCGGATCGATGCGCGCCCGAAGGCGATCCGGGAGAGGTTGCGAATGGCATGCACGGCGATCTGCGGGTCGTCGCTGCACGCCTGGATGCACAGGTCACCGCCGACGAGGGCGTCGATGAGGGCATCTCCGGGAAAGTGCGGGAGGTCGATCAGCGCGGCGGGGCGCTTGCCGGCGAGGCCGAAGCGGTCGTCGAACAGAGACGGACCGAGGCCGAAGGTGATGGTCAACCCGGACGGCGGAAGGTCGAGGGCCTCGCCCGTGTCGTCCGGCGGCGAGTCATACGGACCGCTGGCTGGCCCGTAGCCGCCCGCACCCAGCCCTGAGGTCATCCGGCTGGCGGCGTAACTCCAGTCCGCCAGCAACTCCGCCAGTTCGTCGCGGCTGATGTCATCGACGTCGAACGCCGCGAAGTGCAGCCGGTCCTGCGCGGGCGTGGTGATGCCGGACTGGTGTTCGCCGAAGAACGGGTAGCTGGCCGCTGCGCCCGAGTGCCCGGGGGCGGCAGCGGCAACGGCATAGGAGGCACCGGCGCCGAGACCCGCACCGACAACGCCGGCACCCGCGAGGGAGAGCAGACCCCTCCGCGAGAGCCCTTTTTTCGGCGAAGCCGGTGTGTCATTCATCGTTCAGTTCCTCGGGTAACGCTGGCCCTAGCCGACCAGCACTGCGGTGAGCTTACTCAGCGGCTCGCTGAGCGCATTCACGCCGTTGGCGAGGTCCTTGACCTGCTCGGTGGTGAGCTCCGTGTACGACACGAAGCCCGCATCGAGGGATCCGTACGCGGCGAGTTCGCTCTGCAGCGCCGTGAACTCTTCGTCGATCTGGGCGACCAGCTCGGGATCTTTGGGCTCGACGATGTCGCGCACGCCCTCGAACGCCACCCGGGCACCCTCGAGGTTGGCCTGGAAATCCCACAGGTCGGTGTGCGACCAGATCTCTTCCTCACCGGTGATCTTGCCGCTCGCGACCTCGTCGAGCAGCCCGATCGCCCCGTTGGAGATGGCGTCGATCGAGACCGTGTAATCCGCCTCGTGGACGGCGTCGTTCAGAGCGCCGGTGTCGGCCTGCAGCAAGTCGGAGAAGTACGCGCGCTCAGCGGCCGTGAGCGGGACGTAGGCCTCGCCGTTGTTGTCCTCCGCGGCTGGCGGCCAGAGATCCTTCTCGATGCGGTGCCAGCCGGTCCACTCCGTGCCCTCCTCGACGTCCGCCTCGCGGAAGTCGATTTTCGGGTCGAGGTCGCCGAAGGACTCGGCAACCGGCTCGATCCGCTCGTAGGAGGCGCGGGTGAGGGCGTACAGCGACCGCGCGGTGTCGTCGTCTCCAGCGCGGTACGCGTCGAGGAACGCTGTTGTCGCCGGAACAAGGGCTTCGATCTGGTCCTTGACGTAGGCGACGTAGTTTGTTGCCGCCGCGGCGGCTGCCTCGGCGTCGTCCCCCGAATCGGCGAGGTCCGCGCCGGAGTCGGTGACCGTGAACGCGGTTCTGCCGATACCGTCCCCGATCATGCCGGGCTTGCACACGGTGTAGTAGTCGCCGGGTTTGGCCTGCACGACCAGGTCTCGCGTGATGCCGGGGCCGATGTTCTCGACCTCCCCGACGATGCGGAGGCCGTCGTCGGCGAGGAGGTAGAACTCGGTGACCTGGTCGCCAGAGTTGGTGATGGTGAACGCGAGGCTGCCGCTCGGCGCTTCAGCCGCGGAGACCGTGCACGAGTCCGCGCTGCTGTCCACGGTGAGGGCGAGTGTGGCCGTGGCATCCCCCTCGGTCGTGGGGTTATTGGGCACGCAGCCCGACAGGGCGAGCAGGGCGACCACGCCGGTCACGAGGCCGAGGGCGGCTCGGATGGGGCGCTGAACCGAACGGCGCTCTGGCGTTGTCGTAGCGGCGGGCTGGGTCATCGGACTCCTCGGGGGATGGGTACTGAGCGTGCAGGAGCGCCGACCTTGGGTGCCTGGCGTCGCACGGAGCGGATAAAGATGGTCATCACGACACCGACGTAGGCAACCCAGGCGATGGCCTCGAGCACGGTGGTGGCGGGGGAAAAGTTGAAAATGCCCTTCAGCAGCGTGCCGTACCAACTGTTCGGGGGGATCGTCGCGCTGACGTCGAAGGCGAGCGTGTAGAGACCGGGCAGGAAACCGGCCTCCTGGAGGTCGTGCACCCCGTAGGCGAGGATTCCGCCGGCGACGATGATGAGAAACACCCCGGTGTAGGTGAAGAACTTCGTGAGGTTGATCGACAGCACGCCGCGGTAGATGAGGTACCCGAGCACGACGGCGGTGGCTATTCCGAGCGTCGCCCACACGAGCGGGAAGTTGTCCTCGCCGGTGGCGCGCGCCGCCGCCCAGATGATGAGGGCCGTTTCAATGCCCTCGCGTCCGACCGCGAGGAACGCCACGAGCACCAGCCCCCACCCCGCGCCGTCCAGATGGGAGTCGACGTCGCTGCGCATCTGCTTCGACAGGTCACGGGCGGCACGCAGCATCCAGAAGATCATCCAGGTGACGAACCCGACCGCGACAATCGACAACATTCCGCCGATGAACTCCTGGGCCGTGAATGAGAGCCCGTACGCGCCGAAGGTGAGGATCGCGCCGAGGCCGAGCGACAGGAGCACCGCGAGAGCGACGCCCAGCCAGATGCGCCGGATGACGTCGGTTCGCCCCAGTTTTTTCACGTACGCGATCAGGATTCCCACCACGAGCGCCGCCTCGAGCCCCTCGCGGAGACCAATGAGGAAGTTTGCGAGCACGGCGGGACCTTTGATTGAGGAGGCGGATGTCGGGGAGCCTGGCGAGCGGATGAACCGGTCAGTGTGACGAAGGTAAGGCTGACCTAACCGACGTGACTCTACCGTCGTATGCCTATCCTGTCCATGAGCCATTGCGAAAGAGGTCAGATGAGCGTGCAGGAACGCGTGTTGTTTGTGCACGCCCACCCCGACGACGAAACCATTGCCAGCGGGGGCACCATCGCCACTCTGGTGGACAGCGGCGCCGTTGTCACCGTCGTCACCTGCACCCGTGGCGAGCGCGGTGAGGTGATTCCGGCATCGCTGCAGCATCTGCTCACCTCAGAAGATGCCCTCGCCGAGCATCGCGAGCGGGAGCTCGCTGCCGCGCTTGCCATCCTCGGCGTGACCGACCACCGGTACCTGGGCGAGGGCAGCGCCCGCTGGGTCGGCCGGGATGCACGCCGCTACCGTGACTCGGGCATGGAGTGGGGCGAGTCCGGGGCCCAGGCGCTGCCCGACCTCGACCCGGACAGCCTGGTTGCCGCCGACTTCGGCGAGGTGGCCTCCGACGTTGCGGCGGTGGTCGCCGACGTTCGACCCGACGTGATTGTGAGCTACAACGACTTCGGAGGGTATGGGCACCCCGACCATATCCGGGCCGCACGGGCCGCCAGGCGAGCCGCCGAGGTGTACAACGTGCCGTATTTCGCGATCGAGCCGCGGGATTCGGCCGCGGCATCCACCCTCGACATCAATGTGGCTGGCGTGCTCGACCGCAAGCGCTCCGCCATGGCCGCCCACGCGACCCAGATCGCCGTCGACGGCGACAGCTTCGCGCTCTCCAACGGCGTTTCCCAGCCGATCGACAGCATCGAACGGTTTCGTCGGGTGCGCCGGGAATATCCGGCGGGACGCGCTCCCTTCGTCGACCAGAGCCTCCCCGTGAAGGTGGTCAGCGCCCTCGTGGGCCTCATTGTCGGCGTCGCCGTCGGGGCCATGCTCACGGTGGCGCACCAGGCCTCGTTCGTTGTTGGCACGGTCACAGTGCCCTACGGCCTCATCATCGGCGTGATCATTTTCGCCTGTCTGTTGGCTGGGCTTCGCCTGATTTTCGGCACCAGGCTCATCGCAGCGACCTGTGCCCTCGGCATTCTGCTGGCCGTCGGCACGCTGTCGTTGCGCAGCGGAGGAGGATCGGTTTTGGTGCCGGCGACCGCGGCCGGATACATCTGGACGGCCGCGCCAACGGTGATTGCTCTGGTTGTGCTCGGTTGGCCGCAGCTTCCGCCCCGGCGGCACGATAAGATTGAAGCTCCCTCCGAAGTGAAAGGATCACTGCCCCAGTGACCTACGTCATCGCCCTTCCGTGTGTCGATATCAAGGACCGCGCGTGCATCGACGAATGCCCCGTCGATTGCATCTACGAGGGTGATCGCTCGCTCTACATCCATCCAGACGAATGCGTCGACTGTGGCGCCTGCGAGCCGGTCTGCCCGGTCGAAGCGATCTACTACGAGGATGACCTGCCCGAGCAGTGGGCGGACTACTACAAGGCCAACGTCGAGTTCTTCGACGACGTCGGCTCTCCAGGAGGCGCGGCAAAGGTGGGCGTGATCCACAAGGATCACCCCGTGATCTCCGTGCTGCCCCCGCAGGGTCCGGCGCACTAACGCCCGCGCTCGCGTCGCAAAGGAACCGCGATTTATGCCCGTGACGTTGCCCGAATTCCCCTGGGACGCCCTCATTCCGTTCGCCCAGACGGCGCGCCGTCACGCCGACGGCATGATCGACCTCTCTGTCGGTTCCCCGGTTGACCCGACGCCCGAACACATTCGGCGTGCCCTGGCCGAGGCGACCGACGCGCATTCATACCCGCTGACCGCCGGCACGGTCGAGCTGCGCGAAGCGATCGTCGCGTGGTACGCCCGCCGTCGCGGGGTGTCCGGTCTGTCGCTCACCGAGGTGCTGCCGTCGATCGGCTCGAAGGAGCTGATTGCGTGGCTTCCGTTGATGCTGGGCCTCGGCGCCGGCGACGTTGTCGTGCAGCCGAGCGTCGCCTACCCCACCTACGCGATCGGTGCGGCGTTGGCCGGTGCGAGCGTGGTGACGGCGGATGATCCGGCCGCCTGGCCCGCGAACACGAAACTGATCTGGCTCAACTCGCCTGGCAATCCCGACGGCAGGGTTCTCGGCATCGCGGGTCTCGCCGCTGCCGTCGCCCGCGCCCGCGAACTCGGCGCCGTTATCGCGAACGACGAGTGCTACGCCGAGCTGAACTGGGCGGGGGACGAGCCGACCCCGTCAATTCTCGACCCCCGTGTGGTCGGCAATTCGACCGAGTCAGTGCTCTCGGTGTATTCGCTCAGCAAGCAGTCCAATCTCGCCGGTTACCGCGCCGGGTTCGTCGCGGGGTGCGCTGCCACCATCGACGCGCTGCTGGCCGTGCGCAAACACGCGGGACTTATCCCGCCGGCGCCCGTGCAGGCGGCCATGGTCGCTGCCCTCGGCGAGGACGAGCACGTGAGCGCCCAGCGCGAGTTGTACCGCTCGCGCCGCGCCCGACTGCTGCCGGCGCTGCAGGACGCGGGCTTCCGCATCGACCACAGCGAAGCAGGGCTGTATCTCTGGGCGACCCGGGGAGAAGACGCCTGGACTACCGTCGCCGCGATGGCAGAACTCGGCATCCTCGTGGTTCCCGGCAGCTTCTACGGCACGGGGGCTCCCCACCACGTGCGGGTGGCTCTCACCACCACCGACGCGCTGATTGACGAGGCCGTCACCCGGTTGCGCGGGTCGTTGGTCTCTACCAACAGAGAAGTCGCCCCAGTATTGACGGATGCAACGGTTACGCCCGCGGGCAATTAGGCTGTGTGCGTGAACGACGCTGAAGACGCTAACGCCGAGAAGGCCACACTCCACTTTCGCGGCGTAAGCGCCGAGTTTCCGATAGTCCGCGCGGTCGACGGGCGGGATGCGATCGACATCTCGACGCTGACCAAGCAGACCGGACTCACGACGCTCGACGTCGGATTCGTGAACACCGCCGCCACACGCAGCGCAATCACCTATATCGACGGCGACAAGGGAATCCTGCGCTACCGCGGCTACAACATCGCCGATGTCGCCGAACACTCCTCGTTCCTTGAGACCGCGTGGTTGCTCATCTACGGGGAGCTCCCGACGGCGGAAGAGCTCGAGGCCTTCGACAAGCGGGTGCGCAGGCACACCCTCATCCACGAAGACCTTCGCCGCATCTTCGACGCGCTTCCTCACGACGCGCACCCCATGTCGGTGCTCTCCAGTGCCGTCTCCGCGCTGTCCACGTACTACGAGAAGTCCCGCGGGGTCAACGATCCCGACGAGATCGAACTCTCCACGATTCGCCTCCTCTCGAAGCTGCCGGTCATCGCTGCCTACGCCCACAAGAAGAGCCTCGGGCACGCCTTCCTGTACCCCGACAACAGCCTCAGCTTCGTCGACAACTTTCTCCGCCTGAACTTCGGCACCATGGCCGAGCCCTACGTGGTCAACCCGGTCGTCAGCAAGGCGCTCGAGCGCCTGCTCATCCTGCACGCCGACCACGAGCAGAACGCCTCCACCTCGACGGTACGCCTGGTCGGATCGACCGAGTCGAACATCTTCTCGTCGATCTCCGCCGGTATCAACGCGCTCTACGGCCCGCTGCACGGTGGCGCCAACGAGGCCGTGCTCGAGATGCTGCAGGAGATCAAGGACTCCGGCGAGGGAGTCGAGAAATTCGTCGAGCGGGTCAAAAACAAGGAGCCCGGTGTTCGCCTGATGGGCTTCGGCCACCGGGTGTACAAAAGCTTCGACCCGCGCGCCCAGCTGGTCAAGGAGAGCGCAGACGAGGTGCTCGAGGCGCTCGGCGTGCAGGACGACCTGCTCGACATCGCGAAGGAGCTCGAGGCGGTCGCCCTCGCCGACGAGTACTTCATCTCGCGCAAGCTGTACCCGAACGTCGACTTCTACACGGGGGTCATCTACAAGGCGATGGGCTTCCCCCCGCGCATGTTCACGGTGCTGTTCGCCATCGGACGCCTGCCCGGCTGGATCGCGCACTGGCGTGAGATGAACGACGACCCCGCGACCCGCATCGGACGCCCGCAGCAGCTCTACACGGGCTCACCGGCGCGTGAATGGCCCGAGGGTCGCCCGGAGGGCCACCAGTAGCACGCACGGCGGCACGGGCGCGCTGAGGTTGGCTCAGCGCAGCCCGCTCCCGCTCCCGCTGGCCTGGCGCGCGACGCGCCCGCCTGACGCGCCCGCCTGGCGCGCGACGCCCGCCTGACGCGCCCGCCCTACGCGTGCAGCGCGGTGTTGAGCTCGATGCCGTTGCCGGAACGGGCGAGCACCTCGACGGCCCCGGTCATCGAGTTGCGGCGGAAGAGCAGTCCGGCAACTCCGCTGAGCTCAACGGCCTTCACGGTGCGCACCTCGGGGGTGGTCTTGTCGACCACGGTGACCTTGGTGCCGGCGGTGACGTAAAGCCCCGCCTCCACCACGCTGTCGTCGCCGATCGAGATGCCGATTCCGGAGTTCGCTCCCAGCAGCGCCCGCTCGCCGATCGACACCCGCTGAGTACCGCCGCCGGAGAGGGTGCCCATGATGGATGCCCCGCCGCCGATGTCCGAGCCGTTGCCGACCACAACGCCCTGGGAGATGCGTCCCTCGACCATTGAGACGCCCAGGGTGCCGGCGTTGAAGTTGACGAAGCCCTCGTGCATCACTGTGGTTCCCGGTGCCAGGTGGGCGCCGAGACGCACGCGCGAGGCATCCGCAATTCGCACCCGATCCGGGCTGACGTAGTCGAGAAGCCGGGGGAATTTATCGATACCGGTGATGGCGATGCCCGCGCGCTGCAGGCGGGGGCGCAGCCGGGTGAAGTCGTCGGGGTGCACCGGGCCAGCGTTGGTCCAGGTGACGATCGGCAGCTGCCCGAACAGTCCGTCGAGGTTGATGCTGTTCGGCTCCACCAGCAGGTGACTGAGCAGGTGCAGGCGCAGGTAGGCATCCGAGGTGCTCGCGGGAGGCGCGTCGAGGTCGATCTCAACCGTGCGGAACTCGAGGGTAACGTTGCGGCGCTCGTCGGCCCCGGCGAGATCCTCGAACACGGCGGGCGCGATGTGGGGATCGGTACCCTCGGGAACCGCGCCAAGCTTCGGCTCGGGAAACCAGGTGTCGAGAACGGTGCCGTCGCCGGCGATGGTGGCGAGGCCGTAGCCCCAGGCAGAGCGAGAAGTCATGGCTCCAGAGTATCGATTGCCGGGGCGGGCCAGCCGCTCACCAGTAGAATTTCGTGCATGCCGACCGTAAACGCCACCGTTCCCGTGCTCGACCTCACCGCCTCATCCATCGACCTCACCCGCCAGCTCTGTGACATCGAATCCGTGTCCGGCGACGAAGCCACCATCGCCGACGCGATGATCGCCAGCCTCGCCGGTGCGGGCCACCTTGAGATCATCCGCGACGGCGACGCAATCGTGGCGCGCACGAACCTCGGCAGGGACAAGCGGGTGGTCATCGCCGGCCACATCGACACGGTGCCGATCAACAACAACGTGCCCACCCGGTACGAGACCATCGACGGGGTCGAGTACCTCTGGGGGCGCGGCACCGTCGATATGAAGGCGGGCGTGGCCGTTCAGCTCAAGCTGGCCGCCGAGCTGGTGGATCCCGCGGTGGATGTCACGTGGATTTGGTACGACCACGAAGAAGTCTCTGAGTCCCTCAACGGCCTGGGTCGTCTGGCCCGCACCCGCCCTGACCTGCTCGCGGGCGACTTCGCCATTCTGGGCGAACCGACAAACTCTGAGATCGAAGGCGGATGCAACGGCAACGTGCGCGTGGAGGTGCGCACTTTTGGCCTCCGCTCGCACTCCGCCCGGTCGTGGGTGGGGCACAACGCGGTGCACGATCTCGCACCCATCCTCGACACCCTCGCCAGCTACGTTGCCCGCGAGGTCGAGGTCGATGGCCTCGTCTACCGCGAGGGCCTCAACGCCGTCGGGATCTCCGGGGGCATCGCCGGAAACGTCATCCCGGATGAGGCGATGGTGCACATCAACTACCGCTTTGCGCCCAGCCGGTCGGCGGAGGAGGCGGTCGCTCACCTGCGCGAACTCTTCGACGGGTACGACCTGACCGTGGTCGACCTCGCGGCCGGCGCACGCCCCGGGCTCGACGCGCCGCTGGCACAGCACTTCCTGGCGGCGGTGGGCGGTGAGGCCCGCCCGAAGTATGGCTGGACGGATGTCGCGCGGTTCTCCGCCCTCGGTACCCCCGCGGTCAACTACGGCCCGGGCGACCCGCTGAAGGCACACGCCGATGATGAGCGGGTGGCGCTGGAGCAGATCACGTCCTGCGAGACGGGCCTGCGCACCTGGCTCTCCGACGCCACGGCCTGATCTCCGTGCCGAACTCCCGCACCGCTGCCCGTCGGCCCTCGGCGGGCAAGCCCGGGCGCCCGCCAGCGCCGGTCGACCTTGCCAGCTCCTCCGCCAGCTACTACGCGCGGACGCCGTGGTGGGCGAAGGTCCTCGTCGTCTTCCTGGTGTCGCGTGTTGTCACCACCATCCTGCTGCTCATCTTCGCGTCGATGCAGGCACAGAACCCGTGGACCGCGGCAAGCCCCGACTACTTCTCGTTCGCCTCCATCTGGGATGGCCACTGGTACTACATCGTCAGCGTCGCGGGGTATCCGAGCGATCTCCCCGTGACCGCTGACGGCCACATCGGGGAAAATGCCTGGGCGTTTATGCCCGCGTACCCGATGCTGGTCCGCCTGATCGGTGCCATCACCGGCGGCAGCTTCGCCGTTGTCGCGGTCTGGGTGTCGGTCGGTTTCGCCCTGGGAGCGGCGCTGATGTTCTACCGGCTGATGGCCCTGGTGCTGCCGGGAAGCCAGGCGTTGTACTCCGTTGTGCTGTTCTGCTTTGCGCCGCTGTCCCCGATTCTGCAGGTCGCCTACGCCGAGTCGATGGGCCTGTTTTTTCTCACACTCGGGCTGTACCTGCTCCTCCAGCGCCGGTATTGGCTGCTTCTGCTGGTCATCGTCCCGATGAGCCTCACGCGGCCGAGCGGTCTGGCATTTGCCCTCATGCTCGGGCTCCACGTGATCTACCGGTGGACGAAGCGGCGCACCGAGCCGTTTCCCGTGCCCGAACGAGTCGCCGCCGTGGTTGCGGGCGGCTTCAGCGCCGCGATGGGCTTCGCCTGGCCGCTTATCGCCTGGGCGGTGACGGGGTCGGCCAGCGCATACACTGACACCGAGCTCGCCTGGCGGGCCTCGTACGTGGGATACGGCGAGCTGGTTCCGTTCGCCGGGTGGATTGCCGGGGCGAATTGGTGGGTGCCAGAACCGCTGGGTGTCTTGCTCCTGATCCTGGCGGTCGCGCTGTTTGCCTGCGCGATGTTCACCCCGTGGGTCAGGCGCATCGGCGTTGACCTGCGCTTGTGGGTGGCGAGTTACGCGCTCTACCTGCTCGCGGTGTTCTTTCCGCAGTCGAGCACGTTCCGGCTGTTGATGCCCATGTTCCCGCTCTGGGGTGCACTCGCGCAGCCCCGGTCAAGGACCTACCGGATTCTGCTCGTTTTAGTGCTGATTGCGGGCCAGGTGGGCTGGATTTACATAGGCTGGTTGGTGGGTGAGAATGACTGGACACCGCCGTAGTCCAAGACCTGAGAATCCCGCGTTTTTGAGAACGCGAGAAATAGACGATAATAGGAACGTATCTTTGTGAAAGGGGACTACTCATGGCAGCCATGAAACCGAGGACCGGCGACGGCCCAATGGAGGCTGTCAAGGAAGGTCGCCTCATTATCGTGCGCGTTCCCCTTGAGGGCGGCGGCCGTCTGGTCGTATCCGTGAACGACGCCGAGGCCAAAGAGCTGCACGACGCTCTCGCCAACGTCGTTTCGGCGTAAGCACTCACTTCCCCTTAGTTCTGGTCCGTTGCTCTTCGGCGGCTCCTGCTCCGTCACGTAGGTGACTTCTGCTCCTGTGCTTCGGCGAGCTCTGGTCCGTCCCTCCGGTGACTTCTGGTCCAGGTCTTCGATCATTCCCGCTCCGTCACCACGGTAACCTCTGATCGTCTCTCTTGGGTGGGCCGTGTGGTTGGGGTCGTCCGACAAAACTTGGCACCTCGCCGCTGCGCCGGAACTGAAGTGGCTTGTTTGGTCGCATCCTGAACAAAAGCTGCGACCAAGTGAGACACCTCACGGCCGGTGAACGACCAAGCGTGACACTTCAGGTGCGGTTAGTGACTAAGCGTGACACTTCAGGTGCGGCTAGTGACTAAACGTGACGCAGAGGGTTCAGGTGCGGCTAGTGACCAAACGTGACTCATCAGGTGCGGCTAGTGACCAAACGTGACACTTCAGGTGCGGTTAGTGACCAAACGTGACACATCAGGTGCGGGCGACGGTCGTCATGCTGTGCCGTCCTGCTCGGCGTAGTTCTGGAGTGCTCGGGTCGGTGTCGACCTACCCGGGTTTGCGCTGACGAGCTCGGGCTAGTCGCCGACCTTCGTGAGCTGGAGCAGTCCGTCGCCGACCGTCGAGAGAGAGCTGTGCACGGCGGGGGAGGCCGCGATCTCTCGGAGCAGGGTGCGATAGTCGGCGACCGTGGCATCCCGCTGAACAGGGTTGGGAACCCGCCCACGCCATAACGCGTGGGTGACGAGCACCGTGCCGCCCGTGCGCGCCAGGCGCAGGCCGTGCTCCACGTACTCGATCACCGAGTGCGCGTCGGCGTCGACCAGAACCACGTCGTAGCTCGATTCGTTCATGCGGGGCAACACGTCGAGCGCACGTCCGGTGATGAGACGCGCGCGGTTGACCGGGATGCCGGCGGCGTTGAATGCTTTGCGGGCCGACTGCTGGTAGTCCAGTTCAATGTCGATCGAGGTCAGGATCGCCTGCGGGGCGCCCTTCATGAGCCAGAGTCCGCTGACGCCGAGTCCGGTGCCGATTTCGATCATGGTGCGCGCTCGGGACGCCGCGGCGATCACCGCGATCTGCGCACCCATCCCGGGGGAGATGGGCTCGACGCCCTGCTCCAGCGAGTGCTGGCGGGCCGCGAGCATCTCATCGCTTTCGACGACGAAGTCTTCCGCGAACTTCCAGCTCAAATCTTTGTCAGACACCCTGAACTCCTCTTGACTCTTCAGCCTAGGGCGAGGTTGCATCCGAAGCGGGTATTCTGAGCGGGTGTTTGGGTTGACGTTCGACAAATTGGTGATCATTGGCATCATCGCGGTCTTTGTGCTGGGCCCGGAACGGCTTCCCCACTACGCGGCGCAGCTGGCGCGCCTGGTGCGCACGGTCCGCGACATGGCCAACGGTGCGAAGGACCGCATGCGGGAAGAAATGGGCCCGGACTTTGACGACGTCGACTGGAAGAAACTGGATCCCCGGCAGTATGATCCTCGCCGGATCATCCGCGAGGCCCTGCTTGACGACACCACTCCTGCAGCAGCCGCCGCCACTGCGACGGTCACTCCGGCCGTGAAGCCGGTGCGAGAGAGCGCGTATGCGCAGCGGCTGCGGCTTGAGCGCGAGGGCAAGCCCGCCCCCTACGACTCTGAAGCGACCTGATAGCAAACGCACCCGCCTGACATCGAACCCGCCTGTTAGTGAACGCACCGGGCGACATGGCGGCGTAGCTACCGCAGAGACTCGTACAGCTCCTGCATGCGCTTTGCTTCCGTGCGCAGCGCCTCCACCACGAGGCGCACCGACGGGCGCTCGGCGCGGTCCGGCCGCAGCAGCGCGAAGATCTGGCGCACCGCAACGACGCCCGTGAGTGGCCGGGTGACGAGCCCGTTCTCCTTGTCGCGTGTGGTGAAGCGGGGCAGGATGGCGATGCCATGGCCCGCGGCGACGACCGACTCCACGATGCCGTTGTCGAGAAACCGCTGCCCTACTTTTGCGCTGACGCCGTTCGCGGCCTCGATCTGACTCAGGATTCGGTCGTAGTGGAATCCCACCCGCATGCCGATCCAGGTGACATCGACCAGGTCCTTCGGTGCCAGGGTCGCTTTGGCGCTCAGCGGATGACCCTCCGGCAGCGCCACGTCGAGCGGCTCACGCATCAGTGGGATCACCGCGAGTCCCCGCTCGCGCCACGACGGCAGGTAGCCGGGAGCATCGGCCAGCACGATGTCGAAGTCGGGGGTGAGGTCGGCGAAATCTGGCAGCAGAGCATCCTGGTCGGTGCAGATCAAGGTGAGGCCGGGAACCTCGGCGACGGCCCCGAGGAGTCCGGGGAGAAACATCTGGCCTCCCGTGGGAAAAGTGGTCAGCGTGACCTCTCCGCGGGGCGCTTGCTTGAAGTCCTCCCAGACCGCCTGCGCATGCTCGATCGCGACGGCAACTTCGGTCGCGGTCAGGGCCAGCGCGCGGCCCGCTCCGGTGAGCACGATGCCGCGCCCGGAGCGCTCCGTGAGTGGGATACCGGCCTCTCGCTCGAGCACCTTGAGCTGCTGGGAGACCGCAGAGGGCGTGCGTTGGGTTGCTCGTGCCACGGCCGTGATGCTGCCCCGTTCGGCAAGCTCCCGCAGCAGTTCGAGGCGACGGATGTCCATGTAGCTAGGCTACACACTCACACAAGAAACATTCGATTGTGCTAACTCTTTTTTGGCGGTGAAATGTACTCATACTTACAAGGAGCACCCCATGACAATCGCCATCACCCTCGTCACCGTCCTGTCCGTCGTCGCCATCTACAGCACCGTTGTCTCCGTCGCGCGCGACGGCTACCACCGCATTCCGACGCGCCGCGCATAAGACCCGAACGTCCGCTGCGTGCTGAACGCTTCGAGCGACCCGACCGTTCAGCCCGCACCGTTTGACCCGACCGTTCAGCCCGCACCGTTTGACCTGACCGTTCAGCCCGCACCGTTCGACCCGCACCGTTCAGCGTTGCAGCGGCCGCAACGCGTCGGGCGCCGGAATCGGAAGCGTGTAGAACACCTGGGGGGCATCAATGGCTCCCCAGTCGTCCTTCTTCAGCCGAATCTGTTGGGCAGAAACTTCGACCAGCCGCACCCGCAGCCAGCCACCATCGTCGAGCCGCAGTTCATAGGGCTCAGCGAGATAGCCGATACCCAGGGCGTCGAGGGTCTCCTCTGCGGTGAGCCAGTCGACAACGGCGGTTTTCTCGTGCCCGAGCAGGTCGACCGCGACAAATCCATCCCCGGTGGGTTTCATCCAGCCGAGTAGTTCGCCGTCCCGTCCGCGTCGATGTTCGATCCAGTTCTGCGCCATGGCTTGAGCATATTGCCGTACCCCCGCGATGGCGCCTATGTGACAGACAGGCCCAGTTTGCGGCCCGCCAGGCCGCGGGCGCGAACCGCGAGCTGCGCCGCGACCCCGGCGATTGCCACGGCAGCCGGATCCAGCGGAGACGACAGCACGATCGGGGCGCCGACGTCGCCGCCCTCGCGCAGTGCGATGCTCAGCGGAATCGACGCGAGCAGCGGAACCTGCTCTTCCGGCGTGGACAGCCGCGCCGCGGCATCCGCCCCACCGCCCCGCCCGAAAATATCCAGCATGGTGCCGTCGCTCTGCAGCAGGCCGGCCATGTTTTCGATGACGCCAATGACCTTCTGGCCCGTCTGGCGCGCGACCAGGCCGCTGCGCTCGGCCACGTCCGCCGCCGCCGGCTGAGGCGTCGTGACCACCAGCACCTCGGCCTGGGGGAGGAGCTGCCCGATGGAGATCGCCACGTCTCCCGTGCCCGGGGGCAGGTCGAGCAGCAGGATGTCGAGATCGCCGAAGTAGACGTCGGTAAGAAACTGCGAGATCGTGCGGTGCAACATCGGTCCGCGCCAGGCGACGGCGGTGCCGGTGGTGTCGACGAACATGCCGATCGAGATGACCTTCACATCGTGCGCCACGGGCGGCAGAATCATGTCATTGACCTGGGTCGGCTTCGTGCCGGCGATGCCGAGCAACCCGGGAATCGAGAAACCGAACACGTCGGCGTCCACGATCCCCACACGCAAGCCCCGGGCAGCGAGGGCGACCCCGAGGTTGGCCGTCAGCGTCGACTTGCCTACGCCGCCCTTGCCGCTGGTGATCGCGTAGATCCGGGTGAGGGACTCCGGCCCGAACTGCTGCGTGCGCGCACGGCCGCCCCGCAGCTTCTCGGTCAGGGCGTCGCGCTCCGCCCGCGTCATCACGCCCACATTGACCACAACGTCGGTCACTCCCGGAACGGATGCTGCAGCCTCGCGCACGTCGCGTTCAATGGTCTGGGCGGCGGGGCATCCCACAATCGTTAATTTCAGGTCGACGGTCGCTACGGTTTCTGTGGCCGATATGGCGATGACGGATGCTGCGCCGATCATGTTCAGCTCGGTGATCGGTTTGCGGATCTCCGGGTCGATCACGCGGGTGAGGGCACGGCCGAGCGCGAGGGTCTGATCCGACGCCTCTGCGGGGGGCACCGTCATCCGTTGTTCCGGTCGGAGCTGTTTTTGTCACGATCGAGCTCTTCGAGCAGGGAGCGCAACTCTGCCCGGATGAAGTCCTTGCTGGCGAGATCGCGCATCGCCAATCGCAACGACACCACCTCGCGTGCGAGGTATTCGGTGTCGTTCAGGTTGCGCTCGGCGCGCTGGCGGTCCTGTTCGATCTGTACGCGGTCCCGGTCGTCCTGACGGTTCTGCGCGAGCAGGATGAGGGGAGCGGCGTAGGACGCCTGCAGCGACAGGATGAGGGTCAGCGCGGTGAAGCCGATGGCCGCGCTGTCAAAGCGCCAGTTCTCGGGTCCGAACGAGTTGAAGGCCATCCAGGCGACCGCAAAGACGGTCAGCCCGGCGAGGAAGGTCGGCGTTCCCATGGCGCGGGCGACCCACTCGGTGAAGCGGCCGAACCGGTCTCCGCCGCCACCGCCGAAACGGGGGACGATTTTGGTGCGGAGGCCTTTGGGAGAGTCGAGACGGATTTCGGATCGGTTAGCGCGAGCCATTGCCTGCCCTCCTCGTCTTGGCTGTGCTGGTTCTCAGCGGGATGGTTGATGTTGAAGTATCGATGGGAGTGCGGGGGGTACTGCTGTCGTGGTCGGTACTTCGCCAGTCGTCAGGCAGGAGATAGTCGAGGACATCGTCAATGGTCACCACCCCGACCAGTCGGCGGTTCTCGTCGATTACCGGAACGGACACCAGGTTGTAACTGGCGAGGATCCTGGCCACCTCCGCCGCGGGAGCGTCGGCGCGCACGGGCTCGAGCGACTGGTCGAGCAGGGTGCCCAGACGCTCGTTCGGCGGGTAGCGCAGCATCCGCTGGAAGTGCACCATGCCGAGGAACCTGCCGGTCGGCGGCTCGTAGGGCGGGAGGGTCACGCAGATGGCGGCGCCCAGTGCCGGGGCGAGCTCGTGTCGTCGGATGAGCGCCAGGCCTTCGGCCACCGTGGTGTCGGCGGAGACGATGATCGGCTCGGTGGTCATGAGTCCACCCGCGGTTTCCGGCGCGTAGGAGAGCAGGAACCGCACATCTTCGGCTTCCTCGGGCTCCATGAGTTCAAGCAGGGCCTCGCCGCGCTCTTCGCTCATCTGCGCGATGAGGTCGGCCGCGTCATCCGGCTGCATGTGATCGAGCACATCGGCCGCGCGCGCGTCATCAAGCTGGTTCATGATGTCGACCTGGTCGGTCTCGGGCATCTCTTCGAGCACGTCCGCGAGGCGGCTGTCGGGGAGCTCGTCGGCGACTTCGAGCATGCGCTGCCCGGGCAGGTCGAGCATGGCGTTGGCGAGGTCTGCGGGGAGGAAGTCCGCGTAGGTGGCGATGAGCTGGGTTGCCGACTGTGATTCGCCCGCGGTGGTCTTCTCGACCACGTCGCTCCACTTTGCGAAGACCGTCGCGCCCTTGCCGAACGGAGACGGGGTGGTCTTCGCCTGACGGCAGAAGAGCTGGCCGACCTCCCATTCGCCGAGGTCAGCTTCTTCGATCGCGACGTCTTCGATCGTGGCTTCGCCGGCGCGGTCCCGCAGCGTGACCTTGCGGCCGAGCATCTCGGCGATCACGCGCACCTCGCCGCCACGCTGCTGGAAGCGGCGCATGTTGATGATGCCGGTCGTGATGATCTGCCCGGAACCGATGCTGGTGACGCGTCCGATGCCCAGGAATACCCGGCGCTTGCCCGGTACTTCGACGACGAGCCCAACAACGCTGGGGGGCTGCGTACTGCGGTAGACCACAACCACGTCTCTGACCTTGCCCACGCGGTCGCCCGCGGGGTCGAAAACGGAGCACCCGGCCAACCGGGCGACGAATACTCTCGTTGCGCTCACGGGTACCAGCGTAGTCGCGCGTGGGACAATGAATAGGTGACCAACCAGAGCCCGTTCTCGCGCCGCAGCCCCGGCTTCCCCACAATCCCGCGCGGCGACGTGCTCGGCACCTACGATACGTACCCGGAAGCACAGGGAATTGTTGACCGGTTGGCGAAGTCAGACTTCGACGTGAAGCAACTCTCCATTGTGGGAAACGACCTGAAAACGGTCGAGCGCGTCACCGGAAAACTCACCTACGGGCGCGCCGCTTTGGCCGGGGTGGCCAGTGGCGCGTGGCTCGGCCTGTTCTTCGGGCTCGTGCTGTTCATCTTCTCCGAAACGCCCAACCTCGGCTTCGTCGGCGCGGCGACCATGATCGGCGCCGCGTTCGGCATTCTCTTCAGAATCACGGCCTACACGATCAACCGCCGCCGCCGCGACTTCACCTCGACACACCAGGTGCTCGCGTCGAACTACCAGATCGTGATTGCGCCCGAGCTCGTCGTCAAGGCGCAGGAAGCGCTTGCGCGTCCGGAGCCCGAGCGCCACTAGAGCGCTTACCGCGCAAGCCAGGCTTCGACGTCGTCCGCCGTGCGGGGGATGCCGATGGACAGGTTCTCTGCGCCGGACTCGGTGACCAGAATGTCGTCCTCGATCCGCACCCCGATGCCGCGGTACTCCTCCGGAACGGTCAGGTCGTCCGGCTGGAAGTAGAGTCCGGGTTCGATGGTGAACACCATCCCGGGTTCGAGCACGCCGTCGAGGTAGAGGTCGCGCCGAGCCTGCGCGCAGTCGTGCACGTCGAGGCCGAGGTGGTGGCTGGTGCCGTGCACCATGTACCGGCGGTGATGCTGGTTCTCCGCGCGCAGCGCCTCCTCCGCCGTCACCGGCAGCAGACCCCACTCCGCGGTTTTCTCGGCGATCACGCGCATCGCCTCCGCGTGGATCTCGCGGAACCGGATGCCCGGCTTCACGATCGCGAACGCAGCATCGGCTGCCTCGCGCACACCCTCGTACACGCGACGCTGCACCTCGGTGAAGGTTCCGCTGACCGGCAGGGTTCGGGTGATGTCGGCCGTGTAGTAGCTTTCCAGCTCGATGCCCGCGTCGATCAGCACCAGGTCGCCGGGGGTGACGGGCCCGTCGTTGCGCGTCCAGTGCAGAATGCAGGCGTGGGGACCGCTGGCGGCAATGGTGTCGTACCCGACAGCGTTGCCCTCCGCGCGTGCCCGGCGGTTGAAGGTGCCCTCCACCAGCCGCTCGCCCCGCTGGTGCGCGACGATCGATGGAAGGTCGCTGACCACGTCGTCGAAGCCCTGCTTCGTCGCGTTCACCGCAAGCCGCATCTGCGCGACCTCGAATCCATCTTTCACCAGGCGCATCTCGGACAGCACGCGGGCGAGCTCGTCGTCACTGGCGCCGCCCTCCTCCGACGCGAGCGTGCCGGTGTCGGCGACGCTCAGGCGGCGGCCGTCCACCTGGTCGGTGATCTCGCGGTCGCTCTCGCGCAGCACCAGGGTGCTTGCGTCGACGCGGTCAAGCAGGGCCGCGAAGTCCTCGAGGCTCTTCGTGTCGAGCATCAGGTCGTGGGCAACGTGGGCGAGGGAGGGTCGCGGGCCAGTCCAGAATTCGCCGATCTCCGGGTTGGCGTAGAACTCGCTCGAGTCGCGTCCGGCGGCCTCGCGGAAGTACAGGGTTGCGCGGTGGCCGTTGTCGACTGGCTCGAACACGAGCACGCTGCCGGGCACGGCGTCGCTGCCCCAACCGGTGAGATGCGCGAACGCGGAGTGCGCGCGATACGGATAGTCGGTGTCGTTGGAGCGCACCTTCGCGGCGCCCGCGGGCACGATGAGCCGCAGCCCGGTAAACCGGTCGGACAACTCTGCCCTCCGCGCCGACGCGAAGATCGATTGCTCGCGGGGTACCGGCGAGACCTCCGGGTGGTCCGCCCATCCGGAGGAAATATAGTTCTGGAACGTGTCGGACACCGGGGTGGTCGAACGGTTTGTGGTCGCGCGGGGAGCCTTCTCGGCCGAATCTGCCATGCTCCATTGTCCCTCCTCCGCGGGGAAGGTGCGGTCGGGGCAGTTGGGCCGAGTTCGGCGCGGAAGGTACGCCCGGGTCAGCGCGGGGCGAGCTGCGCGACGATCGCGCGGTGGTCGCTCCCAAGATTTTCAGACGAGCGGATGACTCGCATGCCCGTCACCCGCCAGTCGTCCGTAGCCAATACGTGGTCGATCGGGGTGCCCAGGAGTGCAGGTATTTGCGTGGGCCAGGTGCCTACGGCGGCGTTGTCGGTCGCCATCGCGGCATCCGCACACTCTCCCAACGACGCCCCGTCGGCGCTCGCCAATCGCGACATGTGGTCGACCGTCGCGTTGAAGTCACCCGCCATGATCGTGTTTCCGGAGCAGAGGTCTGCAAGCCAGGTGAGGTCGGAGGTCCAGTTGTCGACGCCCGACGGAATCGGAGCCATCGTGTGCACGCCGACGATGGTCGGTCCAGACCCGTCATCGGGAGTCGCGACGAGGCTCGCCGCCACCGAGGTGTTGCCGAGATCGGTACGGAGCGAGTACGCGCCAAGGTCGCTGCTCACCAGCAACACCGTCGAAGCGTCTACCTCCGCCTCGTTGACCGTGGCGGCGAACACGGTCATCGGGCGCCCCGCCGCTGCCATGATCGCGGCTACGGCGTTGCCCATCTCACCGCTGGTTTCGGAGAGGGTGAGGATGTCGGCGTCCTCCTCCAGCGCAATGGCGGCGATCGCGTCTGCACCGGGGGCGTCGCGGAGGGTGTTCCAGGCCACGACGGTCACCGCCGAGTCCCGCTTGGTCGCGAAGTCTTCCGAGCCGGAGCCACGCGATGCGAGGACCGCGAGACTGATCGCGCCGAAGATGACGAACACGATGGCGATTGACCCGGTGAACCGGCGTGCGCCGACGGAGAATATCGCGAGGGCGAGCAGGGCGATCAACATCACCGCGGAACCCGCCACCGCGATGGCGCGGAACGACACCGCCTGGGCGACGGGTGTGCTCCACTCCAAACCGAACAACTGCGGCCAGGCCAGGACGAACAGGGCGGCGGCGAGCACGACAGTCACAGCGGCGGAGAGCAGGCGAGCGATCATTGCTCAGTGATCCTAGACCAATACGATTGCAGGATGTCAGTCACACCTCGGATCGATCTTCACACCCACAGCAGTGTCTCTGACGGTACCGAGACCCCCACCCAACTCGTTCGGGCAGCGGTGGCCGCCGGAGTCAGCACCATCGCCCTGACCGACCACGACTCGACGGCGGGCTGGGTCGAAGCGCTCGCAGCTGCCGCCGGGACATCCGTCGACGTCGTGCCGGGCATGGAACTGAGCACAAACTACGGGCCGGCGAGTGTGCACATGCTCGCCTACCTCTTTGACCCCACCGATGCGGAGATCGTTTCGGTGACCGCGCGGATCCGCGACGGGAGGCTGCACCGGGCCGAGCGCATCGTGGAGCGCATCGCCGCCGATTACACGCTGAGCTGGGAAGACGTGCTCGCGGAATCGGTGGCGGGCGGCACCATCGGACGCCCGCACATCGCGGATGCACTCGTCAAACGCGGCCACGTCGCAAACCGCAGCGCCGCGTTCGAGAGCATCCTGCACTGGCAGGGCGGCTATTACGAGAAGTACTACGCCCCGTCGCCGCTCGAAGGCGTGCGAATGATCGTGGGCGCCGGAGGGGTTCCCGTTCTGGCGCATCCGGCCACGTTTGGGCGATACCGGGTCATCGAGGAGAGCGCGATTGCGGCGCTCGCCGACGCGGGCCTATTCGGGCTTGAGATCGACCATCGGGACAACACCGACGATGGAAAGGTGCGCCTGCACGAGCTGGCGGCCAAGTACAACCTCGCGATCACGGGGTCGAGTGACTACCACGGCGCCGGCAAACCCAACCGGCTGGCCGAGAACACGACGTCCGAGGATGTGCTGGAGAGAATCTTCGCGACGGCGACGGGGTACGCCCGCTACAGCGCCTAAGCGCCGCCGCACCCATCACGGGTGGGCGGCGCTGCGGACTCCGCCTAAGCGGCGGGGGGAGGCGTGGCGCTGCCGCCCGAGGAGGGGCGACGGCGACGGCTGCGGCGACGGGCGGGCGCGCCGCCGTCGTGCGTTCCGCTTCCCTCGACCTTGCCGGCGGTGGCCGCATCGTCGGCGGGACCGTTGGTGGATGCTGCGTTGCCAGGCCCGGTGGACGCGGGTGAACTGCCGCTGGCCCCACGGCTGCGGGTGCGGGTGCGGTCGCCCTCACGACGCTCGCGCGGTGGTCGCGTCGTGGAGTCTCCGTCGCGGCGCTCCCGCGGAGGACGACCGGCGGCCTCGACAGTTTTCGGCAGGATCGACGTCGCCTTCAGGCGGCCCTTCGAGCCGGCCGGGATGTCGAGGTCGGTGTAGAGGTGCGGGGAGGAGGAGTAGGTCTCGACGGGTTCTGGCTGGCCCATGTCGAGCGCCTTGTTGATGAGCGACCACTTGTGCATGTCGTCCCAGTCCACGAACGTGACCGCGATGCCCGTCTTGCCGGCACGACCCGTACGTCCGGCGCGGTGGAGGTAGGTGTCGTGATCCTCCGGAATAGTGTGGTTGATGACGTGGGTGACGTCGTTCACATCGATACCGCGGGCCGCGACATCCGTAGCAATCAAAATGTCTTTCTTGCCGGCCTTGAACGCGGCCATGGCGCGCTCGCGCTGTTCCTGGTTCAGGTCGCCGTGCACCGCTGCCGCGTTGAAGCCACGGTCGTTGAGCTCTTCGACGAGCTTCGCGGCCGCACGCTTGGTGCGGGTGAATACCACCGTCTTTCCGCGGCCCTCGGCCTGGAGGATGCGGGAAATGACCTCATCCTTGTCGAGGTTGTGTGCCCGGTAGACGACGTGCTTGATGTTCGCCTGGGTCAGGCCCTCGTTGGGGTCGGTCGCGCGAATGTGGATCGGCTTGTTCATAAAACGACGGGCCAGGGCAACGATCGGGCCCGGCATCGTGGCGGAGAACAGCATGGTGTGGCGGGTGGGAGGTGTCTGCGAGAACAGCTTCTCGATATCGGCCAGGAAGCCAAGGTCGAGCATCTTGTCGGCCTCGTCAAGAACCATTACCTTGACGTTTTTGAGCGACAGCATGCGCTGGCTTGCGAGGTCGAGCAGGCGGCCGGGAGTACCGACCACAACCTGCGCGCCGTCTTTCAGATCGGCGACCTGGCCCTCGTAGGCCTTGCCACCGTAGATCGCGACGACCTTCGTTGCGCGGTTCGATGCGGCGAGGGTGAGGTCTTCGGCGACCTGCACGCACAGCTCGCGGGTGGGCACAACAACCAGGGCCTGCACACCGGGTTCTGGGTTCAGCCCGAGTTCCTGCAGGAGGGGAAGACCGAAGCCGAGCGTCTTGCCGGTTCCCGTCTTTGCCTGGCCGATGATGTCCTGGCCGTTCAGACCCATCGGGATGGTCTGCTCCTGGATCGGGAAGGGCTCGAGGATTCCCTTTGTTGCAAGTGCGTCAACCATGTCCTGGTCGACATTGAGTTCTGAGAAATTCAAAGTCTGAAGCCTGTTCGCCTTGGGAGGGCACTGGTATCAGTGCGCTGTGTGAGATACGCCCGTTTTCTCCTAGGACGCAGGGCCCCCGCCTGTGATGGGGGGCATGGTGGGCAGTTTAGCGGGTGCAGGCCGAAATGAGCTGAGGGCAGGCCGCCGCTACGCACCAGATCCTGCGTGTGCCGCTGGCCGGGGATGCGCGAAAGGGGCGGCTAAACCCGCCAAAGATGGCCGTGCTGCACGGAGCGCTCGCCAAGCCGCCTAAACTAACCCTCGTGGTTAACTGGTTTTGGCGCAAAGGCGCGCGCGTCGAGGTTCCCCGGCTTCGCCAACGCGGACAGGACTCCGGAACGACCAAGGTGCATCTGGCCGAATTGACTCCCGACCTGTCGACCTACCTCGGCACCGCCGCGTATCTCCAGCTCACGATCTTCGAGAATCTCAGTCGTGCAGTCGCCACCGCCCCGACCATGGAGTCGAAGGAAGCGGTGAGCGCGGCAGCAGCGCTCTCCCTCGCCAAACACCACGCTCTCACCGCGGAGATCCAGCGACACGGTCTCGTGGCCTCGACGGTGATGGATCCCAACCGGGCCGCAATCGACCGGTTTCAGGCGCGTACCCAGGGGTCGGACTGGTTCGAGGCACTCACCAGCTGCTTTGTCACCTCGGGCTTCCTCGACGACTTCTTCCTGCGGCTTGCCGAAGGTCTGCCCTCCGATACCGCGGCACGCGTAACCGCCATCATGCACAAGCCCTCCGGCGAGAAGGTCATCGCCGACGAACTCCTCGCCGCTATTACCGCCAACCCTCGTCTCGCATCCCGGTTGGCGCTCTGGGGCCGCAGGCTGGTCGGCGACACGATGCTGGTCGCGCGCTCGTCGCTCGTGACGTCGGACAACCACGACAGCGACGAAGCGCGCATCGAGCCGGTATTCACCGAGCTCATCGCCGCGCACACGCGACGGATGGACACGCTCGGCCTTACCGCCTAGCGCGCTGCGGCGCTAGCGCGCTGCGGCACTAGCGCGCGGCCGCACCGGTGCGCTGCGGCACGAGTGTGCTGCCGCAGACCGCCTGGATGGGTCAGGCGCGCGCTGCCAGGCGTTGATGTAGTTCTTCGTCAGCCGCGCGGCGACGCTTCGGCAGGACGAGAGCGATCGCGAGAGCGGCGAGGCCGCCCGCGAGAAGACTGATCACCCAGATCCAGGTGCCGTCGAAGCGTAACCCTGCCCACACGAGTGCGACCCAGACAACCATCGACACCGCTCCGGACGCTGCGGGCACCAGCAGGGTGCCGAGAGTGTCCCGGGCGGGTGCGAGTGCACTGATGATGAAACCGATGCCCAACGCAATGACGGTCGAAAAAAGCAGTTCCATCGGTTAGGCGACGAATCCTACGCGGCGGGATGCCTCGGAGCCGACTTCAACGTATGAAAGGGAAGCGACCGGCACGAGGTAGATCTTGCCCTTGTCGTCGGAGAACTTCACGAACTTGCTGTCTGACTCCAGCGCGTCAGCGACTACCTTCTCGAACTCGGCAGGAGACTGCGCGGTCTCGAAGTTGATTTCACGGGGGCTGTTGGCGATACCGATACGAATGTCCACGGCTAAAGATTACGGCAGTTCCGGCCGGTCGCTTTGCTGCGTTCGCCTCCGGCAGAAAATGGACGGAAAGTGTCGGAGGGCTCCACTACCGTGAGGGCGTGAACATCACCGGGTTTGAGCGTAGGAGAGAAGTCTCTTCGGCCGCGACCGGCCCCTCGCCGGACGTGAGCCAGCTGGCCGTTCTTGCCCTCCCCGAGGGCAGTTCAGCCGCGGTACTGGGTGCGCCGGGCACCGGCAAGACGTTCACCCTTGTCGAACTTGTTGCCGACCGCGTGCTGAATCGCGGGTATGCGCCAGACGAGATCGTCGCCCTCACCCCGACCCGCGCCTCGGCAACCCGTCTGCGCGACGCACTTGCCTTGCGGGTAGGCGTTGCGACGAACGGTCCGCTCGCGCGCACGGTGAACTCGCTCGCGCACGAGGTCGTCGGTGCTGCGGCTCGGTCGGCAGGAGTCGCGCCCCCTCGGTTGGTGACCGGCGGCGAGCAAGATGCCGACATCGCGCAGCTGCTGCACGGCCACGCGGAGGAGGGCACCGGGCCCGTGTGGCCCGCGATGCTCACGCCCGATGTGCGGCGACTGCGCGGCTTCCGGTCAGAGTTGCGTGAACTCATGATGCGCGCCACCGAATTCAACGTATCGCCGGCGCGCTTGCGCGCACTCGGCCGGGAGTTCGACCGTGCCGAGTGGACCGCCGCCGCAGATTTCATCGGCGAGTACCACGATGTGATCGGCAATTTTCGCGATAACCAGCTCGACTCCGCCGAGTTGGCCCAATACGCGGCAACAGCGATCGCCTCAGCGGATCCGGGAGAACGCATCCAGCGGCTCCGACTCGTGGTCATCGATGACCTGCAGGAGGCAACCGAGTCGACCCTCGCAATTCTGCGCGCGCTCGCCGGGCGGGGCATCACCATCGTCGCCTTCGGCGATCCCGACGTCGCCGCCAACGCGTTCCGCGGGGGAGAGCCCGACGCGCTCGGGCGGCTTGGCGCGATCCTGCGCTCGCCCGTGCAGACCCTCGTGTTGCAGCGAGCGCACCGGCAGGGCCCGCTGCTTCGCAACTTGACCGCCTCAGTGACCTCGCGGATAGGTACGGCGGCCGCAGGGTCCCAGCGGGCGGCCGTAGCGGGGCGAACAGAAGACGACGACGAGATCCCGCCCGTCGTGATGCCGCCCATCCTTACGCTGAGCGCAAGCACCCCAGCGCGCCAGTGGAGCGCGGTCGCCCGCCATCTGCGCGAGCAGCACCTGGTGAACGACGTGCCGTGGAGCCAGATGGTGGTTGTTGTGCGCAGCGGGGCGCAAATCGCCGGCATTCGGCGTTCGCTCTCCCTCGCGGAGGTCCCGGCTCGCACCACCGTCGGCGCGACCGCTCTGCGAGAAGACCGGGCGGCTCGGGCGCTGCTCACCCTTGTCGATGTCGGTGCCGGTCGTACCGCCCTGACTCCTGCCCTGGCGGCTGAGCTTTTGCTCGGCCCGTTCGGCGGCCTCGACCGACTCATGCTTCGTCGCCTCAGACTCGCCCTGCGCGCCGAGGAGATCGCCGGAGGCAACCTGCGGTCAAGCGATGAACTCCTCGTCGAGGCTTTGTCCGCCCCCGGCCGATTCGCGACAATCGACCATCGGGTTGGCCGCAGTGCAGACCGCCTCGCAACCACCCTCGCGGAGATCCGTACGCTCGCCGAGACCGACGGCACCATCGAGGAGCTCCTCTGGCTCGCCTGGGAGCGCAGCGGACTCGCGTCGACCTGGTTCGAGCAAGCACTCAGCGCGGGTATCACCGCCGCCGAGGCGAACTCCAACCTGGACGGCGTTGTGGCCCTGTTCACCGCAGCGAAACGCTTTGTCGAACGCCAGCCCGGTACTCCGGCGGGTGTTTTTCTGAGCGCGGTGCTCGATGCCGAGGTTCCAGAAGACACCCTCTCGCCGCAGCCCAACGACGACGCTGTGCTGGTCACCACCCCTCCGGGAACGGTGGGGCTCGAATTCGCCATCGTCGTCGTGGCGAATCTGCAGGACGGTGCCTGGCCGAATCTGCGCCTGCGCGGCTCCCTTCTCGGCCCCCAGGAGCTGGTTCGGGCGATCACCGGCATCGACAGCGCCACCCTCGACGAACGCAAGCTGGTGCTCGGCGATGAACTGAGGATGTTTGCGCTCGCCGTTTCACGCGCCCGCAGCCAGGTTGTTTTGGCGACGGTCGCGAACGAAGACGACGCCCCGAGCGTTTTCCTCACCCTCGCGCCCAAGGACACGCCCGTCATCGATACGTCGTCGCTCCCTCCGCTGTCTCTCCGGGGTCTCACCGGCCGGTTGCGTCGCGATCTGGTGCAGCCAGGCAGGTCGGTGACCCGGGCCGCCAGCGATCGTGCCGCCGCGGCATCCGCCCTGGCCAGACTCGCGGCGGAGCACGTTCCCGGGGCCGACCCAGCGCAGTGGCACGGGCTTCTCGAACCGTCCACCACCGAACCGATGTTCGGCGAGGAGGAAAAAGTGCCCGTGTCACCCTCTCGCCTTGAGCGTTTTGAGGATTCGCCGCTGGACTGGTTCATCGAGACGATCGCGGGTTCAGAATCATCCACGTCCATGGGGCTCGGGACGATCCTGCACTGGGCCATGGAGACAGCGACCGATCCGAGCATCGACCGGCTGTGGGACTCGGTGGAGTCCCGCTGGAAAGAGTTGCCGTTCGAGTCCGAGTGGATGGCGGAGACGCAGAAACGCACCGCGCGCGTTCTGGTGGCAGCCATCGGCGAATACCTCGCCGACTTCCAGCGTGAAGGAAAAACGTTGGTCGGCGCAGAAAAACGGTTCTCGCTCGATATCGGGCGCGCTCAGGTCAACGGGTCCATCGATCGCATCGAACGCGCGGCAGACGGCTCGGTCCACATCGTCGACCTCAAGACGGGTACCCCGATCACCCAGCCCGCGAAGATAGCGGCCCATCCGCAACTCGGCGCGTACCAGCTCGCCTACGCACAGGGCGTACTCGACGAATTCCTGGACGAGCTCGGCGAACACCATGCGGGAGGCGCGAAGCTGTTGTACGTGAAGAAGGGGGTGCGCTCGAAGCTGTATCGAGAGTCGGTGCAGCCCCCGCTCGACGAGGAGGCACTCGAGGGGTTCCGCACGCGGATCCGCCAGGCTGCAGTCGGTATGGCGGCGGCAGAGTATGAGGGGGCGATCGAACTGCGCAGCTGGGGCTCCGGCGGCACCTCGAATCTCGCCATTCACCGGGTAAGGGCGGTTTCCAGTGATTGACAGCGCAACTGTTTCCAGCATCGGCATCGGCATCAGTGCCTACGACATTGCGGATGCGCTTGGCCTGCCGCGCCCCACCGACCAGCAACGCGACGTGATCGAGGCACCGCTGTCGCCGGCGCTTGTCGTCGCCGGAGCAGGAAGTGGCAAGACCGAGACCATGGCGAACAGGGTGCTCTGGCTGCTCGCCAACGGGCATCTGCGCGCGGGGGAGATTCTCGGGCTGACCTTTACCCGCAAGGCCGCGGGAGAGCTCGCCGCCCGCATTCGCGAACGCATCGGCCAACTCGCCCATCAGGGTTTACTGCCCGGCGACTACGACGAGTTCGAGGCTCCGGTCGTCGCAACGTACAACTCCTTCGCCAACACCATCTACCGTGACCACGCGATGCTCCTCGGCAGAGAGAGCGACGGCGACGTTCTGGGTGAGGCATCCGCCTGGCAGCTCGCCCGGTCGATCGTGGTTGCCAGCGGTGATCCGCGCCTCGCGCAACTCGGGCGCAACGTTGATCCCATCACCAAGGCCGTCCTCGAGCTCAGCCACGCACTCAGCGAGAACATCGTGGATCCCGAGCGCGTGCGTGCCATGGCGGCCAGGTTCGCGTCTATCGCAGACCTGCCTGCGGGCGGCAAGGGGGATTACCCTGCAGTGGCGGAGCTGGTGCGCACGGTCGGGTCGCTTGACGTGTTGCTCGATCTGGCGACCGCGTTCTCCGAGGCGAAAGCTCGCCGGGGGTTTGTGGAGTACGCCGACCAGGTGGCCCTCGCCCTCGAGATCGTGCGCCGAGTGCCGCGCGTGAGCGCTGACTTCCGAGAGCGATATCGAGTCGTGCTTCTGGATGAGTACCAGGACACCTCGGTGGTTCAGACCTGGCTGTTGTCCGAGCTGTTCGCCGACCACGCCGTGATGGCCGTGGGCGACCCGAACCAATCCATCTACGGGTGGCGCGGGGCCAGTGCCGCAAATCTCGAGCAGTTCGCCCATCAATTCGGTGGGGGCGAAGTCGCGAACTTCAATCTCACGACCAGCTGGCGAAATGGACGCAAGATCCTCGCCGTTGCGAACGCCCTCGTTGAGCCGCTCGTTGCGCACACGCGGGTCCGTGTGGACAAACTGCAGCCCGGTCCGGGCGCCAGTGCGGTTCCGGTGGAGTTGATCGTCGAGGAGACCGTTCTCGAAGAGGCTCAGGCTGCAGCTCGCTGGCTGAAAGCGCACCTGGCGCGCACCGACCCGAAAACCGGCAAGCCGCCCACAGCGGCGATGCTGTTCCGGGCTCGAAAGAATCAGCCCTACTTTATGGACGCACTGCGCGACAACGACGTGCCCTTCCACGTGCTGGGAGTCGGTGGCCTCATGAGCGAGCCGGAGATCGCCGATCTCGTGAGCGCGCTGCGGGTTGTTCACGATCCCACCGCCGGCAGTGAACTCGTGCGGCTGCTTGCCGGGTCGCGCTGGCGGATCGGAGTTCGCGACCTGCGCGCGTTGTCCCGGCTGGCGTCCTGGCTGCGCGACCGGGACTACGCCCAGAAGAGTTACGACGACGAGGTCAAAGATGCTCTGCGCGCGTCGGTCGCCTCGGGGGAGGGTGGCTCGATCGTCGACGCCGTCGACTTTCTCGCCACCGCGAAGCCGGGGCACTCGCAACTCGACGGTTTCAGCGAGGTTGGACTCGAGCGACTGCGCGAGGCGGGTAGAACTTTCGCCAAGCTGCGTTCTCGCGGCGGGCTTGACCTGCTCGATTTCGTTACCCTCGTCGAACAAGAACTGCAGCTGGACATCGAAGTTGTCGCCAACGACTTGCGCGCACTCGGCGGAGCGAACCGTGAAGCGTTCTTTGATGCGCTGGGGGGATATCTCGCGGTGGATGACTCCTCCACGCTGGGCGGATTTCTCGCCTGGCTCAAGGAAGCCGAGTGGCGCGACGGGCTGACACCGCGGCCGGAGGAGCCTGAGCCAGGCACGGTTCAGCTCCTCACCATTCACGGGTCCAAGGGGCTGGAATGGGACGCGGTTGTGGTACCGAGGATGGTTGAGGACGAGATACCGAGCAAGCCGGTTGAGGGGTTCGGAGGCTGGCTAGGATTCGGTGCGCTGCCCTGGCCGTTCCGCGGAGACTCCGCGGAGTTGCCTGAGTTCCTCTGGGAACGGGCAGAGACCCGCAAGGAGGTCCTCGACGCCAAGGTGGAGTTTGCCGAGAAGGTCAGGCACCGGCACATCCTCGAGGAGCGCCGCCTCGCGTACGTCGCCGTGACCCGGGCACGGCACTGGTTGGCGTTGACCGGGTCGTTCTGGTCGACGCAAGCCACCGCGCGCGAGCCCAGCCCCTTCCTCGGCGAGTTGGAGGCAACGGGAGTGCTTGCCGCGGCGACGACGGTCGGCGCGCTTCCGCTCGCCAGCGAGCACGAAACGAATCCGCTTGGCGACGAAGTCACCACCCTGGTCTGGCCGCTCGATCCACTCGGCAGCCGCCGCGCGAAGGTTGAGGCGGCAGCGCAGGCAGTGCGCGACGCGGATCCTTCAGAAACCGGGCGGTGGGGGCCGGAACTCGAGTTGCTCCTCGGCGAGCGCGCTCGCCGGATGACAGCGAATGCCTTCGTTCCGATGCCAACGCGCGTGCCCGCGTCCCGGTTCAAGGACTTTGTCACCGATCCCCAGTCCGTCGCGGCGGCGCTGCGCAGGCCGATGCCGGAGCGCCCCTACCGAGCCACCCGGCTCGGCACGCTGTTTCACAGCTGGGTGGAGGAGCGTTATGGCACAGGCGGAACGGCCGAGGAACTCGACAGCTTTGCAACGGAGCTCGACGACGGATTCGATGCCCAGCAGGTGCCACTCGAACAGGCCGAACTCGTCAGGCTCCAGGGAATTTTCGAACGGTCCCCCTGGGCGCTGCGGGCACCGGTGGAGGTGGAGCGTGAGATTCACCTGGTCCTCGACGGCCAGATCATTATCTGCAAGATCGATGCGGTGTACTTCGATGGGGAACGCTACGAGGTTGTCGACTGGAAGACCGGAAAGGCTCCGCGCGATGCCCGGGACCTCGAAGACAAGCAACTGCAGCTCGCGCTCTACCGGCTCGCCTATGCGCGCTGGAAGAACATCGATCCGCACCTCATTGACGCGGTGTTCTACTACGTCTCCGATGACGCCGTGATTCGTCCGAAGCGAATCTTCGACGAGGACGAGCTGGTCGAGCTGTGGCGGGCGTCGCTGGTGTAAATCGTGCGGGCAGAGATTGCTTTGGTCTAAATCGCGCGCCCGCTGCGGTTGAGCATCTCCTCGACCTCGGTGACCTCCATGGTGGGTGACACCAGCGGGCCGATCGGGTTCATCACGTTGTTGCGCACGTTGTCGAGGAGACGGTTGAGCATGGCTACGGCGTCATCCACTATCTCGGTGTTGCGCGTATCGGTGCCGTGGAGCAGCCACTTGGCGATCTCCAGCTCTGCGTACAGCATTGACCGCTGGCGCACCTGGCGGTCGGCGCTGCCGCGCAGGTCGTTGTAGGCGTCGAAACCCGCCTCGGCCACGTGCTCGCCGCGTGTGCCGAGCAGCCAGAACAGGTCGCGGGCGGGGTCGCCGACGTGGAGTTCGTGCCAGCCGAGCACTCCGCTGACCGCTCCCTCGGAGAACAGGAACGAGCTGGCGGTCAGCCCACCGTTGACCACGGCAGGCTGGAACTGCCAGAGCTTCGATTCCTCTGTCGCCCCCTCCCACCGGGCCAGGAGTTCGCCCGGCACCAATCCGGTGTTCGCCGCGCGGTCGAGCACCGTGATGCACGCGCGGAGGGCTTCGATAGCCGTGAGCACGGGCAGCGAGGCGTCGGAGACAAAGCTGGTGGGCAGGGAGTGGATTGCCGCGATCGCGCGACCGATTGAGGCGGCCTGGGTGGTGTCGAGGTCGAGCAGCGGCACCTTCGCCCCATACAAAAATTCGTACACCATGGCACGGGTGTAGCGCGTTTTGCCCGCGGCGTCCTTGCCGACTGTGGCGCGGGTGTCGCCCACGAAGGTGGACACGGCGAACGGCAGCCGGGTGCGCACTCCTGCGCTCAGGGCGCGCAGCGCGGCCAGGTCAGCGGCCTGTTCCGTCTCGGCGCGCACGCTGCGCGGCGCCCGCACAATGAAGTGTGCGCCGGCGCGGTCAGTAAGCACAGCAGAGTCGTAGTCGTTGTTTGCCCCCGTGCCAAAGGAAGCTGCCTTGACGAGGTCGAGGCCGGGCACTGCCGACGTGGCGAGCGCGGCTAGAGTGAGATGGGATCGGGCCATACCAACAGGGTAGGTCGACTCCTGCCGCAACCGCAGCACGCCACGCACTTCCGACGGGTCATCAATGTCCAATTCTTTTCTGGCGCGACTGCCGCTTTCCCGCTACGAGGTTGATCGTGACTATCTCGCGCGCAGTCGTGAGAATTTGTTCGAGGAACTCTGGGCCGATCCGGCCACGCGGGTGCTGCCGATCTTCCAGGGCACCGCGCTGCTCGCCTCAGACACCTCGCTCGCGCTGCTGCCGGTGGGCGCGGTCCCCGCGACGGAACTGCTGGTCTACCTGGGCCGGTCCACGTCTCTGAGGAGTCCGGAACCGGTCGGTACCCCGATCGTTGCAGCGCTGCTGACGGATGCCGGGCACCTGGCCGAGTCGGACTGGGCGAGCCTGCGCACGGTGGGCAACATACTGTCCGATCGCGACACCGGGCTGCTCACCGAAGCACTCGGTGTGCTCAACTGGCATGCTTCCCACGCGTTCTCCCCGCGCACGGGAGAACCCACCACCGTGACCAGCGGGGGATGGGTGCGTCGAGACCCGGTGTCGCAGACCGATGTTTTTCCCCGAACGGATGCCGCGATCATCGTGGGAGTGCTCGACGCCGAGGATCGCCTGCTGCTGGGATCAAACGCCCTCTGGGAGAGCAATCGCTACTCGCTCCTCGCCGGTTTCGTCGAACCGGGGGAGTCTCTTGAAGCCGCCGTCGTACGGGAGGTATTCGAGGAATCGGGCTTGCGGGTTACCGATCCGGTGTACCTGGGCAGCCAGCCGTGGCCGTTCCCGGCGTCGCTGATGCTCGGCTTCACCGCGCGCCTCGATCCCGAACACACCAACACCGCTGTTCCCGATGGTGACGAGATTCTTGACCTGCGCTGGTTCAGTCGCGAGGAACTACACAACTCCCTTGGAGAGATCCTGCTGCCGGGACCCACCTCGATCGCGCGCGCCATCATCGACGAGTGGTACGGCGAACCCATCGCCGACGGCCAGAAGTGACCTCACCAGAAGACCTGCTCGCCGGTCTCGACGACCAACAACGCATCGCGGCGGAGTCGTTGCTCGGTCCGGTGTGCCTTCTCGCCGGCGCGGGCACGGGAAAGACCCGCGCCATCACCCACCGCGTCGCCTACGGGGTTGCCACCGGCGTCTACTCACCCGGACGAGTGATGGCCCTGACCTTCACCAGTCGCGCGGCGGCTGAACTGCGCACCAGACTGCGCGCGCTCGGAGCGCAGGGGGTCGCGGCACGCACCTTCCACGCCTCGGCCCTGTCCCAGCTGAACTTCTTCTGGCCGCAGGTCATCGGCGGCACCATGCCCCGGCTGCTGGACAGCAAGGGCAGACTGCTCGCGCACGCGGCCGAGACCCTGAAACTCAAACTGGACACCGCGACCCTGCGCGACACCGCCGCGGAGATTGAGTGGCGGAAGGTGTCCCGCCTGAGCATCGAGCAGTACGGGCTCGCCGCCCACTCCCGCGCGCTTCCCCCGACACTGACGGTCGACAAGGCGGTGGATCTGCAGCGGGCGTACGAAGCGGTGAAGGACGAGCGCCGCCAGCTCGACTTTGAAGACGTGCTGCTCGCCACCGCGGGCATGATCGAGTCCGAACCCCGGGTGGCCCAGCAGGTGCGTGAGCAGTACCGCTTCTTTGTGGTGGATGAGTACCAGGACGTTTCCCCGCTCCAGCACGAGCTTCTCGGGCTGTGGCTCGGCGACCGCGACGACGTCTGCGTGGTCGGTGACGCGAGCCAAACCATTTACTCCTTCGCGGGCGCAACGCCGGAGTACCTGCTGGGCTTCGCGGGCACCCACCAGGACGCCGTGGTCGTTCGCCTCGAACAGAACTATCGGTCCACGCCCGCCATCATCGAGTCGGCCAACCGGTTGATGCGGGGACGCCCGGGTGCCCTCAGTCTTCACGCGGCACCCGAGGCAGCGCGGGGACCCCTCCCCGCGACATCCAGCCACAAAAACGATTCGCAGGAGGCCAGAGCGATCGCTCAGTCGATCGCCGCGGACATCGCCGACGGCACGCGAGCCGAGAACATCGCCATCCTGTACCGGATCAACGTGCAGTCCGCGGCGCTGGAGGCGGCCCTCGGGGATGCCGGTGTGCCGTACCTGGTGCGCGGTTCCACCCGCTTCTTCGACCTGAAGGAGGTGAAGGAGGCGATCATGATGATCAAGGGCGCTTCCATCTCGATCACGGGCGAACCGATCTTCAAGACCGTGAGCGACGTGCTGCGGTCGCTCGGCTGGACCCAGGAGGCCCCGGAATCCCGCGGGTCCGTGCGCGACCGCTGGGAGTCGCTGAACGCGCTGATGGGACTCGCGGAGGAAGCTCCCGCGGGCATAACGCTCAAGGATTTCGTCAGCGACCTGCTCGAACGCCAGGCCGGCCAGCACGAGCCGACGATGGCAGCGGTCACCCTCGCCACGCTGCACAGCGCGAAGGGACTCGAGTGGGACAGCGTCTACATCGCCGGAGTCTCCGAGGGCCTCTTGCCGATCACCTACGCGAAGGGGCTCGAGGCCATCGACGAAGAGCGACGCCTGTTCTACGTCGGGGTCACCCGCGCCCGCCGGAAACTCTCGCTATCCTGGTCCGCCGAGGGAGCACACCGAGGTCAGGTGCGGCAGGCAAGTCGATTCCTGGGCGAGCTGCGCTAACGAGGCCACGGCAGCCGCAGTCGGGGTGCGGCTGCTCCTCCCGGTAGGTCGCCGTCCCGCGGTCGGCATCGAGCCGCACCGAGATCGCGGGCCCTGGCCGGGCATCATCGAGCCGGTTGGTCACCATCCTTGCCACGCGGGCCGCCACCTCGCGGGACAGCAGCGGTGTCTCCGCCCCGCTTCGGCGGCCCCAGAGCTGTGTCGCGAGGGTCGGCCACACCGGGTCTGCGTCCGAGCGGTGGCGCTCGAGGCAGTAGAGGCAGGGACCTGCGCCCGGTTCGATCAGGGGTCCGATAGTCACCGAGCTGTCGCCGAAAATCACGGGCAGATGGGGGATGTCGCGGCGCAACCAATAGCCGTGCACGTCGGGGTCCAGCACGTAGTGGCCTACGGCGATGCCGAGCGCGATCGTGTCGCCCCCGGCTCGGACGTCACCATCAGCCGAGCTCACGCCGGGGCTCGCGGTGGCGGCGCGCGCCACAACGATTGCCCGCCCGCTCTGCGAGAGCACCCGCGCGATGCGCTCCACGGTTGCACCGCACCCGACGATCGCGATGCCCGCAGGCCCGGTGCCGGACGACCCTGACGTGCCGGACGACCCTGACGTGCCGGACGACCCTGACGACCCGGTCGGATGCGGCGGCAGAAAACCGGCGCCCGAATTCTGGTCCGGAACGAGGACCGGCCGCAGCAACTGCAGGAGTGTCGTGATGTCGGCCTGGGCAGCGCCGCTCGAGGTGGCGACCATACTCAGGCCGGAGCGGCTGATGCCCGGTACCAGCGCGGAGATCATCATCTCCTGAGCCGGCGAGACGTCGCGCAGGATCAATTGCGGCGGATCGACGCCAAACTGCATATCGCTGGGGGAGCGCCAGACGAGCGGGAACCGGGAATCCAGTTTCAGGACCATCCGGCAATGGTCGCGCATCCGCCACGGCCGCCCGGGAGTTCTCCACAGGCAGACCAACGCTCGTTACTCCGTCGGACGCTCGCTGGTGTCGTCGTTGAGCAGGTCTTCGATTGCCTGGTCGATGTCGTCGAGCACCGCGACCCCGGTGATCCGGGCGATAAGCGCGGCCGGGTTGTCGATGTCGGCGCTCGTCGGGATGAGGTCGGGCTGCGACCAGAGGGCGTCACGCTTGTCGACACCGACGGCGTCGGTCACCTTCTGCCACATCTGTGCGGCTTCCCGCAACCGTCGAGGACGCAGTTCCAGGCCGACCAGCGTGGCGAACGCCGACTCCGCCGGGCCGCCGGACGCACGGCGTCGTTTCACGGTCTCGGCGATCGCGTCCATCCGGGGCAGGCGGAAGCTGGCCTGGGCCGTAACCACATCCACCCACCCCTCGATGAGGGCGAGCATCGTCTCCAGGCGCGCCAGTGCCTCGAGCTGCTCGGGCGACTTCGGCGGGATGAGCGCTCCACTGGTCATCGCATCGCGCAGTTCTTCCGGGTTCGCGGGATCGAAGCCCTCGGCCAGCGCCTCAAGGCGTTCTGTGTCGATGCGGATGCCACGGGCGAACTCAGTGATAGACGACAGCAGCTGCAGCCGCAGCCACCGCGCGTGCCGGAACAGTCGGGCGTGGGCGAGTTCGCGCACGGAGAGGTAGAGCTGCACCTGGTCGACGGGAATGTCGAGACCGGCGCTGAAGTCGGCGATGTTCTGTGGAACGATCGCGGCCTGCTCGGTGTCCAGCAGGGGGATGCCGACGTCGCCGGCCGAAACCACCTCGGTCGACAGCTGCCCGACCACGTGGCCGAGCTGCATCGCGAACAGGGTGCCGCCGACGTTGCGCATGAGCTCACTCGCGCCGTCCATCATCTCGCTCATCTCCTCGGGCGCCTGCTGCTGCAGCACCTCGGCGAGGGAATTGGAGATGGATGTCGCCACCGGCTCAGCCAACTGGCTCCAGACACCCATTGAGGCGGTGACCCACTCCGTGCGGCTCATCAGACGCGGCTCGCTCGAAAGCTCCGACAGTGACGTGGCTTCGTCGAGCCAGAGCGCGGCGACGTGAAGGGCCTGCTCCAGCTTCGAGCGCTCGGCGGGTAGCGACACCACGGTCGTGCGTGCCGCCACGCCCTTGGCCTGCTCGAGGGCAAGGCCCCAGTTCACGCCATCTCCGCTGGAACTGAGGGCGTTCTGCAATTGCGCAATCAGCTGGGCGACGGCCTCGGGGTCGTTCGGAAGGCCCGCGGCGCTGGCGAGCTTCGCCGGGTCGATGTCACTATTGCCCTCGAGAAACTCGCGCAACATGTCACGGAACTCGTCGTTCGGTTCTTGACGCGAATCTTCAGCCATACGAACTACGCTAGCCGCTGCACGGTCGTCCGGCCTGTGTTTTGGCCTAGGCTGAGTGCTTCTGGTGTGCGCCCGTGGCGAACAACTTTCCAGCCCGTTCGTTCTAAGGACCCCGGTGTCACTTTTCGCCGACACAACACCCGATCTCCCGCCGCGCGACGTTCGCCGTAACCGCACGGGATGGTCCATCCTGGGCCTCGCCCTCGTGGGCATTACTGCCGTCGCGTTCATCCCCGCGCCGTACGTCATTGAGAAACCCGGTCCGGTCTTCGACACCCTCGGTTCGGTGTCCGTCGAGGGCGAAGAGGTGCCGCTGATCGACATCCCGGACGCGGAGACCTACGAGACCGAGGGCACCCTCGACATGCTCACCGTGAGTGTGGCCGGCAATCGCGAGCAACGCCCCGGCTGGTTCGAAATCGCCGCCTCCTGGCTCGACCCGAGCAACGCCGTCGTTCCCCTCAACGAGATTTACCCCGAGGGCGTCACGGTCGAAGACACCACCACCCAGTCGAACATCGACATGGTGAACTCCCAGAAGCAGGCGATCGCCGCTGCGTTGACGAACCTCGGCTACGAGCTGCCAACCACACTCACCGTGGCCGGAACCCAGGAGGGTGCGCCGGCGGAGGGCATGCTGGAGGCGGGCGACACCATCGAGAGCCTCAACGGCCAGACCTTCAGTGATGTGAGCGAATTGCAGGCCGCGATTGCGGCGAACGGGGTCGAGGATGCCGCGTCGATCACCATCGTTCGCGATGGCACCGAAGCCACGGTAGAAATCGTGCCGACCCTCAGCAGCGGCGACGCTCCGGTACCGATCCTCGGCATCAGCGTGGGCAACGACTACGCCTTCCCGATCGACGTAAAGATCCAGCTGGAGAAGGTGGGCGGCCCGAGCGCGGGCATGATGTTTGCCCTCGGAATCATCGACAAGCTCACGCCCGGCGCGCTCAACGGCGGGGAGAACGTCGCGGGAACCGGAACGATCACGGTCGACGGCGACGTTGGCCCGATCGGAGGCATCCGGCAGAAACTCTACGGCGCCGTGGACGCTGGAGCCGAGTGGTTCCTCGCCCCCGAGGACAACTGCGACGAGGTCGTCGGGCACGTCCCCGACGGGCTGACGGTATTCGCGGTGGGCACGCTGGACGAGTCCCTCGCGGCGCTGTCGGCAATCGACACGGGCGAAGGACTTTCGGCGCTGCCGACCTGCGCGGCGCAATGATCCTGCGGTAACAGAGCGGTAACGACGCATCCTTCGCGCCGGGCACCAGCCGATAGCCACGAGATATTTGCAGGAACGACCCTTAAGATGGCCTAACACAGCCCCCTATGTTTAGTGCCAGGAGCAGTCTTGAGTTCCACCGCCAACCGCCCAGCTAGCCGAACCAGAACGACGCTCACGATCACGGCGGCGGTTCTCGCTGTCATCGTGGTGCTGTTCTTCGTGTTTTCGAGCCTCTACACCGACGTCCTCTGGTTCGACCAGCTGGGCTACCTCAATGTCCTGACCACGCAGTGGACTGCTGGCGCGGTGATGTTCCTGATCGGCTTCCTCGCTATGGCCGTGCCCGTCTGGGCAAGCATCGAGGTCGCGTTCCGCTGGCGACCCGTGTACGCGAAGCTCAACTCCCAGCTCGACCGCTACCAGCAGGTCATCGAGCCGCTGCGCCGCCTCGCCACCTACGGCATTCCCGCCGTCCTCGGTATCTTCGCGGGTGTGTCGGCATCGTCGCGCTGGCCCGTTGTTCTGCAGTGGCTGAACCGCACGCCGTTCGGTGAGACCGACGCCCAGTTCGGTTTCGACATCTCCTTCTTCTTCTACGATCTTCCGTTCTGGCGCGCTGTGGTCTCCTTCGCCTCCGCGGTGGTACTGCTCTCGGCCCTCGCCGCCATCGCCACGAGCTACCTGTACGGGGCGCTGCGGTTCAACGGCCGCGAAGTGCGCATCTCGCGCACCGCCCGCATCCAGCTCGCCAGCACCGCCGCAATCTACATCGCCCTGCAGGCCGTCAGCCTCTGGCTCGACCAGTACACGACGCTGTCCGACTCCAGCGCGGGGTTCCTCGCAACGGGCGCCGGCTACACCGAGGTGAACGCGACCATCCCCGGCAAGGGGATCCTGGCCATCATTGCCATGATCGTCGCGCTGCTCTTTGTCGTCACCGCGATCATCGGACGCTGGCGTCTGCCCATCATCGGAACCGCGCTGCTGCTGGTGAGCGGCCTGATCATCGGCTCTGTGTTCCCCGCGATCGTGCAGCGTTTCCAGGTCGAGCCGAGCGCTCGCACCTACGAGGCCGAGTACATCGAACGCAGCATTGAAGCTACCCGCGCGGCATACGGAGTGGCAGATGTCGAAGAAATTCCTTATGCCGCGACGACCGACACCGCCCCCGGGGCATTGCGCGAAGATGCCACCACCACCGCCAACATCCGCATCATCGATCCGTCCCTGGTAACCCAGTCGTTCAAGCAGCTGGAACAGTTCAAGCAGTACTACACATTCCCCGACAACCTCGACGTCGACCGCTACACGATCGACGGACAGACCCAAGACACCGTCATCTCGGTGCGTGAGCTCAACCAGGACGGCCTGGGAGACTCCCGAACCTGGTACAACGACACCGTGGTGTACACCCACGGTTACGGCGTCGTCGCCGCATACGGCAACCAACGCTCCAGTGACGGACAGCCGCTCTTCCTCGAAGCGGGCATCCCCAGCACCGGCGCCCTCGGCGAATACGAACAGCGCATCTACTTCGGTGAGGGTTCTCCGGAATACTCCATCGTTGGAGCGCCCGCGGGCAGCGACGACGTGGAGCTGGACTACCCGGCCGGTGGTGGCGAGAGTGACGTCAATACCACCACCACCTTCGAGGGCGACGGCGGTGTGGCGCTCGACAACGTGTTCACCCGTCTCGTCTACGCGATCAAATTCCAGTCCGAGCAGATCGTGCTCTCCGACGCGGTAAACGACGAGTCGCAGATCATGTACGACCGCCAGCCGAGCGAACGCGTCGAAAAGGTCGCGCCGTACCTGACGCTTGACAATGATTCCTACCCGGCCATCGTGGACGGTCGCATCGTGTGGATCGTCGACGGCTACACGACGAGTTCCGAGTACCCCTACTCGCGGGTAGAGCAGCTCAGCGAGATGATCGCGGACACGAACCAGCCCACCCCGACCTTCGCCGTGGATGACATCAACTACATCCGCAACTCGGTGAAGGCCACGGTCGACGCCTACGACGGCAGCGTCAAGCTGTACGCGTGGGACGACGAAGACCCGGTGCTGGAGACCTGGCAGAAGATCTTCCCGTCGACGGTTCTGCCGCAGTCAGAGATGAGCGAGCAACTGCTCGACCACGTTCGCTACCCCGCGGACCTGTTCAAGGTGCAGCGCACCATCCTCGGTTCGTACCACGTGACCGATCCGGGGTCGTTCTACTCCAGCGACGACCAGTGGGTGACGCCGCCCGATCCAACCTCCGGAACGACTAGCCCGACCCTGCAGCCGCCGTACTACCTGACGATGCAGGTTCCCGGGCAGGACGCACCCGCGTTCACGCTGTATTCGACGTTCATCCCGCGCTCGACGGCGGAAACCAGCCGAAACGTCCTCACTGGCTATCTCGCGATGAACTCCGATGCAGGAGACAATTACGGCGATCTGACCCTGCTCACCCTTCCGTCCGGTGACACCATCCCCGGACCCGGGCAGGTGCAGAACAGCTTCGATACCGACACCGAGGTAGCCAACCAGCTCGCCCTGCTCCAGCGCGGCGAGACCGAGGTGTTGCGGGGTAACTTGCTGACGCTTCCGGTGGGTGGCGGCCTGCTGTACGTTCAGCCGGTGTACGTGCAGTCGACCAGCAACACCAGCTACCCGCTGCTGCGCAAGGTGTTGGTCGCCTTCGGTGATGAGATCGCGTTCGAGGACACGCTCGACGAAGCCCTGGACTCACTCTTCGGCGGAGACTCCGGAGCGGATGCCGGCGACGGGGTGACCCCCGAGGCCGAGACCCCGGCCGAGGAAATCGATCCTGACGCACCCCCGGTCGAGGAGACTCCGACGCCGGAGGAGACTGCGACGCCCGAGACTCCCGCCGAGACCCCGACCGACCTCAGTGCTCTGGACCAGGCTCTCGCCGACGCCCAGCAGGCGCTCACCGATCGGGCAGCCGCGTACGCTGCGAACGACCTCGTGGCAGCCGCCCAGGCCGACGAGGCGCTCCAAAATGCAATTGAGGCCGCGCTGGCGGCCAGCGAGTAAGCACCACAGCACCTCACCATGGGCGGCACAGCGCAAGCTGTGCCGCCCATGGTGTTTCTGCCAGCGACGTAGAGAGCGACGCGTCGAGCACGGTTAGGTTGAGCACGGTTAGGTGGAGCGCGGTTGCGTCGGCCGGGCCACGTCACGCGACCGTGTGCAAGTGGTCTTGGGGTCCCTGTGGCCTGTGTTACTCTTGAACTACGCCGCGGGGTGGAGCAGTTCGGTAGCTCGCTGGGCTCATAACCCAGAGGTCGCAGGTTCAAATCCTGTCCCCGCAACAGTACAAAAGCTCCTGATCAGGCGAATTCCTGATCAGGAGCTTTTTTGTTTGTGGTGAAGTAAGAGCGTGCGGGAGGACGACGGATGACTCCGCCTCACCGGTCGATGACGTGCACCAGTTCTTCGATGAACGAGCCAAAATCGACGGACCGTTTGATCAGCTCGGCGACCTCGGTTCGCTCGGCAAACACCTCGACGAATTGATCGAACACCGTCTGAAATGATCGACGCCCGCTGGCGCTGAAGGCGACCAGGGCGATGACATTCACCCGGTTGTCGCCCCAGCCCATCGGCGCCTCGTTGACGGCGATGGCGATGGAGGTTCGCGCCGCGCTCATCACCATGGCGTGGGGAACGGCGATGGTGTCGGTGAACGCCGTCGACGACATCCGCTCCCGCTCAATCGCACCCGTCACATACGACTCGTCGATGATGCCGCGCGAGACCATCATTGCTCCGAGAGTGCGAATCATCTCTTCTTCTGTCTCGGCTTCGACGTTGCGCAAAAACAGCTGCTCGTCGAAATAGAGAAGAAGGTCGTCCTTGATGCGGAGGCGACGGCGATGGCGCCGGAGTCGGCTCACCGCCCGGCGGATGGAGTCGATGTCCCCGTCCGTGAGGAACGGCTGGATAACGACAACGTTGTCACCGACGCCCTTCGCGGCGATCGTGGTGAGGACGAGGTCGGTGGAGAAGTCGTTCCAGTCGACGTCGGTGCGGGTCACCACGATCTCTACCGAGAGCTCGTCACCCAGCGCACGCTCGATCCGCTCGCGCAGGATCTGGTGCATGTCGTAGTAGTTGGGGCAGACGATCGCGGCGGTGATTCGTTCCTCTCGCCGGGACTGGCGCTCGAGATGCGAGCCCAGGTGCAATGCGATGTACGAGATCTCGTCGTCGTTGATCGCGATCGACTTCTCGCGCTGGATCTGGCTCGCGATGAAGACCGCCACGTCGTAGATCATCGGGTACGCGGTCTTGATTGACCGTACGAGCGGGTTCCTGGAGTACGAATTATCTTGCGCGCGGGCGACGAGATTGCCGACATGCAGCGCCAAGCGAACCATAAACGCTTCGTCGTTCAGGTCGACCAGGTATTCCTCGCTTACCAGGGCAACGACGCGCCGCACGGTTTCGAGGTCGCTCGCGCCGACGTAGTTCTGCACGACGGTTTCCACGGGCTGGTCCTGTCCCGGAGTGATCACCCGGGTGGTCATCAGTTTGGACAGGTATTCCAGGTCGTTTTTACCGAGGGCGACGTCGAAGTGCTTGCGCACGAGGGTGGACAGTGACGCGGAGACCGGGGTGTGGGCGAGGGCGGGCCGCGCCTCGACCGCGAGCGACGTCAGCGGCTGGTCCCGGCCGACCCGGTCGACCGCGATGGCGACGTGCAACAGAACGCTGCTGACGCCGTACTCATTCACGTAGTAGCCCTGGGAATCCAGCATCGAGATGAGATCGGTCTTGAAAGCGCCGAGGTCGGCGGACGCGAACTCCTTCTGCATCGTCTCGAGCTCGAGAAAGCCCTGCGTGCTCTCGGAGCGGAAGATCTTGCTGAGCAGACGACGATGGTTTTCTTCACCGCCAACAAGGGAAACGACGCTGCCGTGTCGTCTCATGCCAAGCCCAGCGTCTTCACCCAGGGCTTTCACCTTGCGCAGGTCTGCTTCGATGGTGGACTCGCTGACATAGAGACTGTCTGCGAGTGAGTGGATGTCGAGGCCCTCCGGGGCCTCGGTGAGGCGTCGCACGAGGTGGTGCACCCGATCGCGCGGGGTGTTGCTGTCGCGCACCCTGGTGCCGCTGGAGAATGTCGCGTAGGCCTCGCGGTTGAGCCGGTACCCGTTGGTGGAGGACGAAATAATGGGGAGGGGATGGGCTGCGGCCTTCGCCGCAGTAACGTAGCTGCGGACACTGCGCGTGGATACGCCCAGTTTTTCGGCGAGCTCCGCCGCCGTGACCCGGCCGTCGGTCTGCGACAAATAGTCCAGCAGGCGCTCATACTTATCGCTCATCTAGTGCAACCTAACCATGTTCGGCCACGCCGGGTGCGTTCCGCACAACTCTTTCCGCTGGTGCGGAAGCAGAACTGGTGGAAATCGCTATGCATCGGGTGGAAGATAACTAAGAACCACGACCCACGCACGAGCACGACGATTCGCTGTACCGCAGGGAACGCAAGGAGGCGATCCATGAACACAATTCTGATTGTCTGCGGCGCCGGCGCGTCCAGCACCTTCGTTGCCAGCCGGGTGCGCTCCGCTGCGATCTCGAAGGGTTTGCCCCTCGTGGTTGAAGCGGGCAGTGGGGATGATCTCGCTGATCGTCTCGCGAGCGTAGACGTGCTCCTCGTTGGCGCCCACCTCGCCGCTGACTTCGACGCCTTTGCCGCGAAGGCGCGGGCCGTCGGCGTTCCGGCGGCGCTGCTGCCGGCAACCGCGCTTGCCGTCGGTGGCCCTGAGGCCGTTCTCGATCTCGCCATCGGGCTGCTCCAGCCCGAGTTGTCACCTAACCACACCACAATTGAAGGAAGCCCCCATGGCTGAACGTACCGTCTCGATCGCATCCGCCCACGGACTGCACGCCCGTCCCGCATCGCTGTTTGTCCAGGCCGTCGCCGGCTCCGGACTGGCCGTCGAGCTGACCAAGGGCGACAAGACCCTCAATGCGGCAAGCATCCTGGGCGTTATCTCGCTGGGAATCGAGCACGGTGACGAGGTCACCCTTCGCGCCGAAGGCGATGGCGCAGACGCGGTTCTCGACGAACTCGCTACCTTCCTCACGACCGACCACGACGCGTAACCACTTTTCACCACTTAACCGAGACGCAACCACTCCAGGAGGCATCATGAATCTGCAAGGTGTAGGAATCGGGCGGGGGCTTGCCCTCGGCCCAGTCCTTCGTATGCCCGACCCGCTTCCTGAGCCGTCGGATGCCTCAAGCGGAGTTACCGCGGACGAAGAAAAGGTGCGCGCTGCCGGAGCCCTTGCGGCTACGGCCGCCGACATCCGTATCCGAGGACAGCGCGCCGGTGGCGCGGCGAAGGATGTGCTCGAAGCGCAGGCGTTTATGGCAGAAGATCCCACGCTGCGCGACGACGTCGACACGCGCATCGTGGCGGGCAAAACCGCAGAACGGGCCGTGTTCGAGGCATTTGCCGCGTTCCGTGACCTGCTGACGAGCATGGGCGGGTACATGGGGGAGCGGGCGACCGACCTCAACGACGTTTCCCAGCGCGTTGTCGCGAACCTCCAGGGTGTGTCCGCCCCCGGGGTTCCCAACCCCGACTACCCCTTCGTGCTTGTCGCGCGTGATCTGGCTCCGGCGGACACCGCCCTGCTCGACCTGGACAAGGTGCTCGCGCTGGTCACCAGCGATGGCGGACCCACCTCCCACACCGCGATTCTCGCGCGAGAAAAGGCGATCGTCGCCGTGGTCGGGGCACCCGACGCGCTGCAGCTCGCCGACGGTGTGACCGTTGTGGTGGATGCGACGACGGGACTCGTCACCGCGTCGCCGACCGACGACGAAATCAGTGCGGCGCGCAGCACCATGGCAGCACGCGCGGCGGCAGCGGTGACCCCCGTCGGGCCGGGCGCCCTCGCCGACGGCACCCTCGTTCCCCTGCTGGCCAACCTCGGTTCCGTCGCCGGGGCCGCCGACGCGCTCGCCAAGGGCGCCGAAGGCGTTGGCCTGTTCCGCACCGAGTTCCTCTTCCTCGACTCTGACCGCGCGCCCAGCGTGGCCGAGCAGCAGGAGAAGTACACGCAGCTGCTCACCTCGTTCGCGGGCAAAAAGGTCGTTGTTCGTGCACTCGACGCGGGTGCCGACAAGCCGCTGAGCTTCCTCAACGATGAGCCGGAAGAAAACCCGGCCCTCGGCCTCCGTGGCCTGAGGGCACTGCGCGCCAACGAATCCATCCTGCGCGACCAGCTCAGCGCTCTCGCCGCCGCGGATGCCGCAACCGAAGCCGAGCTCTGGGTAATGGCCCCCATGGTGTCCACCGTCGAGGAAACCCGCTACTTCACGACCCTCGCGCGCGAACTGGGCCTGACGACCGCCGGCGTGATGGTCGAAGTTCCGGCCGCCGCATTGCTTGCGGACCGTATCCTCGCCGACACCGACTTCGCCAGCATCGGCACCAACGACCTCACCCAGTACACCCTGGCCGCCGACCGCCTCCTCGGCTCCGTAGCGTCGTTCCAGGATCCCTGGCATCCCGCCGTGCTCCGCCTGGTCGGCGAGGTCGGCCGCGCCGGTGCGCTGCTGGGCAAGCCCGTGGGAATCTGTGGCGAAGCCGCCGCCGATCCCGCGCTGGCGGTCGTGCTGGTCGGCCTCGGCGCGACATCCCTTTCCATGTCTCCCGCCGCCCTCGCCGACGTGCGCGCAGAACTTTCCCGGTTCACCCTGGACCAGGCCAAAGAATTCGCCGAAATTGCCCTTTCGGCAAATAGCGCTGTGGAGGCCCGCGTTGCGGTCGCCGCCGCAGCATCCTCCCTCACCAACACCACACTCACTGAATCGGAGTAACAACATGACGACGACGTCACCCAAGCCTGGCGGCCTCAAGGTCGGTGTCCAGCGCTTTGGTACCTTCCTTAGCGGCATGATCCTGCCCAATATCGCGGCGTTCATCGCGTGGGGCATCATCACGGCGTTCTTTATCGAAACCGGCTTCACCCCGGTTGGCGCTCTCGGCGGATTCGGCGAAAACGCCGATGGCGTCGCCAACGTTGGCCTGGTCGGCCCGATGATCACCTACCTGCTTCCCCTCCTGATCGCCAACACCGGTGGTCGCATGATCTACGGCGTCCGCGGTGGAGTAGTGGGAACCATCGCGACGATGGGTGTCATCGTGGGCAGCCCTGTCCCGATGTTCCTTGGCGCCATGATCGTGGGCCCCGGGGCTGCGTACCTCATGAAGCAGGTCGACAAGCTGTGGGCCGGCAAGATCAGGGCGGGCTTCGAGATGCTGGTGGACAACTTCTCCGCCGGAATCCTCGCCTTTGCTCTCGCCATCGCGGCCTTCTTCGGAATCGCTCCCGTCGTCACCGGTCTCAGCAACGCCCTCGAGAGTGGCGTCGACTGGCTCGTGAACTACAACCTGTTGCCTCTGGCCAGCATCCTGATCGAGCCGGGCAAGATCCTCTTCCTCAACAACGCGATCAACCACGGTGTCCTGACGCCGCTGGGTGTTCAGCAGTCGGAGGAAACCGGCAAGTCCATCCTGTTCCTTCTCGAGGCAAACCCCGGCCCGGGTCTCGGAATCCTGCTTGCGTTCTCCTTCTTCGGTGTCGGGCTCGCCAAGGCCAGCGCTCCTGGAGCGATCATCATCCAGTTCTTCGGTGGTATTCACGAGATCTACTTCCCGTACGTACTCATGAAGCCGATGATGCTGCTTGCTGCAATCGGTGGTGGTATGACCGGTGTCGCGATCAACGTCGCGTTCCAGGCCGGCCTGCGAGCACCTGCCTCGCCGGGAAGCATCATCGCGGTGCTTGCGCAGACCGCGAGCGACAGCTACATCGGAGTGATCGTCTCGGTCATCGGTGCCGCGGCCGTTTCGTTCCTCATCGGATCGATCATCCTTCGCTCGAGCCGTAAGGCTGACCTCGCGGCCGAGGCCGCCGGTGAGGACAAGCTCGCTGCAGCCGTTGCGCAGAACGAAGCGAACAAGGGCAAGGAAAGCTCCGTAGGAAGCCTCCTCGGCCAGAGCGCTGCCGCTCCTGCCACGGCCGCCGGCACCACGCTGACCGAGGCCCCGATCCGCTCGATCGTCTTCGCCTGCGACGCAGGTATGGGCTCGAGCGCCATGGGTGCCACGGTCATGCGCAACAAGATCAAGAAGGCCGGAATCGAAGGGGTCACCGTCGTGAACCAGTCGATCGCCAACCTGACCGGCGATGCCGACCTCGTGATCACGCAGCGTGAGCTCACCGACCGTGCTCGCCAGAAGTCTCCGAACTCGAACCACGTTTCGGTTGACAACTTCATGAACAGCCCGAAGTACGACGAGGTCGTTGCCCTCGTCGCGCAGCAGAACGGCAAGTAACACCCCTACCGGCCCCGGTGCAGCGCACCGGGGCCGGTTCCCCGTTTCACCATAGATTCACCAGAAAAGCCAGGAAGAATAGAGGAATCGTATGAGCCAGGTACTTGAGCTCGCCCAGATCAATCTGCACGGAACGGCGACCACGCCCGCTGAAGCCATCGAAGAGGCAGGTCGCCTCCTCGTCGCCTCCGGAGCGGTGACCCCCGACTACATCGCATTTATGCATGACCGCGAAGCCACCGTGTCCACGTACATGGGCAACTACCTGGCGATTCCCCACGGCACCAACGAGGGCAAGGACACCATCCTCAGCTCGGCCCTGTCCTTTGTGCGTTACGACCAGCCCATCGACTGGAACGGCAACGAGGTTCGCTTCGTTGTGGGCATTGCGGGTAAGGACGGCGGCCACATGGAGGTCCTTTCCAAGATCGCGATCGTGTTCAGCGAAGACGACGATGTCGCGGCACTGCTGAAGGCGGAGACGCCCGAGGCCGTTCTCGAGCAGTTGGGCGACATCAACGAATGAGCGCCACCGGCACCAGCACCTCAAACCTGAAGGCAGTGCACTTCGGAGCGGGCAACATCGGCCGCGGCTTCGTCGGTCTCCTGCTCCACAATGCGGGCTATGAAGTTGTCTTCGCCGACGTCAACGCGGAGATCATCGACGCGCTCGCCGCCAGCGACAGCTACCTCGTCACCGAGGTCGGCGAAGGCGCAACCGAGTGGACGGTCAACAACTACAGGGCCATCAACAGCGCCACCCACGAAGACGAGGTCATTGCGGAGATTGCCACCGCCGATGTCGTGACCACCGCCGTCGGACCGAACGTGCTGCGATTCGTCGCCCCGGTCATCGCGGCGGCCATCCTGCGGCGCGACCCCGCCCTCGCGCCCCTGACGGTAATGGCCTGCGAAAACGCGATCAACGCCACCGACCTGCTGAAGGCCGAGATCCTCAAGGCCCTGCCCGAGGCGTCCGCCGCGGACGGCGCCATCTTCGCGAACACGGCCGTTGACCGCATCGTTCCCGGCCAGGCCGAGGGCAGCGGTCTGAACGTCACGGTCGAGTCCTTCTTCGAGTGGGCCATCGAGAGTGCGCCGTTCGGGGCAACCCCGCCGACGATCACGGAAGCGCACTTCGTCGACGACCTCGCGCCCTACATCGAACGCAAACTCTTCACCGTGAACACGGGCCACGCGGCTGCCGCGTACCACGGGTTCCGTGCGGGCGTCGAGACGATGTCCGAGGCGTTCGCGCTTCCTGCCGTCATCGCCGAGGTTCGAGCGGTGCTCGCGGAGACGAAGGAGCTGCTGGTCGCCAAGCATGGCTTCGACCCGGAGGTACAGCAGGCGTACATCGACAAAAACATGGTGCGATTCGCCAACCCGAACCTCAGCGACACCGTCGAGCGGGTCGGGCGCCAGCCGCTGCGCAAGCTCGGCCGCAACGAGCGTTTCGTTGGGCCGGCCGCGCAGCTTGCCGAGCGTGGCATCGTGCCCGAGGCCCTCGTACGCACGATGGGAGTGACTCTCGGATTCGATGTCGCCGACGACCCGCAGAGCGTCGAGATGAAGGAACTGCTCGCGTCGTCCACACCCGAGCAATTCGTGGGCACGGTGACGGGACTGGATGACACCCATCCTCTCTTTGCTGCCGTTCTCGCTCAGGTTCGCCTCCACACGAGCTGACAAGCACACCTCTAGGCTTGCCGCATGAGCACCTCACCCCTCGAGACGACGATCGCGGTCGCCCAGTTCGCGCCGGTGGCCGATATCGACACCAACCTGTCGACCATCGCCGAGCTGACCGCGACCGCCGCGTCTCGGGGGGCGAAGCTCGTGGTGTTCCCCGAGTACTCGTCCTTCTTTGTTCCCGACCTCGGCCAGGAACTCGTCGACGGTGCGCAGCCCCTCGACGGCACGTTCACCACGGCTCTTTCCTCACTGGCCGTCCAATTCGGGGTACACATCGTCGCCGGCCTCGTCGAGAAAATTGATGAATCCTCCCGATTTTCGAACACGCTCGTCGCCCTGAGCTCCGGCGGGGAGCTCGTCGCGACCTACCGCAAGCTGCACCTCTACGACGCGTTCGGCGCAGAGGAGTCTCAGTGGGTGCGTCCCGGCGCGATCGAAGCCCCGGAAACCTTCGAGTTCCACGGACTCACCGTCGGGCTGCAGACCTGCTACGACCTGCGCTTTCCAGAAATCACGCGCCGCCTGGTGGACGCCGGCGCCACACTCGTGCTTGTCCCCTCGGAGTGGGTGCGCGGTCCGCTCAAGGAACATCACTGGCGCACGCTGGTCACCGCCCGGGCCCTGGAGAACACCATCTACGTCGCTGCGGCCGACCACACACCCCCGATTGGGGTGGGCAACAGCATGATTGTCGACCCGATGGGTGTCGAGATCGCGACCGTGGGGGAGCTGGCGGATGTCGCTTGCGCCGTCGTTTCTCCCGAGCGAGTTGCCGCGGTGCGAACCCTGAACCCCGCGCTCGCGCTGCGGAGATTCGACGTCATCGCGCGAAGCGCCGGGTGAGTGGCGTCGCCGGGGCAAACCGTCTAGGTGGCTCAGCCTCGAAGGTGGATAATGGGGTACAGGGGGCAGTGATGAATGTCAGTAAGTGTGTGAATCCCGCGGGGCGGGCTCAACGCGTTCGGCCACGGTGGTGAACGCGGCTGCCGAACGACTTCCGGAGACGACGGTAACTCCACGGGCGCGGGTGCTCGTTGTCGAGGACAGCGACGACCAACGGGAGTTGGTTCGCACGTACCTGGAACGGGCGTCGTGCACCGTGATTGCGGTGCAGAACGCGGAGGACGCCATCGCCGCGTACCTCCTGCAGACGCCGGATCTCGCCATCATCGATCTGCTGCTTCCGGGAATGAACGGGTGGGAACTCGTGCGTCGGCTACGCGCCGATCGCCCCGAATGCGCCATAGTGGTCACCTCAGTACTCGACCGGATAGATTTTCCTCCGGCGGAGGCGATCCTGCCGAAGCCCTTCACCCGCGCTCAGATCTTGCAGGTGCTAGAAGAATGTGTGCCTGAATGACGACAGAGACCGCGCGCCGTGTTGTTGTGGCCGATGACGATGCAGACATCCGCGCGCTGGTGGCCATCTCGGCCGCCCGGGCTGGCTACGACGTTGTTGCCTCCGTCGAAGATGGCGACCGCGCCTGGGGCGCGATCCAGGAGTTTCATCCCGATCTCGCGATCCTCGACGTCGCAATGCCCGGACTGACCGGGCTGGACGTGTGCCGGCTCGCGCGAGCCGACGCGACGCTGGTGTCGTTGCGGATTCTGCTCCTGTCCGCGGCGGTGGACGAGGCGGCGCGTGCGGCGGGTCGCGAGGCGGGGGCCAGCGACTACCTGCCCAAGCCGTTCAGTCCCCGCGCGCTGGTGGCGTGGCTGAAGCAGGAGTCGGGCGTTGACGCCTAAGTTGTGGTCCACGATGATGGGTTTCATCTCGGTGGACCATCCAACCCCCGCACTCAAGCAGCTTCCGACGGCCGTTGCCTTCGCCTGCGCTCTCCTGCTGATTCTGGTGGTGCCCGGCATCGAGGTCACCGACGACTTCACCGCCGTTCTGGGTATTGCGCTGATGGTGGTCGCCACCGTTCTCGCGGCCCTGTTTACGCGAATGCCGAAGTACGAACACCTCGTGCTCCTGGTGCCCGTCATAGACATGCTCGCGGTCGGAGCGTTCAGGGCTGGCACCGGAGCCGCGCTCTCGCTGTTCAGCGCCATCCTGATTCTTCCGGTGGTCTGGATCGCTGCGGAGCGCGGGCGCAAGCACATCCTGATCGCCATCGCCGGGACATCCATCGCCCTGTATGCACCATATTTTTTTGGTCTCGTACCCGAGGTCGAGATCAGCGGCATCGTCCGGGGTATTTTCACACCCCTGATCTTTGGTCTGGCCGCAGCCATCGTGAATGAGCTGTCCCGCCAGAGCCAGGTGCAGCTTGAGGCGATCCGCCGCCTCGCTGACGACAAAGAAGTGATCCTCCAGCGCACGGTCGAGTTCGCCAACCAGCTGCAGGAGAGCGAGGCGCAGATCCGGTCGGGCGACCGCCTGTTCCGCAATGTGTGGGCCGCGGTCACCGAGCAATCCGTCATCGGCACCGACGTCACCGGCCTGATCGATGCCTGGAACCCCGGTGCGGTGCAGCTGCTCAAACTCGACGGGTCCGAGGTCGAAAACAAGCGTTATGTTTTCGACTTCCACGTTCCCGCCGAACTCAACGACCGGTCACGCGAACTCAACTACCCGCCGGGGGAGACCGTCCTCAATCCCGGATTCTCCGCTCTCGTCGAGTCCGCACGACTCGGTCAGGCCGAAAGCCGCGAGTGGACCTATGTGCTCGACGACGGCACGACGATTCCCGTGCTGCTCTCGGTCACCAAGCGCGTGGACGACGACGGGGAAACCTCCGGGTACCTCTTCGTCGCCACCGACGTCACCCAGTCGCGTGAGGTCGCCCGGCTGAAGGACGAGTTCGTTGGGCTCATCTCCCACGAACTGCGCACGCCGCTGAGCTCGATCCTCGGCTACCTCGAGCTGCTCCGCGACGATGAGGACAACCCGCTGTCGGTGGAACAGAAGCAGTACCTCGGGGTTGCCGAGCGCAACGCCCACCGGCTGCTGCGCCTGGTTGGAGATCTGCTGTTCACCGCCCAGGTGGAATCCGGCAAGTTTCCGCTCGACGCGCACGACACCGAGCTCGACCGGATCGTCAGCGCGGCCGTCGAGTCAGCTCGCCCCATTGCCGCCTCGGCGGGCATCACAATCATCCAGGAACTGCCCGACACAACACCCGTTGTGCACGGCGACGCGATCCGCCTCGGCCAGGCCTGCGACAACCTGATCTCCAACGCCGTCAAGTTCACCCCGCGCGGCGGGACGGTCACGGTGTCGCTCTCCGCCGAAAACGAGCATGCCGTGATCCGGGTGCGAGACACCGGCATCGGCATTGCCGCGTCGGAGCTCGACCAGCTCTCCTCCCGGTTCTTCCGGGCGACGACGGCCACCCGCAACGCCGTGCCCGGTGTGGGACTGGGGCTGACCATCACCAAGGCGATCGTCACCGCGCACCACGGCGACCTGGGCGTGGAGAGCGAAGAGGGCGTGGGCACGTGCTTCAGCGTCACGATTCCGCTCGTGGCGCAGACCAGCGCGGTTCGCTAAGCGTCCGTTCGCTAGGCGCAAGCACAGGCGAAGGCGCCCGGCTCGGTTCGCTAGCCGGGCGAGCTTGGTGTACTGCTAGGCCCGTGTGGAGAGCGCGGCCAGCCGAGCCGACGCGGTGGTGAGCACGTTCACCTGTTTGCAGTACGCGAAACGCACCAGCGAGCGGTACTCGGCGCGGTTCGTCTCGCGCACAAACGCGGTGACCGGGATCGCGACCACTCCCGCGAGGGCGGGGAGTTGGCGGCAGAACTCGGCAGCATCCGCGAACCCCAGCGGCGCGACATCCGCCACCACAAAATAGCCACCCTGGGGAGGGAAGACGGAGAATCCCGCGGTCACCAAGCCGGCGCACAGCATGTCACGCTTCGCCGCGAGGGTTGCTGCGGCCGTGGTGAAATAGCTGTCCGGCAGACCCAGCCCGACCGCGATGGCCGGCTGGAACGGAGCGCCGCCCACGTAGGTGAGGTACTGCTTCACGGCCACGACCGCCTCGACCAGCTCGGCGGGCGCGCTCAGCCACCCGATCTTCCAGCCGGTGGTGTTGAAGGTCTTGCCGCCACTGGAGATGGTGATGGTTCGCTCGCGAGCGCCGGGCAGGGTGCAGATCGGCACGTGCGCGACACCGAAGGTGAGGTGCTCGTAGACCTCGTCCGACACGATGATCGCGTCGTGTTTCTGGGCGAGCTCGACGAGGCAGGCGAGCGCCTCGCGGGACAGGACCGCGCCGGTGGGATTGTGGGGGTTGTTGATGAGGATGATCCGTGTGCGGTCATTCACCGCGGCCCGCAATTCATCGAGGTCGGGCTGGAAATCCGGCGAACGCAGGGCCACCGTGACGTGCTTCGCGCGGGAGAGCCCGATCATCGCGGCGTACGAGTCGTAGAACGGCTCAAAGGTGACGATCTCGTCGCCGTCCTCGGTCAGGGCCAGGATGGTGGCGGCGAGGGCCTCGGTCGCCCCGACGGTGACGAGGATCTCGCGGTCGGGGTCGAGCTCGACCCCGTAGAAACGGCGCTGGTGCTCGGCGATCGCGTTCCGCAGAACCGGCAGGCCGCGGCCGGGCGGGTACTGGTTGATGCCGTCCGTGATTGCCTGGCGGGCCGCCTCGAGAACCGCCTCCGGGCCATCTTCGTCGGGAAACCCCTGCCCGAGATTGATCGCGCCCGTGGACACCGCGAGGGCGGACATCTCCGCGAAGATGGTGGTCTTGAGGTCGCCGTCGGGGCCGAGCAACATCGCGCCGCGCGCTGCCCGCTCCCAGGAGCCGCTAACTGTCATCCCGCCAATTTACCCGTTCCCCGGCAATCGACGCGCGCGGGTGCCGCCGTATTACAACGAACGGCCGGCGCCCACCGGCATCGGCAGCGGGCTCCCAGCGCAGTCAAATAATATGCTCAGGTAAGCGGTGAATGCTGACACCGCTGAAAGGAGCAATTCCCATGACCGACGCGCCCCACGAGCCCACCCCCACACCGGTGCCCGCTCCGGTGTACTACACCTCGCCCACCCCGCCGCCGCCCGTCGCTCCTGAGACCGCTCCCTACCCCGCAGCCGCAACGACCCCGGAGTCGCCCAAGCGCTCCGCGAGTGTCGGCATCATCGCCGCCCTCGCGGTCGGTGCGCTCGTCGGTGGCCTCTCCGGCGCCGGCGTCAGCATGTGGGCCGTGAACGCGAACTCGTCCAGCGCCACCGGCGGATCTGCCTCTCCGGCGAGCATTACCGTCAACGACGCCGACGACGCCACCACGATCACCGCTGTGGCCGCAACTGCGTCGCCCTCTGTCGTAACGATCAGCGCCTCCTCGGGCGACACCGCGGGCACCGGGTCGGGTGTTGTTCTCAGCGAGGACGGCTACGTACTTACCAACACGCACGTGGTCACTCTCGACGGCGCCGCGGCATCCGCGTCGATCGAGGTCGAAACCGCCGACGGACGCCTGCTCACGGCGACACTCGTTGGCACAGACCCGGTCGTCGACCTCGCCGTCATCAAGATCGACGATGTGACCGACCTGCAGCCCCTCGAGTTCGCGGACTCCTCGAAGCTCAATGTCGGTGACACCGCCATCGCCATCGGCGCCCCCCTTGGGCTCGCCGGAACCGTCACCAACGGCATCGTGAGCGCCCTCAACCGCAGCATTACCGTCGCGTCGTCGGCCGTGCCGGACAGCTCGGCAGACACCGGTGACAACGGGAGCGAGCCGGACACGGAGAGCCCGTTCGACTTCTGGAACTTCGACGTTCCCGGTACCGAGGACCGCCCCACCACCGCGACCTCCACCATCTCCCTCCCCGTTATCCAGACGGACGCGGCAATCAACCCCGGCAACTCCGGTGGTGCGCTGCTCGATGCCGACGGCAAGGTCATCGGCATCAACGTCGCCATCGCGAGCGCCGGCGGAAGCTCCGCGGCCGGTAGCATCGGTGTGGGATTCGCCGTGCCGTCCAACCTCGCCAAGCGCGTGTCCGAGGAACTGATCGAGGACGGGTCTGCCTCCCACGGCCTGCTGGGAGCGAACGTCGCTGACGTCACCCTGGCATCCAACCCCGACACGACCACCGTCGGCGCCAGCATTCAGGAAGTAACCAGCGGCGGAGCCGCCGAGGCCGCCGGTCTCACGTCCGGAGACATCGTCACGAAATTCAACGGCGTTCCGATCACCGACCGCACCGACCTCACTGCCCAGGTGCGTGTCCTTGCCGCGGGCGAGAGCGCCGAGATCGGCTACGTGCGCGGCGGCGAGGCCCGCACCGCGACGGTTACCGTGGGCGAGCTGCAGTAGTCAGGGTCGCTTAGGGAGGCGCGGCAGCGGGCACATCGTGCCGGGTGCCGCGCCTCCGCTCTGGGTGGGCGGCTGGTAGGCTCATCTTCCCGCCAGCTCGACGTATTGGAATTCATGGCCCCCCAGGACGACTCGTATCCCGGCGTCTCCTACGTCATGCCGGTGCTCAACGAGGTCGACTACGTCGCAGGCGCGGTCTCCGCGATTCTCCGCCAGGAGTATCCCGGCGCACAGCAGCTGATCCTCGCCCTCGGCCCGTCGACCGACGGTACGACCGAGCTGGTTGAGCAGCTGTTGCGCGACGACCCTCGGGTCACCTTCGTGTACAACCCCGAGACACATATCCCGGTCGGCATGAACCTTGCCGTACGAGCGAGCGAGCACCCGATCATTGTGCGCGTCGACGCCCATTCGGAGCTCTCCGCGGGTTACACCCTTCGCGCGGTGCAGACCCTTCAGCGCACCGGCGCCGCCAATGTTGGCGGCCTGATGAATGGTCAGGGGCGTACCCCGTTCCAGTCGGCCGTCGCGCGCGCGTACAACAGCAAGTTCGGGCTCGGCGGTGGTGCCTATCACAGTGGGCGAGCGGAGGGGCCGGCCGAGTCTGCCTACCTCGGGGTGTTCAGACGCGAGGTGCTGCTGGATGTCGGGCTGTACGACGAATCGCTGCGCCGCGGCGAAGACTGGGAGCTGAACCTGCGCATCCGTGCCGCCGGTCATCGGGTCTGGTTCGACCCCGAGCTCACGGTCACCTACTGGCCGCGCGAGAACTGGCGAAAACTCGCCAGGCAGTTCTTCACCACCGGGGTGTGGCGGGCCGAACTGGTGCGGCGGTATCGCACCAAAAACCCGTGGCGCTTCTTCGCGCCCCCACTGCTGGTACTCGCCGTTCCGGTCGCCGTCATTGTGCTGGCGCTGCAGCTCACCGGTGTGCTCAGCGGCCTGCTGGGCGTGATCGCGTCGCTGGTCTACCTCGCCCCGGTGGCCTACCTGCTGCTCGTCGTCTGGGTCAGCTTTGTTCGCGAACCGGGCGAGACCGTGCGCGACCGGCTGATTTTTCTCATTGTCTTGCCCACCATGCACCTCAGCTGGGGAGCAGGATTTCTCCGCGGCATCCTCCGGGGCGGGCGCGACACACTGGACACCTCACGCAGCGCCGGCTGAATGTCAGCGGATAAGTCTCATCCGATAAGTCTCAGCTGATGAATTCCAGCCGATAGATCTCAGCCGATCGCCCCGTGTGCCTCCAGGCGCCGCACGACCCGCTCTGACGCGTGGCCGTCGTCGAGCGAGTTGAAACGTGCCACCCATGCCGCGTACCGATGCGCGAACCGCTCCCGGGCAGCATCGGGGGAGCGCAGGTTGGCAACCAGGTCTTCCGCAGACTCCGACACGGGTCCAGGCGACACGGCGAGCAGGTCGAAGTAGAAACCGCGCACCTCGTCGCGATAGCGGTCGAGGTCCGGCGTGAAGAAGTAAATGGGTTTGCCCGTCACGGTGAAGTCGAACATTGCCGACGAGTAATCGGTGACGAGGGCGTCGGCGACGAGAAACAGGTCGGCCACGTCCGGGTAGCTCGTCACGTCGAGAACGTTCGCGGCGTGCACGTCCTGGGCGGCGCGGAGCGTTCGGGAATGGCCGCGGATCAACGTGAAATACCCCGGGCCGAGCTCGCGGGCGAACGCGGCGACGTCAAGCTGGTCAACTTCCTCGGGGTGGTCGTCACGCCAGGTGGGTGCGTAGAGCACCACGGTGGCGTCGCGCGGAACACCGAGACGGTCGCGCAGCTCAAGCCCCCGTTCTGCGCCCGCGTCGCCCGCGAGAACGTCGTTGCGCGGGTAACCCTCCTCCCAGGGGTGGGCGAAGGCGTACGCGGTGCGAAAGAAGTGGGTGCTGTAGGTGTTTTGAGAGAGGAGGATGTCCCAGCGGGCACGCTCGCGCAGGGTCGCCAGCGCCGCGCGCGGGCGAAGACCCCTGCGGGTAAGAGCGATGCGTTTCAGAGGAGTTCCGTGCCAGGTCTGCAGCACGGTCTGGTGAGCCCGGCGGCGGAACCGCTTGCGCAGCCAGTCGTTTACCACCAGCAGGCGGGCACCGGCGCGCACACGCCACCACTCTTCGCTGCCCTCGATCAGCGCGATGCCACCGGCCGGTACCTCGACGGACGCGTCCACCACACTCCAGTAACGCGTCACGGAGGGGTGGGTGCGGGCGATCTCACGGTCGAGCGCCCGCGGGTTGCACGAGGCGTTCTGCCCGTAGAAGCTCTCGAAGAACACCGCGTTCAACGGCGTCGGCTTGCTTGCGTGGTACTGCGCCTCGAGGCGGGCCTGCTGCGCGGGACCCCGCTCTGACGCGGTCAGCGGGGCCGAGAACGTCACCGTGAGCGCGTCAGAAGGGCCGCCAGAAGTCGCGTCAGTAGCTCCAACGGGATTCGACGCGGCGGAGGAGAACTCGATGAGGCAGACCCCGGCCACGAGGGTGGGTTCTTGGGGCGGTGTGGTGGATGTCGCGGACGTCAGCACCGCGGCATCCGTTCCCATAATCCTCAGCCGGTACTCGCCCGACGGCGGAGCAACGCGCGGACCGCCCCAGCGGGAGGTGAGCAGGGGGATGTAGGCGCTCCACCGATCGCCGTCGATCTCGACGTCGGCGTGCAGGACCAGGCGGGAGCCGACGAGTTCAACGGACGCGGGCACAACCGACCCGGGCACGACCGACGCGGGCACAGCCGACGCGGGCAGGACCGCCGCGGGCACGTGCGCCGCGATGGAGCCTCCCACCAGGAGCTGCGGTTCGCCGCCGGACTCGGCATTGTGCACCCGCACGGTGTCGAGCGCGAGCGCGAGGTGGGGGAGTCCCGAGGTCATGCACGGCCCTTCAAAGAGGTAACGATGGCGTCGAACACCCTGGCGGTGTTGCGGCCGTCGCGGAAAGCGTGGTGGGAGCGCGCGATGGCTTCCGTGTGCTCGCGCAACGCTCGGCGCAGCTCGGGATCGGCATCGCGGCGCTCGAGCAGGGCGAGCACCGCATCCCAGGAGTTCACCTCACGTCCGCCGCTGAACCGTTCGTAGGGCTCGTACAGGCCACGGCTGGCGGTGTAGGCGGCCACATCGGCGGCCAGGTAGATCATCTCCCCGCCGGTGAGGGCGAAGTCGTAGGCGATCGATGAGTAGTCGGTGATGAGGAGGTCGACCGCGGGGAGCACCGGGGTGACGTCGGGCTGCGCCGCGGAGGCGAGCATCCGGATGCGCGGGGAGCTGGTGGGCCCGGCGCCGTACTCCCCGACGCTCAGCGGGTGTGGCCGGATCACCAGGACGCTTTCGGTGCGCTCGAGGTAGGCCCCGAGCGCGGCCCACTGCGCGTCGGTGGGTATTCCCGGGTCGGCGGCGCCATCGCGCCAGGTCGGAGCGAAGAGCAGCACCCGCCCGGCGGGCAGGGGTGTGGCCAACCGCTCGGCGAGCAGCGCCCGAGCGCGTTGCGCGCGTTCTGCTGCGGTTGCGTGTGAGAGCACGTCGTCGCGGGGGTCGCCGGTGACAACCACCCGGTCGGCGCCCAGCGCGAAGGCGGAACGGATGCGTTCCGCGGCGACCGGAGAGGCGACCGGAAACAGGCTGATGCCCCGCGCGGCGCCGCGGTACAGGCGCCGCAGTGCCGCACGCAGGACGCGGGAGGAGGAGAAGATCGGGATTCGTAGCGTCGCGGGGGAGTCGAGGTGGATCAGTTTCAGCGGGATCCCGTGCCAGAGCTGCACGATGAACCCGCCGCGGGTGCCGAACCGGTTGACATCGCCGAAGCCGTGCGTCACCACGAGAACCTCGGCACGGAGGGTCAGCCAGAAACCGCGCCAGCTGGTGACGGGAACACTGGGGATGTCGAGGGAACTCGCCTCCGTGGCATCCCGCTCATCGCGTGCAAGCCACACCATCGACAGGGTGGGGTCCGCCTCGCGGGCGTGGAGGAACAGGGCAAGCGCGCCTTCGCCGACGCCGCTGCCGCAGCCGAATACCCAGGATCCGGCGCGGCGGGGAACAAGAAGGCTGGCGAGCGCGCCAAGGCCATAAACCGGGAGCGCGAGCACCTTCTTGGTGTTGCCCTTCGCGAAGGTAAAGCGACTCACCTGAGCGACATTAGCAGCCGTGGCCGTGCGCCCGGCGCCTCGCACCGCGCCTCACCCGGCCGAATGACGTCTCCGCGGGCGGTATCGGGTGGGTAACGGACGCGAGAGTGGCACGGATTGCTGCGCAGTCCCTGTTCTAATGGGACTGGAGGAAAGTTTGCGTATTCACAAAGAGTTGGTAACCGCACGAAGGGTAGTTGTTAACCTTCTGCGGATAAGGAAAAGCCGTCGTCGGGTGAATGCTGCGCTGCGCACGCACCCTCTCCCGGCTCCGAAAAGCGTCCAGATCGCCATCTACTTCGCCGACGACGAGGTCAATCTCTACCAGGTCAGGCAGTGGTACGCCCCCATGGCGGAGCTTGCGAAGACCTGGCCGGTGACGATCATCTCCCGCTCGCCCACGGCGGCTCTTGCCCTCTGGGACGAGGCCCCGGTTCCCGTCGTCTACCTGCGCAGCGTCGCGTCGCTCGAGAACTTTGTGGACGAGCAAGACCTGCGCATCGTGTTCTACATCAACCAGAACGCGCGCAACTTCCAGATGTTCCGGTACGGCGAAATGTGGCACGTTTTCATCAACCACGGTGAGAGCGACAAGATGTACATGACGACCAACCAGTTCAAGGCCTACGACTACAGCCTGATCGCGGGGGAAGCAGCGCGGGACCGCCTCGAGCGCACGCTGTGGAACTTCGATCTCGACGCACGCACCCGCATGATCGGCCGGCCGCAGGCGGATCACCTCACCGGCACCCCGCCCTACCCCAGCGATGACCGCACCACCGTGCTGTACGCACCGACCTGGGAGGGCGACCGCCCCGCGGCCGCCTACGGATCCGTTGCGAGCCACGGGGTACGACTCGTTGACGGGCTGCTGGCCACGGGCAGGCACCGCGTGATCTACCGTCCGCACCCGCGTAGTGGTGTCGTCGACCACGGATACGCCCGAGCCAACCGGTCGATCATCGCGGCGATCGCGCGCGCCAATGCCGCCGACCCGTCAGCCCAGCACGTGTACGACACCTCGAGCGCGCTCGGGTGGCAATTGGCGATGACGGATGTCGCGATCACCGACATTTCCGCCATGATCTACGACCGCCTCGCAACAGGAAAGCCGCTCCTGGTCACTCGCCCCGTAGCTGCGGGTGCCGAAATCGACCGCGGGGGCTACCTCGAAGACGCGGAGTGGCTCGAAGCCGCGGAGAGCGCGGACATCGTCGAGCTGGTTGACCGGGTGCTGTACAGCGACGCGGCCAAGCAGAAGCTCAGCTGGTGGGTGGAGCGCTACTTCGGCGACACGTCGCCGGGCGCTGCCACCGCGCGCCTCCACGCTGCGGTGCAGGACCTTATGGATGAGTGGGATGTCCACGCCGGCAGGAACGGCAAAGCGGAGTAACCCACCGGACTAACTCAGCGGACTAGCCGAGCGGACTAGCCGAGCGGTCTAGCCGAGCGGCCAGTTCGCTACGCGGTCGGGCGAGGGTCGACGGGGTCGACGTTGCCGGTGGTGTCGACTTTGTCCGCGGTGTAGGCGGTGTCGACCTCATCGACGCCGTCCTCGACCCAGCCGATTCGCTTTGGCAGTGCGGGCAGCCGCGGAAACTTCGGTAGCGGCGGCAGCTTGGACATCGGGCCGGAACGCTCGCCCTTGCCGTCCGCGGCCGAGTCCCGCGCCTTGAGCGGGCGCAGGGGGCGCTCTCGCGGTGCGAGAATCAGCGGGAAGTCCGCAGGAGGCGCGGCGAACGCCTTGCGGGCGCTCGAGATCACCTTGCGGCCGAGCACGTTGTTTCCGGTGCCACCGATGACCGCTCCGATCCCGAAGGGGATCGCGCGGCCCACGATGTTGGTGCCCTGGGTGGCAACAAACTTCTTCATAAACGATCGCTTGATCTGGTCGGCGATGTGCCCCATGGCGGTCGACGGGAGGCTTTTGGTGACGAGGTCACCCCAGAATCCGGTGCGCGTCGGCCCCACGCCGGTGACTTCCCCCGCGAGCTGGCGGACCAGCTCCGACCCTCCGGAGCCGAGCATCATCGTCATGACGAGCGCGCGGGCACGGTCGGGATCGTCGACGGCGATTCCGTGCACCTCGGTGACCGACTGGGCGAACAGCGCGCTGGCCTCGAGGAAGGCCACGGTCTCCACCCCGGACAACGCGAGGGACGCGGCTACTCCGACCGCGGGCAGCACGGCGCTTGCACCGACGGCGGCTCCGCTCGCGGTGACGGTCGTCAGGTAGCGATGTTCGAGGATGCGGATAAGTTCCGCCGGGGTCGCATCCGGCTTGTGCGCGCGGATGGAGCGAATGTGGGCGAGTACGACGGGACGCTGGACGCTGAGGAGCCGGTCGATACCGCGCACGAAATGCGGGTTTGCTGGTGTGTCAAGGGACATGATCAGAAATGCTAGCCCGCCTCGCTGGGAACGGGATGGCGACGTGCGCTACGGAGTGTTGTAGTCCGCGTTGTAGCGGTCAATCACTTCGTCGATCGGGGCATCCAGCACCAACGCGCCCTTATCGAGGTAGAGGCCGCGGGTGCAGAAGCGGCGCAGGTCGCGCTCATTGTGGGAGACGAAGAACAGGGTTCGGCCGCCCTCGAGCAACTCTTCGATCCGGCGGTAACACTTCTCCCGAAAACCCTTGTCTCCCACGGCGAGTACCTCGTCGACGAGCAGGATGGGCTCTTCCAGCCGGGAAATGACCGCGAACGCGATGCGCACCCGCATCCCGCTCGAGAGGTGTTTGTACGGTGTGTCGAGGAAGTCACCAATTTCGGCGAAGTCGATGATCTCCTGAAACCGCGCGTCGATCTCGGCCCGCTTCATGCCGTGCAGTCCCGCAGTCAGGTAGACGTTGTCGCGCACCGTCAGGTCATCGACAAAACCGCCGGTGATCTCGATCAGGGGTGCGACGCCCGCGTTCACGGACACGGTGCCCTCGTCGGCGATCATCACCTCGGCGACCAGTTTGAGCAGGGTGGACTTGCCCTGGCCGTTGCGGCCGACCACGCCAATCGCTTCGCCGGGAGCGACCGTGAAGTTCACGTTGCGCAGCGCCCAGAACTCGCCAGGGCGCGTCCGGCGAACCCGTGTCGAAAAGAGGTCTTTGAAGGAGCGACGCTGCCGGCGGTTGCGACGAAACCGAATTCCGGCATCCGAGACGCGGATCACGGGATCCGCGGGTGCAGCCGCCGCGGCGGGGACGGGGACGGGGGTGTTGCTGGCCACGATCAGATGCCCTTCAGCACGGCGCGCTCGTTGTGCCTAAAGACCAGGACGCCCACCAGCAGTAAGACGAGACTGATCGCCGCTGACACACCCACGGCGAACCAGTCGAGATCCTGGGGGAAGAAGCTCGCCCGGTAGAGCGAGAAGATGCCGCTGAGCGGGTTGAACGCGCCCCACACATGCAGGTCGCCCGGCAGGTCCTGGAGGCTGTAGATGATGGGGGAGGCGTAGAACATAAACCTCAGCGTGAGTTTCACGGCGCGTTCCAGGTCGCGGAAAAATACGACAAGCGGGGCGACGATGAAGCCGATGCCCGTGATCAGAACGGTTTGCATCACGATCGCCAGGAGCGAGTAGATGACCTCCCAGTGCAGCGTGGCGCCGGCGATGATGGCGAAGGCTGCGACCACCGGGATGCTGGCCACGAACTCGATGCCCTTGGAGAGCACGAGACGCAATACCCAGATGGTGCGGGGGATCTTGGTGGAGCGAATCAGCTTCGATTCTTTGAGGAACGCGCGAGTGGTGTCGGACACGGCGCCGGTGAACCACATCCACGGCAGCAACCCGGTCAGCAGGAACACCATGTACGGTTCGTGACCGACACCCCTGTTGAACACCTGCGTGAAAACGAACCAGTAAATGGTTGCCATCACCAGCGGGTCGAGGATCGACCAGAAGTAGCCGAGAGCCGACGTCGAGTAGCGAACCTTGAGGTCTCGGGACGTCAGAAGCCACAGGGAGTGGCGGTAGCGGCCAAATGTCGACCACTCGTGTCGCGCTGGTACTGCGGCGGTCACGGGTTCCTCACTCTGGGGTGGGTCAACCTCGTGGCGCGCGAGACGCCTCACGGGATCGAAGATCAGACGAAGAGGTTGGCCCTCTCGAGGTCTTCGGCGAAGTCAATCTCGACGGCATAGAGGTCGGAGATATCCACCGGCTCAATGCGCAGTTTGTCCTGCTCAATTGCCAACTCTATGCCACGCTCGAAGTAGTCCTGATCGGCGACCCGCCTGAGCTGACGCAGCAGCACCGCTTTGTCTTTGCGCGCGATGTAGTTGATGCCGACTGCCTCGCCGAGCCCACCCTTGACCGTCTTCGACAGTTCCTTGATGTAGCCCTCGGCGTCGGTCGTGTACTTGACCTCTTCGTCGGACACCTTCTCGGTGTTGATCGACACAAAGGACTGGTCCCGGGCGACGACCTTGGCAGCGCGAACGAGCGCGGCCGGGTCGAACACAACGTCACCGTTCATCCACAGCACTCCGCCGGGCGCTGACGCCTGCAGCGCCCGCATGAGGGACTTCGAGGTGTTCGTCTGGTCGTATTCCTCGTTGAACACGAACTGTGCGCTCGGGAAGGCTTCGATGATGTGTTCGGACTTGTAGCCAACCACGATGGTGACGTTCGCCTGGGGTCCGAAGGCATGGTGGATGTTGTCGAACTGCTGCTGCATGATGCTGCGACCGTCGCTCAGCTCGGTCAGGGGCTTCGGAAGGGTGCGGCCAAGGCGGCTGCCCATTCCGGCTGCCAGAATTACTATCTGCGTGCTCACGATTCGTCTCCTGCTCTTCGCCTCGGCGGTCAATTCGGGGGAATTCACCTGATATTCACCGTAGGCCTCTACGTCTGGACACTCCGTTGTGCTTTGCACAGCTTAGCCATGCCCTCCGGAAACGCACACCCCTCCCGTTACCTTGTAGCCCATTCGTGATCCTATCGGGCTGACAGAATTTTGGACATTGATACGGTTATTGCGTGGACTCCGATACCTTCAACCCAATACCGACGGCACGGATCATCCCGACCTCGCCTTCTCTTTCTTCGGATCCACTCGTGGGGGAAAGCCCGGAGCGCCCTCCCGTGGTGCTGAAAATCGAAGGCTTGGTGAAGCGTTTTGGCGCGACAACCGCCGTCGCCGGAATTGACCTCTCTGTACACGCCGGAACCATCTTCGGCATCGTTGGTCCCAACGGCGCGGGCAAAACCACGACCCTGTCGATGGTTACCGGCCTGCTCAAGCCCGATGACGGCCGGGTGATTGTGCACGGCGCCGACGTCTGGGCGAAACCCGCGGTCGCCAAACGCAACATGGGTGTGCTGCCCGATCGTCTGCGCCTGTTCGATCGCCTCACCGGGGCGCAGCTGCTCTTTTACTCGGGAACCCTGCGTGGCCTGAGCCGTGCCGCCGTTGTCGCGCGCACCGCGGACCTCGCCCGCGCGTTCGCCCTCGACGATGCCCTTGATCGTCTGGTGAGCGATTACTCGGCGGGAATGACGAAAAAGATCGCTCTCGCGGCGGCGATGATCCACTCCCCGCGCCTGCTGGTGCTCGACGAGCCCTTCGAATCGGTCGATCCCGTCTCTTCCGCGAACATTATCGACATTCTTCGCCGCTACGTGGGCGCGGGGGGAACGGTGGTGTTGTCGAGCCACAGCATGGACCTCATCGAGCGCATTTGTGACGACGTGGCCGTTGTGGTGAACGGCGCGGTGCTCGACACGGGAACCGTCGAGCAGGTTCGACAGGGACGCACGCTCGAAGAACGCTTCGTGCAGCTCGCCGGCGGCGCCAATAAGGCGGAGGGCCTGGAATGGTTGCACAACTTCTCCGACTGAGGCTCTCCTTCGCGAGCAATGCACTCCGTCGTACCCCCGCGCAACTCGCCCGGCGAGCGGCCGCCGTCGTGATTGGTCTCGCGGTGGCCGTGGCGCTGGCCATCTACATGGGCAATTTAAACGCGGTGGGGGTGGATGTCGCTGCGCCCATCCTCACCGTCCTCGGTTCGGCCGTGTGCGCCGGCTTTGTGCTGACGCCGGTGGTCTACGGCCGGCCGGAGGCGCTCGATCCGCGTTCCTTCTCCCTGATGGGCGTTGATGCGAAACGACTGTCGCCGGGGCTCGCTCTCGCCGCGCTCGTCAGCGTGCCCGCGCTCGCGCTCGCCATTGTCGCGTTCGCCCAGGTCGCCACCTGGAACCGCGAGTCGACCGGTTCCGCCTCCACGACCTTCTTTGCGGTTGCCGGCGCGCTGCTCATCACCGTCGGGGGAGTGCTCGGCGCGCGTGTCGTGAGCGCCCTCGTGTCGTTCGTCGTCGCCCGCAGACGATCCCGGGAGTTCAGCACTCTCGCCGTGCTGGTGGTCCTCGTCGCCGTCTCGCCCGTCGTCGTCGCCGTGGTGCGACTGCGCTCGACCCGCGATCTCGCGGACCTCCTCACGGAGGCGTCTTCGGTGCTCGGATGGACTCCGCTCGGCGCCGCCTGGGCCGCCCCCGCCGCGGCGGCGGCAGGAAGCACCGGTGAAGCGGTCGCCAAACTGCTCATCGCACTCGTCTCGGTCGCGCTGCTCGGCGCGGCCTGGCACGCGCTGGTCGCTCGGATGCTCGTCACCGCACCCGGCACGGTCGCCGGCAGGCCGAGACACGGTCTGGGCTGGTTTGGCCGTTTTCCGGGAACTCCCGCATGGGCGGTCGCTGCGCGCACACTGAGCTATTGGGGCCGGGATCCGCGGTATGCGGTGTCCCTGGCCATCATCCCGATCGTGCCCGTCGTTTTGGTGTTGCCGCTCCTGTTCGCCGGAGTGCCCGCGGGCATCCTCGCCCTGATCCCGGTGCCCGTAGCCGCGCTGCTTCTGGGCTGGACCCTCCACAACGACGTTGCCTACGACAACACCGCGATCTGGCTGCACATCACCTCGGGTATTCGGGGCGCGGCCGACCGGTTCGGTCGTGCGATCCCGACCCTGGTGGTGGGGATTCCGTTCATCGCGGTGGGCGCTCTGGCGAGCGCACACGTGTACGGCGACCGGTCCGTGCTCCCGTCCCTGTTCGGGGTTGGATTCGGCATCCTGTTCACGGGAGTGGGGGTGTCGAGCATCGTTTCCGCCCGGTTCCCCTACCCCGTTGCCGCCCCCGGCTCGAGCGCGTTCACCAGCCCCCAGACATCGGGCTCGTCCTCACCGGTTTCCCAGACCCTGTCCTTTGCGGCCATTCTCGCGTTGTGCGGGCCGGCGTTGTACTTCGCGGGACGGGGGCTTTTCGAGGGTGGCGACTGGCCCTCCCTGGCGCTGAGCACGGGCATCGGCGGCGGACTTTTCGTTCTGCTCGTGGGGGTGTTTTTGGGCGGCTGGATATTCGAGCGCCGCTCCACCGACCTGTTCGCCTTCAGCGTGCGAAACTAGATCCATGAGCGATACCGATCACACCGGCGGCGGAACGTCCACGCTTGACCGCGAACTCGAGGAGCTGCTCAATAGCGAGCAGGTTGAAGAGGGCGACCACGAGCGATTCTCGCACTACGCCCCGAAGAACAAAATCATGGAGTCGGCACTGTCCGGCAAGCCCGTGCGCGCCCTCTGCGGCAAGCTGTGGGTACCCGGGCGCGACCCGGAGAAGTTTCCCGTGTGCCCCACCTGCAAAGAGGTTTACGCGAAGCTCAAGCCGTAGTTTCGACCACGACCACTACGAACGACAGTCCGCTGCGGACCCAAGTCCGCCACGAGCGGTAGTCCGTTACGAACGGTAGACGGTCGGGATGGCCGGCTCGCCGTTGCTCAGCCGCAACGCGTCGACGGGCATCTCGGAGATCGCTCGCTCGCGGGTGGCGCGTGCGAGCGCCGTGCCCGCGGCGCCGAGGAAGCGCTCGTCGGCGACGCCTCCGACCATGAGCGACACCCGGAGCTGACGGCCCTCTTCGGCTGCGCCGGATGGATCACCCAGGTAGATGGTCTCCGCCGTGGCGACGCCGCGCTCGAGCGAACGCGCCGGTGTCTTCTCGCCACCGACGGTCGCCTTCGCCGTGGACTTTTTGGCCACCGCCACCCACTGGTCGGCGCTGTCGCGGCGGGCGACCAGCTTGTAGACCATGTTCGCGGCGGGAAAGCCGGAGCCGGTGACCACCGACGTGCCCACTCCGTAAGAATCGACCGGTGCCGCGCGCAGCGCCGCGATCGTGTACTCGTTCAGATCGTTGGTCACCGTGATCTTGGTCTTCGTCGCCCCGAGCCGGTCCAGCTGGTCCCGCACCTCCCGCACCAGAACGGGCAGGTCGCCGCTGTCGATGCGCACCGCACCGAGGCCCGTGCCGGCAACCTTCACCGCGAGGTCGACCGCGGCCTCGACGTCGTAGGTGTCGACGAGCAGCGTCGTTCCCGTGCCCATTGCGGCCACCTGCGCCCGGAACGCTTCCTCTTCGGAAGAGTGCAGCAGCGTGAACGCGTGCGCTGCGGTACCCATTGTCGGAATGCCCCAGCTTCTGCCCGCCTCCAGGTTGCTGGTGGCGTTGAAGCCGCCGATGAAGGCGGCGCGGGCTGCCGCAACGGCGGCCGATTCGTTGGCGCGCCGTGACCCCATCTCTGCGAGCGGCCTTCCGTCGGCCGCAGACACCATTCGGCTGGCGGCACTGGCGACCGCGCTGTCGTAGTTGAGCACGGAGAGGATCAGCGTTTCGAGGATGACCGACTCCGCGAAGCCGCCCTCGACGGTGAGAATGGGGGAGTTCGGAAAGTACACCTCGCCCTCGCTGTAACCGGAGATGCTGCCAGAGAAACGGTAGTTGGCGAGCCAGTCGAGGGTGGGGTCACTGACCACGCGATTCTCGCGAAGCCAGCTGAGTTCGGCGTCCTCAAACCGGAACTGCGCGATGAGATCGAGCAGCCGACCGGTGCCCGCCACGATGCCGTACCGACGGCCGTCGGGAAGGCGCCGCGCGAACACTTCGAACAGGCACTGCAGGTCGTGGTGCCCACTGCCGATCGCCGCGTCGATCATGGTGAGTTCGTAACGGTCCGTCAGAAGCGCGCTCGTCATCGTCCCAGCCTAGAGTGAGCCGGTGACCCGCGTGACGGCGCGAGCGCCCCGTCAGACGGGGATAAACTCGATTCCCGTGACGAACGCACCGATCGGAGTCTTCGACAGCGGAGTCGGCGGGCTGACCGTGGCCCGCGCGATCATCGACCAGCTGCCGCGGGAGTCCCTGCTCTACGTTGGTGACACCGCGCACTCCCCGTACGGCCCGAAGCCCATCGCGAAGGTGCGGGAATACGCGCTCGCCGTGCTCGACGATCTGGTTGACCATGGAGTGAAGCTGCTTGTGATCGCCTGCAACACCGCGTCGTCTGCCATGCTTCGTGATGCCCGGGAGCGCTACACCGAGGGACGCGGCATCCCGGTTGTCGAAGTGATCCACCCCGCCGTGCGCGCGGCCGTGCGCCAGACCCGCAACAAACGCATCGGCGTCGTCGGTACTGCCGGGACCGTGCGCTCGCACGCCTACGAAGACGCCTTCATCGCGGCATCCGACCTGAAAATCTTCACCCAGGCCTGCCCCCGCTTCGTCGAGTTCGTAGAGGCCGGGATCACCAGCGGTCCTGAGCTGTTCGCGGTGGCCGAGGAATACCTGCGCCCACTCAAGGAGGCGAACGTCGACACGGTGGTGCTCGGCTGCACCCACTACCCGCTGCTGGCGGGCGCGATCCAGTACGTGATGGGCGAAGACGTGACGCTGGTCTCGAGCGCGGAGGAAACCGCGTACGACGTGTACCGCATGCTCGTCAAGCACGAGCTGGAGCGCACCGCCCCCGGCGCCCCGACCTACACCTTCGAGGCGACCGGCGGCAGCCAGACCGAGTTTTTGCGTCTCGCTAGCCGCTTCCTCGGGCCCGAGGTCACGACCGTCGATCTCGTCGCCACCGGCACCATCCCCCTGCCGAGAATTGCCCAGAATCCACCCCAGCACGAGCAACGAGAAGAGATCGCATGACCCGCACCGACGGCCGCGCCGAGAACGAGCTTCGCGAAATCACGATCGAGCGAGGCTGGAGCACCCAGGCGGAGGGCTCGGCGTTGATTTCGTTCGGCAACACCAAGGTGCTGTGCACCGCGACGTTCACCAACGGGGTGCCGCGCTGGCTCAAGGGCCAGGGCAAGGGGTGGGTCACGGCCGAATACTCGATGCTGCCGCGCTCGACGAACTCGCGCATGGACCGCGAGAGCGTCAAGGGCAAGATCGGGGGCCGCACCCACGAGATCTCCCGGCTGATCGGCCGCAGCCTGCGCGCGGTCATCGACACGAAGGCGCTCGGCGAGAACACCATTGTCATCGACTGTGACGTGCTCCAGGCCGACGGCGGAACCCGCACCGCCGCGATCACCGGCGCTTACGTGGCGCTCGCCGACGCCATCGAGTGGGCCCGCGACCAGAAATTCATCGGCCAGAAGGCGCAGCCGCTGACCGACAGTGTCGCGGCCGTGTCGGTCGGCATCATCGACGGTGTGCCCATGCTCGACCTCGCCTATGTCGAAGACGTGCGCGCCGAAACCGACATGAACGTGGTGGTCACCGGCCGCGGCGCCTTCGTCGAGGTGCAGGGCACCGCTGAGGGTGCTCCGTTCGACCGTGCCGAACTCGACAAGCTGCTCGACCTGGCGCTCGGCGGCGGCGTCACCCTGACCGAGATCCAGAAGGTCGCGCTGGGATCGTGAAACTCGTCCTGGCAACGCACAACGCGCACAAGGTCAACGAGCTTCGCACGATTCTCGGCGACCGACTCGGGGGCATTGAGCTGATCGGCTACGACGGACCCGAACCCGTCGAAGACGGGGATACCTTCGCGGCGAACGCCCTCATCAAGGCGCGTGCTGCCGCCGCGTTCACGGGCCTGCCGGCGATCGCGGATGATTCCGGCATCTCGGTCGACGCGCTCGGCGGTGCGCCCGGCATCCACTCGGCACGCTACGCCGGAAACCGCGACGACGCCGAGAACCTTGACCTCCTGCTCGCCAATCTTGCCTCCCTCGGGGAAGGAGTCGACCGCTCCGCGCACTTCACCTGCGCCGCCGCGTTCGTCTCAGGCGATCTGGAGCACGTCGAGGTCGCCACCTGGCCCGGCGCGGTGCTGCCGGAACGCGCGGGAGTCGGCGGGTTCGGCTACGACCCGATTTTTCTCCCCGATGGGGTGGATGTCAGTGCTGCCGAACTTTCCGCCGCCGAGAAGAATGCGGTCAGCCATCGCACCCTCGCGTTCACGCAGCTATTGCCGTTTGTGCGCGAGGCGCTGCTCTAGCGTGCTGAGGCTGGGCTGGGCTGGGGCTGGGCTGAGGCGACCGGGAGCGCTCAGCCCAGGCCGAGCTTGGCCAGCTCCTCGTGCAGGGTGCGTGCCGAATCCTGCAGCTGCCGCTCCTCCTGCTCTGAGAACGGCACGTCGATCAGGGCGGACACCCCGGACGCGTCGACGATGCTCGGCACGGCCAGGGCGACACCGCTGATGCCGTGGTAGCCGTCGAGCACGGAGCTCACCGGCAGGATCGCTCCCTCGTCGCGGAGCACCGCCTCCGCGATCCGGGCGCCCGAGAGGCCGATCGCGTAGTTGGTCGCACCCTTTCCCTCGATCACCCGATAGGCGGCGGTCTTCACGTCCTCGGCGATGCTGTCCAGCTCGTCGGCCGACACGGGAGCGCGGTCGACCGGGCGCCAGCTCTGGATCGGAACGGGACCGATGCGCGCTTGCGACCAGAGCGCGAACTCCGAGTCGCCGTGCTCGCCCACGATCATCGCGTGCACGCTCGAGGTGGACACACCGGTGCGCTCGGCGAGCAACCAGCGCAGGCGGGACGAGTCGAGCACGGTGCCCGAGGCAAATACCCGGGCGCTCGGTAGCCCGCTGAATTTCTGGGCGGCGACAGCGAGGATGTCGCAGGGGTTCGTCACCAGAATGTAAACGGCGTCCGGGGCCCGTTCCACCAGCCCCGGCATCAGGCCGCGCAGGATGCCCACGTTGACCGCGGCGAGGTCGAGCCGCGACTGGCCGGGATGCTGCTTTGCGCCCGCGGTGATGATCACGACGTCTGAGCCGGTCACGACGTCGAGGTCGTCGCCGCCGATGATCCGGGAGGAGCCGGTGAACTGGGTTCCGTGCGCGAGGTCGAGCACCTCGGCATCCACCTTCGCCTTCTGAATGTCATAGAGCGCAATCTCGCGGGCAGATTCGCGGATGAGTGCAGCGTAGGCGAGGGAGGTGCCCACCGCGCCGGCACCGACGATGGACAATTTCGATCGTTCACTGTTACTCATCTGCCCAGCGTGGCGTAAAGCGCGGTCGCGCGCCACACGCGTCACCGTCGCGTACTCCGCTCGCCTCCGTATGGCCTACTATTTCGGTATGCCGAAATCTCGAACCACTGCTATCCGAAGTCCCCGGGCGATCCTGCTTCTCGGTCCCGCGTTCGTGGCCGCGATCGCGTACGTGGACCCGGGAAATGTTGCGGCCAACCTGACCGGCGGTGCGCGATACGGGTACCTGCTCGTGTGGGTCCTCGTTGCCGCGAACCTGATGGCGGCGCTCGTGCAGTACCAATCGGCGAAGCTGGGTCTGGTCTCCGGACGCACGATGCCGGAGCTGTTGGGCGAACGCCTACGGCCCGCGACGCGACGTGCCTACTGGGTGCAGGCCGAGCTCGTCGCGGTGGCGACCGACCTCGCCGAGGTGATCGGTGGTGCGATCGCGCTCGCGCTGCTGTTCGACCTGCCGCTACTTCTCGGCGGCGTCATCGTGGGGGCGATCTCGATGGGACTGCTCGGGCTGCAGAACCGCTACGGTCAACGTCCGTTCGAGTCGGTGATTATCGGTCTGCTGGCGATCATCGCCGTCGGCTTCCTCGCGGGCCTCGTCGTGAATCCGCCGGACGGCGAAGCGTTCGCCGAGGGCCTGGTGCCGCGGTTCGATGGCACCGATTCGGTCATGCTGGCCGCCGGCATGCTCGGTGCCACCGTGATGCCGCACGCCATCTACGTGCACTCGGCGCTCGCCCGGGACCGACATGGCCGGGCCGACGGCCCCGCCGACACCGCCCGGTTGCTGCGGGCGACCAAATGGGACGTCATCGTCGCTCTGGGCATCGCCGGCGTCGTGAACATGGGAATGCTGCTGCTCGCGGCCGTGAACCTGCGCGGCGTGGCCGGAACCGACACCATCGAAGGCGCCCACGCCGCGATTGCCGCAGCGCTGGGATCGGGCATCGCGCTGATTTTTGCAATCGGGCTGCTTGCCTCCGGGCTCGCGTCGACAGCCGTCGGAAGCTACGCCGGCGCGACGATCATGGAGGGCCTGCTGCACAAACGGATTCCCATCTTTGTGCGCCGCGTGGTCACCCTGATTCCCGCGCTGTTCATCCTCGGCGCGGGCGTTGACCCCACCGCGGCGCTCGTGTTCAGCCAGGTTCTGTTGAGCTTCGGCATCCCGTTCGCGCTGATCCCGTTGATGCGCCTCACGAACGACGCGACGGTGATGGGAGAATCGGTGAACGGTCCGATGGTGCGCATCGCCCTCGCGGTCGTCGTCGTGCTGGTGGTCGGCCTGAACATCGCTCTCATCGTGCTGACCATCGCGAGTCCGTAACCCGTTTCCGAGGAGGCCCACCGTGAAGTCGCAGACTGCCGTGGAGGACTACGTCAAGGTCATCTACAACCACACCGAGTGGCAAAACGTGCCGATCACTACTTCGGCTCTCGCGGCACGTCTCGGCCTCGCCGCATCATCCGTCACAGAAATGGTCAAAAAGCTGGGTGCGCAGGGCCTGGTCACGCACGTTCCGTATGGCGCCGTCACGCTCACCGTTCCGGGAACCACGTTGGCACTGCGGATGTTGCGCCGCCACCGGCTGATCGAGACCTGGCTGGTGCGCCAGTACGGATACGGCTGGGACGAGGTGCACGACGAGGCCGAGGTTCTCGAGCATTCGTTGAGCGACCGCCTCCTCGACGCGATCGACGACCAACTCGGCCACCCGGTGCGAGACCCGCATGGCGACCCGATCCCGTCGCGCGAGGGCACGATCGTGCAGCCCAGGGCGGTGTTGTTGCGGGATGCCACGGAGGGTGTCACCGCGCGGGTGGTGCGCATCAGTGACAGCGACCCCACTCTGCTGCGCCACCTCGCGGCGGAGGCGATCACCCTCGACAGCGAGCTGACCGTGCTCGGACGCAAGCCCTTCGGCGGGTCCTTTGTGGTGCGGGTCGGCCGCGGCGATCTCGGCGAGCAGAACGAGGGCGAGCAGAACGAGGGGGAGCGGGACCTCGGCGAGCAGGCGCTTGCGTCGATCTGGGTCAGCGTCGGGCAAGCCGAGTAGTCAGAGCCACCCGCGCTGGCCCGCCGACCGGGCCGCCTCGTGCCGCGAGGCGGTGCCGGTCTTCTGCATGGCCGACGACAGGTAGTTGCGCACGGTGCCGGAGGCCAGGTGCAGCCGCGCGCCCATCTCGCGCACCGCGAAGCCCTCGGCTGTGAGGCGCAGCACATCGAGTTCCCGATCACTGAGCGGGCAGTCATCCATCATCGCCGCGGTCGAAATTTCGGAGTCGATGTAGCGTCGTCCGGCGTGCACGTCCGCGATGACCTGCGCGAGGCGTTCCGGATCGACGGTCTTGCCGAGGAACCCGCGCACCCCCGCCTTGAGGGCCCGGCGCAGCACCCCGGCTCGTCCGTGCCGGGTGAGCAGGATGATGGCCTGGTTGGGGCGCTCGGCCAGGATCGCGCTCGCCGCGTCGATGCCGTCTAGCCCGGGCATCTCGAGGTCGAGGAGCACCACGTCCGGCCGCACCGCTAGCGCCAGGCGCACCGCATCGACGCCGTTGTCTGCCTGGGCGACGACCCGGATGTTGTCCTCGAGGTCGAGGAGCGCCGCAAGGGCTCCGCGCAGCAGATTCTCGTCGTCAGCCAGGAGGATCGTGATTTCGGTCGTGAACGAGTTTTCGGTCATGAAATCGTCGCCGCGGTCGTGAACACGCCGGACGCGCTGCCGCTCTGCAGGGTGCCACCCGCGGCGATAAATCGCTCGGCCAGGCGCGCGAGCCCGCTGCGGGGACGAGGCGGTTCGGGGCTGCCGTCGTTGGTGATGACCAACGATCCCTCGCCGAGACGCACGGTGACCTCCTGCGCCTGGGCATGCCGGAGAATGTTGGTCGTCGCCTCCCGCACCACGAGGGCAAACAGCTCGTCGTTCGGGGTGGCGGGCATCGAACCCTCGACCGTGCACCGGATGCCTGCCGCGGCGAACAGCTCCTGCGCGTTGGCCAGTTCGGTCGCGACCACCAGGTGGCGCTCGCCGAAGGCGAGACTGCGCGTGTTGGCGAGGGTTTCGGAGATGAGCGCCTGCGCTTCCGCCAGATGGGCGTGGGCGGCGGCGGGATCGCGGTCGATGAGCTTGTCGGCGAGCTGGGTCTTCAGCCGGAGCACGTGCAGGGTGTGGCCCTGGATGTCGTGCAGGTCGGCGGCAAAACGATAGCGTTCCTGCGCGACGGCGAGTTCGGCGCCCGTGCGTCGGGCGGCGTCGATCTCGAGGTACCGGTTCCAGGTGTAGCGGTTGAGCAGGAAGAGACCCACCGCCACCGCGTAGGCGACGGATGCGGTGAGCAGATACGCCGTCCAGTCCTGCTCCGGCCGCACCAGCGCCGCGATCCCCACCGGCGCGACAACAAAGCCCAGGCCCGCGAGGAGAAGAAACGGATTGACCTTGGCGGTTTGGGTCAGGAGCACCCCGACGGCCATGCCGAGCAAAAGCGAGGTGACGCCGAGCTCCTGCAGTGCCACCGTCGCCCACCACACGACGGAGCTGAGAGCCGTCGCGAGGATGGCAAGCCAGATCGGGGCGCGGCGCTCCCAGAAGCAGACCAGGGCGGTCACCGGGATGGTCGCCGCGATAACTCCGACGATCAGCCACTCATGCGTGACCTGGCTGAGCGCGATGAGCGCGTAACCCACCGCGACAAAGGCCATCGACACCGTGGTGTACCGACGCATGCGGGACATCGCACGCGCCGCGTTCGCCCCGTTGGCCGCGGGTGGCAAGGCGGGCGGTGGAACCGTGGGCGATGCCGCGGTGGGCGATGCGGCGGAGGGTGATGCCGCGGTGGGCGAGGACGAACCGGTGGAGATCACAGAGACAACCCTGCCAGTAACCGTCACGATGGGGCACCGTCTGATGTCACGCCCCGCTGTGACATCTGTCACATCGAATCGGCGTGCGCTGGCACTACTGGGTGCCTGCGCGCCCAGCCAGAGTGGACGCATGACCACAACAGGCCCACACCCAGAGAATGTCCACACCGCGGCCGACCGGAGCACGGGCACAGACACGGTTGTCGCCGTCAACGACCTGACCTGCACCTACGGCGGACGCACCCCCTTCGACGCGGTCAAAAATCTGACCTTCAGCGTCCAGCGGGGAGAGCTGTACGCCCTGCTCGGCACCAACGGCGCGGGAAAAACCACCACCCTCGAAACGGTCGAGGGGCACCGCAGCGCCAGCTCCGGCACGGTCACCGTGTTTGGCGACTCGCCAACCGACCGCCCCGCCGTGCGTCCGCGCATCGGGATCATGCTGCAGGAGTCCGGGTTTGCCGCAGACCTCACGGTGCTGGAGAGCGTGCGTCTCGCGGGCAGCCTGTCCGGTCGGCAGGATGACGCTCTGCGGCTGGTCGAGCTGCTTGATCTGGGCACCAAGAAAGACACCAGGATGGCCCAGCTCTCCGGCGGCGAGAAGCGGCGGGTGGACTTCTGCAGCGCCATCTGGGGATCTCCAGAGCTGCTCTTCCTCGACGAGCCGACCACGGGGCTCGACCCCGCGGCCCGCGATCGGCTCTGGGACGTGGTCGCCGACCTGCGCGCAAACGGGGCAACCATCATCCTCACCACGCACTACCTCGAGGAGGCGCAAAAGTATGCCGACCGCATTGGCCTGATGCACCGGGGGACGCTCACCCGGGAAGGTACCCTGCAGCAATTGGTGGCGGGCGAGGCATCCCGCATCTCCTGCATCGCTCCCTCGGGCGTTTCGCTGCCGCTGCCGGTCACCCACGTCACCAACCAGCTGTCGGTCATCGAGACGCGCGACCTGCAGGGCGACCTGTTCGTGCTGTTGCGCTGGGCCGACGAGCACGGGCACACCCTCGAGCGGCTCAGTGCCACCTCGTCGAGCCTCGAGGACGTGTTCCGCGGGCTCGCCGCCGCGGGCTGACCGCGCCGTGCCGCGCCCTGACACGCCCCGCCCGACCCGACACGCCCCGCCCCGCCCGCCCCGATACGACCCGACACACCCCCACTCACTTACTTGCACGAATCACCCCGGGAGACCCTCATGCTGTCCATCGCCACCGCAGAACTGAAAATGTTGCTGCGCAATCGGCTCGTCGCCGCCTGCGCCATCCTGATCCCGCTCGCCTTCGGCGCGTTCCTGCTGATCGCCAAGCCCGGCGGGGAGAGCGCCGGCGCTGCTTCCGTCATCGCGACCCTGCAGGTCATGATCATGATCGCGATGGGCGTGTACGTCACGGCAACCACCACGCTCGCCGCGCGCAGGCAGACGCTGATGCTCAAGCGGCTGCGGAGCGGGACGGTCTCCGACACCTCCATCCTCACCGGCCTCGTCGTGCCGATCATTCTCGTCAGCGTCATCCAGATCGCTCTGGTGCTCAGCGTGCTGTCGTTCACCACCTCCGCTCCCGAAAACGGGTTGCTGTTGGTGCTCGCGGTGTTGCTGGCCGAGGCGATGTTCGTGGGCTTCGCGCTCGCCACGGCCGGGGTCACCAACTCGCCCGAGCACGCCCAGGTGACCACCCTGCCGCTCTTCTTCCTCACCCTGGGCGCCGCCTACTGGACGATGTACACCGGCACGGAGGAGTTGCCCTGGGTGAAGCGGCTGCTGCCCGGCGGCGGCATTGCCGAGCTGATCTCGACCTCCTGGGTGGGCGGCACCGCGAACCTGCTGCAACTCGTGGTGCCCAGCCTGGTGTGGGTAGCAATCGCGCTGTATTTTGCCCGGCGGATGTTTCGTTGGGAGCCCCGCGCCTGATCCCAGCGACACCGTCTGCTCGTCAGGCGGCCGGGCACGGCGTAGATTGGTCGGATGCCTGCAGATAAAACCCCCGTGCCCGTTGAAGCCTCTCCTTCCGACCGTATGGCCGCCGCCGTACAGACCTACGGGGAGCGCGAGACGGTCGATCGCGCCGCGGCACTGCTCGGTGGCGCGAACGCGGGGGAGGACTTCCTGCTGTCCGTCGGTGGAACCCACGCGCAGGGCATCCTCGACGGAGCGCCCGCGCTCTACTGGCCCGAACTCTGGGGCGCGCGTGCGCTCCTCTACGTCTGGCACGACTCCGCCGGCATCGCCATCAAGGCCGGCCTGACCAACCAGGCCTGGCGGGTGCGCGAGATGTGCGCACGTGTGGTCTTCACCCGCGAGTTGCCCTACGCCGACATGCTGCTGCCGATGCTCGAGGATGAGGTTCCGCGGGTTCGTGCTGCGGCCGCCCGGGCGCTCGGCAAGATCGGTGACTTCGAGCACGCGGCATCCATCAAGAAGCTCCTGAAGGACTCCGAGATCGAGGTTCGTCGCCCCGCCGGTGAGGCCCTGCAGTCGATCAAGGACCGGTTCGGCCGCCCGATCGAGTAGTTCGACGCTGAACGGCGTTTAGTCGGTCAGGTCCTGGTCGAAGTCCTTGGGCGACAGCGCGAGGTCTTCCGCCGGCACGGGGTTGGCGCGGTTGCGCTTCGCCTTTCGCGACGACTGGATGTAGTGGTACCCCGTCGGCAGCAGCGTGAGCACGATGGCGCCGAGCAGGATCAGGTCGATGTAGTTGGTGACGAAATTCGCCAGCGGCGGGATGTATCCCAGCAGGTATCCCACCGTGGTCAGTCCCGCGCCCCAGACAAGGGCCCCGATGAGGTTGTACAGCGAGTACTTCTTGTAGTTCATGTGGCCGACGCCCGCGGCGACCGGTGCGAAGGTGCGCACGATGGGAACGAAGCGGGCGAGGATGACCGCGGCACCGCCGAAGCGTTCGAAGAAGCCATTGGTGCGCTGCACGTTCTCCACCGAGAACAACCCGGTCTCCCGGCGCTCGAAGATTCTCGGTCCAGCCTTGTGGCCGATGAGGTAGCCGACCTCGCCGCCTAGGAAGGCGGCGAAGCCAATGGCGAGCGCGACCCACCAGATGTCGAGGGCGATGACCCCGGTGAAGGTGAGTAGCCCGGTGATGATCAACAGGGTGTCGCCGGGCAGCAGAAATCCGATGAGCAGGCCGGTTTCGGCGAACACGACGAAGCAGACTCCGAGAAGCGCGAACGCACCGAATCCGGATATCAGGGTCTCGGGATCGAGCCAGGGAATCAGTGCGGTCGGGACCACGGAGGACACTCCAGTTGTAGGTTGCCACGGGCGGTCGCTAGGGCGATCGTCCGAATTGCGCTACCTGTCAGGTTACTCGCTGGAGGCGACGGATTCTCCGGGGGGTGCCGCACTCTCGCGAATAACCAGTTCGGGCAACGCGGACGAAAATTTAGGTCCTGACTCGCCGGCCATCGCCGTGCGCAGCAGGCCGAACGCGCGTTTGCCCAGCTCGACGAAGTTCTGGTCGACCGTGGTGATCGCGGGCGTCCAGAGCCGGGCGAGCGGGTGGTCATCGAAGCCGACCACACTGACGTCTTCCGGAACCCGGCGTCCACTTTCGGTAAGACCCTTGATCACACCCATTGCGATCTCGTCGTTGCCGCAGAACACGGCCGTCACCGAAGGGTCTTGCGCAATCTCACGCCCGATGAGACGACCCGATTCGGGGTGCCACGTGGCCTCGAACGGAGCAGGGACGTCGACGATGCCGGAGGTTTTGAGCGCGCGACGCCACCCCGTTGTGCGTCCGTCCTCCCGGCGGGAAGGCGGAACACGCACGTGGTGCACTGTCTTGTGGCCGAGGTCGAGAAGGTAATTGGTGAGCGACTCTGCGGCGTGTGTTTCATCGAGCACGGCCTGGGGTACCGATTTACCACGGACACCCGAGATGGCAACGACCGGAACATTCGCGGGCAGCTTGTTGAGAGCCGCGACACCGGGAGGATCGAACTTCAGAACCGCGATCCCGTCGGCGCGCTGGTCGAGAAGGTGGGAGACCGCACGGTCCACGGACTCCTCGTCGGCAGATTCGACCACGGTGATGGTGACGGTGTAGCCGTCTGCGCGGGCCGCTTCCTCGATTCCGCGGATCGTTTCGGCGTAACCGTATTGGGAGGTCTGCCCGGCGATCACCGCGATGATCCGGGAGCGCCGGGTGACAAGCAGTCGAGCGGTGGGGCTGGGGCGGTAGTTCAACTCTGCGATGGCAGCCAGGACGCGTTCACGTTTGTCTGGTGTCACTCGCGCTGCCCCGGTGAGCACGCGCGACACCGTCGGCACCGACACGCCCGCAAGGCGGGCGACGTCGGCTATGACGGGTGGGCGTTGCTGGCGGTCGTTGATCTTCGCGCCTCGTTTCCGTCCACGTCCATCGCGAATGTGCGACGTAAGCCATTCTGGCGTGGAATCAGGGTCCTTCGATACAGCATCAGTGGTGGTCACGCGGCACCGGCTATTTGACGGCGCCGCTGGTGATTCCGGAGATGATCTTGCGTTGCGCGAAGACGAAGACCAGAAGCAGGGGGAGGCTCATCAAAATGATGTACGAGAAAATTAGGTGCCAGTTCTGCAGGTACAGCCCGGCGCTTGCAACCTGGTAGAGGTTGAGCGGCAGGGTGTCGAGGCGCCCGCCGAGCACGAACAGGGCGTAGAATACGTCGTTCCAGATGTAAAGGCAAATGAGGATCGTCGCCGTTGCAAGCACGGGGGTCAGCAGAGGCAGGATGATGCGCCAGAAGACGGTGAACGGGCGCGCGCCATCGACACGAGCCGCCTCCTCCAACTCTGAGGGAATGGTGCGCACAAAGCCGGTGACAAAAAAGATCACCGTTGAGAGGTACATCCCCATGTACACACCGATCATCCCCACTGCGGTGCCCGCGAGTCCGAGCTGGCGCAGCAGTAGAACTACCGTGACAACTGCAGGCGGAAGGACAATGCCGCTGATGGCGAGGGCATACAGGATCGCGAAACCACGGCCGGAGCGACGTGCAAGGATCCATGATGCCAGCGAGCCGAGCACCAGAACGCCAAACACCGCGGGCACCATCACCAGCAGGCTCCCAAAAAACGCCGGAAGCATCCGACCGTCGGTGAAGACGTTGGCGAAGTTCTCCCACAGCTGCCACTGACTGGGAGCCGACAGGCTGGGGTCGAGGGCCTCTGCCTGATTCTTGCCCGCGGTCGAGATTACCAGCCAGAAGGGCACACCGAGGAGGATCGCAACACTGGCGAGCGCGCCGATGGGCTGAATAAACCGGCGGGGACGAAAGTTCGACCGCGGCGTTGTGGCGGCACTCATAAGACGTCTTCTCTCTTGCGCAGGATGCGGATGACGGGGAAGGCAAGAACGGCGACCATCACAAACAGCACGAGGCTCATCGTCGTTGCCTGGGCGAACAGGCCCTGCCCAAAGGTGCGGAAAATGAAGATGTTGAGCAGCTCGGTGGTGCCTCCTGGCCCACCCTCGGTCGTCGCCTGCACGATGTCAAAACCGTTCATCGAGCCGAGCAGGGCGGTCGCAACGTTGAAGGTCAGAGCGGGCGCGATCAGAGGGAAACGGATTGACCGGAACGTGGTGAGCCACGACGCCCCGTCGAGGCGCGCAGCCTCGAGCACGTCGTCGCTAATTGTTTTGAGCCCGGCGAGGTAGATGAGCATGGACAGCCCCATCCACTTCCACGAGTGCACCAGTGCCACCACAACGATGGTCCAGGTGGTGTCGCCCAACCATGCGGTGGATACCGTAGTGCCGGTGAGCGTGCTGAGAATGCCGTTGAGTGCTCCGTCTGGCTTGAGCAGCGCCTGAAAAATGTAGCCAACGGCGAGAGCGGACATCACCACCGGGATAAAAAACATCACGCGGGCAAACCGATTGATGCGGGTGTCCCGCTCGAGCAGGAGCGCGAGCAGCAGGCCGAATACGTTCTGGAACACGGCCACGAGCACCGCGTAGACCAGTGTGACCTTCAGCGCGTTGAGCAGTGTGCCGCTCTGGAACAGGTCCGCGAAGTTCTCGAAGCCGACAAACCCGATGTCCGACTTGAAACTCGACCAATCGGTGAAGGCGTAGACGAAGTTGAAAATGGTGGGGACAAAAAAGAACACCACAAGCACAACCAGCGCCGGGATTAGGAACAGGGCCGGATGGTCAGAACGCGCGGAGGAACGGGAGCTGCCCCGCGGCGACAGCGCACCGCGAAGGATTTTGGGCGAAGCGAGGGCCCGGTTGGTTGACACTGCGTCGGCGACCTTTCGTGCTCGTAGGGTGGGCGTCAGATTGCTCTGGCGCCCACCCGAGGGGTTAGAAGCCGTCGGCTCCCTGAGCCTTAGCGAGTTGCGCAAACTGGTCTTGCGTGGCCTGCGCGACCTCGGCAGGAGTTTTTGTGCCCTGGATCATGTCGGCGAGGAAGATGTACAGGTCCGGGTTGGCGATCGCCAGGGCCTGCATCGAACCCACCGACGTGCCGATCGACTCACTGACCGAGACGAGCGCGGTGGGCACCGTGTCGGGCGTGGGCACGGAAGGCTGAAGCGAGATGGTGTCCTGCGTCTCAACGAAGTCGGCGTAGCCGTCTCCCAGCCAGTAGCTCAACAGCTGACGCGAGGCCGCCTCTTTCTCGGCATCTCCCGTGGCGAAGGCAACGAGGGCGTTGCTCTGGTCAGGGATGAAGGATCCGATGTTGCCCGACGGTGCGATGGGAAAAAATCCAATCGTGTCGTTCAGGGTTTCGGTGTCGGACAACGACTGCAGCTGGCCAAAAAATGAGTTGACCTGCACCACCATCGCCGCGTCGCCAGCCAGAAGCGCCGCGCCCTGGTCTTCGAACGTTGCGGTCTTGATATCGTCGTTGAAAAGGCCCTCATCGATCAGGCTCGCGTAGGTATCGATAGCACCCTGGATGGTGGGGTCGGTGAATTTTTCGTCCCCAGCGTTGACCCGGTCCCACAGCCCGTCGGCCGCGGCATCTGCGAGTTGCACCTGCACCCACCACTGCGTGCCCCAGCGGTCGGCGCCCATCTCGTAAAACGGCGTGACCCCGGCCGAGTCGAGCTGTCGGCCCAGCTCGATGAAGGATTCCCAATCGGTGGGCAGCTCAGTAACCCCGTTCGCCGTAAAAACATCCTTGTTGTAGTAGACGCCCTGCACTGCCGGAGTGGAAACCAGGGCCGCATAGCGGGTGTCGTCGAGCAGTCCGGTGATGTCCCGCAGTGCGGGGTCAACGTTCTCGAGCCAGGGCGCGTCGTCGAGGCTTTGCAGGTTTGTGCCGGCGTTGAGCGCCGTGAGCTGCGACGCCGTCGGCTGCCAGAACGCCAGGTCGGGCATATCCCCGGTCGCGACCTTGGTTTGGATGCCCTGTTCATAGGGATCGGGGATGGTCTCGACGGTCACTTCTGCACCGGTCAGATCCTCAAAACCGGCGATGACGCTGTCGGGCACAGTGTTAGAGTTCTGGGCTGCCCAGATCGTCAGGCTGGTGCCCGACAGATCGGTGTCTTGGTCGGGCCACGACGCCGGATCAGCCGATGTTCCGCCGGCGCCGGGGTCGCTGCAGCCGGCGAGCAGCAGTGCGCTGGTCGCGGCAATAACCGCGGCGCTCAGGAGATTTTTCTTCATTGAACGTCTCACTCTTTCTGTGTGGGTGCGTCGGGCCTAGTGAACCAGACGGTGGTGCGGGGAAATTTCCGTTTCGCCAGATGCAGTGGGGACGAGCCGGAACGTGCGGGCGGCTGGCGATGTGCCGGTCGGCTGGACGGTGAGGATCCCGGTTGACCTGTCCCACTGAGATGGCCACTCGGGAAGGTCGGCGGGAAAGATCGTGCGCACGTCGAGTTCGATGCCGGTGAATTCAGACAGCTGCAGGTGGATGTCGGCGGCTCCCGTTTTGTTCCAAACCGAAACATACGTCGCCCTTCCGCAGTGCAGTCCGAGCGCGACCTGCGGGTCAGTCCACTGGGGGAGCCCGAGTGGCCATACCGCACGGCTCTGCACCAAATCGCCCCGTATCTGCTTCGCGACGGTGACGGCTTCCTCTACCAGTGCACGCTGCGCATCGGTCATCATGTTCAGGTAGCCGGAAAGATAGAACCGCCCAAGCAACCCGGAGACAAGGCAGAACGCGATCTCCTCGTCATTCATGCCTGGCTGCGGGTAGGCCCAGTTTGCGGCCTGCTCCGGAAGCATCGACAGCGGAGCCGCGGCCGCGATGGGCGGATACCGGAGGAAGTCCTGCTGGTCAGACGTTGACTGCATCTGCAGTCGCGACAGCATCGCAAAGTCCATCCGCATCGCCCCGGACGAGCAGTTCTCGATAACGAGGTTGGGGTGGCGGTCGAGAAGGCGATCGAGCCACGCCAGGTGAGCCCGGTTGTGCTGCAGCAGCCCGTCTCCCGGGGTATCGGCGGCCACGTCGGTGCCCGTGCCGGCGTTGATGTTGTAGTCGAACTTAAAGAATCCGACGCCGAAGTCGGTGATTAAGCCGTCAACAACGAAGTCAAGGTAGTCGGTGACTGCGGGGTGCCGAAAGTCGAGGTGGAAGCGCTCGTGCTCCTCTATCCGCTGGCCGAACCGTTGCAGGAACGCCTCCTCGGGGAGGCGGGCTGCGATCGGGCTGTTCACACCGATCACTTCGGGCTCCAGCCAGAGCCCCGCAACCATACCGCGGTCGCGGATGCGATCGATGACCTCGCCGAGCCCGCCGGGAAAGCGAACCGTGGACGGCTGCCACTCGCCGACGCTACTCCACCATGCTCCGGCGATCGCGCTGTTGTCGTACCACCCGGCATCGATGCAGAACACCTCGGCGCCCACCCGTGCGGCCGCGTCGACGAGGGGCAGCAACTTCTCGGTGGTGGGATCGCCATTGAGGGTGTTCATGTAGTCGTTGAACACCACGGGCATCGCCGTGTTGTCGGGATGAACGCGGCGGTTCGCACGCCGATGAAGTGTCAGCGCGCCCACAGCAGAGTCGAAGTCTTTACCGAGCGCCACGCCGACGGGCACGGTTGTGAAGTATTCGCCGGGGTGGAGCACCTTCGCCCAGGCGTGATCGTCGTCGGTCGGACCGGACAAGGTGAAGGAGCCCCCGTCGATTTCCTCGCCGACCTCCCACCGCCACGCGCCGTTGTGCTCAATCTGCCAGGCCCACGCGGCCGCCTCCGATGTGAGCGCGGCGACGGGAAGGTCGGTGCCCGTGGACCAGCTACCGTGGGAGGTCCCGGTGACGGATCCACGCGGATCGTGTCCGGTCAGGTCGGTGCGGAGTTCGGGGAGCACACCGTCCCGCAGCGGTGTTGTGGTGAATCGGCCTTCGCCGAGCCAGTCGTTTGTGCCGCGCACGAGGCTCCATCCGGCGATCGACGCCGGTCCTGCGATGTCGGCGCTCCAGGATGCGACCGACCTGAGCACCTGGTTGTGGGCGGAGACGTTGCGCACCGTGACTGTGCTCTGCACGGCGCTGATGCCGGCGATGGACCGCAGGTGGGCAACCGCTTCGAGCCCGATTGCCTCCGCCCGGGTGACGATGTCGAGAAATAATGCCTCGCCGTCGGTCCATTCGGTGTGGGAGACGTAGCGCAGGTCGAGGCCAATCCGGGTGTGTGACAGCCGCGATGACGCGGGGCGATGCCCGGCGCCGGCCGTGATGATCTCAAAAAACGGTACGGAGTGGGTGGAGCTCAGCCGGGTCGTTGTGGTCGCCGCCGCCGCAAGCCGGGGCGATGAACCCGCGTCCCACTCGAACGTCAGTCGCATCGCGTCGCTGCCCCATACCAACTGTTGTGTCACAAACTTTTCCTTACGGAGCTGGGTGCAAAGCCTCCGCGTCTGCGGTGACGGGCCCATTCTGATACCGATTTCACAATTCCGCAAGAGGAAACTGAAATCGCTATCAGAATTCCATCGTCTCTCTTTTGCTTTACTGATAACGATTTCAGGATTTCCTTGTGAAAGAACCCTGATATCGCTATCGTCCTCAGCGACGCACCATCGCTGATGGCCGTGTTGGGTACGCGATGAGGCCGCCCGGTCTGTCGCGCAGATCGTAAGGAGAGCATTCGATGAAGAACGCCCCGAAAACAATCGCCTGGGTGGCAACCGCCGCCCTGGCAGCCGGAGGACTATTCGTGCCTCTCGCAGCAACGGCAGCAGAACCGCAGGGCGACGTGCTGCAGGTCGATTTCTCTGCGCCCACCGGCGACTTCCGGGGTGGGGCCACCGGCACCCTGTACGGGTTCGGAGACGAGGGTGCTCCCACCCAGGCGGTGATTAACGGAGCACACATCACAAATACGTCGCAGAAGGCGCCGTACGGCACACAGCATCCCAGCGGCGATTCCCTGAAGGTCGAAGATGGGTTCTTCGACAAACACGGCGAAGACATGTACATCTACACGCAGGACTACTATCCCGACTGGGCATACAACGGCGGTGTTCGTCCGGGCGACACCCGCACCTACAACCAGGCTGATGGCACCTACACGTCGCAGCCGAATGGAACGTGGGACTACCTTGAGGTGGTCGAGTTTGTCACTGAGGCGGTCGCGACATCATCGAGCAGCCCGGCCGACTACGTGCACATTCCTTTTAACGAACCGGATGCCGGCAACTGGTATGCCAACTGGGCGACGATGAAAAACACTTTCCTCGCCGACTGGGAGGCGGTGTACACCACCATCCAAGAGGTCTACGAGCGGCATGGCCTTGGGCATGCGCGAATTGGAGGACCGGGGGATGCCGCGTACCGCTCGGCCCGCACAGGCGACATCCTCACCTTCGCCCAGTCCACCGGGACGCTGCCGGACATCATGATCTGGCACGAACTTGGCATCGACAACCTCGCGACGTTCCGCTCGCACCTCGACGACTACCGCGGCCTCGAAACGGCGAGGGGGATCGACCCGATTGCGGTGAACATCACGGAATTCGGCATGCTCCGCGACATGGGAACACCCGGTCAGCTGATTCAGTGGTTGGCCATGTTTGAGGATGAGAAGGTAGACGCGCAGACGGCCTACTGGAATTACGCCGGCAACCTCTCCGACAACAGCGCGCGCACAAACTCAGCCAACGGAGGCTGGTGGATGTTTAAGTGGTACGGGGATTTGGAAGGCAGCGAAACCGTCGCGGTCACCCCGCCGCAGCTCAACGTCGCCGACACCCTGCAGGGCATAGCCGCGGTAGACACCATCAACAAACGTGCGACCGTGCTCTACGGCGGCACAGACGAATCGAGCGTTGGGCTGGATCTGTCCGGAATCGACACCGCAGTATTCGGTGACATGGTTGATGTCGAGGTTCGCGAGGCGACCCTGTCGGGTGCTGAAGGACTCCAGGGCACACCCCGGGTGGTGCTCGCCCTCGACGACGTCGCACTGTCCAACGGAACCCTCAACATCTCCGTGCCAAGCTACGACAGGTACGCGGCCTACCAGGTCATCATCACCCCACAACTGGATCGCGCCGTTGTGGCCGATCCGGTCTGGTCGGCGAGTATCGAGGCCGAAGACACCGCGCTTACGTCGGCGACCGCCGACACGCAGGATCCGTTGAGTGGCGGAGGCTGGAAATTCCTCGCGTCGCATGGCCGCGACGTTGGCTCGTTCAACCGGGCAAGCTCGAAGGCCGACTGGACGGTGACCGTTCCGCGGGACGGTACCTACCGGTTCCAAGTCATCGGGGCGACCCCCGGCGTTCCGGGACGGCATGCGTTGTTTGTCGACGGAGCCCACAACCAGACCGTGCAGTACACCGCCGATCTTGCGTTGACCGCAACCCAAAAATGGCAGTACCGCGGCAGCTCTGAGGTGTCGGTGAACCTGACAGCCGGCGAGCATCTACTGTCGCTGCGCGCAAGCGAAAATGGCACGCAGGTTCTGCCCAACTCGGACATCACCCTCGACAAGTTTGTGCTTACCGACATCACCGACGGCGAACCCACAACCTACCCGGCCTCAACTCTCCGATACTACGGCGGGGCCGCGGTCGACTTCGACACGGAGGGCGCTCGCGGGTACGGCAGTGTGCGTGGCTCCGATCAGAGAATCGACGTCTACGCGGACGCGTGGCAGAGCGGGTATTACGATGTCGCCGTCGATTACCGCACCAGCAAGGCGTCCACCATCACCGTCAGTGTGAATGGTCGCGACGTCACCACCCTTGAGGCCTCTGGCGGCAATGGCTGGAGGTCCACCGCACGGCTCCACCTCACCCAGGGCATCAATGAGATAGAGCTGCGGTCGAAAAAGGGTGCGCTGATCAAGCAGGTCACGACGACCCGGATTGCGTCCGCTGACACTGCCGCGGTCACGGTCGAGGCGGAGAACGCGACACTGCGCGGGGCCGCCGCCGTCGCCAGCATCGGGAGCAGCACCGGAACCAACGTTTCTGGTGGGCGCTACGTCGGCTACGTAGGAAACGGCGCAGCCAACACCCTCGAAATCGAGCGCGCAGCGGGCATCAACACAGCGGGTGCATACAACGTGACCGTCGCATACTCGAACGCGGAGCTCAGCGGGGCACACGACTACAACCCCCAGGTTGTCGATCGCCGCATCGATGTGAGTGAAGGCGCCGTGAGCGAAGGGGGTGTTGCGGGCAGCGCGGGAAGCGCCTACTTCCGGTACACCTACTCGTGGAATAGCTTCTGGGAACGCACCATCCCCGTGACACTCACCACCGCCACCGATCCGCTGGTGTTCGGCAACACAACCGCGTACACACCGAACATCGACAGGGTGACGATCGCTCCCGTGGTTCTGGGAACACCCACAACGGTTGCCACCGGCCCCACGGCACCGCTGTCGACGGTGCCGCTGGCTGTCAACGCGAAGTCTCAATGCATCAACGGCGCGGTCTCGGTCGCGGTGTATGCGCTGAACACGGCGACCGCCAAGGCGGACATCAGGCTGACCACCGGATTCGGTGACAAGAAGTTCACCGGAATCACGCCGGGTTCTGCGGCGTACAACCTATTTGCCACGGGCGCCACGTCGATTGACGCAGGAACCGCGACGGTTGCGGGCTACACCTGGATCAAGGGTTCCGGCTCCTACAGCACCTACCGGGCGCCCTACGCGGCGATCAGCTGTGATTGACCAGTTGCCAGAACACGCCTGGTGCGGAAGAAGGGACTTGAACCCTCACGCCTTTCGGCACAGGTACCTAAAACCTGCGTGTATACCAATTTCACCACTCCCGCGAGCGACTCAAGTGTAGCCGGGCGAGCAGCGGCTGCCGTCCTACGGTGAGGGCGGCAGCCGCTGATGTCGGTTGGTGGCGGCTGTGACGACGGCTGTGGATAACTTTTTTCCGGCGCGCCCATTTCGGTGACACTGTCTCCATGAGCCGCGCGATCTCGATCATCACCGACCGCGTACGGGAGCGCGTGCAGCGTGACGGCGTCGACCTGTCGCTGAATCGCCACCTCGCCGACCGCTACGTGCGCGACGAAGTGAAGCTCTACAGCGAGCGGGCTCTCGGCGGCTCGCTTCCGCTCCTGGCCGACGAGGCCAGCGCCACCAACGAGGTGCTGGCGACGCTCACCGGCTTCGGGGTGTTGCAGCCCTACCTCGACGACCCTGAGATCGAGGAGATCTGGATCAATGAGCCCAGCCGGGTGTTTGTCGCCCGCCACGGCGTCGCTGAGTTGCTGGATCTCACACTGACCGAGGGCCAGGTTCGCGATTTAGTCGAGCGGATGCTGCAGTCCTCCGGTCGCCGGGTTGATCTGAGCTCGCCCTTCGTTGACGCCTCCCTGCCGGACGGTTCCCGCCTGCACGTCGTCATTCCCGACATCACCCGCGCGCACTTCGCTGTCAACATCCGCAAGTTCAGCCGTCGCATCCGCACGCTCCAACACCTCGTCGAACTGGACTCCGTGCCGCACCGTGCGGCCGAGTTTCTCCGCATGTGCGTGCTGAGCGGGCAGAACATTCTGGTGTCCGGGGCGACCCAGAGCGGCAAGACCACCATGCTCGGGGCGCTGCTGTCCGTCGCGCGCGCGACCGACCGGGTGGTCACGGTGGAAGAAACGTTCGAGCTCAGCGTCCCGTCGCGGGATGCGGTGGCGATGCAGTGCCGCGGCGAGAGCCTCGAGGGCACCGGTGAGGTGTCGCTGCGCCGACTCATCAAGGAGGCGTTGCGGATGCGTCCCGACCGGCTGGTGGTGGGCGAGGTGCGCGAGGCCGAGGCGCTCGACCTGCTCATTGCACTCAATAGCGGCATCCCCGGGATGTGCTCCATCCACGCCAACGGGCCGCGGGAGGCGCTCTCGAAGCTCTGCACGCTGCCGCTGCTCGCGGGCAAAAACATCGATTCGTCGTTCGTGCTGCCGACTGTCGCCGGCTGCGTCGATCTCGTGGTGCACTGCGAGCTGGGGCGCAGCGGCAAGCGCCGGGTCGTGGAGATCATCGCGCCGAGCGGTCAGGTGAACGGCGCCACGATCGAGACCAGTTCGATCTTCGCGACGCGCGGCGGAGTGCTCCAGCCCACCGGGGGATACCCGACCAAGCTGTCCAAGTTTCACACCCACGGGTTCGATCCGGCCTCGGTCCTGGCGGGAGCGCGGTGATGGCACTCACCCTCGGACTCCTCCTTGGCGCGGGAGTGCTGCTCGTCGCCGCGCCGCTCCTCTGGCCGCACGGCGCCACATCGCGCTCTCCCTGCCGCCGGCCCCGGTGGTCGTCCCGCGCGGAGGAGGTGCTCGTGCAGGCAGGCCTCCGGCGCGTGCCGGTGGCGGTGGTCGCGGCGGTGTCCGTCATCCTTGGGGCCGCAACCGCCGCGGTAACGAGCGCCGCCGTGCCGGTTGTGGCTCTCGCGCTCGCGGCTGGGACCGCGGGGTTGGTCGCGCCGACGGTGGTGATCATCACGCGGGCGCGCACCTTTCGACGCGCGACCCGGGTCGTCTGGCCGGATGTGGTCGACCACCTGCTGTCTGCGGTGCGATCGGGCCTCGCCCTGCCCGACAGCGTGGTCACCCTCGCCCACTCGGGCCCGCCCGTCACCCGCGCAGCCTTCGCCGATTTCGAACTGAGCTACCGCACAACCGGCAATTTCTCCGCCGCCCTCGACCGGCTCAAGGCCCGACTGGTCGACCCCGTCGCCGACCGGATCATCGAGACGCTCCGCATGTCCCGGGAGGTCGGCGGGCACGAGCTCCCAACCGTGTTGCGCAACCTCGCGGTGTACCTCCGTCAAGACGCCGCGATCCGCGCCGAAGTGGAGGCCCGGCAGTCGTGGACGGTCAATGCCGCCCGCCTCGGTGTCGCCGCCCCGTGGATCATTCTGGTACTCCTCGCCTCGCGCCCCGAAGCCGCCTCCGCCTACAACTCGGTGGGGGGTTCCCTCCTGATCTGCGGCGGGGCCGGGTTATCGGCGGCCGCCTACTGGCTCATGCGCGCCATCGGACGCCTCCCCGAGGAAAAGCGGTGGTTCGAATGAGCTCCCTCACCTTCTTCGCTGTGCTCTGCGGACTCGCGCTGGGCGTCGGCCTCTGGTTTCTGGTGAGCATGGTTCCCCGGCTCAGCCGCCCCACGCTGGCGTTGCGTGTGGCGCCGTACGTGGTCGACCTGTCGAGCGATGCCCGCGACATCCTCGACCGCCGTCCCGTCAATCCGCTTCCGGTCTTCGGAATGCTCCTCGGCCCAATGCTGGGCCGCACGCGACGGCTGCTCGACCTCGTTGTTGGGGGAGTGGATGTCACGGAGCGACGATTACGCCAGGCCGCACTGCCGCTCACCGTAGAAGCATTCCGTGCGCGGCAATTGGTGTGGGCGGCGATTGCGGGATGCCTCGGGGTGCTCGCCGCGGCCGCCGTCCAGTGGGCGCGCCCGATCCCGGCCGCGGCTCATGTGGCGCTGGTGCTGCTGGCTGCTGCCGGCGGGTTTCTCGGGCGCGACGCCGTGCTGCAGCGGCAGGCATCCGCTCGAGGACAACGAATGGCAGCGGAACTGCCCACCGTGCTGGAGTTTCTCACGCTGAGCCTGTCTGCGGGAGAGGGAATTCTGGATGCTCTGCGGCGGGTATCGCGGATCTCCCGCGGGGAGTTGGCATCCGAGCTTGCGACGGTGACGACCGCGGTCGCCTCGGGCTTGCCGCTGGCCGAAACGCTCACGGCTCTGGCCCGGACGCTCGAGATCCCGGCGCTCACGCGAGCCACCGAGCAGCTGGTGGGCGCCCTCGAACGCGGCACCCCGCTCTCGGACGTGCTGCGTGCGCAGGCGCAGGACTCCCGCGTCGAGTCCCGCAGGAACCTCCTCGAATCGGCGGGCAAGAAGGAAGTGGCGATGCTGGTGCCACTCGTGTTTCTGATTCTGCCGCTGACCATTCTGTTTGCCGTCTTCCCCGCCATTTTCGTTTTGCAGGTGGGCTTGTGACGCCGACATCCACCTCACCTCGATCGACCACCAGCCCGAAAGGCTCACCCATGAATGAACCAGCTCAGAAGATCTCACTTCGCATCGTCGCAGCGGACCATGCCGATCTGAGTGGCCGCGCCGCGCCCACCGATCGCGGGGACGTACCCGGCTGGGTGCTGATCACTCTGATGACGGCGGGACTCGTCGTCGTCATCTGGGGGCTCGCCGGGCCGGCGCTCAGCGGTGTGTTCGAGCAAGCCATTGAGCGCGTCAGTAGCTTCTAGGGTGGACATCCGGCGGCTCTGGCGCGAGGACGCCGGTTCCGCGGTTGCGGAGTTCAGCATGGTGGCCGGCCTGCTCACCGTGCTGACGCTATCCGTCATCCAGCTGGGCCTGGCCCTGCACGTGCGCAACACCGTCATCGATGCCGCCGCCGAAGGTGCGCGCTACGCCTCCCTGGCGGGCGGCGACCTAGCCGGAGGTGACCTCGAAGCGGGGGAGCAGCGCACGCGCGATCTCATCACCGCCGCAATCGGTCCCTCATACGCGCGGGAGGTCGCGGCTGCGAACGACGACTACCTCGGGTACCCGGCGGTCACCGTCACCGTCACGGCTCCCCTACCCGTTCTGGGACTACTGGGATTCAGCGATGCGCTGGAGGTGGCGGGACATGCACCCCTCGAGTTGGTCGACTGACCGCCGTCCGCTCCTCGGGCGGGTGAGAGATGGCCGCCTGCGGAGCGACGAACGTGGCTCGGCCTCGCTCGAGTTCATCACCGCGGGCCTGATCCTGTTACTCCCGCTCGTCTACCTGATCCTGAGCGTCTCGGCGATGCAGGCGGGCGCGTTCGCTGCAGAGGGCGCGGCACGGCAGGCGGCACGCGTGTACGTCCGGGCGGAATCGGAGGCGGAAGCCGAGCGCCTGGCCGAACGGGCAGTGGACTTCGCGCTCGCCGACTTCGGCGTCGACCGGGCGACCGCGACGGTGTCGGTGAGTTGCGCGCCCACACCCTCGGCGTGCCTTACCCGACGCGGGTTTGTCACCGTGGTGGTCGACGTGGCGGTTCCGTTGCCGCTGGCGCCCGCGGGCTTCGGGGGCGCCGCGCCGCCGTCCGTGTCTCTCCAGGCAGGTGCTACACAGCAGGTATCGCGATTCTGGGTCGAGAGGTGACGGGCGCCGTGGCATCCGCCTTGGATCAGGCACGCCCGGGCACCACCTACCGCACCCTGCCCTCTTTCGGTGACGAACGGGGCTCGATGCTGCCCCTCACCATCTTCTTCGGTGCTCTCTCGCTCGTGCTGGTACTGCTGGTCGTCGCCGCATCATCCCTCTATCTCGAACGCAAACGGCTGTTCACCCTGGCGGACGGCGCCGCGCTCGTCGGCGCCGAGGCGTTCGAGCTCGACGATGTGGCGCTCACCGCAGACGGGCCGGAGATCGTGCTGCGGTCGACCGCAATAGAAACGGAAGTTGAGCGATACCTGGCCGCGAACACGCCCGGCACCCTCGATGCGGTGGAGCTTGTCTACGCAGGCACCGGGGATGGCGCTACCGCGTCGGTTGAGTTGTCCGCCTTCTGGCGTCCGCCCGTGGTCAGCCTGCTGGTTCCCTCGGGCATCCGGCTGGAGGTCACTTCGACGGCCCGAGCAGTCATGCTGCGGTAGCCGACTCGCACCCCACGTCCCACTTACTGGGGGAGTCGGAACTGCGTACCGAGCCTGCCATTGTAGAAACTTTCGAGCTCGGGGTCCCGTCGCGGGATGCGGTTGCGATGCAGTGCCGCGGCGATAGTCTCGAGGGCACTGGTGAGGTGTCGCTGCGCCGTCTCATCAAGGAGACACTGCGCATGCGTCCCGACCGGCTGGTGGTGGGCGAGGTGCGCGAGGCCGAGGCGCTCGACCTGCTCATTGCACTCAACAGCGGCATCCCACGATTAGCAAATGGCACTTAGCTAACTAACTCCTCCTTATTGCTACGCAACTCCTACAGCGGCGTGAATCGCCCCCGGCGTCAGACAGGCGTCGTACAGTGGAGGTGTCCCCGAAACTAGGCACAGGGACAACGTTGAGAAGTTCGATTAGCACAGGAGGGAGGACAAAATGACCAAGATGAAAAGGCCGCCGCCTGTTGTAGAAAATGCGATAAGCCGGGTGCTCGTTACACCCGGCTTCGCATTACTAGCAGTACTTGCAATATTGATGGTGCGATAGCCAATGACTTGCATAAAGACTGGCATTCGCTATCTTTCCAGATTAGTTAGCCAGATGGAAAATTTGTTGTCCATATGGGATAACTAGTATCCAATTCGGTGGGCTTCTCGACGGATTTCTTTTTGAGAGGCCCACCATTTTTAGTTTTGAGTTCGCGATGACATCTCCGCGACGCACACTTGCATGGAAAGCGTCTCGCGCTTGATTCAGAGCAGTAGCTAAGGAACGCCATCCGCGAAGAATTGGCGAACGCCCGCACAGAACTGGCGCGCGGGATGTCGGAATCACCCGATAGGTTGAGGGTCCATCAATTACGTACGGAGACCAATGGACATCGAGTCAGTTACAGAGAAAAATTCCGTTGAGTACAAAACGGCAGCAGAGGTGCCATTTCTGATCTGGTACGCGAACAAGGCCATCATTGTGACGCTTGATCAGCTGCAGGCCTTCAAAGATGCAGCCGCTACGGCTACCGCCCCGGAGTGGTACTACTTCGGGTTGACAGGAGTCTTGCTCGGCGCGGGGGTGCCCGTCATTTTTGAACCTGACGTCGCCCCGCACGAGAAAGGCGTCTTCTACATTGACTATCGTAATTACGCGGGTGATGGATTCTTTGACGCCATGGAGCCGGGAATTCAGCTCTCTTAGGTGACAGAGGGTCCGGGTCACTCCGTGACCTACCGGTGTGACGCGTGCCAGCTCGGGTTGGGGATTGCAGAGTCAGAATGTGAAGTCATTTTCGCTCTAAGCGAATGGCAGCCCAGACTCACCGGAACGGAGCGGCATCATGGAGTTATTCACATGCGTGCTCACACGACGGATCAGTGACTCACGTCGTCGCTCATAAGATTATGCGCGTCGATCACACTTGCAATCGCTTTCCGCGCGATGGGCTGTCTGGGACTTCTTCAAGCTGTTCAAGAACCGAGGAGGTGTCTCCCGGGAGACGGTTACGTAACCACTCCATTGTTAGCTTTGTCGCTTCCTCACCGGCATCGACTACCGCATCCTCAGCGCGAGCTGCAGGTTTGGCTGATAAAGAGGCCACGATGATTCTCAACGTAGAAATATTGGCTCCACGGCTGTTACTTTCGTGCTGTCGAGAGACCTGAGGAGAAATCAATATCAGTTTGGCCGAGTGCGACTGGAAGTGATAGCCCCGATTGAACTGTCGGTCAGAAGTCAAGATCAAGATGGCGATCCCTGTCAGCCACGAGTAAAAACATCTTTTTCTGTCCATGCAATCATTAGCAAAGCTGAGACGGCTAGGTGGGGGAGATATGCACAAAACGCTTGAGGTAATTTTACGGGAAGTTTCGCAATCCGGCTGGGCGACCACCAGCGGAACCATAGAGGAGGTCTCACGCGCGGCGTCGCTCAGCGGGCTCCGTTCGGCAATACTCAGCGGCGGCAAGCATCATCGTGTGCTCGTTCCGCACACTACTACTGAAGCACCGCCGCGTTCGCTAAGCGCCGTGTACGGACTTGAAGCCCAGCCGTTGCACACCGACGGTGCGCATCTCCCGGAACCCCCAGACCTGGTCATATTGCACTCAGACTCGGTCTCCGCCACGCCAACCGTGGTCTGGTGTTGGAAGGGTCGTCGGGCACCTTGGATACCGGGTCATGTTGACCAGGGAGTCTTCACCGTCAGGGGTAGTCGAGGCAGTTACCTCGCCTCGGCCCGAGACGTCGGACGACTCCGCTTCGACCCCGTCTGCATGAGCCCAGGCGATCCCCAAGCGAAGCTGACAGTGAAATTTTTCGCTGATGAGCGTCAGCGTGCGCACGTACATGAATGGAACGAGCCAAACACACTTCTATTCATCGATAATCGGCAGTCGCTTCACGCTCGGAATGCCGTGGTCGAGGACCCTTCAACTCGCGCAATTTCGCGTCTGACGTACAACATGGCGCTCACGTCGTGATCGGCGAGCCGTTCGATCCTGACGGGCTCTGGCTCAAGGCTCGGATGTTCATAAATCGAGCTTTGGACGAAGATCGGGAATTCGAGGAAAGTGCCTTCTGGGCGGCCTGCGCGCTGGAGCTTCTGGCGAAGGCAGCCCTAGCCAAGGTCTCACCTTTTCTCATCGCGCAGCACTCGGATAATGGTGAAAACGTGTTAATCGCGAGTGGTCTGATTCCTAACGCGGACAGATTCGTTTCCATCCAGGCTAGGGCTGTCTGGGCGAGAAGTGCGCGCCTATTTAAGCCGTTCAATGCCCAAGAAGCCGCGAACATTGCCAGTGGCCGGAATGAATACCTTCACGGAGCCAATGTTGGATTCGATTCGATCCCGCCACATGCGTGGTGGCCGAGGTTTTGGGCGCAAGCGGTTATTCTCGTCGAGCATATTGATCGCGAGGTTGAGGAATTCGTTGGCCGCGCTCGCGTGCCAGAGGTTGACGCTCACCTTCAGACCGTTGCGGAGTACAGAAAGCGGCGGCTCGAATCGCTGGTTCAAAGCGCGAAGAGGCGGCTTGCCATTCAGAAGAGCGGCGTTCAAAGCGCGCAGTTTGCTGCGGACTGGCTTCTCTACCAGCTGCCTTTCGCAAGCCATCAGACTGAGGCGGCATGCCCCGCGTGCGGCGAGGAAGGGGTTATTTTTGGTGATGAGGTAACTAGCTCGTCTGTCGAGTATGACGACGTCTCTCCCTGGGGAGAGGCCTGGGGCGGCCCAAGCGTAAGTCTTGAAGTCAGCACCAATGGGTTTACGTGTCCGAACTGTCATCTCTCCTTGAATGACGTGGAGTTGATTTTGGAGGCCGACCTACCGGACGCGTTCGACGCTGAAGGCGATATGGGAGACGTCTCCGGCGGGTCAGAGTATATGGACGAATAACGCTCGGGCGGGAGCTGGGTGGGTCATGCAGTCGAAGCGATGCGACCGCGAAAAAGCCGACGCGACTCTTGGCCGCGTCGGCTCGTATCTCGTATTTATGGGAAACTACTTGGGAGTGTCTCGACCAACTGCTTCGGACCCGACTGGTCCGAGGGATCTAGTCGTCTCAACCTTTTTGCCCCGCGACTGTACGCGGTCTATCGATCGAGTGAGATCTTCGCTTGGATGCAAAGATCGAAGCGTCGAAAAGAATTGATCGCGGGCCTGCTGCTCGTTCAGTCTTAGTGGTTCGTTAGTAGAAGCCATCTGAACTCCCATGCTCTATTTTCATATTTCTATCACTTTTTCTGGAGAACATCCCCCAGAAGCGATGCACAACTCGACGCTATCTCATGGATGGGGTGTTCGTTGAGCAACGTTCCGGATTTTTCGTGTACTGCGGTCATCGGGACGTCGATCGCGTACACGCCGATAACTGAAGTTTGCGCGGAATTCCAAATGAGCACCGCGAGAACCTCGGCGTACTTCCCGATGATGGAGTGGAACTCCTCGCGAGTAAAGCCCCCACGCGTATCTGCACGCAGTCTCAGAAAGCTCGCTTCGTTGAGTTCGGACGCGCCGTACCTGTCCGCGATGGCAGACAGGTCCTTGTGCACAGTGTGCTTGTCCTTCCAAGCGCTACCCACGACGCCTTTACCCTTAACCCATTCCACATCACTCGGTTGAGGCACGTCCGACAGCCGATAGCGCAATTCGCGGTGCAAGAACTCGCGCTGTCTAAGGCCCGTTTTCTTTGCGAGAAATACGCTGCCGCCGAGGCAGAGAAGATCGATTCCTGTTGAGTCGGAGATCGTCTTGAGGGATGCGAGAACGACCTTCTCCGCGCTCTTGAGACGCACTTGTTCGGCGGCTGCATTCGCGGAAGTGAAGAGCGCGGCAATGCTCTCGATCAGAACCAGGAGGCCCCCAATGAAGAGAGCCCACCCCTGAAAGCTAGGGCTAGGGTCGAGCGATCCCCAAGTCACCAGCGCTTGCTGGGCTATGACGCCGAACGCCAAGATGGCGAGAAAGATACGCCATATCATCGGCCCGAGTTCATTCACAAGCAGAGCTTAGTGATCCTCAAGGCCTGCGAAGTTCACTGTCGATTAGCGCACCGTCGGATTGGAGCGGTCGTCGACAAACGGGGCCCGCTAAGGTGAGGAAACAACAGATGGAGTTCGCCATGGCAACGAAGACCTATCAGCTCAACAAAGGCGTATCGACAAGCGACGCGTTCCGCCGCACCATCGAAGCGAATAGCTACGAAATCAGCGACGGCTACTTTCACTTCTACGAAGGATTTGGCGCCCATGCCGAAAAGGTGTTCTCGATTGAGGCGTCGCGAGTTCAGCTCCTGGAAGTCGTCAGTAAGTAGATCCGGTTACGAAACTGGGAGTGTTCGTCTCAGATGAACTCGTCCAACGCGATCGGCTCAGGTCGGATAACCGCCACCCGGCACGGGCTGACGGACTCAACCCGAACTGCGCCCCGATTTTCCGAATTATCTCCACAGCACCACGCACCACGGAGAACGCCGGATTGCGCACCGGCTCGATGCTCCCCGTCACCGTCTTTTCGGTGCGCTCCTCTCGTGCTGCTGCTGCTGGTCGCCGCCGCATCATCCCCGTGCCCCGAACGAAAACGGCTGGCGGGCGGCGCCGAGGCGTTCGCTGCAGTCGGCCGCAATAGAAACGGAAGTTGAGCGATACCTGGCCGCGAACACGCCCGGCACCCTCGATGCGGTGGAGCTTGTCTATGCAGGCACCGGGGAGGGCGCTACCGCGTCGGTTGAGTTGTCTGCCTCCTGGCGTCCGCCCGTGGTCAGCCTGCTGGTTCCCTCGGGCATCCGGCTGGAGGTCACCTCGACGGCCCGAGCAGTCATGCTGCGGTAGCCGACACGCACCCCACGCCCCACTTACTGGGGGAGTCGGAACTGCCGGTCGAGACTGCCGTCGCCGATACGCTCGGCTCAGGGCCGCCGGCCGCTGCGTCTGCGCTCTCACGTCAGGAACTCGCTCATGAACTTTGGCCAGGCCATCGCTTCCGTTTTCTCGAACTACGCCCAGTTCGGCGGGTTCGCGACTCGTTCCGAGTATTGGTGGTGGACGCTCTTCTCGACGATCGTGTCGCTCGTGCTGAGCGTCATCGATGTGGCAATAAACCCCGAAAGCTCCGTCGAGGTCCTGGCGACCCTGTGGGCGCTGGTGGTCTTCCTTCCGTCGCTCGCGGTTGCGGTGCGCCGCCTGCGGGACGCTGGCTACGGCTGGCCCATGCTCTTCTGGGGTCTCGTGCCCATCGTCGGTGCGATCGTTCTCATTGTGCTGTGGTGTCAGCCGACCAGGATCAGCGCCCCGGCGGTGTACGACCCCTATAACGTCTGAGGTGACAGGTCCGAGGTACACACGTGTGAGGTACGCACGTCGGAGGTGAGTGCGGGCACCTTTTCGCCCGTGTTCTCCCTCGGCGCATTCGGCCACACTCAGCGGCGTCTGTGTCTATGTTTGTCCTATGCCCTTCGACTGGATCAGCCTGCAGCACAAAGCACACCGCGAATTCACGACCAGGGTCGCCGCGGTCACCGACTGGAGCGCGCCGACGCCCAACACCGACTGGAACGTCGCCGACCTGGTTCGTCACGTCACCGCCGAACAGCAGTGGGTTCCGCATCTTCTCGAGGGCAAGACCATCGACGAGGCCCAGACACTGATCGACCCGCTCGGCGACGACCTCGCCGCGGAGTGGGCAAAATACTCAAGCGCCGCGACGGATGCCTGGGCGGGAGCGTCGCGCGATGCGTCAGTTCAGCTGTCCTATGACACCGTCACCGTGGACGAGTACCTCCGGGAGCAGGTGTCCGACGTAACCATCCACAGCTGGGACCTCGCGCGCGCAGTCGGCGCCAGTGAGAAGCTGGACGACCAGCTGATCGAAGCCACGTGGACCATCTTCGAACCGCAGCGCGACACCCTCGCCGCCAGTGGCCTGTTCGCCAGCCCCCTGTCCATCGACGAAGACGCCCCGCTGCAGCTGCGCCTGCTGGCTCTGACCGGGCGCGACGCCCGCTAGAGTCGCGGCCGCCCGCTCGAGGCGCGACGCCTGCTAGAGTCGCGGCCGCGCCGCGAAGCGGGGGATGTAGCGGGCGAGCACTCCCGCACCGACCAGTCCGAGCACGCCCATCATCCCGGCGGCGAGGGCGATCGACCCGACAAAGGTGACACCGGCGATCACGAGCGGGGCTGCCGCTCCGCCCACGCCGCTCGTGAACCGCCACGCGCCGAGGAAGGGCGCGGGGTTGGAGCGGTCGGCGAGGTCGGAGCCGAGCGTCATCAGGATCCCGCTGCCGAGCCCGTTCGCCACCGACAGCACCATCGCCGCGATGACGAACCACGTCGCCGCCGTGGTGAGGTCGTGGGTGACGGCAAGCACGAAGTGCCCGACTCCGAGGCCGACCATCGAGGGTAGGGCGCTGGCGAGGCGGCCGAACCGGTCCATTACCTGGCCGCTCACGTAGAACAGCGCGAAGTCGATGCCTCCGGCGATTCCGATGATGAGGGCGGTGGAGGCGTCGGGAATGCCGATGCTCAGCGCCCAGAGTGGGAGGATCACCGCACGACTCGCCCGCAGCGCCGCAATGAGCGCGGCGCCGGAGCCCAACCGCAGCAGCACCTCGCGGTTCTCCGCGACGGTGCGCAGCAACCCGATCGGACGCACTCGCGCTGCCGCTCCCGCTGTCTCGGGCTGCCCGATCCCTCCGTCGCCTGCGCGCAGCCGGCGGGCCGCGCCGAAGCTCTCGGTCGGGTCCCGCAGCAGAACCAGCACGAGCGCGGCGGCCAGGCACGCGATGATGTGGATGAAGAAGGCCGAGGCGGCCGTGCCCGTGAGGTGGATGAGGGCTGCCGCAATGAACGGGCCAACGAAGGCACCCGCGCGAAAGGTGCCGCCCAGCGTCGACAGTGCCCGCGCCCGGTACGCCACGGGCACAAAGCTCGTCATAAACGCATGCCGTGCCAGCGCGAAGATCGCCGTCGCGAGACCGATCAGCACCACGCCAACGGCGAGCAGTGCCGGGTGTGGCGCGACGATGCAGAGGACCAGTCCCACGATCGACAGCATTGACGCCCCGATCATGGCCGCGCGCTCCCCGATGCGGGCCACCAGCCAGCCGCTCGGGATGTTGCCGAAGAGTTCGCCGATCGTGAGAGCCCCGGCGATGACGCCCGCGATCGCAATCGTCGCACCGAGGCTGTCTGCCACGAGGGGGATGATCGGGATGATCGCCCCCTCACCGATGGAGAAGAGCAGCGTGGGGAGAAACGCGGGAAGGGCGATCGAACGCCAGCGGAACGGCGGCTCGGGGGTACTCATCTGCGCTCGATGCTACCCGCCCATGGGGCAGCGGTAGGCTGGGTCGTTATGATCGACCTTGATATTTCCGACCAAATTGCGACCCTGCGATCCACGTTCGGAGACATCCGCGCGGTCGTCGACATGGAGCGGCTGCAGGCCGACATCGCCGATCTGAGCGCGCAGGCCGGTGAACCGAACCTGTGGGACGACACCGAAAAGGCCCAGAAGGTCACCAGCGAGCTGAGCCACCGCCAGGCCGAACTCGCCAAGCTCACGAGCATCGGTGCGCGGCTGGACGACCTCGAGGTTCTCGTCGAGATGGCCAACGAGGGCGACGACCAGGATTCCGCGACCGAGGCGCAGGCCGAGTTGCTCAGCATCCAGAAGGTGCTCGGCGACCTCGAGGTGCAGACCCTGCTCAACGGCGAGTTCGACGCCCACTCCGCGGTCATCACCATCCGTGCGGGAGCCGGGGGAGTAGACGCGTCCGACTTCTCCGAGATGCTCATGCGCATGTACCTGCGCTGGGCCGAGCAGCACAACTACTCCGCCACCGTGCTCGACACGAGCTACGCAGAAGAGGCCGGCATCAAGTCGGCCACCATCGAGGTAGATGCCCCCTACGCCTTCGGCACCCTGAGTGTGGAGGCCGGAACCCACCGCCTCGTGCGGATGAGTCCCTTTAACTCCGCCGGAAAGCGCCAGACCAGCTTCGCCGCCGTCGAGGTGGTGCCGCTGATCGAGCAGACCGACGTCATCGAGGTGCCGGAGAACGATATACGGGTGGATGTCTTCCGCTCCAGCGGCCCGGGTGGCCAGTCAGTGAACACCACAGACTCCGCGGTGCGCATCACCCACCTCCCCACCGGCATTGTGGTCAGTTGCCAGAACGAGAAGAGCCAGATCCAGAACCGCGCCGCGGCGATGCGGGTGCTGCAGTCCCGCCTGCTCGTCGTGCAGCGGGAGCAGGAGGCGGCGCAGAAGAAGGAGTTCGCCGGTGTCATCACCGCGAGCTGGGGCGACCAGATGCGGTCCTATGTTCTCGCGCCCTACCAGATGGTGAAGGACCTGCGCACGGACTACGAGGTGAACAACCCGTCGAACGTGTTCGATGGCGACCTCGATGGCTTCATCAACGCCGGCATCCGCTGGCGCAAGCGCGCGATCGACTAACCGCGTCGTCGACCGAGCGCGCGATCGACTAATGCACCAGATCGCACCGAGTTGCTATGCAACAGATGAGAATGCCGCGTCGATTCGGACAATGGGGCCTTGCATGCCTAGGCTCTAACTGTCATGATTCGCTTCGATGCAGTAACCAAGTCGTATGCCGGCAATTCACGCCCGGCGCTCAATTCCGTGAGCCTCGAGATTCTCAAGGGGGAGTTCGTCTTCCTCGTCGGCGCCTCCGGGTCCGGAAAGTCGAGTTTTCTCCGTCTGGTGCTGAAGGAGGAAAAGCCCTCCAAGGGACAGATTCATGTCCTTGGCCACCAGCTCAACACGCTTCCCAGCCGCAAGGTTCCGTACTTCCGCCGCAACCTCGGCGTGGTGTTCCAGGACTTCCGGCTGCTGCCCCAGAAGACGGTGTTCGACAACGTCGCCTTCACCCTCCAGGTCATTGGCAAGAGCCGCGGGTTCATCCAGGAGGCCGTGCCGGACACGCTGAAGATGGTGGGGCTGTCGGGTAAGTCCGGCCGGTTCCCGCACGAGCTCTCCGGTGGCGAGCAGCAGCGCGTCGCCATTGCCCGAGCGATCGTCAACAAGCCCGCGATTATGCTCGCGGATGAACCGACCGGAAACCTGGACCCCGCGACATCCGCTGGGATTATGGGTCTTCTGGAACGCATCAACCTCGGGGGAACCACCGTGATCATGGCAACCCACGACGTCGGAATTGTCGACCAGATGCAACGGCGCGTGATCGAGCTCATCAGCGGGCAGGTTGTGCGTGACGAGCGGGAGGGTGGCTACCAGACCCAGTCCATTCCGCTTCCGATCCTTCCTCCGTTCGGCAACACCGGCCAGTTCCGCCTCCCCGGAGCCACGTCGTGAGGCTGCGTCTTGTCCTGAGCGAAGCCGCTCAGGGCCTGCGTCGCAATGTCTCGATGGTGATCTCCGTCATCCTCGTGACCTTCATCTCGCTCACCTTCGTCGGCACGGCGATGCTGTTGCAGATGCAGATCAGCGAGATGAAGGGCTACTGGTACGACCGGGCCCAGGTTGCCGTTTACATGTGTACGGATGTCGACACCGGCGGCAACTGCGACTCGGCAGAGGCTAGTGCGGAGCAGATCGACGCGGTAGAAGCACAGCTGGAGTCGCCGAGCCTCGCGCCCTACATCCAGCGCTACGAGTTCGAGACGCACGAACAGGCGTTCGCGAACTTCCAGGAGCAGTTCTCCGACAGCCCGCTGGCGGCGTTCACCACGGCGGACATGCTGAACGAGAGCTTCCGGGTGAACATGGTCGACCCGGACCAGGCGGAAATCCTGATTGACAACCTGCAGAACTTCGCGGGTGTGCAGGACGTGCAGGACCAGCGAGGCTACCTCGACCAGATCTTCTCGGTGTTGAACTCCGCCAGTTACACGGCTATTGGGTTGGCGGCTCTGATGCTTGTCGCGGCGGTGTTGCTCATCGCCACCACCATCCGCCTCAGCGCCTTCAGCCGACGGCGAGAACTCGGAATCATGCGCTTGGTGGGCGCGTCGAACCGGTTTATCCAGACGCCGTTCATCCTCGAGGGAGTGTTTGCGGCGCTCATCGGATCGGTGCTTGCCGGAGCGTCCATCGTCGCGATTGTGCACTTCTTCATCACGGGCTACCTACGGACGACGCTGGGGGCGACCACCACACTGGTGGGGATGGACGAGGCGATCATCGTTGTGCCCGTGCTGGTCGTGCTGGGGGCGCTGCTCGCCGCGGTATCCGCGGGCGCGGCCATCAGTCGCTACCTCAAGGTGTAGCGGGCAGGCTCACCCGTACTAGACTGGTGGGCTGCCCGACACGCGTCGGGCTCGGATTTTGGAGATAAACGTGGCCAGGGAACGCGGTGAGAAGATCGTCGCGAGCAATCGCAAAGCTCGCCATGACTATTCGATCGAGGACACCTACGAGGCCGGCCTGGTGCTCACGGGCACCGAGGTGAAGTCGTTGCGGGCCGGACGAGCCTCGCTCGTCGACGGGTACGCGTTCATTGAGTACGGCGAAGCCTGGCTCGACGCGGTGCACATTCCCGAGTACAACTCCGGCACGTGGAACAACCACCCCGTTCGGCGCAAGCGCAAGCTACTCCTGCACAAGCAGCAGATCCTCAAGATTCACCAGAAGGTGAAAGAGGGCGGCTACACCCTCGTACCGCTGAAAATCTACTTCCTCGACGGTCGAGCCAAGGTCGAGATCGCGGTGGCGAAGGGTAAGAAGGAATACGACAAGCGCCAGACGCTGCGTGAACGCCAGGACAAGCGCGAGTCAGACCGCGCAATGTCGGCCCAGCGTAACCTCGGCGACTAAACCGCGGTGAAGCGGGCGTCGACCTCGGCGCTGACCTCGATCTGCTCCGGGGTAAGCGACAGCGCCGGTTCACTCTGACTTACCGATGCCACCCGACTGAACTTTGCGACGGGATTGGCGCCGCCCTGGCCCTGCTCTCCGAGCATGCCGGGGTCGGCCACGGCGATTGCGCGTACCGTGGCAAGGCCAAGCGCCTGGGCGTAGACGGTGGCCTTGGTGACGGCGTCCTGGACGGCGCGCGAGCGCACCTCCGTTGTTGCTCCGGTGAGCCGGGCCGGGGTGAGTGCCCACTCCAGTGCGTCGACCGCGACCCCGTCAACGGCAGCAACTTCTTCGATCCACGGAGCGAGGGCGGCGAAGTCCCCGAAGGTGACGGTTGCGGTCACGCGCGCGTGGAACACCTGCGCGCCGGGCTGGCCGTCATTTGACCACACCCGCTCGGTCCAGACCTGCACGCTGTCGCTTGACCATCGGGCGATGGCCTCGGCCGAGGCATCCTGCACCCGTTCAATGCTTTCCCGCACCACCTGCGCCGACGCGACGGCGGCAGAAAAAGCCGGCCCGCGTTCGGGTGCCTCGTGATGCACGGACAGCGACACCTTCACCCGTTCGGCCGGGTACAGCGCAGAAAAGTTTCCCTGCACGGTGATGATCGTTTCGGTCATGCGAGCTCCCGGGTGTCGGTGTGTGTGCAGGGGACTGCGAAAGCGCCCCGGTCTGAACTACAATAGAGGGCTGCACCACGGTGCAGTTTGATAACTCAACAGCGTGCGATAGTGACCAGCTTGCATCGCCCTCGGGCGCGCAAGTAACCATGGGGATGATCGGTTTCGACATTGCCTGCAAAACTGCGAGAAGCGGGTCGAGGATTCAGGGTTATCTCGTAAACGATCTCTGAAAACAATAAGTGCGAAATCTAACCGCGCTGACTTCGCTCTTGCTGCATAAGCAAAAGCACTAAATGAAGTCCGTCGGTCCGGGGATGCTCTCTACCCGGGTGCCGGCGCAATTTAGAGAGATTGCTGCGTAGTTACGCCTGAGGGCTACGCGGGACTTGAACTCGGGCTGGGCTCGTTGACCTAGGTGCTTGTGGCAAAGGTCAGAGCCGAGTAGAACGTCTGCACAAGATACACCCGTAGAAGGCGTGGAATTACAGCAGTGGACCGGGGTTCAATTCCCCGCATCTCCACCATGAGTCACCATCGCACGCTGTTGAAAAGGGCCCGGAATCAATGCGATTCCGGGCCCTTTCTTAGTCGGCCGTGTGCTGGCGCGGAGGCGAGCTGCGGCCTGACACGGCCGCTAGCGCGAGACCAGCGTGAGCGACATCATCGACTTGTACGTACCCGCCAGCTTGTCCGTCGGAGACACGAACGTCAGCGCCGCATCAATGACGCTCTCACCCGGTTTGGTTCCCGCCGGAGCGCCCGCAAGCATCGCCGGATAGAGCGACTCACCCGCGGTCTGGGCGGGGGATGCCGCGACCTGTTCCGCGGTGCTGGAAACCACGCGCGGTGCGATGCCGAGTTGACGTGCATCAATGATGATCGTCGGGTCGGCCCCGTTGACGAACGGGCTGACTTTGGCGTTGAGCGTCCAGCCGTCCCGCGAGAGGAAACGGGTGTCCGACACGGTGATGCCCCCGAGTGTGCCGGTGGAGACGGACTGGTTGTCGATCAGTGTTGGATTGCCAATCTGCGCCGTCATTGATGAGGGAACACCGAGCGCGAGGGTTCCATTCGCGCCATCCATCGTTATGGCGACGATGCCGAACTCGCCAGCGCGAAACTCGACCGCCGATTCGTTGGACACCACGGAGGGCATCGAGGTGCCCGCAGCGGTTCGCGCGGCGACAGTCGCCGTGTAGAAGCCCGGGAGCAGGTCGGAGAACGTAGTGACCAGGGCCGGCGCGCTCACCTCGCGACTCTCGATGATCTGGCTGTTTTGCAGGAGAGTGACGATGTAGCTGGTGACGGGGCTTCCGCCGTCGTCACTCACCGGCTTCCACATCACCGGCATCGCTCCCGGCCCGCCCGCGGTTTCGGGCGCCGCAGGAGCCGCGGGAGCGACAGCAACGACCTTCGTCTCGCCGGACTGCTCGGCCGGAGCCGTGGACATTCCGGATGCGTTGCTGGCGACCACGATGGCCGTGTAGGTCGCCGCGGGAAGCGTGGCGAACCGGGCACTGCGCGCGTCTCCGGGCAGGGTCTGCTCGGCAACGATCTGGCCCGCGCGCATCAGTCGTGCGGTGTATCCGGTGACGGCAAGACCGCCGTCGTCGGTAGGCGCCTTCCAGCTGACCACCGCATCACGGCCGTCTGCGGCAAGGGTCGCGGTCGCGGCCCCGGGGGTGGTTGCCTCGCGCGATGTGGTCATCGCGAAGTCGAGCGCCGAGATGTCGCCGGTGTTCGAGTACAGGCCGGTAAGCCCGCCCGTGAACGCCGCGTCATCCGGCACCGTCTGGGACGCCTTCATCACGGTCGCCCCCGTCGAGTCCTTGATAGACGCCCGCAGCACGGAGCCCGTCCGAGACAGCGACAGCGTCACCGGTTTGGTGCGGTCAGCCGCGTAGGTGGTCGCGCCGAAGTTCAGCGTTCCCTGGAGAACGGACAACGTCGTGCTCCCGGTGACCTTGAGCAGCGCCCATCGCGCGGCCTGGTCGTTCTGATCGTGGGGTGCGACGCGCAGGGTGTAGTAGCTCAGGCTGTTGCCCTCGCCGTGAACGTTTCCTGCAACGCCGATCCAGTGACGGTTGTTCGCGTACTGCGCCACCGCCATCGTGCTGGTGACGGACCACGAGTCGCCGAGCTCCCGGGTCTTCGCGACGGCGAGGTTGTTGCCGGGAGCGGCGTCGGGATTGCGTGCGGTGCCGTTGGAAACCGACCAGATGCCCCGAGCGGCGGTCCAGGAAGAACCGAGGGCGCCGTTGGTGCGCTCGAAGGTGTCGGCGAAGCTGGCGAGGCCGGCCTGTGCGCTGGCGGTCTCTGTGCGTGACGTCAGCCATTGTGAGGGTGCGAGCGGCTGCGCGACGACGCGGGTTTCGCCGATGCATCCGAACCATCCCGCGTCTGGTGCACCCCACTCCGACCCGGCGCCGAGTTTCCACGCGGCGTCGACGACGGCGCGAACACCGACAGCCGCCGAGATGTTCCGCAGAACGGGCGCGCCCTCGACGTACAGGGTCGTGACCTGCGTGTTTGGGTCGTTGACCGCAGCGACGTGCACCCACGTGTCTGCCATGACCTCACCCGACCAGTTGGTCTTCGCGGTCGAGTTGATCGGCCACGCGCTGGACTGAACCTCGCGGAGGTTGGAAACGGCCATAAAGAACGGGGTGAGCTCGGGGTCAGCGCCCGCGGCGTTACCGCGGGATCCGCCGCTCGACAGGGCCGTCATCCACCGGTGGTCATTCGAGGTCCAGCTCGGGTCGATCTTTACGAACGTCTCGATGGTGTATCCGGCGGCGAACTGTTGGTCGTTCAGTGGGGCGGTGAGGGCCGTCTCGAGGTAGCTGTGGCGCCCGGTGTTGCGGTTGGTGTTCGTGAAACACATGCTCGTGGGGGTCGGAGAGAGGTAGTGGTGGCTCGAGGAGATTTTTACGTCTCCCTCAGCCGCTCCGTTGATGAGGGGTGCGCGCTTCAGCGGGTTCGCTCCCGTGAGGTCAGCGACGGTCGAACCGACCGGCACCACCTGGCCGTCGGCGCCGGGGAACTGCCAGTGCGCCACGGTGTTCTCAGCGTGGAAGTAGTCGTTCGCGTTCGCAGCGGGCTCGCGCACGGGCCGCGTCGGTTCGACGAAGTCCTTGTGCAGGATCTCGATCGCCTTCGCCGAGTACGAGGTGTGGTCGGCGGGACCGGGGTCGAAACCGGGGGCAATCGCCGAGAAGCGCGCGGTGAGGTCGAACGGCACCGTGTACTGCTCGTTCGCGCCCGTGAGTACGGCCTGATCGAACTCACTGATGAGATTCTTCGGTTTGGCGACAACCCACGGCGACACCTGGTTGGCAACGATCCGCTTGTTGGTGAAGTCGAACTCGTAGAGCCCGAGGTAACCGTTTCCGCCCTGGTACGCCATCTGGTAATCGTTGACCACCTGGAGCACCGGACTGCCCGCGTCGTTGGTCTTTACCCGGTTTGCGTTGCCGTGGTGGTGACCGTTCAGCGTCATAAAGATTTGATTGTGGCCCCGGATGACGCGGTCCCACAGCTTCTGGCCAAACGGAGTGTCGATCGCTGTTACTCCATCACCGGCGATGTTGAGGATCTGGTGCGAGGTGAGCACGGTCGGCATCGTCGGGTGCGCGTCGAGCACACTGTTCGCCCACGCCATTCCGGCGTCGGAGGTCTGCCAGGAGAGCGCAAGCACCAGGTACTCCTGCCCGCCCTCCTTGACGATGTGGTATTCGTTGAACCCGGTCGAGTCGCGCCCGCCGAACGTGGACTGCGCAGCAGCCCGCGCCCGGGTGAAGGTCTTGAGGTAGGGCTCGTTGCCGAGGTTGCGGTCGGTGTCGGTACAGCCGGTGCCCTCACAACCGTTCAACACATCGTGGTTTCCGGCGAGGATCGAGTACGGCAGCCCACCGACCTCGAGCTTCTTCATGGCTGCGTCCGCGACGATCCACTGGTTGGGTTGGCTCACCTGGTCGACGACGTCGCCGAGGTGGGTGACAAACGGAATGCCGAGTTCGTCCTTGTTCTGCGCGAGCCACGTGGTCTGCGCCGTGTACGGTTCGGTGCCGTAGCGGGTCTGGAACTGCTTGCCCTCTTCGGTGGTGGCGTACCGGGAGTAAAACTGGGTGTCCGGGAGCACGGCGAGGGTGAACCCGGCGATCTTCTCATCGTCGGGTGCGGGGGCAGCGGCTGCTACCCGGCTCGACGTGATCGGTGTGGGGGCGAGCGCCTGGGCGGGTGCGACCGAAGCTAAGGGGGTGAGCAGTGCTGCGGCGGCGGCGAGCACGGTGAGGCCGCCGCGTTTCAGGCGGCCACCCCCGGCTGTACTGCGTGCACGATGTGGTTCGGGATGCTGTGGAGACACGACGGAGGAGGCCTTCCGGGGGTGTGGGCACGGCCCCGATCTGGGACCTTCGCCTGTCTACAGACGCATCGTGAACACCGCGGGCTGTTCGGGCAAACGAGCTGTCGACGCGCATCAACCGGTTGCCCTCAGCCGAAACAGGGCAGCCCGGCATCCCACCTCGCATCTCACCCAAATCGGGTGTGGAGTGCGGACGGGACAGACCGCAATCATGAAGGACAGTCAGCCGTCACCTCAGGCTTGGGGAACCGGCACACAACGAGAGGGACTACCGTGAATTTCTGGGACAACTTTTGGGACATTATCGGGTGGTTCTTCTGGATCTTTGTATTCACCGCCTACCTAATGGCTCTCTTCGGCATCATCGCGGATGTGTTCCGTGACCGCGAGCTGAGTGGTTTCGGTAAGGCGGCGTGGATACTATTTCTCGTCTTCTTCCCGTTCATTACGGCGCTCGTCTACCTCATCGCGCGCGGTCGCGGCATGGCCGAACGCAACATGCGGCAGGCAGAGGCCGCCCAGCACGCCACGGATGACTACATCCGCACTGTCGCGGGCTCCAGCGGTGGCTCCAGCGCGAGCGACGAGATCGCGAAAGCGAAGTCACTGCTCGACCAAGGCACCATCACTTCAGGCGAGTACAACAATCTCAAAGAGAAGGCACTCGCGCACTCGAACTAGAGCGACTTCTCGAACTGCGCGCGTCTCGAACTGCGCTATTGAGCGGCGGCGACGATCGCGAGCACCTCGGTATGGAGGGCTCCGTTCGTCGCCAATGCGCTGCCGTGCCACGGTCCATCGAGTCCGTCGACCGAGGTGAATGTGCCTCCGGCCTCTTCAATGATGGGGATGACTGCGGCCATGTCGTATGGCTGGAGGTCGAACTCTCCGACGATGTCCAGCGCCCCTTCGGCCAGCAACATGTACGACCACATTTCGCCGATCGCCCGTGAACGCCAGACCTGGCGGGTGAGCGCGATGATCTGGTCGAGTCGGCCAGCCTCGTCCCAACCGGGCAGGCTGTTGTAGCTGAGGGAGGCGTCGGCGAGGTCGCTGATTTTCGTGACATGGATCTGACGGGGCGGCTGGTCGTTCTCCCGCAACCAGGCGCCATGGCCACGGGCGGCCCACCAGCGCTTGCCGAGGGCGGGGGAGGACACAACACCCAGCACGGGAACGCCGTCGATGGCGAGCGAAATCAGCGTGCCCCAGATGGGAACACCCCGCAGGAAGTTGGCCGTTCCATCGATCGGGTCGATGATCCACTGCCGGGAGGAATCGCCCTCGGTTCCGTACTCTTCCCCAAGAATCGAGTCCGTGGGGCGCGCGGCGGCGATACCCGCGCGAATCGACCGCTCCACGGCCTGGTCCGCGTCGGTGACCGGCGTGCGGTCGGGCTTCGTTGTCACCACGAGGTCGATGGCGTTGTAGCGGTCCAGTGAGATCAGGTCGGCGTCGCCGGCGAGCGCCAAGGCGAGGCTCAGGTCATCTGAGAGAAAGAAAGCATCCACCCCGTCAGCGTAGCGCGCGGGCCGGGCGCGCCCACCGAGTCATCCCAGGGTTGGGAGCAATTCACCCCGGGGTCGAACGCAATTCACCCCAGGGTGGCGATTTACTCCAGGGTGGCGATTCACCCGAGGGTAGAGAGAAGGCGCTGAAGCGAGTCCAGACGCAGCGCACCGATCTCGCCCAGCTTTCCCTTTGCGGCCCGGTCGACCAGGTAACAGTCTGGGGAGTCGGGCAGATGGGTGCATCCCCGCGGACATTTCTCGGCCAGTTCGGCGAGGTCACCAAACGACTTGAGGATGTTGTCTGGGTTGACGTGGCCGAGGCCGAAGGAACGCACGCCCGGGGTGTCGACGATCCACCCGGTGCCGATCCGGTACGAGATGGTCGACGACGACGTGTGCCGGCCGCGCCCGGTCACATCGTTCACCCTCCCGATTGCGCGATTCGCGTCGGGCACGAGTGCGTTGACAAGTGTGGACTTGCCCACACCCGAATGCCCCACCGCGACCGTGGTGTGGCCGGCGAGCATTTCTTCTAGCTCGGCGATCGGGAATTCGTCGGTGGAACTGCGGATGACGCGAAGCTGGAGACCCGCGAAATTGGCCAGGAACTCGGTTGGATCAGCCAGGTCGGTCTTGGTGAGAACCAGGATCGGGGTGATCCCCGCGTCGAAGGCGGCCACCAGATAGCGGTCGACCAGACGGGGCCGGGGCTCGGGGTTCGCTGCCGCGACAACGATGAGCATCTGGTCAGCGTTGGCCACGATGATGCGCTCGACCGCGTCTGTGTCATCCGCGCTCCGACGAAGCAAACTGCTGCGCGGTTGCACCCTGACCACTCGCGAGAGACTCCCGTCGACGCCGGAGGTGTCGCCGACGAGATCGACGAAGTCACCGGTCACGATGGACTTGCGCCCGAGCTCCCTGGCGCGGGTCGCGATCGCGCGGTGTTCTTCTGGGCTGCCTTCGGCGACGATGACGCCGTAACGTCCCCGGTCGACGGAGATAACCCGGCCGGTGACGGAGTTGTTGTGCTCGGGGCGCTGCTTGGTTCTCGGCTTGTTTGCCTTGGGGTTGGGGCGAATGCGGATGGACGATTCGTCGTACTCTTCGTACGCCTCTTCCGGGCCGTCTGTCATCCAGCTCATTGCTACAACAGCCCGAGCGATGCGGAGCCGGCTGGGGCGTTGCCCAGCAACGGACCGGACCAGAGCTCGGGGAACTGCGGAAGAGTCTTGGCCGTGGTGCTGATGTCGTCGACGGTGACGCCGGCGACCGCCAGCCCGATGAGGGCGCCCGCGGTGGCCATCCGGTGATCCTCGTAACTTTTCCACGCACCACCGTGGAGGGGACGAGGGTCGATCGTGAGACCGTCGTCGAGTTCGGAGACCGAACCCCCGAGGGCGTTGATTTCCGCGGCAAGGGCGGCGAGGCGATCGGTTTCATGCCCGCGGAGATGCCCGATCCCGGTGATCCTGCTGGGGCTCGACGCGAACGCGGCCAGGGCCACGAGAGGGGGAGCGAGCTCGCCTCCCATGCTCAGGTCGAGGTCGATTCCGGGGAAGGACGCCCCGCCGCGGACGCCGATTCCACCGTCGACGGTGAGAGTCGTGCCGTGGCGGCTCACGCTCGCGCCGAACAGGGGAAGCAGGTGTTCCAGGTGAGCCCCGACCTGGGTGGTCGCCGCCGGCCACCCCTCGATCGAGACGGTGCCGCCGGCGACGAGTGCTGCTGCGAGGAACGGGGCCGCGTTCGACAGGTCGGGCTCGAGGGTGACGTCGAGTGCTTCGATCTCCCGTGACGGAACGATCCAGACGCCCGGTTCCGGATTCTCGACAATGACCCCGCGAGCCGCGAGGGCGGCGATGGTCATCTCAATGTGGGGGAGGCTCGGTAGGGAGCTGCCGGTGTGCCGGAGGGTGAGCCCGCGGGTGAAGCGGGGTGCAACGAGCAACAGCCCGGAGACGAACTGGCTGGAGGCGGAGGCATCGATGTCCAGCTCGCCGCCCTCGATCGAACCCGTGCCGTACAGGCTGAACGGCAGGGCACCACGGCCGTCATCGTTGACGTCAACGCCGAGTGCGCGGAGTGCATCGATGACGGTTCGCATCGGACGGCGCCGTGCGCCCTCGTCGCCATCGAAGGCGACAGGTCCGAGGGCGAGGGCCGCCAGGGGAGGCAAGAAACGCATCACGGTGCCCGCGAGACCGCAGTCGATCGAGACACCGCCACTGAGCTCGCCGGGCGTGACCAGCAGGTCTGGGCCGAACTCTCCCGCCCCGGGTACCTCCTCGATGCCGACACCAAGCTGAATCAGCGCCTGGATCATCAGGGCGCTGTCGCGGGAGTGCAGGGGAGAGCGAAGCAGCGACGGCCCGTTCGCCAGCGCCGCCAGTACGAGCTCGCGGTTGGTCAGGCTCTTAGAGCCGGGCAGTTGCAGCGACGCCGCGAGGGGACCGGTCGCTACCGGAGCAGGCCACGACCCCTCGGTGGGGTCGGGAACCGGGGCGTCGTCGCCGTAGGGGCTGAACTCGGGCTGTGCAATCTTCGATATCGCCATCGAGAACCAGAATAACCGCAGTGCAATAACTTGACCCGCGATGCGCGGCCGTTTGCGGGAAATACGTGGAATACCGGGGGAGCTTGCTCGGTTAGCACCAATGACGGCGTCGCTCTAGGCGGCCCGGAAGCCCAAGTGAAGGAAGGCATATTGACTACGCAGGCGATAGCGCCGGACCGCTCGAGTCTGAGCGATCTAGAATTGGCGCTAATGACTGAGACAATCGAGCCGGCTGACCCGAGAGCGCTCTTCGAAGAGCAGGCGATCCCCTACATGGATCAGCTGTACGCGGCTGCCATGCGGCTGACACGCAACCCTTCTGACGCAGCGGACCTTGTGCAGGAAACGTTTATCAAGGCGTTCCAGGCCTTTGGGCAGTTTCAGCAGGGAACGAATCTCAAGGCGTGGCTGTATCGCATCCAGACAAACACCTTCATCAATAACTACCGCAAGAACCAGCGAAACCCCTACCAGGGCACGATCGACGATCTTGAAGACTGGCAGCTGGGCAATGCGGAATCTGTGACGCAGAGCACGTCGACGCGTTCCGCCGAGGTGGAGGCAATTGATCACCTCCCCGACAGCGACGTGAAGGCAGCGCTCCAGTCGATTCCAGAAGATTTCCGGATGGCCGTGTACTTCGCGGACGTCGAGGGCTTCTCCTACCAGGAGATTGCCGACATCATGAAGACACCCGTTGGCACCGTCATGAGCCGCCTGCACCGCGGCCGGCGCATGTTGCGGGACCTCCTCGCCGACTACGCACGCGAGCGTGGCATCGTCGCCAAGCCTGCTGCGACCCGGCAGAAAGTTACAAGGAGCACGAAATGACCGATTGCGGTTGCGATAAAGCCAAGGCAGAACTCGAAGAGTACCTGCACCGCGAGTTGAGCGACGGAGACTTTCAGGACATCTCCGAGCACCTCGCGACCTGCCAGGACTGCTCCGACGAGCACCTCATCGGGTTGACGATCACCGAAAAAGTACGCAAGGCGTGCCAGGAAAAGGCCCCGGAAGAGCTGCGTTCCGCCGTCCTCGGGCGGCTCAGCCAGATCAGCAGCTAGCGGCGCCGTGTCGGAACCCGCCTGGGATCCCGACACGGCTGCCTGAAGCGCTGCCGCGAAGCGCTAGATCGTGAGCGCCCGGTTGATCAGCGCCGTCTGCTCCTGCGCGCTGCGCTTGTTCGAGCCGGTGGCCGGGGACGCTGACGCTCCGCGCGACGACACCTTCACCTCACGGGTGGTCACCCTTTTCGACAGCGCGAGGCTGAAGAACGGCCAGGCACCCTGGTTTTCGGGTTCGTCCTGTGCCCAGATGAGGTCCGCGTTCGGGTACTGCTCGAGAACGGAATTCAGCTCGGTGATCGGCATCGGGTAAAACTGCTCGATGCGCACGATGGCGATGGAGTCCTGGTTGTCGCGTTTGCCCAGCTCAGCCAGCAGATCGTAATAAATCTTGCCCGAGGTGAGCACCACACGCTTGACGGCGGCTTTGTCGCTGACCCGCACATCGTCGATCACCGGCTCGAACCGGCCGTGGGTGAGTTCCTCCACCTGGCTGGTTGCTCCGCGCAGGCGAAGCATCGCCTTCGGTGTGAACACGATCAGGGGGCGGCGTGGCCGGGCGTAGGCCTGGCGGCGCAGCAGGTGGAAGTACGACGCGGGTGTGGACGGACGAGCGACGGTCATGTTGTTCTCGGCGCACATCTGCAGGTAGCGTTCGATCCTCGCCGACGAGTGGTCCGGTCCCTGGCCTTCGTAGCCGTGCGGGAGCAGCAGCACAACGCCGGAACGCTGGCCCCATTTCTGCTCGGCCGAGGAGATGAACTCGTCGACGATGGTCTGGGCGCCGTTGGCGAAGTCGCCGAACTGTGCCTCCCACAGCACGAGGGCATCGGCGCGTTCGACCGAGTACCCGTATTCGAAGCCCATCGCCGCGTACTCGCTGAGCAGCGAATCGTAGATCCAGAATCGCGCCTGCTGGTCGCGCAGGTTGCCAAGCGGCAGCCATTCCTGGCCGTTCTCGCGGTCGTGCAGCACCGCGTGGCGCTGCACGAATGTGCCGCGCCGGGTGTCCTGGCCGGCCATGCGCACCGGGGTTCCCTCGAGGAGGAGGGAGCCGAGCGCCAGCAGTTCGCCGTACGCCCAGTCGATTCCGCCGCTGCGGCTCATCTCAACGCGCTTCTTGAGGAGCGCCTGCAGCTTCGGGTGTACCGAGAACCCGGCGGGCGGGTTGTCGTGGGCGTCCCCGATGAGCTGAATGACGGATGCCGACACTCCAGTCGACTCCGGTTCGCCCACCGCGTCATCCTGCTGCGAGTCCGGTCGTTCCAGATCCGCTACCGCGCCATCGTCGGCCGTGATGATCGGGATCGACCCGGTCTGCGCGGCATGTGTCTCGGCGAAAGCGCGCTCGAGACGATCCTGGAAGTCCTGGTGCGCTGCCTCGTACTCCTCGGGAGTGATGTCGCCCCTGCCCACGAGAGCCTCGGTGTACAGGGTGCGCACGCTGCGCTTTGCCTCGATGAGGTTGTACATCAGCGGCTGGGTCATCGAGGGGTCGTCGCCCTCGTTGTGGCCGCGACGGCGGTAGCAGATGAGGTCGATGACGACATCGCGGTGGAACTCTTGGCGGTACGCGAACGCCAGATCCGCCACGCGCAGCACGGCTTCGGGATCGTCGCCGTTGACGTGGAAGATGGGCGCCTGGATCGTCTTGGCGACATCCGTGGAGTAGATGGACGTGCGGCCTTCTCCGGGGGGAGTGGTGAAACCCACCTGGTTGTTGACAACCAGATGGATGGTTCCGCCCGTGCGGTAGCCGCGCAGCTGCGACATCTGGAGGATCTCCACGACGATGCCCTGGCCGGCCATCGCGGCGTCGCCGTGCACCATCACCGGAAGAACCCCGAAGGTGCCGATGGGCTTGCGGTCCTGCTTGGCCCGCACGATTCCCTCGAGCACGCCGTCGACCGCTTCGAGGTGTGAGGGGTTCGCAGCAATGTACACGGGCAGCTGGCGCCCGTCGCTGTTCGTGAAGGTTCCCTCGGTGCCGAGATGGTACTTGACGTCACCCGAACCCTGCACGGTGCGGGGATCCTGGGTGCCCTCGAACTCGCGGAAGATCTGTCCGTAGGTCTTGCCAGCGATGTTGGTCAAAACGTTGAGGCGACCGCGGTGCGCCATACCGATGGCGACCTCGTCGAGCCCGTCCTCCGCCGCGTCTTTCAACAGCGCGTCCAGCAGGGCGATGGTGCACTCGCCGCCTTCGAGGCTGAACCGCTTCTGCCCGACGTACTTCGTCTGCAGGAACGTTTCGAAGGCCTCGGCCTCGTTCAGCTTGCCGAGGATTCGCATCTGGTCGTTGTGCCCGGGCTTCGCGTACGGCTTCTCGACGTGGCCCTGGATCCAGCGGCGCTGCACCGGGTCCTGGATGTGCATGTACTCGATGCCGATCGTGCGGCAGTACGAGTCGCGGAGTGTGCCGAGGATGTCGCGCAGCAGCGCAGACTTTCGGCCGCCGAGTCCACCGGTCACGAACTCGCGGTCGAGGTCCCAGAAGGTGAGCCCGTGGCTTTCTATCTCGAGGTCGGGGTGGGAGCGCTGGCGGTACTCGAGCGGATCGACATCCGCCATCAAATGCCCGCGAACCCGGAAGGAGTTGATCAGCTCCTGCACCCGGGCGGTCTTGCCCACCGCGTCTGCGAGGTCGACGCTGATGTCGGAGGCCCAGTGGATCGGCTCGTAGGGAATGCGGAGGGCCGCGAAGATGCCCTCGTAGAAGCCGCGTTCGCCGATCAGCAGCTCGTGGATCTTTTTGAGAAACTCGCCGGAGCCCGCTCCCTGGATGACGCGGTGGTCGTAGGTGCTGGTGAGCGTGATCGTTTTGCCAATGCCGAACTCGGCGAGCGACTTCGCAGACGCGCCCTGGAAAGCGGCGGGGTACTCGAGCGCGCCAGCCCCGACGATGCAGCCAGCGCCACGCATGAGTCGCGGCACGGAATGCTCGGTTCCGATTCCGCCGGGGTTGGTCAGCGAGATGGTGTTGCCGGCGAAGTCCGCGCCGGTGAGCTTGTTGGCGCGGGCGCGCTTGACCACGTCTTCGTAGCCCACGAGGAACTCGGCGAAGTCCATGGTGTCTGTGCGCTTGATGCCGGGAACCAGCAGGGCGCGGGTACCGTCGGGCTTCGGCAGGTCGATGGCGATGCCGAGGTTGATGTGCGCGGGGGCCACCACAGACGGCTTGCCGTCGATCTCGTCGTAGAACACGTTCTGGCTGGGAAACTCCTTGAGCGTCTCCACGATCGCCCACGCGATGATGTGGGTGAACGACACCTTGCCACCGCGGGAGCGCTTCAGGTGGTTGTTGATGACGATGCGGTTGTCGATCATCAGCTTCGCGGGAATCGTGCGCACGCTGGTTGCGGTCGGCACGCTCAGGCTGGCGTCCATGTTGGCGGCGAGGCTCTTGGACATGCCGCGCAGCGGGGTCACGACCGATTCGTCGCCGTTCGGTTCATCGGTCGGCGCTGCGGCGGTGGCTTTGCTCGCGGGCGCCGTCGGCGCTTGCGCCGGAATGGGCTGCGGCTTGGCCTGCACGGACGTGGTGCGGGCAATGGGCTGCGAGGGGGAAGAAGGAGGGGAGTCGGATGCCACGGCGCCGGCTTCTGCGGCGTCGGAGGTGAGTTCGGCGGGAATCTGGGCTTCGCCGCCCAGCTGGCCCTGGATGGGGATCGACGTCGTGGGGGTTGGGTCCTTGACCGGCGGAGGCTCGGCTTCTTCGGCCTTTACCGTCGGCTGGTAGCTCTCCAGGATGGGCCACCAGGACCGGTCAACCGAATTCTTGTCGACGGTGTAGCGCTCGTACATCTCGTCTACGAGCCACTCGTTCGCCCCGAATTCCCCTGTCGTACCGTCTTCAGAGGTGACTCCGGTTACCTGGCTAGACACAGCCGACCGCCCACTTTCGTTTCACTCGATTGCGCGTGATGTCGCTTGCAACCCACTCTGGTTACATCTGTCGTTAAGCCTAATCGGTCGAGCGGTGGCCCGGCGCCGCCCGGCTGAGCGTTAGCGTTAAATTTATGGAGTTTTACGAAACAACACCGACACACGACCTCACATACTCTGATGTGTTCCTGGTCCCCTCCCGCTCGGCCGTCGCCAGCCGGATGGACGTGTCCCTTGCGCCGGGCGACGGCACCGGCGCGCAGATCCCGCTGGTATCGGCCAACATGAACTCGGTGACTGGCCCGCGACTGGCCGCAACGCTCGCGCGGCGCGGCGGTCTCGGCGTGCTGCCGCAGGACATGCCCCTGCAGGATCTCGACGCCGCGATCCGCTGGGTGAAGGACCAATCGGTACGGTTCGATACGCCACGGGTTTTCTCCCCAGACGCGACCGTCGCCGAGGCCCTCACGAAGATCCCGCCCGTTGACGGCCACGGGATCGTGCTGCAGCACGATGACGGCACCTTTTTCGACTGCCTCCCCGCGGCCCGCCTCGCCACCGCGCTGCCAGACGCGAAGCTCGGCGACCTCGTGCATGGACCCGTGGCGTCGATCGATGCCGATGACGTGACCGGACCGCGTGCGGCGTTCGACCTGATGGTCACCGCCGGCCTCAATTTCGCAACCGTTCTCTCCCACGGCGCGGTGGTGGGCACGCTCAGCCAGCGCAGCGCACTGCGCTCCACCCTGTACTCGCCCGCCGTCGACGCCTCTGGCCGGCTCCGTGTCGCCGCCGCGCTCGGGATCAACGGCGATGTCGCCAGCAAGGCGACGGCTCTCGTGGCTGCGGGAGTCGACGTGCTGGTGCTGGACACCGCCCACGGACACCAGGACGGCATGCTGCGAGCAATCGCCGCCGTTGCGGCGCTGAACCTCGGAATCCCGCTGGTCGCCGGCAACGTGGTGACGGGCAAGGCGGTGCGCGATCTGGTCGGGGCGGGTGCGTCGATCATCAAGGTCGGGGTCGGACCGGGAGCCATGTGCACCACCCGCATGATGACCGCGGTGGGTCGCCCCCAGTTTTCTGCTGTGCTCGAGACGGCCGAAGTCGCGCGCGAACTCGGCGCACACGTGTGGGCGGACGGTGGGGTTCGTTATCCGCGGGACGTGGCTCTCGCGTTGGCTGCGGGCGCAGCATCCGTCATGGTCGGCTCCTGGTTCGCCGGCACGGTTGAGGCGCCCGGCTCGCTCAGTCGGGATGAATCGGGGCGGGTGTACAAGGAGAGCTGGGGTATGGCGTCAACCAAGGCGGTGCAGCAGCGCTTCGACCGCCTCGACGCCTACGAGCTCGCACGCAAAACCCTCTTCGCCGAGGGGATCTCCAGCTCGAAGATCTACCTCGATCCGCTCCGCCCGTCGATCGAAGACCTGCTCGACATGATCACCACGGGACTGCGCAGTTCGTTCACCTATGCGGGTGCGGCCAGCGTCGCCGAGTTCCGCGAACGGGCGCTCGTCGGGGTGCAAAGCGCAGCGGGGTACGAAGAAGGTAAGGCCCTACCCGTGTCCTGGTGAGCTGGGCCGATATAGTTGATCAGATAATGGACGACCCTCCTCCTAGTACCTCGGGCCAGCCCGCACTCCTTTCCTCTCGTTTCCCGACACCCGCGCGCTCCCGGCGCCGCAGCACCGGGCCGCTCGGCAGGACCTCCGATGTATGAGCTACTGATGCTCGGTATCGGTGTTCTCCTCACCATCGGTACCGGCCTCTTCGTTGCGTCGGAGTTCGCGCTGCTGAACCTCGATCGCAGCGACCTCGAGGCGCGGCAGGCCCGCGGCGAAAGCAACCTCCGCATCACCATCGCGGCCCTCAAGATCACCTCGACCCACCTGTCGAGCGCGCAGCTCGGCATCACGCTGACAACCCTGCTCACCGGGTACACGATAGAGCCGGCGCTGAGCACGATTCTGGCCCCTCCGCTCACCTCGCTTGGGGTGCCCACGGTCGCCGTGCCGGTGATCTCCAGCGTGATCGCCATCGTCCTCGCGACCCTGGTGTCGATGATCATTGGCGAGCTCGTGCCGAAGAACCTGGCGCTGGCGCTTCCGCTCGCGACGGGAAAGGTGGTGCTGCCGTTCCAGGTCGCGTTCACCATGGTGTTCCGCCCGGTGGTCTCCCTGCTCAACAACACGGCAAACGGCATCCTGCACCTCATGGGCATTGAGCCGAAGGAGGAGCTGAGCTCCGCCCGCACCGCGGAAGAGCTCACGTCCCTGGTGCGACGGTCCGCCAAAGAGGGGAGCCTCGAGGCCGATACCGCGACCCTGCTCGCCCGAACGCTCAGATTCTCCGACCACACCGCGCAAGACGTTATGACGCCGCGCCCCCGGGTGAAGGCCGTCGACCGCACCGATCACGCGAGTGATGTCATCGCGCTGGCCCGCAGTACCGGTTTTTCGCGGTTTCCGGTGCTGGACGACAGCATCGACGAGGTGGTTGGTCTTGTGCACGTGAAGCAGGCGATCGCCGTCCCGCGGGAAAAACGCGCTGACGTACCCGTGTCTGCCCTGCTGTCAGAACCGCTGAGGGTGCCCGAGACGATGAAGCTTGACGTGCTGCTGGCCGAGCTGCGCGGGCGAAGCTTCCAGCTCGCCATCGTCGTCGACGAATACGGTGGAACCGCTGGCGTCGCGACGCTGGAGGACCTGGTCGAGGAGCTCGTCGGCGAGGTATCTGACGAGCACGATCGGACCAAAGCCGACGTCGTGCGCAGCCGGGACTGGTTCACTTTTCCCGGGATCCTCCGCCCGGACGAGTTGCTGGAACGCACGGGAGTCAGCGTCCCCGAGGACGGCCCCTACGAGACCGTCGCGGGCTGGCTGATGAGCGAGCTCGGCCGACTGCCGGTTGTCGGTGATGTCGTCACCGACGGCGGAGGCATCTTCAGGATCGAGCGGCTCGAGGGCCGGCGGATCGACCGCGTGCGGTACACCCCCACGGCAGAAGAGGTGCCCGTGACCAACGAAAGTACCGTCGTGGTCGCCGGCAGTACCGCCGTGACCCCGGCGGCGCGGAAAGAGGCCGCAAAGCGCCTCGCCGCCGACAGAAAACTCGCGCGCAGCGGCTCGTCGTCGCGCGGCACATCGTTGAGCGGCACATCGTCGAGCGGCACAGAAGAAGGCACCCGATGAACGACTGGCTCGGCATAGTGTGGCTGGTCATCCTGCTGGCGATCAACGCGTTCTTCGTTGGCGCGGAGTTCGCCATCATCTCGGCGCGGCGTTCCCAGATCGAACCGCGGGCGGAAGCCGGATCGCGGCCGGCGAGGACCGCGCTGTGGGCCATGGAGAACGCGACGCTGATGCTCGCGGCCTGCCAGCTGGGCATCACCGTGTGTTCTCTGTTGATCCTGAACGTGTCGGAACCCGCCATCCACCATCTGATTGAGCAGCCGCTCCACCTGCTCGGCCTGCCCGAACAGATGGTGAGCATCGCGTCCTTTGTGATCGCACTGCTGCTGGTCACGTTTTTGCACGTCATCTTCGGCGAGATGGTTCCGAAGAACATCTCGTTCTCGCTGCCGGAGCGCGCGGCCCTTCTGCTCGCCCCTCCGCTGGTGTTTGTCGCCACGATCTTCCGGCCGGTGATCGTGGCGCTGAACGCGACGGCGAACGGCGCGCTGCACCTGCTGCGGATCGAGCCAAAGAGCGAAGCGAACAGCAGTTTCACGGTCGACGAGGTCGCCAACATCGTCGCGCAGTCCACGCGGGAGGGGATCCTCACCGACACCACGGGAGCGCTCACCGCGGCCTTCGAATTCACCACGAAGAAGGCCAAGGACGTCGCCGTTGCCATGGAGAACCTGGTCAGCCTCCCCGAGGACGCGACACCGGCCGACGTGGAGCGCGCAGTGGCCCAGCACGGATTCTCCCGTTACGTGCTGCTCAACGGCTCAGACGAGCCCTCCGGGTACGTGCACCTCAAGGACGTCATCGACCTCGAGGACGGTGAATTCACCGAGCCCGTGCCGCCGAAACGCATCCGCCAGCTCATCTCCATCTTCCGGACGACCGACCTGGAGGATGCGCTCGCGACGATGCGCCGCTCGGGAGTGCACGTTGCGAGGGTATTCGACGAGACCGGCGCGACCAACGGCGTGATGTTCCTGGAGGACATCATCGAGGAACTCGTCGGTGAAGTGCAGGACGCTACCCGGCGCCACTAGGCAGCAACCTGCGTGGCAGCAACGCGCGCGGCAGCAACTATCGTGAGGGCATGAGCGACTACACGATCTGGGAGCCGGCCGACGCTGCCGCTCACGTGCGGGTGCCGGAACCCGGCGACGACAAGTACTCGCGCGGCGTGCTCGGGGTGATCACGGGTAGTGCCCAGTACCCGGGCGCCGCGGTGCTGGGGGTCGAGGCGGCCCTGCGCACCGGGGTGGGGATGGTGCGCTACGTCGGGCCGAAAAGCGTTGGTCGCGCGGTGCTCGCACGGCGTCCGGAAGCGGTCGCCGGCGCCGGCCGGGTGCAGGCCTGGCTGATCGGCTCCGGGATGGACCACGCCAGCCGATCCGCCGCCACGGGCGACCGCATGGCGGAGGCGCTGCGGCAAGAGCTGCCCACCGTGCTCGACGGGGGAGCGTTCGACCTGTACACGCGCAGCCACGGCCCCACCGTGCTCACCCCGCACTACCGCGAGCTCGCCCGGGTGCTCGACTCCTCGGTGGAGGAGATCGCCGCCGATCCCGGAGCCGCGGCCGCGCACGCCGCCGATACCCTCGGGGTCACCGTGCTCCTCAAGGGGCACACCAGTTACGTCGCCGGTCCGGGAGGGCTGAGGCTGGCATCATCCACCGCCCCCTCCTGGCTGGCAACTGCGGGCGCGGGCGACGCGCTCGGCGGAATTCTGGGGGCGCTGGTCGCGACGCACTATGAAGACATCCTGGCCGACCCGGCGGTGCTCGGGCGGCTGGCGGCGTCGGCGTGTGTACTGCACGGGTTGGCTGCCGAACGAGCCTCGGGCGGAGGACCGCTCACCATCCTCGACCTCGCCGCGGCGATACCGGCAACCATCTCCGACCTGCTCGCGCACTGAGCGGGCGCGGGAGGGCGCGGGAGGGCCCCGCCCCACCGGTACGCTGGGGCAATGACACAGGCCACCCCCACGCTGGCAGTACTGAGGTCTCGTACAACACGGGTGGCCACCGCCCAGGGTGTGCTCTGGGCGGCGTTTGTTCTCGTGCACCTGTGGCTCGGATACCTGAACTTCTACCCGTATTTTTACGGGCTGGGGGATGTCACGGGGGTCTACAAATTCTGGGCGGAACAGGCCCTCGTGGCGAACTCGTGGGTAGGGATCGACACCGAGTTCGTGTATCCGCTCGGGGCCCTCGTGCCGATCCTCGCCGCCGCCTCCTTCGGCCTGCCGGCCTATGCCAGCACCTGGATGATTTTGGTCGCGGTGGTCAACGCCGGGGCTTTCGCGTTTCTTACCGGCAGCCGGACCCTCGACGGTACCCGCCGGTTTGCGCCCATCGCGGCGTGGTGGTGGCTCGTCTTTCTCGTGCTGCTCGGCCCGATCGCGACGGGGCGGATCGACGCGTTCACCGTTCCGTTCGCGCTCGTCGGCCTTCTGCTGGCGGCCCGTCGTCCGGTCGTCGCCTCCGTTCTGCTCACCGTCGCCACCTGGATCAAGGTCTGGCCTGCGGTGTTGCTCGCGGCCGTACTGGTCGCTTCGCGACGGCGGGCCGGCGTGCTCTACGCCGCGGTTCTCACCAGCGCCGTCGTGCTCGGTGTGGCGCTGCTGCTCGGCAGCGGGGCAAATGTGCTCAGTTTTATCACCCAGCAGACCGGAAGGGGTCTGCAAATCGAGGCGCCGATCACCACGTTCTGGATGTGGCAGGCCGCCGCCGGAGTGCCCGGGGTCGGGGTCTACTACGACCTCGACATCCTCACCTACCAGATGACGGGTGCCGGGGTCGAGGTCGCGGCCGCCGTGATGACGCCCCTGCTGGTGCTGGTGGCCGCCGGGGTCTGCGTTCTCGGCTACCTCGTCGTGCGGCGGGCAGAACCCGGTGCCGCGCTGCCCGTGCTGCTCGCTCCGCTCTCGCTCGCGCTCGTGGTTGCGCTCATCGCTTTCAACAAGGTGGGCTCGCCGCAGTTCGTGCTGTGGCTCGCGGTTCCCATCGTGCTCGGGCTCGCCAGCGAGCGGGCGAGCGGCCTCTCATTTCGCACCCCCGCGGTTCTGGCGCTTGTCATCGCGCTGCTGACGCAGCTCATCTACCCGGTGTACTACGGAAACATCGTGGGACTGGACCCTTCGCTGCTCGGGGTGCTCACCCTGCGGAACCTTCTGTACTTCGTCCTGCTCGGCTGGGCGATCACTGTGCTCGTGCGGCTGGTGCGCGGTGGCAAGCTGGATGCGGGCGTTCTGCCCGCGCGTCGAGAAACCTCAGAGGAGTAATCATGCTTGTTGCCTTTTCCGTCGCCCCGAGCGGGGGCCCGGACTCCGGGGATTCCGTCCACAACGCAGTCGCTGCGGCCGTCGCGATCGTTCGCGCGTCTGGACTGCCCAACTCGACCGACTCGATGTTCACGACCATCGAGGGGGACTGGGACGAAGTCTTTGACGTAGTCAAGCGCGCGACGGAGGCGGTGGGGGCGTTTGGTTCCCGCGTCTCGCTCGTTCTCAAGGCAGACATCCGACCCGGCCACACCGGCGAAATCACCGGCAAAGTCGAACGACTCGAGAACGCGCTCGCCGAGGCCGACCTGCAGCAGTAATCGACCTACAGTAGTAGTTCAGGCAGAACTCGATGGGGAGCATGCCCTCCTTCTGAGACGCACCCGTCTCCCTCGAGAATGGCTCGTCGACCGTGACATCCGCTTCGCCTGCCCCCGCCCGGCCCCACCTCACTGGCCCGCCCCGGACGGGACGCGCCCTGACGCCCCGCGGGATCAACCTGGCCCTGCTCGCGCTGGCGCTCGGCGGATTCGCGATCGGTACAACCGAGTTCGTCGCCATGGGGCTGCTGCCCGAGCTCGCCGCTGACCTGTTGCCGGCCGTCTACGAAAGCAGCCCGGAGGACGCCACCGCCCAGGCCGGGATGCTCATCTCGGCCTACGCCCTCGGCGTGGTCGTGGGAGCGCCCACCATTGCCGCGCTGTCCGCGCGCTTCCCGCGCAAGAAGTTGCTGCTGGTGCTGCTGGTCGCGTTCACCCTCGGCACGGTCGCATCCGCTTTGCTCCCGTCGTTCACCCTGGTATTGCTCGCTCGTTTTGTGGCCGGCCTGCCGCACGGCGCCTATTTCGGAATCGCCGCTCTCGTGGCGGCCGAGTTGATGGGGCCGGGCAAACGCGGGCGCGGAATCGCAATCGTGCTCTCAGGGCTGACCATCGCCAATGTGATCGGCGTTCCCGCGATCACATTTCTTGGCCAGAACTCCGGCTGGCGAGTGGCCTACCTCGTTGTGGCCCTGTTGTTCGCGCTGACGTTTGTGGCGGTGTGGCTGGTTGTGCCGATGCAGGCGGGCGACCCGGGCGCCACCATGCGTCGCGAGCTGAAAGCGTTCTCCCGCATCCAGGTCTGGTTGACCCTGGCAATCGGGGCCGTGGGGTTCGGCGGGTTCTTCGCGGTCTACACCTACGTTGCGCCGGTGCTGACTGAGGTGACGGGCCTCGACGCGTCGCTTGTTCCGGTGGTGCTGGTATTCGCCGGCCTCGGGATGACGATCGGCAACTTCGTGGGGGGCCGCGTCTCCGACTGGAGGGTCATCCCCGGCCTGTTCATCTTCTTCGGGTTCCTGATGTTTGCGCTGCTCGGGCTCGCGCTCACCGCGCACACAGTAGTGGGCCTGTTTGTGTTCGTATTCCTCGTGGGCGCGGCGTCTTCTGGATTGTCGCCCGTGATCCAGACGCGGCTGATGGAGGTCGCGGAGGACAGCCAGACCCTGGCGGCAGCCGTGAACCACGCCTCACTGAACCTCGGCAACAGCCTCGGAGCGTACCTCGGCGGCGTCGTCATCGCCGCCGGGTACGGGTACCTCTCGCCCACCTGGGTGGGTCTGGCGCTCTGCGTGCCCGCGGTGATACTGGTGGTGCTTAGCGTGATTGTCGCCGCGCGGGGACGGACGCAATCACATCGCCGTGCTGATCTCGGTCTGCAGAAGGATGCCGTCCTGGATGGCACGCTTTCGTAGCGCCACCTTGGTGCCGACATCGATGCCCGCGACGCGGTACTTCTCGCGAATGCGCTTGAGGTAGCTCTTGGCCGTCTCCTCGGAGATTCCCAGCTGGAACGCGACAGCTTTGACCGGCTCGCCGCCGCCGTAGAGAGCCATCACGCGACGCTCCTGCGCGCTGAGTTTCGGCGCTCCCCCCACGTCACTCGCGTTCAGGGCGAGGTCGAGCTCGGCCGAGATGAACGACTCTCCCATCGCCGCGGCCCGGATGGCCTCCGCGATCATGCTGGCGTCTTCGCTCTTGACGATGTAGCCGAGCGCGCCTGCGGCCAGCGCCTCACGCACGACGTTCGGCTCGGAGTAGGTGCTCATCAGTACCACCTTGACTCCCGTTGTCTTGAGCGTCGAGATCTTCAGCGAGACGGGGATGTTGTCTTTCAGGTCCAGATCGAGCAGGACGACGTCCACCGGGAACCCGGGGTGCGTGAGCAGCTCCGGCCAGGTGGGCAGTGCGGCGATCATGTCGATGTCGGTCGCGGCGTTGCGAATCCATTCGGTCAGCGCGCCGAGCAGCATCCGATGATCGTCGACTATCGCCAGTCGGATGGGGGACTGTGCTGCGTTCACGTTGGATCCTCGTTCGGGTCGAAGTGCGGGCGTACTCGAAGTGCCGTGCAGGGGGCGTTCATCGGTCGACCGGGTTTTCAACCACACACACAATATCGAGTCGGAGGCTCGAGTTTTGAACGGAGTCGCGGTAGCGACCGATCTTTCTGATGGATTCCCACGTTGTTGGATCTACGCGATTGCGCGGGACTCCAATGGTGGTCACGACAATCGGCACTATCAGTCTATTTCCTGAGCGAGGCTCAGAAGTAGTCGCCACCGGACCAATCGCGATTTGCAGGGTGCGAAAGCTGTTCGTCTTCACTCCGTCGGTCACCAGGAGCCAGACCGCAGACAACAGGCCGTCGCGTTGGGTGTCGTCGAGCAGGCCCGCGAGGCTGCCCCGATCGATCAGGGTCACGGCCTTTCCGAGCGTTTCGGATTCGGTTACCGCGTGGTACAGCCAGGTCTCCCTGCGGCCCTCGATGAGATGGAGCCGCAGCTCGGTCGCGAGGGTTGCGGCCAGCGAGGCCGTGTCCGGCGTCAGGGGCAGGATGACCCGGCCGACCGCCACATCATCGAGCAGTTCCTCCGCGGCGAGGTCGAGTCGTGCCAGTTCTTCGGATGCCAGCATCCCGACCGCAAATCGAGGTGCGGACACCGTGCTCTGCACCAGGACACGGTCGAGCTCGACCTGGACCATTCGTCGAAACCCGCGGAGGGTGAACACGCCCACCACGGCGGGCAGAACGGCAATCGTGAGCGTGCCGAGCTGGATCGGCACGGTGTCCCCGTTCAACGGGGTATTCGCCAGGATGGCCACCACGAACGCCACGGCCAGCGCGCCCGTGGCGACCAGCAGCACGCGCGCGTTGATCAAGGTCAGCAGCAGCAGCAGGCCGAACCCCGCGGACACTGAGACTGACGCGTAGGCCCCGATATTGTGCATCGGCCAGATGGCGACGAAGTCCAGCGCGACGACCGCAGCGAGCAACGCGAGGTAGATGGCGTAGCTCCATCCCGGGAGGCGCCCGCCGACCGTGGCCAGGGTAATCACCGCCGCGCCGAAGCCCGCGAGGTAGATCAGCCAGGCGGCCAGGATCGGCGCTGTTGTGGGGTAGGTGCTCCAGTGCGTCGCAAACAGGATCAGGCCGTACAACACCTGTACGGAGGCGAGCACTGCGGTGCCCGTGCCGAGGTGTGCGGCCCCAAGGCTGGATCCGCGTTCGTTCGCCTGGAGGACGGCGTCCGGCGTGCGGTGACCTGCGGTCCAGGGCTGCCGATCACGGTGGCGCGGGCTCACTTGGGCACCTCCAGCACGACCGTCGTGCCGGCACCCGCGCTGGAGAACAGCCGCGCGTTGCCGCCGACCTCGCGCAGGCGTGCGACAACTGACTCCTTGAAACCCAGCTTGTCCTCGTCCACGTGCACCAGCTCGAAGCCGACGCCGGCGTCGGTGACGAGCGCGCGCACCGTCGTCGCGTCATCGGTGATGGTGACGTCGGCCCGCCGCACCCCGGAATGCCGACGGACGTTCTCCAGACACTCAGCCAGGGCAAGCAGGAACGCGTCGAGTACATCGCTTGGGAGCAGGACCTGGCCCGTGCCGTGCCAGGTCACCTCCAACCCCATTCGACCGAACCGCTGCTTCACCGACTCCAGGGTTGTGCCCAGCACGAACTCTTCGACCTGCTCGAGGTTGTAGACGCCGGAAGACTGGGGGGTGGGGGTGGCTCCCAGCCGGAGCTGGCGAAGCAGGCGCGCGTCGTCCGCGGCCTGCTGCTGCAGCGCGGCGGGAGCGACGCCGACCCCCGAGTGCGCCAGCAGCGTCAGGGTCGCCAGGACGGTGTCGTGCAGCAGCCGCGCCGACTGGCGCCGCTGCGCCTCGGTTTCGCTGGCGAGACGTTCGACCCGATGGGCCTTGCCGATGCTGTGGATCCGTCGTGCTGCCCGCGGCATACTGGCGCGGAGCCACGACCGGATCACCACGATCAGGGCCCAGCCCAGAAGGACGGAGAGTGAGATGGTGTTGGCGAATCCCTGGGGCGGGCCGCTGCTCTGCACGAGGGCGAGGCTGGCACCGGCGACGGCGGTCATCACCACAAGCCAGGCGATCGTTGCGGGCACGGCGAGGGCGAAGCTCGCAAGAGCGACCGCGGCCAACGGCACAACGGCCTGACGCAGGTCACCAAGGGAGCCCGCGAGCGGGCCATTGGCGGCGATGCTGGCGATCACGAGCGTCGCGCTGCCGGCGACCAGCCCGAGCGCGATCCAACGGCGCGCTTCGCTGCGACCCACCATGACGAGGGCGATCACGAGGCTCGCGAGGAACGGTGCAAACTCGAGCAGGACCCCGGGCGGAACGACGGGCGCGAGGCTGAGGCTCACCACAGACACCGCGGTGCCGATGAGGCCGATCAGGCGAGCGGTGCGGCGCAGCAGTCGATCGCGTTCCTTGAAGATGAGATCCATGTCAGGTGAATGCTGGCAGATTAAACCGCCCGCCGCAGTATCGCTTTGATCTCGGCGGCCGCCGCTGTCCGCGCGAAGAGCGCCAGCGCGAGCTACTCCGGGCTGAGCCAGCCCTCCCGGATGCCGTGGCGTCGCAGCAGGATGCGCGTGCCCACGTCGACGCCGACCTCACGGTACTTGCGCCTGCCGCGCTTGATATAGGACTTCACGGTCTCCTCGGTTGTCTCCATGTCGTAGGCGACTTCCTTGATGGAGCGTCCTCCCGCGTAGAGCACGAGGGCGCGAAGTTCCTGTCGGCCAAGACCGGGATCGGGTGTGGCGTTGTACTCGGCCAGGGCAGCCTGCATCGGCGCGGAGAGGTGCTGCTGGTGCACGGCTGCGGAGCGGATCGCGCTGACGAGCTCGTCGACGGATTCTGTCTTCGCCACGAACCCGAGCGCTCCCGCGTGAAGGGCTGTCGTGATTGACGCCGTGTCGGAGTGCCTGCTGATCACCACGGTGACCGAGCCGATCGCCGTGAGTGCGCGGATCTTGGTTCCGACGGGAATGCCGTCCTCGAGCCTGAGGTCAAGTACGACCACCTCGGGGGGAAATTCGGGGTTTGTGATGAGGCCACCCCAGGTCGTCTCGCTCGCGACGACGGTGATGCCGGTGTCGGGTGCGTTAAGGCGCGCTGTGAGTCCGTCGAGGACGAGCTGGTGGTCGTCAACGATCGCCACCCGTATCAAGGCGGCAGTTACTTCTTGGGCATTCGGTGGAGCCATGGTTTCCCCCTCCGATCAGCATACCAAAGGTGACAGAGCCTCGCTTGTCTACTTGTCAGGTGTCGAGAAGACGCCTAATATGTGATCCCACAAGTTCTTCCTCAATGAGGAACCCGTCGTGCCCAAACGCGGAGCCAATTACCGTCGCCGCACCGCCATCGATAGTGCTCGGCAGGGACGCCGCGATGATGTGCTGGTGCTCCTCCGGGAAGAGCCTGTCGCTGTCGATCGCGAGAACAAGCGCACGCGCCGTCACTCGAGCAAGGGCAGCGGCTACCCCGCCCCGGTCCCGACCGATGTCGTGCGAGCTCATCGCCTCGGCGAGGGTGATGTAGCTGTTCGCGTCGAATCGTCGAGTGAACTTGTTGCCGTGAAAGTCCAGGTAGCTCTCGACGGCGTAGCGACCTCCGCCGCCCAGCGGGGTGACACCGCTTTGCCAGGTTCGGTGAAAGCGTTCGTTGAGCTCGCCGGGGGAGCGATAGCTGAGCAACGCCATTCGCCTGGCCAGAGCGAGGCCGCGGTGAGGGCCTTCGCCCTCGGGCGCATCGTAGTAGTCGCCGTCAGCGAAGGCCGGGTCCATTCGCAGGATGTCGATTTGCACAGAGTTGAGGGCGATCTGGTCGGCGTCGCTGATCTCGGGGGCTGCGAGCACAGCGATGCGCTCCACGCGATCCGGGAACTCGACGGCCCACTCGAGCGTGTGCATCCCGCCCATCGACCCGCCGATGACCGCGGCCCAGCGTGTGATGCCGATCCGGTCGGAGAACGCCGCCTGGGCGCTGACCTGGTCGCGAATCGTGATGTACGGAAACCGCGCACCCCATTCGGTTCCGGTCGGAGAGAGGCTGGAGGGGCCGGTGCTGCCCTGGCAGCCTCCGATCATGTTCGGGGCAACAACGAACCAGCGGTTGGTGTCGATCGCCAGGCCGGGTCCGACAACGCCGCCCCACCACCCAGCAGTGGGATGCCCCGGGCCGGGAGGACCGCTCAGGTGGCTGTCGCCGGTTAGAGCGTGCAGGACGAGGATCGCGTTCGACCGATCGGCGTTCAGCTCACCGAAGCTCTCGTACGAGATTCGTACCCCGGGAAGCGATCCGCCCCGTTCGAGCGGGAGGTCGCCGACCGAGACGAAACGGCGATTGCCCGGCGGATCGCCCACGCGCCATGCACCCGTAGCCGGTGGTTTGCCGATGAGCGCGCGAGCGTTCGCCTCGGTGATGAACGCCGAGGGAACCGTGTCTTCGGAAGTCTGCCAGTCCATACCCGCCGTCAGGCTCGGGCCGACGCGGCGCTCGCCGCACGCGCCGCAGCGAATCCCGTACTCAGATCGGCGATGATGTCGTCGATGTTCTCGATGCCGATCGACAGGCGAACGAGCCCCGGCGTGACACCCGAGGTGAGCTGCTGCTCCGGGGTGAGCTGCGAGTGCGTGGTGGATGCGGGATGGATGATGAGGCTGCGCACGTCGCCGATGTTGGCGACGTGGCTGAACAGCGTCACGTTGTTGACGAGCGCGCGGCCCGCATCGACCCCACCCTTGAGCTCGAAGGACAGCACGCCGCCAACTCCGTTCGGCGCGTACCTGTTCGCCGCGGCATACCAGGGACTGGACGGCAGGCCGGAGTAGTTGACGGACGCAATATCTTCGTGGCCCTCCAGCCACTCCGCCACGGCCTGGGCATTCGCGACATGGCGTTCGATGCGCAGGCTCAGCGTCTCGATGCCCTGAATCAGCGAGAACGCGCTGTCCGGTGAGATGGCCGAACCGAGGTCGCGCAGCAATTGCACCCGGGCCTTGATGATGAAGGCGATGCCGTCACCCACCGCGCCGGTGTAGCTCACCCCGTGATAGCTCGGGTCGGGCTCGGTCAGCTCGGGAAACTTTTCGACGTTTTTCGACCACGCGAAGGTGCCGCCGTCCACAATGACGCCACCGATGACCGTGCCGTGCCCGCCGAGGTATTTGGTGGCGGAGTGCACCACGATGTCCGCGCCGAATTCAAACGGACGGATCAGGTACGGGGTCGCGATGGTGTTGTCGACGATGAGGGGGATGCCGTTGTCGTGGGCAACGTCGGCTACGAGTCGAATGTCGAGAATGTTGATCTTCGGGTTGCCGACGGTCTCGGCGTAGAACAGCTTGGTGTTGGGGCGCACCGCCGCGGCCCAGGCGGCGGCATCGTCCTGGTCCTCGACGAAGGTCGTCTCGATGCCCAGTTTGGCGAGCGTGTACTTGAACAGGTTGTAGGTGCCGCCGTAGATGGAGGACGACGAGACGATGTGGTCGCCGGCTTTGGCGAGATTCAGGACCGCGATGGTTTCTGCGGCCTGCCCGGATGCAACGAGGAGGGCTGCGGTGCCTCCCTCGAGGGCGGCGACGCGCTCTTCGACCACGGCCTGGGTCGGATTCTGGATGCGGGTGTAGATGTTGCCGAACTCCGCGAGAGCGAAGAGGTTCTTCGCGTGGTCGGCACTGTCGAACACGTACGAGGTGGTTTTGTAGATCGGCGTTGCACGGGCCTTCGTGACGGGGTCTGGTGCTGCGCCAGCGTGGACCTGCTTGGTTTCGAACTTCCAGTCGCTCATCGTGGGTTCTCCCTGCGCGTTTGTGGAGCGGATCGGATGTCCGCTCGCCACCGAGCCTAGGAAGCGCGACACATTTCGGCAACGGCACCAGACACAGAACGTAACGACCTCCCAAAGAGGCATCACCGCCCGCGGGCCCGGACGTGCCGGTGTGCTGCCCGGATCAGTCCCGTCGCGAGCCGGTCGGGTCGCGACGTGACTGTCGTGGGGCCGGATCGTCGACACCCCGGCGGGCGAACAACCAGTCGGCTTTCGGTTCGACCAGCGGATGGAAGATCCTCCGCACCAGGGGGCTGGAGAGGGCGATCGAGATCGCGACGCTGGCGAGCACCATGCTCAGAAGCCACATGAGCGAGGAGTGTTCGCCCTTCAGCACTCCGGTTTCCCGTAACGGATAGAGCACAAAACTGTGCAGCAGGTAGACGTACATCGTTGATTGGCCGAAGGCGGTCATCCAGGTTGCCGACCGCGGAATCAGGACGAAGAAGGCGGCGCTCAGCACCGTCGTGAGGAGGATGAGGCCGAGCCTCACCGCGCCGGCCCACCACGCGGTGCCGCCGAGGCCCGTGTAGGAGTCGTCGTAGAAAAACCAGCGGTGCAGCTCGAACGTGCGCAGTTGTTCGACAAAGACCCACACGGTGGCCAGCCACGCCGCGAGAACGCCGATCGCGGCGCCGCGGATGGGCCAGGTCTGCTTTTCGACGACGCGCCAGCGGTCGACGATGCCCCACTGCCGTGCTTTCCATCCGAGCACAAAGAAGGGGAGGATGCCGATGGTGCGGGACAGCGAAAAGGTGCTGTCAACGTTGCTGAAGTACCCGACGGCAATGGAAAAGATCACCGCCCAGAGCAGCGGAAAACGCAGCAGGACGAGGTAGGGCAGGATGAGGCGGAATATCCCGAGCGCCAGGAGGAACCACAGCGTCCAGGACGGCTGAGACGGGTTGAATCCGGTCTTTCCCTCGACCAAATACTGCACGCCGGTCCAGATGATCTCCATGATCGCGTAGGGCAACAGGATGTCGGTGATTACCTTGCGCATCTGGTGGCGGCCGGGCGGGTCGGCCTTCGAGAAGTAGCCACTGACGATCGCAAACGCCGGCATGTGGAAGGCGTAGATGAACAGGTAGAGAACGTACGCGTTATTGGAGTCGGCGGTGAGGCGCTGGATGCCATGCCCGATGACGACGAGGGTGATGCAGGCGAAACGGGCGTTGTCCCAGAAGGGCACACGTTTCTTCTCCGGGGCGGCCGGCGCGGTCGCGGATGCGGGGGCCAGGGGAGCGGTGGATGCCATTGGCAAAAGCCTAGTCGGAGGGACACTACGGTTGTCCCATGGGGAATAAACGTGTGGTTGTGACCGGTGCGAGCTCGGGAATCGGAGCGGCGACCGTTGCCCTGTTCCGTTCCCGCGGGTGGGACGTTGTGGGGGTGGCGCGTCGCGCTGATCGCCTCGAACAGCTCGCCGCGGAGACGGGCGCGGAAGTCTTTGCCGCCGATCTGACCAGCCAGGCGGACGTTGATGCCCTCCGCGACTATCTTGCGGCTTCTGGCGGCGTGCACGCGTTGGTGAACAATGCCGGTGGTGCCGTGGGCCTGGCTTCCGTCGAGGCCGGTTCGGACGAGGACTGGCGATGGATGTTTGAGATCAATGTGCTCGCTGTGAAGCGGGTCACCAGTGCGCTACTGCCCCTGCTGCGTGCCTCGGCCGCCGACGACGCCAACGACGATGGTGCCGCCATCGTGACCGTGACCTCGACCGCCGGCCACGTCGCTTACGAGGGTGGTGGCGGATACAACGCCGCGAAGTTCGCCGCCCACGCGCTGGTCTCCGTGCTGCGCCTGGAACTTGCGGGTGAACCGATCCGGGTGATCGAGGTCGCGCCGGGCATGGTCAAAACGGAAGAGTTCTCGCTGGTGCGCTTCGGCGGCGACCAGGACCGGGCCGATGCGGTCTACGAGGGAGTGGCCAACCCGCTGCTCGCCGACGACGTCGCCGAGACGATTGTGCACAGCATTGAGCTGCCGGCACACGTGAACGTTGATCTCGTCATTGTGAAGCCCGTGGCGCAGGCCGCAGCGCACAAGGTGGCGCGCGGCGCGCTGGCGGTAAAGCTCTAGCGTCACTGGCCGACCGTGTGGATCGGCGCGGCCACAATGGCCGGTACCGTTGGACCATGGGAAGCACAATCGACGAGACGACCGACGACACCGCTATCGAGAAAGAGGTGCTCGGATGGTTGGAGTTCGGTGAGGCCGCCCGCCACCTCGCCCGCGATGTGGCGCACAGCGATTTCGACCCGGAGGTGGTCATCGCGATCGCCCGCGGAGGACTGCTGCTCGCCGGTGCGATTGCCTACGCACTCGATATCAAGAGCTGTGGTGCCCTCAACGTCGAGTTCTACTCGGGCGTGAACGAGCGTCTTCCCGCGCCCATCATGCTTCCCCCCATGCTCGACGAGCCGTCGCTCGCGGGAAAACGCGTGCTGCTGGTCGACGACGTGTCCGACTCCGGGCGCACGCTGGCGATGGTCGTCGACCTGCTGGGCGCTGCCGGCGCTGACGTGCGCAGCGTGTGCCTGTACACCAAGCCGGGAACGGTGAAGGAGCCGGACTTCACCTGGCGTCGCACATCGCGATGGATCGCGTTCCCCTGGTCGTCTCTTCCCCCGGTTACCGTTGAGGACTAGAACCGCACGCACGTCGGAGAGGGAGTAGATGAGCATTCACTTGGTCGGCGGGGGATGGTCGGAAGACCTGTTTCGTCATTTCGTCGTGGAAGCTGGCTCCCGCGCGGCAGGCGCGGCACGCGTCATCCCGCGTATCGGCGTTCTTCTGCTCGCAGACGACGAAGCGAGTGGCCGCGAGCAAAGCGATCGCTACCGTTCGATGTTGTTGAGCATTGCGTCCTGCTCGCCGGTCATCACCGTCATTTCCGATGGCTCGGAGGCGACCTCGGACCTGCTGTCCGATATCGATGGGCTGCTCATCGGTGGTGGTCTTACCCCTGCGTACCTCGAAGCCGTCACCGGTCTTGTCGACGAGATCCGGCTGCTGGTTTCCGATGGCCTTCCGTACCTCGGATACTCCGCCGGAGCCGCCATTGCCGCAGACGCCGCGATCATCGGAGGATGGCTGATCGGCGAGGTGCCGGTCTGCGCGGAAGAGACCGGTGAGGAACTGGACGAAGTCACCGTCGTCGCCGGTCTCGGCCTGGTCGATCTGGCGATCGATGTGCACGCCGCGCAGTGGGGCACTCTCGCGCGTCTGATCGCGTCAACCGAGGCGGAACTGGTGGATGGCGGGGTGGCCATCGATGAGGAAACGGTGCTGATAGTCGGCGATGGAACGCTCCGGGTCGAGGGGCTGGGTAGCGTGTGGCGGGTGACCAACTCCACCGAGGGCGTGCTCGTTTCGACCCTCGGCAGCTGAGCGATGGCACCGCAGACCGGGCTGTTGTCTGACAGCGGGATCGATCCGAGCTGGGCTCGCGCGCTTGCGCCGGTGTCGGGCAGCCTCGCCACGGTGGGGGAGTTCCTCCGCACGGAAGTCGACGCCGGCCACCAATACCTTCCCGCCGCCCCCCACGTGTTGCGGGTGTTCCAACAACCGCTCGACGCCGTCCGGGTGCTCATCGTCGGGCAGGATCCCTACCCCACGCCCGGGCACCCCATCGGGCTGTCGTTTGCCGTCGACCGGTCGGTGCGTCCGGTGCCGAGGAGCCTGGCGAATATTTATCGGGAGCTCGCGGACGACATGGGGGTCGACGTGCCGGTGCACGGCGATCTCACTTCCTGGGCCGAGCAGGGCGTTCTGCTGCTCAACCGGGTGCTGACGGTACGAGCCGGAGTGGCCGGGTCTCACCGCGGTAAGGGCTGGGAGGCGGTCACCGAGGCAGCGATCGGCGCACTCGTTGCGCGGCCCCGTCCGCTGGTCGCGATTTTGTGGGGGCGGGATGCCGCTTCGCTCCGACCTCTGCTGGGCGACACGCCCACGATCACCTCCGCACACCCGAGCCCGCTGTCGGCCCGTCGCGGGTTCTTCGGGTCTGCACCGTTCAGCCGGGCCAACGCGATGCTGCGTGACCAAGGGGCAGCGCCGGTGGACTGGTCGATACACTGAAGCGCGAAGTGACCACGCTGGCGAAAGGCTCCAGACCCCATGCTCGAAGAGGAATACCAGCCGCGGCGGAGCCTGCCCGCGCACCTGCGGCCGGCGGCTGAGCCCGCCCCCGTCTTCGAGTACACCATCCGGGCGGCGGAGCCGCAGGACCTCCCGCATATCCGCGAGATCTACAACCACTACGTGCGCAACTCCACCGTTACCTTCGACGAAAAAGCAATCACCCTGACCGAGTTGCGCCGCAAGTTCGCGAAGGCGCAGAAGCTGGGCATGCCCTACATCGTCGCGGTCAGTCCCCGTGGCCTCATCCTCGGCTACGCCTACGTGTATCCGTGGAAGGAGAAGGCCGCGTACCGGTTCACCGTCGAGAACTCGATCTACCTCGGGCCGGCATCCACCGGAAAGGGACTCGGTAAAGCGTTGATGCAGGAGCTGATCACGCGGTCGAAGGCGGCGGGCATCAAGGAGATCATCGCGGTCATCGCGGACAAAGGTGCGGACGCGTCGATCCAGATGCACAAGAACTTCGGGTTCAAGGACATCGGCCACATGGGTCGGGTGGGCTTCAAGTTCGACCGCTGGCTCGGCACCGTGCTCATGCAGAAGTCCCTCAAATAGTGTTCGAGCTTCATCACCTCACCGCGCAGGAACAATGGGACTGGCTGCAGCGGGGCGAGATCACCCCCGGCGAGCTCACCGAGCACTACCTCGCCCGCATCGACAGGTTGAACCCGCAGCTGGGCGCCTTCACGACGGTGACAGCCGAGCCTGCCCGTCGTCGAGCCCGTCACCTCGAGGCACACCCGTCGCGGATCTCACCGCTCTGGGGCCTGCCGTTCGGTGACAAGGACCTGAGCCGGCGTGCGGGTGTGCGCACCACATTCGGCTCACGCCTGTTCGAGGACTTCGTGCCGGAGGACTCGGACGAGATCGTCGACGTGCTGGATGCGGCCGGCGGAATCAGCCTGGGTAAGACGAACGCCCCGGAGTTCGGGCTGTCGAGCTACACGGAGTCTCTCGTCTCCCCGCCCGCCCGCACCCCGTGGGACGTCACCCGCGGTGCCGGAGGAAGCAGCGGGGGAGCGGCAGTCGCCGTGGCGGCAGGGCTTCTCCCGTTCGCCCCGGGTTCGGACGGCGGCGGCTCCATCAGGATTCCGGCGGCGGCAGCAGGACTTGTCGGTCTGAAACCGAGCCGTGGCCTCGTTCCGTCGGGAAGCGGGATCGACAAACTCGCGGGTCTGGTCACGGTCGGCCCGCTCGCGCGGACGGTGGCGGATGCCGCGATGCTGCTGGACGCCATGGTCGACGGCTCCGACTACCCGTTCGCGGTGCGTTCGCCGCGCTGGGACGGGGGCGCGCTGATGAACGCCGCCACGCGCGGGGAAGGTCGATTCCAGATCGGCGTGATGACGACCTCACCCTGGGACGACGCCTACGCGATCAAGATCTCGGCGGAGGCACGCGACGCGCTCGAGGTGGCCACGCGGGAGCTTGCCGCCATCGGGCACGGCCTGGAGGAGTTCGCGCTGGAAGCCGACCCGAGCTACGGTCCCGCCTTTCGCACCGTCTGGCAGGCCAGCGCCGCGAGCATCCCCGCAGAAGGACGCGAGCTCGAGCAGTTGGAGCCGCTGACGCGCTGGCTCGTGGAGCGGGGGCGGGCGCTCAGTGGGCGTGAACTGGGCGAGGCGTTGCTCGCCCTCACCCTGTACGAGCGCAGTGTCATCCGCCAGTTTCGAAGTTTTGATGCGGTCCTGACACCGGCACTGGCGATGACACCGCGGCCGGTGGGCTGGTACAGCGCGGATGACCCGGAGGAGAACTTCGCCCAGCAGGTGCGCTACACCCCGTTTACCTCGTTCGTGAACGTGTCGGGTCTGCCCGCGATCACCCTCCCGGTTGCGCAGACGGCAGAGGGGCTGCCAATGGGTGTGCAACTGATCGGTCGTCCCGGGGGCGAGCACGTTCTGTTGGCCGTGGGCGCCCAGCTGGAACGCCGACTGGCCTGGCACCGTCGACACCCGCCCCAGTGGTAGCGACCGAACGCTGGGCTACGAGACCGGGACGTTCGTCACGAGGATCTCGAGGACGTCGGAGTCTGATCCGTAGAACCAGTAGCCGTCGGTGAACAGGTAGGTGTCGGGGAAGGATGCCGGGTCGGCGTTCACCAGACGGGTTCCACGGTCGGTCTCTTCCGCCACGAATCCGCCCTCGGTCAGTCGCGCCATGCGCTCGGCTTTCTGGTCGGCGGTCAGCGCGGAGAATCCGTAATTCACCGGTTCCGCGCCGCTCGGGTAGCCCCACTGGCAGAGGATCCCGCCGAAGTCGACGAAGTACACCAGGTCGCTGCCAAAGTTGCGGGACCGCTCGACAAAGTCGGCCTGGAGCACAAAGCCGTCGGCCTCCTGCTCGGCAAACACCGCGAGCGTCGCCGCCGGGAGAATCGTCTCGCAGGTGTAGTCGGCGGGATCAATGCTGGGTGCCGCCGACGGAACGCTGGACGGCGTGGCCGTCGCGGGGGCTTCCGTCGGCGCGGCCGAGGTGGTTGCCTCTGCTGGTGCGTCGCCTGGAGCCGCGGACGCGCAGCCGCTCAGCGCAAGGAGGAGAACGAGGCTGGTACTGACGGCGAGATGTCGGTGCGACATCGGGTCCCTTCTGGGTGCGCGGAGCTGCGAGGCGAAGCTGCTGTGCGCGAGTGCGCCGTGCTGAGCATATTCCCCATCCCGGTCTCCGCTCTCGCGTACTTAGGTAAGGCATGCCATACTTGGGTGAATGTCTACCGCGAAGAACACAGTCACCACGTCGGCTCCGGCTCCCGCCGTTGAGTACGCGCCCGTGGCATACTCGGCGTTCGCGGTGGTTGTCGCCAACGTGCGTCAACTGGGTGCTTCGTTCCTTCGCGTGACCTTCCGCTCCGATGAACTCGCTCACTTCCTCGTTCTCGGCCTCGACCAGCGGATCAAGCTGGTGCTTCCGAACGCTGAAGGTGGCCTCGACCTGTTCCCGCGCGAGACAAACGACTGGTACGCGGCCTGGCGGGACATTCCCGAGACGGCCCGCCCGGTGCTGCGCACCTACACCGCGCGCACGGTCCGCCCGGAGCTCGGCGAGATTGATGTGGACTTCGTCGTGCACGGTCGCACCGGTCCGGCCACGCGGTGGGTGCTCGGCGCCGCGGTCGGCGACGAGATATTCGTGATCGGCCCGGACGCGCGTACGCGGCATCCCGAAGACTCCCGCCGGGTGGCCGGAGCAGAGTTCGCCCCCGGCACCGCGAGCCGAGTGCTCCTCGCGGGCGACGAAACCGCTGCGCCCGCGATCTGCAGCATCCTCGAGTCACTCCCGAAAAAGGCACGCGGTCAGGTTTTTATCGAGGTACCCACGACCGCCGATATTCTTCCCGTCGCGAGCCCCGGTGGCGTCACCGTATGCTGGCTGGCCCGCGACGCTCGCCCGGGGCTTGAGCGTGGGGCGGTACTCGACCGTGCCGTGCGCGCCTGGGTGTCCGAGATGATGCCCACCGGACGCGCAGCAGCGAGTGCGGTCAGTGCCCCCGTTTCGGTGCCGGCCCCGACCGCCGGCGTTGCCGCCGCTGACGACCTTGCCGCTGACGAACGTGCCGCCGACGAACTAGCCGCTGACGACCTTGCCGACGACGACCTTGCCGACGACGACCTTGCCGATGACGAACTCGCCGAGATCAATGTCGACACCGACCTGCTCTGGGAAGTGCCCGACGCCAATGGCACCCACGACCTCTACGCCTGGATCGCGGGCGAGGCCGGCTGCATCAAGGAGCTTCGCCGCTTCCTCGTGCGCGACAGCGGCCTGCACCGCTCGGACGTCGCCTTCATGGGGTACTGGCGCCTGGGCAAGTCAGAAAACTAGCCGTCCGTCAGGCCGACCAGCCGTGCCGTGGTGTCCCACAGTTGTGCGGCCAGATTGTCGTCCTGCGCTCTTCGCGCGGTCGCCCCGTTGGGGTACAAACCGTCGAAGTAGGTGCCGCTTGCCGCCCCGAGCGAGTCGACCGATGCCAGCTGCACGAGCGGTTGGGCGCCCTGTTCCGCCGAGATCTGGCGGGAGGCGAGCAGCGACAGGCCCCAGCGGACAAAAGCGGAGTTGTGCCCGAACGAGGTGGAGACGAAGCCGGGATGAAACGAGTACGCCGTCACGGGCGATCGTTTCGCGAGCTCGCGAGTGAACAACACGGTGGCGAGCTTGGCGTTGCAGTACGCCGGGAATCCGCCCAGGTACGCACGCCCGGTGCCGTCCAGATTGTCCAACCGGATGGTGCCGCCGCGGTTGGCCAGACTCGCGGTGTTGACCACGCGAGCGTCGCTGGCAACCAGCCGGGGGAGCAGCAGGTTCGTCAGCAGGAAGGGCGCGAGGTGATTGTGCTGGAGCGTCTGCTCGTGGCCATCGACCGATCGGCCCCGCCGCCCGACCAAACCACCGGCGTTATTGGCGAGCACATCGATGCGAGGGTAGCGCTCCAGCAGGGCCGTCGCCAGGGCCCGCACCTCCGCAAGGGAGTTGTAGTCCGCGACAAAGGCCGTGCCGGACACCGCCGCCGCGACATCCCGCGTACGCCCCGGGTTCCGCCCCACGACGGCAACATCCCAGCCTCGCTCCGCCAGTTGCATCGCTGCGACCCGCCCAATGCCGGAGCTCGCTCCGGTGATCACTATGGTGCTAATGGTTCTCGTCCTCTCGGTAGCCGCCGTCGCGCAGGCCTGCCTCACGTTCGAAGCGGTTCTGCTGGGCGATGGGCCCCGCCGCAACATAGAGGGGGATGAATGCCACACCATAACGACGCCATTGCGCCCGGTGCACCGCTTCGTGGCGGAGGACCGCCTCAGAAACGGTCGTGCCGGTCAGATAGACGGCACCGATCGTGGTTCCTCCCCGCCCATACGCCCAGGCCGGGAGGCCGCGCGCGACGAACACCCCTCCCGCCTTTCTGGGCAGGGCCCTGCCCAGCATCGCACCCCACGTGTAGCCCACAGCGGTGGCAAACCAGTACCCGGGGATCGCGACGACCGGGTTCATCAGCACCCAGCGAGCCGCCGGAATCGCGCGGGTCGCTCGTTCCAGGGACCCGGCGTAACGCTGCATCCGCGCTGGTCGTCGAGAGGTTGCCATCAGCGCAGAATACAGTGGGCGCATGACCGCACTTCAGACGGTGGCGATGATTTCGATGCACACCTCGCCAGACGCCCGACCCGGCCGGGGAGATTCCGGGGGCATGAACGTCGTGCTGCTCGGACTCGCCCAGGCCCTGGCGCAGCGGGGGATCGCCGTCGACCTGCTGACCCGGGCGGAGCGCCGCCCCGAGGTGGTGGAGCTCGGCCCCGGTGTGACGCTGCGCACCCTCGCCGCCGGCCCGTTCAGCGAGGTCGCAAAGGGCGAGCTGGCCGCGTTGACCGACGACTTCGGCGAAGCGGTGGCCACCCTGGTCGGACGGAGTGCTCCGCGCTACAACCTCCTGCACGCCCACTACTGGCTCAGCGGCCTTGCCACGCTGCCGGTTGCGCTCGAGTTGGGGCTGCCATTCGTGCAGAGCTTTCACACACTCGCCGCGATGAAAAATGCGGCGCTGGCCGAGGGGGATGTCGCTGAGCCCGACCGTCGGGTGTACTCCGAGGCATTCCTGGCGACCGAAGCAGACGCGGTGATCGCCGGGTCATCGGCCGAGGTCGACTCGCTCATCGACGACGTACGGGCCCCCGCCGACAAGCTGTGGGTCATCCCTCCGGGAGTCGACACCGCGTTGTTCACGCCGAGGCGCGCGCGAAACTCGGCGGAGCTGCGCCGCCGGTTCGGGCTCGAACCCGACCGCCCGATCCTCGTGGTGGCCGGACGGATCCAGCCGCTCAAGGCGCAGGAGCTGGCGGTGCGGGTGCTCGGTGCCATCCACGCCCACCACAACCTGCGGGGGTGGGCGCCCGTGCTCGTGTTCGCCGGAGAGCCGACGAGCGGCGCGGAGGGCTACGGCGACTCGCTGCTCACGCTCGCGCGCACGCTCGGGGTGGGCGAGGGGGTGCGTCTGGTGGGGTCGCTCGACCGTGAGGATCTCGCAGACCTGTTCGCCGCGGCATCCCTCACCCTCATCCCCTCGCACACCGAGACCTTCGGACTGGTCGCGCTCGAATCGGCCGCCAGCGGAACCCCGGTGGTCGGCTATCGCAGTACCGGGCTCACCGAGTCCGTCTCCGAGGGCCGCTCCGGAGTGCTCGTCGACACCCGAGACCCCGAGACCTGGGCGCGCACGATCTCCGACCTGCTGGGCAACGCCGAAGGGCTGCTCGCGCTCGGCGCCACCGCCCGCACCCACGCGGAAGGCTTCACCTGGGCGACGGCGGCGGCTTCGCTCACCGGGGTCTACGAGTCCCTGCTGGTGCCCCGCTGAGATGCCCCGCTGACGTGCCCCGACGACGGGCCACGCTGACGGGCCACGCTGACGGGCTCGCGGGCTACGGGCGGCCGTAGGTCTCGAGCAGACGCAGCCAGATCTCGTTCATCGTCGGGTAGGCGGGCACCGCGTGCCACAGGCGGGCGAGGGGAACCTCGCCGACCACGGCCACCGTCGCGGCCTGCAGCATCTCGCTGACGTCCTGGCCGACGAACGTGACGCCGAGCACCACGGAGCGCTCTTCATCGACCACCATGCGGGCCTTGCCGGAGTAGCCGTCTGCCTGCAGGCTTGCGCCCGCGATCGACCCGAGGTCGTAGTCCACAACGCGGATGGTGTAGCCGGCCTTCGCGGCTGCGGCGGCGGTGAGGCCCACCGATGCCACCTCCGGGTCGGTGAAGGTGACCTGTGGCACCGCGCGGTGGTCTGCCGTTGCGACGTGGGTGCCCCACGGCTGGTCGTCGACCGGTGCGCCCTTCGCGCGGGCGGCGATCACATCTCCGACGGCGCGCGCCTGGTACTTTCCCTGGTGGGTCAGCAGGGCGCGGTGGTTGACGTCGCCGGCCGCGTACAGCCAGTCGAATCCGGTGACCCGAAGGGTGTCGTCGGTCTCGAGCCAGTCACCCGGGGTGAGGCCGATGTTGTCGAGACCGAGGTCGGCGGTGCGTGCCTGTCGCCCGGTCGCGACGAGGATCTCATCCGCGGTCACGGTGCTGCCATCGCTGAGGGTGAGCACGACCGACCCCGAGGCGCGGGCGGCGGATTCGAGGCCCACGTGGGTCTTGACGACCGCCCCGAGCTTAGTGAGAGCCTCGGTGACGAGCTCGCCGGCGAAGGGCTCCTGGGTGTCGAGTACCTCACCGCGAACGATCATCGTCACCGCACAACCGAAGGATGCATACGCCGTAGCGATCTCGGCCGCGACAACGCCGCCGCCGAGGATGGCGAGGCTGGCGGGAATGGTCTTTGCGCTGGTGGCGTCGTGGCTGGTCCACGGGTTCACGTCGGCGAGCCCGGGGATCGGGGGCAGGGTCGCTGCCGAACCGGTGCTGACCACGACGGCGTACCGCGCGGTGAACACGCGATCACCCACGGTCACCTCCCGCTCACCGGTGATGACCGCGTGACCGCGCACCAGGTCGATGCCGGCGCCATCGAGCCAGTCGACCTGACTGCTGTCGTCCCAGTCGTGGGTGAAGCTGTCGCGGCGGGCGAGGGTCGCGGCGACATCGAGGCGGCCGGTCACCGCTTCGGCGGAGCCGGCGACGTTCTGGGCTGCACGCAGCGCGATGCCGCTGCGCAGGAGCGCCTTGGAGGGCATGCAGGCCCAGTAGGAGCACTCGCCGCCGACCAGTTCGCTCTCGACGATCAGGGTTTTGAGGCCGCCCTGGGTGGTGCGGTCGGCGACGTTCTCACCCACCGCCCCGGCGCCGATCACAATGACGTCGTACTGCTCGTCGGTGGGGTTCGTCATCGCGTGGGTGCTCGTTCCTGGTGGTCGCGGCAATTACTCGAGTTCCCAGCCTAAGCGGAACGGCCTAGCGACCGACGAAGTGGGCGCCAGTGCGGCGCGCGAACGCCTCCATGCCGATCGCGGCGTCGCGGCTGCGGGCGAGCCGCACGAGTTCGGGTTGCAGCGTGGCCTCCGCCGCGGCATCCCCCTCACGCACGGCAAGCCGGGCGTTGGCAAGCGCGGCCTGAACAGCGAGCGGAGCCTGCTCGGCGACCCGGTGGGCAAGCGCAAGTCCGCGTTCGTACTGCTGGCCCGCGGCGACAACCTCCTGAACGAGCCCGATCCGCAGCGCCTCCGCCGCGTCGAACCGCTCACCGGTGAGGATCCACCGCATGGCGTTGCCCCAGCCGACCGCGCGGGGAAAACGCAGGGTCGCCCCGCCGAAGGGGAGGATGCCGCGGGACACCTCGACCTGCCCGAACGACGTGTTTGCGGCGGCCACGGCGATGTCGCTCGCCAGGATGAGCTCGATGCCGAGGGTCAGGCAGGTGCCCTGCACGGCGATCACCACGGGCTTCGTCAGCTGGGTGCCCGACACCTGCCACGGATTGATGCCGCCCTCTGGGACGATGTCGAGCCCGGAGTCGGTGATGCGCGGGGCAACGTCGGCGAGGTCGAGGCCGCCGGTGAAATGGTCCCCGTGCGCGTAGACGAAGCCGCAGCGCAGTTCGGGGTCGCGGTCGAGGAGGCCGTAGGCGAGGGCGAGCTCCTCGAGCAGTTGCAGATCGGCGGCGTTGCGTTTGTCGACCCGGTCGAGCCCGATGAGCAGAACGTGGCCGTCGCGGTCGACAGTGACCCGTGCTTTTGTCATGGGCCTCAGCCTAGGAGGCGTCGCGCGTCAGCGCACCGATCAGGCGGAGGATGGTGGGCTGGTCGTCGAGGATCTGCCCGGCGTCTGCGGGAGCAAACTCCGTTATTCCCGCACCTACCAGCCGGAAGCGCTGCTTGGCCGCGGTGATCAGCTCGACGAGTGCGACGGCGGTGATGCCAAACGGTTCGGGAAAACCGACGCCGGAGATCTCGGCGGGGTCGAGCACGTCGAGGTCGATGTGGATGTAGACGGATGTCGCGCCCGACGCCGCGACCGCGTCGAGCAGCGATTGCGGGCTCGCGTCGGGCGGCAGCACGGTGATCCCCGCGCTGTCGACAAACGCGGCCTCGGCATCGTCGAGCGCGCGGGTTCCCACCATGACCAGACGGTCTGGCGGCAGCGCTGTTTCCGGCAGCAGGGTCGGGTTTCCCTCGCCCAGCAGGGTGCGCACCACCATTCCGTGGAAGGCGCCGGACGGGGATGTCTCGGGTGTGTGGAGGTCGCCATGGGCGTCAAACCAAAGCACAGCGACATCCGCCTCGACCGAGAGCACGTGCGTAACGGCGGCGAGTTCGACCGCGCAGTCTCCGCCGATGGTGAGCGCCCACGCGTCCGGGTCGACGGAGGAGATCTGCCGCAACTCGTGCAGTTGGTTGTCCCGCACGATCTGCAGCGAGCTGAGGCGCGCCACGCCGGAGCCTTGGTCGTCGCCTGCCTCGAGGGGAATCTCGATCGCGCGGGTGCGGGAGGTGGGGAGGTCGGTCTGGATCGACCGCGCACCCTCCACCAGGCGCATCGCGCGGGACGAGCCGGAACCCTGCCATTGGGGGACGACCATAAAGGTGACAGTCACGCTACTCAGTGTGCCACGCAGCGCTCCTTCTGCGGGCACACTGCGCCATGACTACGCGGCAGGTCGTGCCGTGCGCTCAGCCGCAGCCAGGGCCTCCACCAGCTCGTCGAGGTTCGTGCGCACGCCGTAGGAGGGCATGTCCCGCTCGAAGCGCCAGCTGTCTGCGAGCGAGCCGGCGTCGAGCACGTCGAAACCGAACCCATTGATCAGGCTGGCGACGGTGGCCTTCGCCTCAGCGGACTCGCCGGCGATCGGCAGCGCTCGCCGGTTGGGTGTTCCCGCCGGTGTGGCGTCGGCGGTCAGGTCGCCGAAGGTGATGTTGTTAAATGCTTTAACCACGCTCGACTGTGGCAGGTGATCCTGAAGCAGCTGCGAAACCGTGGTCGAGGCGGAGTCGAGGGATTCGATATGACCATCACGCTCGAAGTAGTAGTTGTTGGTGTCGATGACGACCTTGCCGGCGAGCAGGTCGGCGGGAACACTGGGGATGCCCGCGAGGGGGACGGTCACCACAACGATCTCACCGTTGGCGGCGGCATCGCGTACGGTGCCGGCGGTGGCGTTTGCGCCGAGTTCCGCGACGAGTTCGGTGAGGGTCTCGGGCCCGCGGGAGTTGCTCATGGTGACGGTGTGGCCGCCCGCGACCGCGAGGCGTGCGAGCTGGCTGCCGATGTGTCCTGAACCGATAAATCCGATGTGTGTCATGGGGGAGTGAACGGGGTGAGGAACATTTTTGTTCCCGGCCCCGCTCACACTGGGAGGCAGCTGAGTGCTGCCGGCTCGCCTAGCTTCCGGAAGTGATGGCCGTGGTGCCGCCGGCCTTGAGAGCGGCGAGACGTGCTTCGACCTCGCCCTCACGGCCCAGGTCTTCGAGCCCTTCGAATTGCGCGTCGAGGCTGGATGCCTGAAGCTCCTGCTGGCCGAGCACCTTGGCTTCTTCGCGCCGGATCTTGTCCTCGAAACGGCTGATCTCGCTGGTCGGGTCGAGCAGGTCAATGCTCTTGAGCGCGTCGTGCACCTGCTGCTGCGCCGCGGCGGTCTTGGAACGGGCGGTGAGTTCGTCCCGCTTGGCGGTCAGCTCGCTGAGCTTGCCGCGCATCGCGTCGAGGCCCTTCTTCAATTGCTCAACCACCTGGGTCTGCGAGGCGATCGTCGGCTGGGCGGCCTTCGCCTCGTTCTCGCTCGACAGCTGGCGGACGAGGGCGATCTTGGCAAGGTTGTCGAACTTGTCGGCGTCGACCGCATTGCCCGCTGCGCGCAGCTCGTCTGCCTTGCCGCTCGCGGCCAGCGCCTTGCGCCCCCAGTCGTTCGCGGCGTCGACATCTTCGCGGTAGTCCTGCTCGGTGAGGCGCAGGTTGCCGATCGTCTGGGCGACCGCGCTTTCCGCCTCAGCGATGCTGTTGGTGTAGTCCCGAACCATCTGGTCGAGCATCAGTTGCGGATCCTCAGCCTGATCGAGGAGAGCGTTGATGTTCGCTTTCGCGAGCTGAGTAATACGACCGAGTATCGACTGCTTTGACATAGCCTCAGCCTCCCACAGCATGCTGAGCTTTCACCAGAGGGGCAACTGCACAATTGCGGGGAATCCCGCACCGAAACCCCTACGCACCTCGGATCCACAGCCGCTGACCGCACCCTTGCGGACCGCAGCGTGATGGTTGCTTACCGCAGCGTGACGGTCGACGCCGGACCGGTCACCAACTCGGTTCCGAGGTCGCCCGATACGTCGAGGGCAGCCGATACCTGATATTGCCCAGCGGATGCCACGGGCAGAGTCTCACGGAAGCTCTCGCCGAGGTCATCCTCCACAGCACACACCGAGGGTGTGAAGCTTGCGGCAAACACCATCGACTCTCCCGGGGCGAGGTTGATGTCGGCGATCGACATGATGGTGGGGCCATTGCTGTGCCAGATCACCACGCCATCCTGGGACAGGGTGATTGCGGGGGTGGGCGACGCGTAGCCGGACACCGGGTCGTCGCCAGTGTTGGTGAGGGTGGCGGTTCCGGAGACGCTCGCGCTGCCCACGCTGGCGTCGGGAAACTCGACGCTCAGCTCGAGCCCACTCTCGCTCGGCGCCACCTCGGCGACCGTGCCTCCGCACAGGTTCAGCTTGTTGGCCGGGGCACCCAGGATCGTCTGCTCGCCGAAGCCGCCGGCGGAGGGTACCTCAGAGCCTGCGGAGGCGTCAGTGTCGGGGGACCCGGCAGCGCCGGAGCCGGAGTCGGAGTCGGACGTCGGAGAGTCAGCAGCCGGAGCGTCAGCGGACTCGAACGATTCGGCCGAGCCGGAGATCGCCGTCGTGCCCGGGGAGAGGGCGTTGAGACCGTTCACGCCCGCCACGCCGACGCCGATCACCGCGAGGGAAACCACCGAACCCACCGCAATTCTTCCTGGCAGCCGGCGGCGCTTGCTGAGGCGGATGATGTGCTGGGCGTCCAGGACGCTGGTCGCTCGCGAGTCCGCCTCGCGGAACAGATCGGGAAGGCTCGCGTTCGGGAAATCCCGGTCAGGGAGGTTCGGATCAGTAGACATTTTCTGCTCCTCGCGTGAGGGTGGGGTGCTCGGGGGAGAGGCCCGTGGACAACCGGGTGGCCATCTTCGACAGCCCGTCGCTGAGGTAGCGCTTCACCGTGCCGGGGCTGAGCTGAAGGGTCTCCGCGATGTCGTCGATTTTGAGGTCGTCGTAGTACCGCAGCACGAGGCACGCCCGCTCGCGGGGCGTGAGTTTCTGAAGCTCCTCGTGCAGGTCGATGCGCGAGTCGGTGGACTCGCTAGCCGAGTCCTCGGCCTCCGGGGTCACCTGGAGGTGGGCAATCCGGCGCCAGCGGGTGGTCCGCCTGCCCTGATCTACGTACGCGTTCAGGATCGACCTCCGAACGTACGCCTCCGCGCTCGCCACGGTGAAACCGTTCCGAAGCCGCCCAAAGGTCTTGACGAGCGCATCTTGCACCAGGTCCGACGCGTCCTCCTGGTTTCCCGAGACAAAGTAGGCGTAACGGATGAGAGCGTCACCGCGCTCGGCAACCAGGCGTTCGACCACCTGCTCCCATCGGGGCGCGGAAGCTGCTGCGGTGCTGGACACAGATGACCCTCCTTTTGTCTCTACCCCTATAGACGACGGACGGGCGCAAAACGTTGGGGCGAGACTACCCCAGCAGCCGCGACCGCAGTTCACCCAGCTGATCGGTGAGTTGCGCTGGCACTCGGGAGCCGAAGCCCTCAAGGAAAAGCTCGGTGGAATCCACTTCGGCGATCCAGGAGGCTCTGTCTACCTCGAACAACGACTCGCGCGCCCCCTCCGTCAGGGACAGGCCGTCGAGATTCAATGCGCCCGGAGCCGGCATTAGTCCAAGCGGTGAGTCCACCGCGGAGGCAGTCCCGTCCACTCGGTCGAGAATCCATGCGAGTACTCGGGAGTTCTCCCCAAAACCGGGCCAGAGGAACCGACCGTTCTCTCCCTTGCGGAACCAGTTCACCTGAAAGATGCGCGGCGCCGTCCCCCTCGCCTGGAGGGACTCGCCAACCGCAAGCCAGTGCGCCCAGTAGTCGGCCATGTTGTACCCACAGAACGGCACCATAGCAAAGGGGTCGCGCCGAAGCTCGCCCAGGGTGCCTTCGGCGGCCGCCGTCCGCTCGGATGAAATCGTGGCGCCCAGGTAGACACCGTGCTCCCAATCCCGTGCCTCCACCACGAGCGGCACGTTGGTCGCGCGGCGACCGCCGAAGATTATCGCGTCGATGACGACGCCGCGTGGGTCATCCCAGTCGTCCGCGATGGACGGGCACTGGGCTGCTGCCACGGTAAAACGTGAGTTCGGATGCGCTGCTGGCGTCGAGGAAGACGGTGTCCAGTCCGCGCCGCGCCAGTCGAGGAGATGATCGGGCACAGTGTCTGTCATCCCCTCCCACCAGACATCGTTGTTGTCGTCGAGGGCGACATTGGTGAAGATTGTGTTTCCCCACAGCGTTTCGATGGCAGTCTCGTTTGTCGAACGGCTCGTGTCCGGGGCAACACCAAAGAACCCGGCCTCGGGATTGATCGCGCGAAGGCGCCCGTCCGCGTCTTCGGCAAGCCAGGCGATATCGTCGCCGATGGTCTCAACGGTCCACCCGGGGATAGTGGGCCGCAGCATGGCCAGATTGGTTTTGCCGCAGGCCGAGGGGAACGCTGCCACCGCGTGAAAGACACGCCCGCGGGGGTTAGTGACCTTGAGGATGAGCATATGCTCCGCCAGCCAACCCTCGTCCCGGGCGATGACCGATGCGATACGCAGCGCGAACGCTTTCTTAGCCAGCAGGGCATTGCCACCGTAGGCGGAGCCAAACGACCAGATTTCCCGGGTTTCAGGAAAGTGGGAAATGTATTTTGTGGCATTGCACGGCCACGGAACATCCACCGCTCCCTCAACCAACGGGGCGCCGACCGAGTGCACGGCGGGAACCCACCCGGCCGCCTCGGTAATGCGCTCGAGCGCGGTGGTGCCCATCCGCGTCATCACGCCCATGCTCACCACCACGTACGGGGAGTCCGTGATTTGAACCCCGAACTTCGCCAGTGGCGAGCCGATCGGGCCCATGGAAAAGGGCACGACGTACATGGTCCGTCCGCGCATCGAACCCGCGAACACGTCGCGGAGGCGGCTGCGCATCTGCTCGGGGTCGACCCAGTTGTTGGTGGGACCGGCCTCATCGGCGGTTCGCGAGCAGATGAAGGTGCGGTCCTCGACCCTGGCGACGTCGTCGGGGTCGCTGCGCGCTAGGTAGCTGCCGGGCCGCAGTGCAGGATCGAGGGCGATGAGGGTGCCGGCCAGCACCATTTCATCGAGGAGTCGCTGACGTTCGTCCTCGCTGCCCGTGCACCACACGATGCGGTCGGGAGTGGTCAGCGCCGCGATCTCGTCGACCCAAGCGCGTACGGAAGGCGGTGCGGCCTCGCGGGACGTTTCCGTCACGGGCGCGCTGGTTCTTGGCTGCTCGGGAGTGGGCAGTGCGGTGCTGGCCATCGTGATGTCTCCTCGCTCCGGTGACACTTGACTGTCGCAAAATCTCTGTTTCATCTATTCTGGAAGCAATTCTGCGAGAAAATAGCGGCAAGGCCATGTTAAGAACAGCGATTCTTTCGCTATTGTCAAACCATGCAGGATCTCGCCACGCTCGGCCAGCGCATCAGACACTTTCGCGTCGGTCGCGGCCTCACGCTCGACCAGCTGGGATCCGCCGTGGGCATCGCGGGCAGCCAGTTATCCCTGATGGAGAACGGCCGCCGCGAGCCGCGGCTGAGTCTGCTTACCGCCATTGCCGACACTCTGGGCGTGCGGCTGGCAGACCTGCTCGAAGCTTCGGCGCCGAATGAGCGGGCTCGACTCGAGATCGAGCTCACCTCGATGCAGCGCAGCTCGATATACGCATCACTCGGCCTGCCCGTGCTTCGCCCGGCGCGGAGTCTCACCGACGATGCGTTGCGGGCACTGGTTGGTTTGCACCGCGAACTGGCGCGGAGGGCGAGCGAGGCGATCGCCACCCCGGAGGAGGCGCGGCGGGGCAATACGCTTCTCCGACAGCGGATGCGCGTGGTCGGCAATTACCTGCCCGATATTGAGCGGGTTGCCGAAGATCTCGTGCGCGGGGTGGGTCACTCTGTAGGCGCGCTCACCCACCGGTCCGTGAGCCGGATGGCCGAGCAGCTGGGCTTCGACCTCGTGCACGTCGACGACCTGCCCCACTCCGCCAGGAGCGTGACCGACCTCGCGAACGGACGCATCTACCTGCCTCCGGCGTCGATCCCGGGGGGCCACGGCCTGCGCTCGATGGCGCTGCAGGCGATGGCCCACCGCGTGCTCGAACATGACGAGCCGGCAACGTACGCTGACTTTCTCCAGCAACGCCTCGAGATCAATTACTTCGCGGCCGCGTGCCTGATGCCGCTGACCCAGTCGGTGAACTTCCTGCGTGAGGCGAAGGCGAGCCGCAATATCGCGGTGGAGGACTTCCGTGATGCGTTCGGGGTCACGCACGAGGCAGCGGCACTGCGGTTGACCAACCTCGCGACGTCCCACCTTGACATGGAGATTCATTTCCTTCGGGTCGGCGGCGCCGGCGGCGTATCAAAGGCCTACGAAAACGATGGACTCCGATTGCCGGTGGATGTCACGGGCTCGACCGAGGGACAGCTGGTATGCCGGCGCTGGAGTGCACGGGTGGCCCTCACCCGCACTAATCGCACCACGGAGTACTACCAGTACACCGACACCCCGGAGGGTACGTTCTTCGAATCGACGCAGACCGGATCATCGGGAGACGACGAGTTCTCCATCACGATCGGGGTACCGTTCGCACAGGCGAAGTGGTTCCGCGGTCGTGAGACCATCAATCGCGAGTTGTCGCGGTGCCCCGACGAAACGTGCTGCCGTCGACCCTCCGGCGACCTCGCGACTCGCTGGTCGGGAAAGGCGTGGTCCAGCGCCAAGCTGCACGCCCACATCTTGTCGCCGCTGCCGTCCGGCACTTTCCCCGGCGTCGACGACCAGGAGCTCTATGCCTTTCTCGAGGCGCATGCGGACTGACAGTGGGTATCCGCAGCAAGCGGGCTCGGGAGCGGTGAGGGGTTGACGGGAAAATCTGGGGCGCAACACTGGAAGAATGAAGCGGATCTTTTACTCAAGTGGGTCAGTTGTCACCGGAGACCGGTTGGCAGAGGCCATCGTGGCGTACGCCGAAAAACTGTCGTCGCGCGAAGCATCGGACACGATAGACATACCGATCTCGCTTCCCTCCGGAGAGATCGGTAGGGCGCAGCTGCTCATCGGCCCGGCCAGCCAGCTCGTTGTGGTTCCGCTCGAGCGGGAAGGCGACGCAGAGGCCACCGAGATCGAAGACGAGGCGACCGTGTCGGATCTTGCTCGCCGTACGGCCTTCCACAGCAGCCCCCGTCCGCAGGCCAGTGACGACGCGGACACCACCGACTACGTCGATGTGAATGGGTTCTACGAGTCGGACCACGGAAGCAGGAGTTAGCGCACCGCTGCGCGAACACGAGCGAAAGGAACGGACCACTGGGCACGTTAACGTACGGGGACGCCGGTCGCATCATCGAATTTGACGATCGTGTGCTGACGCACCTCCAGATCGTGCTCAATGCGAAGCTCCGGCGCCACGAGGGCTTCTTTTTTACCTGGGTGGATGCCACGGAATCGGGTAACGGCCGCAGCAGTATCTGGCTGCACACCGGGGTGCCCCTGTTCATCCAGTACTCATCGAGCGAACGCCACGAGATCAACCGGGAGTGGCTCGACCAGCTCACTGCCTCAGCGAACAGTGCTAACGGCCTGTCCCTGTCGACGGAACCTGGATAGGCGACAGACCCCAGATAGCCGACGGAATCCGGATACAGCTCTGCTCTAGGCTCCGTGTTCTTCACGGCCGCGCGGGCGCATAAAGAGCGAGTGGTCGGATTGCGGGTGGGTGGTTGCACGACTACTCGGCGCGGCCGAAACGTACGCGGTGGGGACAGCCGCGCTTGTCGCGATCACGGACCCGGCGGGGACCACGGATCCCGCGGCGATCACCGAGCCGGCGGGGACCACTGAGCCGGCAGGGACCACCGTGCCGGGTGCTGAGAGGGGCGTCGGGGGCGTGCCAGCGGCGGCCTGCGGATTAGCCCCCGAACCGGCACGGCGCCGGGCAGCACTATCGAAGGCGCGGAGGGCAATGGCGACGATGGCACTGATGATTCCCCCGGCGAAGCCGGCCGGGCTCAGGCTGGTCGCCGTCTGCATGTAGATGAAGAAGTCCGGCGTCGTGCAGATGCCGTTGCCATCGCAGCTGCTGCTCGAGCTTCCCGAGTAGAGCGACTGCGTTGCGAACGCGGAGAGCTGTATCGACCCGGCGATCAGCACCACCGCAATCACCCAGAGCGCGATCTCCCACCCATTGAGTTTCAAGCGTCGCACGCGGGTGAGGATGGAATCGTCGTCGCCGTCGGCCCACTCCGACGGGCCTGTGCTGGGCTGCTCGACCTCGACAACGGGGTACCCGGTGGGCATCTGGCCTGACGCGTTGTGTGTGTACACCGATCACTTCTTCCATACGAAGACTTCTCAAGTTGTTCAGAACGTCCAGTATTGCGCCAGAAGCGCCAGCGGGGTGAGTGAGCCCGCAAATAATGCGGATCGTTTATCGTTGGGTCTGATGATTACGAGACGAGAAGCGGCGCTGCGACTGGACATTCCCCTCGAGATGGCGCATCGCCACGACATCCCGACCCGCCAGACGGAAGCCGAATTCGCGCTCTTTCTGGAGAACCCACCCGCCTGGCTGGAGCAATCGCGGGCGAACCGCACCGGCAAACGGCCGGTCTGGGTGCAGCTGACCTGCGAGATCTGCGGTGTCACCGAGGCGGCGCGCCCAAAGAAGTGGTGGCCGGAGTTCACCTACCTCAGCTGCGAGGAGCACGGCGCGGACGAGCTTCCTGCGGTCGCGGAGGGAATGGTCCGGGGCGAGTTCGACGGCATTGGCAGCCGTTTCATCGGCATCGTCGACCGGCCCGCGGAGTAACGGATGTTTGGTAGTTGCGGGCTGACCGGCGCCCGCGCATGATGCTTGCACTCACCCTGGCCGGGCTGTACCTCGGAATGAGCGTGGTCACCTTCGCCGTGTACGCGCACGACAAGTCGGCGGCTCGACAGCGTCGCAGGCGGGTGCCCGAAGCGACCCTGCACCTGCTCGACCTGGCCTGCGGCTGGCCCGGGGGACTCACCGCCCAACGGGTGCTGCGCCACAAGACACGCAAGACCCGGTTTCTCGTGGACTTCTGGGTAACGGTCGTCGTGAACCTCGCGGCGGTTGCCTGTGGCGTCTGGCTCCTCGGCCCGTGGGACGCCTAGGCGGGAACGGCGCCCGCCGCGCTCGACGCTCCGGCAACGGCCGCGCCCCACTGGGTCGCCCGTGCCTCTTCGCCAACGCGTAATGCTCCGGAGTTCTCCACGACGAAGCTTTCGGGTCGAGCGATCCGGGTCATTCGTCGCTTGTGGAGCGCTTTGTCGATCTGTGCGGCGGCGGACCCCGGGAAGTGGCTCATCAGGCCGGTTCTCGTGTCAAACGTCGCGTACCGATTCTGCGACGCCGGCACGTTCTCCAACCATTCCTTCACCCCGGTCTCGGGGGCACCATTGTCCAGCTCGAGGTCCTTCTTCGGATCCTCCGTCCACTCCACCGCCTGTTTGCGGGATGCCGCCGTCGGCATCGTGAGAGCGTGGGTCGGCGCACCGACAATGATGAGATCTGCACCGGCAACGCTCGCGGAGGCCTGATCGGCCAACGGAACCACGGTCACCTCGGAGTGGGTCCTGGCTCCCTCGGCAATTGCTTCTGCAATCTTCCGGGTCGCGCCAAACATCGATTCATACAGCACCACGGTTTTCACGGTGCCTCCCTTCGCCATGTTCAGCGTCCCTCGCTACGGGGATCCAAATCAGTGCCATTAGTCCCGGTCTGGCTGTTGCGCACCGGCTGGTGAGCCGCTGCCGCACGGAGTAACGTCGGCGCGTGCCTGGCTATCCACCGTCCCGAAAGGACCAGCCGTGAGTGCAATTTCTGCCGTCGGTTCACACGCGATCGAAGTTCGGTCGCTTCAGAAAAGCTTTGGGACACATCCCGCGCTGCGCGATCTCAATCTTTCCGTCGAGGTGGGCGAGGTGCACGGCTTCCTCGGACCGAACGGGGCGGGCAAGTCGACCACGATCCGCATCCTGCTGGGTCTCATTCACGCGGACTCCGGATCGGCGCGCGTTCTGGCGCGCGACCCGTGGGCGCAGGCGGTGGACGCCCACCGTCGACTGGCCTATGTTCCCGGGGATGTCAGCCTGTGGCCCACCCTGACCGGCGGTGAAGTGATCGACCTGCTCACCCGTATGCGTGGCGGAGCTGACCCCGCACTTCGAACGCGGCTGCTCGATGACTTTGAGCTTGACCCGCGCAAAAAATGCCGGGCGTACTCGCGCGGCAACCGGCAGAAGGTGGCGCTCGTCGCCGCACTGGCGCGCCCGAGCGAGCTGTATATCTTCGACGAGCCAACGGCCGGACTCGACCCGGTGATGGAGTCGGTGTTCCGTGCCCACGTGGAGCGCGTTCGTGCCGAGGGCTCCACCGTGCTGCTCTCGAGCCACATCCTCAGCGAGGTGGAGAAGACCTGTGACCGCGTCACCATCATCCGCGCGGGGGTAACGGTCGAGACGGGCAGCCTCGCCGAGATGCGCCACCTCACCCGCACGACGTTCACCGTGGTTGGGGGCGTCACGGTGCACGACGTGGCGGCCCTGCCCGGCGTGCACAACGCGGTCGCGGAGGGCAATGGAGTGCAGTTCGACGTCGACACCGAACATCTGACCGCGCTGCTTGCGCGCCTCGCCGAGCGGCCGGTGCTCGGATTGACCGTGGCGCCCCCATCCCTGGAGGCGCTGTTTCTTCGCCACTACAGCGGCGCCGAGGCGGAACGATGAGCGCCGAGGCGCAGCGATGAGCCCGGTGGTGCAGCTCTGGCGGGTGCTGCTGCGACATGATCGCTGGCAGCTCGCGATGTGGATCGGCGGTATCACCGCGCTCGCCGGCGTCTCCGCGGCAGCCGTGCTCGCGGAGTTCTCGGGTGAGGCCGAGCGCAGTGCCCTGATCGCGGTTGCGGTGTCGAACCCCGCTTTCCTTTTTCTGCGGGGAACGCCGGACGGGACATCCGTCGGTGCCCTGTTCTTTTTTCAGGGCTTCACCTTCATCTCAGTCCTGGCCGGGCTGATGTCGACGTTTATGGTGGTGCGCAATACCCGCGCAGAAGAGGACTCCGGACGCGCCGAGTTGATCGCCGCCCTCCCGTTGCCGCGCCAGGCGCCGCTGGTGGCCGCGGTGTCGCTCGTCGTGCTGGCAAATCTGCTGCTCGCTGTGACGATCGCGATTGTGCTGATGGTGGTGGGGTTGGATGCCGCGGGGTCGCTGTTCACCGGCCTCGCCACCGCCGGCGTGGGCATCGTCTTCACGGGCGTCGCAGCACTGGCCGCCCTTGCGATGCCGTCGTCGCGCGGGGCAAACGGCGTTGCGGCATCCCTCGTCGGTGGCGCCTACCTGCTGCGGGGTATCGGCGACGCTCTCGGCACGCCGTCGGCCACCCTCACCTCCGTCGAGCCAGCGTGGCTCTCCTGGCTGTCGCCGATCGGGTGGGCCCAGCGGGTCAGCCCCTTCGGCGAGGTCACGGCGCTTCCGCTGCTCCTGCACCTCGCCACAGCGGGCATCCTGATCGGCGGGGCACTTGTCCTCGCGGGGCAGCGGGACATCGGTTCGTCGGTGCTGCAGGAGCGCTCGGGCGCGGCGCGGGCTTCCGCGGTGCGGAGTACGTCACTGGGCGCCGCCTGGGTCTACCAGCTCCCCGCTCTGATCGGCTGGGCCGTGGGCACGGCGGTGCTTGCGGCTCTCGTCGGGGTGCTCGCTCCCACCGTGGCATCCGCTCTCTCGGATAATCCCGCGCTGCTGGCCATCCTCAACCAGGTCATGCCGGGCTCGCAGACAGACATGGTGGATGTGTTCGCCACGGCGATCCTCGGAATCTGCGGGATCCTCGTCGCCGCGGCCGGCATCCAGGCGGTGCTGCGTCTGCGGGCGGAGGAACTGACCGGTCGGGCGGAGCTGCAGCTGGCCGCTCCGCTCTCCCGCGCGCGGTGGTTGGTGCAGCACGTCGTCGTCGCCGCCGCGACGATCGGGGTGATTGTGGTCGCAGCGGGTCTCGCGGCTGGGTTTGCGTTTGTGCTGATGGGGGAGGGGTGGGAGCGGGTTCCGTCGTCACTCTCGGCGATGCTTGCGCAGATTCCGGCGGCGCTCACCCTTGCCGCGGCGGCAGCCCTCGCCTTTGCGCTGGTTCCGCGTTTCACCGTCGCCCTCGGCTGGGGTGCTCTGCTGCTGGCGGTTGTGCTCGGACAATTCGGCGACCTACTGCAACTCCCGGAGTGGGTGCAGGACATCAGTCCCTTTCGGCACACCTCGGCGATGCCGCTGGAGTCCTTCGATCCGCTGCCCGCGGTTGTCATGGTCGGGGTCGCGCTCGCCGGATTTCTCCTCGCTGCTGCGTTCATCGAACGCCGGGACATCGTTACGTGAGCTGGATCGTTACGTGAGCTGGAAGGCGGGCCGCGCAAGCGAGTTGTACACGGCTATCAGTCCCTGTGCCGATCGTGGCCAGTTGAACAGCTCCGCTCGCTGCCGCGCCGCGTGAGAGAGGCGCCGGCTGAGCTCGTCGCTGGTCAGCACCGCCGAGATCGCCTCCGCCCAGACCGCTGGGTCGCGCGAGTCGAGCACGATGCCGGTGTTCTGGTTGTCGATGGCTTCACGCAGTCCGCCGGCCGCCGCGGCGATCACCGGAACACCGCTGGCGGCGCCCTCCAGTGCGACAAGCCCGAAGGTCTCGGAGTGCGACGGCACGAGAACCAGCCGTGCATCGCGAAGCAGCGCAGCGAGTTTCTCCCGGGACTGCGGGCCAACGAAGCGCACCGAGTCCTGAATGCCGTGGGCCGCCGCGCGCGCCATCAACTCGTCTGTGTACCCGGCGAAGTCGCTCGAGGCATCGCCCGCGATCACCAGGTCTGGGCGGATCCCGGCTGGCACCGCAGCGATCGCGTCGATAGCGAGGTCGAGACCCTTCAACGGCTGCAGCCGGGCCGCCACAACCGCGTACCCGCGCCCGACGGTGCGGGGCGATGTGGGGTGGAAGAGCTGACCGTCGACCCCCGGAGGAACGATGAACACACGATCGGGCGCAGCACCGAGGCGCTCGATGACGGTCGCAGCCTCCGCCCGGCTGATCGCGATGACGGCATCCGATTCGCGGGCGAGCCACGCTTCTCCGGCCATCCGACCGGCGGACTCCGCCCGTTCCCCCTCCGACAAGGGGGAGGAATCGTCTGCGGCGATGCTGTGGAAACTCTGCACGTGGGGGATGCCGGTGGCGCGGGCCAGCGGCAGTGCCGCCATTCCCGAGAACCAGTGGTGCGAGTGCATGATGTCGAAGCGATCGAGTCGGCCGATGGCATCCCGGAACTCCTCGATGAAGTCCTCGTGAGTGCCCTTCGCTACCGGCTCGGCGGGGCCGGCGCGCAAAAACCGCAGCGTCACCCCCGGGGCGAGCTGCATGCTCTCCGGCAGCTCGGGGGCCGATCGGCGGGTCAGGATCTGCACGGTGTGCCCAGCGGCGGCGAGGGCTTCGGCCTGGTGACGCACCACCACGTTCATCCCGCCGGCGTCGCCCGAGCCCGGCTCTGCCCCCGGTGACGTGTGGAGACAGACGAGGGCGATGGTGAGGGATGTCGGGAGCGCAGGCACTACGAGATCTTAACCCAGCGGGCCCGGCGAGGGACGTGCGCTCAGGCTGACCAGTGGCTCAGAGTTCAGCGGCGCCGGCGCTCGTGATCGAGAACCAGACCCGCGAGGTCAATGTAGACGAACTCCTGCAGGCGTCCCGCGCGCTGGCGGGCGTAGCCGGCATCGAGGGGCTCGGGCAGCTGGGCGGTTAACCGGGTAATCCAGGCGTCGCCGATCTCGTCCCACGCGTTCTGGCGGGCAGACTCCACCAACTCCACGATCCGGGCATCGTCCTCACCCACCGCACGCAGCGCGACGGCCAGGTGCGTGTGCACCTGCTCCAGGGTCTCCAGCCGTTGGGCCTCTGCTGGACCAAAGTCGGGTTCCGAAAGGGCCGGAGGTGCAACCGGCGCACGCATCGCGGTGCGGAAGCGACTCGCGTGCCCCTCGTTCTCCGCCACGAGCAGGGCGATTTGACCCCGCGCAACCTCGGCGTAGTTCTCCGCGTCGTAGGGGTCGAGGTTGCGAAGCACGCCCAGGATGATCTGGTTTTTCACGGCCATCCGCACCGCGGTCAGGGCGATGAGGAGGCCTTCCTCCACGGTTCGTTCGACCGAGAGAAAGCGGATCGGTCCGGACGGCGGAAGCTTGCCCACGTTGTGGCGGCGAATCCTGCCTCTCACAAGCTCACCCCCAACCTTCGGTACCCCAGCGAGCACATACCATTTTAGGTCCGATTACACTCGGCGCATGCCTCGCCTTGTTGTTGTCATGCCGCTCGAACCCTTGAACACCGGGGACAGTTTCGCCGTCGACGACTGGCCATTGCACATCACCGTGGTGGCGCCGTTTCTCTCCGACGCCGAACCGTCGGACGTGGGCGGAATCATCGCGGGCGCGGCATCCCGCCAGCAATCTTTTACCGTTTTTGCCGGGGAGGACGCCCTGTTCGGACGCCGGGAGAACATTCCGGTGACGGTCATCGTCGAGTCCGCGCCGCTAGCCCGGTTGCAGCGCACCCTCGTCGATGCGGTGCGCACCGTGGCCGCGGTGCCGGATGAGCCAGCGTTCACCGGCACGCGCTTCCGGGCCCATGTCACGATGAAGCGGGGCCGGCGGGTGCAGCAGGATGCCGCGCTGCACCTCACGCAGATCGCCCTCGTAGATATGGCGCCGCGGGCCAACCCCGGCGGGCGATCGGTGCTCGCGACCGTCGACCTGCTCCCGATCGCCGAGCTGCGCGATGCCTGACCGAACGCGTCAGGCCCCGTGCCGCGGGCGAGTCGTGCCGATCACGGCGGTCGCGTCCAGGTCGTCCGCGTGCGCGATTCGGGGCACCAGACCTGAGCGCCTGAAGAACCGGGCGACAACCGGAGCCTGAGCGGCGCTCGCCTCGACGAGTAGCGTCCCGCCCGCCCGCAGCCAGTTGGGGGCGTCGGCGGCAACCCGGCGGAGCACGTCGAGCCCGTCGTCCCCGCCGTCGAGCGTGCCGAGCGGTTCGTGCAGTCGCGCCTCAGGCGGCAGGGTACCGATCACTCCGGACGGAACGTAGGGCGCGTTGCACAGCATGACGTCGACCGCCCCGCGGAGTGACCGTGGCAGCGCTGCGAACAGGTCGCCTTCGAAGACCTGCCCCGAGACCGAAGCAAGGTTGCGCCGGGCGCATTGAGTTGCCGCGGGCTGGATGTCCGCGGCATACAGCTCCACGTTGTCGACGGCGGAGGCGACGGCCCGTCCGAGCGCGCCGCAGCCACAGCACAGGTCGAGGACCACCGAGCCCGGCGAGGTGATCGCGGCGGCTTCGCGCACGATCAGCTCGCTCCGGCGGCGGGGAACAAAAACTCCTGGCTCAACCGAGAGCCGTAGCCCGTAAAACTCGACCCACCCCAGAATCTGTTCGAGCGGATACCCGGCGACCCGACGCTCGACCATGCGCGCGAGCTCGGCGGCGGAGGGCGCCGCGGCGACGAGTAGCTGCGCTTCCTCCTCTGCGAAGACGCAGCCGGCGGATCGCAGTGCGGTGACGACTTCTTCGAGCGCGAACACAAGGCACGATCGTAGTCCCGAACTCCGGAGCTAAACAGGCGGATCACCCCATTGCTGAGACAAATCACCGGGTCTACAGTGCAATCATTCGGCCCTGATCAGACAGGAAACCCCGTGATGACAATCGAAACTTCCCGGCCAGGCGGCGTCACATTCGTCGCGTCGCTGTGCGCCGTATTCGGGATCCTCGAGCTCGTGGCGGGGGTGATCTGGCTCATCGTCCTGCCCGACTTGGTCGAAGAGGGCTCAGCCGGCAGCGCCTACGTGGGGTGGTCCGCTGCCATCCTTATCGCCCTGGGAATCGCATACCTTCTCGTCAGTCGCGGACTCTACCGGGGGAGTGACTTCGCACGGTTCGTGGTCGCGCTGGTGAGCGTGCTGCACGTGGTCAATGGACTCTGGCTCGCGTTCACCGGACAGCTCATTGGCGGCCTCGTTGTGATCGCGATCGCCATCTTCATCTGCTCGCTGCTCTGGACAGGACGCGGCGCCGAGTTTTTCGCGCGAAAGACGCTGAGTCAATAAAAGACGCTGAGTCAGTAAAAAGACGCTGAGTCAGTAGCGAACCGCGGGTGGCGGAATCTGGCGACTAGCGCGAAGCCTGATCCCGTCCCAGCTGCTTGGCACGGTACATCGCCCCGTCGGCCCCTCGGAGCAGCTGGTCAGCCGTCGACGCGACATCCGCATCGGCAATTCCGACGGACGCCGAGACGGTCAGCAACAGGCCGTCCAGCGCGATCGGTTGGCGCAGTGATTCGATAACTCGCCGCGCAAGCGACCCGGCGTCATCGGTGCTCGTGTTTTCGCACAGGATGACAAACTCGTCACCGCCCAGCCGCGCGACGGTGTCGCCGGCACGCGTGCTGTCGAGAATCCTTCGCGCGGTCTCGAGGAGCACCTGGTCGCCAGCGTCGTGCCCGTACGTGTCGTTGATGAGCTTGAACGAATCGAGGTCGATGAACAGCAGCGAAGTGGCGCCCGACCGGGTCGGCGACTGGAGCGCTTGCGCGAGCCGATCCATCAGCAGCCGACGGTTCGGAAGTCCGGTGAGGGCGTCGCTCATTGCGAGCGCGGCGAGTTTCGCCTCCGCATGACGCACGAGGGCTCCCGCAAGATCGCGACTGAGTTCTTCTGCCTCATGCTCCAGCCCGTCCCACGGCGCGCTTTTGCCCGACACGCTCTGCGTCCAGGAGGAGAACGAGGTCCGTGGCGACAGGGGAGTGACGCGGTTGTCGCGGGTCTGTGCGCCAAGCCATTTCACGGTTTCGGTGATCTCCGGCCGGAACCAGGCGATGAAGTCGCCGCTGCCGGGAAGAGGAACGAACAGCAGGCCCGTCACGCCGGGAAGTTGCGTGGCAAGCTCCGGATACTGGCCGGGCAGCGACTCGGTGACGTAGCTCTGGGCGTCGTCACGCTGCAGCCCCCAGCCCGCCAGGTGGGCGATCCCGTCCTCGGGCGGCACAACTCCCACCGTGGTTATGGAACCGGCGAGGCTCAGAACTGCGCCGTTGGCCGGGATGAGGTTCAACACGGTGAGTTCGCCGGAGAAGAGTGCAGCGGCGAAGTCTGCGGCGTCTGTCGAGTCGCGAACACCCGACTGGCCGACGAGATTCGCCCGGATATTGCGGACGCGCACCTGGGCCTTCAACCGGTCGATTTCGTCCATCGAATTCAACTGCAGCGCAATCTGGTTCGCGAGCACTTCAAGGCCCTGACGCAGGAGGTAGGGCACGCGATGCGGCGTCCGGTGTGCGAGGGTCACCATCCCGATGAGCTGGCCATCGCGCACCAGGGAAAGGGACACCGTCGAGGCCTGGCCCATGTTGCGCATGAATTCGAGATGGTGCGGCGAGACACTCCGAAGCTCCGCCGAGCTCAGATCGAGGGACTGCGGTGTCGCCCTGCCCGCGGGAGCGGGGAGGGAGAGCAGGGCCGAGGTAGGACCGGAGCTGTCGGCTATCTGCCGCGAAAGCTTGGTCAGATACAGCTGGCGCGCTTGCTCGGGAATGTCGGATGCCGGGAAGTGCAAGCCGAGGTAGGGCTCCATACCCTCCGCAAGTTCTTCTGCGACGATCTCGCCGTGCCCGTCCGGGTGAAACGAATAGATCGTGACACGCTCGAAGAGAGTCAGTTCCTGGAGCTCGCGCGCCGCGGCCGTCCACAGCGCGGCGTGGCTCCGCGCCTGCGCGAGCCGGTGCACCGCACCGTAGACCGCCACCGCAGACTGGGCCGACTGGCTCGTGGCGTCGCCCGGTACCGGTTCGAACTCGACGATCACCAGAGGACCACCGCGGTGCACGATCACCTCGAATTGCCGGTCGCCGATGGTCAGCAACAGCGGATTCGCGGCGGTCGAGGTTCGCGCCACCGCTGCGAAGTTGGCGGCTATCCACTCGTCGCCCGTGACCGCGCGCAAGGAGTTGCCGAGCAGGAACTCGTGGTGGATCCCGAGGATCGCTTCGCAGTTGTCCGAGGCGACCGTGATCTCCATGGTGCCCGCATCAACCGCGAGCAGCGCTCCGTGGGGCTGGATGGTCCCGGGCGCCCGAATCGGTTCCTGAATGCACCTGACTAGTCGTAGTTGCTCATCCTGCATCGCGCCCGATCCTTTTGGGATACCTCCATTGAACGGATACCTATTAGGGAAGGTATACCAGCCGTGCGACGTTCGCCGACATTGTGCGGTTGCATGGCGGATGATCCGTCCCGAATCCGTCGAGGCGCATCACCCGTCATCGCGCAACGACTGGATCATGCTCCGCAGGGCCCTGAATGCATCCGACCGCTCGGCCTCAGTCATGCCGCCAAGCATCCTGACCTCGACCGATCGGACCGCGATGGTCGCCTTCGCCAGGCTCCGTCGCCCGCGTGGCGTCAGTCGCGTTGGAAGAACTTTCCCGACCGGCGCTTGCTCTGGCCGAACGACGTAGCCGTCTCGCTCCAGGGTCTGAAGCAACACGTTCATCGACTGTCGGGTCACGAACGCTCCCCGCGCGAGTTCGGAGTTGGACATCCCCGGACGTTGAGCGAGTAGTTCGAGACAGGAGTAGTGCGTCACGGTCATCCCCAGTGGCCGCAGCACCTCTTCCATGGCTGCGCGGAGCGCACTGGACGCCTCCTTCAGCAGGTAGCCGAGCGACGTGTCCAGGTCGATACCGATGTCGTGTTGACTCATGTCAGTAGTCTGACATAGGGTGACCTGTGTCAGAAAGCTGACACGTAAAAGTTAGGAAGACTTCCATGCCCGCAACAGGCCCCGACTTCATCTCCCTGCAATCTCGTGACCTCGCCGTCTCGCAGGCGTTCTACGAGCGCTACCTCGGACTGGTCCGCTCCAAGGCTGGCCCTCCCCATGCCGTCGTCTTCGAGACGACGCCGATTGCATTCGCTCTCCGCGACATCGTTCCCGGCACCGATCTGGGTTCCGTCGTGCAGCCCGGTATCGGGGCGGCGATCTGGCTTCACGCGACCGATGTCCAAGCCATTCACGACGCCCTCGTCGCAGACGGCCACACAATCGTCACCGCGCCGATCGACGGCCCGTTCGGCCGCACTTTCGCGTTCGCCGACCCCGACGGCTACCAGATCACTCTTCACGACAGAGCCTGACGCGTCTCACACGCTACGAACGGTTGCCGTGATTCAGCCGTTTTCGGCGGCGCTCAGCAGGTGCTCCTGACAGCATCCGCCAGCGTAGTCAGCGACGTACCGAGGGCCCGGACGGCTGTGCGGACGTCAGTGATGGCTACCGCCGACGGCGAAGTAGTGGCCGCGTCGACGCTGGAACTGACCGAGTCGGCTGCATCCTCGACGGCAGCGACCTCGGTGGCGTACTCGTCCTTGGCGTCTTCCTTGACTTGGCGCAGGTCGGTCTGCACCTGCGTGAGGTTGTCCTGCAGCTCCGCCAGTACGCCCTGCTCGAGGTCGACGGCCGTCACGTCAGCGACGGACGCCTCGAGCGAGCTGACCGAAGAGCAAACTGCAGGCGTCTCGACTGCAGTTGGTTCGTCCTGCGAGCATCCCGCGGTGATCAGGAGAACACCGGCGGCTAAAAGCACTGTAGAAACCCGACTCATCATGTCATCGACGGTACTGGCGCTGCCACACAGGCAACATCGTTCATATCAGGTGATCCAGGGGTGCCGCACGGTCACGTCGCGCCCAGTGACAGGCACTTACGTGCGCGGGCGGCGGCGCTCAACGAGCGCGAGGGTGAGAGCGAATGCGACGAGTGCAAGTCCGACGAAGGCAATCGCCACTGATCCAGTTCCCCAAACAGCGACCCAGACGGGGGCCGGCCCTGTGAAACTGCCCTCGACGTCCTCGTCGAGGTTGTACTGAATCGCGGACGCCACTGTTGCGGCCGCAAAGAGCGCCGCTCCGACGACCGCCAGGATGATTCCTGCAATCCCCGCCTTCCGGGCAGATGTTCTCTGCATCGGCTTCCTTCCCGATCGTTAGAGATCATCTTGCCCGGCCGGATCGCCCTGTGAATGCGTTGTATTCAAAGCTCCTTTAGCGCGACGGTCAGCGCAGCGCCCAGAAGGGCAGTGAGGCGACAAGGGCGCCGAGCAGGATCAGTGCGACCGCTGCCACCGGCGATGCTGCGACGTCGCCGGTGCCGAGGCGCCTGGTGATGCGGGAGAGCAGCGCGTGCGTCCGCCGGCGGGCGAGGACGCCGACGGCGAGGAGCACGAGGCAGGGAAAGCAGTAGATCACGGCGTACCCGGCGAGGATGAGAAGTCCTTCCCCGGGGGTGACCTGGGCGTCGAGAAGGCGTTCAATCGCGATGAAGTACGGGAAAGCGTTGGGTAAGTCTGCGCCCGTGAGCAGTGCGCCGAACGGGAGCGCCGTCCACGGGGTGAACCAGGTGGGCAGCGCGATCGGGGCGCGGGGTCGGGTGCGGAACCGGCGGACGCCGGACAGGATCAGCACAAGGCCGGCGGCCGCGAAGGCGACGTAACGGATGCCTTGCACGATGCCATCGACAGCCCCGGTAGCTGCGCCCGCGCCGAGAAACAGGGCGGCGCCGGCGCCGAACACCGTGAGCGCTGCACCGAGCACAGTCACCAACGCCGTCAGACCAGGGCGCCCCGGGGCGGCGAGGAGAATCAGTGTCACTGCGACGATCGTGGCCGGGTTGAACGCGTCCAGCGCTGCGAGCCCGGCGATAGCGAGCAGAAGCGGCCCGCTCACGGCCCGTCCCGTCCCGGACGGCGCACGAGTACATCAAGGAGGGCATCGAGCTCGGCCTCCGTGGGGGCCAGTTCGATGCCGGCGATGACGTTCGCGGCGAGTCCGTCACCGACAAGACGGATCACTCGAGCGCGGGTCGCGTCTCCCGTCTCGTCCTGGATCATCGACTCCCACCGCGCGATCGCTTCCCGCGATGCGGCAGCCACGTCGTCGCCGGGCGTCTCAACCGCGCTATGCGCGATCGCCAGTGCCCGGAACAACGCCACATCTTCACCGGTCGGCACTGAGATTCGCAACCAGGTCTCCGCCGCTCGGCCCTCCGCCGACGCCGTGACCATTGCGGCGTCGATCTCCTCAAGAGCGACCAGGGCCAATCCCTGCACGAGCGCCGCCCGTGAGGGGAAGTGATGCACCAGGCCGCCCTTCGACACCCCGGCCGTGCTCGCGGTCTCGTTCAGCGACGGGACAACTCCGCGCTCGAGTGTGAGTTGTCGCGCCGCGTCGAGGATGAGTGCTCTGCGGTCCATGAAAACACTGTACCGGAAAACAGACCGACCGGTCGGTTTTTATCGCAGGGGGTGGAAGCGGAGCCCCGTTATACGGAGCGTGTGGCGAGCTCGCGTGGCGTCTCGTCGGCGTGGGCTCGGCCCTGTGCATCACCACGAGTGAAGATGAGGAGCACGACCGCACAGATCGTGTAGGCGACGGTGCCAACGACTGCGACCAAGTTGGACGTGTTGAAGGTGGCGTGGGTGCGATCGCGGTTGCGGTTGGCTTAGTCATGCGTAGGACCTTGCGAGAAGTGGGGTCGTTTACGTCACTGGGTTACCGTCGGACTCCCGCGCGCGTCACTACAGGCGGTCCCATGCAATCGCGAGAGAGGTTCAGTTTTGGGCGCCGGGCACCGTCGGGTCGATGACGGTGCGTTCGTTGGCGCCGCGAATGACGAATGCGACGGCGATCAAAGCGACGATGAAAGCGGGTATCTGGACGAGGACGCTGAGACCGCTGAGCGCGTTCGCTTGGCCGTGTCCGGAGGCGAAGGTGGAAAAATCCCAGAGGGCGTGCAGGACCATAGCCCAAATCAGTGTCCCGGTCACGCGGCGGAGGATGTAGAACACCGTCCCAGCTAGAAACGCAAACACGATCTGTTGCACCGTGGGACCGATCGGTTGGCCGAGGAACGCATTCACCAGGTGCAGGAGGCCGAACAATGCGGAGGTTATAAACCAGACCCACCCCTCACCGAGCCTGCTTCGAAGAGCGGTGAGTAAGAGCCCGCGGGTGGTCATCTCCTCGGTGAACCCGACCAATAACAGCACCAGCGATGCCGCGAAGAATGCTCCGTCGTAAGCGGACCAGTCGGTGCCTGCGAGGTTGAACACCAGCGCGACCGTCATAAGGATCGGGGCGATGATCGGCCAGCGGACACCGCTGCGGCGGCGTTCATAGAGTGCTGGCCGCCACCAGCCGAGCAGGCTCGTCGTTATCACCAGCAGGACCGTGCCGATGATCAGTGCGATGTCGGCGCCGCGGAAGAGGGTGCCGGCGGTGTCGCCGATGTCGTCGTAGTCGACGCCCGAGAGCCGTTCGACGATGGTGAACACGGCGACGTAGCCGACGTAGATCGCCAGACCGATCCACACGGCAGGTCGCACCCTGTAGTTCGTTCCGGTGTGCTGGTCGTGGATTTGCGTCATGATGCTCCTTAGCTCAGTCGAAGATCACCACGAAGGTGAACGGGCGTCGGCCTCGTCAACGACGCACGCATGATGGAATTTCACAGTTTTCGGCACCTTCTCCGATGAGAGGCGTTGCTGATTCAGGGCTGCTCTTCGCCCCGGTGGGTAGCTTCAGACTGCGCTCACGGCGGACCTTGGTCCGAGCCGCAAAATCCGCGCAGCCCATGGGTGATGCAGATCACCGGTTGGCCCGGAAGTGGCGAGAAGGTCACATCCTGTCGGAGCCACCGGGCCTGTCGAGGTCGAAATTAGCCGCTGAGAATAATTTGCAAAACCCCTGAAGTTTGACTCGGAAAAATGATACCCGGGGTCAACCAAGCCACACCGAGACCCGATGCGTTCAGCGTTGTGTTGCGGCACACTGGTGGCGTGAGCGGAATCCGGTGGGTGCTGCACGTTGATCTCGACCAGTTCATCGCGGCGGTCGAAGTGCTCCGGCGGCCGGAGCTGGCGGGGAGGCCGATCATCATCGGTGGTCGGGGCGACCCCACGGAACGCGCGGTGGTGTCGACCGCATCGTATGAAGCCAGGGCGTTTGGGGTGGGTTCCGGAATGCCTCTCCGTATTGCGGCCCGGAAGGTGCCCGACGCTGTGATTCTGCCCGTCGATCAGGACGCATACCTCGCCGCGTCGGAAACGGTAATGGCTACCCTCCGCGAGCGGCCTGGCGCCACCGTGCAGGTGCTGGGTTGGGACGAAGCATTTGTCGGCGTTGAGACAGAGAATCCCGAAGCCTACGCCCGGCAGGTGCACGACGCCGTCTTGGAACGAACCGGGCTGCACTGCAGCGTGGGCATTGGCGATACCTTGGTGCGCGCGAAGGTCGCCACCGGTTTCGCCAAGCCGGCCGGCGTTTTTCGTCTCACTGCGGATAATTGGCTTGACGTGATGGGCAGTTGCCCCACCAGGGATCTCTGGGGCGTGGGATCCAAAGTGTCGGGCCGATTGGCAAAACTTGGCATCAACACGGTTGCTGAGCTCGCCGCGTCCGACCCAGTTGGCCTGGTCCCAGAGTTCGGCCCCAAAATGGGTCCGTGGTATGTGGAGCTCGGACGCGGGGACGGCACCAGCGTCGTGGACGACACCCCGTGGGTTGCCCGAGGGCACAGCCGCGAGACTACCTTCCAGCGCGACCTGACCGACCCCGCCGAGGTGGAGGCGGCGGTGAGGAACCTGACCGCGCAGGTGCTGGCGGATGTCCTGGCCGAGGGGCGACCCGTTGTTGGGCTGACTCTGAAAATTCGTTACTCGCCATTCGTCACTACGACCCGCGCGAGGAAGATGCCCGCCACGTCCGACGGGAGCGAAGTCCTCGCTCGGGCTCTGGACCTCGCAGCGGAGATCGAAGAGGGCCGTCCGATTCGACTCCTGGGCTTGCGGGCGGAAATGGCGATGCCCGACGACTCGCGGAAGGGCCACACGCCGATCCGCGGCGGCTGGTGACGCAGTCGATCCTCTGGCGCCGGCGGGCAGATGGCACAACTCGTCCGTAGTTTCGTACGGAAGCTTGCCGTACACTGGGTCTATGGCCACTCCGATCAAAAGCGAACGTCTCGAATTGCGACTCACATCCGATCAGAAGCGCGACATCGAGCAAGCCGCCGCCATTTCAGGGCGCTCAGTGACCGACTTTTCCGTCTCCCTGCTCGTGGAAGAGTCGGGAGAGGTTATCCGCCAAGAACGAGAACTGAAAGTGTCCAAGCAGGCTTGGGACGCGTTCAATCAGATCCTGGATGAACCCGCTAAGCCCTTATCCGGACTAGCCGACCTTCTACGCCGTCCTTCGGTCTTCAGCGATTGACTTCGCTCTCTCGCCCGCGGCCCATTAGCGCGGGTGACAGCTTTGCAACGTTCACGTGCGGCGAGAATGCGTTGGACGAGTGGGTGCGCTCGCGGGCGCTCAAGAACGAGAAGACCGGCGCTTCGCGCACATTCGTGAGCGTGGATTCTGACTCGGGACTAGTCGCGGGCTATTACTGCCTGTCCGCGAGTTCTCTCGCTCGCGATGACGCGACGTCGAACCTCCGCCGCAATATGCCCGACCCGATCCCGGTGATCCTTATTGGTCGGTTGGCAGTGGACAAGCGTTTCGCCGGCTTGGGCCTTGGAGTTTCGTTGCTTCAGGAGGCGATTCGCAAGGGCGTGGAAGCTTCGCGCATCGTCGGTGCGAGGGCACTCGTTGTGCACGCGATAAGCGAAAGCGCAGAGAGGTTCTATTTCAAGTTCGGTTTCACCCCGGTGCCTGAAAGCGCTCGGGTGATGTTCATGACGATGGCCGACGCCGAGGCGACCATAGCCGATATGACCCTTTAGATACTTCGCAGCATCACGGTTTCCTCGCCTGCATGACAAAGCGGGGACGTGCCGGGTTGCTGAGCAACCCGGCACGTCCCCGCTTTCGCGCGTGGTGCGTCAGCTCGCGCGACTGGCCCGACGTGCCTGGCGTGCGCGCAGCACGCCGCCGACAACCAGGGCGCCCAGCGCGACGATCAGCGACCCGATGACCGAGACGCCCGTGACCGCCAACGCAGCCGGCGTCCCGGCGGCGGCCGACGAGCTGATCGGCGTGCCCTCGCCGTCGAGCGCCGGGCCCGAGCCGGGGGTTGCGGGGTCGGCGGGGGTGCCCGGGGTTCCGTCGGCCGCGGCCGCCTCGGCGGTCACCCGCTGCCAGCCCAGCACGGCGCCCGTGGCCGAGTAGACCGCGATACGGTACTCGCCCGCAGCGAGGCTCGTCGGTGTGGTCACTCGCATGGTGGAATCCGCCGCGATCGTCGCCGTTCCAAGCGCCGTCGGCGCGGAGAAGGCGAAGACGTAGCCGGTCTCTCCCTCGTGCCCGGCCGGGACCGAGATCGTCAGCTCATCGCCCGCAACAAACGGGTTCGGCGTGACGTCGATCGTGCCCTCGAGCGCCGGCGTCAGGTCGTCCTCGGTCGGCGTCCAGGCGGTGCTCTCGCCGATCACGACGACCGCTTCGAGCGCGCGTCCGTCACGGCTGCCGATGGACTGGACGAACGAGAGGTCGTACGCCCCCGAGCCGGCCAGCGGGGTGGTCAGCTCGACCGTCCAGATGCCTGCGGCCGAGACATCCGTCTTGCCCAGAAGCACGCCGTCCTGCTCGACGCGGACTGAGGCGCCCGCGAATCCCTTGCCGCTGAACGACGCGACCTCCGCGTCGGGAGCGAGCACGCTGCCGAGGTCGCTGGTCACGGCGAAGTTGGCACCGGCCGCGTCGATGTCGACGCGGTTGTAAAGAAACTCGCTCGAGGCGAGAGCGTGGTCGACAATGCGAGTCTCGCCGACACAGCCGTTCCAGCCGTGCTCGACCTCGGAGTTCCAGGTCGACGCGCCGATGATCCACGGCATGAAGTCCGAGGCCATCATTCCGCCGACGCTCGACGCGTTACGCAGAACCGCGACACCGTCGACGTACATGATCGCCGTGTCCGCGACCGGGTTGTTGACGATGGCCACGTGGTGCCAGGCGCTCTGCATGATCTCGCCCGACCAGAGGGTGTAGCTCTCGCCGGTGTCCGAGGTCGCCGCCGAGTACTGGTACTCGCGGAGGTTGGAGATTCCGAGCCAGGAGACGCCGGCGCCTGAGTCAGACGTGTCGTTGATGCCGGCCCACTCGCGCGACCCGCCACGGGTCAGCGCGGCGCTCCAGCGGTTGGCGGTCTCGGTCCAGTTCGCGTCGAGCTGCAGGAACGTCTCGACGGTGTAGCCGTCGGCTGCGTTCAGGTCGGCGAACGTCGCGGGGGCGCCGTATTCGGTCGTGATGTACGACATGCGGTCGAGCCCCGTGGCATTGCGGGTCGCGTCGGTGAAGCAGACCGCGCCCACGTCGGCGGAGTAATGTGCCACGTTCTCATGGGTCACGTTGACGTCTTCGAGCTCGTCGGGCTGGTCGGTCGTGTCGATGGCGTTGCGGTACATCGGGCTGTCGCCCGCAACGTCGGGGATCACCGTCGTCTCGTCGACAACACCCTCCTCGACCGCCCCAAAGCGCCAGTGCGCCACGGTTCCGTCGACCTTCACGTAGTCGTTCGATGCCCCGGCGGCGACGCGCACGTCTCCGGCCCCGTTACCAACCCAGCCCTTGGAAACGATCTCCTTGGCCTTCTCCGACAGGTCTCCGTTGTCTTCCTGCGTCGTATCTGTGGTCCAGCCGAAGCGGCCGTCGAAGTCGAAGGCGAAACTGAACGACTGGTTCGGTCCAGTGAGTACCGGCGTGTCCGAGGAGGCGAGCGAGTCGGCGTCTTTGACGGTCACCCACGGAGACACCGATTCGACATCGATCTTCTGGTTGGTGAGGTCGAATTCGAACAGCGTCATGATGCCGTTCCCACCGTCGGCGGACATCTGGTAGTCCGTCAGGATCTGGTGCACGGGGTTACCGAAGTCGTTCGTCAGCGTGCGCTGCGTCGAACCGTGGAAGTGGCCGTTGACCGTGAGCATGATCTGGTCGTTCTTGCGGATGAGCTGGTCCCAGAGGACGTCGCCCCACCACCACGACGCCGGCGAGGCCTGGTCTTCTGCGATGTTGATGATCGCGTGAGACGAAAGTACGACGGGCACGTTCTTGTGCTCGTTCAGGATGCCCTGGGCCCAGGCGAACGTGTCGTCTGACGCATTCCACGCGATAGCCAGCGACATCCAGGTATGGCCCTCAGCCTCGAAAAGATAGGCGGAGGAAAGCCCGTCCTGGAACGTGCCGAGCAGGGTACTGCCGGTCGCGGTCGCCTGCGCCGCCATCGCGGAGGCACCGAACTTCGCACGGTAGTTGGCCGAGATTCCGGTCGATGAGCGGGCATTCATGTCGGAGACATCATGGTTGCCGGGGATCACCGAGTAGGGAACGCCACCGGCGGTGAGCATGTCCATGGCCTTGTCGGCCGCTTCCCACTCGCCCGCGACGCCCTGCTGGTCGACGACGTCGCCGACGTGCACGGCAAACGGCATGTTCAGTTCGTCCTGGTGCTCGACGATCCACTTGGTCTGCACCTCGAACGGGTTGGTGCCGTACTTCGGGTAGAACTGCGATGCGCTATAGCGCGAGTAGAACTGCGTGTCGGGAATGACCGGCAGGGTGAAGCTCGAGCCCTGTTCCGGCGCGGGCGTGGGTTCCACCGGCTCGGCAGAGGCGACGCTCATGCCGGCCGTCGCGAGACCGACCGCGACCGCGGCGCAGACTGACGCGGCCAACGCTCGACGCAGGGTGCGTCGGGGGGTGTGCGATTTCATTGAGTTTCCTTGGGGGAGGGTGCTGCGAAGTGTGGGCATGCGACGGTGGGGGCCGCGGTCAGCGGGTGGCCGTCGGGGCGAGTTGCGGCCCGTAGACCTCGAACTCGGAGAGCGACATCCAGGTGGCGGTCGACTTGGCGGTGATTACGACGCGCGCGCCGGTGGCAAGCACGGGCTCGCTCTCGACCGTCAGTTCCAGCTGCGGCGTGGAATTTACGTAGGGCCAGGCGAGGTCTTTGACGGGCAGGTCAACCCAGCCGCCGGTGAGGTTGCGGTACTGCACGGTCGCCGTACCCACGTTGAGCTTCGCGTCGGTGCCGCGGTCAAAGACGGCCACACCAGTGATCTGCTGCGGTTGGTCAAAGAAGTACATGACCTTGTTCGGATTCACCCGGTTGATAGCCCCGCCGCTTCGCCAGTCAGAGAACCCGGCGCGGTCGCGGTTGCCGTCGTTGAGGGTCGAGCCCTCGCCGAACAGTGCGCCGAAGTGAATGCCCGAGCCACGGGCGATGTTCACCTCGTCGGTCGCCACAATCGTGACGACGAGGCTGGCCGTGAAACCGCTGCTCGCCGCCGCGGGCACGGTGAAGGTGCCGGCCTGGGCGGTCGCCGCGTCGGTGATGCCGGCCCAGTCCCAGCTGACCGGGGACGAGATCGTGGTGGACGATCCGGAGATCGTGCGCTGCACGTGGGTCGGCTCAAGCATGCGCAGTTGCTTCACCGTGATGCCGACGTGTCCGCTGATCGCGGAGTCGACGGCGGCACCGAGTGATCCGACCAGGTAATCCGCGCTGAGCGCAACTTTTTCGCCGAAGAGTCCGAGGCCGGTTCCCTCGATCGTGACGGTGCCGTCGGTCGCCCATACCGTCGGGTCGGGCATGTTCCAGGTGATCGAGGCAAGGGCGACTGTCGCGCCCCAGCTGTACCGGGCGGTGCGCTCGGTGGGCGGGGTTGGGACCGTGCCGGACTCGGTGCGGCCGGAGTACTTAGCCACCTCGGGGGTGAGCGAACGCAGCATCCACTTCTGCACAGCGGCCGTGCCGGCGTCGTAGGTCTGGATCTGCGATCCGTCGTCGGTCTTCCAGTCGTACATGTCGAGCGCTGCGATGCGACCGCTGGGGTCGGGCTGCACGTTCTGCAGGTATACCGACCCGGCTCCGGCATCCACCGCAGCCCACTGCGCGTACGGGTCGAGCGCGGCCGCGGTGATGTCGATCGTCGATACCGAGAGATAGCGGAAGTTCAGGCTGTCGTTCGCATTGCGCACGAGTACCTCGCCGTCTTGGTTGGCGAACACGTACGTCGCCGACTTGCCGGTCACCGGGTAGGCCGTGATGACCTGTGCGGTGATGTCGGCCGGAGCCGTCGCGCGGGCGAAGATTGCCGCCGCAGCGGGCGCGTCTCCGGCCGGGCCGGTGAGCTGGGCACGCTCGTTGCCGATCTCGAGCACCTTACCGGCGGCGTGCACGTTCTCTACTAGGAAGCGCTGCGGGGTGCCAACGCCCTCGGGTTCGGTGACCGCCATTGCGGCAGGAACGGAAACGGGGGCGGAGACGCCGAGCACGAGCGCGAAAGCGCTAGTGATCACGGTCAGGGTTCTCAGTGTTCTTCGGTTGGTGGTTCTCATCCGCAACTCTCGTCTGTGTCGGGGCGCGCTCGGGCGCACGGGCCGAGATGCAAGCTACCGATGCCACAATGGCGGCGCTGAAGCGCTCGTGACGGGCAGATGAACAACAGTTGACGGTTTACTCGGGCGACGGGTGAGCCTGACCACCTCGCTACCTACGCGCTGGTCTGCTCCGGTTCCTCGGATTCAGCGCTGCCCCCCACTCGACAAAAATCTCGCAGATTCAGTGAACGTCGGCGGCGGCCGCGCCGTATACCCCTATAGAGTCGTCCGACCCCCGGCGACCGACAGCTCCAAGGAGTACACAATGAGAAGGACTCTGAAAGTAAGTGTTGCAGCCGTTGCCGTGGCCAGTGTGATGGTCGTGGCACCCGCGATGGCCAGTGCGAGCAGTGTTGCTCCCGCCGCGGCAACCACTGGATCCAACAACGCCGCCAACAACGCCGCCAACAACGGTTGGAACGGTTGGAACGGCGGCGACCGCTGGCAGGCAGGCAAGCTGAGCGTCGTCGGTCTGGCCGACGGTGGCACCAAGCTCGTTCAGTTCGATTCCAGGAAGCCCGGCAAGGTGAAGGGCGGCGTCGCGATAAGCGGCCTGACCGGCGGCGACACCCGGCTGATCGGCATCGACTACCGGGTTCAGGACGGCAACCTTCACGGCGTTGGCAACAACGCGGCAAGCGCCGGCGTCTACCTCATCAACGCCGACACCGGCGTGGCCACCCAGGTCACCCGGCTCACCGTGGCGCTGAGCGGCACCACCTTCGGCGTCGACTTCAACCCCGCCGCCAATGCACTCCGCGTAGTCAGCGACACCGGCCAGAACCTCCGCCAGCCGTTTGCCACCGCGGGCGCCGCAACGGTGGCTGACGGCGCGTTGAGCTACGCGGCGCCGGAAACAGCCACTGGCATCAACGGGGCGGCATATACCAACAACGATCTCGACCCGAACACCGCAACTACCCTCTTTGATCTGGACACTACCCTCGACCAGATCGCCATTCAGTCCCCGGCCAACGCGGGTTCGCTGACAGCAACCGGGAAGCTCGGCGTCGACGCCGCGGGCGATACCGGCTTCGACATCTACTCCACCGTTCGCGATGGCAGATCCGTTGCCTCGACAGGCGTCGCCGTCATCAACGGGTCGCTTTACGAGGTCGCCCTGCTCAACGGCACGGCCACCTCACTCGGTGTCGTCGGCGCACACGTCACCGATATCGCGGTTCCACTCGGACAACGCTGATCCGACTCACCCTCGTATCTGCGCGATCGCTGACCGGCGCTCCCCTGGGAGCGTCGGTCGGCTTTTTGTCAGGTCCCCAGCAGGCATCGCACAGACACCAACGGTCTGGGCGGACTGCAAGATCGCGGATGAAGAGGAAAGCGTTCCGATTCCGCCGATTCGTCCGAATTAGGTGGCAAGAGTCCGAACTGGGATGGTACGCAACAAGGGTGCCCCCAGGCAGATTCGAACTGCCGCCCCTGCCTCCGGAGGGCAGTGCTCTATCCCCTGAGCTATGGGGGCCCAGTACCTAGCTAGATTAGCAGGCATGAGCACACCTATTTCGCTCCGATCCCGCCTCGGCTCCCTGAAAGCATTCGGCGGCGAGTTGCCCGTCTTCAACACGGACGCCGCGCCGGACGAGCCCATGTCCCTCCTCATCGAGTGGGTGACTGCCGCTATCGACGCCGATGTAGTGCAGCCGCACGCTATGGCGCTGGCGACATCCACCATGCGAGGAGAGCCCTCCAATCGCACCCTCCTTCTCAAAGACGTCGACCTCGAAGCCGTCTGGTTTGCCTCCTTGTCGAGCGGCCCCAAAGGAGATGACATAGCGCAGAACCCGCGGGCGGCACTCCTTCTCTACTGGCGTGAGCAGGGTCGTCAAATTCGCATTGTGGGCGCTGTCGAACCCGGCCCGCGGGAGGTGAGCGAAGCGGACTTCCTTGCCCGCAGCCCGCGATCCCGAGCGGGAGCCATCGCCGGGCCGCAGAGTGAACCGCTGACGGATTTTGAGGCAGCGGTGGATGTCGCGCGCGCCCGCTTCGAGCGCGAACCCGACTACGTGCCGAACGACTGGACCGCCTACCGTGTGGTTCCCGATTCCGTCGAGTTTTGGCAGGCCGAGCGCGCGCGCGACCAGGTGCGGCTGCGGTATCGCCGCGACGGTGACCGCTGGACGAAAGAGCTGCTCTGGCCCTGACCGGTGGCCTCGACTGGGGGCGAACGAGCGGGTCACGACGTGGGCGGGTAACGAGGTGCGCGCCGCATGGCATCATCGAGGCATGCAGCGCACGGTTTCCGCCCACATTGACCTCGACATCCGTGGACTGACCAACATGGTTTTCAGTCTGAGCGCGGCCAGGGGAGCGGACGTCACGTCCGAGCGATTCAGCTTCGCGCTCGACGGAACCGAGCTCGAGTTCGCCGAGCTGCCTGACCTGCACGGCGGCCGGCTGCAGCAGTTTGTCAGCACCAAGGGCCGCATGGCCGTGGACTACACCGCGGAGATCGAGGGCCGCGCGGCGCCCGTCGAACCCAATGAACTCGATCTGATCACCTACCTTCGTCCGAGCCGCTACTGCCAGTCCGACAGCCTCTATCCGACCGCGCGCAGCGAGTTCGCCGGGCTCTCGGGCCACAACCTGTTGCGCGCCGTGACGGAGTGGGTCTGGACGCGCCTGTCCTACGTGTCGGGCTCGAGCCTGCCGACCGACGGCGCCACCCGCACCCTGCTCAACCGCCAGGGCGTCTGCCGCGACTTTGCCCACGTGACGATCGCGATGCTGCGGGCGATGGACGTTCCCGCCCGCATGGTCGCCGTTTACGCGCCGGGGCTCTCCCCGATGGACTTCCACGCTGTCGTCGAGGCGTGGGTCGACGGGCAATGGTGGGTGGTGGATGCCACGCGCCTGGCTCCCCGTCAGTCCCTGTTGCGCATCTCCACCGGCCGCGATGCCGCAGACACCGCCTGGCTGACCAGCAACTGGACCGACCTCGCCGTTCTCGCGATGCGGGTGACCGTCACCGCTGACGAGCTGCCGCTCGACGACCACGTGTCGCTCGTGCAACTGGGGTAGGCCCCCGCTCCAGACATCGGGTCAGCGTGGGGGACTGGGCGGCTGGGTAAGACCGGGCGCCTCGGTCAGCCCGCGCACACGCCTCGGGTAGAATCGATCCCCGTGAATCCCGCCGAACTCTCCGCTTCCCTGCTCGCCATCGTTTCGGCCATGCTGGAGCGCCGCGGGGCCACCCAAACACTCACGATCGACGACGTGGCGCTCGAGCGCCCGCGCAACCGCGACCACGGCGACTGGGCCTCGAACATCGCGATGAAGCTGGCCAAGCCGCTCGGGTCGAGCCCGCGGGATATTGCCGCTGAGGTGACTGCCGAGCTGGAGAGCGTTGCGGGCGTAGCATCCGTCAGCATCGCCGGTCCCGGCTTCATCAACATCACCCTCGACGCGGCAGCGGCGGGGGAGATCGCGCGCACAATCCTCGACCAGGGCGAGGTGTACGGACGCAACGAAGGGCTCGCCGGCCAGAGCATCAACCTCGAGTTTGTTTCGGCGAACCCGACCGGTCCGCTGCACATCGGTCACACCCGCTGGGCCGCCCTCGGCGACTCCCTCGCACGGGTGTTGCGCGCCTCCGGAGCGACCATCGCCACCGAGTTCTACATCAACGACGCCGGCAACCAGATGGACAACTTCGGTGCGTCCATCCTCGCCGCCGCCCGCGGGCTCGAGACGCCGGAAAACGGCTACCCGGGCCAGTACATCGCCGACCTCGCCAGCCGGGTGGTGCAGCTCGAGCCGAACCTGCTGATCCTCGCGGACGACGAAGCGCTCGCCGTGGCACGGGAGACCGGATACCGCCTCCAGCTGGGCGAGATCCAGGCCTCGCTCGAGCGCTTCAACGTGCACTTCGATGTCTGGTTCAGTGAGCGAGAGCTGCACGCGATCGATCAGGCCACCGGCCAGAGCGCGATCGACAGCGCGATCGACCGTCTCCGGGTTCAGGGTCACGTCTTTGACGCGGACGACGCAGTGTGGGTGAAGACGACTGATTTCGGCGATGACAAGGACCGTGTCATCCGCCGAGGCAATGGCATTTTCACGTACTTCGCCGCGGACGCCGCGTACTACCTCTCGAAGAGCGACCGCGGCTACACCCACAAGATCTACCTGCTCGGCGCGGACCACCACGGGTACGTTCACCGCCTGAAGGCGTTGGCCGGATCTGCGGGGGATGATCCGGAGCGCGATATCGAGGTGCTGATCGGCCAGCTCGTCAGCATCAACGGCGCACGGCTGTCGAAGCGGGCCGGAAACATCATCGAACTCAACGACCTGCAGGCGTGGCTGGGCACCGACGCGCTGCGCTACTCGCTCGGGCGGTACCCCGCGGACTCGCCGCTCACGCTTGACCCCGAGCTGCTGCAGAAGCGCACCAACGACAACCCCGTGTTCTATGTGCAGTACGCGCATGCGCGCACCCACCAGGTCGCCCGCAACGCCGCGGCCTCGGGTGTCACCCGCGAGGTGTTCGACGCGAGCCTGCTCACGCATGAGACCGAGAGCATGCTGCTCGGAATCCTCGCGGAGTTCCCGCGCGTGGTGCTGCAGTCGGCCGAGCTGCGCGAACCGCACCGCATCGCCCGCTACAGCGAGGAGCTCGCTGGGGCCTACCACCGCTGGTACGACAACTGCCGGGTGACCCCGTTGGGCGAGGAAACCGTCACCGACACCCACCGCACCAGGCTGTGGTTGAACGACGCAACCGGTATCGTTCTGCGCAACGCACTCGGACTCCTTGGTGTGAGCGCGCCCGAGAGGATGTAATTCGTGGCTGAGCCTGACGAGTATCCGACCCGGCCGTACCCCGCAGACGAACAGCCGACCGAAGAGTTTGCCCCGCTGAGACCGCAGAATTCCGGGGACCGGCCGGACTCGCGCGACCCGCGCGACCCGCGGGGTCAGCAAACCATTGACTTCACCGAGCCCGCGCCGAAACGCAAACGCAAGTGGGGTCGGACCGTCGTCATCGTGCTGGTCGTGCTGGCGCTGCTGCTGGTCATCGGGTATCTGCTCGCCGAGCGCTGGGTGCGCGGCTATGCCTCCGACCAGGTGAAGGCCGAGGTGGTGACCGCGCTGGAGCTGCCAAGCGACGACGGTGTCGATGTGGACTTCGGCCCGGCGTCGATGCTGCTGCAGGTGCTGTCGGGCTCGATCAATGACGTCGAGCTCGACATCGAGGAGTTCACCATCGGCGAACTCACCGGCAGCGCGAACGTCGTTGCGCACGACGTGCCGCTGGCCGAGGGCGCCACGATCAACGACCTGACGATCGACTTCGCCATCACGGAAGAGAACCTCGGCGCCCTGGTCTCGACGTACAGCGCAGGGGCGGTGGATGACGTCGGCCTCGACGACGGGATGGTCAGCATCACCACCGACGTCGACGTTCTTGCGTTCACGCTCCCCGTCACCCTGGGGCTCGTCCCGAGCGCTTCGGGCGGCGACCTCGTCTTCACTCCCGAGAGCGTTATGGTCAATGGCGCCGAACTCACCGTCGATGAAGTGGCCGACAGCATCTTCGGGCCGGTCGCGGGACCGCTCCTGGAGCCGCGGTCGTTCTGCGTCGCCGCCCAGCTGCCCGAGTCGCTCGTGCTCGCCGGCGTGGAGGTGACCACCGACGCGGTGGTGCTCACCCTCGACGGCGAAGGCACAGTACTCACCGAAGAGGCGTTTGCGGCCAAGGGCAGCTGCTAGAGCGCCGAGCGCAGCTGCTGGAGCGCCGGGCGCAGCAACCGGGCGAAAACGGACCGCTCCGCGTTCCCGCTACTATTAACACGGCTTCAGGGACCAAGCCGGGTTCGCTCGCCTCACACGACCAATATTCCCCGTGAGGTTTGCCCGTGAATGAGAATCCCCTTGCCCCCGACTGGCTTCGTGCGCCGGCGGACGCCAATGCGCTGCACCCGACGCTCTGGTCGCAGAACGCGACCCGCTCGGAGACGGGCGAGCTCGTCGTGGCCGGCGTCGCCGCGTCCCAGCTGGCCGCGCAGTACGGCACTCCGCTCTATGTCGTCGATGAGGCGGATGTCAGGGGCCGGGCCCAGCGGATCCGCGAGTCATTCGACCGCGAGCTCGCCCGCGTCGGCAGCAGCGCCAAGATCTACTACGCGGGCAAGGCGTTTCTGTCCGTCGAAGTTGCGCGCTGGATGGACCAGGCCGGGCTCAACATCGACGTCGCCAGCGGGGGAGAGCTCGCCGTCGCCCTGGCCGCGGGTGTCGACGCCTCCCGCCTCGGCCTGCACGGCAACAACAAGAGTGTGCGCGAGATTGATCGCGCCGTCTCCGTCGGCGTTGGTGCAATCGTGCTCGACAGCGAGATCGAGATCGAACGCGTGGCGGAGGCCGCTGCCCGTCACGGTCGCCGCCAGGCGGTGCGGCTGCGGGTAAACAGCGGGGTGCACGCCTCCACCCACGAGTACCTCGCCACGGCGCGGGAAGACCAGAAATTCGGCATCCCCCTCACCGACGTGCCCGCCGTGGTCGCCGCGATCCGCTCGCACCCCGAACTCGTCTTCCTCGGCCTGCACTCCCACATCGGCTCGCAGATCTTCGATACGGACGGCTTCACCGAGGCCGCACGCCGCCTGTTCGAGGTGCACGCTGAGCTGCTCGCCGGTGGCCCGGTTGCCGAACTCAACCTCGGCGGCGGATTCGGCATCGCGTACACCAGCGTCGACAAAACCTTCCCCATCGACGAACTCGCGGCCCGCTTCGCCGACATCGTCGCGACCGCCGCCGGCCGACTCGGAGTGCCCGTTCCCGTGCTGGCGATTGAGCCCGGCCGCTCCGTGATCGGCCCAGGGGGATACACGCTGTACGAGGTGGGCACCATCAAAGATGTGCTCGTTGAGGCAGCGGCCGTGCGCAAGTACGTCAGCGTCGACGGAGGCATGAGCGACAACATCCGCCCCTCCCTATATGGCGCCGACTACAGCGCGCGCCTCGCCAACCGGGTGTCCGAAGCCGAGCCCGCACTCGTGCGGGTCGCGGGCAAACACTGCGAAAGTGGCGACATCGTTGTGCTCGCCGAGTACCTCCCCGGCGACGTCACCCCGGGAGACCTGCTCGCCGTGCCCGCCACCGGCGCCTATTGCTGGTCGATGGCCAGCAACTACAACTACCTCGCCCGCCCACCCGTTGTTGCGGTCCTCGACGGGCAGTCCCGCGTCCTGGTACGCGGAGAAACCGAAGAAGACCTACTGCGTCGCGACGCAGGATTGGACGCGTCATGATCGAATACCGCAATCTCCGAATCGCCCTGCTCGGCGGCGGAAGCGTCGGCGCCCAGGTTGCTGCGCAGCTGCAGCAGCACGGCGACGAACTCGCGCAGCGTTCCGGTGCCGGTCTCGAATTGATTGGGGTGGCGGTGCGGGATGTCACGGCCGCACGCACCCCGGAAATTCCCCAGCACCTCCTCACCACCGATGCAGAGTCGCTCATCCTCAGCGCCGACATCGTCATCGAACTGATGGGCGGCATCGAGCCTGCCCGCACCTACATCCTGCAGGCGATCAACTCCGGCGCCGATGTGATCACCGCGAACAAGGCACTGCTCGCCACGCACGGGCCTGAACTGTTCGACGCCGCTGAGCAGGTCGGTGCGCAGCTGTACTACGAGGCTGCCGTGGGTGGTGCAATTCCCATCATCCGTCCGCTTCGGGACAGCCTCGCCGGCGACCGGGTCGAACGCATCCTCGGGATCGTCAACGGCACGACCAACTTCATCCTCGACCGGATGGACACCACGGGCGAGAGCCTCGAAGACGCGCTGGCCACCGCGACCGCTCTCGGCTACGCGGAGGCAGATCCGACCGCCGACGTCGAAGGACACGACGCCGCCCAGAAGGCCGCCATTCTTGCCAGCCTCGCCTTCCACACCACGGTTCCGCTCGCCGATGTGTACTGCGAGGGCATCACCAAAATCACCCGCGCGCAGGTCGAGTCCGCCCGCAAGGGTGGCTACGTCATCAAGCTGCTGGCCGTCTGCGAGCGCCTGGTCGACCCGATCACCGGGGTCGCGGGAGTCAGCGCGCGCGTGCATCCCGCTCTCGTTCCGCTGGCGCATCCGCTGGCGGCCGTGCATGGCGCGAACAACGCGGTGTTCCTCACGGCCGAGGCTGCGGGCAACCTGATGTTCTACGGGGCGGGAGCCGGAGGGCGGGAGACCGCCTCCGCCGTTCTCGGCGACGTGGTCTCCGCCGCGCGCCGCCACGTCATCGGGGGACCGGGTGTCGCGGAATCCACTCACGCCGACCTGCCGGTGCTGTCGATCAGCAGTGTCACCACCCGCTACCAGATCACGCTCGCGGTGGTGGATCAGCCCGGCGTGCTCGCGGAGATCGCCAGTATCTTCAGCGACCACGAAGTCTCGGTCGAGGCAGTGGCACAGTCGGTGGGGGAGCCCGTCGCGGGTGTCGTCGGTGCGGGCATCGGGACAGCAACGAGTGCGGAGATCGGTTCGGAGAGTCCTCAGGGCACCGCTACCCTTGTCATTGGCACTCACGAGGCTTCCGAAGCCGATCTCGCCGCAACCGTCGCGGCACTGAAATCCAGCGATGTCGTGCGCGCCATTGTGTCTGTACTGAGAGTCGAGGGACTGTAAGTGGCCAATCAATGGCGCGGAGTACTCCGCGAATACGCCGACCGTCTGAATATTTCCGACGCAACGCCCATCATCACCCTCGGGGAGGGCGGCACGCCGCTCATCCCCGCGCCTGCGCTGTCCGCACGAACCGGGGCCCGGGTATACGTGAAGTTCGAGGGGATGAACCCGACCGGGTCGTTTAAGGACCGCGGAATGACGATGGCTATCTCCAAGGCCGTCGAGCACGGGGCCAAGGCGGTCATTTGCGCCTCCACTGGCAACACCTCCGCCTCGGCGGCCGCGTACGCCGCCCACGCGGGCATCACCGCCGCCGTGCTGGTGCCGGAGGGCAAGATCGCCATGGGCAAGCTCAGCCAGGCGATCGCCCACAACGCCGAACTGCTCCAGGTTCAGGGAAACTTCGACGACTGCCTCGACATCGCCAGGGACCTCGCGAACAACTACCCGGTTCACCTCGTGAACTCGGTAAACCCCGACCGCATCGAGGGCCAGAAGACGGCCGCGTTCGAGGTCGTCGAGGTGCTCGGGGATGCCCCCGACATCCACATCGTTCCCGTCGGCAACGCCGGCAACTACACGGCATACTCCCGCGGCTACAGCGAGGACCTCGCCGCCGGTCGCACCACCAAGATGCCGCGCATGTTCGGTTTCCAGGCCGCCGGAAGTGCTCCTCTCGTCCTCGGCAAAGTTGTGAAAAACCCCGAGACCATCGCCAGCGCCATCCGCATCGGCAATCCCGCCTCCTGGGAACTCGCCCTCGCCGCCCGCGAAGCTACCGACGGATACTTCGGCGCGATCAGCGACGAGAAGATCCTCGAAGCACACCGCATCCTCTCCGCCGAGGTGGGAATCTTTGTCGAGCCGGCCTCCGCGATCAGCGTCGCGGGCCTGCTCGAGCGCTCCGCCGCCGGCCAGATCCCCAAGGACTCCATCGTTGTGCTGACGGTCACGGGCCACGGACTCAAGGACCCGCAGTGGGCGCTGCGCACCGCGGACGGTTCGGACATCACCCCGACCGTCGTTCCGGTGGACACCGCTGAGATCGCTGGCGTGCTCGGGCTGAGCAAGGCATGACCTTCGTCGGCAACTCGGTAGTTGTCAAGGTTCCCGCCACCACCGCGAACCTTGGCCCGGGCTTTGACACGCTGGGCCTTGCCCTCTCGCTCTACGACGAGCTGACCGTCACCGTGCGCGAAGAACCCGGTGCCTTCGTCGACGTCATCGGCGTGGGCGCCGGCGTCGTGCCGACCGATGCCAGCAACCTCGTGGTCACTGCGATCGCGCATACCTTCGCGGCCTATGACATCGAGATGCCCGGTCTTCACCTGGTTGCGCGCAACTCGATTCCCCATGGACGGGGGATGGGGTCATCCGGCGCCGCCATCGTCTCGGGAATCATGGCGGCGAAGGGGCTGCTTGAGGGAATCGTCGAGATCGACTCGCAGGCGCTGCTCGCGTTGGCGACCCAGATGGAAGGCCACCCAGACAACGTCGCGCCTGCCCTCTTCGGGGGATTGACGATCGCGTGGATGACCCCAAACGGTCCGCAGCACAAGAAGCTGATTGTGCACCGCGGTGTTTCTCCGCTCGTATTTGTGCCGGAGTCGACAATGTCGACCGCACTTGCGCGCAGCCTGCAGCCGACCTCCGTGCCGCACGAAGACGCGATCTTCAACGTCTCCCGGTCGGCTTTGCTCATCGCGGCACTGATCCAGAGCCCGGAGCTACTGCTCGCGGCGACAGAGGACAAGCTCCACCAGAGCTACCGTGCCAGTGCGATGCCCGAAACCGACGCCCTCATCCAGCTGCTGCGCGCGAACGATCTCGCCGCCGTTGTGTCGGGTGCCGGCCCCTCTCTCCTCGTGCTCTGCAGCGATCCTGCGCAGCGCCTGGTCGCGGCCGATCTCGTCGCAAGCAACGCCACCACACCGTGGGTACCCCTAATGCTCGCTGTCGACTTCAAAGGTGCTACTGTTGTTGCGCACCCGGTAGAAACCCTGGCATAGACAGGAATTTCCCGGTTGCACTCTAACTAGCAATCGCTAACCCGCAGATCTGTTCCTGCACAGTGTTCCTAGCACCCACGCAGGACTGCGAACGAGCGATCCGCTCACCTCTGAGATGTTCAGTGCTCAGAGTCGAAAGGAATCCTTTTTCGTGACTGATGTCAATGTCCGTGCAGTGAGCACGGACTCACGCCCCCTGAGCGCCCTTCGCCTTCCCGAGCTTCAGGCTCTGGCCAGCGAGCTGGGCCTTGCCGGCGCCTCCAAACTTCGCAAAGGAGCACTCGTGGACGCGATCAACGAGATCCAGAACACCACCATCGATGCCGGATCGGCCGACCAGGCCCCGGCCGCGGAGCAGACTGTTCCGACAGACGACCCCGCAGCTGCACCGTCGGCCGACGTCGCCGTCGAGGCGCCTGCAGCAGAAGCGCCTGCGGCAGCTGCGCCTGCAGCAGACGTGCCCGCAGCTGAGCTGCCCGCCTTCGAGGCGCCCGTCGCTGAGACGCCCATCGCCGAGACCATTGTCGTGCCGGCTGGGGATGTCGACGCCGCCTCAGTAGAGGTGCCTGTCGCTGAGGTGCCCGTCGCCGAAGTGCCTGTTGCCGAGGTGCCGGCCGAGCCTGCCGCCCCGGTTGCTGCTCCCACCCGTAAGCGTGCACCCCGCCGAGCAAATACTGCGGACGCGCTGGCTAAGGCTGCCGCCGCAGCATCCGCCCCCGCCGCATCCGCCCCGGAGACGGACTCCGCCCCGGCAGCCGCCCCCGCCGACGCTGCGCAGACAGAAGATGTTTCGAGCAAGGTCGCTTCGAGCGAGGCCGCTTCGAGTGACGTTGCTTCGAGCGACGGTGCTCCGGCCGAGGCCGTTGCTGCCGACGAGCCCGCTGTTGCGACCCGCCCCCGCCAGACCCGCTCTCGCGCATCGCGTGCCGCCAAGGCACCGGCCGCCGACGTCGCGGACATCACCGTTGAGTCGCCGGTCTCGGCCGGGTCTCACGTCGCACAGGCAGAATCCGGCCTCGACACGGTCCCGACCGACGATGGCGCGTCCGCTGGGCAGGCCACCGAACAGAGCGACGACCAGGCTGAGCAGACCGACCAGGCCGGGCAGGCCCCGACTCGCAACTCGCGTGGTCGCAACCGCAACCGCGGAGACCGCCAGGCCGCTGCAGAGGCACGCAACGCCGAGGCCCGTAACGCAGAGCCCCGTAACGCAGAGCCCCGTAATGCCGAGCCCCGTAACGCAGAGCCCCGTAACGCCGAGCCCCGTAACGCCGAGCCTCGCTCGACCGACGACCTTCTCGACGGTGTGCGCCCGGCAAATGGTCGCGACAACGCGCGTTCCGAGCAGCGCGACAACGCTCGCAACGCCGAGCCCCGCGACAACCAGCGCAATGGTGACCCGCGTGACAACCAGCGCAATGGTGACCCGCGTGACAACCAGCGCAACGCTGAGCCCCGCGACAACCAGCGCAACGCTGACCCGCGTGACAACCAGCGCAACGCTGACCCGCGCGATGGCGGCCGCGACAACCGTGATGGTGGTCGCATCAACAACGACGGACGCAGCGAGCGCCAGCAGCAGCAGCTTGAGACAGAAGACCGCGGCGGACGCAACCGCTACCGCGACCGCAAGCGCGGACGCGGGCCGGTCGGCGACGACTTCGAACCCGAAATCACCGAAGACGATATTCTCATCCCCGTCGCCGGAATCCTCGACGTGCTCGACAACTACGCATTCGTGCGCACCAGCGGGTACCTTCCCGGGGCGAACGACGTGTACGTGTCTCTCGGTCAGGTCAAGAAGTACAACCTCCGCAAGGGTGACGCCGTTGTCGGCGCCATCCGCCAGCCGCGCGAGGGCGACAACAGCCAGGGCCGCCAGAAGTACAACGCGATCGTGCGCATCGACTCGATCAACGGCCTGCCCGTTGAAGAAGCCGCCAACCGAGTCGAGTTCGGCAAGCTGACGCCGCTCTACCCGCAGGAGCGCCTGCGCCTCGAGACCGAGTCCGCGAAGCTCTCGACCCGCATCATCGACCTCGTGTCGCCGATCGGTAAGGGCCAGCGCGGCCTCATCGTCTCCCCGCCGAAGGCAGGAAAGACGCTCGTTCTCCAGGCCATCGCGAACGCGATCGCCAAGAACAACCCCGAGGTGCACCTCATGGTCGTCCTGGTGGACGAGCGCCCCGAGGAAGTCACCGACATGCAGCGCACGGTGAAGGGTGAGGTCATCGCCTCGACCTTTGACCGTCCCGCAGAGGACCACACCACCGTGGCCGAGCTCGCCATCGAACGCGCCAAGCGCCTCGTTGAGCTCGGACACGACGTCGTTGTGCTCCTCGACTCGATCACCCGCCTCGGCCGCGCCTACAACCTGACGGCTCCGGCTTCGGGTCGTGTGCTTTCCGGTGGTGTGGATTCGTCCGCGCTGTACCCGCCGAAGCGTTTCTTCGGAGCCGCGCGCAACATCGAGGAGGGTGGCTCGCTCACCATCCTCGCCACGGCTCTGGTGGAGACCGGGTCCAAGATGGACGAGGTCATCTTCGAGGAGTTCAAGGGCACCGGCAACATGGAACTGCGCCTGTCCCGCCAGATGGCAGACAAGCGCATCTTCCCCGCGGTCGATGTCAACGCCTCCGGTACTCGCCGGGAAGAGATGCTCATGGGCGTCGACGAGGTCAAGGTCACCTGGAAACTGCGTCGTGCCCTCGCCGGCCTCGACCAGCAGCAGGCGCTCGAGATCGTTCTCGGCAAGCTCAAGGAGACCTCTTCTAACGTGGAGTTCCTCATGCAGATCCAGAAGTCACTTCCCGCTCCCAGCGGCTACAACCACAAAGAGGACTAGATGTTCGAGTCAGTAGCCACGCTGCTGGCCGAGCACGAGGAACTCCAGGACCAGCTCGCTGACCCGGAACTCCACGCGAACCCGGCCAGGTCGAAGAAGGTCAACCGGCGTTATGCCGAGTTGTCCCGCATCGTCGCCGCGTACCACGAGTGGCGCCAGGTGACGGACGACGTCGCCGCCGCACAGGAAATGGCGTCGGAGGACGAGTCCTTCGCCGCCGAAGTTCCGGTGCTCGAGGAGGATCTCGCCAAGAAAGAGGAGACGCTGCGGCGCCTGCTCATTCCGCGGGACCCCAACGATGGTCGCGATGTCATCATGGAGATCAAGATGGGGGAGGGCGGTGCCGAATCGGCGCTGTTCGCCGCCGACCTGCTTCGCATGTACCTCCACTACGCCGAGTCCAAGCGTTGGAAGACCGAGATCATCACCTTCACCCAGAGCGATCTGGGCGGGTACAAAGATGTTCAGGTTGCCATCAAGGGAACCTCGACCGACCCCGCGGAGGGTGCCTGGGCGCACCTCAAGTACGAGGGTGGGGTGCACCGAGTGCAGCGGGTGCCCGCCACGGAGTCGCAGGGGCGCATTCACACCTCCGCCGCCGGCGTACTCGTTTTTCCCGAGGTCGATGAGCCGGAGGAGGTCGAGATCAGCCAGAACGACCTGAAGATCGACGTCTACCGCTCGAGCGGTCCCGGTGGCCAGTCCGTCAACACCACCGACTCCGCCGTGCGCATCACCCACCTTCCGACCGGAATCGTTGTGGCGATGCAGAATGAGAAGTCGCAGCTGCAGAACAAAGAGGCCGGTATGCGCGTTCTGCGGGCGCGCATTCTTGCGCGTTATCAGGAAGAGGCAGACGCCGAGGCATCCGTCTTCCGCAAGAGCCAGATCCGCACCATGGACCGGTCCGAGCGAATCCGCACCTACAACTTCCCGGAAAACCGCATCGCCGACCACCGCACCGGATACAAGGCCTACAACCTGGACGCGGTGATGAACGGCGCCCTCGAGCCCGTCATCCAGTCGTGCATCCTTGCCGATGAAGAGACCCAGCTGGCCGATATCGGTTCGGAAGCGTGAGTCTGACGCTGGAACCAACCCGTCACGCTGAGCCTCAGCCACTCGCCCTCGCGGTGGCTGAGGCAACCGCTCTGCTCGAGCGTGCCGGCGTGCCGTCTGCGCGGGTAGATGCGGAGTTGCTCATCGGCCATATTCTCGGGCTCAGCCGGGGCCAGGTGCAGGCGAAGTCGATGATGGATGCCACGGTGCCAGCATCGGACAACGCCCGCTTCACGGCCTACGTGGAGCGCCGTGCCGCACGTGAGCCGCTGCAGCACATCACCGGCAAGGCCCCGTTCCGGTCGATGGAGCTATCAATCGGACCCGGCGCTTTCGTGCCGCGGCCCGAGACCGAACAGGTAGCGCAGTTCGCGATCGACGCGCTGCGGAGCGTGCCCGGGCCACAGCCGGTGGGCGTCGACCTCGGTACCGGCAGTGGCGCTATCGCGCTGGCAATGGCGACTGAAGTGCCGCATTCGAAGGTTTGGGGAGTCGAGAACTCCCCGGAGGCGTACATCTGGGCGCGGCGCAACCTGGCGGAGACCGGGGCGCACAACGCAACCATGATCTTCATTGATCTGGCCGACGCGCTGCCCGAACTCAACGGCACGGTCGACGTCGTCATCTCCAACCCGCCGTACATTCCGCGCGACGCGATCCCTCGCGACCCGGAGGTGCGCCTGTTCGATCCGGAGCACGCGCTCTACGGCGGCGAGGATGGGCTCGACGTGGTGCACGCGGTATCGGCAACCGGGCTCCGGCTGCTTCACGCGGGCGGAACCCTCGTCATGGAGCACGGCGAGATGCAGGGTGCGGCGATTGCGGCACTGCTGCGCGCCGACGGCTGGAACGCGGTGGCCACCCATCGCGACCTCCTCGGACGCGACCGCGCCACCACCGCGCTGCGCTGACTCCGCTGCGTCAACCGCGCCACCGCAACCGCAACTGAGCGCAACCGTGCCATCGCAACCGCGCTGACCGCAACCGCGCCACCGCAACCGCGCTGACCGCGTCAAATCGACCCGCAAGCGGCCACCTCCGCGCACCCGACGACGCTGCCGCCTGGAATCCTCTCCGATCCGCGCGCTCAAGCCGAAGTGACGCGTGTGGTCGCTTGAAGTTGACGAGCAGCGACTAACCGAGACTCTTCGCGACCGGCAGGCGACCGATCGGGACACCTCGGCCGCGGCGACCCGACTAATTGGGACACTTCAGAATTCGGGCAGCGACACATCGTGACACCTCACATTCGCAGCGACACATCGTGACTCCGCGGAAGTGGTACCGACTCTATAACGCCGTGGTGCTGCCCACGAGCGCGGTGCCTCGGGACATCGCGAATTCGTCGATGGCCGCGCACATCCCTTCGGCGGTCAGAAACTGGTGGGCCGAGATACCGATACTCGCTGCGCCCGCCACGTTGATCGCGAGGTCGTCAGCAAAGAATGCGTCCTCGGCGGCGATGCCGTAGCGGGCGAGAACGTTGGAGAAGACCTGAGGGTCGGGCTTGCGTGCCCCATACGCGCTCGAGGTCAGCAGGTGTTCGCCGAACACGGGCGCGAGCGCGGGGGCCAGTACGCCGAGGCTTTCTCCGACGAGCGCGCCGTTGTTCGTGAGGAGGGTGACCTGGCCGTACCGGCGCGCGCGGGCCGCGGCCGCAATGGAATCCGGCCACGGCGTCATCGCCTCGCCGCGAATCCGCACCCACTCGTCTTTGGTGATCGTGGTGTCCATCGCGTCGCTGAACGCCGCGATGTATTCGTCTCCCGTGCGGAAAGCTCCCGCCTCCGCTTGCACCTCGCGCCCGGCATCCCACCACCGCGCCCGCACTTCGGCAGGAGGAAGCCCGGTCGCCGCGCTGAGCCCGGCTATGCGACGGTCCCACTCGTAGCCGTAGAGCACATGGTCCATGTCGAAGATGAAGAGCAGAGTCACGGTGTCCTCGGGTTGGGCGGCGAGTCATAGCGACGCGGCGGCGAGCCATAGCGACGCGGCGGCAAGACACGCTGGCCGCGGCACAACGCTATCGCGACTGTCACCAAGGTGCTGGCAGCTACGATGGATACGACATGGCTCCTCTCTTCGACTGCTCGGTAGACACCGAGCTTCTGACCGGTATGCGCCTCGCTCGGGTCGCACTCGGCCGCGGCGAGGTCGTTGTGATCCCCACCGACACCGTCTACGGGGTCGCCGTCGACGCGTTCCAACCGGCAGCGGTGCAGCGACTTCTTGACGCGAAAGGCCGTGGACGGCAGGCGCCACCGCCAGTGCTCGTGCCGGGGATTCCGACTCTCGACGCTCTGGCGGAAACCGTGCCGGACGAGGTGCGCGCACTCGTCGACGCGTTCTGGCCCGGCGGCCTCACCATCATTCTTCCCGCCCGCACCTCGCTGACCTGGGATCTCGGCGACACGCACGGCACCGTGGCCCTGCGAATGCCGTCGCATCCCATCACGCTCGAGATCCTGTCCGAGACCGGCCCGCTGGCGGTGTCGAGCGCGAACCGAACCGGCCAACCCGCCGCGACCACCGCCGCGCAGGCGTTGGATGCCCTCGGTGACAGCGTCTCGGTGTATCTCGAAGCGGGTCCGGTCGGGAGCGACTACCCGGGTGCGCTCGAACGCGGTTCGACCATCGTCGATGCGACCTCGCTGCACCTCCCCGAGGGCCGACTGCGTGTGGTTCGCCACGGCGTCATCTCGGACGAAGCGCTTCGCGACATTGTCGGAGCGGACCGAATCGGATGAGGTATTACCTTCTGGCGGCGGCCGTGTCCGCCGCGGTCACGTTCGCGTTCGCCTTCCTGATCCTCCGGCTCAGCCACAAGTACCGGCTGTACCCAAAGATCCGCGAACGCGATGTGCACACGCGCCCCACACCGCGCCTCGGGGGACTCGCGATGTTCCTCGGAGTGGTCGCGGCAATCGCGCTCTCCTCCCAGGTCGCCGAACTGAGCCTCGTCTTCTCCGACGAACGAAAGATCTGGGGCGTCCTCGGCGCGGCCTTTGTGATTGTTGTCATCGGTGTCGTTGACGACATCTGGGACCTCGACTGGTTGACGAAACTCGCCGGGCAGATCATCGCGGCCGGCATCCTCGCCTGGGGCGGTGTACAGATCGCCAGCCTGCCCATCGGCGGAATTCTTCTGGTCTCCCCGCTGCAATCGCTGATCATCACCGTGCTCGCTGTCGTGCTCGTGATGAACGCGGTCAACTTCATCGACGGTCTCGACGGTCTTGTCGCCGGCGTTGCCGTGATCGCCAACGGTGTCTTCTTCGTCTACACCTACATCCTGCAATCCGGGGGAGCGGCCGAATACTTCAACCTCGCGTCCCTGGTCACCGCGGTTCTCATCGGTGCCTGCCTCGGGTTCCTTCCGCTCAATTTCCATCCGGCGAAGCTTTTTATGGGGGATGCCGGGGCGCTGCTAGTAGGACTGCTGATGGCAGTTTCCGCGATCTCCGTCACCGGCCAGATCGATCCGGCCGCCGTGTCCGGCCGCGAGTTCGGTCGTGGTGACCTGGTGCCCGCGTTTATCCCGATAGTGCTGCCGTTCGCGATCCTGGTGGTCCCGCTCGTGGACTTCTGCCTCGCGGTGCTGCGCCGACTGCGTGCCGGCAAATCGCCCTTCAGCGCTGACCGGTTGCACTTGCACCACCGACTTCTCGATATGGGTCACAGCCACCTGCACGCCGTGCTGATCTTCTACTCGTGGACGGCCGTTGCCTCGGTGGGCTGCCTCACCTTTATGTTCGTCCCCTGGTACGCCGGGCTGAGTTTTCTCGTTATCGGGTTCGCCGTCGCCAGCATCGTCACCCTTGCTCCGCTCAGCCGCCGCAAGCGGCTTGAAGCCAGCGCGCAGTCCATCGCGGTCTCGGACGGTGGTGCCGAGCCGTCAATTGCCCAGCTGGACCCGTTGGATGCCGCTGCCGAGTCCACCGACGGCACGTCGCTCGACGTCGCGGCGGCCGAGAAAATACTGAAGCGCCATGACAGCGCCCCGATGCTCGGCCTCGCCGGATCGGACCCCACACAAGAGACGCCATCAAAGGAGCCATCGTGAACGCCAGCCAAATTCTCACCAAGGTGCTGAAATACACGGGTCTGCTCGCGGTTCTGCTGATCGTGGTCGGCGGAACCATCGGCTACCTGGTCGACGGAACGGACGGGCTCGCCAGCGTCCTGCTCGGCACCGCCGTGGCGATCCTGTTCTCGGCCGTGACGGCGATCAGCATGATCGTCGCGATCAAGTTCGAGATTGTCGCCTTCTTCGGCATCGTGATGGGGTCGTGGCTACTCAAAATGGTGTTGTTTATCGTCGCCCTCGTGCTACTGCGCGACCAGAGCTTTATCAACGACGTGGCGTTGTTCATCTCGCTCGTGGTGGCCATCATCGGCACCGTCGCGATCGACGCTCTGGTGGTCACGAAGTCGCGGATGCCGTACGTGAGCGAGGCATCTCTGCCGGGTCAGACCACGCCGGATGACCAGGCCTGACGGCGCCTCTCGTCCGCCGCGCCGCAAGGCGCTTCCGATTAGTGGTGACTAGCTATCTCTTGATAGTGTTCAAGTGATTCTTCGTGCGCCGGTGCTTGTCTGGCCACGAATAGGCCCCAAAGACAATCCGCGTACGCTTCGGCATGTGCCCTGAAACAGGAGATAGCGCTGTTATATAACGCTGTGAGCCAGCTCCTCCCATTCGCCGTAGAGCACGAGGATGACGGTTCTTTCCATGCCCCGGGTATGGGTGAGTTCCTCGGACTTCCCGCCCTCTTCTTCGAAGGCACTCCCTTCGAGATCAACCGCATCATTCTGGTCCGCCTTATAGCGGTTGCAGTGATGCTTCTGCTGTTCTGGCTGGGTCTCCGCAAGGCCCGTCGGGTTCCCACCCGCGGCCAGTCGATCGCCGAAATGGCGATGGAGTTCGTCAAGGTGCAGATCGCCGACCAGATCCTCGGGGAAAAGTTCGGACGGCGCTACCTGCCGATCCTCGCCTCGCTGTTCTTCGGCATCATCGCCATGAACCTGACGGGTCTGATCCCGTTCTTCAACATGGCGGGCACCGCGATTATCGGTGTTCCCCTGACGCTGGGTCTGTTCGCCTACGTGGTGTTCATTCACGCGGGAATCAAGGAACTCGGCGCGCGCAAGTTCTTCAAGAACTCGCTCTTGCCGAGCGGCGTGCCGGTGCCGATCTATCTGATCCTGACGCCGGTTGAGTTCCTCAACATCTTCATCGTCCGGCCGTTGTCGCTTGCTTTGCGACTTCTGCTGAACATGATGGTCGGGCACCTTCTGCTCGTGCTGTGCTTCGCGGCAACGCACTTCTTCTTCTTCACTGCCGATGGCTGGCTCAGCCTCTTCGGGGTGGGAACCCTGCTCGCCGGGTTCATTTTCACGCTCGTCGAGCTGCTTGTTGCGGCTCTGCAGGCGTACGTCTTCACCCTCCTCACCGCTGTCTACATCCAGCAAGCCGTAGCAGAAGAACACTGAGAACGACGGGACCGCCGACCGGCGGGCCCGCCCAACGAAAGGAAACATCACAGTGGATACCACCACTCTCGCCGAGATCTCCGGCAACATCGCGACCGTTGGTTACGGCCTTGCCGCGATCGGCCCTGGTATCGGTATCGGTATCGTCGCAGGCAAGACCGTCGAGGCAATGGCGCGCCAGCCCGAGATGGCTGGTCGCTTGCAGACCACCATGTTCATCGGTATCGCGTTCACCGAGCTCCTCGGCTTCATCGGCGTCGCAACCTTCTTCATCTTCCAGTAAGGCGCGTCTAGATGACTCAGATCTCAATGGCAGCGGAGGAGACGGGCTCAAACCCGTTTATTCCTGCCGACTATGACATCATCTGGTCGATCATTCCGTTCGCGATCATCCTCGCGGTTTTTTGGTTCTTCGTGGTTCCGACCTTCCGTCGGATTCTTGATGACCGTGCAGCCGTAATCGAGGGCGGAATCGCGAAGGCGGAGTCGGCCCAGGCCGAAGCCGCCGAGGCACTCGCCGCGTACAACCTCCAGCTTGCTGAGGGTCGCGCGGAAGCTGCTCGCATCCGTGAAACAGCCCGCACCGAAGGCGCGCAGATTCTTGCGGAGCTCAAGGAGCAGGCGTCTGTCGAGTCCGCTCGCATTCTCGCCAACGCCCAGGTCCTCATTGAGGCGGAGCGCCAGGCGGCGCTCGTCTCATTGCGTGCCGAAGTTGGTTCGTTGGCGATTGACCTCGCATCCGGGGTCATTGGCGCGAGCATGAGTGACGACGCGCAGGCGTCGGCGATCGTGGACCGCTTCCTCGCCGAGCTGGAATCATCCGAAAACAGCAACGACCAGGCAAAGGCTTAGAAACAAATGGGTTCAGCTACGAGAGAGGCACTGGCTTCGGCGGTCGCAACGCTCGAAACCGTGCGGGGCACCGATGACCTGGCGACCGGAGAGCAGTTGCTCCGTGCCGCCCAGATCGTGGGCACCTCGTCGCAGCTGCGTGCTGCTCTCGCCGACAAGTCCGCAGATGGCGATGCCAAGCGCGGAGTTGTGCGAGCCCTCTTTGGCTCCTACACAGCAGCAGCACAAGACGTGCTCGTGTCTGCCGTTGCGGGTCGTTGGTCCAGCGAAGACGACCTTCTCGCCGGCTTGGAAGAGCTGGGCATTCGTGCCTTGGCTTCTTCCGCCGGTGAGGGTGTGTCCATCGAGGCAGAGCTGTTCGAGTTCGAGCGAGCGGTCAACTCCGACTCGGCTCTGGAGCTCGCGGTCGGCAGCAAGCTCGGGTCAACCGAGTCGAAGGTCGATCTCGTCCAGTCGCTTCTGGGTGGCAAGGCGTCTGCTCAGACCGTGCTGATTGTGCGGCACCTCGTTTCGCAGCCCCGGGGTCGTCGTATCAGCGAACTCCTTCGCTCCGCGACATCCACCGTTGCATCCCAGGCTGGTCTCGCCGTCGCGACTGTGACGTCGGCAACCCGTCTGGCCCCGGCCCAGGTGGAACGGTTGGCGCAGGGGCTCGCAGGCCAGTACGGCCGCGGCCTTCGTATCAACCAGATCATCGACCCTTCGCTTATCGGTGGACTTCGGGTGCAGATCGGTGACAATGTCATCGACGGTTCCATCGCCACCAAGCTCAACGACCTCAGACTTCAGCTCGCTCGCTAGCGCGCTTCGATACTTACAGGAGTAAGGAACACAATGGCAGAACTCACCATCAGCCCGGATGAAATCCGCGATGCGCTGAAGGACTTCGTCAAGGGCTACGAGCCCGGCAAGTCAGCCACCACCGAGGTCGGTCACGTTACCGACTCCGCCGATGGAATCGCCCACGTTGAGGGTCTCCCCGGCGTGATGGCGAACGAGCTGGTCACGTTCTCCGATGGAACCCTGGGCCTCGCCCAGAACCTCGAAGAGAGCCAGATCGGTGTTGTTGTACTCGGTGAGTTCACCGGTATCGAAGAGGGCCAGGAAGTGACTCGCACCGGCGAGGTACTCTCCGTGCCCGTCGGCGACGCTTTCCTTGGCCGTGTGGTTAACCCGCTGGGTGCTCCCATGGACGGACTTGGCGAGATCGTCACCACCGAGCGTCGCGCGCTGGAGCTTCAGGCTCCCGGCGTGATGCAGCGCAAGAGCGTGCACGAGCCCATGCAGACCGGAATCAAGGCAATCGACGCCATGATCCCGATCGGCCGCGGCCAGCGCCAGCTCATCATTGGTGACCGCCAGACCGGTAAGTCGGCCATCGCGCTCGACACCATCATCAACCAGAAGGCCAACTGGGAGTCCGGCGACCCCAAGAAGCAGGTTCGCTGCATCTACGTCGCCATCGGACAGAAGGGGTCGACGATCGCGGGTATCAAGAGCGCGCTCGAAGACGCCGGAGCCATGGAGTACACCACCATCGTGGCCTCTCCTGCATCCGACCCTGCCGGCTTCAAGTACCTCTCCCCGTACACCGGTTCGGCCATCGGCCAGCACTGGATGTACCAGGGCAAGCACGTCCTCATCGTTTTCGACGACCTGTCGAAGCAGGCCGAGGCCTACCGCGCTGTGTCGCTGTTGCTGCGCCGTCCGCCGGGACGCGAGGCATACCCCGGTGACGTGTTCTACCTGCACTCTCGTCTGCTCGAGCGTTGCGCCAAGCTGTCCGACGAGCTCGGCGGCGGCTCGATGACCGGTCTTCCGATCGTTGAGACCAAGGCGAACGACGTCTCTGCGTACATCCCGACGAACGTGATCTCGATCACCGACGGCCAGATCTTCCTGCAGTCGGACCTCTTCAACGCCAACCAACGTCCCGCTGTTGACGTGGGCATCTCGGTGTCCCGCGTGGGTGGCGACGCCCAGTTCAAGTCGATCAAGAAGGTCTCGGGAACGCTGAAGCTCGAACTGGCTCAGTACCGTTCGCTCGAGGCCTTCGCGATGTTCGCGTCCGACCTCGATGAGACAAGCCGTCGCCAGCTCGGCCGTGGCGCCCGCCTGACCGAGTTGCTCCGCCAGCCGCAGTACTCGCCCTACCCGGTCGAGGACCAGGTTGTCTCGATCTGGGCCGGCACCACCGGCAAGCTCGACGAGGTTCCGGTCGAGGACATCCTGCGCTTCGAGCGCGAGCTGCTCGATCACGTCGGACGTAACACCGAGATTCTCACGACCCTGCGCGAGACCAACGTGCTGAGCGACGAGACCGTAGCCGGTCTCGAAGAAGCCGTTGCCGCGTTCAAGCTTGAGTTCCAGACGGGTGAGGGCAAGCCGCTCGCCTCCGTTGGCGTCGAGCAGTTCGACGAGATCGACCCGAGCGAAATCGCCCGGGAACAGATCGTCCGCCAGAAGCGCTAACGCGTCTCTGACATCGACTCGCTCGTTCACCGACAACAAGGAAGATAGAACACATGGGATCGCAACTTCGGGTCTACCGGCAGAAGATTCGCTCTGCCCAGACGACCAAGAAGATCACCCGGGCCATGGAGTTGATCGCTGCTTCGCGAATTCAGAAGGCGAAGCAGCGACTCGCAGCCTCCGTGCCGTACTCGAGCGCGGTCACCCGCGCCGTGTCCGGTGTGGCGACATTCTCTAACGTCGACCACATCCTCACCACGGAGCCGGAGAAGGTCGAACGCGCAGCGGTCGTCATCTTCTCCTCCGACCGCGGACTCGCGGGCGCGTTCAACACGAACGTGCTTCGCGAGGCCGAGGAACTCAGCACGCTCCTGCGTAACCAGGGCAAAGAGGTCGTCTACTACCTCGTCGGGCGCAAGGCGGTGGGCTACTTCAGCTTCCGCGGTCGCGAATTCGAGCGCTCCTGGACCGGCGAAACCGACAACCCAACCGTCGCTACCGCCCAGGAAATCGGCAACGCGCTGGTTGAGAAGTTTCAGGCCGACCAGGTTGACGGCGGCGTCGACGAGATCCACATCGTCTACAACCGCTTTGTCAGCATGTTGACGCAGCAGCCCCTCGTGATCCGGCTTCTTCCGCTGGAGATCATCGAGGGTGTCGAAGAGCCGGCCGAACATGAGCTGCTCCCGCTGTACGACTTCGAGCCGAACGCGGCGACGGTGCTTGACGCGCTTCTCCCCGTGTACATCGAGAGCCGTATTTTCACCGCCATGCTCCAGTCGGCTGCGAGCAAGCATGCCGCCACGCAGAAGGCGATGAAGTCGGCAAGCGATAACGCGGACAAGCTCATCAAGGACTACACGAGACTCTCCAACAACGCTCGACAGTCCGAAATTACCCAGCAGATTTCCGAGATCGTGGGCGGCGCAGACGCCCTCAGCTCGGCAAAGAAGTAATACAGAGATAGGGAAGCCATGACTACCACAGCCCCCGCCGCCGCAGAGGCGGCTGCGACGAACAACGCCGGTGCGAGCACCGTCGCCGGAGTCGGTCGCATCGCCCGGGTCACCGGCCCCGTCGTCGACATCGAGTTCCCCCATGACTCGATCCCCGAGATGTACAACGCGCTCAAGACGACGATCACCATCGGCGACGAGAGCAACGAGATCACGCTCGAGGTTGCCCAGCACCTCGGTGACGACCTCGTGCGCGCCATCGCCCTGAAGCCGACCGATGGTCTGGTTCGTGGCCAGGAAGTTCGTGACACGGGCTCGCCCATCACGGTCCCGGTCGGCGATGTCACCAAGGGCAAGGTCTTCAACGTCATCGGTGAGGTTCTCAACGGCGAGCCCGGCGAGAAGTACGAGTTCACCGAGCGTTGGTCCATCCACCGCAAGCCCCCGGCGTTCGACCAGCTCGAGTCCAAGACCGAGCTCTTCGAGACCGGTATCAAGGTCATCGACCTTCTCACCCCGTATGTCCTGGGTGGAAAGATTGGTCTCTTCGGTGGTGCCGGTGTTGGCAAGACCGTTCTGATCCAGGAGATGATCCAGCGCGTTGCGCAGGACCACGGTGGAGTTTCCGTGTTCGCCGGTGTTGGCGAGCGCACCCGTGAGGGCAACGACCTCATCGCCGAGATGGAAGAGGCGGGTGTCTTCGACAAGACCGCCCTAGTCTTCGGCCAGATGGACGAGCCGCCGGGAACGCGTCTGCGCGTCGCGCTGTCCGCGCTGACGATGGCGGAGTACTTCCGCGACGTCAAGAAGCAGGACGTGTTGCTCTTCATCGACAACATCTTCCGCTTCACGCAGGCTGGTTCCGAGGTTTCCACTCTCCTCGGCCGTATGCCTTCCGCGGTGGGCTACCAGCCCAACCTCGCCGACGAGATGGGTGTGCTCCAGGAGCGCATCACCTCGACGCGTGGTCACTCGATCACCTCGCTGCAGGCGATCTACGTCCCCGCGGACGACTACACCGACCCCGCCCCGGCAACGACCTTCGCGCACCTCGACGCAACTACGGAGCTCAGCCGTGAGATCGCATCGAAGGGCCTGTACCCGGCCGTTGACCCGCTGACCTCCACCAGCCGTATCCTCGACCCCCGCTACCTGGGTGCCGACCACTACCGCGTTGCGACGAGCGTCAAGCAGATCCTCCAGAAGAACAAGGAACTGCAGGAAATCATCGCCATCCTCGGTGTCGATGAGCTCAGCGAGGAAGACAAGATTGCCGTCTCCCGTGCACGCCGTATCCAGCAGTTCCTGTCGCAGAACACCTACATGGCGAAGAAGTTCACCGGTGTCGAGGGCTCGACGGTTCCGCTCAAAGACACCATCGAGTCGTTCGACGCGATCGTCCGCGGAGACTTCGACCACGTTGCCGAGCAGGCGTTCTTCAACGTCGGTGGAATCAACGACGTCGAAGAGCAGTGGGCACGTATCCAGAAGGAAAACCGCTAACCATGGCTGAGCTGCACGTCAGCATCGTTTCGGCAGACCGCGAGGTGTGGGCGGGAGCGGCCAAGCAGGTTGTCGCCCGTACCACCGAGGGCGAAATCGGAATCCTTGCCGGGCACGAGCCGATCCTGGCCATCCTGGCTCCGGGTGAAGTGCGCGTAAATGGCAACGACGGATCGGTCGTCCGGATCACGGCAGACGATGGCTTCCTGTCTGTCGAAAACAACCGCATCACCGTGGTGTCCCGCGTCGCGACGGTTGTCTAACCCACCGACTAGAGGCACCAGCTTTTAGCATTGTTCTATCGCTGGCCCGTTCCCCGGACCGAGTTTGTTCTCGGACCGTGCGGAGCGGGCCAGCATGGTTTCTGGAGACACGACGTGAACTGCCCCGACAGGTACGGGTACGACAGGTACGAGCCCGCCAGCGACGAGTCCGGTAGCTACCAATCCGTCAGCCACGAGTTGCGCGCGATGAGCGGGTTCAGGTGCTGATCCTTTTGCCGCCGTCGGAGACGAAGCGGGACGGCGGCGCCGAGGGATCCCGGCTCGACCTGCGGGAGCTGTCCTTCCCTGGGCTCGATGCGCCTCGACGCGCTGCTGTAGACGCCGTCATCACGATGGCCCAGGACCCGGTGCAGGCGGCCGCCCATCTCCGCATCGGCCCGAAGCTCGCCTTCGAGATCGAACGTAACCGTACCTTGGCGAACACGGCACTGCTGCCCGCGATGGACCGGTACACCGGTGTGCTGTATGACGGGCTGGATGCGCCGTCACTCGACGCATCCGCGCGGGCGTACCTGGCGAAGCATGTAGTCATCGCCTCCGCGCTGTTTGGGCTGGTCGGCGCGGGCGATCCGATTCCCGCGTACCGCCTGTCCCACAACTCGACGCTCGCAGCCGGTCCGCTCAAGACCCTGTGGCGGACGGCGGTGACGCGGGAGCTCGAGGCGCACCCCGGGCTGCTCCTCGATCTGCGCTCAGAATCCTATGCCGCCCTTGGACCGCTTCCTGCTGGGTCGACGTCGGCCTACCTGCGGGTTCTGTCGCGCGGAAAGGATGGCACCGTGCGGGCCCTCAATCACTTCAACAAAAAGGGCAAGGGCGAATTTGTCCGAGCCCTGGCTTTGTCGGCGCCGAACGTAGATACCGTCGACGATCTTCTCGACTGGGCCAGCTCTCACGGGCTCGAGCTGGCGCGTGGGGCAGTAGGCGAGATCAACCTCACGCTCTGACGGCGCGTGAGGCCGGTTGCGCGCGCCAGCAGCCGACGACGTGGTCATCGACCACTCCGGCGGATTGCATGAGCGCATACATCGTGGTGGGGCCGACGAAGCGGTACCCGAGGGCCCGGAGGGTCGTGCTGAGCGCCGTTGACTCCGCGGTTGTCGCGGGTATCTCCGCCGCGGTCTGCGGCCGCGGGCGCGGCAGCAGCGGGCGTGCGCCCCACACGATATCGTCGAGCGCCCCGGGGGCGTTCGCGATCAGGTCACGTGTTATTCGGGCGTTGGCGCGGGTCGCGAGGATCTTCGCGCGATTGCGAATGATGCCGGTATTGTTCATCAGCTCTTCGACTTCATCGTCGGTCAGTCGGGCGACCCGCTCGATGTCGAACCCGTGGAACGCCTCGCGGAAGGCGGGCCGCCGCTTGAGGATTGTGATCCAGGACAGGCCCGATTGGAAGCCCTCGAGGCTGATCTTCTCGAAAAGCGCGGCGTCACCGTGCAGCGGGAAGCCCCACTCTTCATCGTGATAGCGCTGGTACTCCGGGTCGCTCCCGGCCCAACCGCACCGGGGCAACCCGGTGCCGTCACCCGCCGCCACAGTCACGCGACGTGGCCGATTCCCTCGTGGTCGAGCAGCCACACCTTTGTCGGGATTCCGTTGCCCCCGCTGTAGCCCGTGATTCGGCCGTTGCTCGCGAGCACCCGGTGGCACGGCACGATAAGCGGAACCGGATTTGCCCCGACGGCGCCGCCCACGGCACGCCCGGCGGTGGGCCGGCCCGTGCGGAAGCCAAGCTCACCATAGGAGGTCACTTCACCCCAGGCGAGATCCGCCAGCGCCGCCCAGATTTGCTTCTGGAAGACGGTACCGCTCAGGGACACGGGCAGATCGAAACTGTGGCGGGTGCCAGCGAAGTATTCCTCAAGCTGGCTGCCCGCGGCATCCAACACCGCATTCGACGCCTCAGGAACCCCGTCGTGCGGCAATGTGCCCGCGCGCTCGATGGCGAGCGAAACGATATTCGTGCCGTCACTGCCGAGTTCGATGCGGCCGATGGGTGACTCAACACGTCGGATCCATGGGGCGGGAAGGACGGAGGTGGATCGAGTGATCATGTCTGAACTGTATCCGTCCTACCTGGCCAGCTCTGGCGTCTTTCGGACATGGGGATAGCCCATGCGTTTTGCCTCCGGTGGACGAGGGGCGGATGACGGGGGCCTGCGCCACTGCGGGTGCGTGCGCAGCTCCCCGGGCAAAACGAAGGCCAGCAGCGGTACCCACGGGAAACCCGCGGGGCCGCTGCTGGCCGGAGAAAAACAGATCTTGGCAGATTACGCCTGGAGAACGACCTGAACCTCAACGTCGATCGAAACATCGTTGCCGAGGGTGAATCCGCCAGCCTCGAGGGCGGCGTTCCAGTTGACCCCGAAGTCGAGGCGGTTGATCTTCGTCGACACCGAAGCGGCAGCCTTGGTCTGGCCGTAGCCGTCGACGACGATGCCACCGAACTCGCCCTTGAGGACGACGGGCTTGGTCACGCCACGAAGCGTGAGGTCACCCTCGATGACGAGGTCATCGCCGTCTGCGGAGATCTTTGTCGAGACGAAGTTCATGGTCGGGAACTCCTCGGCGAGGAAGAAGTCTCCGGTCTTGAGGTGGTTGTCGCGGTCCTTCTGGCCCGTGTTCACGGAGGCGATCTCGATGGACGCCTCGATCGTGCTCTGGGTCGGGTCTTCGGCCGTGACAACGGTCACATCGAAGGACTCGAACGATCCGCGAACCTTGCTGATGGCAAGGTGACGCACGGAGAAGCTGACGTCGGAGTGGGTGGGGTCGAGCTTCCAGGTTCCGGCGACGTAGGCAGGATGGGTATCAGTAATAGCGGTCATAAGACTATGCAAGCGCATCAAGCTGGAAGTTATTCCACATTTAGGTGACATGTCATAAAACTTCATCCACCGTTTACATCAGGACGTCCGTTTACATCGGGATGCCGGTTTACATCGGGATGCCGGGACGCCGCCTCACAGCTTGGTCCACGCCTCCGTCAGCACAGACCTCAGGATGGATTCAATTTCGTCGAACTCGGGAGGACCCACGGTCAGGGGAGGGGCGAGCTGGATGACGGGATCTCCACGGTCGTCGGCCCGACAGTACAGCCCGGCTTCGAAGAGCGCCTTCGAGAGGAAGCCGCGGAGGAGGCGTTCAGATTCTTCTTCGTTGAAGGTCTCGCGCGTGGCCTTGTCCTTGACCAGTTCGATTCCGAAGAAGTAGCCGTCGCCGCGCACGTCACCGACGATGGGCAGGTCGGTGAGTTTCTCGAGCGTGGAACGGAACAGCGGTGAGTTGGCGCGCACGTTCTCGTTGAGTTTCTCCTCCTCAAATATGTCGAGGTTGGCCAGGGCGACGGCGGACGACACCGGATGCCCGCCGAAGGTGTACCCGTGATAGAACGCCGTGTCGCCGTGCTTGAACGGTTCGTAGAGCTTTTCGCTGACGATGGTTGCGCCGATGGGGGAGTAGCCGCTCGTCATTCCCTTCGCGCAGGTGATCATGTCCGGCTCGAACCCGTAGGTTGTCGAGGCGAACATGTTGCCGATGCGTCCGAATCCGGTAATCACCTCGTCCGCCACGAGCAGCACGTCGTACTGGTCACAGATCTCCCGGACCCGCGCGAAGTAGCCGGGCGGTGGCGGAAAGCACCCGCCGCTGTTCTGCACGGGCTCGAGGAACACCGCCGCGACGGTGTCTGCGCCCTCGAACAGGATCATCTCTTCGATGCGGTTGGCAGACCACTGGCCGAAGGCAACGAGATCGTCCGCGGGCGCGCCGACGTCTGCGGCCCGGTAGAAGTTGGTGTTCGGTACCCGGAACCCTCCGGGTGTGACGGGCTCAAACATCGCCTTGATCGCCGGAATGCCGGTGATGGCCAGTGCACCCTGCGTGGTGCCGTGGTAGGCGACCGCGCGCGAAATGACCTTGTGCTTGCCCGGCTTTCCCTTGAGCTTCCAGTAGTACTTCGCGAGCTTGAACGCCGTCTCGACGGCTTCTCCGCCCCCGGTGGAGAAGAACACGCGGTTGAGGTCACCCGGCGCGTAGGACGCCAACCGGTCGGCCAGCTCGATCGCCGCCGGGTGCGCGTAGGACCAGAGCGGGAAGAACGCGAGTTCCTCAGCCTGCTTGGCCGCCGCCTCGGCGAGGCGCTTGCGACCGTGACCCGCGTTGACCACAAACAGTCCACTCAGGCCGTCGAAGTACTTCTTGCCGTGGGTGTCCCAGATGTGGTGGCCCTGTCCCTTGACGATGATCGGCACGCCGCCGCCCTCCTCCATCACCGACTGGCGGGTGAAGTGCATCCAGAGGTGGTCCTTGGCCTTCTGTTGCAGCGCAGCATCCGCCGCAGGGTACGGAGTCGCCTGGTCTGTGGTTGTCATCGTGTTCCCCAGTTGTAGAGCTGCTTGTGAAGTTTCAAGTAGACGAATGTCTCGGTCGACAGCACACCCGGAATCGCGCGAATCCGCTTGTTCAGCAACTCGATGAGGTCGTCGTCGTTCTCGCACACCACCTCGGCGAGGATGTCGAAGCTGCCCGCGGTGAGCACGACGTAGTCGACCGCGGCGAGGTCACCGAGCGCTTCGGCGACCGCCGTGGTGTCTCCCGTGACGCGCACGCCGATCATCGCCTGCCGGAAGAAGCCGAGTTGCATCGGGTCGGTGACAGCGACCACCTGCATCACCCCGGAATCGGTGAGCTTCTGCACCCGCTGGCGTACCGCCGCTTCGCTGAGACCGACCGCTTTTCCGATCTCGGCGTACGAGCGTCTTCCGTCGCTCTGCAACTGCTCGATGATCGCCTTCGACACGGCGTCGAGCGGATACGGCTTGGCAGCTGAAGTCCGGGTGGTTGTGGTCATGGCTCCGATTCTGTCAGTGTAAACGCCTCATACCAAGTGAATCCGAATCAAAAGCGCGGTTGTGGTGTCGAAATTCGTCGTCTTTATGCTGGTGTGTGTTCCGTTCGGATCGGTAGGGTTGGCGTCATGAGCGCTATCGAGATTCGAAACTTCATCAATGGTGAGTACGTCGACGCCCATGCGGAGTCGAGTTTTGACGTGATCGATCCGTCCACCGAGCAGGTGTACGCCAGTTCGCCCGTGTCATCCGGTCAGGACGTCGACGCGGCCTTCTCCGCCGCCGCCGCGGCATTCGAGGAATGGGGCGAGACCACCCCCGCCGAACGGCAACTGGCTTTGTTCCGGATCGCGGATGTCATGGAGCAGCGGGCAGAGGACTTTGCGGATCTCGAGTCGAAAGACACCGGCAAGCCGAGGTCTTCTCTCGTCGAGGACGAAATCCTGGTGTCCGTCGACCAGCTTCGATTCTTCGCCGGCGCCGCGCGCAACCTGGAGGGAAAAGCCGCCGGGGAATACATGAAAGATCACACGTCGTTCATCCGTCGCGAGCCCATCGGGGTCATCGGCCAGGTGACGCCGTGGAACTACCCGCTCAACATGGCCGTGTGGAAGGTTGCGCCCGCGATCGCCGCGGGAAACACGACGGTGCTGAAGCCGAGCGACACCACGCCATCCTCGAGCCTGCTGTTCGCCGAGATTGCGTCAGAGTTTCTGCCCGCAGGCGTGTTCAACGTGATTACCGGTGACAGAACCACTGGCGCCGCGATGATCGAGCATCCGACTCCACAGATGGTGTCGATCACCGGTTCGGTGCGCGCGGGCATGGAGGTTGCCAGGGCAGCCGCGAATGACCTCAAGCGCGTGCACCTCGAACTCGGCGGCAAGGCGCCGGTGATCGTGTTCGACGACGCCGACATCGAGCTCGCTGTGGCCGGTATTGCCAGTGCGGGTTACTTCAACGCGGGCCAGGACTGCACGGCAGCTACCCGGGTTCTCGTGCAGTCCGGAATCCACGATGACTTCGTCGCGGCCCTCGTCGCGTATGCGCGGGAGAATTCGCGGGCCGGGTCACCGGAAGACCCTGCCGCGTTCTTCGGCCCCGTCAACAACGCGAACCAGCTCGAGCGGGTGTCCGCCGTGGTCCAGGCGTTGCCGAGCCACGCCCACGTGGAGCTGGGCGGGCGGCGCCAGGGCGAGGTGGGGTACTTCTATGAAGCGACGGTCGTCAGCGGGCTGAGGCAGACGGATGATGCGATCCAGAACGAGATCTTTGGTCCGGTCATCACGGTCCAGTCATTCACCGATGAAAAGCAGGCGCTCGCGTGGGCCAACGGTGTGCAGTACGGGCTTGCCTCCAGCGTCTGGACGAGCGACCACGGCCGGGCGATGCGGTGCGCGAAACACCTCGACTTCGGATGTGTGTGGATCAACACCCACATCCCGCTGGTTGCCGAGATGCCGCACGGTGGGTTCAAGCATTCCGGTTACGGCAAAGACCTTTCGGGCTACGGCTTCGACGATTACACACGGATTAAGCATGTGATGAGCTTTATCGGCCAGTAGCGCAGCAGAATGGGATCGTGCACCACGACACCAGCGACGACACGATCATCACGGGCGGGAGCCCTGGCCTGCCCGGTGGCGTCGTGCACGAGCCAGACCTCGACGACACGATTATTGTCGGGCTGCCGCTCGCAAGTTCTGCACCCGAGTCGGCGCTGCGTGGCCCCGAGAGTGCAGAGGGCCGCCAACACGGGCCCCCCGGCATCCCCACGCCCCCCACAGCAACACCCGGGCCCGCCCTGCACTACCGTCTGCGCATAAACGGAACCATCGTCTCGCTCGACAAGGTTGCCTACATCGGCAGAAAGCCAAGCGCCCCGCGTGTCATGCAGGGAGGCGTTCCCCGGCTGATCCAGGTGCAGTCGGCGCTCCGCGAAGTGTCCGGAACCCACATCGAAATTCGCCAACGCGGCGCGAGCGTGGTGATCACCGACTTGCGTTCCACCAACGGTTCTGTGATAAATATTCCGGGCCGCGCACCGCGCAAACTCTGCCGCGGAGAGTCCGTTGTGGTCATGGCTGGCACCCTCGTCGATATCGGGGACGGTAACCTCGTCGAGATCCTTCCGATGCAACGCGCGTGATGTGAGCAGTGGAAGACGTGCAGGAAGGCACCCGTGACCGAAATCGGTAGCAACACCACAGAGTTCGTCGTCGACCTGCCCGGGCACCCGGACTCCAGCCTCCGCCTTGCCTGGGCCGGGGTCACCGACGTCGGGCGCAAGCGCCTCGCCAACGAAGACAGCTACGTCGTGTCATCCCCGATTTTCGCCGTCGCCGACGGGATGGGCGGCCACGCAGCAGGCGACCTGGCCTCCGCAGCCGTGGTCACCCGCCTCGCCGAGGCCAGCATCTCCCCGTTCGTCGCCACCGAGGTGGTCGACCAGGCGCTCGAGCAGGCCAGCGCCGACATCGACGTGGTCAGCGTCGGCAGCGACCTGGGCGTGGGCACCACCGCGACGGGCGCCGTCCTCACCCTCTACCAGGACAACCCCTACTTCGCCGTCTTCAACGTGGGTGACAGCCGCGTGTACGCCTTCGAGGGCAACCGGCTGCACCAGATCACCGTCGATCACTCCGTCGTTCAGGAGATGGTGGATGCCGGCATGCTGACGCGCGAGCAGGCAGAGCACCACCCCAACAGCAACATCATCACGAAGGCGGTCGGGTTCGGCGCCGCTCCCGCGGCAGACCTGTGGATGCTGCCCCTGGCGGCGGGCTTTCGGCTGCTGATCTGCTCAGACGGCCTGAACAAGGAACTCAGCGACAGCGAGATCCGCGAGCACATGGCGGCGGGTGAACCGGCGAGCGAAACCGCGCACGCCCTGGTCGACCACGCTCTCGCCGCCGGTGGCCGAGACAACGTCACCTGTGTCGTGGTGGACGTGCTCGCGGCGCCGCACAACCCGCAGCACGATATCGGTGACACCCCTCTCGCGAGCGCCTGAACGAAGATGAGTCCACCTCTGCCTAGAATGAGGGGACTGTCGACCGCATGATTGCGGTGTCGACCGCGTAGAGGGGGATCGTTGGCTCGTCGTTTGCCGTCAGCGCCCCCGACGCTGTCCGGCTTCTCCTACCTCCACGTTCTCGGGTCCGGCGGGTTTGCGGACGTCTTTCTCTACGAACAGAACATGCCTCGACGTCAGGTCGCGGTGAAGGTGCTGTTGTCGGAGTTCGTCAACGACCAGGCCAGGCGGATGTTTCAGTCCGAAGCCAACCTGATGGCGCAGCTCAGCGCGCACCCGTCTATCCTCACGGTGTTCCAGGCAAGCGTCGCCGCCGACGGGCGCCCCTACCTGGTGATGGAACTCTGCTCCTCGGCATTGGGCGCGCGCTACCGTTCTGAACCGCTCGCGGTCACCGAGGCGCTGCGCATCGCCGTGCGAATCGGCAGTGCGGTCGAAACCGCACACCGCGCCGGGGTGCTGCACCGCGACCTGAAGCCCAGCAACATCCTCATGACCGCCTACGGCCATCCCGTCCTGTCGGACTTCGGGATCGCCTCGACCCTCGGAGAGCTCGACCGCCAGTCCGGTGTGGGCATGTCCATTCCGTGGTCAGCGCCCGAGGTGCTCGCCGACGAGACAGCCGGAACCGTGCGCAGCGAAGTGTGGTCGTTCGCCGCGACCGTCTACTCCCTGCTGGCGGGTCGGTCACCGTTCGAGATCCCGGGAGGGGCGAACACCTCCACCGATCTCATCGCGCGGATCTCCCGCGCCAAAGTTCAGCCGATCGGCCGAGACGATGTGCCCGCAACGCTCGAACGGCTCCTTGCTGAGGCGATGACACGCAAACCGGAGAACCGTCCAGCTTCCGTCCTCGACCTGGTGCACGGATTCCAGACCATCGAGACCGAGCTGGGCGTCGCGCAGACCCCGGCAGAACTGGTGATGGACGACTGGGCTCTCGGCCGGGTCTCCGACGAGACCGACCGCACCCAGGTGCGGCCGGCGACCGGAGTGTCTGACGCCGCGCGCACGGGACGCCGCAGGCGCCACGCGCAGAAATCGGGAGCGACGGTGGTGCCCGCCGGGTGGCAGGGAAGCGAAGCGGCCGCTGTGCGAACCGCGAGTTCTCTCGCCACCCCCACGCGCCGTCTGCACGCCCTCGGCTGGGCCCTGATCGCCTCGACCGCGGTGGTGCTTGCGCTCGGGATCACCGCGTCGGTGGTACTCGTGCGGGCGGCAACCGCGGGCTCCATTCCCACCGTTTCGGACATCGCCGCCACGGTGACGGCGGGCACGGTGGAATTTTCGTGGGCCGACCCCGGGGTGAAGAGTGATGATGCCTACTCCCTGGCCACCCGCGAAGGCGATTCGAGCGTCCAGAAATCGACTACCTTCGTTCTCGAGGCCAGCCCGGGTTCGCGGGTCTGCCTGACGGTGACGGTGAACCGTGCGGGCAAGCAGGGTGAGCCGAGCGGCGAAAAGTGTGTTGATGTCCCACGGTGACCCGGCGCAATGATCAGGCACTGGTTTGCGGCCCGTCGATCCCTCATTCTCACGGTAACCAGCGGGTCTGTTATCGCCGCCCTGATCGCTGTCATCGCCGTCGTGTCCGGCGGATACTCCGCGCGAAAGGTGGACCTGCAGGATGCCGCGGTCTGGGTGTCCAACGCGGCGGAGGGCGCCATCGGCCGTGCCAATACCGAGGTGCTCGAACTGAACTCGGTGATGTCCGACCTGGGCGGCACTGTGAGCATCCTGCAAAGTGGTACCACCGTGCTCGTCGTCGACCGCACGAGTAGCACGCTCGAGGTCGTGGACTCCGCGACATCCACCGTCATCGACGATGTTCCGCTGCCGCCTGACGCACCCGAGGTATTCCTCACCGGGGAGACGGTGGTGATCCTCTCCGGCGGCACCGGCGAAGTCTGGTTTGTGCCGCTTGCGAGCCTCAGCGATTTTGACGCGGAGGCCCAGCCGACCCTGAGCCTCGGCGCCGGGCTGGTCTCGAGCATCGACGACGCGGGCAGCCTGTTCTCCTACTCGCCGAGCACGCAGCAGGTGTACCGCATGACGCCCGCGGCATCCGACGAGGTGCAATCGACCGATGACCTGGTGTTGCCCGCGGACGCAATCCCGACCATCACCTCCGTAGACGACCGCTGGGCGGTGCTCGACTCCTCGACCGGGCAGCTCTACCTGTCCGACCGGGAGGTGACGTTGGCTATGCCCGGTAACGCGGCGGCGTCGGTCGAGCTCCAGGTCGCCAGCGCTGACGGAACCCGCGTGATCCTTGCGGACTCAGGCGGAGCTGTCGCGGTTGAGCTCGACTCGGGCGACCAGAGCGTTCTCGTGGACGGACAGGCCGGCACCCCCGCGCCGCCGGTGGTTGTTGCCGGATGCATTCTGGCCGGCTGGAGCGCGGGCACCGCCTGGCGCGAGTGTTCGGGCGACGACGCGACGGATGCCTCGGCCGAGGCCCCGGATGCTGACGGCGTCGACAGCGCTGGCTTAATGACGTTGCAGTCGATGCCGGCCTCGGCCACTCCGGTGTTCCAGGTCAACGGCACCCGGGCGTTGCTCAACGACACGCGCGATGGGGGAGCGTGGCTGGTGCAGGGTGCCGGCGAGCTCATCAACAACTGGGCGGACCTGATCCCGCCGGACGACTCGGCAGAGCCGGAGGTGGTGGACGACGACAGCCTCACCCAGGTGGACGAGCAGCAGCAACCGCCGGTCGCGACGGACGACGAGTTCGGGGTGCGTCCGGGTCGCACCAGCACGCTTCCGGTACTGCTCAATGATTACGACGCCAACGGCGACGTTGTGGTGGTCAGCGAGTTCGAGGCGTTGGACGAGTCGGTGGGCTTCGTCGATGCCATCAATAACAACCAGCTGCTGCAGGTGACCATGGCGGATACCAGCCGGGGCACCGCATCGTTCCAGTACACGATCACCGATGGACGCGGCGGGTCGGCAACCGCCACGGTGACACTCACCGTGCGCGCCGCGTCGGAGAACTCCCCGCCTGAGCAGGTGCGCTCGACCTCGCTCGTCGCCCCGGCCGGCGGGCGCGCAACCACCGAGGTCCTCGGCGACTGGGTGGACCCGGACGGTGACGCGTTCTACCTCGCGTCCGCGACGACGGCGGCACCCGACAGCGTCACGTTCAAACCGTCTGGCACGCTGATCTTCTCAGATGAGGCGCCCAGTTCCGGCGCCGCGTCGGTGCTGCTGGCGGTGTCGGACGGCACCGCGGTGGGCAACGGAAGCGTCGACGTGCGTATCGAGCAACCCGGCGCCGTGCCGTTGGTTGCCGAGGCGTTCATCGTGCGCGCGACCGCGGGAACCGCGGTGACGGTCACCCCACTCGCCCACGTGCACGGCGGCAGCGCCGAGGCACGGCTGGTCAGCGTGCCCGCAAAACCCGATGTCACGATCCTGCCCGCGTATGAGGCGGGAACGTTCCAGTTCTCGAGCACCTCGGTGGGCACCCACTACCTGGAGTACGTCGTCACCGACGGCGATCTCTCCGCCACCGGAGTCGTGCGGGTGGATGTCTCGGCTCCGGTCGTGAGCTCGCGCCCGGTCACCGTCCCCAAAACGGTGTTCGTGCAGAGCCTCCAATCCGAACAGGTGGATGTGGCGGGCACCGACATCGACCCCGGCGGCGCCGTGCTCGTTGTCACCGGGCTCAGCAATCTCCCGCCCGCGTCTGGCGTGTCGGCCGAAATCATCGAACAGCGCTACGTGCGGGTGCGGCTCGACACCCCGTTGGCGGGCGCGGTCACCTTCAACTACAGCATCAGCAACGGCCTCGCCTCCGCCGAGGGCACAATTACTGTCATCGAGATCGCCGCTCCGCCGTCGCTGCAACCTCCGATCGCTCGAGACGACAGCATCACGGTCCGTGCGGGTGCGACCACCGACATTGCCGTTCTGGACAATGACGAGCACCCGGACGGTGCCGCGCTGACCCTGCTCCCCGCCCTGGCGGAAGGGTTGCCCGAGGACTCCGGTCTGCTTTTTGCCTCCGGAACAGTGCTGCGCTACCTGGCTCCCGCCACGCCGGGAAACTTCGTGGCGGTTTACGAGATTGCCGGACCAGACGGTCAGCGCGCTCGAGCACAGGTGGACATTTCCGTGCGAGAGGCCGACACAAACACGAATGCCGCGCCGGTTCCGGCTCCGCTGACCGCCCGGGTATTGGCGGGAGGAACGGTGACGATCCCGGTGCCGCTGACGGGAATCGACCCCGACGGCGACACCGTGCAGCTGCTCGGCCAGGAAACCAGCCCGGAGCGCGGCTCGGTCATCGCCGTCGGTGCGGACTCGATCACGTACCGCGCCGGCGACTATTCGACCGGAACGGACTCGTTTGACTACGCGGTTGTCGATGCCCTCGGCGCCCGGGCGACCGGCACCGTGCGGGTCGGCATCAGCGCCAGACTCGACGGCGCCAGAAACCCGGTGGCGACGCTCGACGAGGTGGCCACCCGGCCGGGGACTACCGTCTCGGTTCGGGTGCTGGCGAACGACTCCGACCCAGACGGAACCACTTTGAGCGTGGCATCCGCCGTTCCCAACGATTCGGCCACCACGGCGAGGGTCGACGGGGACATCGTGGTGATCACCCCCGGCGAGACCGCGGGGGTCTACGGCGTGGTGTACACGATCGAGAATGAGCTCGGGGGAACGAGCTCCAACTTCATCCGGGTGACCGTGTCGCCCGACGCGCCGCTGAGCTATCCCATCGTGACGGACGCGGTGCTCACCCTCAGCGACATCGTCGACCGCGACGAGGTGACCGTCGACGTTCTCGCTGGCGTCTTTTTCGCCGACGGCGACCCGAGCTCGTTGACGCTGTCGGTCTACCCCGGATACGACGGTTCGGCGCGCGTCACCACGGCCAGGACGATCCGCGTGAGCGTGACGCGGAGCAGCCAGATCATCCCGTTCGCGGTGACCCACCCGGAGGACGCCAGCATCGTCAGTTTCGGGTTCATCCGGGTTCCCGGGCTCGACGACGCCCTCCCGCAGCTGAACGCGAACGCGCCCCGCCTGACCGTGGTCAGTGAGCAGGCGCTGACGATCCAATTGGACGACTACGTTCTCGCCGCGGAAGGCCGGTCGGTGCAACTCACCGACACCAGCTCGGTGCGGGCGACCCACAACAACGGTGCGAGCCTCGTTGTTGATCGCGACACGCTCGTGTTCACCTCCGCCGACCAGTTCTTCGGTGAGGCGTCGATCTCGTTCGAAGTCACCGACGGGGAGAGCGCGACCGACCCGGCGGGCAGGACCGCGACGTTGGTTCTCGCCATCACCGTCCTGCCGCGCGAGAACCAACCGGCGGTGTTCGCGGGCGCCGTACTCCAGCTCGAACCCGCCGAGTCAAAGAAAATCGACCTGACCCGGCTCACTACCTACCCCTACCCCAACGACATCGGCGAACTGCAGTACACGCTGCTCAGCGTTCCCGAGAACATGCGGGCCACCCTCACCGGGCAGAGTCTGACGATTGCTCCGGGCGTCGCCGCGGGCACGGGAAGCATGGGCACGCTGCTCGTGGGAGTGCGCGACGCGCTGACCGAGGGTAAGGCAGGCAGGATCGAGGTGGAGATCGTGCCTTCCACCCGGCCCCTGGCACGCCCGGCGACCGACATTGCGCCCGTACGGCGCGGGCAGAACACGGTGGTGGACGTGCTCGGCAACGACAACGCGACTAATCCGTTTCCCGGCACCCCGCTGCGCGTGATCGCGATCCGCGGTGCGGACAACGCGACACTGCCCGCGGGAGTGCGCGTCACGCCGAGCGTAGACAACGCGACCCTGACGGTGTCGGTGGCAGCGACCGCGGCGCCGACCGATACCACGCTCCAGTACCAGGTGATGGATGCGACCGGAGACCCAACCCGTGCCGTGTGGGGCACGGTCCGGATCTCCGTGCAGGACCGCCCCGACGCCGTCAGCGATGTCAGCGTCACCGCGTTCGCCGACCGGAGGCTTACGGTCACCTGGACGGGCGGGCAATTCAACAACTCGCCCATCACCGGGTACCGCGTCGCTCTGCAGGACGCCGTCTCAGGGGCAACCGTGGGCGGAGCGGACTGCACGGGCTCCCGCTGCACTGTCACCACACCGGGAAACGGACCGGACAGCTCGGTCATCATCTCGGTTGTCGCGAGAAACGCGATCGGGGCCTCGGACCCCGCGGTGACCTCGGCGGCAACCTGGTCGGACGTTGTGCCGGGTGCACCGACGGGCGTGAGAGCGACGCCGCTTGACCACGGACTGCGAATCAGCTGGGCCAAACCCGAAAGTTCGGGCGGATCCGCCATCACGAGTTACGTCCTGACCGTCGCGGGCGCCGGAACCCAGGAGTACTCGGTGCCAGAACGGGATGCGGTGGGCACGGTCTACACCCGCGACATCACCAACGCGGGGCTGGGCAACGGCACCCCGGTCGCGTTCTCGGTGAGCGCCCGCAACAGCGCATCGACGACCCTCGCCACGTGGAACAGCGCAGCGGGCTCGGGCATCCCCGCCGGGGCACCCGTGTTTACGGCGCCTCCCGTCGCCTCCGCAGAAATCGACGACCCCGATACCATCGTGCTGAACTGGGGCAGTCTCGTCACCGCAAATGGTCGACCGGTGAGCGACTACTACGCCGCGGTGTTCACCGGAGAAGCGCCGCAGTGCTCGGTACGCGGAGATCTGCCCGGCTCCGTCTCGGTGCCACAGCTCAGCGACACCTTCCGCTCCCTGGGCACCGGCACGTCGACCTCGTTCGGTGACCTTTCCGCGAACACGACGTACAAATTTGCCGTCTACGCGTTCAACGGCATGGGATGCACGACCAGCCCGGTGGTCGAGCTGACCCCGCGGCAGCGGCCGGGATCGGTGGAGTCGATCTCCGTGTCTGAGCCCCTGAGCAGCGGCTCGAGCACCTGGGACATCCGCCTCGACGATTTCGTCATCACCCGGGGCTCGACCGATGCCAGTTCGTTGATCTACCGGCTCGGCGGAGGCACCGTCGAGGGGGGCGAGAGCGGCCCGATCACCCCGGGTGGCTTCTTCGTCTCCAGCAACGGCAGCCACTACGGTCAGGATCTGACCGTGCAGGTGAAGGCCTGCGCAAACTATCCGGAATACTCAGTACCGGTCTGCAGCGCCGACTGGTCTGCCCCGCTGCCGCTCGGCGTGCCGGTGAACAACACAACGCTCGGTTCGCTCTCCGCGACCGTAAACGAACCCGAGATCGATCCCGGACTGCCCGCGACCGGCAGCTACAGCTGGGCGTCGTCACCCCGCGGACGGTACGACTCCGTCAGCTACTCGTGTGGGGGAGCGCCGGTTCCGATCGTTGACGGGGCGGGTGGCCAGTGCACGGTCGTCGCCGACAACAATGGCACCTTCCCCGGTCTCACCATCACGATCACCGTCGGCGGCGCCGAATACACGCGCGCCTACGGCTGGAATGATTACACAACAAGGAGAACACCATGACGATGACCCCGGAGCAGGCCAGCTGGTTCTCTGAAACCTTTGGGCGTCTTGTCGCCAACGTGGAACAGGTACTGCTCGGCAAGACGTTTGTGATCCGCCTCGGCTTCACCTCGCTGCTCACCGGCGGCCACCTGCTTCTGGAGGACTTTCCCGGCACCGGAAAGACGTCGCTCGCCCGTGCCATCGCGCAAACCGTGAAGGGCACCACCAGCAGGCTGCAATTCACCCCCGACCTGCTGCCCGGCGACATTACCGGTGTCAGCATTTACGACCAGCGCTCGGGTTCGTTCGAGTTCCATCGGGGGCCGGTCTTTGCGACCATCGTTCTTGCGGACGAGATCAACCGCGCGAGCCCGAAGACGCAGTCCGCGCTGCTGGAAGTGATGGAAGAGGGCAGGGTCAGCGTCGACGGGGTGTCGCACAGCGTGGGGTCGCCGTTTATGGTCATCGCGACGCAGAACCCCATCGAACAGGCGGGCACCTATCGCCTCCCCGAGGCGCAGCTCGACCGCTTTCTCATCAAGACGTCGATCGGCTACCCCGACCATGCGGCGACGCTGCGCATCCTGGAGAACTCGGATGTCAGCGCGCACCAGCGCGCAGTGCCGTCCATTGTGCCGACCGAGGTGCTTCTCACGATGATGCAGCTGGCGCGGTCGGTGCACGTCGATCCGTCCGTGAACGACTACGTGTCGCGCCTGGTCGATGCCACCCGATCAGCGGTCGAGGTGCGTCTCGGGGTCAGCGTGCGGGGGGCGCTGGCGCTGATCCGCACGGCCAAGACCCTCGCCGCCGCCAACGGACGCCACTACGTCACGCCGGACGACATCAAGGTGTTGGCAGAACCGGTGCTGGCGCACCGCCTGCTTCTCGACGCCGAGGCCGAGTTCGACGGCGTCACGGCCGCGAGTGTTATCGCCCAGATCCTGTTGGAGACCCCGCCGCCGAGCGACCGGCAACCCGGGTGAACACCCGTACGCGCACCCGCGCCCTGACCCGGTCGCTCGGAGACTCGGCGTTCGCGACCGAGGGGCTGACCAACGCGCGAACCCGCATCGTGGGCGCGCGCACCGGTCTGCTCGCGGACGCGATCGTGGGGTCGGTGCGCATCTTCCGGATCGCCCGGGCCGCGATGGGGACCGCGGGCCAGCACCTCGCGGCGGTCGTCACCCCCGTCGGGTGGGCCCTGCTCCTGCTGGTTCCGGTCGGCTTCCTCACGGGGTACGGATTCGGCTGGATCGAGCTGGTCGTCGCCGCCTGGGCTGGGCTGGTACTGCTGTGCCTCGCCGCCCTGTACCTGATCAGCAGCGCACCGCTCGACGTGGACCTTTCGCTGGTTTCGGTTCGGGTAGCCGTCGGCGACGATGCCAGCGGCCACGTTGTCGTGCGTAACCCGCGCAGGGTTCAGCTGCGCGGAGCCAACCTCGAGGTGCCGATGGGGCACGGTCTCATCGAGATTGCCCTGCCGCCGCTTGCTCACAACGGGCAGTACCGGCGCGAGTTCGCCGTGCCGACCGTTCGCCGTGGCGTGGTTCCCATCGGTCCCGCGAGGTCGATCCGCGCCGACCCGGTGGGCCTCGTGCGGCGGGAGCAATCCTGGACGCAGACGGCATCGCTCTTTGTGCACCCCCGCACGGTCGCGATTCCGAGCATGAGCTCGGGCCTGGTGCGCGACCTCGAGGGCAATCCGACGCGGGATCTCTCCACCAGCGACATGTCGTTCCACGCGCTTCGCGAGTACCAGCCCGGCGACGAGCGGCGCTCCATCCACTGGAAGTCGACGGCGAAGACCGGTGTGCACATGGTGCGCCAGTTCGAAGAGACGCGGCGCAGCCACCTGCTCGTCGCGCTCAGCCTCGCCAATGGGGACTACGCCACCGACGACGAATTCGAGATGGCGGTGAGCGTCGCCGCCTCACTTGGCGCGCGCGCCATCAGGGACACCCGCGACGTGACGGTCGCCGTCAGCGCGGCGACGCCGGAGTTCGCCACCCGCAAGGTCTTCGCGGTCACGCCGTTGCCGACCCTGTCGCGCGCCCGGCTGCTTGACGCGCTCGCCGCGGTGGATCGCGCCGCGGCCGCTCTCGCGATCGTCGACGTCGCCCGGGTGGCCTCCGACCAGGTCGTCGGCGTCTCCGTGGCGTTCCTGGTCTGTGGATCCCCGGTCAACTCGAGCCAGCTGCGAGCCGCCTCGGCGAAATTTCCGCCCGGGGTGGAGACCGTCGCCATCGTCTGCGACCCCGAGAGCGTTCCCGGGGTGCGCGCGTTGGCCGGTCTCACCGTGTTCACGATTGGTTACCTCGAAGACCTGAAGGCTTTCCTTGCGCGATCGGCGGCGGCGTGACATCCGATCGTCCCTCCCTGGCCTTTATCGTTCTCAACACCGGGATGCTGTGGCTCGCCACCGCCCTCGCTGCCGTTGCCCTGTGGCCGATTTATCACACCCCCTGGCTTGTTGTCGTGGTGGCCGGCGCCCTGCTGGTCGGCTCCGCGATCGCGCTCTGTGGTGCGGCCTTGCGCTGGAAGGCACCGGTCGTGGGTCTCGTTACCTTGGCCGCTTTTCTCGCGGTGGGGGTGCCCCTTGCCGTGCCGTCGCAGGCGCAGTCCGGCGTACTGCCCACCGTGCAGGGGCTTGGCGATCTGGTGATGGGCGTGGCGCTTGGTTGGAAACAACTGCTCACGATTTCGCTTCCGGTGGGCACGTTCGAGGCGCTGCTTGTGCCCTTTTTCACGCTCATCCTTCTGCTCACGGTCGTGTCGCTCAGTATCGCGCTGCGCACCCGCAGGTTCGCGGTGGCGGTCTTCGCGCCGGCGGTGCTGTACATCGCGGCGCTGATGTTCGGGCCGCTGAGCCCGCGGTATCCGGTGCTCGTCACGCTTCTACTCGCGGCCGCTCTCGTCGTGTGGGCCGCACTGCAGCGGTCGTTCGTGCGGCGCGCGCTGGTGCGCAGGTCGCTTGCGCTCGCCACGACCGGGGACGACGAGCAAGCTAGTGTGCACCATTCCCTCTCGGACGATACGCGTTCCCCGCGCGGACGTACCTCGGCGGGCGGTGTGGTGGCGGGCGGTGCCGTGGCCGCGGTGCGGACGGCGCTCAGCGCGGTCGTGATCCTCGCCCTCGCGGGAGGAGCGGCGACGGCGGCAGCGTTCGTTCTCGCCCCCACCGGCGACCGCGAGGTGCTGCGAAACGCCGTGGTTCAGCCCTTCCGCCCGGCGGACTATGTCAGCCCCCTGTCGGTCTTCCGCAGGTATTGGACGGAGCCGACCAATACGGCCGTGCTCTTCACGGTCACCGGGCTTCCCGACGGCGCCCGCATCAGGATCGCCGCGCTCGACACCTACAACGGTGTCATCTACTCGGTCGGTGATGAACAGACCGGCAGTGCGTCGGGCACGTTCACCCGGGTGCCATACGAGTTCGACCAGAGCAGCGTGTCGGGGGACAGCGTGACCCTCGGTGTCGAGGTCGGGGAGCTGTCTGGCCCCTGGGTGCCCACGGTCGGCAGCCTGCAGTCAGTTCAATTTGAGGGGGCGGATGTCGCTGAACTCCAGTCCTCGTTCTTCTACAACAACACCTCAGGAACCGCTGCGGTGGTGGGTGGGTTGTCCGCAGGCGACAGCTACACGCTCACCGCGGTCGACCCGGACCAGCCCGCCGCGGATGCCGTGGCCGAGCTCACACCCGGTGGTGCGGCGGTGCCTCCGGTGTCGGTGATACCGGAGGAAGTCACGGTCGCCGTGCAAAGGTACACAGCAGATGCAGAAACGTCCGGCGAAAAGCTGGCTGCGATGCTCGATGGTCTGCGCTCTGACGGGTATGTCAGCCACGGCGTGGGGGATGAACCGGCGAGCCGGTCTGGCCACGCGGCCGACCGCATCTCGGAGCTGCTCACCGAGCAGCGCATGATCGGCGATGCGGAACAGTACGCGGTGACGGCGGCGCTGATGGCACGGGAGCTCGGGTTCCCCGCACGCGTCGTGTTCGGATTCGCACCAACCGGTCAGACCGCCCCGGGGCAGGTGACCGCGGTGACTGGTGCAGACGTTTCCGCGTGGATCGAGGTCAACAGTGCGGAGTTCGGCTGGGTGGCCATCGACCCGAATCCTGAGGCTCGAGACATCCCACCCGAGGTGCCCCAGGATGCGACGACGATTGCGCGTCCCGAGACCGTGATTGATCCCCCGGCCGCAGAGCCCGCTCCGTCTGAGGTGCAGGACGCTCCGCGCGTGCAGGAGGACGAGGCGGACGAGCCTGAGCCGTCCACAAACGTGCTGTTCGCTGTGCTGCAGTGGGTCGGATCGATTGCGGCCGCGATCGTCGTGGTCCTCGCGCCGTTCCTGGCGATCGTTCTGGCCAAGGTGCGCCGCCGCCGGCTTCGTCGGCGTGCTCCAAAGAACCTTGATCGGATCACGGGGGCGTGGCGCGAGTTTGAGGACGCGGCGCTCGATCATGGCTACCGGCCGCCGTCCTCGGCGACCCGCAGCGAAGTCGCCGGTGTCGTCGGCGGAGCCAGCGCCGCCGTGCTCGCCGCCGTCACGGACCGGGCGGTGTTTGCCCCGAGTGAACCCGACCGCGTCGAGGCAGACCGGGTCTGGCGCGCGGTCAATGACCTGAACGCGAGCCTCGACTCCGAGGTGTCGCGCTGGGAGCGGATCAAGGCCAGTGTCTCGCTGGCCTCGCTCGGAGGTTATAGTGGCAGAAATCGGACAAAGCGCGGAGGGGAGCGATTGTGAGCTGCCTGGGTTGTAAAGCGGAGTTGCCGGTCGGCGCCATGTTCTGTGGCGAATGCGGCCGCGCCACCAACTCTCGGGCGCTCTCGACGGCTCTGACGCCGACGCCGACGCCGACGTTGACCTCGAACCCGAAACCGGCTCCGGTCGCAGCGCCCGGCGACACGATTGCTCTCGACCGCAACTGGCTCTCGGCCGAGTTCGACCTGATGCCCGATCCGTCGCCAGTGAAAACGAACGCTCAGCGCGCCGCGACGACACCGGAACCGCCCCACGCCTCCGCAGCGACAGCGACACCGAAGCCGACAGCGACACCGGCACCGACGCCGATTTCTACTCAGTCCGCGGAACCGGCGATGGTCCCCGAATCGTCGCCGAGCCCGACATCCGCTCCCACCCCGCCCCCGATGTTCTCCGCAGCGCCGATCGCCCTGCCCCACGCAAACCCCGAACCTCGCCCGGAGGGGGTTCCCGTCGCGCCGCCGAAACCGGACACCGCGCGCAACGAGGGCGACGAGCGTGAAGACAACGAACGCACTCGGATCGTCTCGCGTTCCGGGCTGGGCGAACGCTTTGTGCTGCAGTTCAGCACCGGCGAGAGTGTGACGGTGTTCGGCACAGGACTGCTCGGACGCAATCCCGTCGCGCAACCCGGCGAATCGTTCGACCAGCTCGTCGTCCTGACTGACCCGGGCAAGTCCGTGTCGAAATCCCACCTGGAGTTCGGCCAGGAACACGGAGCGTTCTGGGTTGCCGACCGGTTCTCCGCCAACGGCACCGTGATCCGCGAACCCGAGCTGGCACCCCGTCGCTGCGACCCCGGAAAACGGTACCGAATCGTGCGAGGCACCAGGATCGACCTCGGTGAGCAATTCGTCGTTGTCAGCTGACGCGTCCTGGCAGCAGCTAACGCGGTGACAGCAGCTGACGGGTCCCTGACAGGGGAACCGCCCCAATAACTGTGCACCGGTTGCGCCGATCGCCCCGGCGTCACAGCCGGCGTCTGGTTCTCTGGCGCCATGAGTTCGTTTTCGCGCGGTGCGCCACGGGTCGCGGAGCGCGTGGCGTTGCCCCGTCCGCCGGAAAACAGCCCGCCTCACACGTTTCCGTGGCTCGCGACCATCGCGCCTGTCATCGGATCGGTAGCCCTGTGGGCGATCACCGATTCGATTTACGCCCTCATCTTTGCGGCGCTCGGCCCCCTCATCGCCGTCGCGAGTGTCGGCGACGCTCAGGTCGGCGCGCGCCGCACCCGTCGGCTCCAGCGGGCCAGATTTGAGCGGGACTGTGAGCGCACACGACGGGCGATCGCCGAGGCGCACCTCCGTGAGCGCTCCGCACTGGCCACCACGGCCCCCGGCGCTCGCGTGCTCCTCGCCTCCGCGCTGCCCGACCCGGAGCGGTGGCGCGGCTCCTTCTCGAGTCCCATCCGGGTGCGCCTTGGTGAGGGACCCGTCGCGAGCTCCGTGGTGGTGGAGGACGAGACAATGATCGATGCGGATGATGAGGTGCTGGCCCATCGCGAACGCCTCCGCTCACTGGCCGCCTTTGTCGACTCCGCGCCGGTCGTCATCGACGCCCGGCTGGGGATCGGTTTCTACGGTCCGACGCCCCTCGCGGTCGCCGCCGCTCGAGCGATCGTGATCCAACTTGCCGCCGCTCTCTCGCCGTCAGGCGCGCGGATCGATGGCCCGTGGGGGTGGCTGGCACAGCTGCCGCACGACCAAACCGTGGGTGACGGTCGCCTAATATCTGACGCAATCCCGCCGTCAGGAGCTTGGCAGCTGTCGGGAGCGTCGCAGCTGTCAGGAGCGCCGCTGCTGTCAGGAACGTCCCCGCGTCCGGGCGCGGAGTACGTCGTGTTTCACGACGCGGCCGGCACTTCGCCCCCTCTCGTCGTTGCGATCGCACACACCGCGATGCAGCTCCCGCGCGATGCTCGCGTTGTGGTCTCGGTGGGAGCTGCGGGCAGCGTGGTGACGAAGCATCCCGATCCGACAGCCTGTGGTTCGCTCCTGTCTGACTATGTTTCCGAACGGGAGGCCGAGCTGTGGGCCAGGGCGCAGACGGTGTCTGCCCGGGAGGAGGGAATCGCGTCCCCGTTGGCGAACCTGCCCGACAGGGTGGGCCTGCACGCACTTCTTGATCACGCCGCGACAGCCCACCCAGCGCTGGAGTGCGCGCTCGGGGTGGGACCCGGCGGCCCGGTCGTTGTCGATCTGCTCCACGACGGGCCCCACGCGATTGTCGGCGGCACGACGGGCAGCGGAAAGAGCGAACTCCTTATCAGTTGGGTGGTCTCGATGGCGGCGACGCGTGCGCCGGCCGCGGTGTCGTTTCTGTTCGTCGATTTCAAGGGCGGGGCCGCCTTCGAACCCCTGCGGCAGCTGCCGCACAGCGTCGGCATGATTACCGATCTCGACACCCACCAGGCTCTCCGCGCCCTCAGCAGCCTTCGCGCCGAGGTGCGCAGACGCGAGCGGGTGCTGGCTGCCGCGGGGGCCAGATCGATCGACGAGTTCGGTGAAAACTCGCCTCTGGCACGACTGGTGATTGTGGTCGACGAATACGCGGCGATGCTCGACGATCATCCGGGCTTGCACGGCGTATTCGTTGACCTCGCGGCTCGGGGCCGCTCGCTCGGCGTGCACCTGGTGCTGTGCACCCAAAGGCCGGGCGGGGTGGTACGGGAGAGCATTCTGGCGAACGCGGGATTGCGGCTGTGCCTTCGCGTCAACAACGCGCCAGACAGCATCAATGTCATCGGCAGCGACGCAGCCGCACTACTGCCGGCAACCCCGCGCGGTCGTGCGCTGGTGCGCAGCCACGGCGGGGCGGTTCAGCCCGTGCAGGTCGCGCTCACCGTCGCGTCCGATATCGCGGCAGTCACGAAGCGCTGGGCTAGCCACCCGCGCGCGCAGGCACCCTGGTGCGCGCCCCTTCCGACCGCGGTGAGCATCGCCGACCTTGGCGCTCGCGCCCTCGAGATGACCGTGCCGTTCGCACTGGTCGATTTTCCTGAAGAGCAGCGGCAGGATGTCGCCAGGTTCGACCCTGACCGTCATGGCAACCTGCTCGTGGTGGGAGCGGGAGGCGCGGGCAAGACCGCGCTGCTCGACGCCCTCGCAACGGCGCCGACCCGCGTTCGGGTCACCCGGGTGTTTCCGTCCCTTCCCGCGGTATGGGACGCCATCCACGACGCCCTGGACGATGAGCCTGAAACGGGCGAGCGCCCACGGCGGGTGTTGCTGCTCGACGACATCGACGCGATCGTGCTCGGCTGCCCCGACGAGTACACCGCGGCATTGGTCGAGATGCTGACGAGGTTGCTCCGGGAGGGCCCCGGCCGAGGCGTCACGACGGTACTCACCGCCCAACGCCTGCCGGGATCCCTGCACGGGCTCGGCGCACTCTGCGGGAGCGCGGTCCTCTTGCGCCTCCCCAGCAGGCAGGAACACCTGCTTGCGGGCGGACACAGCGAGGACTGGCAGGCGGATTTTCCACCGGGCGCGGGAATCTGGCGGGGAAACAGAATTCAGGTGGCGCTGGCCGACGCCGTTCCGCACCTCCGCGCAGCGAGCGCTGTTGTCGCCGTGCCCACGCCGGGGGTTCCGCTCGCGGTGGTCTCCACTCGTCCGCGTGAGTTCGCCACCCTGCTTCGGGCGAGCGCGCCCAACCGGCCTCTCGTGGACGTCGGCAGGACAGCCGATTCGCCCGACCTGTTTGCCTTCCGCGAAGGCGATCCCGGCATCCTGATCGCAGATGCCGACGCGTGGATGTCGCGGTGGGGCGCACTCGGAACCCTCCGCGAGACCACCGAGCTTCTCTTCGACGGGTGCAGTATCGGGGAGTTCCGCGCGCTGACCGGGCTCCGCGACATCCCACCACCCCACGCCCGCGGCCAACGGCCACTCTGGCTGGTTCGCCGGGACGGCTCAGTGCACCGCGCGCGACTCGACGCCCACGCGGCACGAGGCCGCGCGATCCCGACGCCGTCCTCAGCGCCTTCCGGCGATGGTCGTCGTGTAGTGCCTAATCAGCCAAGATCGCGGGTCTGAGCATCTGGAATGCTTCGTCGAGGAGTACCCGGGATGTCACTTCTCCTCCTCGATATACCCACTCGGCTGAGGAGACGTCGAGGCAGGTCAATGCCGCCAGCGTGACGGCTCGCGCCCGATAGTGCCGCTCCACCTCAGGACCAGTGAGAGCATCAGCGACAAGAGGTTCGAGGACAGCCATCCACGTCAGATGCTTCTCCGTGTTCCGGGTGCGCAGTGAAGGGGTGCTGATCATCACTCGCGTCGCACGCAGCGCCCACTCCGGGTTTGATTCGACGTTCTCCATGACCGCCTCAAAGCCCTCACGCAAGGCTTCCCACACCGGCATCGTTCCCAACGCCTGAGCGAGACGCTGTCGGACCGGCTCACCGTAAATCATTGGGTCACCGAGAACGACGTCTTCCTTCGACGGAAAGTACCGGAAGAAGCTCCGAGGCGAGATGTCGACAGCTGCCGCAATGTGGTCGACGGTGGTCTCATCGAAGCCCCGCTCATCGAACATCACGAGAGCAACGTCAGCGATCTGCTGACGAATAGCGTCTCGTGTCCGCTGTCTCAGCCCGCGGCCCGCCGTTGTACCTTCATTCACAGATTCAGCATACAGCGCCCCACATGACACCGACTGTCAAAAACGCATAGACTGTCAGAGTGCTTTCGGATACGACGATGTCGCGCCGGTGGCACCAGAACTCACATAGAAAGGCAACTCATGCAGACACGCACTCTTGGCCAGCACGGCCTCACCACCTCGGCTATCGGCTACGGCTCGATGGGAATTTCATTGGCGTATGGGCCGGGAGACGAGCAGGAGGGGATCGCCGCAATCCAGAAGGCCTACGACCTGGGCGTGACCCACTTCGACACGGCTGAGATGTACGGCTGGGGCGAGAACGAGAAAATCGTCGGCCGGGCCGTGAAGAGCTTCCGCGATGACATCGTCATCGCTACGAAGTTCGGTTTCAAAGCCCCCGACTTCAGCTACGACTCACGCCCCGAGCGCATCCGCGAGGTGGTCGAGGGAAGCCTGCAGCGTCTTGGAGTGGACCAGATCGACGTCCTTTACCAGCACCGCCAGGACCCAAACGTGCCCGTTGAGGACGTCGCCGGAGTCGTGAAGGAATTCATCGATGCTGGCAAGGTCAAGTACTTCGGACTCAGCGAGGTCGGCCCCGAGACGCTGCGCCGCGCCCACGCCATCCAGCCCGTGTCAGTGCTGCAGACCGAGTACTCCCTGTTCGAGCGCGAGGTCGAGGTCCTGTTCCCCACCCTCACAGAACTCGGCATAGGCTTCGTGCCCTACTCGCCCCTCGGACGCGGATTCCTCACCGGCGCCGCAAAGCCAGCCGCCGAGTACGACGAGACCGACATGCGTCGCGGCGACGCCCGCTGGCAGCCCGGCAACTATGAGAAGAATGTCGAAGCCACCCGCCAGCTCACCGAACTCGCCGCTTCGAAGGACGCCACGGTGGCCCAGCTCGCTCTGGCCTGGCTCCTCGCGCAGGGCGAGCACATCGTCCCGATCCCTGGCACCCGCAGCGCCAGCCGGGTCGCGGAGAACGTAGGCGCCGCTGACCTCACCCTCACCAGCGCTGATCTCGCCCGCATCAAGGAGATCCTCCCCACCGGCGGGTTCGGCTCCCGACTCCCGGAGGGCATGTCGTCCGACTGGGAGTAACCCCCGAACGACGCTGGAGGCGCGAGGCGCAGGCCGCCTCGCGCCTTCCAGATCATCCGCAACCTCGTCGTGAGCGGCTGGTCGCTTCGACAAGTGTCCGCTGGGCGGGCGGGGAAGTCGCCTCGACGCCTGGCAGGGCGGAGGAATTCGCCAACGGCTAGTACCGGGGCGTGCCCTGGGTGCGGAGGCAGGTCCAGATGCGGTCGATCAGGCCCGCCGGATCCCGAAGGTCGTCCGAGTCCAGTTCGATGACCAGCGGATTACCATCGGTCGGGTTATCGTCGCGCGACGACCATCCCCAGGGGTCGTCGATGGTGCCGCGCACGTCGGCCGAGCGGTAGTGCAGAAGAACGCCAAGCTCTTCAATCAGAAAGTCGGTGTGGGCGATGTACTCGCCGTATCCGTCGGACACCACGCGGGTGACCACGGCGGGCGGAAACCGTCCGGCGGCGAGGATCACGCGCAGCATCGACTCGGGCGGGGAGTCGCTGCGATCGCTGAGGGAGGCGACGGCGGCGCGAAGAATGCGCACGTTGCGACGGTTGGGAAGTTGCTCCACGGCCTGGGCGAGACGACGCTGCGAGGTGAGCGGATCCTGCCAGTGGATGAGGTAGTCGCCGGCGGCGACCAGGTCAGGCAGTGCCAGCAGACCCCCGAGGTCGCACCAGGTGCGTTCGACGCTGGTGAGCCGCACCCGGTCGTGTTCGACGACGTCATCCGCGCCCATCTTCAATCCGTGCCCACAGACCCCCAGCGAGCTGGCAACCCGGTCCGGCGCAGCACGGGTGACGTGATACCGGATCGCTCCGTCGACGCGCGCGGGAACCGGGATCCCGTGCAGCCGGGCCGCTGTTGTGTGGGTGTAGAACGACTGGCGCGGCAGCATGATGCTGAAATGACGCGCGCGCTGGCGCAGTTCCATCGTGGTGTCGGGGGAGCGCAACCCCCAGTAGGTGCGGTCGGGAACAACGACACGGGGAACCGCAGTGAGGCGGGCCCCGTTCGGGTCTGGTTGTGACATACCGAGAATGCTCGTCGGCCCCGGTCTCAGTATTCCGGGCTGCGACCATTCTGCGCAGAAGCCACGGACCCGAACCCCTGTGGGGGATAGGTGCCCCTGGCTGCGGCAGATCTCCCGTCAGAACGTTCCGGTCAGAACGCGACGCGAATGCTCCCCACACTGTCGCCGCCGCCGAGCACACGCTCGAGCGTCTGGTCCAGCACGGCGTCGGCGTCACTCCGTTCGACCGCCCCGACAGAGACCAGCAGCTCGAGGGCGACCAGGGTCGCCGCGCGCAGGCTTCCATCGAGGATCTTGACGGCTACGGTCGTGCCGTCGCCGCAGCCCATAACCATGACACCCTCGGCGCCGAGTTTCGCGATGATGCCGAGCGTGTCTATCGTGACGGTATTGGCGCGGCCGGGCCCGTCGATGGCCCAGGCGTGCGCGAGAAAGGCACCCGCCAGGGCCGCCGTGTGCGGGTCTTCTCCCCGTGCGACCCGTCCGATCGCCCGGGCGAGGGCCGTGAGCGACATCGCGTGCACGGGTGCACCGCAGCCGTCGACGCCCGAGTGCACGATCGGCTCGCCGGTGAACTCCTCGACAGTCGACCGGATCAACGCCTGGAGCGGATGCCCCGGCTCGAGGTAACCGTCGGTTGGCCATTCGTTCACCGTGCATGCCAGCAAAAACGCGGCATGTTTGCCCGAGCAGTTCATGTACACCGGTGCCGCGGCGCCGCCGGCGGCAAGTACCGCCGCGCGCGATGCGCCATCAGAGGGCAGGTCGGCGGGGCAGGCGAGAGCATCCTCGTCGACCCCAGCTGCAGCCAGGATGTCGCGTACAACGGCGACGTGTTCTGCGGACCCGGAGTGGCTGGCGGTGCCCAGTGCGAGGCGGACGCCCGCGAGGGGAGCCCCGGCGCGCAACGCGGCAATCGCCTGCAGCGGCTTCATCGTGGACCGCGGATAGATCAGCGCCGTGGGGTCTCCGAGCTGGCGAAGGATTGCGCCCGCCGGCCCGATCACAACGGCAGAACCGAAGTGGCGGGACTCGATCATGCCGCTGCGCTCAAGAACCGCGAGCTCGCTCCACGAACCCAGCTCGGTCCCCGAACCAAGCTCGGTCCCCGAACCCAGCGCGGCTGCGCGCTCGCCGCCCACCGGAGTCTGCGTGGTCGTCACAGCGCCCGTCTGCGTGGTCGTCACAGCGCCGCGAACGCGTCGTCGATGACCGAGAGCGCGTCGTGCAGCAGCTCGTCGGTGATCGCGAGGCTCGGCAGGAAGCGCAGCACGTTTCCGTAGGTTCCCGCCGTCAGAACGATGACGCCGTGCTGCGCAGCGAAGGTGGCGATGGATGTCACGGCCGCAGCGTTCGGAAGAAGGGTACCGGGCTCGACCAGCTCAATCGCAACCATCGCACCGATCCCGCGAACCTCCCCGATGATCGGGTACTTGACCTGAAGGGCGGTGAGGCCAGTCTTCAGCGTCTTTTCGATGCGGGTGGCTTCGGCGAGCAGGCCGAGGGACTCGATCTGCCCGAACACGGCGATGGATGCTGCGGTGGCGACCGGATTGCCGCCGAATGTACCGCCGAGCCCACCGGGCTGCGCCGCGTCCATGATCTCCGCGCGACCGGTTACCCCGGCCAGCGGCAGGCCGCCCGCGATTCCCTTGGCGCTGAGCACGAGGTCGGGGACGAGCGAAAAGTGCTCGCTCGCGAAGTAGGCACCCGTACGTCCCATCCCACTCTGGATCTCGTCGGCGACGAACACGATGCCGTTGTCGGTGCACCATTGCTGCAGCGCGGGAAGGTATCCCTCAGCAGGCACCTGGAATCCGCCCTCGCCCTGGATGGGCTCGACCACCAGGCAGGCGAGGTCTGCTGCCCCCACGGTTTTCTCGAGGTAAGCGATCGTTCGCGCCGCGGCATCCGCCCCGCTCAGTCCGTCGTGGAATGGGTAGGAATTGGGCGCCCGGTAAATATCGCCGGCGAACGGACCGAACCCGGTCGAGTAGGGCGCGGCCTTGAAGTTCATCGCCATCGTGAGGTTTGTGCGGCCATGGTAGGCGTGCTCCAGTACCGCGACACCGCTGCGACCCGTGTACTTTCTGGCGATCTTCACCGCGTTCTCGACCGCCTCCGCACCGGAGTTCACCAGCACCGTCTTCTTGGCGTGGTCTCCCGGGGTGTGCTCGGCGAGGAGTTCCGCCACCCGCACGTAGCCCTCGTACGGGGTGACGGTGAAGAGGGTGTGGGTGAAGTCGGCGAGCTGAGCCGAGGCGGCGGCAACCACCGCGTCGTCCGTGTGTCCGACGGTGGTCACGCCGATGCCCGCGCCGAGGTCAATAAACTGGTTGCCGTCGATGTCGACGACGATGGCGCCATGGGCCCGCGCCACGTATACGGGTAGCACGGAGGAGACGCCCACGGGAACAACCGCCGCACGACGCTGGTGCAGCGCCTGCGACTGGGGCCCGGGGATCGCGGTAACGATCCGGCGTTCCTGGGGGATTGCGGGGCTGCTCTGTGTCGCGATCGTGTCAGTCATGATGGACTCAAGTTTAGTAAAGGATTTGCAATGCACCTTGAGCATTTTTACGCCGTTTCCCTCGAGTGGACGGGCGACCGGGGCAGCGGAACGAGCGACTACAGGTCGTACGGGCGCGACCACGTAATCCGGGCCGAAGGCAAACACAGCATCGAGGGCTCAAGCGATCGGGCGTTCCGGGGAGACACCGACCGCTGGAATCCCGAGGAGATGCTTTTGGCCGCCCTGAGCCAGTGCCACCTGCTCAGCTACCTGCACGTGGCCGCATCCCACGGGATCGTTGTGGTGGGCTACACCGACAATGCGGAGGGCACGATGGAGCAGACCTCGGACGGGGGAGGGCATTTTGTGTCCGCGACCCTGCGTCCGCGGGTAACCATCGCCGGCGGCGACACGGAGCTTGCTCTCAGCCTGCACGCCGAGGCGAGCACAAAGTGCTTCATAGCGGCGTCGGTCAACTTCCCCGTCGGCCACGAACCGACCGTGGTTCTGGCAGGCTGAGGCCATTCGAACCGATTCATATCGGATCGTGACCTCGCGCCGGGGGGTTCTGGCAGTTGGTGTCCAGCTGTATGGTCCAAACTGGTGTCTGTTTTTGTCTCCTACAGGAAGGCGCATTGTGCGCAGAACTGCAGCACTCGTCCTGGCCGCTGGTCTCGTAATCCCCTTGGCGGCATGCTCGTCATCGAATGACGAAGAAGCCGCCGCCGACTGTTCACCCACCGCGTCTGGGTCCGTCTCCGACGCCGTCGAAGTGACCGGGGCGTTTGGTGAGAAGCCTGAGGTGACCATCGCTACCCCGGTGACGGCCGAAACCACGGAGCGTACGGTCGTTATCGAGGGCGATGGAGAAGTTGCCGCCGAAGACTACGACGTGACCATTGACTACACCATGTTCAATGGCACCACGGGCGAAGAGATCGACGCCACCCCGTACGACGGTGAGAGCGCGGTCGGCTTCCCGCTCGACGGATCCCTCATCGCCGGGCTCACCTCAACCCTGCTGTGCTCGACGGTGGGTTCCCGGGTCGTCGGTGTGGCCGCGCCCGCCGACGGCCTCAACGAGACCGCGCTGGAGACCTACGGCATGACCGCGGAGGACGCCCTCGTCATCGTCGCCGACGTCGTCACGGCAGAGGAGCCGGCGGATGTCGAGCCGGCACTGCCGAAGGCTGACGGTGAAGACCAGGACATTCCCGCCGACTTCCCCGACATCACCGTCTCCGTTGCGGACGATGAAACCGGAACGCCCACGGTGACCCTGCCGGACACCGCGGCCCCCACCGAGTTGCAGGTTGCTGTACTCAAGCAGGGTGACGGCGAAGAGGTTCCGGCCGACGCCGACGTGGTGGTCAACTACCAGGGCACCGCGTGGTCCACCAAGGAGATCTTCGACCAGAGCTGGGGAACCGGCTCGACTGCAGCGTTCAACACCTCGGGCCTCATCGACGGGTTCGCCCAGGCGATTGAGGGCCAGCAGGTCGGATCGCAGATTCTCGTGGTGATCCCGCCCGCCCTCGCATACGGCGAGCCGAGCGAGACCAACACCTCAGAGCTCGCGGGCGAGACGTTGGTGTTCGTGATCGACATCCTCGGCCTCGGCTAAGGAGTAACACCCCGGGCGATACCCTCGCCCCACACACAAGCCCCGCCGACTTCGCGAAAGTCGGCGGGGCTTGTGCTGTCCCGGTCAGGACGGTGCTGTCCCGGTCAGGACCGTGTTGTATCAATCAGAGCAGCGCGAACGCCTCTTCGATGACGGTCGCCGCATCGTCGATCAGTTCTTCGCTGATGACAACGCTCGGCATGATGCGCAGCACGGAGTCCCAGCTCCCCGCGTCGAGCGCGATGACACCGTGGGTTGTCACGTACTTCAGCACGCTCGCCAGGGCCTCGGGGTTGGGGATCTTGGTGCCGGGCTTGACGAGCTCGACGCCGAACATCGCGCCCTTGCCTCGCACCTCTCCGACGAAGTCGTACTTGTCTGCCCAGTCGCCGATGCGTGAGCGCAGCATCCGCTCCACGTTCTGGGCCGCTTCGAGCAGGTTCTCCTTCTCGATGATGTCGAACACGGCCAGCGCCGCGGCGGTTGAGACGGGGTTGCCGCCGAAGGTTCCCCCGATGCCGCCGGGCTGCACGGAGTCCATGATTTCGGCGCGACCGGTGACGGCCGCCAGCGGGAAGCCGCCCGCGATGCCCTTCGCAGTCGTGATGAGGTCAGGCACAACCCCGTGGTGCTCGATCGAGTACCAGACGCCGGTGCGGGCGATTCCGGCCTGGATCTCGTCGGCTACGAACACGATGCCGTTCTCGGTGCAGAACTCGCTGAGGCGTTTGAAGTAGCCGGGCGCGGGGATGATGATGCCGCCGTCGCCCTGGATCGGTTCGACGAAGAACGCCGCCACCTCGCTTGCCCCGATGTGCGTGGTGATGTAGTCGATGGTTTTCTCGGCCGCTTCCTCGCCGGACAGCCCGTCGCGGAAGGGGTAGCTGATCGGCACGCTGTAGATCTCACCGGGGAACGGGCCCATTCCAGCCCGCTCCGGCCAGGGGCGATAGGTCATCGCCATGGTCAGGTTGGTGCGGCCGTGGAAAGCGTGGTCGAGAGCGACGATCGCGCGGCGGCCGGTGAACTTGCGGGCGATCTTCACCGCGTTCTCTACCGCCTCGGCTCCGGTGTTCACCAGGATCGAGTGCTTCTCGAAGTCCCCGGGGGTGATCTCGGCCAGCTTCTCGGCGACCTTGACGTAGTTCTCGTAGGGGGTGACCGTGAAGAGGGTGTGGGTGAGCTTTGATGCCTGGGCGGATGCCGCGGCCGCCACCTCGGGATGTGCGTGCCCGATCGTGGTGACGCCGATGCCGCAGCCGAGGTCAATGAGCTGGTTTCCATCGACGTCCACCAGGATCGCGCCTGATCCGTGGTCCATGTAGATGTTGGCGAGAGTCCCGGCGCCGCGGGAGACGCTGCGCTCGCGTCTGGCCTGGAGTTCGACCGACTTGGGGCCGGGGAGTTCGGTGAGGAGTTTGCGTGCTTGCGGGACCGTGAACGTCATACCTTCCAGACTACGACGCCGCGGCAAATCAGCGTGCTCGCCCGGCCCATCGGCCTAGCATGGGGTCGTGCGCAAAGTAATCATTCTCGGCTCAACCGGCTCCATCGGCGTTCAGGCCCTGGAGGTGATCGCGGCCAACCCCCAGCTGTTCGAAGTGGTCGGCCTCGGTGCGGGCAGCAACCGCGAGCTGGTCGAGCGGCAGGCAGAACAGTTTGGTGTCGAGCACGTTTCTATCGGGGCGGATGCCGCGTGCCAGCTGGTTCGCGACGTGCACGCTGACGTCGTGCTCAACGGAATCACCGGTTCTGTAGGTCTCGGCCCGACCCTCGCCGTGCTGGAGACCGAAGCGACGCTGGCTCTGGCCAACAAGGAGAGCCTGATCGTGGGCGGTGAGCTCGTGAAGGCGAGGCTCCGTCCCGGCCAGCTGGTGCCCGTCGACTCGGAACATTCGGCCATCGCGCAGGCGCTGCGCTCGGGTACCGCCGCCGAAGTTCGCCGCCTGGTGCTGACCGCCTCCGGTGGGCCGTTTCGGGGACGCAGGCGCGACTCGCTGGTCGACGTCACACCGCGCGAGGCGCTCGCGCATCCGACCTGGGATATGGGTCTTGTCATCACCACCAACTCCGCGACCCTGGTCAACAAGGGCCTCGAGGTCATCGAGGCCCACCTGCTCTTCGACGTGCCCTACGACAACATCGAGGTCACCGTCCACCCGCAGTCGATGGTGCACTCCATGGTCGAATTCGTCGACGGTTCCACCATCGCGCAGGCCTCCCCGCCAGACATGCGACTGCCGATCTCCCTCGGGCTCGACTGGCCGAACCGGGTGCCCGGAGTGGGCGCCCCGCTGGACTGGACACAGGCGAGCACCTGGACCTTCGAATCTCTCGACTCTGAGGCGTTTCCCGCCGTCGAACTCGCCAAGGCCGTCGGTCGCGCGGGTTCGACCTTCCCGGCGGTTTTCAACGCCGCAAACGAGCAGGCCGTGCTCGCCTTCCACGCCGGGCGGATCGGTTATCTCGACATCCTCGACGTCGTGCGCCACGTCGTCGACGGCCACGGTGCCGACGCCGGCGAGATGACCCTCGAGGCGGTCCTCGACGCCGAAGTCGTGGCGCGAGCAGAAGCCGACCATCGGATTGCGGCGATCTCCCGATGACCGTGCTGATCGCCGGCTGCGGCGACATCGGAACCGAGGTGGGCCTGCGCTTCGCGGCGCTCGGCTCGCGGGTAGTCGGTCTCCGGCGGTCTGCCCGCCTGCTCCCCGCCGGCATCGAGGGGCAGAGCGTCGACCTGACCGTCGAGCGGCCCAGCATCCCCACAGACACCGACACGGTGATCGTCGCGCTCGCCGCGGGCAGCCCGACGCCGGAGGCCTACCGCGCGGTGTATGTCGACGGGCTGCGAAATGTGCTCGATGCCCTCGACGAAGCCGGTGTGACTCCCCGCCGGATGCTGCTGGTGTCCTCGACCGCGGTGTTCAGCGTGTCGGACGGCAGCTGGGTCGACGAGAACACCGCGGCCGTCCCGGTCACGGAGACGGCGGCGATCCTGCTCGAGGCGGAGCAGCTGCTGCACGCGCGACAACCCTCCGCCGTTGTGCTGCGCCTCACCGGAATCTACGGGCCGGGGCGCGAGCGGCTGATCACCCAGGTTCGCGCGGGACGGGCGACGGTCAGCGCCCGATCGGCACACACAAACCGCATTCATCGGGATGACGCAGCGGCGGCCATCGTCCACCTGATGACCATGGGGCAGCCCACCGCGCCGCTGTACCTCGGCGTCGACAACCAGCCGGTGCGAAGCGCGGAGGTGCTGGAGTTCCTCGCGAACGAGCTGGGAGCGGCCAAACCGCAGCTGGTCGAGTCCACCACCGAACGCGGCGGCGACAAACTCTGCAGCAACGCCCTGTTGAGGGCCACCGGCTTCGAATTCACCTATCCGGACTATCGCTCCGGCTACCGCGCCCTCTTGGCCGGGCAGGGTCGCCGCCACCCGTAGCTCGAATTCACCGCTCACGCTGCCCGCGCAGCAACCCCGGATCGCGCGTCCAGCTTCGCCATAGAACTGCGCGGCTATTGTTAGCGCGTGGAAACTGTGCTGCTCTATGTTTTGGGCATTCTGATCATCTTTGTTGGCCTCGTTGTGTCCGTTGGACTGCACGAGGTCGGCCACCTGCTGCCCGCGAAGCTTTTTGGTGTGCGGGTGGGGCAGTACATGGTCGGCTTCGGCCCCACGATCTTCTCTCGCAAATACGGCGAGACCGAGTACGGCTTCAAGGCGATCCCACTCGGCGGCTACATATCGATGTCGGGAATGTACCCGCCGGCCAAGACCGGCGGCGGGGCCCGCACCGCGAGCACCGGCTTCTTCCAGACCCTCGTGCAGGACGCACGCACCGCGTCGGCGGAGACCGTCATGGTCGACGAGGAACACCGCACCTTCTATCAGCTTCCCGTCTTCAAGCGGGTGATCATCATGCTCGGTGGACCCACCATGAACCTGCTGATCGGCATCGTGCTCTACGCCGTTGTCCTCTGCGGTTTCGGTACGGCGCAGGTGAGCACCACGATCGGATCCGTCTCGGAGTGCGTAATCTCCCAGTCGAGCACCGAGACAGAGTGTGCAGCGGATGACCCGACCGCACCGGGGGCGGAAGCAGGACTCCAGCCCGGCGACCGAATCATCAGCATGAACGGCACCGCGATCACCTCGTGGGACCAGGCGACCGGCATCATCCGCGAGTCCGCGGGGGAGCCGCTTGCGGTTGTCGTTGAGCGCGAGGGCTCCGAGGTCAGGCTCGACGCGACCCCGTTGCTCACCGAGCGGTACGTCTACGACGACAACAGCGAACTGGTCGAGGACAGCGACGGCAACGCCGTCACAGAAGAGGTCGGGTTCCTGGGCATCGGTGCCGCCACCGAGACCGTGCAGCAGCCCATCACCGCGGTGCTGCCCGCGGTGGGCGACAACATCTCGAGCGTGGTGACGATGATTCTCCACCTGCCCGAGCGGCTCATCGACATCGTCAACGCCGCGTTCGGCCCGGAGGAGCGCGACCCGAACGGGCCCATCAGTGTTGTTGGTGTCGGCCGCATCGCCGGCGAAATCACGAGCATCGACACCATCCCGATCCTCGACCGGGCATCGTTTTTGATCAGCCTGCTCGCTTCGCTCAACATCGCCCTGTTTGTCTTCAACCTCGTGCCGCTTATGCCGCTCGACGGCGGTCACGTGGTCGGCGCGCTCTGGGAGGGCATCCGTCGCTTCTTCGCGAAACTGTTCGGGCGTCGCGACCCGGGCCCGGTGGATGCGGCAAAAATCATCCCGCTCACCCTCGTGGTCGCCGTTCTACTGGGATCCATGACGTTGCTGCTGGTGTACGCAGACATCGTGAAGCCCATCAGCATTCTCTAACCGAGCCTGAAGTTCGGCCGTGTGCCCAGCGCGGTCGGGAGGCGCGACATAGAATTCCTCTGTGCCTGCCATCAATCTGGGAATGCCCAAAGTTCCCGAAATCCTCGCCCCCCGCCGCAAGTCCCGCCAGATCAAGGTCGGAAAGGTTCTTGTCGGAGGTGACGCCCGCGTCAGTGTGCAGTCGATGTGCACCACCCCCACAACCAACATCAACGCGACCCTCCAGCAGATCGCCGAGCTGACCGCGTCGGGCTGCGACATCGTGCGCGTGGCGGTCCCCAGCCGGGATGACGCGGAAGCGCTGCCGATCATCGCGAAGAAGAGCCAGATCCCCGTCATCGCGGATATCCACTTCCAGCCGAACTACGTGTTCGCCGCGATCGACGCCGGATGCGCCGCCGTCCGGGTCAACCCGGGCAACATTCGCAAGTTCGACGACCAGGTCGGCGCCATCGCTGCCGCTGCCAAGGCAGCGGGAGTCTCCCTCCGCATCGGGGTCAACGCGGGTTCGCTCGAGCCGTCGATCATGCAGAAGTACGGCAAGGCGACCGCCGAGGCTCTCGTCGAGAGCGCCGTCTGGGAGGCGAGCCTGTTCGAAGAGCACGACTTCCACGACTTCAAGATCTCGGTCAAGCACAACGACCCGGTGATCATGGTGAAGGCCTACCGTCTGCTCGCCGAGCGAGGCGACTGGCCCCTGCACCTGGGCGTGACCGAAGCGGGCCCGAGCTTCCAGGGCACCATCAAGAGCGCGACCGCCTTCGGGATCCTGCTGTCCGAGGGCATCGGCGACACCATCCGCGTTTCTCTCTCGGCGCCTCCCGCCGAGGAGATCAAGGTCGGCCTGCAGATCCTGCAGTCGCTCAACCTGCGTGAGCGCAAGCTCGAAATCGTGTCCTGCCCCAGCTGCGGCCGCGCCCAGGTAGACGTCTACAAGCTGGCGAATGACGTCACCGACGGACTCGAGGGAATGACCGTGCCGCTCCGCGTGGCCGTCATGGGTTGTGTCGTGAACGGACCCGGTGAAGCGCGCGACGCCGACCTCGGCGTTGCGAGCGGCAACGGAAAGGGCCAGATCTTCGTCCGGGGCGAGGTCATCAAAACCGTCCCGGAGGCGCTCATCGTCGCGACCCTGATCGAAGAGGCCAAGCGCCTCGCGGCCGAAATGCCCGCGGGCGAGCTCGGTTCGCCCGTCGTCCTCACCCCCTGAGTGGAGGCGGCGCCGTGGTGAAGTTATCCACCGCGGCGCAGCCACCCAGACACCGCCGGTAGCATTGAGCGCGTGCCAACACGCCTCTCTCACCTCTTTGTCCGTACGCTCCGTGAAGACCCCGCAGACGCCGAGGTCACGAGTCATCGTCTCCTCGTGCGAGCTGGCTACATTCGGCGCCAGGCTCCAGGCGTGTTCGCCTGGCTGCCGCTCGGGCTGAAGGTCCGCCGCAAGATCGAAGCCATCATCCGCGAGGAGATGGAAAACGCGGGAGCGCAGGAAGTGCACTTTCCCGCCCTGCTGCCGCGCGAGCCCTACGAGGTAACCGGCCGGTGGGAAGAGTACGGCGATGGTCTGTTCCGCCTGCAGGACCGCAAGGGTGCGGACTACCTGCTCGCGCCCACCCACGAGGAGGTCTTCACCCTCCTCGTGAAAGACCTGTACAGCTCGTACAAAGACCTTCCGCTGTCGATCTACCAGATCCAGGACAAGTACCGCGACGAGGCCCGCCCCCGCGCAGGGCTGCTGCGTGGCCGCGAGTTCACGATGAAGGACGCGTACTCCTTCGACTACACCGACAACGGGCTCGACACCAGCTACCAGGCGCAGCGCGACGCCTATGAGCGCATCTTCACCCGCCTCGGGCTCGAGTACGTCATCGTCAAGGCGGATGCCGGGGCGATGGGCGGATCGCGAAGTGAAGAGTTTCTGCACCCCACCCCGGTTGGCGAGGACACCTTCGTTCGGTCCGCCGGTGGCTACGCGGCAAACGTCGAGGCCTACACCACGACGGTTCCCGACGCGATCGACTTCGCAGCGCTTCCCGAGCCGACGGTGTTCGACTCGCCAGACACCCCCACCATCCAGACCCTCGTCGATCTCGCCAACGCGCAGCAGCCGCGCAGCGATCGTCCCTGGACGGCCGCAGACACCCTGAAGAACGTTGTCGTCGCGCTCAAGCACCTCGACGGAACCCGCGAGCTGCTGGTCATCGGTCTTCCGGGAGACCGTGACGTCGATCTCAAGCGCGTCGAGGTCGCCGTCGCTCCCGCCACCGTTGAAGCCGCGAACGAAGCAGACTTCGCGAAGAACGCGAGCCTGGTCAAGGGCTACATCGGACCCTGGTCCGCAACCGGGCCCATGCTCGGCGAAGAGTCCGCGACCTCGATCCGCTACCTGCTCGATCCCCGCGTCGTCGATGGCACGCAGTGGGTCACCGGCGCGAACATCGACCAGAAGCATGTTTTCGGCCTCGTCGCCGGCCGGGACTTCTTCGCCGACGGATTCATCGAGGCGTCCGACGTGCGCGCGGGCGACCCGGCGCCCGACGGCTCCGGTCCCCTCGAAACAGCCCGGGGCATGGAGATCGGCCACGTCTTCCAGCTGGGCCGTAAGTATGCCGAAGCGCTCGGCCTCAAGGTGCTCGACGAGAACGGAAAGCTCGTCACCGTCACGATGGGCTCCTACGGCATCGGCGTCACCCGCATTCTCGCGGTCATCGCCGAGAGCAACAACGACGAGAAGGGCCTGATCTGGCCCCGCAACGTCGCACCCTACGACGTGCACGTCGTCGCGGCCGGCCGCGAGGAAGTCATCTACGACGTGGCGGGATCGCTCATCGAGTCGCTCGAAGCCACCGGATTCGACGTTCTCTTCGACGACCGCCGCAAGGTTTCGCCCGGGGTGAAGTTCGGCGACGCTGAACTGCTCGGTGTTCCCATCATCGTGATCGTCGGGCGCAGCGCCGGCGAGGGAATGGTCGAACTGTGGGATCGCCGCACCGGCGTTCGCACCCCCGTCGCCGTCGCGGATGTTGCGCTCGAAGTGGCACGCCTGTGACCGACACCCGCACCATCGCCATGTCCACCGCCGACCGTGACCGCGCCCGCGACATCCTCGCGGCGGTCAGCGGTTCGTACGCGGCCAAGGTCGTCGGGCAGGAGGGGCTGCGGCGAAGCCTGCTCATCGCATTGATCACCGGGGGACACGTGCTCCTCGAGAGCGTTCCCGGGCTGGCGAAGACAACCGCCGCCCAGGCATTGTCCGACGCCGTGCAGGCCAGTTTCCGGCGCATCCAGTGCACCCCCGACCTGCTGCCGAGCGACATTATCGGCACCCAGATCTTCGACTACACGAACTCGAGCTTCGAGACCCAGCTGGGGCCGGTGCACGCGAACTTCGTGCTCCTTGACGAAATCAACCGCTCGAGTGCGAAGACGCAGAGCGCCATGCTCGAGGCGATGCAGGAGCACCAGACCACCATCGGTGGCCAGATGTACCCGCTGCCCAAGCCCTTTCTCGTCCTCGCGACCCAGAACCCGATCGAGCAGGAGGGCACCTACCACCTGCCCGAGGCTCAACTCGATCGATTCCTGCTGAAGGAGATCCTCGACTATCCCTCGTTCCAGGAGGAGTTGACGATCATCGACCGGGTCGATTCCGGCGTGTACGACGAAGATCCGCCCGCCGCCGCCACCCTCGATGACGTGCTGTTCCTGCAGAAGCTGGTCGGCGAGGTCTACCTCGACCCCTCGATCAAGAACTACATCGTGTCCGCGGTTTACGTGACCCGTCACGCAAATAAATACCTCACGCCCGAACTGGCCTCTGCCATCGAGTACGGCGCGAGTCCGCGGGCGAGCATCGCGTTCGCGCGTGCCGCGCGGGCGCTTGCGCTCATCGAGGGCCGCGACCACGTGATCCCCGACGACGTCAAAACCCTGCGCCACGTGATCCTGCGCCATCGCATCATCCTCGGGTTCGAAGCGATCGCAGAAGACATCCGTCCAGAGACGCTCATCGACGCGGTATTCGCCGCGATCCCCGCGCCGTAGGGCATGACCAGTCTTCTGCGCCGGGTCAAGACGAAACTGGCAATCCACGCGCACCGCAGGGTGCGGGGGCTGCTCGACGGCGAATACCGTTCCATTTTCCACGGGCGCACCATCGAGTTCGACGACCTGCGCCCGTACGTTGCCGGAGACGAGCCGCGGGACATCGACTGGAAGGCGACGGCCCGCCACGGTGCGCCCCTGGTTCGCCGCTACATCGCCACCCGCAAGCAGACCGTGCTGCTGCTTGTCGACACCGGGCGCAACATGGCCGCGTTGGCGGAAAGCGGCGAGACCAAGAGCGAGCTCTCCGTCCTCGCGACCGGAATCATCGGCTACCTCGCGCTGAAACACGGTGACCGTCTTGTGCTGGTGTCGGGTGACGCCGAGCACACAAAATTCGAGCCCCCGGCATCCACCGAGGCAGCCCTCGAACGTCTCCTGCGGCAGATCGACTCCGCAACGACCCTGCAGGCGCCGCGCAGTGATCTCACTCGCCTCCTGCAATTTGTCGCGAAGTCGTTCACGCGCAGGATGATCGTTCTCGTGGTCGCCGATGATCGCGCCCTCGGAGAGACAGAGGCGCGTCTGCTGCGCCGCCTGTCCGTCCAGCACGAGATCCTCTGGCTGAGCGTGGGTGACGCCGACCTGCTCGCGGAGCAATGGGCTGGCCAGCGCATGCACGACGTGGCGACCTCGGTGGCGCTGCCGATGTACCTGCGCGCCGACCCGGCGCTCCGCGCGGATTTCGACCGGTCGGTGGCCGAACGACGCGATCGCAACGAGGCGCTGTTTGCTCGCCTGCGCATCAGCAGCGCGCGGCTCGGCTCGACCGTCGACGTTGTGCCCTCCCTGCTGCGCCTGTTGGAATTGCACCGACATGCCAAACGCTGACTTCTTTCCGCCGGTGCAGTACAACCCGCTCTGGGCCGTGCTCGCGTTCGTGCTGCTCGCCCTGGTCGTCGCCTGGTTCATCGCGGTGCCGCTGCTGACCCGCGCGCGCCCCGTTGTGTCTGAGGCTGCCGCACGGGCGGCCCTCGCCCCGGCCGTGCGCGCACATTACCTCGGGATGATCGACGAGGTTGTGCGCGCCTACGAGCGCGCAGAGCTGACCAGCCGGGCAGCGCACCAGCGGCTCAGCGCGCTCGTCCGCGGGTACGTGCACGAGTCGAGCGGCTATCCGGCGTCCGCGATGACCCTGGGGGAGCTGCGCCGCCTCAACCTGCCCGGACTCACCGGCGCCGTCGAGCGCTTTTACCCGGCCGAGTTCGGCACGGACGACAGCGCTGCGGTCGCCACCTCCGCGGCGGCCGCGCGTCGCGTTGTGCAGGACTGGGGGCAACTGCCATGACCGGCGAGTTCACGAACATCACGACCCTGATTAACTGGTGGATGCCGGGTGCCGCAGCGCTCGTCGGCGCAGTCACCCTCGCGATCGTCATTCTGCTCCGCAAGCGCCGGGCCCGCGACGACGCACCCTCCGTACCCATCGCGCACGCCGACCGGTTGACCGCGCTCCCCAGCTATCGGCGGGCGCTTCGTCGCTACCGGGCCCTGCTGGTCGGGTCGATCGCCGCGGTGCTCATCGCGGTTCTGGCGGGTGTGGCGCTCGCGGCGCGTCCGGCAGCCCCGGCGCTGGCGCAGCCTGAGCTGGCGACCCGGGACATCGTGCTGTGCCTCGACGTCTCCGGGTCGATGGTCGACTACGACGCGCAGATCGTGGATGTCTTCGCCGAGCTGTCCAGCCAGTTTTCCGGCGAACGGCTGTCGCTGGTGCTGTTCAACGCATCGGCGGTGACCTACTTTCCGCTCAGTAGCGACTACGCCTACATCACGCGACAGTTGGAACGCATCCGGGAGACGTTTGAGACGCCGGACGAAACCATTGAAAGCGGAACTCTTCTCGGCGACGGCTCCTCGCTGATCGGCGACGGTCTTGCCTCCTGCACCCTGCGCTTCGACACTCCCGAAGCTGAGCGGTCCCGCTCCATCATCCTCGCGACCGACAACCTCGTCGCCGGCGATTCGATTTACACCCTTCCCGAGGCGGGGCAGCTCGCGATCGAGAAGGACATCCGGGTGTACGGGATCAACCCGGGAGACACGCTCGCGCGGGACTACCTCGCCGACCTCGCCGAGGAATTTCGCACCGTCACTGAGGGCACCGGCGGAACGTACTACGCCCTCGACGATCCCGACGCGGTTCCCGGCATCGTGGAGCGCATCACGGCCGAGCAGGCCGCGGCTCTGCCCGGTGCGCCCGAGCTGATTTTGGGCGATCAGCCGCGCCTCCCGTTTGTGCTGCTCCTGCTCGGTGTGCTCGCAACCCTCGTGCTGCAGTGGAGGCTCCGGCGATGAACATCACCCCCATGCTTCCGCTTCCGATCCTGATTCCCGTGCTGGGCGTCGCCCTCGCGCTCGTGGTGTGGCAGGTCATTCGCCACCGCGGCACCCGCCTCGCCCGCGAGTGGAGCCTGCGTCTGTTGATGCTCCTGCTCCTCGCCGCGGTGGCATTACGCCCGGGTGTCGGTGGTACCGAGCCCGGGCCAGCGGCGGAGGGCGGACTCGAGGTCTACTTCGTCGTCGACACCACAAGCAGTATGGCGGCCGAAGATTTCGGCGACGAGGGCAGCCCACGACTCTCCGGGGTCCGAGCGGATATCTCCGCGCTTGCGCAGACCCTCGCGGGCGCGGAATTTGCCCTCATCACCTTCGACTCGAGCGCGGTGCAGCGGATGCCACTTACCAGCGACCTGTCCGCGCTCCGCTCCGCGGTCACCGTTCTCACCCAGGAAGTGACGAATTATTCCGCTGGGTCGAGCATCGACGCGTCGACAGAACTGCTCACGCGAGTTCTCGCAGACGCGGAGGAGGCACACCCCGACCGCCCGCGCGTGGTCTACTACTTCGGCGACGGGGAGCAGACCGTCGCTACCGAACCGGGGTCGTTTGCAGCCCTTGAGCCGTCCATCGATGGGGGAGCGGTTCTCGGCTACGGCACCGAGGAGGGCGGCCGGATGCTGTCGTACGACGGCTACGCGGACATGTACTCGGAGAGCACCTACATCCAGGACTTCACAACCACTCCGCCGACGGACGCCATCTCCCGCATCGACGAGACCCGGCTCCAGAGCATCGCGGACCAGCTCGGCGTATCCTATGAGCATCGGGATTCGGGCCAGGGCGTCGATTCCCTGGTCCGGGGGATCGAGTTCGAAACGCCCGACGTCACCACCGAGACGGGCACCGCTCCCACCGAGTTGTACTGGATCCTCGTGATTCCGCTGCTCGCGTTGCTCGTACGCGAGTGGATCGGGCTCGCACGCGCGCTCCGTGAGACACGAGGAGTGGAGTGATCATGGCGAAGTCCCCGCGTATTGCGTCAGCTCCCTCGGTCGAGGGCAACCGCGCCAGACTCCGCCTGCGGCGTCGTCTGCTGCTGTTCGGCCTCCCCGTTGTGTTGGCCATGACGATCATCGCCGGGTGGCTGATCAGTCGGCCAGTGATAGCAGCGAGCGCGATGACTGACTACATGCGCGGCGGCTACACGTCCAGCGCGGAGACGTTCGGGTCCCTCCTCGAACCGAATCTGCTGGAGCCGTGGATTCCCTACTTCGACCGCGGGAGCGCGCTGGCCGCGGGAGAGGACTACGTTCCGGCGATTGATGACTTCGAAAAAGCCCTGACCCTCGTCCCCGCAGACCACGAGTGCGAGGTCGTGGTGAACCTGTCGCTGGGCTGGGAGCGCCTCGCCGACGGGTACGCCAGTGCGGGCCTCTTCGCGGGTGCCGAACTGCTCTACCAGACAGCGCTCGATGTGCTGGCGGCGCATGACTGCACGCCTCCGGACGAGCCGGTCAACGGCCGTGACCCCGGCCAGGAGCTCAATGATGCCGAGGCGCGTCTCCAGGAGAAGCTCGACGCGGCGGACTACCTGGACGGCCTCAACAACGGCACCGAGCAAGCGAGCCCCGAACAGCAGCTCGACGAACTTGAACAGCAGGGCGAAGACGCAGCGGAGGACAAGGCCGAGGATGACGCGCGTGGTCGCGCCGAAGGGGGCACGGGCGGGTTCACCGACAGGCCGTGGTGACCGGGCGCGGTTCACGCCGCTCCCAATTCCGGTACCTTAGAGGGTAGACATTCGCCGGAACCCCGCTGCGGAGTCACAAAAACCAAAAATAGTGGAGGCCCTCAGTGGACATCGACCTGAGCGTGCTGCGTCTCTTAGAGCGCGAGCGAGAAATTCCCTTCGAGGAACTCGTGCAGATCATCGAACAGGCCATTCACACCGCCTACCTGAAGAACGCGAGTGAAACCGAGCAGAAGCCCGGTGACCCCGAGCCGGCGAAGTCACGGGTCGAGCTCGACCGCAAAACCGGCCACGTTGCCGTGTACGTCGAAGAAATGGACGAGGACGGCAACCTGATCGGAGAAGCCGTTGACACTCCGAACGACTTCGGCCGCATCGCCGCTTTCGCCGCGAAGCAGGTCATCAACCAGCGCCTGCGGGACATCGCGGACGACCAGGTGCTCGGCGAGTTCAAGGGCCGCGAGGGTGACATCATCGCCGGAGTCATCCAACAGGGCCCAAATCCTCGCATGATCCACGTAGACCTCGGAACAATCGAGGCGATTCTTCCGCCCGAGGAGCAGGTTCCCACCGAGGACTACAAACACGGCACCCGCATTCGCGTTTATGTCACCAGCGTGAGCAAGGGACTGAAGGGTCCCCAGATCACGGTCAGCCGCACCCACCCCTCCCTCGTCCGCAAGCTGTTCGCCCTCGAAGTCCCCGAGATCGCCAGCGGCGTCGTGGAGATCACCTCTCTCGCCCGCGAGGCAGGGCACCGCACCAAGATTGCGGTGCGTGCGACGCAGCCGGGTGTCAATGCCAAGGGTGCCTGCATCGGCGAGCTTGGCCAGCGCGTGCGCGCGGTCACCGCGGAGCTCAACAACGAGAAGATCGACATCGTCGACTACTCGGAAGACCTGTCCACCTTTGTGGCCAACGCCCTCTCGCCGGCTAAGGTCACCAGCGCTTTCGTGATCGACGAGTCGCTGAAAGCGGTGCGCGCACTGGTGCCGGACTATCAGCTGTCGCTGGCCATCGGAAAAGAAGGTCAGAACGCGCGGCTCGCCGCCAAGCTGACCGGTGCCCGCATCGACATCCAGCCAGATTCGATTCTTGAATCCTGACCTCGCCCGGTCGACGGTCCCGCACGATCGGCCTTCTTCAATTGTGTGGGGCTGAACCCGTGACGGATTTGAGGGGGTACTATGGAACCCGTAAGAACCTGCTTGGGCTGCCGATCACGCGCTGACAAATCCACTTTGCTGAGGGTAGTCGCTCTGAATGGCGCAGTGACACCGGATCCGTCCGCAACACTTCCTGGCCGTGGTGCGTGGGTACACCCCCTCGCCGAGTGCATCGAGAAATCAGTTGCACGCAAGGCTTTTGGTCGTGCGTTGCGCGTTTCCTCGCCGCTGGCCACCGAGCAGATCCTCGCAACAGTCGGAGCCTCGTCCGAGGCTCCCCAAAGAACAGGCTGATTGACCTATGGACAACTAATGAGCGGCTCGAAATGAGACCCGTCCGTACTTAGCGGTCTGCCCCTGTCCGGGTGCAGACCCGGAACAGGAGAAAAGTGGCTGCCAAACCACGTGTGCACGAAATCGCCGCCGAACTCGGTGTCGACACCAAGGTTGCCCTCGACAAGCTCAAGCAAATGGGCGAATACGTCAAGGGACCCTCATCAAGCATTGAGCCCCCGGTCGCCCGTCGACTCAAGGCCGCGCTCGAGGCCGAGGGGATCAAGCCGTCGGCACCCGCCGCAGCTGCTCCCGCCAAGCCCGCATCGCCGCGCCCGGCACCCCGTGCCGTTCCGGGACCCGTACCCGCGCCCGCCAAGGCACCCGTACAGGCAGAGCCCGCCAGCGAGCCCGTCGTCGAGGCAGTAGCCCCGACTCCGCCGCCGTTGACCGTCGCCGAGCGTCAGGCAGTGGCCGAGGCCGCCGCCGCGAAGCCCGCCGCCGCAGCTCCGGAAGCAACGAAGGAGTCTGCCGGCACCGCCGACGCTCCCCGTCCCTCCAGCATTCCCCGCCCGGGTGCTCCTCGTCCGGGTAACAACCCGTTCGCGAGCAACCAGGGCATGCAGCGTCCCGGCGCTCCTCGTCCGGGTAACAACCCGTTCGCGAGCAACCAGGGCATGCAGCGTCCCGGAGCGGGAGGCGCAGCGGGCACGCCCGGCGCGATTCCTCGCCCCGGCGCACCGCGTCCGTCCGCTCCCCGTCCCGGCGCGCCTCGTCCGGGCGGACCCGGCCAGGGTGCCCGTCCCGGTGGCTTCGGCCAGCGTCCGGCCGGCCCCGGCGGCGCTCCGTACCAGCAGCGTCCAGGCGGCCCCGGCCGTCCGGCCGGTGGTGGCTTCCAGCGCCCCGGTGGCGCAGCTCCCGGTGCAACTCCTGGCTTCGGCGCACCGCGTCCTGCCGGTGGTGGCGCTGGTGGCCGTGGTCGCGGCCCGGGCGGTGGCACCGCTGGTGCCTTCGGTCGCGGTGGCGGCAAGAGCAAGGCGCGCAAGTCGAAGCGTACGAAGAGGGCAGAATTCGAACTGAGGGAAGCCCCGTCGCTTGGTGGCGTTAGTGTGCCCCGTGGCGACGGCAAGACCGTGGTGCGTCTGCGCCGCGGTGCTTCCATCACCGACTTCGCCGACAAGATCGACACCAGCCCCGGCAACCTCGTTACCGTGCTGTTCCACCTCGGCCAGATGGCGACCGCGACGGAGTCTCTCGACGAGGCAACCTTCGGGATCCTCGGTGAGGAGCTCGGCTTCAACATCCAGATGGTCAGCCCGGAGGATGAGGACCGCGAGCTGCTCAGTGGCTTCGGCATGGACCTCGACCAGGAGCTTGAGGACGAAGAAGACTCCGACCTCGAGATCCGTCCGCCGGTTGTGACCGTCATGGGTCACGTCGACCACGGTAAGACCAAGCTGCTCGACGCGATCCGCCAGGCCAACGTCGTGGCGGGCGAAGCCGGCGGCATCACGCAGCACATCGGTGCGTACCAGGTCTGGACCGAGCACGAGGGCCACGAGCGCGCGATCACCTTCATCGACACCCCGGGCCACGAGGCGTTTACCGCCATGCGCGCCCGTGGTGCCCAGGTGACCGACCTTGCGATCCTCGTTGTCGCTGCAGACGACGGAATCATGCCGCAGACGGTTGAGGCACTGAACCACGCCCAGGCCGCCGGTATCCCGATTGTCGTCGCAGTCAACAAGGTGGACAAGCCGGGCGCAAACCCGGCCAAGGTGCGCCAGCAGCTCACCGAGTTCGGCCTCGTCGCGGAAGAGTACGGCGGAGACACGATGTTCGTTGACGTTTCGGCGTTGACCAACACCGGCATCCCCGCGCTGCTCGATGCAGTCCTCCTCACGGCGGACGCGGGACTCGACCTCCGTGCCAACCCGAACAAAGACGCCAGAGGCGTCGCGATCGAAGCGCGACTGGACAAGGGCCGCGGTGCCGTTGCGACCGTGCTCATCCAGTCGGGAACGCTTCGTGTCGGCGACTCGATCGTCGCGGGTACCGCATATGGCAAGGTTCGCGCCATGTTCGACGAGGACGGCGTTGCTGTTCCCGAGGCTGCACCGGCTCGTCCGGTGCAGGTGCAGGGTCTGTCCACGGTGCCTCGCGCCGGTGACACCTTCCTTGTAATTGAGGATGACCGCACCGCACGTCAGATCGCTGAAAAGCGCGAAGCCGTTGAGCGTAACGCCCAGCTGGCCCGTGCCCGCAAGCGCATCACGCTCGAGGACTTCACCCGTGCACTCGAAGAGGGCAAGGTCGAATCGCTCAACCTCATCATCAAGGGTGACGTTTCCGGTGCTGTTGAAGCGCTCGAGGAATCGTTGCTCAAGATCGAGGTCGACGATTCAGTCGCCCTTCGCATCATCCACCGCGGTGTTGGTGCTGTCACCGAGAGCGACGTCAACCTCGCTACCGTCGACAACGCGATCATCATCGGATTCAACGTCCGCCCCGACACGAAGGCGCGCGAGCGCGCCGCCCGTGAAGGTGTCGACGTGCGCTTCTACTCGGTCATCTACGCCGCGCTCGAGGACATTGAGAACTCCCTCAAGGGAATGCTCAAGCCCGAGTTCGAAGAGGTGCAGTCGGGTGTTGCCGAGATCCGCGAGATCTTCCGCTCCTCCAAGGTCGGAAACATCGCCGGTGTCATCGTTCGCTCCGGAACGATCACGCGAAACGCCAAGGCGCGGGTCATCCGCGACGGCGTTGTGGTCGGGGACAACCTGGCCATCGAGTCGCTGCGTCGCTTCAAGGACGACGTCACCGAGGTTCGTACGGACTTCGAGGCCGGTATCGGTCTTGGCAAGTTCAACGACATCCAGATCGGCGACGAGATCGAAACGATCGAAATGAAGGAAAAGCCCCGGGTCTAACCCGTAAGGCCCAAGGGGTTCTCCCTCTCCGCCCGGAGAGGGGGAACCCCTTATCAGCATCCAGACTCAGCAAGACAGACGCACCACAAGGAGAGCACCATGGCTGATCCGGCTCGCGCCGCCAAAATGGCGGACCGCATCAAGGTCATCATTGCCAAGCGCCTCGAGCGCGGCATCAAGGATCCGCGCCTCGGCTTCGTGACCATCACGGACGTTCGGGTCACCGGCGACCTCCAGCACGCCTCGGTGTTCTACACCGTGTACGGCACTGACGAAGAGCGCAGCGACACCGCGGCCGCACTTAAGTCCGCCACCGGTATGCTCCGCAGCGAGGTCGGCAAGAACATCACCGCCCGGCTGACGCCGTCACTCGAGTTCATCCCGGACGGCATCCCGGAGAACGCGGCCCTCATCGACTCGCTCCTGGCCGAGGCTCGCAACCGCGACCTCGAGGTGGCAGGACTCGCTGAGGCGAAGAACTACGCAGGCGACGAAGATCCCTACGTCAAGCCGCGTGAGTTCGACGAGGACGACGACTTCGATGACGACGAGGACGACGACGACAACGACGAGGCCGTCTTCACCTCCGGTCCGCGTCCGTAGCAGCGCGGCTGTGGGCACTTGTCTGGGTCGACCAACCGCCACACCGTCCGACAGCCCCAGCGTCAGTGCGGCAGCTCGTAGTCCCCGCTGGTCGTCACGCGCACCAGTCCGTCCGCCACTAGTCCGCTGAGCGCTCGCTCGCGCTGAGCGACATCCGCCCACACCATCCGCACCTCGATCGCCGTCACCGGAATATCGCTCGCGCGAAGCTCCGCGAGGATCATGCCCCGCACCTGGCGGTCTGAGCCGGCGAACTTCTTCTGCACCGGAGCGCGCACACCTTCGAACTCGGGGTAACCCGCCGCCCGCCACCCGCACTGGGCGGCGATGGGGCATTCTCCGCAGCGTGGGGCGCGGGCGGTGCAGATCACCGCGCCGAGTTCCATGATGGCGGCGTTGGCCTCGCGTGCCAGCGGCTCGTCTTCGGGCAGCTGCGCGTCCATCGCGGCGAGGTCCCGGCGGTTCGAGGCTGGTCCGGGCTCACCCTGGCCGGCGACGGCGCGGGCGAGTACACGGCGCACATTGATGTCGACCACGGGATGCCGGTGGCCGTACGCGAACGCCGCAACCGCCCGTGCCGTGTATTCGCCCACGCCCGGCAGTGCGAGCAGGGTGGGCACGTCCTCGGGAACAACACCGCCGTGTCGCTCGGTGATGGCAACTGCGGCGGCGTGCAGGTTGAGGGCGCGGCGCGGGTACCCCAGGCGATCCCAGGCACGCACGGCATCCCCCGCGGAGGATGCGGCCAGCGCAGACGGGGTAGGCCACCGCTCGAGCCACTGCGCCAGTCGCGGAATCACGCGCACGACCGGCGTCTGCTGCAGCATCACCTCGCTGACGAGGGTTCCCCACGCCGGAAATCCCTCCTCACGCCAGGGCAGCACGCGGGCGTTGTCTCGGTACCAATCGGTGACGGCGGGCGCGATGCTCATACGTTCAGATTAGGCTTAGATTTATGGCCAGATGGGCACCACTACGCACAGACACCCTCTCCGCACTCGCTGAGGAGATCCTCCACAACTACGGGCGCGGGCACGTCATCGTCGCTGTCGACGCGCCCGGGCAGGCCGATGCAACCACCTTCGCCGACGACCTCGCCGACGCGATCCGGGCAAAATCGCACGCCGCCTTCCGCGCATCACTCATCGACTTCTCCCGGCCGCGTGCTGAGCGCGAGGCCCGAGGTGCAGACTCCGCCGAGGGCGCCTACCGCGACGCGTTTGACTACCCAACGTTGACCCGGGCGCTGATCGAGCCGTTCCGCAGGGGCGGTAGCGCCTCGTTTGTGACCGCCTCCTTCGACGTCGCGCGAGATACCCCGGTGGAGAACGAGGGCCAAACTGCACCAGACGACGCGATCCTGATTGTCGATGGTCCTTTTCTGAACCGTGCGGAGCTTGCCGGCTTCTGGAATTACTCTGTGTGGCTGGATGCCGCGGGGGAGCGTACCGCGGCAGAGGCGCTCTACGCGCACGAGGTGGCACCCCGCACCAAGGCGACCGCCATCGTCGACAACAGCGACCCTGAGCACCCCCGGCGCTCCTTCGCCGATAGCTGCTGAGCGTGCGTCCAGCGAGCGCGCGTCGAGCGAGTGCCCGCCCGGCGAGCGAGTGCCCGCCCGGCTAGCGAGCGCCCGCCCGGCTGTGCGCGTCCAGCGCACGCCCGACTCGCCGTGTGCGCCTAGCGACCGACCGCCGCGCGCACGCGCCGCACCACCTCATCCGGTGAGAAGAAGACCCCGGTGCGCTCCACCTCGTGCACCAGGTGCACCATGGCCGCGCAAACGGGAGTGGGCACCGCAACGAGGACCCCGGCGCGCACCACGGCGCCCGCGAGGTAGTCAATTTCGGTGGCCTGGCCGCGGCGAATACTCTGCAGCGTCGAGCCCGGGTTCGGCGTCGCGCCCATCCGGGACACGATCCGCGCAGGAAGCGCCCGCGCCAGCGCCACCGGCACCCGCGCGAACAGCCGCAGCCGCAGGTCACTGAGACCCTGCAACTCCTCGAACCGGACGCTCCGCCGAACTCCGACCATCACCGTCTCCCGCATACTCTCGGTGAGGATCCGCAGCAGCGATGCATCCGCGGCTACCTGCTGGGCGCTCAAACCCGTGATCGCCGGCAGCGAGTTGATTTGGTTGACCACGAGTTTGGTCCACTGCGCTCCGACGAAGTTGGGGAGCACGGTGACGGGCAGCACGCCGCGCAGCAGTTCGGCCAGAAACAGGGCAGGCACCTCGTGTTCAGCGGACCCGCCCCCGAGGTACAGCGGCGCGGCCGCAGTGATGGTGATCTCACCGGGCGACAGGTACGAGGACGCGAACATGGCGAGCCCCCCGACGACATCGTTGTTCGGCAGGAGCGCAGACGCGGTCGTCACACCGTCCAGTCCGTTCTGCACAACGAGCAACGGGATGTGCTCCAGCATCGCCCGGTTCGCTTCGATGGCGTCCGCCGCGTCCTGCGCCTTGGTGGCGAGGATCGCGATCTCGGGCGCGCGCTCGAGCCGCTCGTCGGCGGTGACCCTGGCGGTGTGCTCTCCCCAGGCTCCGCCCAGACGTATCCCGCCGGTGCGTATCGCCGCAAGCTGTGGGCCCCGCGCGGTCACATCGACGCTGTGTCCCGCCCGATCCAGAAGTGCGGCGAGCGCGCCGCCCACGGCACCCGCCCCGATCACCCCCACCCGCATAACCAAAGACTAGGGACTGATAGCCTGCCATGCGTGACAAATGGCTCCCCGGTTTCTCTTTCGCGCAGCGGATTGTTGTTTGTGGACAAACCGGAAGGGCTCACCAGCCACGATGTTGTCTCCCGGGTGCGCAAGCTCGCGAACACCCGCAAGGTCGGTCACGCCGGCACCCTCGATCCGATGGCGACGGGTCTGCTCACGCTTGGGCTGAACAGTTCGACCCGCCTCCTCACGTTCCTCGTCGGCCTCGACAAGGAGTATTTCGCCACCATTCGTCTCGGCGAGACCACCGACACCGATGACGCCCAGGGCGCAAGCACCGGCATCGCCGACCCCGCCAGCGTCGCCGCCGTCACCGAGGCCGCGGTGCGCGAGGCAATTGTGCCCCTCACCGGCCCGATCTCCCAGGTGCCCAGTTCGGTCTCCGCGATCCGCGTCGACGGCAGGCATGCCTACGAGTTGGCTCGCGCCGGTGAGACCGTTGTTTTGAAATCGCGGGATGTCACGGTGTCCACGTTTGAGATCCTCGACATCCGCCGCTCCACCTCCTCGCTCGACGTCGACGTTCGGGTGGAGTGCTCCAGCGGCACCTACATCCGCGCGCTCGCCCGGGACCTCGGCGCGGCACTCGGCCTCGGTGGGCACCTCATTGCGCTGCGCAGAACCCGGGTCGGACCGTTCACGGTCGCCGCGGCATCCACCATGGAACATCTCGACCCCGTCGGCGACCTCGTTCCGCCAGAGCGGGTGGCCGCAACGCTCTTCCCGCTGCTTCAGCTCGACGCCGTGCAGGTGCTCGGGCTATCCCAGGGCAAACGGCTACCCGGCTTCCCCACGGATGGCGGCCCTATCGCTGCAATTTCGCCAGAGGGTCGACTGGCGGGGCTCGTGAACGTCATCGGGGGTGTCGCGAAACCCATCGTGAACTTCCCGACCAGTGAGGTGCTGCCGCAATGATCGAAGTCTTCACCTGGATCCAGGTTGCCGTCGCTGTCAGCGCCGGGATGTTGTGCCTCGTGCTGGGTTTCGCGGGAAAGACACCTGCTGACCTGACGCTCGGGTCGCTCGCCCTGGTCGAGCTGCTTCTGGTTGTGCAGCTGGTTGTCGCGATCCTCGCGCCGGCCTTCGGCAATGTGGCGACCGGCAGTGTGCTCGAGTTCTACACGTATCTCATCTCCGCGCTGCTCATTCCGCCGGCGGCAATGGTGTGGGCGCTGGTCGAGCGCAGCCGCTGGAGCACGGTCATCCTCGGCGTCGCCGCGTTGTCCATCGCGGTCATGGTCTACCGCATGCAGCAGATCTGGCTCTACCAAGTGGCCTAATCTTGGTCTTGATGTCCACTTCACTCCCACCACGGTCCCTCGGCGTCGGCCGTGTTCTCATCGCTGTTTACGCCATCCTCGCCCTCGCGGCCACGGCACGCTCTGTTGTGCAGATCATCGAGGACTTCGATGCTGCGCCCGTGGCGTACGCCCTGTCCGCGCTGTCCGGTGTTGTCTACATCGTTGCCACCGTCGCACTCGTGCGGCCGGGCCTCGTCTGGTACCGCATTGCCTGGGCAACCATCAGCTTCGAACTGCTCGGCGTGCTCGTCGTCGGCACGCTCAGCATCTTTGACCAGGAACTCTTCCCGTCGGACAGCGTGTGGTCGTTCTACGGCAGCGGCTACCTCTTCATCCCGCTGGTGCTTCCCGTGCTCGGAATGATCTGGCTCTACGGCCGCAGGCCCGCCGTCACCACCGATCAGGTGGTGGCACCCGCATGAAGGTTTTCGAATCCCTCGACGCGGTGCCCTCCGATTTTGGACCCAGCGCCGTCACCATCGGCAAGTTCGACGGTGTGCACGCCGGCCACCGCAGGGTGATTGCCGAGCTTCGCGAACTCGCCGCAGCGGCAAGCCTCCGGTCCACCGTGGTGACTTTCGACCGCAACCCGCTCGCCCTGCTGCGCCCCGACCGGTGCCCGCCGCCGCTGGTCAGCAATGCACAGAAGCTCGAGCTGCTCGACAGCCTGGGGCTGGACGCTACCCTGGTGCTCACGTTTGACCAGGCGCTGAGCGAGCTCGACCCCGGCCAGTTTGTGCGGAGCATTCTCGTAAACGCGCTGCACGCCCGACTGGTGCTGGTGGGCAGCGATTTCCGGTTTGGCGCAGGCGGCGCCGGAGACGTCGCGCTGCTGCGAAGTCTCGGCGCACAACTCGGCTTCGAGGTTCGTCTCGTCGAAGATGTCCGGGCCGCTGAGGGCCGGCGGGCGTCATCCACCTGGGTCCGAGAACTGCTCGCCGCCGGCCGGGTCAGTGAAGCGGGCGAATTGCTCGGCTACGCGCCCTGCGTGCGGTCGGTGGTCGTGCACGGCGAGAAGCGCGGCAGGGAACTCGGTTACCCGACCGCCAACCTGGCACCCGACCTGGAGGGCCTGGTTCCCGCTGACGGCGTTTATGCGGCGTGGGCCACGGTCGGCGAGGACCGCTTTGCCGCGGCCGTCTCCGTGGGCAATAACCCGACCTTCGACGGCGTACCGGAGAAGCGGGTCGAGGCGCACCTGCTCGACCAGGATCTGGATCTGTACGGGCGCACCATCGAGGTGGCGTTCGTCGAATATGTGCGCGGCATGGTGAAGTACACCACCGTGGAAGATCTCATCGTCCAGATGGGAAAAGATTCTGACCGGGTCAGAGCCATCCTGGGCGTCACGCGCGCCCTTTAGGTCACGCGCGCCCTTTAGGTCAGGCGCGCCCCTTAGGTCACGTGAGCCCTGCCGGGGGAATGTCCCCGCGGCCCCAGAGGAAGAGAATGATGCTGCCGGCGCTGGAGTTGCGCGTCGACCCCCGGCCAACGCTCCACCCCGCGTCCGTGGCGTGCAGCAGGCAATCGCGCAGCACCGCGCGGATGGGCACGGGAGCGCTCAGGCTGCGGGCCAGCGCCACTGCGCCCGTCGCGACCGGGTCGAGCGTCAGTGCCTTTCCAGCGGTGCGAGCGACGTCCAAGCTGTCGACGACGGCGACCGACAGATCTGCGACGCTCCGACGGGTTTTCCCGGCACCGGTACGAGCACCCGGTTCGGCCCCGGGTCGGGCACCGGCGTTGGCGACCGCGGCAGCACGCAGCTGATCGGCGAGGGCAGCGGGGGACCGGTTTGCAGAGCCCGCCAGTGCCCGGCAATGAGTCAGCGTCGCGCCGGCCAGCGGCCCGCCGGCGCCGGGCCCGCCGCCGACCCGCCCGCCAGCGAGGGCCGACCGGCTGCGAAGCGCCACCGCCACGAGCTGCCGCGCACGCTCGGCGCGTGATGTTCCCAGCCGCCAGAGCAGGTGGGACAGCACGTCGATCACGCGGTACTGCTCACGCCAGGAGGGGCTCTCCAGTTGCTCCGGGGGCAGTGACTCGACGAGAACGGCGAGGGCCTCAAGGCACGTGCGAAGGTGCGGCGACCAGTCGTTGGTGACCGTGGACTCGTCCTCACGATCACGATGACTCAGCGGGAGATACTTAGCGGCGTCGCTCATACGACCACTCTAGGCACCGGGGGCCCGAGAGGTGCACCGAGGGCCGGCGAAGTGCACCGGTGCCTGAGAGGTGTACCGGTGCCGAAGGGCTGTACCGGCGGCGCGAGACGCGTACGCGAGCGCCTCTTAGACTAAGTCGGTGCAAAAGCCGACCCCCGCCCGCCTCTGGGCGGGCCGCACCCTCGCGCTGGCCGGCATCCTTCTCGTCGCACTCAATCTGCGCACGGCGGTCGCGTCTCTGTCCCCGATCACGGACCAGATCGCCGCCGACATTCCGCTGTCCTCCGTGGCCCTCGGCGTGCTCGGAGCGTTGCCGCCCGTCGCCTTCGCGCTCTCCGGCATCCTCGCCCCACTGCTCGCGCGATCGCTTGGCCTGGAATGGTCCATGGTGCTTGTTGCCGGTGCGATGGTCGCCGGACACGTGCTGCGCGGATTCTCGAACTCGTTTGTCGCACTCCTGATCGGGAGCATCGTCGTTCTGGCCGGCATGGGATTCGGCAACATCCTCCTTCCGCCGGTCGTGAAGAAATACTTCCCCGACAGGGTGGGACTACTCACCACCGCCTACGCGACGGTGATGTCCTTCTCGGCTTCGGTGCCAGCCCTGATCGCCGCCCCGGTCGCAGACTCTGCCGGGTGGCGCGCCTCCTTCGGTGTGTGGGCGGTGCTGGCACTGGCGTCGCTCGTGCCGTGGCTGCTGCTGCTGGCTCGCGACAGGCGGCAGCGGCGAGCGCCCCATGCAGCGGAAATTCCGGGCGACCTGAGGGGCGCTGGGGCGGATGGCCCGGAGCCTGCGCTGTTCCGAAGAATGCTGAGGTCCCGGGTGGCCTGGGCGATCGGGCTGACCTTCGCCGTGTCATCCCTCAACGCCTACGCACTGTTCGCCTGGCTGCCGTCGATGCTCACCGATATCGCCGGGCTCGATGCGGTCGCCGCAGGAAGCATGCTGGCGGTGTACGCGATCATGGGCCTGCCCGCAGCGCTCATCGTGCCCATTTTGGCAGTGCGGATGCGGAACGTCGGTCTGCTGGTGCACCTCGGCGTTGTCTGCTTCGTCGCCGGGTATCTCGGCCTGCTGTTTGCGCCCACACTCGCCCCGCTGTTGTGGGTCATTCTGGCGGGTCTCGGCCCGCTGGTCTTCCCCGTGTGCCTGGTTCTGATCAACCTGCGCACCCGCAGCCAGCACACCTCGACCGCGCTGAGTGGCGTCGTTCAGACCATCGGCTACACCATTGGAGCATTCGGCCCGCTTGTCGTGGGGGTGCTGCACGATCAGACCGGTGCCTGGACAGTGCCGCTGATTTTCCTGCTCGCCACTGCCCTGGTCGCCGCCATTTCGGGCGCGATGCTCGCCCGCCCCCGCTTCGTCGAGGACGACCTTGCCGACGTTCTCAGAAGAAGGGCGCCTGCCCGTTAGTGCGGCGGGCCCTGGCGCGAAGTCAGTTCGGAGTTACCATCTCCGCGCGATGCACCAATGCTGCGGCACCGATGAGTGGGCCATCGCCGGACAGCCCGGACGGCAACACCTGCACTTTGGTGACGAAGTCGAACTCGCCCCGGGTAGCCACCGCCTCGCGCACGTGGTCGAACAGCACCGGTGTCGCGTTCGAGAAACCGCCGCCGATAACCACAACGTCAAGGTCGACGAGAGAAGTGGCCGAGGCGATCGCCTGGCCAATCGCCCGGCCCGAACGGCGAAACGCCGCGGACGCGATCACATCGCCCTGTGCAAAGCTTGCGGCCAGGTCCTCGCCGGTTGCTCCGTGCCAGCCCTGACTGCGCGCCCAGGCAACGGTTTTGGGCCCGGAGGCGATTGCCTCCACGCACCCGCGACCGCCGCACGCGCACGGGTCGTCGAAGCCGGCCACTTCAACATGGCCGATGTGCCCAGCATTGCCGGTCGGGCCCGAGACCGTTCGGCCGTCGAGGATCAGACCGCCCCCGATTCCCGTGGACACGATCATGCCCATCACGTTGTTGTACCCGCGTGCCGCGCCGACCCAGTGCTCCGCGAGGGTGATGCACAGCCCGTCCATGCGCAGCACCACCGGGACGTCGGGAAACCTCTTGGCGACCTGATCGGCCACCAGGTCACGTAGGGCGAAGCGCCGCCAGACGGGAAGGTTCAGGGGTGAGACGAGGTCACCAACGGCGTGCACCGGTCCGGCGCTGCCGATGCCGACTCCGAGAAGCGTGGCGCCCGCCGGCATCGCCGCCACCGCGCGTTGCACCACCGAGGTGACCGCGGCGCTGAGCTGCGCCGAATTGGCGGCTCCGCCGGTCGACTGTCGGAACCTTGTACCAGCCACCACCCGCCCGGACTCATCCACGAGCGCGGCCTCCGTTTTGGTTCCGCCGAAGTCGAGTGCGAGTGCAACAGTGGGATTCACACTCACAGGCTAGGCCCCCGGGGCGTGCCGCGCGGAGATCCGTGCCTGCTGTGGAAACTCCCAGAAGGCTTTCCTAGGCTGCGTCTATGAGAATTCTGGTAACGGGCGCAACCGGCTACATCGGCGGAAGGCTGGTGCCGCGCCTCATCGAGCGCGGCCACACCGTGCGCGTGATGGTGCGCAATCCCGACCGCCTCACGGATGTGCCGTGGGCCGGGCAGGTCGAGGTGGTCAAGGGCGATCTCACCGAGGCGGGGGATGTCACGGACGCACTCGCCGGTATCGAGGTGCTCTATTACCTCGCCCACGCCATGGCCAGCGGGGGAGACTTCGAGCGGGTCGAGGAGACAGCCGCCCGTAACGCCGCGCGCGCGGCACACACGGCCGGGGTCAGCAGGATCGTTTACCTCGGCGGGCTGCACCCGAGCGAGGGCGAGCTCAGCCCGCACCTGCGTAGCCGCGCCCTCGTCGGAGACATCCTGATGAGCTCGGGGGTACCGACCGCGGCGCTGCAGGCGGGCACCGTGATTGGGTCGGGCTCGGCATCCTTCGAGATGATCAGGCACCTGACCGAAGTGCTTCCGTACATGCCGGCGCCCAAGTGGGTACGCAACTTCATCCAGCCCATCGCCGTGCGCGACGTGCTCTACTACCTCGTTCACGCGGCGGAGCTACCCCCGGAACTCAACCGCACGTTCGACATCGGGGGCCCTGACGTTCTCCGGTACGGGCAAATGATGAATGGTTACGCGGTGGAGGCCGGGCTCCGCCAGCGGCCGATCGCGTCGCTGCCCGTGCTCACCCCCTGGCTTGCATCGCAGTGGGTGAACCTGGTGACACCGATCCCGCGCGCTCTGGCGATACCCATCATCGCCTCGCTCCAGTACGACTGCATCATCCACGAAAACGACATCGATAACTACATCCCGGAGCCGGAGGGTGGGCTCACCGGCTACCGCACCTCGGTGCGGCTTGCCCTGGGCAAGATGCGCACGGGTGAGGTCGAGACGAGCTGGCAGAACTCGGCCATCGCCGGGGCTCCGAGCGATTTGCTGCCGAGCGACCCCGAGTGGTCGGGCCACACTGTCTACACGGACCTGCGTGAGCAGCACTCTGACGCAGACGTCGCCCAGTTGTGGCGTGTGGTGGAGGGCATCGGGGGAGACAACGGTTGGTATTCATTCCCGGTCGCCTGGGCCGCCCGAGGATGGATGGACAAACTTGTCGGCGGGGTGGGGCTGCGCCGCGGACGTCGTGACGCCAGCAAGTTGAGCGCCGGCGACGCGCTCGACTTCTGGCGAGTCGAACAGATCGATCGCGGACGATTTCTGCGGCTTCGGGCCGAGATGAAGGTGCCCGGCGGGGCGTGGCTCGAGATGACCACCGAGGCAGATCCGGCGGGCGGGTCAACCTACCGCCAGCGTGCCGTCTTCTTCCCGACGGGGCTGGCGGGGAGGCTGTACTGGGCGGCTATCCTGCCGTTCCATGGGGCGATATTCTCGGGAATGGCCAACCGCATTACCCAGACCGCGGCGACCGCAACCCAGGCCGCCGCGAAACCGAAGTCGGCGCCGACACCTGCCCACTAAGCTGAACTGATCTCATGTTCAGTGGGTGAGAGGGTAGCGAAGGTGTCGAGGGGTGGTCGAATCAACCCGCCTGCAGCAGTATGGACTGAGTGAGGTATTCCTATGAGTGAAAATCCAGAAACCCCGGCGGCCGAGAAGATTGTTTTCGTCGGCGATAGCGCGACGCATGGCGGCCGGTGGCAGGAGTGGTTCCCGGAGGCCGAGGTGCACGTCGAGGCAGCTCCGGGCGACACGACGGACCAGCTCGTTGAACGCCTGCCCGCCATCATCGAGCTCCAGCCCGACATCGTGGTGCTGCTGATGGGCTCGAACGACTTCGGCGCGAACCGTTCGGTCGAATACGTGGTCAGAAGCATCGAGTACTTCCTGGCGATGCTGCGCCGGGACGTTCCGGGTGCGCGCACCCTCGTTCAGTCGATCATGCCGCGTGGGCGCGAGTACGGCGCCGACATCAAAAACGCTAATCGCCACGTGCGGCAATTTGCAACGACGCTGCATGCCCAGTACCTCGACCTGTGGCCGAGCCTGGGGATGGACGACGGTGAACTCAGCCCCGAGTTCACCAACGACCGGTTGCACCTCAGTGAGGCCGGTTATGAAGCGTGGCTCGGCGAACTGCGGCCCGCGCTCGGACGCCTTCGCGACGCTCCGCCGATGACGGCTCCCATCACCATCATCCGGGGTCAATGAGCGGGCGGTTGCCCGCCGGGAAGTAATCTAAGGGGATGTCTTCCTACCCCACTCCCGCCTACCGGCGCACCGCACTGGCTCCGGGCATTCTCGGAGCGATCGTGCTTCTGGCGGGCATTGCACTGTTGGGTACCGGGGGATTCACCTGGATTCTTTTCGCGACCAGCATTCTCGCGCTGGTCGTCGCTGTGTATGCGTGGCAGGCGGGGCAGCCATGGTGGCTCTTTGGCCTGGCACCCATCGCCCTGCTGTGGAATCCCGTCTGGCCGATCACCCTGCCATCGGACCAGCTATGGGGAGCGCTTCAGTACATCGCCGCGATCGTGTTCATCGCCGCCGGGGTGCTGATCCGCGTCCCGAACCCGGACGCCCGCAAGCCACGGTGAGTCAAGCCCTGACGGTCTGACCGGCGACCCGGAGCGGATAGGCGTACAATACCAAGCAGCACCTCACGAAACCACCAGTCGCATCGCGCCTGGGTCTGGGATCAGTGAACGCCGGATCATCCGATCGGTTGTATCGCCCGATCGGCACCGTTCCGCTGGGCAGCCAGCAGAACTCGATTTGCCGGGATTGTGTTCCGAACAAACGGAACCACGATCTCGCCTACCCGTGCCTCACCAGCACAAGGAGGAACATGGCGCAATCAGGCCAGCGACAGACACGCCAGCGATCCGCCGGCACCCGTCAGGCGACGCAGCGCCGACGTCCGCGCGGAGCCGACGACGCCGGAGTCATCCCGGTGCTGGCGCGCGCCGCACGCGAGGTTGAGGCAGCAGTGCAGAAGGGCCCGCTCAAGCCGTCCAACCGCGCTCGCTTCCAGGTCGCCGCCCTGCTGCTGCGCGAGGAACGCGCCCGTGTGAAGACCGATCCCGAGCTGACCGAAGCCGAACGGTCCAACGAGCAGAAGCGCCTCGACGGCCTCGCCGGGATTCTCGCCAAGACTGCCGCCCGCGACACGAGCCTGATTGCCCTGCTCGGCGATGACGCTCCCGTCACCGCCGCGGCCAAGACTCTGCGCCGTGACCTGCTGCTCGCCGCCGGTGTCGAGCTCAGTCCCGACGAACTCATCATCACCACCGAGCCGAAGCCGGTTGACACCGCCGCAGAACGCCAGGTCGTGCCGCAGTCCGTGCGCCAGGTGCAGATGTCCAATCCGTTCCTCGCCCCCGATTTCAGCAGCTACCAGGCCCAGCCCGCACGGGTGAACCGCTTGGGCAACTGGGAACTTATCGAGCCCCTGTTCCGTGCCTTCGAATATGGCGCGGGCGGCGGGACGGCCAGCATGGATCTGCCAGAAGCCACGACGCTGCGCACCCCGGGCAGGCTCGAACTTATGCGCCATCAGGCCCGTTTTGTCGAAGAAGTGAAGCAGGGGCACCGCACCTTCCTGCTCGCCGACGAGCCCGGCCTCGGCAAAACCGCCCAGGCACTGTTGGCGGCGTCCGTGTCCAACTCGTACCCCCTTCTGGTGGTTGTGCCCAACGTCGTCAAGACGAACTGGGCGCGCGAGGTGGAACTCTGGACCCCGCAGCGCACCGCGACCGTTGTGCACGGCGACGGCAACGACGTCGACGCCTTCAGCGACGTGGTCATCGTGAACTACGAGGTGCTCGACCGCCACGTCGGCTGGCTGAGCCGCTTCGGCTTCAAAGGCATGGTTGTGGACGAGGCGCATTTCATCAAGAATCTGTCTTCGCAGCGCTCCAAGCACGTTCTGGCCCTCAGCCGCAGCATCCGCGCGACGGCGCCAAAGGCCCTCATGATGGCGCTCACCGGTACGCCGTTGATCAACCAGATCGACGACTTCCGCGCCATCTGGCAGTTTCTCGGCTGGATCGACGACAAAAAGCCGCTGCCCACGCTGATGGACAAGCTCGAAGACACCGGGCTTACCCCGGCAGACTTCGGCTTCTTTTCCGAAGCCCGCCAGGCTGTCGTCGACATGGGTATCGTGCGCCGTAAAAAGGTGGATGTCGCGGCCGACATCCCCGCGCGCCGGGTCGCAGACATCCCGGTCGAACTCGACGACGACCTCGGGCGCTCGATCCGTGAGGCTGAGGCTGCGTTGACCGCCCGCCTCCTCGAGCGTTACCGGAGACGGCTCAGCCTGCGCAAGGTGGGCGCCGACGAGTTCGACGGCGACGTCGACCGGGACCGCCTCATCCGGCTGGTGGCCCGCGAGGAACTCGAAGACACAAAGTCATCGAAGACGGCAGAGAACGTCTTCACGATGGTTCGGCGCATCGGGCAGGCGAAGGCCACCCTCGCCGCCGAGTACACCACCCAGCTGGCACGGAACGTGGGCAAGGTCGTGTTCTTCGCCAAGCACATCGACGTGATGGACGCAGCGGAGGCCCATTTCGCGAAGGTCGGCATCAAGTCGGTGTCGATTCGTGGCGAGCAGTCCCCGAAGAGCCGTCAGGCCGCAATCGACGCCTTCGCCACCGACCCCGACGTTGCCGTCGTGGTCGCGTCGCTGACCGCGGCAGGTGTCGGCCTCAACCTCCAGGCGGCGTCCAACGTGGTGCTGGCCGAGTTGAGCTGGACGAGTGCGGAGCAGACCCAGGCCATCGACCGCGTACACCGGATCGGTCAGGAGTTGCCCGTAACGGCCTGGCGGATCATCGCCGCCCAGACCATCGATGCGCGGATCGCGGAACTCATCGACAGCAAGGCCGGACTGGCCGCACGCGCCCTCGACGGGTCAGATGAAGAAATCGGCACCGAGTCCAGTGTGCAACTCGAAGCGCTCGTCAGCATGCTGAGCGAGGCTCTCGCGTGACCGCGCCGTTGACCCTCGTAGAGTCAGCCAGCTGGCCGCGTTCGCTCGGCCGGGACGACGTTGTTATCCGCAAGGGGCAGTTCACGCTGCTCAACGGAAACCTCACGCCGCAGCAGTCGATGATCGAAGACCTGCTGGCCATTCGCGATGCTCTCGATGCCGCGGGTATCAGCTATCTCCTCGTGCGTGGCGAGCACGAGCGTCCGGTGCTCGCGCTCGACCGCAAGCGCCGCGGTGCCATCACGAAGGCGCTCGCGGAGGCTTTTGTCGCCGAACCCTTCTACGCGAAGGCAGTGAAGGGACCGGCGCTGTTCATCGCGGACGGTCGGCTCGCTCCGGCGAAAGCTCGGGTGCTGAGGCTGTTCCGTCCCCGTATCGAACCCGTCGGTCGCCTGCACTACGGCGCCAACAACGGCGTACGCGTCGAATTCTGGGATTTCGGAGTCGACGAGATCGTCGCACCCGTCGAGAACGCTCTTATGCGTCGCACACTCCTTCGCACCGAAGCGGTAGACACCACTGTCGAGCGGTATGACCGGGAGTGGCCAACCCTGCAGGGCATGTTCGACATCCACGCGACCGATATCGACTTCGACATCGACATGGTGTTCTCCTGGGTCGACGGTACCGATCTGGACTTCCAGCGCGCTCGCGCACTGCGGATGAAGTCGTACGTTGTCGGGGATGGCGACGATTCCGAAGCCCGGTTCCGCCAGATCGACGAACTCAAGTACGCGCTTCGCAGCGTGTACATGTTCGCGCCCTGGGTCCGACGCATTTTCATCGTGACGGACTCACCGGCCCCGGCATGGCTTGCCGACCACCCGGGTGTCACCATCATGCGCAGCGAAGAGTTCTTCAAAGACCCCTCCGTGCTGCCCACCCACAACTCCCAGGCGGTGGAAAGCCAGCTGCAGCACATCCCCGGAATCAGCGAGCACTTCATCTACTCGAACGATGACATGTTCTTCGGCCGCCCGGTCAGCCCGGACATGTTCTTCTCGCCCGGCGGGGTCACCAAGTTCATTGAAGCGACGACCCGCATCGGACTGGGCGAGAACAACCCGACCCGCAGCGGATTTGAGAATTCGGCTCGGGTCAACCGGCGTCTGCTGCACGACCGGTTCGGTCGGGTGACCACGCGTCACCTGGAGCACGCCGCGACGCCACTGCGTAAGAGCGTGCTGCTCGAGATGGAGCAGGAGTTCGAGGAGGAGTTCACGCGTACCGCGGCGAGCACGTTCCGATCCAGCACCGACATTTCCGTTACCAACTCGCTGTACCACTACTACGCGTTGATGACCGGGCGTGCGGTCGTGCAGCAGCACGCGCGTGTCAAGTACGTCGAGACGACGCTCAAGATCGCACTCAAGGAGATGGATTCGCTCCTCAAAGAGCGCTCGTACGACTTCTTCTGCCTGAACGACGGAAGCGCGCCCGAGATCTCCGTGGAGAAGCGAACCACCGCGGTGGTGTCTTTCCTCGAGCGCTACTTCGCGATCCGAGCGCCGTGGGAAGCGCCGCTCGACCGGGAGACTACGCCAGAACTCGGATGGGAAGAGTCATCGGAGGCTCCTGCGCTACCGGTTCACTGACCGCCTCGCCGATGCGAACCCCAGCGACCGCGAGGCGACGTTCCGTCTCCTCGGCATCGATGTAGTCGAGCGGAGCGAATTCGCCGAGCGGTACAACCGAGTGCAGCACCGTGTTGTTGAACACGTGCACGAGGTTGTAGGCGCGCGCACCATCGCGGCCGCGCGTTCCACCGACGGGAACCGTGAGGTCCTGCGTGTAGCAGGTGGCGGAGGCCACAGACACGGGAATCCCCGCGAAGGTTGCGGTGGAGGAGTAGTGGAGGTGTCCCGCGATGATGCTGCGAACGTCGGTTCCCTCGAGCACCTCGGCCAGGGCGGACTGGTCCCGCAGCTCGACGAGCACGGCCAGGTCGAGAACGCTGGGCACCGGGGGGTGGTGCATGGCGAGAATGGTGCCGTGCGGCGCCGGTGTCGACAGCTCTTCAGCGAGCCAGTCGAGCTGGTCTCCGGTCACTTCACCCCAGTGCGCCCCGACCACGGACGAATCGAGGGTGATAACGCGGAGCCCGTTCACGTCGTAAACGCGATCAACCGGTTTGGCCGTGGGTGGCTCACCGAAGAGCACTTCCCTGAACGCCTCGCGCTTGTCGTGGTTGCCCATCACCCAGATGACCTGTGCTCCGAGCCGGCGGGCGGCGGGCTCAACGATGGCCCGCAAACGCTCGTACGCGTCTGCCTCGCCGTGGTCGGCCAGGTCACCGGTGAAGATGATTGCCTCGGGCCGGCCTCCCGACTTCTCGACATCCTCGAAGAGCCGTCTGAGGTGTGCCTCCGAGTCGACCGTGTTGTACAGCTGCTTTCCACCTGCGAGCAGGTGGGTGTCGCTGAGGTGCAAGAGGAAGTGATCCGCTCGCGGGTACTCAGCCGTTCGTATGTGCACGAGGTGTCCATTCGGTTCTCGAGTCAAGGCGCGGCAATCGCGACCAGCAATGTTACACAATCAAGTGCACCACCGCTGGGTAAACGGGGAGTGACCGCCACGCGGCTAAACGCAGACCGACAGGTATTTCTTACTCATATCTCTGACGCGCGCCCGAGCAGCGTCCTAGGCACGTCCGAAAGACCGCTGACTTACCTCAAAGCCACCAGAGGCACGCAGACTCAGCGCACGCGCCCCGCGCAGGTGATACACAGGCCCGCGTGGGGTCGCGCCTGCAACCGGCCCAGCGCGATATCCCCGCCGCAACTGGCGCACCGGCCGTAGGTGCCGGTAGCGATGCGGGACAGAGCTGCATCTATCTCGGCCAGGTGTTGCCGTGACTGGTCGAGCATGGCTTGGGACTGGGATCGCTCGAACGCCAACGTGGGGCCCTCAGGATCATGCTCGTCGTCGGTGGGGGAGTCGCGACGAGAAGTGAGGAACGCACCCATTTCCTCGGCGAGGCGCTCAACGAGGAGTCGGGTTTGCTCCCTGTCCCCTGCGAGGTGATTCCGCAGTGACGTTCGCTGCCTGGACGTGATTGCGGTGGGGTGATGTTCGGCGATCCCAGTCATGCATCAAGTAGAAGCCCCCCAAACGGGGGGCGTAACCCCTAGCATGTTGGTTTTCTTTTGTGTATCCGCCGGGATCTTCTGTTAGATGTACTCCGCGTTGTGCACACCGCTGGCAGGATCGTGCGCGGCCAGTCGGCCGATCGCTGAGACGGGGATATCGATCCAGGCCGGCCGGTTGCGAGCTTCGTACACGGCTTCGTACAGCGCCTTGTCGATCTCAAATGCGTCGAGCAGCAGCCGGTGCGCCCGCAGGTCGAAGCCCGACCGTTCGGTGTACCCGTCCATAAATGCGAGCCGGGCCGCCTCCGCCCAGCGCACGGCGGAGCTTGCGGCGGCTGCGGGCGACACCGGCCCGTCGGTCGGCGACGTCGCTGACGCTGACGCTGACGCCGACGCTGACGCCGCCGGTGCGGACGCGGCTAGAGCTGAGGCCGCGACCAGGGCGTTCTGGGCGACGGAGCCGGCTACGTAATCGAAGGATCTGAGCATCCCCGCGACATCCCGAAGCGTCAAATCCAGTTCGGACCGTTCCGCCATCGGGCGCATCGGTTCGCCCTCGAAGTCGAGCAGTACCCACCCGCGGCCATGCACCCACAGAACCTGACCGAGGTGGTAGTCGCCGTGGATGCGCTGCAGGGCGGGCCATGATGCCAACCGGGCGGCCTCGTAGATGTGCTCTATAGCGACGTGATATTCAGCGAGCGAGGGAACCTCGGCCTCAGCGGCGGCATGGCGCAACCGCATGCTCGCGAGGGTCGCGTCGATGTCGGCGCTTGTGGCAACGCGCGTGGGGAGCGCGGCCGCGAGCACGGAGTGCACCTCCGCGGTCGCGACACCCAGCTTGTGCGCCTTGGCGGTGAAGTCTTCGTCCGCCTCAGCAGACTGCAGCGCAACGCGCCAGGCATCCTCAACACCGGGCAAAAATTCCTGAGCAAAGGCGAGGTGCCCGGTCGCGCGGCCGTTCGGGCGACCCGAGTCGCTCCACGATCCCTCAATGGCACCGATCGACCGTGGAACCAGCGCAGATCCTGCGGCGGCAATAGCCGACTGCAGAGTGACGTCCGGATTCTCACCGTGATGAAGCGCCCGGAAGACCTTGATGATCACCGGTGGCCCCGAAACGACGTCAACGATGATCGACGTGTTCGATTGCTCGCCACGCAGTACATGGGAGCCCGTGACCTCTACAGGCGCTGCGCCCGGCTGACGATGTCCGGAGACGGTGTTGATTGTGCCAGCGGATGCCTCGGGGGAGCTGTCTGCGAGCTCCGAGTTCGACAGCATCACCTCAAGCAGCGCCTCGGCGTACGCGGGGTCGGCAGGTGCGTCGTAAATGAAGCGCTCTGATGCGGTTCCGGCGTCACCGATGGTTGCCACGGGGAGAACCCCCTCGAGCTGCTCTGCACGCTCGGTTAGCGGAACTTGATAAAGCGTCGCCCTGCCTGCCCCATGGTCGAGGAGGTAGTGCGTGGTGATGACGACGGCGGGGCGATCAATACGCCAGCCCCCAATTCTTTCGAACCGGGGAATCGAGCCTTTGTCGGCGTACCAGCGCTGGGCGGCAACCCACTGCGGCAAATTTTCGGGGATCGAGGCTTCTGTGCTCACGCAGCCACCCTACGCAACCCACCTGACAGAGACCAGAGATTGTCTCGGTGATGCGACCCTGGCGCAGACGAGCTCGTTCACCCCACGGTCAGTGCAGTGTCAGTGCCCTAACTCGTCATCCGGGTCCGCCGGTGATTCGTTGGCCGCCAGGCGTTCCACAATCGCCCGCAACAGATCCGCTTTGGCAAGGCGCGAGTAACCGATCAGGCCGAGTTCCCTGGCCCGCAATCGGAGCTGGGGCACTGTCATGGCGGCAGTGACTCGCGCCGGTGTCGGCGGGGCCGGGGTGGGCTGTTCTGGAGTCGGGCCCGCCGCAGTTGTACCGGCGACGGAGACGTGTTCGGCGTCGGGCTGGGCGGGCTCGGCGGGCACCGCCCGGACCGCGTCCAGCAGCGCCTGCCGTGAGGGCTTCGTCGGGACGTTCGCGGAGGGTGTGCTTCGGCCGGCCCCGCTGGCCTGGGGCTTCGCGGCGGGTTTGCTGCCGGGGCGCGTGGTTGGGCTGGCTTTGGGCGGCGCCACCTTGGCGGTACCGGTTCGCGGCGAGGTGGCTCTGGCGGCGCGGACGACCGCGGCAACGTCCGCGGCTGGCGCGTCGACGGGTTGCTGCTCGACGCGTGACGGCTGCTCGACGGGCTGCTGCTCGTCCGGCGACCCCTGCTCGTCGGGCTGCGGCTCGTCCGGCGACGCCTGCTCGACGGCAGGCACCACGGGGGCGATAACTGGGGGGATGGCGGGGGCAGCGATCGGGGCTGCCTTTACATCCGCGATCTTCTTCTTGCGGGAGAACAGGTTAAAGAACACGAAGGGCGTCTTTCCGGCATCGAGGCGTGCGGGGGCGATCCCGACGGGGATGGCGGGGTGTACCTCTCATTCTGCCCGATGAAGACCTCGTCGCACGGGGCCGAGCGCACGGGGCCGAGCGCGCGGGGCTGGTCGCGCGGCGCTGGTCGCGCCTGGCTGGTCGAGTCTCCAAGTGGTTCGGTGCAGGAGTGGCTCGATGTAGTAGTGGCTCAATGCAGGTCCCAGCCGGGGATCACGTGGAACGTAGACGCAGCTCCGAAGCCGCGAGCGAAGAAGGCGACCAGGTCGTTGGCGCCCCTGGTGGACTGCTTTACGGCGCGGGAGCGGGTCGCCCACCCGTCACGTGGCGCCTGATAATCAGTGCCGCGTACCGCGACGCCGGCGGCACTGAGCCGTTGCTCGAGCGCGGTACTCGTCTGAGCGGCGGAACCACCGCGGGCGAACTGGATCAACGTTGGCGGGAAAAACGGCGGGATCACCGCGGCACTACCCGCGGCGCTACCCCATGAACTGGAGCCGGGCGAAATCAACGCGAGCCGCATCACGGGGTGCCGTCCGAATTCGTCGTTCGGATCGTTGTCCCCCCGGCCGTCGGAGTCATCCGATTCATCGGAGTCGTCAGCATCAGGTTTCGCGCGGGCAGCGGCGAGTGTCAGCGCGACGGAAGCCGCAGCCCCTTCGCCCACGATTCCCAACCTCGCGGGGTCTGCCCCGAGAGCCGTCGCTGCGCGCGCTGCCTCGGTGACGGCGCGATCGAAAGCCCCCACGGATTCGGTGGCGGATGTGGCATCCGCCTCTGCCCCAGAGTCCGTCAGCCTGACTACGGCGACGAGAGCAGGCAGGCCGGCGGCAAGCGAGCTCGCGAGCCAGGACATGGCTGCGGGGCGGGAGGAGCAGATCACGATGAGTGGCTGTCCGGTGGTGTCCGTGCCACGCCACAATGCCCCGAAATCTGCGCTTGTTCGCCGAACACCGCGGGCGGCGCGTCGGTGCAGCAGGGGCGAGGACATCACCTCCTCAGGCTACAGATGCCTCCGAGGCGTGCGGCCTATTGAGTACTGCGCTGTGAGGCAAGGCCTTGCACCATCGTGTGGGCGTGGATTGGCTGGGCCGGTGCAGACAACAGGTGACCGTATCCAGGGTGTCGCGGCCGAGCAGTTCGGCTGGGATCGACTTCGGCCGGGCCAGCTCGCTGCGATCGAAGCAGCTCTGCGGGGCAGGGATGTGCTGGCCGTCCTGCCCACGGGGTACGGCAAGTCTGCGATCTACCAGATCGCTGGAATGCTGATCGACGGTCCGACCGTGGTGATCTCGCCCTTGATCTCGCTGCAGGCCGACCAGGTCGCACAGATTCGCAAGGCACCCGGAGCGATTACCGCCGTCGCGATCAACTCCACGATGAGTGCTCGCTCCGTCGGCGAGGCGTGGGCTGCGCTGGAGGTTGGAACGGCCGAATTTGTGTTTCTCGCTCCCGAGCAACTCGCGAACCCCGAGGTTGTGCGGCGACTCAGCGCGCTTCGCCCTCGCCTGGTTGTGGTCGACGAGGCGCACTGCGTCTCGTCCTGGGGTCACGACTTTCGTCCGGACTACCTCAGGCTGGGAGAACTGATCGACGCTCTTGACGGGGCTTCCACCATCGCCCTGACCGCGACGGGGTCGGCTCCGGTTCGGGAGGAAATCATCGAGGGCCTGCGCCTGCGCGACACCTGTCTGGTCATCCGCGGGTTCGATCGGCCGAACCTTCGCCTGGAGGTGGAGCGGGTAGAAAGCGACCGCCGCAAGCGTGATGCCGTGGTGGAGCGGGTGGTCGCCTTGCCCATGCCGGGGCTGCTCTACGTTCCCACCCGGGCGGACACGGAGCGATACTCGGCGGAGCTCACCCGCAGGGGCCTCCGCGCGGAGCCCTACTCAAGCGCGCTCGGCGCCGCTCGTCGCACCGCAGTGCATCGCGCATTTTTGGCGGGCGAGCTGGACGTCGTGGTCGCGACGAGCGCCTTCGGAATGGGGATCAACAAGCACGACGTGAGGTTTGTGGTGCACGCTGCGGTCACGGATTCGGTCGACGACTACTACCAGGAGATCGGACGCGCCGGCCGCGACGGAGAACCGGCGCTCGCCGTGTTGTTCTACCGGCCGGAGGATCTGGCGCTGCGCCGGTTCTTTGCGGGGCGAAACCCGAGTCGCGAGAGCCTTGCGGATGTCGTTCGCGCCCTCGTTCAGGCGGGCCGAGTGTCCCGTGACGAACTCGCCGACGCGGTCGCTGTGTCGAGTCGTCGCCTCGGTGCCATGGTGGGCTTGCTCGAGGAATGTGGACTCGTCGAATCTGACGCGTCAGGAGTGCGCCTGATTTTTGCAGGTCAGGTGGACGAGGCGGTAAATCGGGCCGTCGAGGCGAGCGAGCAGGCGACGCGGATCGACAGTTCGCGGATCGAGATGATGCGAGGGTTCGCTGAGACACCCGGGTGCCGGAGGCAATACCCGCTCGGGTACTTCGGCGAATCGCTCGCGCGGCCCTGCGGCAACTGCGATGTCTGCTCGGAGTCGGAGTCGGAGTCGGAGTCGGAGTCGGAGTCGGTGTCCGGGTCCGCCTCGGCGCCCGCGGGAGAGCTGGTCACGTTCCCGGTGGACTCGCGGGTGCGGCATCCGCTCTGGGGCGACGGCATTGTCATGCGCAACGAGCCGGACCGGATGACGGTGTTCTTCGATGAAGAGGGATACAAGACCCTCTCGCTGCGCACCATCCTGTCAAAGGGGCTCCTCAAGCGAATCACCTAGCCAACGGACGCCTCGCGCGTGAGCAGGTAGCCGTTGAGGTCGGCGGTCATGTCGGCACGAACGGGGTGCGGCCGTCCGTCGAGCACGCGGATCGGCACGGCGAGCCGGCCGCTGGACACCAACCAGGCGGCGTCAGTGTGGCCCAGTTCGATTGGCGTGAGCAACTCAAATCCCGTTCCGAGCCCACGCTGGCGGGCCCATTGGAACGCGTCGCCCTGGGTCGTGCCTTCCAGGATTCCTGACTCAGTGGCCGGTGTGCGCAACTGCCCGTCGCGCAGGTAAATCAGGCTCGATGTCGGGCCCTCCAGCACGAAGCCGTCGGAGCTGACGAAAAGGACATCGTCCGCGTTGCGACGCGCGGCCTCGCGCAGGGCAGCGCGATTGACCGCATAGGACAGTGTTTTTGCGCCGGACAGCAGCCACGGCGAGGTGCGCCCGACGTCATGCCTGAGTCCCCGGTCAAGAAGCACAACGCGCACGCCGCGGGTTCTTGCCACTGAGTGGTCAGTCGACACGGACGCGAAGACCCAGCCGGTGGGCCGGGCATCACCCTCCACACCGCGGGTGAGGACCGCGCGCACGAAACCTTCCGCGACCGGGTCGAGTCTCTCGACGACCGCCCTGATGGCCTGCCGCCAGGTGGCGAGGTCGGGCGCCGGAAGTTCGAGAACCTCCGCCGAGTGGGTGAACCGCGCCAGATGCGCTTCGAGGGCGTGCGGGATGCCGCGCACAACACTGATTGATTCGAAGATGCCATCGCCACGGGTCACGCCCAGATCCTGCACATTCAGCTGCGGTCGGAGCGGGTCGGCGAAGCTGAACAGAGGTGCCGCAGGGTCCCGCGGCGCGGCGGAGTTCGATGGCCGGTTCAGTACGGCGAGCACGGTGCGTGACATGTATTTATTCTCGCGTGCGGGGTCCCGGTCCGTGCGAGATGGCGTGACTCAGGGGTGCAGCGGCAGCGAGGCCTCCGCGCAAGCGCCCGATCAATGACCAGACCGTGCGGGTGAGCGGGGGATGATCCAGGGCGATCTGTCGGAGTACTCGGTATTCGCGGGTGGGAGAGGGGAGCTGGCCGCCGTTGGCGTTGATCGCGTCGGCCCGCAGGAGGTACACCACCAGCTCATCGACCGAAGGCAATTCCTCCATGAAATCCCACGGGTCCCCGCCGTCGAGACATCGCTCGAAGATCACCGTCTCCAGCTCGTCTCTGGCCTCGGCGCGAAGCACCTCGAGACTCGCCCTGGCACGGGGGACGGGGAAGTTCGAAGCCATAAATCCAGCCTACGCGCGCTCGCGGCCGGGAGTCGAATTGTTCCGATCCGGTCCTTCACGTCTGTCGTTTGCGGAACGCTGTCCCCAGATCACCTCGCAACACAGGAGCGGAGCGCAAGGTTCGCAAACCTAGGGGAATGACGACGACCCCCTCCTACGACAGCCTGGTTCCGCTTCGCACCGACTTCCTCATCGAACAGCGAGTGCGCGACCTGATCGGGCGTGCAAATCTCCGCCAGCTGTGGCTGCTGTTCCTCGACGAGCAGCAGGTGCAGCTTCCTTTGCTGCTTCCCATCGATGGGCTGCCCTCCCGCCCGACAGAAGACGGCACCGCGCGTGTGGTTGACAATGTCGTGCGGCTGATGGAGGAGCTCGGAGCGGCAGGGCTGGTGGTGGTCTGGGAAAGGTACGGCCCCGCCCACCTCAGCGAAGGGGACACCGAATGGGTCCGGTGCTTCGCCAGTGCGTGCGGGGCCGTGCGGCTTCCGTTGCGCGCGATGCTGCTCTCGCACCGCCACGGGGTCCGGTGGATCGCCGCGGATGATTACCTGAGGTGACTGGGCGCGCGGAGGTCGCAAGTCCGACGGATCGCGCTCGCGCGGCAGGCTCCTGCGGCAGGCTCGTGCGGCAAGGTGTGCAGGATTGGCTACGCGGTGCCGGCGCCGGCCGTTGGTTCGTCGTCGGGGCGGTCGACATCGGTGTACGTTCCGGCGTCATCGTCATTCTCGACGCGGTTCGTGCTGGTCTTCTTGTGCTCAGAATGGCTGGTCGTTGTCGTCGTCTCGGTGTCGTCGTTGAGGTCGGGATCGATGGGAACGGTGTCGGCGTCGTCGTGGGGTCGGTTCGTTGGATCGCTCATGAAGGGAACGATACGCTCGGCCAGCAATCAGCGAAAGACTAGAAACGTTGCAGGCTCTGCGCTAAGGGCGCCTTGCCGGAATCAGATGAGGCGGTCGACAAGCGCCTACGATTGATCGGGTGATCAAGGGAGACGCACGATGAGCACTAATGCAGGGGATGCCCCCGGGGTTCGCGTTGGCGCGTTCGACGAACAATCGATCGAGGGAGACGAGAACTTCGTAGTGCCGAGCGGTCCCGCGATCGGAAGCGACGACATCGCACGCCCCGACCGTCCTACCCGGATGGAGACCGACTCGCTCGGTTCCCGGGCCATCCCGGCCGACGCCTATTGGGGTGTGCACACCGCCCGAGCGCTGGATAATTTTCCGATCACTCGCCGTGCCATCTACAACTACCCGCACCTGATCAACGCTCTCGCGCGGGTCAAGCAGGCGGGAGCGCGCGCCAACCGGCAGATCGGTGTGCTCGACCCGAAGAAGGCAGATCTCATTGACGAGGTCTGCGAGGAAATCGTCGCAGGACGCTGGCACGACCAATTTGTGGTCGGCGTGATTCAGGGCGGAGCGGGAACCTCAACCAACATGAACGCCAACGAGGTGATCGCCAATCGCGGGCTGGAGCTGATGGGTCTCGCTCGCGGCGACTACACGCACCTGCATCCGATCGACGACGTGAACCGAAGCCAGAGCACGAACGACGTGTATCCGACGTCAATCAAGTTGGCGATGACGTTCTCGCTACTGCGCCTGCTTGACGAGCATCGCCTGCTCGCGGCGGCGTTCGCGGACAAGGGTCGGGAGTTCCGGGACATCCTCAAGGTCGGGCGCACCCAGCTGCAAGACGCCGTGCCGATGACCCTCGGCCAGGAATTCTCCGGGTACGCGACCACCCTTGGCGAAGATTTCGACCGACTGAGCGAGGTCGTGGAGTGGTTGAGCGAAATCAACCTGGGGGCGACCGCCATCGGTACCGGAATCACCGCAGACCCGCGCTACGCGGAAGCCGTGCGGCATCACCTGTCTGAGCTGACCGGCATCCCCATGAAAACCGCGCCCGACCTCATCGAGGCGACCTCGGACGCTGGTGTGTTTATGACGCTGAGCGGCACGTTGAAGCGGGCAGCGGTCAAGCTGTCCAAGATCTGCAACGATTTGCGCCTGACCTCCAGTGGACCCCAGGCGGGGCTCGGAGAGATCAACCTTCCCCCGCGCCAGGCGGGATCGAGCATCATGCCCGGCAAGGTGAATCCCGTCATCCCCGAGGTGGTGAATCAGGTGGCGTTCTCGGTCATCGGCGCCGACGCCACGGTCACCGCGGCGGCCGAAGCGGGGCAGCTGCAGCTGAATGCGTTCGAACCGGTCATCGCACACAGCATTCTTCAGTCGCTGGCCTGGATGACAAACGCCTGCCGCACCCTGCGGGTCAACTGCATCGTGGGAATCACTGCGAACACTAAGCACCTCGCCGCGCAGGTCGACTCGAGCGTGGGAGTCGTGACCGCGCTGACTCCCTACATCGGCTACGCGGCCTCGGCCCGGCTCGCCCACACCGCTCTCACCACCAACGCCTCGATCACCGAACTGGTGTTGGCGGAGGGGATCATGTCCCGCGAGCAGGTGCAACGCGTCCTCTCGCCGGAGCGCCTGAGCGGCATGCGCGCAACGACGGGTGCCATCACGATCATCGAGCCGGACGGTACCCTCTCGCCCCTCGCATAGCGGGAGCCAGCAGCCGGCGGCCGGGAGCGGCGAGCCGACAGCCGACAGCCGCGGGCGGCAGCTGGACCGACGACGACTACGGCCTAGGCGTCGCCGTTCCCTCGTTGCCGGCTTCGGCGGGGGTGGCGTTTTCGTCGTCTTCGAAGTCGTCATCGAGGTCCGCGAGAGCATTGTCGCGAGCCTCGCTGGCCTTCAGCACGGCCCGGTCGCGGGCATCCTCGCCCCGCTCCTTCAGGTCTGATGCGGTCGTCGAGACACGGTCCTTCACCTCATCGGCGGTGCCGGTGACCTTGCCCGCGACGTCCTTAGCAGTGGTCACGGTCTTGTCTGCGACGTCCTTGGCAGTGGTCACGGTCTTGTCTGCGACGTCCTTGGCAGTGGTCACGGTCTTGTCTGCGACGTCCTTCGCGGTCGTCACGGTCTTGTCTGCGACGTCCTTCGCGGTAGAGGCGGTCTTGTCCGCGACCTCCATCGCGACGACGGCGGTTTTCTCCGCGACATCCTTCGCTGTTCCGGCCACGGTGGTGGCGACATCCTTCGCGACCGACTCGACCTTGGCCCGCACCACGGGAGCCTGCTCACGGGCATAGCTCTCGACGTCGGTGCGTGCCTTGCGCACCCGCGGGCTCGTCCAGAAGTGCTGTGCCCGTGCGCGGATCTGTTCGTAACGTTCGCGTCCGGCGCGAGCGCCAAGCACATACCCGATGGACAATCCGACCAGTAGCAGCAACTTTGACTTCATGCGTCAACCCTACGCTGCGCTCACTCGCGGAGCACCTGCTCGGCGGTCTTGTCTGGGCGCCAGCCCCGCCAGGTTGGCTGCCGGATGCGGTCGCCCGCGGTCCACTCCGCGAACTCAACCTCCGCCACGAGGGTCGGGGTGACCCAGCGGGCGTCCCGCGCATCGGAAGCCGGAACGTCGGCGAATGGCGAGGTAATGCGCTCAAGGCGTGCAAGCCGAGCGGTAATGGCGTCGAGGGTGCGCTCGTCGAACCCTGTCCCCACCCGGCCGACGTAGTGAAGCCCCTCGGCTGTTGGGATCCCCATCAGCAGCGAGCCGATCTGGGCGGCCCGGCGTCCCTTGCCCGGTCGCCAGCCGCCGATGATCACTTCCTGGGTTTGGTGGTGCTTGATCTTGATCCAGGAGGGCGACCGTCGACCGGGAGAGTAGCGGCTGGTCAGTTTCTTCGCCATCACTCCCTCGAGCTGGAGGTCGCGGCTTGCCTGGAGCGCGGTCTCGAGGTCGCGTTCGAACGCGGGCGGCACCACGATCCGCTTGTGTGGCGTCACTGTCGAGTGCAGGATCTCGCGGCGCTCGGCATAGGACAACCCCACCGTCGATCCGCCGGCTTCCGGACGCTGGTCGGTTGCGAGGATATCGAAGGCGATGTACTGCACCGGGTTATCGCGGGAAGCGCGTGCGATGTCCTGCGACCCGCTCAGTTGCATCCGCGATTGCAGGCGGGAGAAGTCCACCCGCCCGCCGGCGGTGAAGGCGACAATCTCGCCATCGAGGGTGATATTTCCCCGGACCGCCGAGGCGATGTCGGCCAGTTCCGGATAGGTGGCGGTGAGATCGATGCCGTTGCGGCTGGTAAGTCGCACGGAGTCACCCTCAACCACCGCGATTGCTCGAATCCCGTCCCACTTCATCTCGAACGCCCAGTCGACCTCGTGATCCTGCTCCCGGGCGAACCGTTCGGCTTCACCGAGGGTGGCGAGCATCGGACGCGGTGCCTTGCCGGGGCGCGGCTCGCCCTCGACCGCGTCGGCATCGTCCCGCACCGCGCCAGGCCGTGGTTCTTCCGCCGGGACCGGGACCGGGTCCGCTGACGCCGAAGAGCCGTCGCCTTTCATCAGGTGAATCAGCCAGGTGTTATCGCCCTCGCTCGCCGAGGAGTGCGTGTGAATGAGCGCGTACCGGGCGCTACCGTGCTGCGACCCGTGAATGGTCACGATGACTTCCTTGCCGTCGCGCCACTTCTCGAGATCGTAGGTTCCGCTGTCCCAGATGGTCACCTCGCCCGCGCCATACTCGCCCGCGGGAATCGAGCCTTCGAAAGAGCCATATTCGAGTGGATGATCCTCCGTCTGCACCGCGAGATGATTGCGACGCGGGTCGGTGGGTACCCCCTTCGGCAGTGCCCAACTCACGAGGACTCCCTCGTGCTCCAGCCGGAAATCCCAGTGCAGCCGGCGCGCGTGGTGCTCCTGGATCACAAAGCTGCGGCCCTCGGCTGTGGCTGTGGCTGTGGCGGAGGCGGACGCTGAGGCTGCGGGGCGGTGGCCGGTGCCCGCACCCGGGGCTGCAGGCACCGGTTCTGGAGTCTTCCGTGCGTCTCGTTTGCTGCGGTATACCTCGAGTCGGTCGTGACCCGCGCTCGCGGCATCCGCTTGATCCCCCTCATTCGTCCCCAGAACAGGGCGGTCCTCGTCGGTCAGTAATTCGGCAAGAGGGTCGCCTCGTCGCTCGAGACGACGAAGCACCTCCGTGTAGTCGAGTTGCGCGAGGGAGGGAGAGGCGAGCTCCCGCCAGGTGCGAGGGGCGGCCACGAACGGCTGAGCGCGCCCCCGCAGCGAATAGGGTGCAATGGTCGTCTTGCTGCCGTTGTTCTGGCTCCAGTCCACCAGCACCTTGCCCTCGCGGCGGGTCTTCTTCATGTCGCTGACAATGAGATCGGGATGATCCGCCTCCAGTGCGCGGGCGAGCTCGTGAGCGAGAGCCGAAGCCTGGTCGCTGCTCTGGCTGCCGTCGAGGGCGGCGTACAGGTGAATCCCTTTGCTCCCGCTGGTGAGCGGGAACGGTTCGAGGCCCATGTCGCGCACGATGGCGCGCACCAACCGCGCCACCTCCGCGCACTCGGCGAGTCCGACGCCCGGGCCGGGGTCGAGATCGAGCACCAGCCGGTCGGGATTGCGCGGCATCGCATCGGCGTCGAACCGCCACTGGGGTACGTGCACCTCGAGCGCTGCCATCTGGGCGAGCCAGGTGAGCGTTCCCACCTCGTTGATGATCGGGTACTCGTTTACGTGCTCGCGGTGCTGGATGGCGCGGCGCGAAACCCAGTCCGGCGTGGAGCCGTCGAGATCCTTCTGGAAGAAGGCCTTTCCCGGCTCGTCCGTCGTTCCGACGCCGTGCACCCACCGCTTGCGCGTCACGGGGCGGTCGTGGATGTGCGGGATCATCGTCGCGGCCACCCGCGAGTAGTACCCAATCACATCGCCCTTGGTGGTTCCGGATTCGGGATAGAGCACCTTGTCGAGGTTCGTGAGTTTGAGTCGGTGGCCGCCGACGCTCACCAGTTGCGAGGAGCCCATCGCTCTATTCTGCTCGACCCGCCCCACCCGAACCAGCGCGCGGGTCTTACGTGAAGCAAAGTCATCGGGGAGGATGATCTGTATGCGATCTATTTGGAAGGGCGCGATCACCTTCGGACTCGTGAACGTGCCGGTGAAGGTCTATTCCGCGACGGAAGACCACGATGTGAGCCTCCACCAGGTACACAACGCAGACGGTGGCCGGATCCGGTACCAGCGACGTTGCGAGATCTGCGGCAAAATCGTCGACTACGAAAACATCGACAAAGCGTACGACGACGGCGAACGCACCGTTGTCCTCACCGACGAGGACTTCAGCTCGTTGCCCGAGGAACGCAGCCGCGAGATCGATGTCGTCGAGTTCGTGCCGAGCGAGCAGATCGATCCGATCATGTTCGACCGGAGCTACTTTCTCGAGCCCGACTCGAAGTCGTCGAAGGCCTACGTGTTGCTGCGACGCACCCTGGAAGCGACCGACCGCACCGCCATCGTGCACTTCGCGCTGCGCCAGAAGACCCGCCTCGCCGCGCTGCGGGTGCGCGGCGACGTTCTCCTGCTGCAGACCCTGCTGTGGGACGACGAGGTACGTGAAGCGAGCTTTCCCGCGCTCGACGAGAGGGTGCGTATCTCAGCGCAGGAGCTGGAAATGAGTGCGGCGCTGGTCTCGTCGTTCGAATCCGACTTCTCGCCGGAGGACTTCACCGATGATTACCAGGAGCAGCTCAAGCAGCTCATCGATGCAAAGCTCGAGAAGGGAGATGCGCTGAGCACGGAAGACACCTTCGGCGAGCAGCCTGAGCGCGAAAGCGGCGGCGACGCTGAGGTGGTCGATCTGATGGAAGCGCTCAAACGCAGCGTCGAGCGCAGCCGCGCAGACAAGAAGGCGGCACCGAAGAAGTCACCCGCGAAGAAGACCGCGGCGAAGAAGCGAAGCGCCGCTAGCTGAGATCGATGGCGGATGTCGCGGGAACCCAGTCGCGCGCCCGCCACAGGTGCATCGCGGCGTAGCTCCGCCAGGGCGCCCAACGCTCGCCGTACCGTAGGAGGGTCGGCGCCGTTGCGGGAAGGCCCCTGGCCGCGGCGCTCCGAGCCAATACGAGGTCCGTTCCGAGCAAGACGTCGGGATTGCCCAGCACCCGCATCGCAAGGTACCCCGCCGTCCAGGGGCCTATCCCCGGGATGCGAAGCAGGCGCTCACTGAATTCTCCAACCGGGGTGGAGACATCAAGTACCAGCGTTCCCGACGCCAGCTCTTCGGCGACCGCGAGCACGGTCGCGACCCGGGAGGCCGGACCCCGTAACACCGACGAACCGCCCTCGACGATTTGCGCGGCCGTCGGAAACTGCCCTTCGGATCCGAGCTGCGCGGTCAGAGCTCCCAGGGTGGTGCGGGCAGCGGCGACCGAGATCTGTTGCCCAATGAGCGTGCGAAACAGCGCCTCCTCAGCGTCGAGCGAGCCGGGAAGTCGGATGCCTGGAACAGCGGTGACAAGCGGGGCGAGGTGGGGATCGGTGGCGAGGGCGGTATCGATCGCGACGGAATCCGCGTCGAGGTCGAACATCCTTCGCACCCGCGCGACCAGGGGGCTCAGGTCGCTGATGTCGGCGAGCGTTGCAGAACAAACCACGCCGGGCTCTTCCGAAAGCCGCACGCTGATGCGCGCAGGGCCGTGTGGCATGCGCACGCGCCGCTCGAACACCGTGTCGTCTGCGTACTCGAGGCCGGGGATGGCGTGGTCGGCGAAGAATCTCATCAGGCCGGCACCATCGAACGGCGGCCGCGCGGGCAACCGCAGGGTCAGGGTGGTGGAGCCCTCTGTCGGGGCGGAAGCGGGCACCGCCGACCGCGAGACCGACCGGGCGCGCAGCTGCGTCGGAGTAACCCGGAACACCTCGGCGATGGTGTCGTTGAACTGGCGGATGCTGGAGAAGCCCGCGGCGAACGCGACCTGCGCGATGGGTAGATCGGTTCCGACGAGGAGGGTCCTGGCCGCCCCGGCCCGATGCGCCCGGGCGAGCGCGAGAGGGCCGGCGCCGAGTTCGGACACCAGAACGCGGGCAAGGTGACGCGGGGTGTAGCCCAGACGTGACGCGAGACCACCAACCCCCTCCCGCTCGACCACCCCATCGGTGATCAGGCGCATCGCACGGGAGGCGAGGTCGTCGTGGATGTTCCAGTCCGGTGAACCCGGCACAGCGTCGGGGGCGCAGCGTTTGCAGGCGCGCAGACCCGCCTCGTGGGCGGCCGCGGCCGTGCGATAGAACCGCACGTTGTGCTCGCGGGGAGTCATCGCCGGGCAGCTGGGGCGGCAATAAATACCGGTGGAATGCACACCGGCGATGAACTGGCCATCGAACCGTGAATCCCGCGACGACAGGGCACGATATTGCTCGGCGAAGTCGAGGTCAGTGGTCGTCATCTGCCCAGCGTGCCACGGGAGAGGGGGTCACGCTAGCGGGTTTGGGACATCGCCTGCGCCGTTAGGCTCGGGGGTGTGATCGACGTTGACTCCCTGGTGTCCCTACTCCGCTCTGATCTCGGCCAATCGGTGTCAACCGCGCCGGAGGCCCTCGAGGCAGTGCGCGCCGACCGTTCCGGCCAGGTGTCCCACTCTGCGCCGCTGGCCGTTGTCACAGCACGCAGCATCGAGGACGTGCAGGCGACGATGCGCTTCGCGTTCGAGCACGGAATTCCCGTGGTCCCCCGGGGCGCTGGCACCGGACTCGCCGGGGGAGCCATCGGCTCCGCGGGCGAAATCGTGCTGTCTACCCTCGAGATGAACCGAATCCTCGAGATCAACCTCGACGATGAACTCGCCGTCGTCGAGCCTGGCATTATCAACGACACCCTCAATGCCGAGTTGGCCACGCGCGGCCTGTGGTTCGCCCCCGATCCCGCGAGCAAGGCGATCTCCACCGTGGGCGGCAACATCGCCACCAATGCTGGCGGGCTGTTGTGTGCCAAATACGGCGTCACCCGCGAGTCCGTCCTCGGCCTCAAGGTTGTCCTGGCTGATGGCCGACTCCTGACCCTCGGTCACCGCACGGTGAAGGGGGTCACCGGGCTCGACCTCACGGCACTCATGATTGGCTCCGAGGGCACGCTCGGCGTGATCGTCGAAGCGACGCTCCGGCTGCGGGCACTTCCCGTGGGGCCGGTAGCCACAATCGGCGCCTATTTTTCGACCATGGAGCAGGCGGCTCGAGCCTCCGCCGTGATCACCGCATCCCGACTGCGCCCGGCGGCGATGGAGCTGGTCGACGCATCCGCGCTCGCCGTGATCGGCCAGTACCTCGGCCTCGATCTGGCAGGCCGCGGGTCGTACCTGCTGGTGCAGACCGATGGACCGGCGGCCGATATCGAGGCCAGCGCTGCACTGTCGATCATCCGGTCGCTCGGTGGTGACGCGGAGTTGTCGACCGATCCGGCCGACGGTGATCGCCTGTTTGCCATCCGACGCTCCTTCCACCCCGCCATGACCACGCAGGGCACGGTGCTGATTGAGGACGTCGCCGTTCCGCGAAGCCAGCTGCCCGCCATGTTCGCTGCAATTGCGGAGATCGAAGAACGTTTCGGGCTGATCATTCCGACCGTCGCCCATGCTGGCGACGGAAACCTGCACCCGAACTTCGTATTCCAGGGCGCGGAGGTACCCGATGTCGTCTGGGCAGCGGCCGACGAACTCTTCCTCGCCTGCCTCCGTCTTGGCGGCACTCTGACCGGTGAGCACGGTGTGGGGATCCTGAAGAAACGTTGGTTGGAAGACGAGCTCGGTGCAGATCAGCTCGAATTGCAGCGCCAAGTTAAGGCAGTTTTCGATCCCCGGGGCATCCTGAACCCGGGCAAAGTGTTCTAGGCATTCTCCCAGCCAGCTCCCGATGATTGGGGGAATACCAAACCACCACCTGCGGTTTTCTCCTGTGATGAATCAGATCAGTGCTATGGAACAGGTCAGAACAGCCCCGTCGGCTCGCGCGCCACGTGCCACGGGACGTGCCAGCGCGCGCCAGCCACGCCCGACGATTGGTCAGGTGCGCCTGAGGATGGGCGCGCTCGGTTTGAGCTCGCTCGGCGTCCACGTCGTCGCGACGGTGGACGCGGTCGGTCCCGAAGTCGTCGGATTCGCGCCGGGCGACCGGGTAGCCATGCGCGAGCCCGAGTCTCGTGCGGGGTTCCAACGCGTCGTGAGCGAACGGGACCTCATCGGTATCCCGAAGGACGTCGGTTTCGACGACGCCGCGGCGTTCCTGGCCCAGGGCCTGGTGGCCCGAACCATCCTCAAGCAGCTGCACAGCGTCGGCCGCGGCAACCGCATCGCCGTGTTGCCCGATCCGTCAGGCGCACACCGATTGGTCGAGGCCTGGGCCCGCCATCTCGGGGCGACGGTGGTTGCCGAAGGTGACTCAGCCGCGATCGACGTTGTCATTGGCGCGCAGGACTACCGGGCGGCCGAGCGATGGAAGTACGGGCATGGCCTCGCCCAGCTCGCGGCGTCCGACGTCTTCCGGGTGATGCGCGAGGGCGCGTTCGACTCCGTGGGAGTGAGCCGCCACCCGCTGTCCGACGCCGCGCGCGTGCACGCCGATGTCGAGTCCGGTCGAGTCACCGGTCCCGTCGTGTTGCTTCCCGGAACGGGCGAGCTGGCGGCCTGACCGGCAGTCGGTTCAGGGTCGGGATGCCGGGTGAAGATAGTCTCGGTGCCATGACACCGAGTAACTCGATGCCCGAACCAACCACCGAACCAACTGCCGCGCCGAGGGCACCCTCCGAGGTGCGAGCGGGCGTCGTTCCCCAACCCGCGCTGGCGGGGAGCCCGAAGCGCCGGTATGGGCTCGTCATCCTTGGTGTGCTCGCGATCGCCGTGCTCGCGATAATCGTGCTTCTCGTGATTGTCTACTTTATTGCAGGCCTTGGCGTGAGTGCGTTTATTTTTGCCGGCGTGCTTGCCATCGTTCCGTTGGCCATCGTGCTGCTGGGCATCCGGTGGATCGATCGCTGGGACCCCGAGCCTCGGGGTGCTCTCGCGTTCTGCTTCCTGTGGGGAGCGGGAGTTGCCGTCCTCATCGCCCTGCTGGTCGGTGCTCAGGTCGACAATGTGGTGAACAGCCTCGGCGGACCCGGGCCGGGTTACGAGTTCTTCGGCGCGGTGATCCAGGCGCCGATCGTGGAGGAAGTGGGCAAGGGCCTTGGTGTTCTGATGCTCTTCTTGTTCGCGCGCAAACACTTCGATGGCCCGGTGGATGGGCTTGTTTATGCGGCGACCGTCGCGGCGGGGTTCGCCTTCTCGGAGAACATCCTGTACTTCGGCCAGGCAATCATCGAGTCCGGCGGCAGTGTTGCTGGGGTGTTCCAGATCTTCCTCATCCGCGGGCTCATGTCGCCGTTCGCCCACGTCATGTTCACCGCCTGCATCGGCATCTTCCTCGGACTGGCTGCCAGCCGCACCGGAGGCGGTGGCGGGGCGGGATTCTTCCTGATCGGGCTGATTCCCGCGGTGGCCCTGCACGCGCTCTGGAACGGTTCGCTGTTCATCGTCCGCGACTTCTACGGCTATTACCTGGTCATCCAGTTGCCGCTCTTTCTCCTCGCCATTGCGATCGTCATCTACCTTCGCCGTCAGGAGTCCCGGGTCACCCAGAGACACCTCACCGCCTACGCGCTCGCCGGCTGGTTCAACCCCGACGAGGTCGGCGCTCTTGCGACCGGTCAGGGCCGCCGCACGGCAATGCGCTGGGCGCGACAGCACGGCGTTGACCGGGCGATGAAGCGATACATCCGCGCCGCCACCCGCCTTGCTTTCTCTCGGCAATCCATGGTTTCGGGCCACCGGGTAGTGCGTGCCCAGGAAGAGGAAGCCGCACAGCTTGAAGTGGTTGTGGCGTCGCGTCGGGCGTTGCGCGGTGAGTGAGAGTCCGCACACTGTGAGCGATCGTCCAGCATGCGCGCGCCGCTGTGGATAAACTGGATGGCTGGAATTTGAGGGGTCGTCAAAGTGGTATCACCCGAACTTGCGCGTGAGCGCGAATACGTTTCAACCCTGTACGCGCGGCTCGACGCGCTCCGGGTCGAGACGCAGGAGCAACTCGATGCGGTGCGCCGGTCCAACGCCGGGGGCACCCATCAGAACCGATCAGAGCGCGATTCCTTTGCGCGCATCTACACCGATCGAATCGCTCAACTGAACGAGGTCGACGAGCGTCTCGCGTTCGGCCGGCTGGAACTCACCGGGGGAGTGAATCGCTACATCGGCCGGATTGGGCTGCGTGACACCGACCAGCAACCCATCCTCCTTGACTGGCGGGTGCCACAGGCGAGCGCGTTCTACCAGGCGACGGCGGCAACACCGCTGGGTGCCAGAGCGCGCCGACACCTCACCAGCAAGGGCCGGCAGATCACGCGTATCGAGGACGAGATTTTCGACCAGGACCTTTTACAGGGGGATGTCTCGGAGTTGCAGGGTGAGGGCGCCCTCTTAGCCGCGCTCCGGGAGACACGCACCGGACGCATGAGCGACATCGTCGCGACTATCCAGGCGGAACAGGACCGCATCATCCGGTCCGACCTCGCGGGCGTGCTGGTCGTGCAGGGTGGCCCCGGTACCGGAAAAACTGCCGTCGCGCTGCATCGCGCCGCGTTTTTGCTCTACTCCCACCGCGAACGCTTGCGCTCCACCGGTGTGCTCATTGTCGGTCCGTCCCCGTCGTTTCTGCAGTACATCGAGGCCGTACTGCCGTCTCTCGGCGAAACCGGCGTTGTACTGGCGAGCGTCGGCCAGCTCTACCCCGGGCTCGACACCACGGTGGAGGATTCCCCCGACGTCGCCGCACTCAAGGGCTCCGACGAGATGGCGAGCCTCATCTCGCGCGGCGTGCGTTCGCGTCAGCAGGTCCCGGCCGGGCCGCAAACGCTCGACGTCAACGGCGAGAAGCTCGTGTTGCAGCCGCAGCTCGTCGCCAGCGCGATGGCAACCGCGCAACAGAGTCGCAAGCCGCACAATGTCGCCCGCCAACAGTTTCAGAAGACCGTGCTGAATGCCCTCACGAAAAAGCTGGCAGAGCAGCTGCGTAGTCACGGCAGCACGATCGACGAGGCCGACCTTTCCTGGTTGCGGGAAGACCTGCGCTCCTCGCACGACGTGCGGGTCGCCCTGAACACGGCCTGGCTCCCGCTGACCCCGGAGAAGTTCATCCAGGACCTTTTCGCGCGACCGAATTGGCTCGCGAGCCTCACCCCGCGCTGGACACCAGAGCGGCGCGCGCTGCTGCGCCGCGACCGTGACGTCCCGTTCAGCATCTCCGATGTACCCCTGCTCGACGAGGCTGCGGAGCTCCTCGGTGAGTTCGACGCGAAGAATGACGCAGAAAAACGGGAGCGCAAGCAGCAGCGCAAGCGCGACGTCGAAAATGCCGAAGCAGCCATCCGAAACATGGGCGTCGAAGGCCTCGTGAACGCGGATGACCTCGCGGCGGGATTCGGTGAGACCGCAGTTCGCGGCTCCACCGCCGATCGCGCCGCCGCGGACCGAAGCTGGACCTACGGCCACATCGTCGTCGACGAAGCCCAGGAACTCTCGCCCATGCAGTGGCGGGTGCTGCGCCGTCGTGGTCCGTTGCGTTCGTTCACGATTGTCGGGGATGTCGCGCAGGCCAGCTCCGCAGCCGCTGCACCCAACTGGGCGCAAGCCCTCAAGGCCCTGACGGATGATTTCCGGTTGGAGGAGCTGACGGTGAACTACCGTACCCCGGCGCAGATCACCGCCGCCGCCGAAAGAATGGCTCTTGCCCACAACCTGCCGATCACCCAGTCCACCGCGGTCCGGGAGAGCGAGTGGCCGGTCGACTGGCTCGAGGTCGAGGCTGACGAACTCGTGTCGGCCGTGGTCGATGTGGTGGACGAAGATCGGGAGATCGACTCCCGCGGCACGCTGGCGGTGATCGTTCCGGCGAGGCTTCGTCACACGGTGTACCTCGCGCTCGAACGCCAACACCACGAGTCCGTGGGAGAGTCGGCGGTCGGTCTGAGCCGGCCCATTGCTGTTCTCACGCCCCAGGAAACAAAGGGTCTGGAATTCGACTCGGTCGTCATCGTGGAACCGAACGAGATCGTGGTCGGCTCGGCACGTGGTGTCGGTGCGCTCTACGTGGCCATGACCCGCCCGACCCAGCGGTTGCACCTCGTCGGCACCGAACCGATCATCTGACCGTTTAAAAACTCATCGCCCGGTGCTGCGGCAATGCCTGCGAGTCGACCGGGCGGTGAGTTTTGTTGTGACAACAGCTTCGTACTGACGATGTAAAAAAGCAAGAGAAATCTTTCGATACAGTCTGTTTAATTTCTTCATCGAGATCGCGCGGGCCGGCGGCCCACACAGCCGAGTCAAACTCGTTACCCGGCAAAAACACGGGTGCGCTGGTGCAGGATGGAGCAATGTTCCTTCGCCACCCCTTCCTCAGCTTCGTGACGCTGGCGTATCTCGGGTTGGTCGGCTGGATCACGCTGGGTCCGCAGCCGTTCGAGGGCGATTCCGACGGGCTGATCTGGCGCCTGCTTCGGGTGCTCCAGCGCTACGAGGCGACCGACTGGATCAACTATTCGCGCCTGGAGTTCGGGGCGAACGTTGCGATGTTCCTGCCGATCGGACTTTTCTTTCTGTTGTTGTTTGGCCGCCGACTCTGGTGGCTCTCGGTGCTGTTCGGCGTTGGCCTGACCGTGAGCATCGAATTCGCGCAACTCTTTCTGCCGGGCCGGGTCTCCGATCCTCGCGACCTGCTTGCCAACTCGGCTGGCGCCTTCATCGGCGTGGTCGCGGGATTGGTGCTGACCGCCAGCAAGGCCAGAGCGATCCGGAGAACCCAGCAGCAGCGCCGGGTGCGCACCAGTTAGCGCGTCGTTTCAACCTGCTTCACTCGTTCCACCAGCTCAAGCCACGGTCCGGTGACCAGCTGCTCGGGGATAGTGACCCGCCGACGGGAGTAGCGGATCTCGTAGACGTAGCGATCTGGCTGCGGGGGGCACGAGGACCGCTCGTCCCAGGGAAGGCGGCCAAGCAGCTCTTCCCACCATTCCCGGTCCGGCTGCTCGTCGGTCGCCACAGCCCAGGTTCGTCTGAGCCCGGCGATGCCACCGCTGCGGGTCACGTACACCTTCATCGCGCCAGTTTAACCGTCGGCGGTGATTCCAACACCCCGCCAGCCAGCGATGACCGCGTCACGCTCCACGGATGCCTCCCCGAATCGCGCGGCCGCGGCTCGCGTGGTCGCTTCAGCGAACGCCGTGAAGTTGGTCGTCTCGGGCAGGGTCTCTTCGGTCAGTGCGTCGTACCAGATGCGACCAGCGCGCTCCCAGGCGAAGCCCCCGAGCTCGTTGGCTACCAGATAGAACGCGTGATTGGGGATCCCGGAGTTCAGATGCACGCCACCGTTGTCTTCGCGGGTGTCAACGTAGTCACGCATATGAGCCGGTTGTGGGTCGCGCCCAAGCACGTCATCGTCATACGCGGTGCCCGGTGCGCGCATCGAGCGAAGAGCGTCCCCCTCGACCGCATCGGTGAACAATCCCAGTCCGATCAGCCAGGTGGCCTCCTCGACGTCGTGACCGAGGGTGTGTTGCTCGACGAGCGCGCCGATCACGTCAGAGAATGACTCGTTGAGAGCACCAGACTGACCCTCGTACCGGAGGTTCGCCGTGTACTGGGTCACACCGTGGGCGAGCTCGTGACCGATGACGCTCAGCGACGCCGTCATCCGGGTGAATACCACGCCGTCGCCGTCACCGAACACCATGCGTTCGCCGTCCCAGAAAGCGTTGTCATACGCGTCGCCGAAGTGGACGGACGCGTCAAGCGGAAGGTTGTTCCCGTCGATGGAAGCGCGTTGCAGTACGTCGCGGAGGAACGCATGGGTGTGGCCGAGCCCGTCGTACGCCTCGTTCACCGCGGGATCCGCTCCTGCGGGATCGCCCTCGCGACGCACAACCTCGCCGGGAAGCACCTCTGTTCCCCGGGTGTCGAAGATTGTGCGCTGGGGGTCGGCGAACTCCGGTGGAGTGACGGCGTTCAGCTGCCGCCGCTCGCCGTGGGGCGCTGCCTCCGGAGAGCGGACTCCCCGGAACGGCTGGTCGCGGGCTAGCGAAGCGCGAGCGGCAGCAGCAACTCGCGCCAATTCGGGCGCTTCAAGCCCCGCGAGTCTCTGCAAGAGGTACGGCGGAATAATCATGCAACTCATACTTCGATCCTCACACGGGCCACCGACGCACGGCGTCGCGCACACACCGCGCGAGGCCGCATGGACGCCCCGCGACACCGTGTCCACGGGGTGTGCGATCGCGGTTGGCACGGTAGAACAGAGGGATGACGGACACACTCAGCACTTGGATCGACGGCTATCGGCGTGCCTGGGAATCGAATGATCCTGACGATATTCGCGCATTGTTCACCGAAGACGCCGAGTACCGTACCGAGCCGTACGGTGAGCCGTGGCGCGGCCACGGCGAGATCGTGTCGGGCTGGCTGGAAGCACGCGATGAACCGGGCGAGGCTGAGTTCGAGTGGAAATCGGTGGTGTCCACGGCAGAGCTGGGAATCGCCGAAGGGGTCACGGATTACGTCGATCGTGGCACGACCTACAGCAACCTCTGGGTGGTTCGTTTCGCCCCGGACGGGCGCGCCACCGAGTTCACCGAGTGGTGGATGGACCAGGACAGCGAGTAGCGCCGCGAACGGGGCGGAGAGCTGTCAGGCCTTTTCGTCTCTCCCGGTGGTTTTGCCCGGGCGCACGACGGCGTCGTCGCGCACGTCGATACGGGTAGGTCCGTCAGCGCGCTCCGTGATATCGACGCGCGGCGCGGCGTCCGATTCTTCCGACTTGGGCGCTGTGGTCAGCTGGTCGTGACGCTTGTCTTCGTCGCTCATCTCGTCGAAGTTGGTGTCTTCGGACTTGGTGTCGTCGCGGTTCACGATGCTCCCCGGTTTTCATCGGACGCTCCGTCCGTGCTATCGACACTAGGCCCTGAGCCGGCCGCCCGGGTCCGGCAACTCCGGCAACGCGTAACTCCGGCAACTCCGGCAACCCGCAACTCCTGACAGCTCGGACCTCACCCGGCTATCCGTCGATGCAGTCGCCGGACGACACCGTTGCTACGAGACCCTCAGCGCTCTGGGCTACGGGCAGCAACTCTTCCATCGTTACCGCGTAGCCCACGTTGGACGTCGTCGCCGACTTTGCGAACACCACTCCAGCCACCTCTCCCGCCTCGCTCAGCAGCGGCCCGCCGGAATCGCCCTGCTGCACGTCCGCTGCGAGGGTGTAGATGCTTCGCGGGCTCTGGTCGGTGTTGTAAATGTTGTTGACGTCAGTGGTCGCCACCGAAATGACCTGGGCGGGAAGAGACACAAACGGTCCGCCAAACGGGTAGCCATCGGTGACCCCGGCGCTTCCGACGGCCAGCGTAGTGGTGAGTCGCAGCGGCGCGGCGGTCAAGCCGTCCACCGCGAGAACAGCGAGATCGTCCGTCGGGTCGAAGTAGACGATGGTGGCCGCCTGAGCACCCTTGCCCGGTACTTCCACGACGGGCTCGGACACGCCCGCAACAACGTGCGCGTTGGTGACGACCCGATCCTCCGCCACGACGAATCCGCTTCCGGACTGGCTCTGACCGCAGGCGTATGCGTTGCCCGTGATCCGAACGACCGACTGCGCCGCCCGGTCGAGCGCAGCGGATGCCGGGGCTGCGGTAGGCAGGTCGGGGGCCGCCACCGGGCCGCCGAGTGCTTCCACGATTCGCGGCAGCCCATCGTTGGTCACGGTCGCCCGCAATTGGGCCAGCTGTGTCTTCACCGGCGCCGGGGTAAGGGCGTCGATGCGCTGCAGAACAACGGACGAACCGATCGAGGTCGACAAGAGGGGAACGCCCAGCGCCGCGATACTCACCGACACCATGGACAACACGAGCGCGGTTGCGAGCACGCTCACGACGGCTCCGAGAACCCGGTCGATCGCGCGAAGCCCGGAGTTCTTCATCCGCCGTCGAATCATCGCCGCCACGCTGGCCCCGAGCACCTGCCCGCCCACGAGCAGCACCAGCAGCACCGCGAGCGTCGCCGCGATTCGCCATCCCGGCTCGGGGATCCATGATCCGAGCAGGGGGATCAGCAGCACCGCCCCGATGGCACCGGCGGCGACGCCGAGAATCGAACCCACGCTGTGGAGCAGGCCGTGGCGAAATCCGTAGACGAGGTAGCCAATCAGCAGCAGCCCGAGGAGAACGTCGAGAACAACGGAGTCGGTCATGTCGGCGGGTTCAGCCTTACGAAGGTAGTCACGAGCGTCGTCCCTGTGACGCCGCCCGGCGCTTGTCCCGCTCGGCATCGGCCAGCGCTGCCTCCGCCTCGGTGGGGGCGGTCCCGCCGAGGTGGCGTGGCTGCCACCACTGGCCCGTACCGTCCGTGGGGTAGCTTGTCTGGAGTTCGTCGACCTGTTCCTGCAGGGTCGTACGCAGGGCGGATGTCGCGGCCGCAATGTCATCGCCGGGGGAGACAACGATCGGTTTCCCCACCAGAAAATTCACCCGCACCCCGAACCGCTCGCGGAAGCCGACTTTGTGGTTCTTCGTCAGGAGTCGCTGCCCGCCCCACACCGCGACGGGGATGATCGGCACGCCCGCTTCGGCGGCGAGGCGTGCCGCGCCCGACTTGAGATCACGCACTACAAACGATGAGCTCACGCCCGCTTCGGGAAAAACCCCGATCAATTCACCGCGCTTGAGCGCCGCGACGGCCGCGGCGTACGCGTCCGCACCCGCTTTCATGTCCACGGGGATGTGTTTCATGCCACGAAGCATTGCGCCGACTACCGGCTTCTTGAACACGCTCTGCTTGGCCATAAAGCGAATTCGCCGCCGATTGTGCCGCCAGGTGACCCACTCCACCAGGGCGAACTCGAGGTATCCGAAGTGGGTCATTGCGAGAACGGCGCCCCCGGTCGCTGGAATGTTGCCAAGGCCGGTCACTCGACGCCGTAGCCGCCAGAAGCGGAACAGCCCGAGTCCGGCGAAGATCGCTGCGGAGTAAGCGGGCTCGTGCGGGCGCTGCGAGGAGGGCTCAGGTCGGGTCACACGCCCATAGTATGACCGCATGCTGCGGGTTTCCGGTAGGTCCACCGCCTCCGCGGCTGAGGGTTAGCGCCAGAGCCGTGCGCTCGCGATTTCCGCGCCCCTCGCGAGCGAGTCAAGTTTTGCTACGGCGATCTGGGGGTGGATGCGGCCCCCGAGACCACAGTCGGTCGAGGCGATGACGTTTTCGCGCCCGACAACCGAGGCGAATCGCTCAATGCGCTCGGCGACCAGTTCCGGATGCTCGACCACGTTCGTCGCATGCCCCACAATGCCGGGCAGGATGAGCTTGCCCTCGGGCAGCGCGGTGTCTTCCCAGACCCGCCACTCGTGCTCGTGGCGTGCGTTTGCCGCCTCAAAGGAATAGGCGCCGGCGTTGATTTCCAGCATCAGATCGACGATGTTCTTGAGTTCGATGTCGGTGGTGTGCGGTCCGTGCCAGCTGCCCCAACACAGGTGGAAGCGGATCTGGTCTTCTGGCAGGTCCCGCAACGCGTAGTTCAGCGCCTCCACCCGAATGCGGGTAAAGGCCCGGTAGTCGTCGACGGAGGGTTCGGGGGAGATCTGGTCCCAGTTCTCCGCGATCGAGGGGTCGTCGATTTGCAACACCAGGCCGGCGTCGATGATCGCCCGGTACTCCTCGCGCAAGACATCCGCCCACGCCCAGATGTGCTCTTCCTCGGTTGCGTAGTACTTGTTGGAGATCCGCGATCCACTGCCGGGGGACAGGGCGGTGATGAAGCCTTCGGTGCGTCCAGCGGCCGCCAAAGCGGTCTTCAGGTTGGCGATGTCGCTGGCGATGGCCTCCTGGCCGACGTAACGGAGCGGACCGGTCGTGGACGGAAATGCCGTGGCGACTTTGCCGGTGGAGATGCCGCTCGTCGGGTCGGTGTACGCGTCGTGGAATTTCACCCAGTCCCGGCGGTCGGGAAAACTCGTCAGGCGCACGTGGCCAGGTTCGCTGCGCACAACGGGCGACGAGAAGATGTCTTCGCCCGTGAGCGAGAGTCCGGCGACGCGCTGGAACGAGTATGACCACCACGCGCCGTAGTCGACGGCACTGGACATCGCCTTGCCGTACTCGCCATCACCGGGCACGCTGATTCCGATCGCGGCCTGGCGCGCCACCAGATCGTTGACCGCGTCGGCGAGCAGTCTTTCGAACTCGGGCGTTCGCAACAGGGTGAAACCGTCTTCTGCGAAGGTGCGCGCCTCATTGGCTGCGATCAGTTCCGGAGTGCGGGGAAGGCTGCCAGCATGAGTGGTCTGGATCCGGTCACTGCTGTCTTTCATTGGGGCCTCGTTTCGTCATGGTGTTCTGGCGTCGGTAATCAGGCGTCAGTGCTCAGGCGTCGTTCGACAGAATTTCAGCGGTGCCGTGACAGGCGCGAGGCTTCGCGTGGCCGCTTCTGTGTCATCGTGCCACCACGGTCGGTCTTGGTCGAGTTGTCTGGACACTCGGTGACGTTATGTGACGTGCTGCCACGCACATCCGCGTCGGGTTCGACAGTTAGACCTGGCCGAACGGGGGTCGCAGAAGCGCATAACGGGAGTCGCCGAAGCGCATAACTGGGGTCGAGGCAACTCCCGGGTCGTCCTTAGTCCGTTCATAGGAAGCGGGTGTGTTCTTGAAGGAGTAGCAAGCCCGACACCCGCAGGAGAATCCCATGGACCAGAACAACACCCCAACCGAACCCGACGCTACTCCGGCAGACTCCTCCGCTGCAGCGTCTGATGCCGCGAGGATCGCGGCAGTCGCCGACGCCGAGGCCGCCAATGCGGTTCGGGCCGCAGAGGCCGCGATGGCTCGAGCCGTGTCCGCCCGGGCGGCCCTTGCGCAGGCCGACGCGGCACGCGCCGCAGCAGTGAATGCGGCTTCCGCCCAGACAGCCGCAGCTGAGGCGGCCGCGGCCCACGCCGCTGTCGTTCGCGCGTCGCTCACTGGCGCTGAGACACCTGCCGCCGCACAGACCGACGTCGTCGGCGCCGCATCCACGCCGCAGCCGGCCCCGGTTGTTGGCGTCACGCCAGCGCCTCCCGCCCCAGACGCGATGACCACGCAAAAGGTCTTCTATAACTCCAGCCCCTACGCTGCCCCTCAGGCTGGCGCTGGCGTGCCCCCGGCGGCGCCAACGAACGCAAAGCCCTCTGCGTTCCGCAGACACTCCGTAGGGCTTCTGGTCGGTGGCGCAGCCGCCATTGCGATCGGGCTCGGTGGTGGTGGCTATGCCCTCGGGACAGCGATCACTGCCTCCAACGCCTCGACGTCGAGCGCAATCACAACCCCGGACACCACGTCGCCAGACACCACGACGCCAGACACCACGACGCCCAACACCACGACCCCCGACACCACACCGGACACCGGCGAGTACCTCCCGACCATGCCGTTCGGCGGCAGCGGACGCAATCCGTCCCTCGGCCAGGGAACAACCGGAACCGACTCCTCGACCGATGCCACCGCCGCGACTGCGGAGCAGACCGAGGGTGTTGTCACCATCGTGTCCACCCTGTACTACGACGAGGCAACGCGAGCAGCCGGTACCGGCGTCATCCTGACATCCAACGGCCAGATCCTGACCAACAACCACGTCATTGAGGGAGCGACCTCCATCGCGGTGACGGTCGAGTCCACCGGCGAGACCTACACCGCGACCGTGGTGGGCACCGACTCCACCAACGACATCGCCCTGCTGCAACTCGACGACGCCTCGGGACTCGACGTTGTATCGACGGATGATTCAGAGCTCAGCATCGGCGATGACGCGACCTCCGTCGGCAATGCCGAGGGCACCGGTGACCTTGTTGCCGCTGCGGGTACCATCACCGCGCTGAACGAGTCGATCACCGTGGGTAACGAGTACACCGGCGCAGAAGAATCGTTGAGTGGCCTGATCGAGATCGACGCCGACGTTGTCTCCGGAGATTCGGGTGGACCCCTGGTCGACGCGGATGGTGAGGTTGTCGGCATTGTGACCGCCGCATCATCCGGCTCGACAAACATCACCGGGTACGCCATTCCCATCGAGACCGCTCTGGACATCGTGAGCCAGATCGAGTCCGGTGAAGAAACCGCCACCGTCCAGATCGGCCTGCCCGCGTTCCTCGGAGTGCAGTTGGCGACAACGCAGCAGTCAGCCGGGGTGGCCGTTGGTGGCGTCATCACCGGCACGCCGGCCGAGACCGCCGGGCTCGCCGCGGGGGATGTCATCACCGCTGTCGATGGAACCGCCGTCTCCACCGCGGACGCTCTGAGCGACCTGATCGCCGGCCACGACGCGGGCGACTCCGTCATCGTCAGCTACACCGACGCTTCGGGCGCCGCGCAGCAGACCACGGTCACGCTGACTGAGGGCCCGGCGGCGTAACCGCCGGCACGGGGCATCCGCTTCACCGCCCCCGCCCAGCCTCACCCTGCACAGCCTGCACGGCTCTGTTCGCACGGCCCGTCCCCGCACAGCCCCTCATTCCCCTCGTCCGGGGTGAGGGGCTGTGTCTTTGGGGCCTAAAGGCCCTGTGTGCCACGTTCTGGTGCCGGTAACTTCGGAGAATAACTTCACACAAGCCACACTTCGGCGCCGCATTGTCTCTAGCGAGCGGTCGCGCGGGAGTGGAGGGATGCTCGCCGGGCTGTTGCGGCTGGTGGGGCATTCACGGGTGGCGCCGTATCCGGTCGTGCACGGGTGTGTGACACGACGTCAAGGCGGATGCGGTGCCACCCCTTTTTAGTTTCTGCTAGGATTTCAAGGTTGCCGTCCAACGGCCGCGGATAAAGAGAGCTCGTCCACTCGGACCGGGCGCCGCGCAATGAGAAGAAAGGGGATCCCATCTATGGCACTCGAAGCTACCGTCAAGAAGGCGATCATCGACGAATACGCTACCCACCCAGGTGACACCGGATCTCCTGAGGTCCAGATTGCGATGATGACTCAGCGCATCAAGGATCTCACCGAGCACCTCAAAGAGCACAAGCACGACCACCACTCGCGTCGTGGCCTGCTTCTGCTGGTTGGACAGCGTCGCCGTCTTCTTGGCTACCTGCAGAACGTCGACATCAGCCGTTACCGTACCCTCATCGGGCGTCTCGGACTGCGTCGCTAGTTCGCAGCTAGTTTCAAACTAGTTTCACTAGTGCGAACAAGCCGCCGTCCCTCGGGATGGCGGCTTGTTTCGTTAACCCGGCGTCGCGAGCCGGGGCTTCGCGCACAGAGGGCCGTGAGTCGCAGAGGGCCGTGGGTCAGCGACTGACCTTCGTCGCACGAGGCAGGGTGAGCAGGGTCGTGACACTGACGGCAATCAGCAGGATTCCGCCGACCAGAACGAACGTTGCGATGCCAAACGCGGGCAGCACGAAGGTGATCACGCCGGCGATGATGGCGACGATTCCGCTGATGACACCGAGTACCCGGCGCGGGCCGGTGCGGCGAACGCCAGACATGATGTCGATCACGCCCTCCGCAATCCAGCCGATTCCGATCACGTACGCGAGCACGATCAGGGTGCCGAACGGGTTCGAGAGGCACAGCACTCCGGCCACGATGATCAGGAGTCCCATGATCGCGGTGAACCAGCGCATGCCGTTGCTCACGTGATCCGCGACGAACGCGGCGGTAATACGAAAGATTCCGGACGCAATCAGGTAGCTGCCGAAGACGATCGCGATAGTAACGGCGGTCGCTCCGGGGAAGAAGACGGCGATGAGTCCCAGGATGAGCCCGATGATCGCCACCGCGATCATCTCGCCACGGTGGATTCTGAGCATTCCCGTGGGCAGGCCGGGGAGCAGGGTTGAACCGCCGGTGGGGGGAGTGGTCATGGTGCTCCTTCATTAGTCTGGTCATCAACCGTACCGAAGGATCACGCAGTGAGAAATATTTTCGCCAGGCAGCCGGCGTCAAGCGACTACCCCAAGACCGATTCGGGAAGCGGGCAGCTGAAGGACTACGGCTACGACCTGATTCCCCTGAAGAAGGGTGCCGTGATCCAGCTCGCTGGCAGTCAACCGCACAGTGAGGTGCTCGCGGGCTTGGTCAGCAACGACACCGTGCAGGCGTTTGTCGCCGGTCGCACGCCGGAGGAGGAGCGCACCGACGCCCCGATGCCCGTGCGCTTTTTCGTGGACAGCCGGATGACGCCCGTCGTCGGATTTGTGCCGCGCGGACTCGAGCCCGTTGTGCTGGAAGCTCTGGTGCGCCTGGAGAAGGCAGGCAGGTCCACCCGCATTCCCGCAACCGTCGTCAGTACGAAGAATGGGCTGCGGGTGAACCTCCTGATGGGAGCGACGCGCTAACGCTACTGAGCCCCCACTCGAGCCCCTACTCGAGCACGAATGTCACTTCGAGCACGACCTGCCACGACGTGATGGTTCCACCGTCGACCATCACGGTCTGGTCCTTCACCCACGCGCCCTCAATGCCACGGATGGTCTGGTGTGCGCGATCGATACCGACTCTGACCGCGTCGTCGAAACTCGTTTCCGAACGTGCGGTGATTGTGGTGACGCGGGCGACGGATGACATGGGAACTCCTTTGTTCAAAAAATGGGTACCGTCAGCCAACGCGAGCCACCGCCCCCACTCAAGGGCTTGCACATTAAGTCAGATCACGACGTAGGGTCGAAAGATGAGTGAGAACAATTCAAACGAATCTGCCCCAACAGAGACCTACTCGGCGAAGCTGGTCGGCGCCGACTCCACCGAGACGATCGAGTTGCCCCTGATCAGTGGGCTGCCGCAAAAGAGCATCGTCCGCGCCTCCACGGAGGGAGGCACGGATGGTGTCGACGACCAGGTATGGGAGCTGGACCCCGATAGCGACAGCTTCGAGTACCGCCCCGCCGGGATTCCCGGAGCGGACTACTCCTAGTCGCCGCAGAACACCGCGCTGTCTCGATGCGACAATGAGCGTATGAGTGCGCCCGCAACATCCTCCATTGTCACGGTCTTGATAGTTGTCGCTGCGATCCTGATCGCGTGGTTCCTCGTGAACTTCGTTCTCAGCGCGGTGTTCTTCCTGGTGAAGGTTGTGGTGGTCCTCGTGGTCGCCGCGATCGTATATGTGGGGTTGCGGATGCTGCTGTCGAGCCGCGACAGGGCCTGACGAGCACTCCTGCGACCTGACTCCGATCGCCCGGAGGTCCTGCGGGAATAGATCGACCGGAAGCGTCGTTAGCCCTGATGTTCATGCAGACGCATAGAAATGAGGACACCATGCAGTTCGGAATATTCACGGTGGGCGACGTCACGCCGGATCCCACCACGAACTCGACGCCGAGTGAATTCGACCGCATCAAGGCCATCCTGACCATTGGTCAAAAGGCAGAGGAAGTCGGTCTCGACGTCTTCGCGCTCGGCGAACATCACAACCCGCCTTTTGTTCCTTCGTCGCCCACCACGATGCTCGGATACCTGGCAGCCAAGACCGAGCGGATCATCCTCTCCACGGCCACAACGCTCATCACAACAAACGACCCGGTGAAAATCGCCGAGGACTACGCGATGCTGCAGCACGTTGCCGATGGCCGCGTCGACCTCATGATGGGGCGCGGCAACACCGGCCCGGTCTACCCGTGGTTCGGCAAGGACATCCGCGAGGGCATTCCTCTGGCCATCGAGAACTACGCGCTCCTGCACCGCCTCTGGCGCGAGGAGTTCGTCAACTGGCAGGGCAAGTTCCGTACCCCGCTGCAGGGCTTCCAGTCCACGCCCCGCCCGCTCGACGGCGTCGCACCCTTTGTCTGGCACGGCAGCATCCGCTCTCCCGAGATCGCCGAGCAGGCCGCGTACTACGGAGACGGGTTCTTCGCCAACAACATCTTCTGGCCGAAAGAGCACTACATGAAGCTCATCGGCTACTACCGCCAGCGGTTCGAGCACTATGGCCACGGCACCGCGGAGCAGGCGATCGTCGGGCTCGGCGGCCAGGCCTTTATGGCTAAGAACTCGCAGGACGCCGTCACCCAGTTCCGGCCGTATTTCGACAACGCACCCGTCTACGGACACGGGCCGTCGATGGAAGACTTCACCGAGCAGACCCCGCTGACCGTCGGTAGCCCGCAGCAGGTCATCGACCGCTACGCAGGAATGCGTGAGTCGTTCGGCGACTACCAGCGCCAGTTGTTCCTGATGGACCACGCCGGCCTCCCGCTCAAGACCGTTCTGGAACAGCTCGACATTTTGGGCGAGGAAGTGGTGCCGGTGCTGCGCAAGGAATTCGCGAAGAACCGTCCGGCGAACGTGCCCGACGGCCCTACCCACGCGTCGCTCGTTGCGAAGACCCGGGTGGCCGAAGCTGAGAAGCCGTTCGCGCTCGGTGGAATCTCCGCTAATGTTTCCGTCGACTCCGCTGCCGCGAACCAGTGAGTGCGCGCAGTCTTGTCGTGGTCTCAGCCGGCCTTAGCCAGCCGTCGTCGACCCGACTCCTTGCCGACCGTCTGACGACAGCAACGGTTGAACGGCTGAGCGGCTTCGGTGTGGAGACCTCCGTCGAGGTCGTCGAATTGAGGGATCTGGGGCACGACATCATCAACAACCTCATCACGGGGTTCCCGAGTCCAAAATTGTCTGCAGCGGTTGAATCCCTTACCGCGGCGGACGGCCTCATCGCCGTGACGCCAATCTTCACCGCCAGCTACAGCGGACTGTTCAAATCGTTTTTCGACGTGGTGGACCCCAGTGCCCTTACCGACCTTCCGGTTCTAATCGGGGCCACGGGCGGCACTGAGCGGCACTCGCTCGCTCTGGACTACGCAATGCGCCCCCTGTTCACCTACCTTCACTCCGTCGTCGTCCCGACATCGGTGTACGCCGCGTCGAGCGATTGGGGGACCGGAGCGGATGGCGGAACAGGAGCGCTTCCCGACCGGATGTCCCGTGCCGCCGGAGAACTCGCGGCTCTGGTGCGGGACTCGGAGCGGTCGAGCCGCGTCATTGACCCGTTCGCCCTTCCCGCTGGGTTCAGCCCGGTCGGCGGGTACGGCGCGCAGTAGCACATCAACTGCACCCGTCGCCTCGCCGGGACGGGTGCAGTTGTCAGTCACTGACTCGCACCCCCTAAGCTCGATGCACGATGACTGAACCTCACCACCGCCGCGCCATCTCTCGCGGGCGACGGCTCGGGTCCGTTGACTACGTTTTGCTCAGCATCCCCCTCGCCGGGTTTCTCACCCTCCTGGTGCCCCTTCTGCTATCGCTGTTCTACTACGGTCCGATGGACACCCAGGACGGCGAGTTCACTGTCGCCGACTGCACACGCCTGAGCGACGGCGAGGACGAGGCAAGCTATGCGTGCAGCGGAGAGTTCGTCCCCGCTGACGGATCTGACCCAATCACGCGTATACCGCACCTGTTCAGCGCCGAGGGCAAAATCCTCGAGCCCGGCGACACCGTCGACCTCACTCTGTACGAGAACGACACGCTGGTTCGACAGGGCGAGACTCCGATGGTCTACGAGGCGCTCTATATCGCGGGCGGCTCCTTCGCCTTTGTCGGCGTTTTCATCCTGTGGGCCTACGTGGCCCGCTGGTTCGCTCGTGGCAGAGCTGATCCGAATGCGCCCGAAGCTCCCGCGCCCGGCACTGACCGCGCGTCGGCAGCTGACTTCGGCTCCGCAACCCTCACCGGGCTGCCAGTACAACCCAACGGGTGGGATGCCGAACCTCCGCTCGCACGGCGCGCCAGGGTCGGCACGGTAGGCGTTCTGCTCGCGGTGTCGCTCATCGGCACCGTCATCGGGTTTGGGGCCGCGATCGGTGCCTCAGCTCAGCGCAACGCGACCCCGCACAGCGACGGTGCCGTGACGATCGCAAACTGCACCGTCAACCTCGAGATCGACACCTCGAACCGATTTCCGTTCGTCTCCTGCGAGGGGCGGTTTGCCGAGGACGAGAATGCGGACAACAACTACGGGGTGTCGGAGCGCATCGCCTTCGAGCCGGAGCAGCACAAGGTTTACGAGCCGGGCGAGTCTGTTCCCGTCACGGTCTACCAAGACGGTGAGGTACGCGACAGTACCGGCCTTGACCCGCGGGCCGTGCCCGGAATCATTTGGGGCATCACGCTGGCTGGTGTGTCGTTTCTGCTCGGGGGAGTGTTATGGCTCAGCCGGTCCGCAACGCGCCAGAAGGCCGATTACTAGGCCCTCCCGGGCCACCCTGTTAGGATTGCGGGGGTTGCCGAACGGCACACCAATAATTGAATACTGAGCGCTGCAGATTATCAGCGCAATTGGAGCAGGCCGGCCAGACGCTGGTCATCGGTGGTGGATTCCTGAACGAGGTGTTCAGTGGTTTTCTACTGTTGACCAGACATGCGCCCCACTCTTGGGTCTCACGCGCGTACACCCTTCGGACGAGTTCCGGAACGAGGGTGTCATCGAACCCGCTCCTGCTCCTTGACGAGTCGCGACCCATTCGGGGTTGCGACGTAAAACAAAGGAGAAACCCCCCTATGGAGGGTCCAGAAATCAAGTTCGCCGAAGCCGTTATCGATAACGGAAAATTCGGCACGCGTACGGTACGGTTCGAGACCGGCCGCCTCGCGCAGCAGGCACAGGGTGCCGTTGCTGCATATCTCGACGAAGACACCATGATCCTGTCCGCAACGTCTGCGGGCAAGCACCCTCGTGAAGGCTTCGACTTCTTCCCCCTGACGGTCGACGTCGAAGAGCGTTCGTACGCCGCCGGCAAGATCCCCGGATCGTTCTTCCGTCGCGAGGGTCGCCCCTCCACCGAGGCAATCCTGGTCTGCCGTCTCATCGACCGCCCGTTGCGCCCGACCTTCGTTGAGGGCCTGCGCAACGAGGTACAGATCGTCATCACGGTTCTGAGCATCGCCCCGGACGAGTTCTACGACGCGCTGGCCATCAACGCGGCATCCGCTTCAACCCAGATTTCTGGCCTGCCGTTCTACGGACCGGTCGCCGGCATCCGTCTCGCCCTCATCGGCGACCAGTGGGTTGCATTCCCGAAGTACAGCCAGCTCGAAGAGGCCGTCTTCGACCTCACCGTCGCCGGCCGCCTCGTCACCGATGCCCAGGGCAACGAAGACGTCGCGATCATGATGGTCGAAGCAGAAGCCACCGAAGGCGCCTGGGACCTCATCAAGGCCGGCGCCACGAAGCCCGACGAGACCGTTGTCGCCCAGGGCCTCGAGGCCTCCAAGCCCTTCCTCAAGCAGCTCATCAAGGCCCAGCTTGAGCTGGCCGCGCAGTCCGCCAAGGAAATCGCCAACTACCCGGTGTTCCCGCCGTACGAGCAGGCCACCTACGACGTTGTCGCCGGATTCGCCTACGACGAGCTCAAGGCGATCTACCAGATCGCTGACAAGACCGAGCGCCAGGACGCGGATGACGCGCTCAAGGACCGTGCGAAGACTCACGTCGCAGCACAGGTGGAGAACGGAACGCTCGACGCGTCCGCACTCGGCCAGGTTTCTGCCGCCTACAAGTCACTCACGAAGACGATCGTTCGCGGTCGCATCCTCAGCGAGGGTGTGCGTATCGACGGCCGTGGCCTCAGCGACATCCGTGCGCTCGACGCCGAGGTGCAGGTCATCCCGCGCGTTCACGGCTCCGCGATCTTCCAGCGCGGCGAGACCCAGATTTTGGGTGTCACCACGCTGAACATGCTCAAGATGGAGCAGCAGATCGACTCGCTCGCCCCGGTCACCAAGAAGCGCTACCTGCACCACTACAACTTCCCGCCCTACTCCACCGGCGAGACCGGTCGCGTGGGTAGCCCGAAGCGTCGCGAGATCGGGCACGGCTTCCTTGCCGAGCGCGCTCTGGTTCCGGTTCTGCCGCCCCGCGAGGAGTTCCCCTACGCGATCCGCCAGGTGTCTGAGGCTCTCAGCTCCAACGGTTCGACGTCGATGGGCTCCGTCTGTGCTTCGACCCTGTCGCTGCTGAACGCCGGTGTGCCGCTGCGTGCACCCGTTGCCGGTATCGCCATGGGCCTCGTTTCCGACGAGGTAGACGGCCAGACCCGCTACGCGGCGCTGACCGACATCCTGGGTGCAGAAGACGCGCTCGGCGACATGGACTTCAAGGTTGCCGGTACGAGCGAATTCATCACCGCAATCCAGCTCGACACCAAGCTTGCCGGGCTCCCGTCCTCCGTTCTGGATGGCGCGCTCAAGCAGGCGAAGGAGGCTCGCACCACGATCCTCGCCGTGCTGAACGCTGCAATCGACGTCCCAGACGAGATGGCCCCGACCGCGCCCCGCGTGATCTCGGTGCAGATTCCGATTGACAAGATCGGTGAGCTGATCGGCCCGAAGGGCAAGACGATCAACCAGATCCAGGATGACACCGGAGCCGACATCTCGATCGAGGACGACGGAACCGTGTACATCGGCGCCGTTGATGGTCCTTCGGCCGAGGCTGCGCGTGCCGCGGTCAACGCGATCGCCAACCCGCTCAACCCCGAGGTGGGCGAGCGCTTCCTGGGAACGGTCGTCAAGATCGCCACCTTCGGTGCGTTCGTCTCGCTCACCCCGGGCAAGGACGGTCTGCTGCACATCTCCGAGGTGCGTAAGCTTGCCGGTGGCAAGCGCGTCGAAAACGTCGAAGACGTTCTCGGTGTTGGCCAGAAGATTCAGGTCGAGATCACCAAGATCGACGACCGCGGAAAGCTGTCTCTTGCTCCAGTCCTGGAGGAGAACGCCGGTGGAGACACCGACGAGGCAGCAGCTGAGGCTCCGGTTTCGACCGAGGCTTAAGCCCGCTGACAAGTTTGGGTGTGAGCCCAGCTAGATCTGCCGGGGGCCGCTCGCCAGCGCCCCGGTAAGACGGGAAAGCCCGTTCCACTTGTGGAACGGGCTTTTTTGCGCCCCGCGCGCGCTTCTCGGCGCGCGCTGACCGGTACTCGCTAACCGGCGCGCAGTGACCGGTGCGCACTACCTAGTGCGCGCCACTTAGTGCGCACTACCCGGTGCGCGCCACCCAGTGCGAAGAAAAGCAACATGACGGCCGCCATCACCAGACGTACGTGAGGCTCACTCACGTGCCCTGATCTGTTTTTACCTCCGGGCTGAGGTGTCGCGTTTCGTCTGCTCGTAAACCTGAGGTGTCGCGTTTCGTCTGCTCGGTTATCTGAGGTGTCAGGATCGGTCGATACGCCACAGATGAGGTGCCCCAATTCGTCGAATGCCAACGCTGAGGTGCCACGATTCGTCGTAACGTCTCAACGAGTTGCGACGAATTCAGACCCGTCAGCCCGGTCGCGGCTCTTGGGCGTGAAGTGTCACGATTTGTTGACCAGACCAGACCAGACCAGACCAGACCAGACCCACGAGCATCGCGAGGCCGCCAAGAGTGGTGACCAGGTATTGCGACGCGCCGCGCGTCTGGGACACGGCTGCGGTGGTCCCGGGCGCGGCGCGTCTACGACTGCGTGCTGTGTTGCTGCAGGGCAGTCACCACCGTTCTGTTGGAGCACGTCATGCACGCGCCGTTCGTTCCGACACCCCGTGTGCGTGTGGGCGTTGAGTGAGCGTGGAGCACGAAGGTTTCGCGGCTTTTTCGAAGACAACGAGCGCGCCTTCGTCAGAAAGCACCTCGTCGATCAGCAGTATGGCAAACGTCGCGAGGATGAGAATGTTGCTGCGTGCAGATGCCGTGGCGTGGCTCGCTGCTGTGCATGTGCTCAGCTGGTCGCCCCACCGGTTGAGCCAGCGATGCTCCGATTCATGGGTGGTCGACGGTGAGGTCGGTGTCCGCGACGTCATCCGCGTTTCTGCCACGCCTCGGCCCGTCAGCGGGGTGAATCTGACCAGTTCATAACGATTCGCGCGTCGGTGGACGAAAGTGATGCCCCCGGCCTTATTGTCGTGGTCAACACGGGTTGTCGTGGTCAGCACGGGGCTGTTTTCGAAGAGTGGCAACGTGTCGGAGTCGGGAGGAACGAATGACGCAGCTGCTCGTGGAGTCGGCGTCCAGCGGGCCAGCTGAACCGCGAATGCGGCGCATCGGCGTGTCGGACCTGCGCGTGTTCCCGCTGGCCATGAGCGGTAACGTTTTCGGCTGGACCGCGGGGTCAGAGACTACGGAATCGATCCTCGACGCCTACGCGGCTGCAGGCGGCAACTTCATAGACACGGCCGACTCCTACGCGGCCGGGCGCAGTGAAATCATGATCGGCAACTGGATGCGCGACCGGAGAAATCGCGCGGAGATGGTTGTTGCGACCAAGATCGGCAAAAACGCCGACAACCTCGGACTGCGGGCGCGCACCATCACGCGTGCGGTCAACGCGTCTCTCGAACGGCTGCAGACATCCCACATCGATCTTCTGTATTTACACATTGACGACGCTGATGTCGCCTTCGACGAGACCCTACTCGCCGTGGACGAGCTCATCCGTGTGGGCAAGGTGCGGTATTTCGGGGGATCGGACCACACGGGCAACCGGCTGATCGAAGCACGGATCGCCTCAGCCCTGATCGGCGTGGCCCCGATGGTGGCGCTGCAAAACCAGTATCACCTGCTGCATCGCACCGAGTACGAGGGGGACCTCGCTCACGTTGTGGATCGCCAGGGCCTCGGGTTCATGCCGCGGTTCGCCCTCGCGAGCGGATTCCTCACCGGAAAGTACCGCACGCGCGCAGACCTAGCCCTCAGCAGTCGAGGTCACGAGGCAAGCAGATACCTGTCGCGGCGGGGCCTGCGCGTACTTGCGGCTCTCGATACGGTAGCGGCAGCGCACGGCACGAGCGTGGCGACCATCGCGCTGGCCTGGTTGCTTACCAAACCGCGCGTTGTGGCGCCGGTGGCGTCGGCCAGTCGACCGGAGCAGGTTGCAGAACTCGTCGCCTCTGCGACGGTGCGGCTCAGCCGGCAGCAGGTGACCGAGCTCGACCGCGTCAGTGCGCGCTGAACTGAACTGAGCCGAACTGCGCTGCGCTGAACTGCGCCGCGCTGAACTGCGCCGCGCTGAGCCGAACTGCGCTTAGGCCGTGTGCTCCACCTTCGCTGCGGTGGCGTCGAGGACGACCCGTTCAGCGACGCGCGCGAACGCGGCAGAAGCCGCGATCGGATCACCCGCGTAGGCTCCGGACATTGCGCCGTCGCGGGCGAGCATCAGCTCATCGGCCGCATCGCCCGGCATCGGATGGCCGAGGTTCTGCAGCAGCCCGGCGAGAAACCCGGTGTACCAGTCGCGGTGGCGGGAGATGACGCCCCGCACCGGGTCGAGTTCGTCAGGAAATTCCGATGCCGCGTTGATGAACGGGCAACCCCGAAATGTCGGGGAGGCGATGTCCGCGAGGATCGCCGACACGAGCGCGTTGAGGGTCTGCTCCGCGTCGCGCGTGGTGTGGACGAGCTCGTCGAGGTGCTCGCGGGTGCGGACGTGCTGCGCGGTGATGTAGTCAAGGATCAGGCGGTCTTTCGACCCGAAGTGCTTGTAGAACGTGGCCTTGGTCACGGCGGATTCGCCAATCAGCCTGTCTACCCCCACGGCGTGAATGCCGACCCGGTAGAACAGCTCCGTCGCCGTCTCCAGAATGCGCACCTTAGCCGCCGCCGGTCGCGGCATTTCCAGGGTTGTGGTGATCGCAGTCACGTTAGGACTCCTCGCGAAGTGCGGCTATTGGCTTGTCGCCGTGATGTGGCCCGGGTCAGGTGCGGGCACCGCCGAGCTCGGGCGGATTATTGACGATAACACAAAGGAGGACAGACAGACCGGTCTGTCTGTCCTCCTTTTTAGCCCCAGTTCGGGGGCGGTCGTATTTACGCCGGTCCGGCCGCGTCGTGGCAGAGGGTCAGCGTGATGACGTAGGCTCCAACCGTGATCAACGGCGCCGTGTCCCTGCCCCTCGACCTCCCGGAACTCAGCTTCACGGCCTCGGGTAATGCGCTGGTGAGGCGCACGGTTCTGCCCAGCGGAGTGCGAGTCCTGAGCGAGAACGTTCCCGGCGCACGCAGCTCGACCGTCGGCTTCTGGGTCGCCGTGGGATCCCGGGACGAGCTGCCCGACACCTACGGTTCCACACACTTCCTCGAGCACCTCCTGTTCAAGGGCACGGCCAGCCGGAGCGCCCTCGATATCGCGGTCAGTTTCGACTCCGTCGGCGGCGAGCACAATGCCATGACGGCCAAGGAATACACCTGCTACTACGCGAAGGTGCAGGACAGGGACCTCGCGATGGCGGTCGACGTCATCGCGGACATGCTGGCCTCGTCGACATTGGACCCCGATGAGTTCGAGACCGAGCGCGGCGTGATCCTCGAAGAACTCGCCATGGCCGATGATGATCCAGCGGATGTCACGGGGGAGCGTTTCTTCGAAGCGGTGCTCGGTGACCACCCGCTCGGTCGGCCCATCGGTGGCAACGCCGAAACAATCGGGGCGGTCACCAGGCAAGCAGTCTGGAACCACTACCGGGCCAACTATCGAGCCCAGGATCTCGTCATCACGGTTGCGGGCGCGGTGGACCACGAAGCCCTCGTCGGCTGGGTCCAGGCTGCGCTGGTGCGCGCCGACTGGGACCTCGACGTCGCGGCGGAGCCGGTAGCCCGCCGCGCGGCGACGGGAGGGCTGGTGCAGCGCGGGAGCGCGCTGTCGGTGGTGCAGCGTCCCATCGAGCAGGCCAACGTCCTGCTCGGTGTTGCCGGCCTCGCCGCGACCGACCCGCGACGCGCGACGCTCACGGTTCTCAACTCGATCCTCGGCGGCGGAATGTCGAGCCGATTGTTCCAGGAGATTCGGGAGAAACGTGGTCTCGCCTACTCCGTGTACTCCTTCAGTCCGAGTTATTCCGACGCTGGCCTCTTCGGCATCTACGCGGGATGCTCGCCGAGCAAGGCGGGTCAGGTCGCCGATCTGATGCACCGGGAGTTCCGGCGCATCGGAACGGATGGTGTGACCAGCGAAGAGATGCAGCGGGCCGCTGGCCAGCTGAGCGGGACATCCGCCCTCGCCCTGGAAGACTCAGACACCCGCATGTCCCGGCTCGGCAGAAGCGAGATCACCCTCGGTGAATTTGCCGACCTGGATGAGTCGCTTCGGCGCATCGCCCGCGTCACCCCGGAAGACGTGCGCGAACTGGCGGAGGAGCTGTTCAGTCGCCCGCTGTCCATCGCCGCGGTGGGCACGATCGACGAAGACGCTTTTACGGGGTTGGCAGAGTCGCCCACCCTCGCTCGTTAGACAAGTCAAGAATTGCAGGTACGTCCATGAGCCACTTCCTCTACCTCGTGCGCCACGGCGAGCAGCAGGACGCCGAGTACGGCCTTCCCGATGGCCCGCTCTCTGAGCGTGGAAAGCGGCAGGCACGGGCCATTGCCGAGCGCCTGGGTGGGATCCCGTTCACGGGAGCGTGGCACTCGCCGCTCACCCGGGCGTCGGAGACCGCCAGGATCATGACGGAGCGGATGCCGGCGCTCGAGTCTCACCCGAGCACGCTCCTGATCGACTGCATCCCGAGCGGGCCGACCCCGGATATGCCTCACGCGTTCGTGCCCTTCTTCGGATCGGTCACGCCCGAGCAGATCGAGGCGGGCGAGGCGCAGATGACGGATGCCGCGAACGAGTGGTTTGTGCCCTCGCGGGAAGACCGTCACGACCTCCTGATAACGCACAACTTTGTAATTGCGTGGTTTGTGCGTGAAACCTTTGGCGCGGCTGCCTGGCGGTGGATGGGTGTGAACCAGGCGAACTGTGGGCTGACCATCATCCGGGTGCGCTCATCAAAGCCGTCGGTGCTGATCACGCACAACGACCTCGGCCATCTCCCCGCTGAGCTGCGCACGGGCCTCCCGGTCAACCAGCCCTACTAGGCACCGCACCATCAACACGAACCTGGTGTTCAGCCGAGCAGCTTGCCGAGCCAGGTGGTCGCGTTGGGGTTGCTGTTGTATGGCTCGATCTCGGTGAATCCGCTCGAGCGGTACAGGCCGCCGGCGGCTTCCAGGCTCGCATTGGTGTCGAGGACGAGCTCGGTCGCTCCTAATGCGCGGGCGCTGCGTTCGAGTTCCGCGAGCAGGGCCCGCCCGAGCCCCAGGCCGCGGGTGTGCGGTTGCAGCCACAGGTGCTTCACTTCGTAACGCACCCGTGCGCCTGCGGCATTGGCCGGGTCGTCGAGCTTGCGGATCCCGCCGCAGCCGACGTCCGATGCGTCTCCCGCGAGATCCTCTCCCTCGACCACGAGGAAAACACCGCGGGGCGGCACAAACTCGCGCGCGTCGGGCAACGTCGTCTTATAGGTGCCCTGATCGCCCGGGAACGACAGCGTGCGAGCGGAGAAGTACTCGGCCAGGAGCGCCTGCGCCGAATCGTCCAGAACCGAGACCTCACGAAAACTCACCATGGTTCCAGCCTACGGCGGCGCCGACGCGGGCCGGCAAGCCTTGGTAGATTGAGCGGATGACAACAAAGGTCGCGGTGGTCGGCGCTACCGGCACAATGGGCAGGCTCGCTTCACAGATCATCGATGCGGCCGATGACCTCGAACTCGTGGCACAGATTGGCTCCAAGGGCGAGCTGTCGCAAATGCTGGGGGCGGATGTCGCGCTCGATGTCACTCTGCCTGCGGTGAGTCCGGGCGTGGTGGAGTACGCGCTGTCGCAGGGGATCAACGTTGTGGTCGGCACCTCGGGATGGTCCAACCAACGGATCACCACGCTTGAGCGTTCCATCCGCGACAATCCCGACGCCGGGGTTCTCATCATTCCCAATTTCTCCATGGGCTCCGTTCTGGCAACCTCATTCGCCGCGTTGGCGGCCCGGTTCTTTGACTCGATCGAGATCATCGAAGCGCACCACCTCGGAAAGTCGGATTCCCCCTCCGGGACGGCAGTGCGCACCGCGGAACTCATCGGTGTGGCGCGCGCCGAGCTCGGCCCGGTGATCGCACCCCACGCCGACCAGCGAGCGCGCGGTCAGCAGGTGTCGAGTGTGCCAATCCACAGCCTGCGCATGCAGGGCGTGGTCGCCAAGCAGGATGTCATCTTCGGCGGCACCGGTGAGGTGCTCACGATCAGCCACGACACCCTCGCACCGAGCGCCTATGAGTCGGGGATCCTGCTGGCGCTGCGCGCGGCGCGGGATGCTCGCGGTGTTGTTGTGGGCCTCGACAAGCTGCTCGACCTGGGGAGCCACGCGGAATGAAAAACCGTGTCGCCGCCATCACGATGGCGGCACTGCTGCTGCTGTACCTGGTGCTGGTGATGCGCTACGCGTTCGTGCTCATCACGACCGATGTTCCGGCGGCCCGCGCGATGGGGTTTGCCCTCGCGGTGCTTCCGGTCGTGGGATTCTGGGCGCTCTACGCTGAAATCGCGTTTGTTTTGCGGGGGGAGAGCATGGTCAGGGCCCTGGCCGCGCTCGGTGAGCTACCGGTCGACGACCTTCCCCGGCTGCCCAGCGGGCGAATCGATCCGAAGGAAGCCGACAAGCAGTTTCCGGCGTTCCAGGCGGAAGTCGAGGCCGCGCCAGCGGACTGGAAGGCCTGGACCCGCCTCGGCCTCGCCTACGACGCCAGTGGCGACCGCAAACGGGCACGCTGGGCGACGCGTCAGGCGATCAGGCTGAGGCGGGGCAAACCGTTGTCTCCCCGCTCGGCCTGACCGCGATCAGCGTTTGGCGAGCATCTCGTCGATTGCGGATTCCACCGTCGTGTGACGGAACCGGAAACCATCTGCGAGCAGACGCTCGGGCAGGGCCTTCTGGCTTGCCAGCAGCAGGTCCAGTCCGGCGGAGCCGAGGGCGGTGGTGATGACTTTCTCCGGCACGGCCAGCACGTGCGGCCGGTGCATCGCGTGAGCGAGGTACCGCGTGATCCGGTCGGCCGTGACGGGCGTGGGTCCGACGAGGTTCACTGCACCGCTGAGTGAGCTGGTGAGCAGGTGACGGATGGCGGCCGCCTCGTCGTACAGGCTGATCCAGGGCCAGTGCTGTCCGCCGCCGCCCATGCGGGCTCCCAACCCGAACCGGGTGAGGGGGAGCAGGGGAGTGAAGGCACCGCCGCGCCCCACCACCAGCCCGGTGCGGAAGGTGACCACCCGGGTGGACTCGGGAGCGACGTGAGCCGCCTCCTCCCACGCCTCCACCACGTCGGCGAGGAAGCCATCGCCCTTGGACGATTCCTCGGTCAGGCGCACACCCGGGCGATCGCCGTAGTAACCGACCGCAGAGCCGTTCAGAAAAATCCTGGGCGGCGTGGACGCCTGCGCCATCGCCTCGGTCAGCGTCTTGGTGGCGTCCACCCGGGACGCGAGAATCTCTTCCCGATACTTCTTTGTCCACGGCAGACGCCCGGTGGGGGCGCCGGAGAGGTTGATGACCGCGTCGACGGACTCCATCAGGGACGGATCCACCATGTGCGAGGACGGGGCCCAGTTGAACTCCGCGTCGGACCGGGGCGAGGCGCGAACCAGTTTCAGGACGGTGTGGCCGTCGTTCTCCAGCTGCCGAACGAGCTCGGTCCCGATGAAACCGGACGCGCCCGAAACCAGTACCCGCAGCGGAGGGTGCACCGTGAGCGGCAGGGGCTCGGCCGGGCGCGTTGATTCAGTCACTACGCGAGACTGGCTTCCAGGGTGATCGGAATGCCGGCGAGAGCCTGCGAGACGGGGCAGTTCGCCTTGGCCTCCTCAGCCAGCTTCTCGAAGTCCTCCTCGCTGATTCCGGGCACCTTCGCGCTGACCAGCAGGTGGCTGCCCTTGATCCCCTCACCGGGGACGAAGGTCACGGCCGAGGTGACCTGGAGGCTTTCCGGGGGAGTGCCGAAGCCTGCCAGCGCCATGGCAAACGCCATCGAGTAGCAGGCCGAGTGCGCTGCCCCAAGTAGCTCTTCCGGGTTGGTCTTGCCCACTTCACCCTCGGCGCGAGCCTGCCACGAGACCGGGAATTCTGCCGCGTCGGACGAGTCGAGCGAGGTGGTCCCTGATCCGCTGGTGAGATCGCCGAACCACAGTGTTGTTGCTTCGCTGGTCAATGCCATGAAATCCTCCTTAGGAAGTCACCAGCCTATTCCGGCGAGCCTGAGAGCGGGGCGCGACGCTCGGAACCCGACATCCCCCTGTCCCCATCCGGCGTGGACAACGGCAGAGGTCAGTGGACTCCACTATCGTGAAGACCGTGCCAGAAGAGATCCAGTTTCGTTCAGATGTAACCGTTGAGCTTGTGCGCGCAAATGCGTCGGATTCCGATGTTCTGTTTGCCGCCCGTGTTTCCACCCAGGGTGAGAAGACCCTCGAGGGCGCACAGGACGCCAACGTGGATGCCGAACGGGGCAAGGGGCTGATCAACTATCTGATGCGCGACCGCCACGGCTCGCCGTTCGAGCACAACTCGATGACCTTCTACGTGCAGGCACCGATTTTCGTGTTTCGTGAGTTCATGCGTCACCGCATCGCGTCCTACAACGAAGAAAGCGGGCGCTATCGCGAGCTGAACCCGACATTTTATGTTCCGGCACCCGAGCGCAATCTCCTGCAGGTGGGCAAGGCAGGCGCCTACGACTTCCTGCCCGGCACCCCCGAGCAGTTCGAGTTGGTCTCTGGGGAGGTTCGCCGTACCTCCACAGAGGCATACTCCTCATATCAGCGGATGCTGGACGCCGGTGTCGCCCGTGAGGTCGCACGTATCGTGCTGCCCCTGAACATCTTCTCGTCGATGTACGTGACGATGAACGCGAGGGCGCTGATGAACTTCCTGAGCCTGCGCACCAAGCGCGAGGGCAGCCACTTTCCGTCCTTCCCGCAGCGCGAGATCGAAATGGTCGCGGAGAAGATGGAAGCGCACTTTGCCGAGTTGATGCCGTACACCTACGAGGCATTCGGCAAAAACGGCCGCGTCGCGCCCTAAGCGGTAATCTGTAAAACGTGTCTACGCCCCAAAATCCCTTCGGCCAGGTTCTCGTTGCTCTTGTGACGCCGTTTACGGCGGACGGCGAGGTGAGCTGGTCCGATGTGGAGAAGCACATCGACGACGTCATCACGGCCGGTGCCGATGGCATCGTGGTCACCGGCACGACGGGCGAGACCAGCACGCTCACCGACCCGGAGAAAATCCGGTTGGTTGAAGTCGGCAAGGCCGTCGCGGGCAACCGCGCCAAGATCATCACCGGCGGTGGCTCGAACGAGACCGCCCACGCGATCGAACTGGCGAAAAAGAGCGAGGCCGCCGGCGCGGACGGCAACATGATCGTCACGCCGTACTACAACAAGCCGACCCAGGCCGGCGTGCTCACCCACTTCCGCATGATCGCCGACGCCACCGACCTGCCGGTGATTCTCTACGACATCCCGGGCCGCACCGGCATCCCGATCAAGTACGAGACGATCCTGCGTGCGTCCAAGCACCCCAACATCCTGGCGGTCAAGGACGCGAAGGGCGATCTCAGCGAGGTCAGCCGGGTCCTGAACCAGACCGACCTGATCTACTTCAGCGGCGATGACGCGAACGTGCTGCCCAGCCTCGCAATCGGTGTCACCGGCCTCATCGGGGTGACGGCGAACATCGCCGCAACGCCGTACCGCCACATGATCGACGCCGTGAACGCCGGCGACCTCCACACCGCGACGGCGGCCCACCGGGCCCTCGAGCCCCTGGTGCGCGCGACGATGACCCACGTTCCCGGAACCGTGGCAGTCAAGTACATCCTGCACGGGCTCGGTCGCATCAAAAGCCCACGGGTGCGCCTGCCGCTGGTCGGCCCAGAAGAGTGGGAAGCCGCGCAGATCGAAGACGAGATCGACCTGGTCAAGGACATCGCCGGCGTCAGCTTTGCCAACTTCCGCCCGGATCGCAACGCCGCCGCTGGTGGTGCACTGCCCAAGGTTGCCGGGACAACCCGCTAGGAGCCAGATGCCCGTTAAAGTATTCGCACCGTCCCCCCTCAAGCGCGGAACGTTGCGCGTAATCCCCATTGGTGGGCTCGGCGAAATCGGTCGCAACATGACCTCGTACGAGATCGACGGCAAGATCCTCATTGTCGACTGCGGGGTGCTGTTTCCGGAGGAACATCAGCCGGGAGTTGACCTGATCCTGCCCGATTTCTCGCCGATCCGGGATCGGCTCGCAGACATCGTCGGAGTGGTGCTCACCCACGGTCATGAGGATCACATCGGTGCTGTGCCCTACCTGTTACGCCTGCGTGACGACATCCCCCTCATCGGTTCCACGCTCACGCTCGCCTTCATCGAAGCCAAGCTGAAAGAGCACCGCATCAAGCCGTATACCCTCACGGTCGCGGAGGGCCAGAGCGAGAAGCTCGGTCCGTTCGATCTCGAGTTCATCGCGGTGAACCACTCGATCCCGGACGCGCTCGCGGTTGCGATCAAGACGGACGCGGGCGTTGTTTTGCACACCGGCGATTTCAAGATGGACCAGTTGCCGCTGGATGATCGCATCACCGACCTGCGCGCCTTTGCGCGCCTCGGCGAGGTCGGCGTCGACCTGTTCCTGCCGGACTCGACCAACGCCGACGTGCCCGGGTTTACGGCCAACGAGCGAGACATTGGGCCCGTTCTGGCCGCCGTGATCGCCAAGGCCCCGCGCCGGGTGATTGTCGCGAGTTTCTCCAGTCACGTCCATCGTGTGCAGCAGGTGTTGGATGCCGCGGCGGAGAACAATCGCAAGGTAGTACTCATGGGCCGCTCGATGGTGCGCAACATGGGCATCGCGGCCGATCTCGGGTACCTCAAGGTGCCCACGGGGGTGCTGATCGACGCCAAGAAAGCCGTCGACCTTCCGGACGAACGACTGGTGTACATGAGCACGGGCAGCCAGGGCGAGCCCATGGCCGTGCTCGCACGGATGGCGAACCGTGAGCACCAGATCGAGGTGGGCAAGGGCGACACCGTGATACTCGCGTCGTCGCTCATCCCGGGCAATGAGAACGCCGTCTACCGCGTGATCAACGGGCTGATGAAGCTGGGGGCGAACGTCGTGCACAAGGGCAACGCCAAGGTGCACGTCTCTGGCCACGCGTCCGGAGGCGAGCTGCTCTACGTGTACAACATCCTCAAACCCAAAAACGTGCTGCCCGTCCATGGCGAGCAGCGTCACCTCGTTGCGAACGCGAACCTGGCCATCCAGACCGGTGTGCCGGAAGAGAACACCTTCGTCGTCGAGGATGGCACCGTCATCGACCTGCACGACGGGTACGCCGCGGTGGTGGGTCAGTTGGACCTCGGATTCGTCTATGTCGACGGCTCAAGTGTCGGAGCGATCACCGATGCGGACCTGAAAGACCGGCGCATCCTGTCTGAAGAGGGGTTCATCTCGATCTTCGTCGCGATCGATGCCCAGACCGGACAGGTCATCGTGGGCCCGGAGATCCAGGCGCGGGGATACGCGGAAGACCAGGAGGTGTTCAACACCATTCGCCCGCAAATCATCAAGGCCCTGCAGGATGCCGCGGCGAACGGCACGCGCGACACCCACGGGTTCGCGCAGGTGATCCGCCGCACCGTGGGGCGCTGGGTGAACACGCAGCACCGCCGTCGACCGATGATCATCCCCGTGGTCATCGAGGCGTAAACCTCATCCTCTCGGAGGATGCCGCAGGACGCGGTTCACCTCTAAGCTTCCCTCAGGTATTGCTGGTGATCTGGGGGAAACTGTGGGCGTTACACGAAAATGGGTTTTTCCCATAGTTCGAATTCTGATCTTTGTGGCGATCGCGGCCGCGCTGGTGAAGATCGCGTTTTTTGCCGATCCGACCCTGGACTCCGAGGCGCAGGTGCCCACCGGAGCCGTCGTCGAACCTCAGGTCGCGGCGAGCATCGGCACCATCCTCAACGATGTGAAGGTGCAGGGCACGGTCACGGCGGATGAGGCCCGTCCCATCAAAGCCACCCTGGCCGGGGAGGTCACCGAGATCATCGCCCCGGTGGGCACCACCGTCGCAGTCGACGACAAAGTGTTTGTGATCCGCCAGCCGAACGAGCAGGTGGTGCGCGAAGACGGCACGCTCGCGCCGGTGACCTACAAGACCGCGGTGGTGCGCGCCCCGGCGGCCGGAGTCATTTCCAGCCTGACCGTGATCAAGGGACAGACGGTGGCGGTCGGTGACGAATCCGGCCAGGTCGCACCGCCCAGTTTCAACGTGAGCGCCTCCCTCGCACCGGATCAGTTGTACCGGCTGCTAAATCAACCGACGGAGGCCACGGTCACCGTCATCGGTGGGCCCGCTCCGTTCGTCTGTGGATCGCTCACGATCAGTACCGCGCTCTCGGGCGCAGCCCCTGCGGACAGCTCCGCCGACTCCGCAAGCGCCCCCGCCACGGGCACCACGGTCCGGTGTGCGGTTCCCGCCGAGGTGAAGGTGTTCAACGGCCTACAGGCCGAAATGAGCATCCCCGGTGGCAGCGCAGAAAATATTCTCATGGTGCCGGTCACCTCGGTGGAAGGCATCGCCCAGTCCGGCAATGTCTACATGACGCTTCCGGATGGCTCCACCGAGGTGCGGCCGGTGGTCCTCGGCATCAACGACGGCGAGAACGTCCACGTGGTCTCCGGGCTTGCCGAGGGTGACATGGTGCTCCAATTCGTACCGGGCGCGCCCGCGGCCGAGACCGAAGTGCCGCCAGGTTGTGTTGACCTGGGTGGCGGCGCTTTTTCGTGTGAAGGGTAGTGAGGGCGGTGACCACCTCGATCCTTCGCCTCGACGGCGTCACGCGCACGGTCGAGCTTCCTGATGGGGCGGCACTCGACATCCTGCGCGGCGTCGATCTGGAAGTCTCCGTCGGCGACCACGTGAGTATCGTGGGTCGCTCTGGCTCGGGCAAGACCACCCTGCTCAACCTGCTCGGCCTGCTCGACAAGCCGACGTCGGGGTCGATCTACTTTGACGGTGTTTCCACCGACTCGCTGTCCTCGCGCTCCCGGGATCGCACACGGGGCCGTCACGTCGGCTTCATCTTCCAGCAATTCAACCTTCTCGCCGGGCGCACGGCACTCGAGAATGTTGTCACTCCGCTGCTGTACGCCTCCGGAAAACAGTTCTGGCGACGGGAAAAGCTGGCACTCGAGATGCTCGACCGGGTCGGCCTCGGACATCGAGCCCGATCCATGCCGGAGACACTCTCCGGTGGTGAGCAGCAGCGCGTCGCCATCGCTCGGGCCCTGGTGCGTGGACCGCGGCTCATCCTCGCCGACGAGCCCACCGGAGCCCTCGACATCGAAACGGGGGCGACCGTCATGGCACTGCTCGACGACGTCGCCGAGCAGTCGGGAGCAGCGCTGATCACCATCACGCACGACATCAACGTCGCCGCACTCGCGCGTCGTCACTACCGCCTCGACCGCGGGGTGCTGTCCGCGCTCGCAGAGCTCGGCGGGGCTGCGCTCGGCGCTGCACCCGGCATTGCGTCAGTCGTTTCGCCTCCGGCCGCACTACTGCCGTCGAGCGCTCCGAAGGAGCTTGCCCGATGAGCGTGTGGTCGTCCCTCGTCGGTTCGGTCGTGGAGGCGGCGCAGGAGTTGCGCATCCATCGCACCCGCGTGCTGCTCAGTCTGATCGGTGTGGCGGTCGCGGTCTGCGCGATCAGCTCAGTCGTTGGCCTCGGCGCCATCGCAGAACAAGCCATGCGTGAGCAGAACGAAAAGAACGGTGGACGCGCGGCAACTCTCTATGCCAGCGCGTACTCCTCCGACGGTGCTGTGCTCGACATGGTGGACGTCAGCGCGGCATTCGATGCAGCAGCGACCCGCTACTCCATCGACTACACCTCCCGAAACGCCTACGCGCAGCAGTCCGTGCAGTACGCAGACGGCACCAGCGTGGTGGACACCACCCTTGTAGACATCGACTACGGCACCATGCACCGGGTCGACGTCACCGAGGGCAGCTGGTTCACCGACCTCGACACCCGCCGGCTCGCTCCCGCGCTGGTGATCAACAGCACGGTCTATCAGCGGTTGGGCTCACCCGACCTGTCGACCCATCCCACCCTGCAGCTGAACGCCGACACGGACGTCGTCGGGGTCATCGTGGGCGTGACCCATCGGGCCTACGAGGAGGGCTACGAATCGATGTACATCCTTGCCGACGCCTACACGGCGGTCGCCTCACCTGAGGCGCTCTCGCAGGTGTCCCCGAACTACGAGCTGTGGGTGCCAGAAGATGCCTCCGCCGAGCTGGTTCCGCTCCTTCAGCGCGACATCGCGAGTGCTCTCGGTGAGGGAGTGCAGGTGGACGTCAACCGCCAGGACTACGGCGCCTACGGTGAGCAGGACTTCTTCGGGCCGATCCGTCTGCTCGTCGGGGGAGTCGCAGCGCTGGTTCTATTGCTCGGGGCGCTCGGTCTGGTCAATATTTCCCTGGTCACCGTGCGGCAGCGCGTTCGCGAGATCGGCATTCGCCGAAGTTTCGGGGCGACGGCCGGTCGGGTGTTCTTCGCCGTCATGATGGAGAGCGTGGTCGCGACTCTCGTGGCCGGCGTTTTCGGCGTCGCAGCCGCGGTGGCGATTGTGCAGAACCCCACAGTGCAGGGATGGATAGGCCAGGGTGGGATCACCGACACTCCCGCCTTCCCGCTCGACGCAGCCGTCCTTGGTCTGCTGGCCGCAACCGCCGTGGGCGCACTGGCGGGGCTTCTCCCGGCTCTCGTGGCGGTTCGGGTGCGTGTGATCGACGCGATCCGGTTCTGAGGCTGCAGCTGACACGCGACGGCGGAGACACCGCCCGACACTGGGTCGCGGTAGCGTAGAAGCCATGGCTGAGAGCACCAAGTCGACTTCGCGCGCCCGCACGAGCGCGCCCCGCTCGCGGACCGCTCCGACCAAAAAACTTCCCGCGTCCAAACTGCCTTCCTCGAAGGCCCCGCAGGCTAAAACGCCCTCGGACGAACCCGGGCTCCTTTCCAAGGGGTGGATGTCGCTCGCCCACGTCACCGGCGCCGGGTTCCGTGTCTTCGGACAAGAAAACCTGGCCAAGGAGGAGCGGCGCGATGGGGTGCCGTTTTTCCTGGTGCTGCTTGCCGTGATCGGCGTTGTAGTCGAGTGGTTCAATCCGCTCGACCCGGTTGCCCTCGCCCTCGACGCGTACACCTTCGGAGGGTTGTTCGGCCGAGTGGCCTTTGCCCTGCCGGTGATCATGGTGCTGTTCGCCGGGTGGCTCTTCCGGCATCCCGCGAGCGTTCACGACAACACCCGCATCGGTATTGGCGTCGGCCTGATGATCAGCACGATCTCCGGCATCTGTCACATCTTCGGAGGGCAGCCGCAGCCGGACACCGGAATGGAGCTGCTCGCGCGTTCGGGCGGGTTGGTCGGGTGGGTACTCGCTGCGCCGCTGATCGCGATCGGCACCGCCTGGCTCGCCGCGACCGTCAATATCGTGCTGCTGATCCTCTCGATCTTTATCATCACCAAGACGCCGCCGAATCACATCGGCGCGCGGCTGCACGAGCTATACGCCTACCTGTTTGGTGCTCAACTCCCCGACCGTAATTCGAGCGCCCACAAGTCTGGCAACGACGCCGCCGAGTCGAAGAACGACACGGGCACCCTGAAATTCGCTCCCACCAGCGACCTCGGTCTCGACGATCCCGACCCCGCCAGCCTCCCGTGGTGGCGCCGAAACAAGGGTCGTCGTGAGGACGATCCCGCGTTCGATACTCCTGTCGTCGGCGTGGATCACCCCACCGACGTCGTCGGCCAACCGCACCACAGCAACGCGGCCGACTCCGGTGACTTCGGCATCGAGTTGCTCGAAGAACTCGTGCGCACCGATGACGCCGATGATGACATCGTGGTGTCGTCCGCCGCGGGCGCATCCGCGCGGGGGCTGCAGGAAGACCCTGTGGGCTTGCTGCCCGGCTTCCTCGACAAGGCGAGCGAAAAGGGCAACGCTGGCGAGTTCGAGGCAGCGCAGGCTGCCGGGGCCGGCGGGGGAGCGCGCGGACACGGCTACAACGATGCCCGTGAGGAGCCTGCCGACGGTGTCGACGCACACCGATCCGTCGGATCGTCCCCCGCCTCGAGCGCCCGCCCCGCGGCGAACTACCGGCTCCCTCCGGTCAGCGTCCTGACCCTCGGAACGCCGCCCAAGGCGCGCAGCGCCGCGAACGACGAAGTGGTTGCGGCCATCACCGAGGTGCTTACCCAGTTCCAGGTCGACGCGAGGGTCACGGGGCTCAGCCGTGGACCGTCGGTGACCCGCTACGAGGTCGAACTCGGGCCCGGGGTCAAGGTGGAGCGCGTCACAGCGCTCGCCCGCAATATCAGCTACGCAGTGGCGAGCAACGAGGTCAACATCCTCTCCCCGATCCCCGGCAAGAGCGCGATCGGCGTGGAGATCCCGAACAAGGACCGCGAAATTGTGTCCCTCGGCGATGTGCTCCGCTCCGGGGCATCCACCAAAAGCATCCATCCCATGACGATCGGTCTCGGCAAAGACGTCGAAGGAGGATTCGTCGTCGCGAACCTCGCGAAGATGCCGCACCTCTTGGTCGCGGGCTCCACCGGATCCGGAAAGTCGAGCTTCGTCAACTCGATGATCACCTCGCTGCTGATGCGCGCGAAGCCTGCCGAGGTGAGGATGGTACTGATCGACCCGAAGCGGGTGGAGCTCTCCATCTACGAGGGAGTTCCCCATCTCATCACCCCGATCATCACGAACCCGAAGAAGGCTGCTGAGGCGCTGCAGTGGGTCGTTAAAGAGATGGACATGCGTTACGACGACCTGGCGGGCTTCGGGTTCCGACACATCGACGACTTCAACCGTGCCGTCGTCGCCAACGAGATCGTGCTGCCGGTCGGCAGCGAGCGCGTCCTCAAGCCATATCCCTACCTCCTCGTGGTGGTTGACGAGCTCGCCGACCTGATGATGGTTGCCCCGCGCGACGTCGAAGACTCGATCGTGCGCATCACGCAGCTGGCCCGTGCATCAGGGATCCACCTCGTCCTCGCGACCCAGCGGCCGTCGGTCGACGTCGTCACCGGGTTGATCAAGGCGAACGTGCCCTCCCGCCTCGCCTTCGCGGTGAGCAGCATGACCGACTCCCGGGTCATCCTCGACCAGCCGGGAGCCGAAAAGCTCATCGGCCAGGGCGACGGCCTGTTCCTGCCCATGGGTGCGGGTAAGGCGATCCGGGTGCAGGGCGCCTGGGTGACCGAGGCCGAAATCACGACCGTCGTCAAGCACGTCACCGATCAGGCGCGCCCCGAGTACCGTCGGGATGTCGCCGCCGAGGTGGTGCACAAGCAGATCGATGCCGACATCGGAGACGACCTCGAGCTGCTGCTGGCTGCGGCCGAGCTCATCGTGAGCACCCAGTTCGGTTCGACCTCGATGCTGCAGCGCAAGTTGCGGGTGGGGTTCGCGAAGGCCGGTCGACTGATGGACCTGCTCGAGTCCCGGGAGATCGTTGGGCCAAGCGAGGGCTCAAAGGCCCGGGATGTAATGGTGACCGTGGAACAGCTTCCCGGCGTGCTGGCCCGGCTGCGGGGCGCCGACGCACCTGCGGCCGCCGCCGCACCGTCCGGGTCCGCCGCATCGCCAAGCGCACATCGCGAGCCGTCTCACGACGCGGTTGAGAACATGATGAGCGGATACGATGAGGTGGAAGGCGACCAGGACGAGGACGCCTGGGGCCTCACCGGCAGGGAGTAGACACTGTGGCGACACCCACCAACGGGCAGGCACCGACTGCTCCGTCGAACTCTTTCCGCGGCCGTGTTCTGAGCCGCGGCACCACTCCCGCGAGCGTTGCGAACATCGCCAACATCATCACGGTCATTCGCATCCTTCTCGCGCCGCTCTTCATCTGGATGTTGCTCGCTGATGACGGCGAAATGGGCCCGCTGCGTTGGGCCGCCGCGATCCTGTTCATCGTGGCAATCGCCACCGACAGTCTCGACGGTCAGCTGGCCCGAGGGCGCAACCTGGTCACGAATGTCGGCATCATTCTCGATCCGATCGCGGACAAGGTGCTCATCGGGGGCGCGTTGGTGACCCTGTCAATCCTCGGGGAGCTGTGGTGGTGGGTGACCATCGTCATCATGGTGCGCGAGCTCGGCATCACCCTGTTCCGCTTCGCCGTGCTCTCGAAGAGCGTTATCCCCGCGTCCAAGGGCGGCAAGCTCAAGACGGTTGTGCAGTCGGTGGCCATCGCGCTGTACCTGGTGCCGCTGGCGACCATCCTCGGTGACTGGATGCTCGTGGTCAACGCGGTGGTTATGGGCGTTGCCCTCTTCCTCACGGTGTACAGCGGCATCGATTACCTCGTCCAGGCGCGTCGCGTGAACCGCAAGACCGTGTGATGGATGCCGCGGTGGAGCTCGTCGCTGAGCTCCAGAGCCGGCACCTCACTCTTGCGGTGGCGGAGTCACTCACCGGCGGCCTGCTCGCGGCAGCTATCGTCGCCGTGCCTGGCGCCTCCACGGTCTTCTCCGGCGGCGTTGTGGCGTACAACACCGCATTGAAGCGGTCGATTCTTCAGGTGGATGCCGCGTTGCTCGAGCACCACGGGCCGGTCCATCCTGATGTGGCAGCCCAGATGGCGCTGGGCGTGCGGGAGGCTCTCGCCATTGACGGCGTGCGTGCTGGCGTCGGTGTCGCGACGACCGGCGTCGCTGGGCCCGGGCCGCAGGACGGCCACCCAGCGGGCACGGCCTACGTCGCCGTGGCGCTCGGAGAGAATGTGCAGACCCTGAGACTTTCCTTACAAGGTGACCGCGGGGCCATCCGATCGGCGGTGGTGAGCGAATCATTGGAACTACTACGAAGGATGTTGCGCGCAGACGGGCAATAGCCGACGAGAGAAGATGTGCCTCCCCTGATGGGAATAAGGCTCGTTTCGATCTCGTTACAGATACAGAATTAACAAGCGCCACACAGATTGAACTGGTTAGAGTTTTCGCACGTGGGGGATAGTAGTCTTATCCACTCACAGCACGACCTGACAGGGCAATCGGTCAACAAGGAGGGTCCAATGGTTCTAGTACGTCAAGAAATCGGTGACGTTCTCCGTGACTTCCGTCTGCAAAAAGGCCGCACCCTTCGTCAGGTTGCGAGCAAGGCGAGTGTCGCGTTGGGCTACCTGAGCGAGGTGGAGCGCGGCCAGAAGGAAGCGAGTTCCGAGATCCTCGCGTCGGTTGCCGACGCGCTGGAGACGCCCATTTCCGTGATCATGCGAGAGGTCGGCGACCGTATCGCCGTCATCGAAGGCCTCAACCGCATCCCCGACACCGTGCCGGACGACCTCGTGTCCGGCTTCGACGCGGACCTGCTGGTTCGGTAACTCAGCGTCTCCGCCCCTTAGCCTTATCCCCATAACCTCATCGGGTGTGTGTACCCGTCCAGACGAAATGCCCCCGATTCGTCGGGGGCATTTCTCGTCTGTCGGCGACTCATGTCACCTTTCGTCTCGGTCGCGAACGACCAGCGTGGGTAGCGGGGTAGCGTTAACCCGTGCGATTGAGTGAATTTTGGCTGGCCATGGCGGATGAGTTCGGTGAAGCCTACGGGCGGGTGCTGGCGAGAGATTCAGTCCTCGAAGAAATCGGGGGCATGACCCCCGAACAGGCGATCAAGGCCGGCGTTCCCGTCCGGGCGATCTGGCTTGCGATCTGTAAGTCTTCCGGTGTTCCCGCCGAGCGGTGGTACGGAGTCGGACAACGCGAGCCGAAAAAATAGCAACACTCCGACGCTAACTATCGAACACACCTTCGTATCGGCGTACACTCCTTCATAGCGGTTCTTTTCGTCGAGTTATGCACCAGACGCGTACGCCACCCGGCCTCTGTCGGGGGCTCCGCGTACTGTCGCATCTGTCAGCGAAAGCCGCTACAACAGCCTTTGTCGGGAGGCTGTGTGCCTTGTTTCATCGGCCACAGCGGAGCGACAGCCTATGGGGCGCAGAACACTCTACGAAGGAGCCAGCAATGCCATCAGTTGCAGATCGCGAGAAATCGCTTGAGACAGCACTTGCCCAGATCGATCGCCAGTTTGGTAAGGGCTCCGTTATGCGCCTCGGGAGCGACGACCGTGCACCGGTCGAAGTAATTCCCACCGGGTCGATCGCCTTGGACGTCGCCCTCGGCATAGGCGGGCTTCCCCGCGGCCGAATCGTAGAGATCTACGGGCCGGAGTCGTCGGGTAAAACCACGCTCACCCTGCATGCCATTGCCAATGCCCAGCGCGCGGGAGGCATCGCTGCGTTCATCGACGCCGAGCACGCCCTCGACCCCGAGTACGCCAAGAAGCTTGGGGTCGACATCGACTCCCTGCTTGTGTCTCAGCCGGACACCGGTGAACAAGCCCTGGAGATTGCGGACATGCTCGTGCGCAGCGGATCGATCGACCTGATTGTGATCGACTCCGTCGCCGCCCTGGTTCCCCGCGCCGAGATCGAGGGCGAGATGGGTGACACCCACGTCGGTCTTCAGGCCCGCCTGATGTCGCAGGCCCTGCGTAAGCTCACCGGTGGTCTGAGCCAGACCAACACCACGATGATTTTCATCAACCAGCTCCGCGAGAAGATCGGTGTCTTCTTCGGAAGCCCGGAGACCACCGCGGGCGGCAAGGCGCTGAAGTTCTACGCTTCGGTTCGCCTGGACATCCGCCGTATCGAAACGCTCAAGGACGGCACTGAGGCCGTGGGTAACCGCACCCGGGTAAAGGTCGTCAAGAACAAGATGGCGCCGCCGTTCAAGCAGGCCGAGTTCGACATCCTCTACGGCATCGGAATTTCGCGCGAGGGCAGCTTGATCGACTTTGGTGTCGAGCACGAGATTGTTCGCAAGTCCGGGGCCTGGTACACCTACGAGGGCGACCAGCTCGGCCAGGGTAAGGAGAACTCGCGCAAGTTCCTTCTCGACAACCCGGCTATTGCGCTCGACATCGAACACCGCATCATGTTGAAGCTGGGAGTGGGCGCCGAGGCCAAGGCAGCTCTCGCTCTCGCGGCGAAGGCAACGGCCGACGCGATCGCCGCTGGCGAACCGCTGCCTGAGCCTGCCGTTGTTGCTCCCGTTGTGAAGAAAATCTCCACCCGAAAGGTGGCGAGCTAACGATGACTGACTCCGGTGGTCCCTTGGCCCGGGTGAGCTATCTACCCGGTGCCAACCGACCACCGGAGCAGGCAGCTTCCCCCGCCAGCCCTGCGAAGAGCCGCCGTGCTCCGGGTCCAGGCGCCTCAGGTGCCGATGCCTCAGGTGCCGATACCTCAGGTGCCGATACCTCAGGTGCCGATACCTCAGGTGCCGATACTCCGCGGGCAGATGCCCCACGTGGCGCTACTCCAGGTGCCGACACCCGCGATGACGACGGCTGGTACGTCGAGCCATCTGCTGCGCCCGTGCGGCGAGGCCCCACGTTTGTCCCGACCGTAGTTTCAGATGCCTCCGCAGCTTCACGTGCCACCGGGGCCGCAGATGTCACTGGGGCCGCAGAAGCGGCGGTGTCGCCGCGCGAATCGCCCGCGATGAAGAAGATGCGGGCTCTGGTGGAGGCTGCGGCGGACAGCGCGGAGCACAGGCCCGCGGGTCGTGAGCGCCGCCCCTACGGACAGAAGTCGTACGCCGAAGACCCCATAGAGGCCGACGATGCCCCGCTCAGTGCTGCCGAGATGGCCGCGCGCGCCGAGCGAGTGAGCATGAGCGCGCTCACGCGCAAGGGGATGTCCTCCTGGGAGATGGCGGAGCGCCTCCGGTCTCAGGATCTCGACGCGGAGACCGTTGCAAATGAGGTCGCACGCCTTGAGGGCGTTGGCCTGCTCAATGATTTCGAACTTGCCGAAACCCTGGTGCGCACGCTCCAAGACAGGAAGGGCCTCGGACGCAGTGGTATCACGGCCGAGTTGCGTCGTCGTCACGTCGAGCAATCGGCGATCGACGAGGCGCTGGAAGCACTCGACTCGGACGACGAGACTGCGCGGGCTCTCGAGATCGCTCTCAAGCGCGCACCCCAGCTGCGCTCGCTCGACAGTGCAACCGCCCACCGCCGCCTGAGCGCGTTTTTGATGCGCAAGGGATATTCGGGGTCGGCCATCTCCGCGGCAGTTGCGGGTGCGCTGGAGCCAGGACGCGGGCCGCGCTTCCGTTGACTTGGGCGGCGTGTGCGCTGACTCGGACTGAGTGACCCAGACAGCGTTTGTGCGCCGTCGGGCACCGTGGTTCGGTGCTGGCGAACTGCGCCGCGATCTACACTTGGTGAACCATGACTCTTCTCGCTCCGGCCCCCGTCACCACCGCGCAACGTACGTACGAAGTGCGCACCTACGGCTGCCAGATGAACGTCCACGACTCGGAGCGCCTCAGCGGTTCGCTTGAGGCTGCGGGCTACGTGCGTGCCGATGGAGGCCAAGCCGACGTTGTGGTCATCAACACCTGCGCCGTGCGGGAGAACGCCGACAACAAGCTGTACGGCAACCTCGGCATGCTTGCGTCGGTGAAGAAAACGCACGAGGGAATGCAGATCGCCGTCGGCGGCTGCCTCGCGCAGAAAGACAAGTCGACGATCCTCGCCAAAGCGCCGTGGGTGGACGTTGTTTTCGGCACCCACAACATGGGCGCGTTGCCGACGCTGCTCGAGCGGGCCCGCCACAACGGCGAGGCGCAGCTCGAAATTCTTGAGTCACTCGAGGTGTTCCCGTCGACGCTGCCCACCCGGCGGGAATCGACCTACAGCGGTTGGGTATCCATTTCGGTCGGCTGCAACAACACGTGCACCTTCTGCATCGTGCCGGCGCTGCGCGGCAAGGAGAAGGACCGTCGTCCCGGCGACGTGCTGGCTGAGATCCAGGCGCTGGTGGACGACGGCGCCATCGAGGTGACGCTGCTCGGACAGAACGTCAACTCCTACGGCGTCGAGTTCGGCGATCGTCTCGCTTTCGGCAAGCTCCTCCGCGCCGCAGGCACAATCGAGGGTCTTGAGCGTATCCGCTTCACGAGTCCGCACCCCGCCGCGTTTACCGACGACGTTATCGATGCAATGGCGGATACGCCGTCCGTCGCTCCGCAGCTCCACATGCCTCTGCAGTCCGGCTCTGACCGCATCCTCAAGGCGATGCGCCGGAGTTACCGCTCGGAGAAGTTCCTCGGCATTCTGGACCGCGTGCGGGCCAAGATCCCTCACGCGGCGATCAGCACCGACATCATCGTCGGTTTCCCCGGGGAAACGGAGGAGGATTTCCTGGAGACCATGCGCGTAGTCCGCGCTGCGCGATTCGCCACAGCCTTCACGTTCCAGTACTCGATCCGGGAGGGAACCCCGGCCGCAACCATGCCTGACCAGGTGCCGAAGGCCGTTGTACAGGAGCGCTTCGAACGCCTGATGGCTCTTCAGGACGAAATCTCCTGGGAAGAGAACAAGAAACTCATCGGTCACGACGTCGCCGTGCTCGTCTCGGCAGACGAGGGGAAAAAGCATGCGGCCACCAACCGCCTGTCTGGGCGTGCGGAAGATTCTCGGCTGGTGCACTTCGACGTGCCGGCCGGCAGCATGATTCCGCGCCCGGGTGACGTCGTCACCGTGGCCATCAGCCAGGCTGCGCCGTTCCACCTCATCGCAGACTCAACGGACGGCTCGGCCCTGCGCATCCGCCGCACCCGTGCCGGTGACGCCTGGGACAGGGCGGAGGCCGCTAGTTGCGGCGTGCCTGCGCCGGCGTCAGGAGCGCCAGCAGAGCCGGGGCGGGTGTCGCTCGGGCTCCCGACGCTGCGCATCGGTACGTCTCCGATCTACGACCTGAACGACGGCCTGCGCTAACGCCGTGCTTGTCGCGATCGTTGGTGCGACGGGCACCGGTAAGTCCGCACTGTCACTGGACATCGCGTCATCTCTCGCGGAGCGCGGTCGTGCCGCCGAGATTGTGAACGCGGATGCAATGCAGCTGTACCGCGGAATGGACATCGGCACGGCGAAATTGCCGGTGAGCATGCGCCGCGGCATCCCGCATCATATGTTTGATGTCCTGTCTGTCGCGGACGAGGCGAGCGTCGCCGACTACCAAACCAAAGCTCGCGCGGCGATCGCTGATGTCCAGTCTCGTGGCGCGGTGCCGATTCTGGTGGGCGGGTCCGGCCTGTACGTGTCGAGCGTGCTCTACGACTTCCGGTTTCCCGGCACAGACCCCGTGATTCGCGAGCGCCTGGAACAGGAGCTGGTGGAGCGCGGACCCGGAGCGCTGCACCAGCGGCTCAAACTGCTCGACGCAGACGCCGCGAACGCGATCGGACCGAGCAACGGGCGAAGACTGGTGCGCGCGCTCGAGGTCATCGAGATCACCGGTGAGCCGTTCGGCTCGGGGCTGCCGGACGAATCGTCGTTCAGCCAGCCGACTACGGTCATCGGGGTGTCCGCGCCGCGTCCGATCCTCGTCGACCGGCTGGACGCTCGTGTTCGCCAGATGTGGGAGGACGGCCTCCTCGACGAAGTGGAACGCATCGGCGCCGCCACCATGGGAGTCACCGCCAGTCGGGCGATCGGGTACGCGCAGGCAATTGCCCAGATTGACGGGCGGATGCCGGGTGCCGAGGCTATCGAGCAGACTGCAGCATTGACCCGGCGGTACGCCCGCAGGCAGGTTGGCTGGTTCCGTCGGTACCCAGCAACGACCTGGGTGGACTCTGACGACCCGCTTCGCCTTCAGGTATCGCTCGATAGAATCGGGTTGTGAGTACAACACTGCGTTTCACCAAAGGCCACGGCACGGGCAACGATTTTGTGCTGTTTTCTGACCCGGACGGTGTCATCAACCTCACTCCGGACCAGATTGCGGCCATCGCGGACCGCCACTTTGGGGTGGGTGGCGACGGGGTGATCCGTGCGGTGCGGTCGCGTCACATCGCCGACGGCGCTGCGGCCCTCGCCGAGGATGACTCCGCGGAGTGGTTCATGGACTATCACAACGCCGATGGCAGCGTTGCAGAAATGTGCGGCAACGGAATCCGGGTGTTTGCCCGTTACCTCTTCGAAAACGGACTAGCCGAGCTGGCCGACGGCGACACGATGGCGATCGGCACGCGCGGCGGCGTGCGCGACCTGCAGCGCAACCTGACCGGATTCCAGGTGGACCTCGGCCGGTGGCGTCTGGCCGGAGGAGAGCCGCTCGTTCGGGCACGCAACCTCAAGGTGGGCCGCCCGGGGCTCGGAATTGACGTCGGCAACCCGCACGTTGTTGTCGCCCTCGCGAGCGACGAGGAGCTCGACACCGCCGACCTGAGCTACATCCCGCACCTTGATCCGGAACCTGCCGACGGCGCGAACGTTGAGTTCGTGGTTCCCGCCGACCCGATGGTCAAAAATGGCGTCGGCTACATCCGTATGCGGGTGCACGAACGGGGGAGTGGGGAGACCCTGTCCTGCGGTACCGGGGCGGCCGCGGCTGCCCTCGCGGTGCGGCACTGGGCCGGCGCTGGCGCCCCGAACCAGTGGAGCGTTCAGGTTCCCGGTGGCACTGTGGGGGTGCGCATGTTCCCGACCGAGGACGGCGAGCATGTATCACTCAGCGGTCCCGCCGAGCTGGTGTTCGAGGGCGACCTGTCGGTCTGACCCGCCGGGAGACGGAGCGCCGGTTGCCGCTAACCCCGGTGAGCACGCAGGACTCGGAAGCCCTTGCTGATGTTTTCACGGGTGAAGGAGAACTCGTCCCCGAATGTTTCCTCCATCCAGCGGTGGAGCGAATCGGAGCCGAGGTTGCGCTGCACAACCAGCCAGGCGTCAGCGTCCGGCTCAAGCCTCGCCATCCACTTTTCGAGCATTCCGTGCAGCACTACTTTGCCTACCCTGATGGGCGGGTTTGACCAGATCGTTCCGAAAGAGATGTCGTCAGGAACATTTTCGGGCCGCACGGCGTTCACATTAGTAAGGCCGAGCGTTTCAGCATTCCGTCGCACGAGGTCCAGCGCGCGTTCGTTGACGTCCACGGCCCACACGGTCGCCAGCGGGGATTGCAGCGCGAGGGTCAGCGCTATTGGTCCCCATCCGCACCCGAGATCCAAAAGGTCTCCCTCTGATGGGGGTGCGGGAACACTGCCGAGCAGCACCTGAGTGCCCAGATCGATCCGCTCGGGGCTGAAGATTCCACCGGCGGTGGTGAGCTCGTACTCCGTGCCATTGAGGCGGGCATGAAACTGCCGGAGCTTGGCCTCACTCTCTGGGGTGGAGGAGAAGTAGTGCTCATTGACCATCTAGAGAACTTACCGAAACTAGAAGCTAGGGTTTAACCAAATGACCAACGACACACAGAACGACCACAAAACGAACCAGCCCGACGACGCCGTCGGCCGCGTTCTCGCACGCGATGATGCGCGCTCCTCCGGCTATACCGTGTTCGGTTCTGGGCGAGCCGACGCTCTTCAGGCTGACTCCCACTACGAGGGCGACCGCGACGGCGACCAATTCGATCGTGAGGACCGCGCAGCGTTGCGGCGTGTGCAGGGCCTGTCCACCGAGTTGCAGGATGTCACGGAGGTTGAGTACCGCCAGCTCCGCCTCGAGAACGTGGTGCTGATCGGTATCTACGCGGGCAACGTCACCGAGGCGGAGAACTCTCTCCGGGAGCTTGCCGCCCTGGCGGAGACCGCGGGTGCGCAGGTGCTTGACGGGCTGCTGCAGCGACGCCCCAACCCCGACCCGAGCACTTACCTTGGTCGGGGTAAGGCACAGGAACTCAAGGGCATCGTCGCCGCGCTCGGCGCGGATACCGTCATTGCGGACTCCGAGCTGGCCCCCAGCCAGCGCCGTGCGTTGGAAGACGTCGTCGGCGTCAAGGTGATCGACCGTACCGCCGTCATCCTCGACATCTTCAGCCAGCACGCAAAGAGCCGTGAGGGTAAGGCGCAGGTGGAGTTGGCTCAGCTTGAGTACCTGCTGCCCCGTCTGCGCGGTTGGGGTGAATCGATGTCCCGACAGGCCGGTGGCCAGGTCGGCGGAGCCGGAGCGGGCATGGGTAGCCGTGGACCGGGTGAGACCAAGATCGAACTGGATCGCCGCCGCATTCACACTCGGATGTCCAAGCTGCGCAAGCAGATCAAGGGATACGCGCCGGCGCGGGAGGCGAAGCGGGCAAACCGCAACCGCTTTGACGTTCCCAGCGTCGCCATCGCGGGATACACAAACGCCGGCAAGTCGTCGCTGCTCAACCGCGTCACATCCGCCGGGGTCTTGGTGGAAAATGCGCTTTTTGCCACGCTGGATGCCACGGTGCGCAAGTCCGTCACCGAGCAAGGAATTCCGTTCACCTTCACCGACACTGTCGGGTTCGTACGCAACCTGCCTCACCAGCTGGTCGAGGCGTTCCGGTCGACGCTCGAGGAGATCGGCGAATCCGACGTGGTCGTCCATGTTGTCGACGGTTCGCATCCGGATCCAGGCAGCCAGTTGGCCACCGTACGCGACGTGATCGGTGAGGTCGGGGCTCGCGATATCCCCGAGATAGTGGTGTTCAACAAAAGCGACCTGGTAGATGACAACACGCGGCTCCTGTTGCGTGGACTTGAGCCCACAGGCATTTTCGTGTCCGCTCGCACCGGTGAGGGCATCGAGGAGCTTCTCGCGCGCATTGCTGCGGAGGTCCCGGCACCGCAGGTCGAGATGACCCTCCTCGTTCCGTATGACCGCGGCGAAGTGATCTCACGACTCCACGTGGGTGGGCGGGTGTTGGCGACCGAGTACCTCGAAGAGGGAACGCGCGTCGTCGCGCTGGTTCATCCGCAGAACGTCGAGGCGCTCACCGGCTTTGCCGACGCGGCCAGGGTGCACGCGAGCGCCTGACTCACGCGCTCGACCAAAAAGAACCGCGCACGGCAGCTGCCGTGCGCGGTTCTTTTGTCGATGTTTTACTCGCGTCTGGTGCCCGTCGCGTCTGGGACAGACGCGCGTCAGACGACGAGGCTTTCGTTAGATCGAACGGAGAACCGCGACAACCTTGCCGAGCACAACCGCGTGATCGCCAACAATCGGCTCGAAGTTGGTGTTGCGCGGCAGCAGCCAAGTGTGGCCGTCGCGCTGGCGGAAGACTTTCACCGTGGCTTCGTCGTCGAGCATCGCGGCAACGATGTCACCGTTCTCAGCCGTCTGCTGCTGGCGAACCACCACCCAATCCCCATCGCAGATCGCAGCGTCGATCATTGACTCACCAACGACCTTCAACATGAACAGCTCGCCCTTGCCGACGAGCTGGCGCGGCAACGGGAAGATCTCGTCGATTTGCTGCTCTGCGGTTATGGGCACACCGGCGGCAATGCGGCCGACGAGCGGCACCATTGCAGCGTCGCCGATTGAGGGTGTTGTGTCAGCGGTGACTTCGGACGGCTGGAGGTCGATCAATATCTCGATCGCACGAGGCCGATTCGGGTCACGGCGGAGGTAGCCGCTCAACTCGAGCTGACCCAGCTGGTGCGTGACGCTGGAGAGCGACGAAAGTCCGACCGCATCGCCGATCTCGCGCATGCTCGGTGGGTATCCGCGTGTGGTCACCGACCGCTGGATGGCTTCGAGGATCGCCCGCTGCTTATCGCTGAGGCTCTTGCGGCGTCGCGTCGCCGGGCGTTCGCCCCGGGCCGAAACTGTGTCATCCATGGTTCTCCAGAAATGTCGGTGGTGTCTGGTTGAGTCAATTCCAGACAATCGAAACTGTATCCACTTCACACGCGAATAGAAACACCCGTTCGAGTGTGTCGCAAAGAAATTCGTCAGAATCTTCGAATTCTTGTTGAAATCTGGCACAATCGAAGATACGTTCGGTATAAAGCTTCGCATCCGGCGCTCCCGGCCGAGCGCCGGATGCGGATTACACAGACAGTACGAATCGCAGCGTAGGGCCGATCACAGCACCACCGCAGTACCCATCACTACCGCAGTACCCATCACTACCGCAGTACCCATCACCAAGTACGCAGCACCCAGTTCTCGAGGAGACGACATGAGCATCACAGTCAAGACAGGCAGCCAGGAGTTCGCAGCCCGCCCGACCGCTCCGCGTTTGCGCATTACCGCGCGCGGCCGCGCTGTACTGACGGCGGTGGTGGCGCTCCCCGTCGTGGTTCTGATCGTTCTGATGGCGCTCAACGGCGGCGGAGCGATTGCCACCGGTTCCGCTCCGTCAGAGCCACTGCAGTCGGTCACGGTGATGGCCGGCGATTCCCTCTGGGACCTGGCCGAGGACATTGCGCCAGAAGCCGATCCCCGCGAGGTCATCGCCGACCTTGTATCGCTCAACACCCTCGTGTCCGCGGAGGTGCGACCCGGGCAGCAGCTCGATGTCCCGCGGGAATACAGCAACCACTAGAGGCACCTTAAGATTGGTCAGTGACCTCTCTCGCTGACCTACCCATTCGTGATGATCTCCGTGGACTGACGCCATATGGTGCCCCGCAGAAATCCGTTCGTATCGCTCTGAACGTCAACGAGAACACCCATCCGATCCCTGAGGCTGTCGCGCAGAGCATCGTGGAGGCCCTGGCCGCGGCGATACTCCAGGTAAACCGCTATCCCGATCGCGAATTCGTAATCCTCCGAGACAGCCTCGCGAATTACCTGGGTCACGGCTTGACGCGTGACAACGTCTGGGCCGCCAACGGGTCCAACGAGGTTCTCCAACAGATTCTCCAGGCCTTTGGTGGACCGGGCCGGACTGTCCTCGGATTTCCCCCCACCTATTCGATGCACTCGATCATCGCGTCGGGCACTGGTACGCGGTGGGTCGAGGGAACCCGTGATGACGAGTATCGAATCTCGCCAGAGACCGCCGTGCGGTGGGTCACGGAAACGAGCCCGGACGTCATCTTCTTCTGCTCACCCAACAATCCCACCGGCACGCCATTGTCGCTTGAGACAATCGCCGCCGCCTATGACGCGACCGACGGCATGGTGGTTGTCGACGAGGCCTACGCGGAGTTCGCCCAAGACGGTCTCCCCACGGCGCTGAGTCTCCTGGCGGGCAGGGAGCGGCTGATCGTCTCGCGCACCATGAGCAAGGCATTCGCCTTCGCGGGCGCGCGGGTTGGATACATGGCGTCGCACCCGTCGGTCACGGATGCGATGCGACTCGTACGTCTGCCGTACCACCTCTCCGCTTTGACTCAGGCGGCTGCGGTTGCAGCGCTCGCACACACGCCGGAGATGCTCGCGATGGTCGACGACATCAGAACCCAGCGAGACCGGCTCCTCGTGGAGCTGCCCAAGCTGGGCTACACGGTGCACGACAGTGCGTCAAACTTCGTGCTGTTCGGCGGGGTTTCCGACCCGCACGCTCTGTTTGAGCGCTTGCTGGAGGATGACATCATCATCCGTGACCTGAGTATCGAGGGTCACCTGCGTGTCACCGCTGGCACAGAAGCGGAGACCACGGCGTTCCTCGACGCGCTCGGTAGGATTGCACGATGACGACGACACGCACCGCGCACATCAAGCGTGACACCAGCGAGTCGAGCATCGATCTGACGATCGACCTCGACGGGAGTGGGCAATCGTCCATCAGTACCTCCGTACCGTTCTTCGATCACATGCTGACGGCCTTCGCCAAGCACGCGTTGGTAGATCTGACGGTGGTTTCGACCGGTGACACCGAAATCGACGTTCACCACACGGTGGAAGACACCGGCATCGTACTCGGCAAGGCAATAGCGCAGGCGCTCGGCGACAAGACCGGGATCTCCCGGTTTGGCGACGCTCTGGTACCCCTCGATGATGCGCTCGCGCAAGCGGTCGTCGATGTCTCCGGTCGTCCGTACCTCGTGCACACCGGTGAACCGGCAGGTTTCGAATTGCACCTCATCGGTGGCCACTTCACGGGGTCGATGGTGCGTCACGTCTTCGAGGCGATTGCCTTCCACGCCGGGCTGACGGTGCACGTCACAGTCCTGGCTGGCAGAGACCCGCACCACATCGCAGAGGCTGAGTTCAAGGCTTTTGCGCGCGCCTTCCGTCAGGCCGTAGCGCGTGACGAGCGCGTATCCGGTGTGCCGTCGACCAAAGGAGCGTTGTAGGTATGGCCGCACCCTCCGTTGTTGTACTCGACTACGGTTCGGGCAACGTTCACTCCGCAGCGAAAGCACTCGAGGCGGCGGGCGCTCGGGTAGAGCTGACGGCCGACCGCGATCGGGTTGCTGCGGCAGACGGTTTGCTCGTTCCCGGTGTCGGTGCCTTCTCGGCCGTGATGAATTCGTTGAACGCTGCGCGCGGGGCTGAGTTGATCGACCGGCGCCTCGCCGGTGGTCGGCCGGTTCTCGGTATCTGCGTAGGGATGCAGGTGATGTTTGAGGGCGGTGTCGAGCGTGGGAACAGCACGCCGGGATTGGGGGAGTGGCCCGGAGTTGTCAGCCAACTCGAAGCCCCGATTCTTCCGCACATGGGTTGGAATACCGTCGATGCGCCTGAGGACTCGCGACTATTCGAAGGTCTCCGCGATGAGCGCTTCTATTTCGTGCACTCTTTTGCCGCGCAGCAGTGGACGCTCGACGTCCTCCCTCCGTTTCCCGTGCCGCGCCTTACCTGGGCAGAACACGGTTCGCGGTTCCTCGCGGCAGTGGAAAACGGGTACCTGTCGGCAACCCAGTTCCACCCCGAAAAATCTGGAGCGGCTGGTATCCAGCTGCTGCGCAACTGGATCGGCACCCTCTAAGCCTGATCCCTTGATTCGGGCCGCCAAATGTGGGCTACTATCGGATGTTTGTTTGCCGCACCCGCCTGCGCGCCCCGAGAAAGAACGTGAATGAGCGAGTTCAACAGAACCCCCGGCCTGACCCTACTGCCTGCCGTCGACGTCGCCGGAGGCAAGGCCGTGCGCCTAACCCAGGGTGAAGCCGGCACAGAGACCAACTACGGTGACCCCGTCGATGCCGCGGGAGAGTGGGTCGACCAGGGCGCGGAGTGGATCCACCTCGTCGACCTCGACGCCGCCTTCGGTCGTGGTGACAACCACTCCGTCATCCGCAAGGTGATCCGTAACACCCCCAGGAACGTCAACATCGAGCTATCCGGTGGAATCCGCGATGACGCGAGCCTCGCTGCCGCGCTGGCAACGGGTGCAAAGCGCATCAACCTGGGTACGGCCGCGCTGGAGAATCCCGAGTGGGCCGCGCACGTCATCTCCGAGTACGGCGAGGCCATCGCCGTCGGCATGGACGTGCGTGGAACGACTTTGGCTGCTCGGGGCTGGACCAAGGAGGGCGGCAACCTGTGGATCGTTCTGGACCGCCTTGAAGAAGCCGGGTGCTGCCGGTATGTGGTGACCGACGTCACCAAAGACGGCACGCTCAACGGGCCGAATATCGACCTGCTGCGCCAGGTTATGGAACGCACCGACCGCCCTGTGATTGCCTCGGGTGGCGTGTCCAGCCTCGACGACATCGCCGAACTCCGCACCCTTGTTCCTCAGGGCCTTGAGGGCGCGATCGTGGGTAAGGCGCTCTATGCTGGCGCGTTCACCCTCGCAGAGGCACTGGACGTTGCCAACGCCTGATGGCAGGCACAGACTCTGCCGGTGTCCCGTGGGAGGGGCGCGCCTTCGAACACAATCCCGGCTCGGACGATGACGGTTCCGCTCCCGAGCGTCTTGTGGAGGCATTGCGTCGATTCCGCAGCCGCGAGCTGGGCGAAGCCGAAGTAGTCGCCGCCCTGCGTGAATCGCGACTGCTGATTCCGCTGGTGGCGGTGCTCGGCGAGGCGGGTCAGAACGACAGCGGGCAGATTGTTGATAAAACCCAGGAGTTGTCGATCGTGACCGTCGCTGGTCCAGACGGCCGAACGGTGATGCCCGTGTTCACCTCGGTAGCCGCGATGGCCGCCTGGAACCCGCGCGCGCGCCCTGTTCCTGCGGACGCGGTGCGGGTCGCGCTTGCGGCCGCCAGTGAGGGGACCGAGCTTGTTGTGCTCGATCCGACTTCGTCGACGGAATTTGTGCTGCGACGCCCCGCTTTGTGGGCGATCGCCCAGGGGCGTCCCTGGCGTCCGTGCTACCTCGATGAAGAGGTGCTCGATGAGTTCCTTCGGTCGGCCGAGCCGGAAGACTCGGTGGTCGCGGTTCAGCTTTCCTCGAACGATCCGGACGCGCGCCTGGCCGGTGCTGAGTTGCTGGTGCACCTTAGCCTGATGGATGGGTTGGACCGCAAGGCCCTGGCGGAATTGCTTGAACGCCTAGGCAAGCGCTGGGGTGAGAATGAGATAATCGCACTACGTGTGGATTCCATGCGCGTGCAATTGGCGGCTACATCCTGACCCCACCCGAGGAGATCCGGTATGAAAGCTCTTGCGATTTTTTTTGCGTCCTTCGTCCTTGTCGTACTCGCGGGATGTACCGCCTCCAGCGCGGTCCTCGATACAGCTCTGGTGCCGGCGGCCAGTCAAAGTGTCAGCCTCTCGGTGAACGGACAGGCCCGATCAGTGACATTCCGGGCTCCCGAACGAGAGCCGGGCACGTTGCTGCCCGTGATCGTTGCTCTCCACGGCCTCGGAGGAACAGCCCAGAACTTCGAGGACTACACGGGACTCAGCGATAACGCCAGCAGGGATGGATATATTGCGGTCTACCCCGACGGGTCGCCGATTGCCGACAAACGTCAGGCCTGGAACGCCGGCGAGTGCTGCAACTCTCCGGGGAGGACACCTCAGGATGATGTCGCGTTGCTCAGCCGCATCTTCGACCAGGTCGAGCAATACGGAGGCGATCCCGCCCGCATCTACGTCGTCGGTTTCTCTAACGGCGGGATGTTGAGCTACCGGGCAGCGTGCGACCTGGGTGACCGTGTGGCCGGCATCGCGGTGGTTGGCGGAGCGTTCAACGTCACCGATTGCCGTTCGACCAATCCCATCCCCGTCGTGATAATCCACGGCACCGGAGACACGACCGTTCCCTATCTGGGCGGCAGGACGGATGAGGCAGCCGAGGCGGGCCTGAACCCCGTCGACAACGCGTCCGTCTGGGACGCGATGGAGTACTGGCTCGCGCGCAACGACTGCTCCTTCGACGCGACAGAGACCGGCTGGAACCTGACGTCGATCGAGACCTTCGACGATTGCGCGCCGGGTGCGTCAGTGGCCGTGTACACCATTGATGGCGGCGGACACGTGTGGCCGGACGCAAAAGCTCCGGTTGACGCGACACGGGTCATACTCGAGTCGTTCATTCGCTGAGGCTGAGACAACCTGAGCTAGCACTGAGCTAAATCAACATCGAGCTGAATCAACATTGAACTGAACCAACAGCGAACTGAGCCTGAAACGAGCTAGTTAACCGGGCCAGTCCACTTCTCTCCGGGACCCTTGCCCGGTGCGTCCGGGAACGAGGATGCTTCGCGGAATGCGAGCTGCACTGTCCGCAACCCGTCGCGAAGCGCGAGCGCATGGTGGTCGCCCAGCTCGGGAGCGCTCGCGGTCACCAGACCGGCGAGGGCGTTGATCAGCTTGCGAGCCTCATCGAGGTCCAGCTGCGCGTCTGGATCTTCGGCGAGGCCGAGTTTGACAGCCGCCGCACTGAGGAGGTGGATCGCCACGGTGTTGATTACCTCGATGGCAGGAACCTCCGCGATGTCGCGGATCTGGTCGGGCTCGCTCATATCTAATTCCTCTGCTAGTGTTGTCGAGGCTCCGGGAGGTTCTCCTCCCGGTACGAAAGTGGAGATTCTCCCACCCGTTCACCGCTTCTCAAGGTTACCGGGTAGTCGCACCCCGCCGGCGCGTGTCGAAAGACGCTCGCAGGTAGCTAGGGTGTGTGGTGCTTAGCGCATCCGGATTCCCTCTTACGTCGCCGCCCCGCACCGCAGGGCAGTGTGGCTCAAACCGTAAGTAGAGGAGAAACGCATCAGCGATCCCCGTACCAATGACCGAATCCGCGTTCCGGAGGTCCGTCTTGTCGGCCCCATGGGCGAGCAGGTCGGTGTTGTCCGCATCGAAGACGCACTTCGTTTGGCTCAAGAGGCCGACCTGGATTTGGTTGAGGTTGCTCCCAACTCCAAGCCGCCCGTCGCGAAGATCATGGACTTCGGCAAGTTCAAGTACGAAACGGCGCAGAAGGCGAAAGAAGCCCGGCGCAACCAGGCAAACACGGTCTTGAAAGAGGTCCGTTTCCGCCTCAAAATCGACAAGCACGACTACGAGACGAAGCGCAAGCGCGCCGAGGGCTTTCTTCAGGCTGGCGACAAGGTCAAAGCAATGATCCTGTTCCGCGGTCGCGAGCAGTCCCGCCCCGATCAGGGTGTGCGACTTCTGCAGCGTTTTGCGGAAGACGTTTCGGAGTTTGGCGTAGTCGAGTCAAACCCGACCATTGACGGTCGCAACATGGTTATGGTCATCGGCCCGCTGAAAAACAAGGCGGAGGCGAAGGCGGAAGCCGAAGCGCGACGCGTTGCAAACAAGCCCGCTAAAACAGCGGCTGTTGAACCCCAGGATTCATCGGCGGAAACACCGGCCGAGGTAGCACCAACGAAAGAGGAAACAGATGCCTAAGCAGAAGACCCACTCGGGCGCCAAGAAGCGGTTCAAGGTGACCGGCTCGGGCAAGATCATGAAGCAGTCGGCCGGTATGCGACACAACCTGGAGAAGAAGTCCTCCGAGGTAACCCGTCGTCTCAACATGGACCAGACTCTGGCTCCTGCAGACGCCAAGGGCGTCAAGAAGCTTCTCGGCAAGTACGGAAAATAAGGGTTTAGGTAAATAGATCATGGCAAGAGTAAAAAGGGCGGTTAACGCCCACAAGAAGCGTCGCGTAATCCTCGAGCGGGCGAAGGGCTACCGCGGTCAGCGTTCGCGCCTGTACCGCAAGGCCAAGGAGCAGGTCACTCACTCCTTCGTTTACTCGTTCCGCGACCGCCGAGCGAAGAAGGGCGAGTTCCGTCGCCTCTGGATCCAGCGCATCAACGCTGCATCGCGTGCAAACGGCCTGACCTACAACCGCCTCATCCAGGGCTTGAACCTGGCCGGCATCGAGGTTGACCGTCGTATCCTCGCCGACATTGCGATCACCGACCCCGCCACGTTCACGGCGATCGTTGCATCCGCGAAGGCGGCTCTTCCTGCCGACACCTCGGCTCCGAAGGTCACTGCGGCGTAAGCCACAAAGATTCTGTCTCGAACGCCCCAGCACCCGCGCGGTGCTGGGGCGTTCGTTGTTTGCTGCACCTAAGCTGGGGCGCATGATCGACAATCCACGCTCGCCACGGGTCCGCGCCGTTGCCAAACTCGCCAAACGCGATGCCCGCCTCGAGACCGGCCTCTTCCTTCTCGAAGGCCCGCAAGCCGTCGCCGAAGCCCTTACTTTCCGCCCAGAGCTCGTCATCGAGCTGTTCGCGACGCCCACGGCCCTCGAGCGTTACGGCGATATCTCCACCGCCGCCGACAACGTCGGGATCGACATCGAGTTTGTCAGCGAGCAAGTTCTGGAAAGCATGGCCGACACGGTCACGCCGCAGGGCCTCGTGGCCGTGTGCCGCCAGTTTCCCACCTCACTCAAGGACATCCTGTCCGGCGAACCCAAACTGATCGCGATCCTCGAAGAGGTGCGCGATCCCGGTAACGCGGGCACCATCATCCGCGCGGCGGACGCGGCGGGTGCTGACGCCGTCATTTTCACCGGTCGCAGCGTCGACCTCTACAACCCCAAGGTCGTGCGGTCCACCACCGGTTCGCTTTTCCATCTTCCTGTCGCTGTTGGTATCGAGTTGGAGACAGTCGTCGAGCGCGTGCGCGCCGCCGGCCTACGCATCCTCGCCGCCGACATCAAGGGTGACGACCTGCTGGCAGCGCGCCGGAACGGCACTTTGGCTGGCCCCACAGCGTGGCTGTTCGGTAATGAAGCACGAGGACTGAGCGAGGAGCACTATGCGCTTGCGGACGGCGCTATCACGGTGCCGATCTACGGCCACGCAGAGTCGATGAACCTCGCCACCGCCGCATCCGTTTGCCTCTACGAGAGCGCGTTCGCACAGCGCGAATAGGCCTATTTCCCGCGAAAAACGGGGGCGAATGGGTTGTTTCATGGAGGTAACGAACGGCGGGGCACGTTGTTCAATGCCTCCGAGCTGTGGTTGGGTAGGTTCATGGAACCACTCGTCGTTATGACCGAAGTCAACAAACATTACGGCGATTTGCACGTGTTGAAGGACATTTCACTGACCGTCAACAAGGGCGATGTCGTCGTCGTGATTGGCCCCAGCGGGTCGGGTAAATCGACCCTGTGTCGTGCAATCAATCGGCTCGAGACAATCGACTCCGGTTCCATTGCTATCGAGGGCCGCGATCTTCCTGAGGAGGGTGCGGCACTGGCTAAGCTCCGCGCTGACGTGGGCATGGTCTTCCAGTCGTTCAACCTGTTCGCCCATAAGACGGTGCTGCAGAACGTGACACTGGGGCAAACCAACGTCCGGAAGCGGAGCAAAAAAGCCGCGGAAGAACGCGCGATGGAGTTGCTGGATCGAGTTGGGGTGGCTAACCAGGTGAGCAAGATGCCTTCCCAGCTATCCGGTGGACAGCAGCAGCGCGTCGCGATCGCGCGGGCGCTGGCCATGGATCCCAAAATCATGCTCTTCGACGAGCCGACATCGGCGCTGGACCCCGAGATGATCAACGAAGTTCTCGACGTCATGGTGGGTCTTGCCAAAGAGGGCATGACGATGGTCGTCGTCACGCACGAGATGGGGTTCGCCCGCAAGGCCGCCGACCGCGTGCTGTTTATGGCTGACGGACGCATCGTCGAAGACGCAGACCCCGAGACCTTCTTCACGAACCCGAAGTCGGCGCGCGCTAAGGACTTTCTCTCCAAAATACTTACCCACTGACCGGTGGGTCAGAAACACAGCAATCACAGCATGAGGAGAATGATGAGAGCCAAAAAAACTCTGAGCATTTCGGCCCTGGCCATCGTGGCCGCACTGACGTTGGCTGGCTGCGCAGGCGGCGAGGATGACTCCGCAGCCCCCGAGGTCGAGCAGACCGAGTTTGCCGAGGGCAGCACCATGGCAACGTTGCAGGAAGCCGGCGAGATCACCATCGGTACGAAGTTCGACCAGCCCCTGTTCGGCCTGGTTGACGCTGACGGTAACCCCCAGGGCTTTGACGTTGAGATCGGCAAGCTCATCGCCGCCAAGCTGGGGATCGCCGAAGACGGAATCAACTGGACCGAGACCGTGTCGGCCAACCGCGAGCCCTTCATCCAATCCGGTGAGGTCGACATTGTTGTGGCCACGTACACGATCAACGATGCGCGCAAGGAAGTCATTTCCTTCGCTGGCCCCTACTACGAAGCCGGCCAGGACCTCCTCGTCCTCGAGGGCAACCCCGAGGGCATTGAAGGACCGGATGACCTCGCCGGAAAGGCCGTCTGCACGGTGAGCGGTTCCACTTCCGAGAAGAACATCGCGGCGTACACAACGGAAATCATCGCAACCGGTGGATACGCAGACTGCCTCGAGCCGTTGCGCACCGGTGCCGTCGTTGCTGTGACCACGGACAACGTGATCCTCGCCGGCCTCGCCGACCAGAACGCGCCCGAGTTTGCGGTTGTCGGCAACCCGTTCACGGAAGAGCCCTACGGAATCGGCCTCGCGAAGGACGACACCGACTTCCGTACCTTCATCAACGATGTTCTCGAAGAGGCATACGAGGATGGCAGCTGGGACGAGGCCTGGGGAAGCACCGCTGGTGCTGTCCTGGACACTCCGGAGCCCCCGGCAGTCGATCGCTACTAGCACCAACCCGTGAGCTGGCCCGCGTGACAGGAATGTCGCGCGGGCCTTCGCACCCTTACCCACGAAGGCACCATGGACGCGATCATCGAGAACCTGCCGATATTCCTCGGCGGATTCTGGAAAACCCTGCAGCTGCTATTCCTCTCCGGAATCGGAGCGCTTGTGCTGGGCACCGTCATCGCAGCGATGCGTATCTCGCCGGTTGCAGCGCTCCGCGGTTTCGCGACGGTGTATACGGAGATCCTTCGTAATATCCCGCTGACGCTCGTACTGTTTTTCTGTGCGTTTATGCTCCCGTATCTCGGCGCCGCCCCCGAATACTTCACCTTCGCCGTGATCGGTCTCACCGCCTACACGTCCCCGTTTATCGCGGAAGCGATCCGCTCCGGCATCAACGGCGTCGCGCTCGGCCAGGCCGAAGCCGCCCGAGCGATCGGGCTGACGTTCGGGCAGACACTGCGCCTGATCATCATGCCGCAGGGTATCCGGATGGTCATTCCACCGCTGCTGAACGTGATCATCGCACTCACCAAGAACACGTCGGTAGCCAGCGCCTTCTTTGTGGTTGAGCTCATCGCCACATCCCGCCAGATCATCAACCTCCGGGGAGATGCGACAATCGCCATCCTGCTGGGAGTCGCGTTCTTCTACCTCCTGATCACGGTCCCGCTCGGCCTGGTCGCCGCCCACCTCGAACGAAAGGTAGCGGTGTTCCGATGAGCAACAACGTACTTTTCGACGTTCCGGGTCCCCGCGCCCGTCGAACGTCGCGCATCGCCTCCATCGTGACCTCTGTTGTGATTGTGGGCGGACTGTTCTACCTATACCTCGCGCTGGAGGCCCCCCGGGTCACCGCGAATGGCACAGAGACTCCCGGCATGTTCGACCCCACCCGGTGGGACGTCATCACCGACGGTCGCATGTGGAACGCCATCCTGGTGCGTGGGTTGCTTCTCGGAACCCTGAAGATGGCCGCCGTGGCCGCGGTGTTCGCGCTGCTGATCGGCGTCATCTTCTCGTTCGCCCGCACCGCGCGTTCGAAGTGGATCCGCATTCCCGCCGCCGTGCTGCTCGACTTCTTCCGGGGCATGCCGGTGCTGCTGCTGATGCTGTTCATCCTGCTCATCATCGGGCCGGGGGCATACTGGGCCGGCGTTGCAGGACTGGCGATTTACAACGGCGCTGTCATTGGCGAGGCGCTACGATCCGGAATCCAGTCCCTGCCGAAGGGACAGCGCGAGTCGGGCCTCGCCATCGGGCTGACCCCCGTGCAGACGCGGCTCATCGTCGAGTTTCCGCAGGCCTTCCGCCAGATGTTGCCGATTATCATCGCGCAACTCGTTGTGCTCCTCAAGGACACCTCGCTCGCGTACATCATCGCGTACCCAGAACTGCTGAATATCGGTCTTCGCCAGCTGCCGACGACCTACGGCAACCGCTACTTCTTCACGTTCTTCTTCATCGTTCTGATCGTCTACCTGACGGTGAATCTCCTGCTGTCGTGGGTCGCTCGGATTGTTGCCCGCCGAACCGCCTCCGGTCGGAAGACCAGACGCACGGGTCCCACCGCGGGCAAGGACGAGAAGGTCGGTGTCGATACCGCGGCAATGAATGCCGTCATGCCGGATTCGAGTTGATCCGTGGCGGATCGGGTGTCGGATGCTCGTAGCGTCCGACGCTAAACTCGGTTCCTGTGTCAGAGCCAACAAAACCAGAGCCAGCAAACACCGAGCCAGCAAAAGCAGAGCCAACAAACGCAGAGCCAGCAAAAGCCGCGTCCGGCGTCCCGACGTCTCCTGAAGCGCAGTCGGCCAAAGCCGCGGCCTCGCATGCCGCCGAGCCGGTCGTGATCACTGACGAGTCCGTCGCGTTTGCGGTGGATGCTGCGGTCGCAGCCTTCGCGGCAGCGTCGACCGCCGCCGACCTGAAGTTGGCACGGAGCGCCCATACGGGAGAGACCTCCCTTCTTGCGCGGCTGAACGCGACCCTGCGGTCGGTTCCGAACGACCAGAAGGCGGCGCTCGGCAAATTGGTGGGGCAGGCACGCGGCCGGGTGAACCAGGCCCTCGCCGCCCGCGAGGGTGAGGTGCTGGTCGCCGAGGAAGCTGCCAAGCTCGGCAGCGAAGCGGTGGACGTCACGGCCGTCGCCACCCGGTGGAGCGCGGGCGCGAGGCATCCGCTCTCCCTTCTCATGGAGCACATGAGTGACATCTTCGTCGGAATGGGCTGGGAGGTCGCGGAAGGACCAGAGCTCGAAAACGAGTGGTTCAACTTCGACTCGCTGAACTTCGACGAGGACCACCCCGCCCGCGCGATGCAGGACACATTTTTCCTCGACCCGGTCGAGTCCCACCTGGTTCTGCGCACGCACACCTCGCCGGTGCAGATCAGGTCGCTGCTCACCCGCGACCTTCCGGTCTATGTGGTCGCGCCCGGTCGCGTCTACCGAACCGATGAGCTGGACGCCACGCACACGCCGGTTTTCCACCAGCTCGAGGGCATCGCCATCGACAAGGGCCTCACGATGGCCCACCTGCGGGGCACGCTTGAGCAGCTTGCGCGGTCGCTTTTCGGCGACGGCGCCCAGATCCGGCTTCGCCCCAACTTCTTTCCCTTCACCGAACCGAGCGCCGAGATGGACGTCTGGCAGCCGAACGCCAAGGGCGGAGCGCGCTGGGTCGAGTGGGGCGGGTGCGGCATGGTCAACGGCAATGTGTTGCGTGCTGCGGGCATCGATCCCGATGAGTACCAGGGCTTCGCGTTCGGAATGGGGATCGAACGCACGCTGCAATTCCGAAACGAAATGAATGACATGCGCGACATGGTCGAGGGCGATATCCGGTTCAGCCAGCAGTTCGGGATGGCCGTCTGATGCGCGTTCCCGTTAGCTGGCTGCGCGACTACGTCGCCGTTCCCTCCGATGCCACCGCGGAGGACATCCTCGCCGACCTCGTCAGGGTCGGGTTCGAAGAGGAGGACATTCACACCTTCGGCGTCACCGGGCCGGTGGTGGTGGGAACAGTCCTCGAGTTCACGCCCGAGGCGCAGAGTAACGGCAAGACCATCAATTGGTGTCAGGTGGATGTCGGGGAGGCCGAGCCCCGCGGCATTGTCTGCGGAGCTCACAACTTCGCCGTCGGCGACAAGGTTGTGGTGTCGTTGCCCGGCGCCATGCTGCCCGGCCCGTTCCCTATTTCCGCGCGCAAGACCTACGGTCACCTGTCCGACGGCATGATCGCCTCCGCACGCGAGCTCGGAATGGGGGAGGAGCACGACGGCATCCTGCGCCTGGCGACGCTCGGGCTCGACCCGGCGCCTGGAGTCGACGCCATCGCGCTGCTCGGTCTTGACGACTTCGCGGTTGAGATCAACGTCACTCCCGACCGCGGCTACGCCTTCTCGATGCGCGGCGTCGCCCGCGAGTATTCCCACTCGACCGGGGCGACCTTCACCGACCCGGCCCTCGCTCTTCTGGAGCGTGCGCCGGCGGTGGATGTCGCGGGCCCCACACCCGCCACCTTCCCCGTCCTCGTGGACGACCAGGCACCCGTCCGCAACCGCGCGGGCTGCTCGGTGTTCGTCACCCGCGTTGTTCGCGGAGTGGACGCGAGCCTGCCGACGCCACCGTGGATGATCTCGCGGCTTGGGCTGGCCGGCATCCGTTCCATCTCGCTCGTTGTCGACATCACCAACTACGTGATGTGGGAACTGGGCCAGCCGATCCACGGTTACGACCTCGACACGCTCTCCGGGGGGCTCGTTGTGCGACGTGCCCAGCCGGGGGAGAAGCTCGTCACCCTCGACGACCAGAGCCGAACCCTGCATGCAGAAGACCTGCTCATCACCGACGGATCCGGTCCGATCGGCCTCGCCGGCGTTATGGGCGGCGCGGCCACGGAGATCTCGACCTCGACCACCTCGGTGCTGATCGAGGCGGCAAACTTTGACCCGACGTCCATTGCCCGCACGGCGCGTCGACACAAGCTGCCGAGCGAGGCGTCCAAGCGGTTCGAGCGCGGGGTTGATCCTCGGGTGGCTGTGGCTGCGGCCCAGCGAGTGGTGGAGCTGCTGGTCGAGCTCGCTGGCGGCACCGTCGACGAGTTGGGGTCGGTCTTCGATGCCGCGGTCGCACCCGTAGCCATCGAGCTGCCCCTGGACTACTCGGCGAAGCTCGTCGGGGTCGACTACACCGCCGAGGAGGTCCGCGGCTCGCTGGTGATGATCGGCGCAACGGTCGAGGCGTCGGACCACGACATTGCCGCGTCGGACCCGCGCAGCGCCGCGTCGGACACTGGCGTCATCACCGTCACCCCGCCCACCTGGCGGCCCGACCTGACCGACCAAGCCACCCTCGCGGAAGAAGTGGCTCGGATCGTTGGCTACGACCGCATCCCATCGGTGCTGCCCGTTGCCCCGCCTGGGCGCGGACTGACTCGGGCACAGAAATTGCGTCGCTCCGTGGCATCCGCTCTCGCCTCCGCAGGATCGACCGAGGTTCTGGCCTACCCCTTCCTGTCGCAGCGGGCCAACGACCGGTTCGGTTCGGCCGTCGCAGGCGGGGTGCCAGCGATTCGTCTGGCAAACCCTATGGACTCAGAAGCCGCCTGGATGCGCACCACCCTTCTGCCCGGCCTGCTCGACATCGCCCGGCGCAACCTGTCCCGCGGCCTGACCGACCTCGCGCTGTTCGAGATCGGGCAGGTCTTCCTCCCGTCCGCCGGTGTGCGCTACGGCAGTGGTCCGCTTCCGTTTGGCGCTGCGCGTCCTTCGGTGGATGCCCTCGCGGAACTGAACGCGGGAATCCCGCCGCAACCGCGCCACATCGCCGCCCTGTACCTCGGCGATTCGGTCGCGAAGGCTCCCGGGCAGCCAGCAATCGCCAGCGGAATCGCTGACGCCCTCGCGGCCGCCCACCAAATCGCGCACAGCCTCGCGGTTCAGCTGCGGGCCGCCACGGGTGAGCACCAGGCGTTCCATCCCGGACGCACCGCGGAACTGTGGGTGGGCGACCGCTCGGTCGGCTTCGCCGGCGAGTTGCTGCCCGCAATCGCCGACGACCTCAACCTGCCCCGCGTGGTGGGGCTGGTCGAACTCGACCTGGATGCGCTCATCGAGCTGGGCGCACACGACGTGACGGCCACACCGATCGCGAGCATGCCCGCGGCCACCCAGGACCTGTCGCTTGTCGTGCCGGCTGGGCTCGCCGCAGGCACCCTGCTCGAGACCATTCGCGAGGGCGCTGGCGCACTGCTCGAACAGGTGCGCCTGGTCGACGACTACCGGGGCGCCGGCATCGATGAGGGGTTCAAGTCGCTGACCTTCGCGCTGCGATTCCGAGCACCGGACCGCACCCTGACCGCGGCGGAGGCCTCGGAGGCGAAGCTCGCCGCGGTGACTCTCGCAGCCGACCGCTTCGCTGCAACCCTGCGCGAGTAGCGGCCACCCGGCGGGGAATGGGCCCCTCCGCCGGGTGACTGCGGTACGCGAACGCACTGCGATAGCGAAAATGCGATAGCGAAATGCGATACGATTCAGAAATGGATTCCCACGGATTGCGTTCGGGCCGGCTTCGCCGCCTTGTCGTCCGTGCACGCCGATCGTAGGCGACGCCTCCGCAACTGGCTACCGCCAGCACCCGCGCGACGTCGCCGCACCGATCCTCGTCCATCACGATCAATAAGGTAGAGCCATGTCTCTTTCCGTCGCTGTCGCAGGCGCAAGTGGGTACGCCGGTGGAGAAGTCCTTCGACTCCTCGCGGCTCATCCCGAGTTCACGGTGACCACGGTCACCGCCCATTCCAACGCGGGCCAGCCTCTGCTGGCCGTGCAACCACACCTTCGCTCGTTGTCGCACCTCACCCTGGTCGACACCACCCCTGAGAATCTCGCGGGTCACGACATCGTTTTTCTTGCGCTGCCCCATGGGAAATCTGGTGAGATCACCAGCAAGCTGGGCGATGACACCCTCGTCATCGACTGCGGCGCGGACCACCGGCTGGTCAGCGAAGCCGACTGGGCCGATTTCTACGGCGGCGACTACTTCGGCGCCTGGCCCTATGGATTGCCGGAGCTGGTGCTCGCCGGCGGCGGACGCCAGCGTGCCGCCCTGGTCGGTGCCCGGCGCATCGCGGTGCCCGGTTGCAACGTGACCGCCATCTCGCTGGGACTCGCCCCCGGGATCCGCGCGGGAGTAATCGAACCGGAGGACATCGTGGCGGTCCTCGCCGTCGGCCCGTCCGGCGCGGGCAAGAGCCTCCGCACCGACCTGCTCGCCAGCGAGATGCTCGGTTCCGCTTCCGCCTACGCCGTGGGGGGATCGCACCGGCACACGCCGGAGATCAGGCAGAACCTTGCCGCGGCCGGCGGGGTGGGCGTGACTATTTCGTTCACCCCCATGCTCGTGCCGATGTCGAGGGGCATTCTCGCGACGTCCACCGCGCGGCTGGCTCCGGGAGTGTCGCCCACAGACGTGCGATCCGCCTTTGAGATCGCCTACGCCGACGAACCCTTTGTTCACCTGTTGCCCGCCGGTCAGTTTCCCCGCACGGCCGACACCCTCGGCGCCAACACCGCGCTCATCGGTCTCGCTGTCGACGAGGTCGCCCGCCGGGTGGTCACCGTTACCGCACTCGACAACCTGGTTAAGGGAACCGCGGGCGCCGCGATCCAATCCGCCAACATCGCCCTCGGGCTGCCCGAGCAGCTCGGACTCACCACGAATGGAGTCGCCCCGTGAGCGTCACCCACGCAGCAGGATTTGTCGCAGCAGGCGTTGAGGCCGGTCTCAAAAAGAGCGGGGGCAAGGACCTCGCGCTCGTACAGAACGTGGGCCCCCGCGATGCGGCGGCCGTGGTGTTCACCAGCAACCGCGCCAAGGCGAACCCCATCATTTGGTCACAGCAGGTCATCGCGGACGGCCGGGTGTCGGCCATCGTGCTCAACTCGGGCGGAGCCAACTGCTACACCGGCACGCAGGGCTTCCAGGTCACCCACGCAACCGCAGAGGCTGTGGGGGAGAAGCTGGGAGTGTCGCCCGGCGACGTGCTGGTGTGTTCAACCGGCCTGATCGGCGAGCAGCTTCCGCTCGACATCATCCTCGCCGGTGTGAAAGCGACCGAACTCAGCGCCGACGGCGGGGTCGACGCGTCGCTCGCGATCATGACGACGGACAGTAAGCCCAAACGCGCCGTTGTCGAGGGCACGGGCTGGAGCATCGGCGGCATGGCGAAAGGCGCCGGCATGCTCGCTCCAGGTCTCGCGACGATGCTGGTGGTCATCACCACTGACGCCGACCTCCCATCATCCGCCCTCGACACCGCCCTGCGCGCCGCGACCCGGGTGACGTTCGACCGTCTGGACTCCGACGGGTGCATGTCGACCAACGATCAGGTGACCCTCCTGGCCAGTGGAGCCTCCGGGGTGGTCCCGGATCCCGCGGAGTTCACCGCGGCGGTCACTGCGATCTGCCATGACCTCGCGCTTCAGCTCCAGGCTGACGCCGAGGGTTCGAGCCACGACATCGCGATCGAAACGATCAACGCTGCCAGCGAGGACGACGCGGTAGAAGTAGGCCGTTCCGTCGCCCGAAACAACCTGTTCAAGGCGGCCGTGTTCGGCAACGACCCCAACTGGGGTCGCGTGCTCGCCGCGGTCGGCACCACCCAGGCCGAGTTCGATCCGTACGCGATTGATGTGTCGATCAACGGAGTCCGGGTCTGTGTCTCGGGCGAGCCGGGCCAGTCGCGCGACCTCGTCGACCTGACCCCGCGCGCGGTGCACGTGCTGATCGATCTCAAGTCGGGCGACAGCACCGCCACCATCTTCACCAACGACTTGACCCACGATTACGTGCACGAGAACAGCGCGTACAGCTCGTGAGTGAAAACCTGACAGGCCCGGATGCGCCGGACTATCTGGACGCGCCGGACAACACGGATGCGCCGGACAACAGCTTGCAGGAAGCGGCGGTCAAGGCCGCGACGCTGATCGAATCCCTGTCCTGGCTGAAGCGTTTTTCCGGTCAGACGATTGTCATCAAATTCGGCGGCAACGCGATGGTGGATGACGCGCTCAAACGCTCGTTCGCGGAAGACATCGTCTACCTCCGGTACGCGGGCATCCGTCCGGTCGTGGTGCACGGGGGCGGCCCGCAGATTTCCGCGGAACTCGCCCGCCGGGGAATCACGAGCGAATTCCGCGGAGGCTACCGCGTCACTACACCCGAAGCGATCGACGCCGTGCGCGACGTGCTCACCGTGCAGGTCAACGGCGAACTCGTCGGCTTGCTCGAGGAGCACGGCCCGCTCGCGGTCGGGCTGTCCGGTGAAACGGGCGGACTCTTCGGCGGCAGGCGACGCGGAGCCGTGGTCGATGGCGAAACCGTCGATCTTGGTCTGGTCGGTGACGTCGTCGAGGTTGATCCTTCGGTAGTTCTCGAGTACCTGAACGCCGGGCTGATACCCGTGGTCTCCACGATCGCGCCCGACCTCGACACGCCGGGTCAGTCGCTGAACGTGAACGCGGATGCCGCGGCCGCGTCGCTTGCCGTGGCACTCGGTGCCGCGAAACTCGTCGTGCTCACGGACGTCGCGGGCCTGTACCGAGACTGGCCCAACCGTGACTCGCTGATATCCAACATCGGCACGGCCGAGCTCGAGACGCTTCTGCCCAGCCTCGAGTCAGGAATGATTCCTAAAATGACGGCCTGCCTGGACGCTGTCCAGGGCGGCGTCGCGAAGGCCGCCATCATCGACGGTCGCATCCCACATTCGATCCTGCTGGAAATCTTCACCTCGCAGGGAATTGGCACGGAGGTAGTACCCGCATGACCGACACCGAAACCGCTTCCACGGGGTGGGCTGACCGTTATCGCGCAGCCATGATGGGCTCGGCGCCAGCGCCGCTGGCCCTGCTCGAGCGTGGCGACGGTGCGTACGTCTGGGACGCCGACGGAAACAAGTACCTCGACTTCCTCGCCGGCATCGCCGTCAACTCTCTCGGACACAACCACCCGGTGCTCGTCGCGGCCGTCACTCGCCAGGCGAGCGCGCTTGTCCACGTCTCCAACTACTTCGCCACGCGGCCCCAGATTGAGCTGGCCGAGCGTCTGCGCGAGATCACCGGCGCGGGAGACCGCGGTCGCGTGTACTTCGGAAACTCTGGTGCAGAGGCGATCGAGGCGGCACTGAAGCTGGCACGCCTCAACCACGGCCGCCCCCGGATTCTCGCGCTCAACAACTCATTCCACGGTCGCACGATGGGCGCGCTGTCCCTCACGGGCAAGCCCGCGCTCCGCGAGCCGTTTGAGCCTCTCATCCCCGGGATCGAGCACATCGACTCCACCATCGCCGCCCTCGAAGCGGTCATCGACGACTCCGTCGCGGCACTCATCGTCGAACCGATCAAGGGCGAAGCCGGGGTGGTCGGGTTGCCCGACGGTTACCTCCGCGCCGCACGCGCACTCACCGAGAAGCACGGCGTGCTGCTCATTCTCGACGAGATCCAGACGGGGGTTGGGCGCACCGGCAACTGGTTCTCTTTCCAGGGCACCGGCATCACTCCCGACGCGGTCGCCCTGGCGAAGGGCATCGCGGGCGGTATGCCCATCGGGGCGCTGGTGACCTTCGGCGCGGCATCCGACCTGTTTGAAACCGGCCAGCACGGCAGCACCTTCGGGGGCAACCCGCTGGCAACCGCGGTGGCGAATGCGGTCCTCGGCGAAATTGAGAGCGCCGGACTCATCGGCAACGCGGTCCTCCGCGGCCAGCAGATTCGTGCGGCGATCACGGCGATCGGCTCACCGCTCGTCGCCGAGATCCGCGGGGAGGGCCTGCTCATTGGAGTTGGCCTCAGCGAACCGGTCGCCGCCCGGATTTCCCGTGAGGCGTTCTCACTGGGGCTCATCGTCAACGCTGCGAACGAGAGCAGCATCCGCATCGCCCCGCCCCTCATCATCGGTGACGCCGAGATAGCGGAATTCACAGAGAAGTTCACCCGAGCCTTGGAGGCCGCAGCATGACCAGACACTTTCTGCGCGACGACGACCTGACCCAGGCCGAGCAGAACGAGATCCTCGACCTCGCGGTGGGTCTCAAGGCCGACCGATTTGGTACCCGCCCGCTCGCGGGTCCTCAGACCGTCGCCGTGATCTTCGACAAGTCCTCGACCCGCACGCGGGTGAGTTTTGCCGTCGGCGTCGCAGACCTTGGCGGAGTGCCCCTCATCATCTCCACGGCGAACAGCCAGCTCGGCGGCAAGGAGACCGCGTCGGACACCGCACGCGTGCTTGAGCGCCAGGTTGCCGCGATTGTGTGGCGCACCTACGGGCAGGCAGGGCTCGTCGAGATGGCCGCGGGCACCACGGTTCCGGTGATCAACGCGCTCAGCGATGAGTTCCACCCGTGTCAGTTGCTGGCCGACCTGCTCACCATCCGCGAGCACCGTGGCGCCCTCGCGGGCCAGACGGTCACTTTCCTCGGTGACGGCGCGAGCAACATGGGCCAGTCCTACCTGCTCGCCTGCGCTATCGCGGGAATGCATGTGCGGGTCGCGTCGCCGGCAGACTATGCGCCGAGCGCTGCCGTCGTTGCTGACGCCGAGAAGATCGCCGCTACCTATGGCGGGTCCGTACAGCTGTTCACCGACGCGGCGGCATCCGTCGCAGGAGCCGACATCGTCGTCACAGACACCTGGGTGTCAATGGGTAAGGAGGCCGAGAAGGCGGAGCGAGTCGCCACTTTCGGCGGCTACCGCGTGGACTCCGCCCTGATGGCGCTTGCCAAGCCCGACGCCCTGTTCCTGCACTGCCTGCCCGCCGACCGTGGGTATGAGGTCACCGCTGACGTTATCGACGGTCCGCAGAGCGTCATCTGGGACGAGGCCGAGAACCGCCTCCACGCCCAGAAAGCTCTCATGGTCTGGCTCCTCGGAAAGCAGTAGCTACCGCTATGACGAGCCCGTTGCGCCCCGTCGCCGGTCCGGACCGTATCCTCGGACTGGATCTGGCGCGGGGCCTGGCGGTCATCGGCATGTTCGCCGCGCACGTTCTCATCCTCGGGGAGTTCGACTGGACTACCCCCATCAGCTGGGGTGGGGTGGTGGATGGCCGCTCCGCGGCGACTTTCGCGTTGCTCGCCGGGGTGTCGATCGCGATCATCTCCGGAGGAGTGGCTCCCGCGGAGGGCGTCGCGCTCACCCGCGCCCGGGCACGCATTCTGGTGCGCGCGGCGCTGATCTTCGTGCTCGGAGGATTACTTTCCGCCCTCGGCACAAACGTGTACATCATCCTTGAGTACTACGCCGTGATCTTTGTGATGGCGCTGCCCGTACTGCGCTGGCGATCGCGCTCTCTCTTCGCGCTCGCCGGGGTGCTCGCTCTGGTAGCGCCGATCGCGCAGCTCGTGCTCACCCGTCTGCTGTCGGCCGCGGGACTGGCCGAATTGCCGCCGCTGACCTTGCTCATCACGGGGGCGTACCCCGCGATTGTATGGTTTGTGTTTGTTCTGGTCGGTGTGGGTATCGGGCGGCTCGACCTGCGGGTGCGGCGGGTGCAGCTGCGATTGCTTGCGGCAGGGGTGGTGCTCGCGGTACTCGGCTACACGGCGGGGTCGGTAGCGGCGCTGTGGTTGGAGCGGACGTCGCTGGGCACCGGGACATCCGCCCCCTCGCCCGGCGTTTATCCCGAAGTGAGCGAACTCTTCGACCTCACGCCCCTGCTGACCGCACTGCCGCATACCGGCTCGCCGTTCGAATTGGCGGGGGCCACCGGGTTCGCGGTTGCCCTGGTGGCGCTCTGCCTGATCGTTCTACGGCCCGGGGTGCTCGCCGCTGTGCGTGTCATTCTGTTTCCGCTGGTGGCGACCGGGTCGATGGCGCTGAGCGCATACTCGGCGCAAATCATCGCGCTGGCCGTCATTGGCGACGGCTACTGGGTGCAGGGCAGCAACAATGCCGCTCTGTACCTGAGCCTGACCCTCAGCATCCTGCTGCTGTGCACCCTGTGGTCACTGTTTTTGGGAAGGGGGCCGCTGGAGCGATTCCTCAGCGAAGCGTCCCGCAGCATGGCAGAGAGAATCACCGCCCGACGGCCCGGCAACGCTCTGCCGGAGCTTTCGACAGGGGACCGGGTGCGGGAACGGGAGTGATGCCCTGGGGGGAGCGGCACGGGGGAGCGGCACAGGGGAGCAGCACGGGGGAGCGGCTTGGGGGCGCAAAACGCGCCGCTAAGATTGACAGATCAAATCTGGTTGGAGAAACACGTAAATGTCGGAACGCGTAGTCCTCGCCTATTCGGGCGGCCTGGACACCTCAGTTGGTATCGGATGGCTGAAAGACGCCACGGGCAAAGAGGTCGTGGCGCTTGCCGTTGACGTCGGCCAGGGTGGCGAAGACATGGAGGACATCCGCCAGCGCGCCCTCGACTGTGGCGCCGTGGAAGCGGTCGTCGTCGACGCGAAGAACGAATTCGCCGAGGACTACCTCATGCCCGCGCTCAAGGCCAACGCGATGTACCAGAAGACGTACCCTCTCGTCTCGGCGCTGAGCCGCCCGGTTATCGCCCGACACCTCGCCCGCATCGCGAAGGAACTTGGCGCCGATTCCGTAGCGCACGGCTGCACGGGCAAGGGCAACGACCAGGTTCGCTTTGAGGCCGCCGTCGCGGCTCTGGCACCCGATCTCACCAGCATCGCGCCGGTTCGCGACCTCGCCCTGACCCGCGACAAGGCCATCATCTACGCGGAGCAGAACAACCTGCCCATCCGCCAGAGCGCGGCAAGCCCGTACTCGATCGACAAAAACGTCTGGGGCCGGGCGGTGGAGACCGGGTTCCTTGAGGACCCGTGGAACGCACCGATCGAGGACCTCTACGAGTACACGATGGACCCGTCCGTACTGAAGCCGGCCGACGAGGTCGTCATCACGTTCACCGCCGGTATTCCGACGGCGATCAACGGCAAGGCGGTCACCCCGCTTGAGGCAGTCGAGCAGCTGAACATCCTCGCGGGCAAGCACGGCGTTGGCCGCATCGACGTGGTCGAAGACCGCCTGGTCGGCATCAAGAGCCGTGAGGTTTACGAAGCTCCCGCCGCTACGGCCCTGATCGCCGCCCACGAGGCACTCGAGTCGCTGACGCTCGAACGTGACGTCAACCGTTACAAGCGCGGGGTTGAGGCCGAATGGTCGAACCTCGTCTATGACGGTCTGTGGTTCTCGGGCCTCAAGCGCAGCCTCGATGTATTCATCGACGACACGCAGAAGTACGTGAGCGGCGACATTCGCCTCAAGCTGCAGGGTGGACGCGCCGTCGTCACGGGGCAGAAGAGCGATCAGAGCCTCTACGACTTCAGCCTCGCCACCTACGACACCGGGGACACCTTCGACCAGTCGCTGTCGAAGGGCTTCATCGAGATCTGGTCTCTTCCGAGCAAGATCTCGGCGCGCCGCGACCTCGGCGCGTAGCGGTCCGGAGTTTCAGAAGTGTCGAAGTCATCCAGCGAAAGTGCGGGCGCCCTCTGGGGCGGCCGGTTCAGCGATGGACCGTCGCCCGAGCTCACCCGCCTGTCGAAATCCACCCATTTCGACTGGCAGCTCGGCCCGTACGACATTGCCGGGTCGAAGGCGCACGCGCGCGCCCTCTCGGTAGCGGGATACCTCGACGCCGACGAGTTGCAACGCATGCTCGACGCGTTGGACGAGCTGCTCGAGGCGTTCCTCGACGGCTCGTTCGCGCCGCTAGAGAGCGACGAGGATGTGCATTTCGCTCTTGAGCGAGGTCTGATTGCCATCGCGGGGCCCGAGCTTGGCGGCAAACTCCGGGCGGGGCGCAGTCGTAATGACCAGATCGCGACCCTGGTGCGCCTCTACCTGCTCGAGCACGCAACGGCGATCGGCCATCTCCTGCTTCAGCTCATCGACGCGATCGGTGCGCAGGCGAACGAGCACGAGAACTCTCCCATGCCGGGCCGCACCCACCTGCAGCACGCCCAGCCGGTACTGCTTGCGCATCACCTCCTCGCGCACGCCTGGCCGCTGGTGCGGGATCTGGAGCGACTGCGCGACTGGCGCGTCCGCGCCTCGGCGTCCCCGTATGGTGCCGGCGCTCTTGCCGGGGGAGCCCTTGGGCTCGATCCGGTCGCGATCGCGACGGAGCTCGGACTGGGTGCGCCGACCGAGAACTCGATCGACGCGACCGCGAGCCGTGATGTTGTCGCGGAGTTCGCGTACATCACCGCCCAAATCGGCATCGATATTTCTCGCTTCGCCGAGGACATCATCCTGTGGGCGACCCGCGAGTTTGACTTCGTGCGCCTGCATGACGGATATTCCACCGGGTCGTCGATCATGCCGCAGAAAAAGAACCCGGACATCGCCGAACTTGCCCGTGGCAAGGCGGGACGACTGGTTGGCAACCTGACCGGCTTACTCACCACTCTCAAGGGCCTGCCGCTGGCGTACAACCGTGACCTGCAGGAGGACAAGGAGCCCGTCTTTGACTCGGTCGAGACGCTAGAGGTTCTTCTGCCCGCCTTCACGGGGATGGTCGCCACGCTGAGATTCAACACCGAGCGGATGGCGGAACTCGCCCCGCAGGGCTTCTCCCTCGCCACAGATGTCGCCGACTGGCTCGTTCGTCGTCACGTCCCCTTCCGCGAGGCACACGAAATCAGCGGCGCGCTCGTGCGATTCTGCGAAGAAAACGACCTTGAGCTGCACGAGCCGTCCGACGAGCAGTACGCCGCCGTGTCACCGCATCTCACCGGCGAGGTGCGCGCCGCCCTCACGGTCGAGGCGTCGTTGGCGAGCCGCAGCGGCGTGGGGGGCACGGCTCCGGCGCGAGTAGCCGAACAGCTGGCACTTCTCACCGCGCGCGTGCGCGAACTCGATCCCCGGAGAACACTGTGACCCTGAGCCGCGATCGTGACCGCGATCCCCGTAAGCGTCCTCCGATGAGTTCGCGCGCCATGTGGTTCACGATCGCCGGCGCGGTCGCCATCCTGGTGTTCGTCGCCATTGTTCTCATCGTGAGCGGGCAGAGCTTCTTCTAGGCGCAAGGCTTCCAGCGTGAACCACGACCCCTTCGCTCGCGACGGCCTCGAGATGGTTCCTCCTCGGCGACCCGCGTTTGACCGAGACCTGCTGCGCCAGTCGGCGCTTACAGTGGCGCCAATGTTGTTGGGCGCAACGATCACCTGCAGCGGCGTGACTGTTCGCCTCACGGAGGTCGAGGCTTACCTCGGAGCCGAGGACCCGGGGTCGCACGCGTTCCGCGGACCAACGCCCCGGAATGCCCCGATGTACGGTGACGCCGGGCATCTCTACTGCTATTTCACCTACGGCATGCACACGTGCGCAAACGTGACAACGGGGCCCGTCGGGAGCGCGCAAGCAGTTCTGCTGCGCGCCGGAGAGGTTGTCGGGGGTGTGGCGCTCGCCCGTTCGCGGCGGACTACCAGCCGCATCGACCCTGATCTTGCGCGCGGCCCGGCCCGGCTCACGGTCGCGTTGGGGATCACGTTGGATGACTCAGGAGTTGACCTTGGCAGTGGTCGGGTGCAGCTCGAACTCGCTCCTGAACCCGCCCACTACGGCTCGGGTCCACGCACGGGCGTATCGGGGCCGGGTGGAAGTTTGGACTACCCGTGGCGCTTCTGGATTCCGAACGAGTCGTCGGTGTCACCGTATCGACGTTCCGTGGTCAGGAAAACGTGATGGTCCGGCCTTCCTCCAGCCGAATGAGCTCTAAGCGGATGCCGCAATGCCCACTCAGAACGGCACGTTCGACTGCACCGTGATCAGGAGAAGAGCCCCGGTCGCGCACGCCCAGATCAGACTGACCAGGGTGCCGATGATGAAACGCTCCCGCGCCTCCGGGCTGTCAAGTTCGTTGAACCGACCGAGGCCTTTGATCGCAACGATGACGGCGATTCCCTCTACCCGCCCCACGGCAAGGCAGCCGAGCACGGCGATGCGTTCGAGATACCCGATCGTTGACCCTCCGCGCAGCACCTCGCGCCCGCCAGCGTAATTGTCTTCGGGCTGATCGTGGCGGATATCGCGCTCACCACCGTCGCCCTCGCCGCCCTCGCCGAAACTGACGCGCGCGCCTCGTGCTGGGCCACCGTCGCCCGCCGGCACGATCCCGCCGTGGAGGCCAGCCCGCACGGAGTGGGACTCGGCACGGCCAACCACATAGAGCGTCAGCGGGCCTCCCGCAACAACGCCGAGCACAAACAGTTCCACCGCGAGAATCGAACCAACCATGGGGTGGGGCGGCCACAGTTGCAGACCGAGCGCACTGGCCAGGAGCCCCAGCGCAACCGGGGTCGCGGAGAGGGCGCCCACGAGGGGCAGGTTGATCCTCGCCGAAACGATCGCGAGCACGATGCAGACGCCGATGGCAAGAGCGGCACCGGCCCACAGGTAGTTGTCGAGCAGATAGAACAAGTTGAGATCAGGCATCGGTGCAAGTCTGGCGGACACCCCCGACGGTGTCGACTGGGTATCGGATGCGGCCGCTGCTACGCGTGGGCCGGTCCGTCGTCGGGCCGGACCGTCGCGGTGGTGGCGGTGGTGGTGGTGGCGGTGGCGGCGGCGGCGTTCGCCTCGCCCAGCAGACGGACAAGCGGACCCATCGCGGCAAGCTCCGACCGGATACCGGCGGTCCGGGCACGCTGGCTGGCCGCTTGCGGCGATATAGCCAGCCGGGCCGCGGCATCCGCCTGGGACATCCCCGTCGCCACGAGGTCGAACAGCTCCCAGCCCTCCGCGGTTCTCCGCGCGCGCAGCAGCAGCAACAGCTCGAGCAATGGAGCAACGTCGGCGGCACCGAGGAGGTGATCGTCCGCGACCGAAAGAGCAAAGCGGAACGGCGCGCGCTTGGCGCGGTCGACAGCGTCCCGAGCGGCAACAAACGCTGGTCCGCTGGCTTCGCGGGTGTTGCGGGGTAGGGGAGTTCTGGTGGTTCCGATGCCGCACCCCACACTCCACTGTCCGCCGCGGGTTAGCTCGAGAATGAGCGCGAGGGTCGGTTCGGGGGTGGCAAACAGCGCCTGGATCTCGTCACCCGCGTTGCGATCAACGGGCAGCGCGAGGTGCTTCTCGTAACGGGCGTTGAGTCCGGCGACCGCCGCTCCCGCCAGATCGCCGCGGCGTGTGCTGTCCACTTGATCTGCAGTTATCACAAACACGTCTATCAACTCCCTGCGCCTGATTAGCCTCGCATCAAGTCTACTGACTAGACAAGCGAGTAATCAAGGTCGCTGGCTTGTTTCCAGTGGCGCGGTCGGCCTCGGCTACCCTGTAGATCGTGCCAGTTCACTCCTCCGAACATTTCTCCCGCCAGAGCAACGACTCTTCCTTCCCCACCCTGTGGGATGAACTTCAGTGGCGCGGCCTGATCCACGTCTCCACAAACGAGGACGAACTGCGCGATCTGCTCGCGGGGGAGCCGATCACGTACTACTGCGGCTTTGACCCGACGGCTCCCAGCCTGCACCTCGGCAACTTCGTGCAGCTGATGCTGATGCGCAGGCTCCAGCTCGCGGGCCACCGTCCGCTCGGCCTAGTCGGGGGCTCCACCGGTCTCATCGGAGACCCGCGCCCCACCGCGGAACGCACTCTCAACACGCCTGAGGTTGTGGCCGAATGGGTCGGCTACCTGCAGGCCCAGGTTGCCAAATTCCTCAGCTTCGAGGGCGACAACGCGGCCAGGCTCGTGAACAACCTCGACTGGACCTCGCCATTGAGTGCCATCGAGTTTTTGCGGGACATCGGCAAGTACTTCCGGGTGGGCACCATGATCAAGAAGGATGCCGTCAGCACCCGACTGAACTCCGATGAGGGCATCAGTTACACCGAATTCAGCTACCAGATATTGCAGGGCCTCGACTTTCGTCAGCTGTTCGTTGACCACAACTGCGTTCTGCAAACCGGTGGCTCCGATCAGTGGGGCAACCTGACGAGCGGAGTAGACCTCGTCAAGCGCTCGCTCGGTTCGACCGTGCACGCCATCGGCACGCCGCTGATCACCAACTCGGATGGCCGCAAATTCGGAAAGAGCGAGGGCAACGCGATCTGGCTCGATGAAAAACTCACGAGCCCCTACGCCGTCTACCAGTTCTGGCTGAACACGGATGACGCGGATGTCGTCGACCGGCTCAAGGTATTCACCTTCCTCACCCGAGCCCAGATTGACGAGCTGGGCGAGGCGGTCGCGACCGAGCCGTTCCGCCGTCTGGCGCAGCGCACGCTCGCCTTTGAGGTGACGACGCTCATCCACGGTGAGGCAGCGACCCTCGCCGCGATCGCCGCGGCGGAAGCTCTGTTTGGCCAGGGTGATCTGGCGGCTCTCGACGAGGTCACGCTGGCCAGCGCGATCGACGCACTTCCCACCGCGATCGCGACGGCGGGTTCGCCGGTTACCCAGGTGCTCCTCGACGCAGGCTTGGTCGCGAGTCTGGGGGAGGCCCGGCGTGCGATCGGCCAGGGTGGCGTGTACCTGAATAACGTGAAGGTGGATGATGACGCGGCGCTGATTGGACAGTCAGTACTGCACGGAAAGTTCGCCGTGCTGCGCCGGGGCAAGAAGACGCTCGCCGGCGTGCGGATCGGCTAGGACGAAGTCCCGCGGATAGACCCGAGCTCGGTGATAGCGAAGCCCATTCAGCTTTTCGATAGTATTCGTCGGTAAACATTGCGTATACACCTCAGAGGAGCTATGTGAGCGACGTCAAGGATCCACCCGGTACCGCTGCCTTCGGTCAGATTCTCGCCGCCGCGGGTGTCGCACCGCTGCGGAAGCCGGGAGAGCCGGCTGCCCAGCCAAAGCTGACGCCAGCTACGAGACGCGAATCGCGCGAACAGTTGCGAGGCCGACCAGGCCGGCGTGCATGGAACCGGAGGCCGCACAGCAGGCGATCGGCCGCAGGGAACGCGAGCGCATCGAAGCAGCGCGCACGGGGTGGAGCTGCGCCGAAGGCAAGCGTCATCGACTGGAGTGCGCTCGCGCTGGCGGTCGTGGTCCCGCCAGCAGGGTTACTCCTGAGCGTTGCCGCGCACATCGCCGACCGTCGTCGGGTGGGATGGGCCACGACGGTTACCAAAATCTCGACCGGGGTCGCGTGCGTGCTCACCATCGTGCTTGCGGCCGGAACTGTGGTCGCTCTTGAGCTCCGCCACGAGGGCGCGGCACACGACGCGATTGTTGCGAGCAGCGCTGAATTCTGCGGAGCGCTTGCTTCTCCCGACGATCTACTCAGCAGCAGTACCCTCGGATGGCCCGCGGTGGGCAGCACCATCCCGCTGACGATCACGGCGATGGAGCAATACACGGCGCGCTGGACCTCCATCGCGGCGATCGCACCGGAGGGCATCCAGCATGGCGCGCAGCAGTTGGTCGTGGCGGGCCAGGCAGCCGTCGACTCTGTGACCGCCTCGCGCACGGTCGATCACGCCAGCAATGTGGCTCGACTGGAAGCCGCAGCCGACTCGTCAGGCATCACCCAGTGGGCCGACCAGTATTGCCAGTGACAAGCTGGGCTGACTGACTTCACCCCTGCGACACGCCCGGGCGTAACGTGCAGTTGCCCCACTCGTCATCTGCGCGTAATGTCATCTCTCGTCACCCCACAGGTTCGGAAAGTCGAAGTGCTTACCGGCCTCAAGCGGGACCAAATCCCATCAACAAACTGAGCGTCAATGTTCGTTTGAAGTTGCGGATGTAACAGTCACTCAGACTTCGTTTTCTAACGAAGACTCGTGTGATAGGTTTGTGAAGTTGCCCTGAGGAACACCGTGAGGTGGGATCAGGTGCGTCCGATCCTTGAGAACTCAACAGCGTGCACAATGTCAAA
>NZ_PVTL01000003.1 GCF_003003265.1 Glaciihabitans tibetensis
CTCAGCACCATCGAGGAACTCGCCTGCACCGACGGCATCCGCCCCGTCCTCCTCGGACGCAGCGGAGAGGTCCTCTACCTCGGGCCCAAACCGCGACTATTCAGTAAATCCCAACGCAAAAGCATGAGCGTCCGCGGCGGCGGGTTCTGCGACTGGACCGGATGCACCACACCCTCCCGCCAATGCGACGCCCACCACGTGATCCCCTGGTCCCGAGGCGGAAAAACAGACATCAACAACGGTGTCCTGCTCTGCCCCGAACATCACCGACAAATCCACAGATCTGCCTTCACCATCAAAATGGTCAACGGCAAACCCTTCCTCCTCGCACCCCGATGGTTAGACCCAACCCAAACCATGCGCGCCCTCGGCAAAGCCCGCTACACCACCCGCAACACCAACCACATGAACAGATAAGACGTGCGCAGGTAGGTGTGCGCACGCTGACCCGCAGACGGCGGCCTGCCGAAAGCTGCGGCCAGACCTAGAGTGCCTTGGCCACCTCGGCGGTGAACGATTCGAGGTCGCTGAGTGCACCTGACCTGCGTATGGTCTGACGGTCTTTCGACGCGCTAATCAGATCAAGCAGGTCGTCCTGTACCTCGATCGTCACCCACGAGTCGGCGGCCGACCAGTCGAGTACGATCGCACCGTTTTCCTTCGGCGTCATGTCCGGGCACCCCGCGCGCGGGGTGATCGCCTCGGCGACCGCGATCGTGTTGGCTACGGTCAACTCGGACGGGGCCCACAACTGGCCCTCCGATTCCCTGGCCCAGTCGTGCACCGCGGCGATCAGGTCGTTCAGCTTGAGGAGCGCGCGGATCTCTTTCATGGGCAGCGCGCCGGTTTCGGGGAAGCTCATTTCGGTCCTCACAATCCTGGGGTATCGGAACCGACGGTTCGGGTCGGACGTTAGGGCGGGCGCAAACGCTCCGCGCCTCAATTCTCCGCCTGTGGAGGCGGCACCACAAATGTCGCAGCACGGTCCAGCAGCGCGAGCACTTCGTCGTCGGTGGTTGCCCTGAAGTCACCGTAGTGGTATCCGACGGCGAAGAAGCTATCCGGGGTGCTCACGCACTCGACGGCGTCGGCCTCGACGATCTCGGCCAGCGCCTCCCTCGGGGCAACCGGGGTGGCGACCACCACGCGGGCGGCGCCGAGTTGCCGGGCGACCGCGCACGCTACCCGGGCCGTCGCCCCGGTAGCAACACCATCGTCGACGATGATCGCGGTGCGGCCCCGGAGGTCGCTCCGGGGCCGGCCGCTGCGGAGGCGACGAACGCGATCCTCGAGCTCGGCCCGCTCGGCCTTTTCGAGAGCCTCGACCTGACCGGGGCTCACCCCGGCGTAGGCCATCAGGGGACGATCGACGACGCGGGCACCGCCTTCGCCGATCGCCCCCATCGCCACCTCCGGCTGAAGCGGGAGCCCCAGCTTGCGCACAACAATCACGTCCAGCGGGAGGTGGAGGGCCGACGCGACCTCGAACGCCACGGGGATACCGCCGCGTGGGAGGCCGAGCACAACGGCCGTGCTGTCACGGAACGGCTCGAGTTTGCGGGCAAGCTGGCGTCCGGCCTCCGCGCGGTCGCGGAATACCGTGTCTGCCTGCCCGTGAAATCGAGTGCGTTCCATGGCGGATGTCTCCTCTCAGGTCACCCTCAGCGCACAATCATGCTGCCAATGGGAACCGCCGACGTGACCGAGTTGCCGAGGTACAGCTGTACCGTGCCCCTTGGGGTGACGAAGCGATCCTCATCGGCGTTCCAGTACGCGAAGGACAGCGGGTCGAGGTCGATGGAGGCATTGCGTGCCCCACCCGGATCAACCGTCACCTTCGCCCACCCGGCCAGAGCTCGCTCCGGAGAATCAGCGACGCCCGGCAGCGGCCCGGTATAAACCTGCACCACCTCGGCTCCGGTGCGTTGACCGGTATTGGTCACCCGCGCCTGAACCTTGAGCGGACCCTCCCGGAGCAGACCGTCCTGCCCGACCGGCACCGACCGCGGAACCGCCAACGCTTCGCTGGTGAACGAGGTGTACGAGAGCCCATAACCGAAGGGGTACTTCGGCTGGAGATCCTGGTTCGCGTACCCCTTATAGCCGACGTGGATACCCTCGCTGTACTGGGTGTCGACTCCCACGCCCGGGAACTGCTCAACGGTGCTGGTAGGCATCTGCTGCTCGTTCTGCGGGAAGGTCACCGGCAGGTGACCCGACGGGTTGACGTCGCCAAACAGGATGCGCGCGATCGCGGCGCCCTGCTGCTGTCCGCCGTACCAGGCCTGCAGGATCGCTCCCACCTCCTGGTCCCACGGATCGATCTGCACCGGCCCGCCCGTGGCGAGCACCACGATGGTGTTCGGGTTCGCCCGCGCCACCGCTCGGATCAGATCATCCTGACCCTGCGGGAGGGTGAGCGTGGGCTTGTCTGCGCCCTCGGTGGCGAGGTCGCGCACAACTACGACCGCGGCATCCGACTGCGCTGCAAGGTCCGCGGCAGCCCGCGCCTGCTCGGCAACAAACTCCGCAGGGGGAACCCAGCCGAACTTGATCTGTGACCCACCATCCGGTCCGGTCGGCACATCGTGCTCGTACTCAATCCGCACGTCGTGGGTCTCTCCTGCTCGCATCGTGACGTCCCAGGTGTTGGTCGCGAAGTCCGCCGCATCGGAAACCTCGATGACCTGGGTGCCATCGATGTACAGGCGCGCGCTGCCCTCGGCACCGAGGGAGAACTGGTAGCTTCCATCGACGGGAGCGGTGAGGCTGCTGGTCCAGAGGGCGGACGCTTCTCCGTTGTAGGCGGAGTCAGTCTCGGGCAGTTTCGGCGACTGGGCGTTGAACGCGGGCAGGGCGACGAAGCCCATCCTGAGAGCCGCAAAGGGTTCTACGCGATTAATGCCGGGTTCACCGTCACGGGTCAGGTTGGTCCAGTATTGCGCGGTCAATCCCGCCGAACCTCCTCCCGCCGTGGTCAGCACGTCCGAGGGGACCGGCTCGGGTCCCGGCAACAGCGAGGCGCCGTTACCGATCGGGTCGGTGCCCTGCGAGTACTCCACGTCGACCGATGGTCCGACCCGGTCGCGAATGCCCTGCAGGGGTGACACGCTCGTCGTGCCCTTGACCAGCGAAGAACCACCGCCGGCAACATCGGTGTCTGCGTCTGCACCGATCACGGCGATCTTGCCCACTCCGCGCACGTTCAAAGGAAGCTGTCCGGCGTTTTTGAGCAGCACCATCGAGTTCTCAGCGATGCGCTGGGAGGTGGCCGCGTGGGCGCTCTCGTTGAACCCGTTCGTGTTCACCAGCTGGTCGAACAGGCCCAGTGCGAACATCGGCTTCAGGATGCGCAGCACCCGCACGTCGACCTCGTCTTCGCTGATGGTGCCATCGTTCACCAGGTCGAGCAGGGTCTGGCCGTAGTGGAAGTTCGACGGCTGCTCCTGGTCGAGTCCGGCTTCCCACGACTCGAGCGTTGTGTGGGTTGCGTTGTAGTCGCTCATCACAAAGCCATCGAAGCCCATCTGCTCGCGCAGGATTGTGGTGAGCAACTCGGGGTTCTCACAGGCCCAGATGCCGTTGATTTTGTTGAAGGCACACATGGCGCTGGCAGGGTGACCGTCCTTCACTGCCTTCGCGATCGGGCGGTTGAACACCTCCTGATATGCACGCTCCGAGACAACGGCATTGCCGCCCACGAGGCGGTTAGCCTCCTGGTTGTAGGCCGAAAGGTGTTTGATGTCGGCGAGCACCGGATTCGTCTGGATTCCGGTGATCTGTCGGGATGCCATCACACCGGACAGCATCGGATCTTCGCCGAAGGCCTCGAAGCCACGGCCCGCCCGGGGGTCGCGGAAGATGTCGGCGGCGGGGGACAGGAACACATTGTGCCCCGTGGTGAACGCCTCGTTGCCCGCGGTGCGTCCAAACTCCTCCGCGAGGTCGCCGCTCCACGCCGCCGCAAGAGCGATTGGGGCGGGCATCGCCGTAGCGCCACCCTCGTTGACGTCCTGGTTGGCAACGCGCACCCCAGCGGGGCCATCGGCCATGGTGAGGGCGGGAATACCCAGGCGCTCGATCGGAGCGTTGTAGAAGCCGTAGTCGAAGCTGACTTCCCCGTGGAGCATGTCGATCTTCTCCTCGAGGGTCATGCGGTCGAGCAGTTCCTCCGCCCGTCGTTGCGCGGAGCGGGAATCGTTCCAGTCGGCTGCCATCGCGGCCGAGGCGGGAATGGTCAGGGCGGTTATGGTGAGAACGGCGATGCCGGCACGCACAATGCGCCGCCTCCGCCGTGAGTGAAGCGCGTGTGATTCCTGTATTTGATGCACGGAAATGTCCCCTCAGCGTCGTTGCTTGGATCCGGCGAGATACGTCGATCATGGCCCCCATTTGGGGGGTATACAGAAAGGTTAGGCACGCCCCCGCGGGGTGGGTCAAGAACTTTCTTCTATTCGACAGCTGTTGGACGCCCCAAACTGGGGGTGAGAGATGTTGACCAGTGCGTTGCGTAAGAAATTCTCGCCTTGTAGGTTCTAGGTCAATCCGAATAACTACCCGACGGGCCACCCACTAAATCCTGTTGTGGTGCGCCCCAGTGTCGAGGCGGCCTGCCCGCGTCGCCAGCCGCAATGGCTGGCGGATCGGCTGGCTCCCGTCACGATGCACAGCGCGCGCGTGAAAGGGAAGCTCATGGGACGTTTACTGTACGGAGACTCCGGTCTCATAGTCGAGTTCGACGACCGGACGCTGATGCACGTTCATCTGGTGATTGGTGCGAAACTTCGCCGACGCGAGGCATTCTTCTTCACCTGGAAGGATGACCCGGCCGCGGGCAGCGGTCGGAGCAGTATCTGGCTGGACAGCTCGATTCCGCTCTACTTCAAGTTCGCGTCGAACGTGCGCCACCCGGTCAATCGGGAGTGGCTCGAAGCTCTCACCGCGTCGGCCAACCAGCCGCAGGGCATGCACCTCCTCCCGGAACCCTCGGCGGCTTCGCCCGGAGTGACAGTGTCGCCCGGGGTGCAGTTGCCGCTCGCTCACACCACCCAGATGCCCGCAAGATCGCGGCGGTAACCCCGCGAGATCGCGGCGGTAAATAAACGCCGAAGCGTCACTAATTTCCTATTGTGTATTGGAAGTTACGCGCCTACTATCAATTCCCAGAACGTGGTTGCCGGGGAGGCGGCTCGTTTCGGGCACGGCTTCGGAAGGCTCGCCAGGGTGGCGGCGCGGGGTCGCGCCTCTCGGGTGATGATGAAAAAACGTGTAGCGATATGGTGCGCCGTGCTGTCGGCCGCGTTGGTCGCCGGTTTACCTGGTGCAGGGTGGATGCCGGCGGCCCATGCTGCGGCGCCTACGAGCCAGTCGGTGGGCGCAGTTCGCGCGTCCGCGGCGCTGGCGAGCGGATGCGCCGCGGGTGACGCCGGCGTCGGGTACGGAGCAGCGCCTTCTCTGGTATCGGGGGGTGGGGTAGCGGGCACGACCAGTGCCGACCTCGCTGCCTTTGGTGCGCGGTTCAACGCGATTCGAGCCAGTGCGTGTCTTCCGCCGATACCACCGTCGAATATCCGGTACGACGACTGTTTGCAGCAGCGCCTGTTCTGGGTCGCGGAGGATCCGAGCACCAACCGAGGCAGTGCGTGGGGGCATCAGCCCACGCGCAGCGACGGAGCCGCCGTCGTCGGCTGCGATGGCAACCTCGCGGGCGGCAGCGGGTATACGGGAGCAACCGCCGCCGACCGGTGGTGGCAATCGCCGTCCCATCAACAGTCGCTCTACCGGCCCGCCTCAACAGCGAACGCCGCGTCCATCTGCATCGGATTTGCGATGACCCACGGCGGCCTGCCGAATGAACCGGCGAGCTTCGCGCGCGCCGCCGCCGTGCGCTACGCGTGCTGAACCACTACCCGTGCTGACCCGCGCGCGCTGACTAGGCCGTGCTGACCCGGCCGTGCTGACTAGGCCGTGCTGACCCGGCCGTGCTGACCAGCGGCAGTGGCTAGCATTAGCTCGGCGCCCAGAACGGTCTGGGCAGACGGGCGGATGACGGTGGCAGAAACAATCGGCTGGGGAATCCTCGGCACGGGCTCGATCGCGAACATGTTCGCCACTGACCTTGTGGAAAACGGTTTCACGATCGCGGCGGTCGGTTCGCGGTCTCAGACCACGGCAAACGACTTCGCCGCGACGTACAACATTCCGGCCGCCTACGGCAGCTACGAAGAGCTTGTCGCCGATCCCACCGTGCAGGCGATCTACGTCTCGACGCCGCACCCGTTCCACGCGGAGAACGCCGCGCTCGCGCTGAACGCGGGCAAGCATGTGCTGGTGGAGAAGCCGTTCACGCTCAACGCGGCGGAGGCTCGCACCGTGGTCGAGCTCGCGGAGTCACGCGGTCTTGTCGTGCTTGAGGCGATGTGGACGCGGTGGCTTCCGCACATGGTGCGCCTGCGCGAGGTCATCGCCGAGGGGCTCATCGGTGAGGTGCGCACGCTGCTCGCCGACCACAACCAGATGCTGTCGACCGATCCGGCCAGCCGCATCAACGCCATCGCGCTCGGCGGCGGAGCGCTCCTCGACCTCGGAATTTACCCGGTCTCTTTCGCCTGGGACATCCTGGGCGAGCCGAGCTCCATCGCTGCCATCTCCAGTCCGACCGCAACCGGTGTTGACCGGCAGACCGCGATCATGCTCGGCTATCCCGACGGAAAGCAGGCCGTGCTGCACACCGCCCTCGACACGCGTGGACCCAACACCGCATCGGTGCTGGGCACCCAGGGCTGGATCGAGATCGCCGGCATCTGGTACACCCCCACCAGCTTCGTCGTCTACAACAGCGAGAACGAGGTGATCGAGGGCTTCGAGGTCGACGTGGTGAGCCGCGGCATGCAGTACCAGGCGTGGGAGATGGAGAGACTGATCGCCTCCGGCGCGACCGCGGGCACGGTGCTGCCGCCGGCAGAAAGTGTCGCAATCATGGAGACCCTTGATGCGATACGAGCCGCGATCGGCCTGCGTTACCCAGGGGAGTAAAACCACGGCCGGTACTATAGACGGCGTGACCGAACCAGACGATGACCAGAATCGCCCGGTAACACCCCGGGCAAATCCTGCCCCGGTGTGGCCGAGCACGAGCGACGATCACGGTCGTGGCGCTCCGCTGGCTCCCCGTCGGTTCGCCCTCACCGCCGCGGAACTGTCGGCCGATTACCCCTCGTTCGACGCCAATGACGGCGATCTGCCGCGCGTCAGCTTTTTCGCCAAGCACCGGCTCGCCGTGCGGATCACCGCTCTGGTTGTGGTGTTTCTGCTGCTGGTCGCCGGTGCCGCCGCCCTCGGCTACACGGCGGGGCAGGAAGCCGCCGCCAACGTGCCCGCGCCGGTCGAGCCCGCGCGTGCTGTGCCCGCGATCGTTCCCGCCGCCGTGCCCGTGCGCACGTGCAGCGTCAGCGGCGCGGCCACCGCCGCGCAATTGGGCACGCTGCACGCTCAGGTCACGCGCGCCGACAACGGTGAGGTGCTGTTTTCCCGCCTGCCCGACGCCGTACTGCAGCCAGGTTCAGCCGCTGCCGTGATCACGGCAGCGGCGGCGGTCGCAAAGCTGGGCGCCGACTTTCAGCTGACCACGACCGTCGTCGACAGCACGACGCCCGGCACGATCGTGCTGGTCGGGCGCGGCGACGCAACGCTGTCGTCATTACCCGAGGGCCAGCAGAGCGTCTACGCGGACGCTCCGTCGATGAGCACGCTCGCCGCGGCAACGCTCACGACCTACCAGGCCGCGCACCCCGACGTTCCGATTACCAACGTCGTGCTTGACGCCACCTACTGGGACAAGGCCGATCGCTGGAACAGTGGCTGGGACCGCGACCTGCAGACCGGCGGAACACTGTCTGAGGTGACGGCCCTGCAGGTCGACGGCGACCGAGCCGATCCGACCGCGCAGACGAGTGCCCGCAGCACCGATCCCATCGGTCGCGCCGGTGAGGTGTTTGTGCAGGCGCTCGGGCTCAACCCCGATGCGATCACGGTGAGCGAGGGGGCGGCCGAGACCGGAGCGCCCGTGCTCGCCGAGGTGAGCTCCCAGCCCCTGTCGACGCTCGTGGGGCAGATGCTGCTCCAGAATGACGCGACCCTCGCCGAGATGCTCGCGCGGGTGCTGTCGGTGGAGTCCGAGTTCAGTGGCTCGGCCGCGTCGCTGCAGCAGGCGATTCCGCAGGCGCTGCAGGGACTCGGCCTCGCCACCGGCGAGTTGACGGTGCGGGACGGTTCGGGCCTCAGCCGCGACAATTCCGTCTCCGCCCAATTTATGGCGAGCGTGATGGCCGCGGTCGCCTCCAACGAGGCCGTCGCGACGGTTCTGACGTCACTCAGCGTCGCCGGCGAGACCGGAACCCTCGCGGCCCGGTTCGCCGACGACAGCGCCCCCGCCGTCGGAGCGATCTCCGGTGTCGCAGGATCCCTCGACGGCAGCCGTTCCCTCGCCGGGGTAATCAGCGCGCCAGACGGTACCGTGCTCAGCTTCTCGCTCATCGCCGTCGGCGGGGGTGTGGCAGACGACGCCGACGCCGCCCTCGACACTCTGGCCGCGTCGCTGTACGGCTGCGGAAATAACCTGTCCAACTTCTAACTCCCGGATGGTCTCCATGGTGCACGCACTGCTCATCGTCGATGTTCAGAACGACTTCACCGAGGGTGGAGCCCTCGGGGTGAACGGGGGCGCAGCGGTTGCCCGTTCCATCACCGAGTTCCTTCGCGCTCATCCGGACCGGTACGACGTTGTCATCGCCTCCCGCGACTGGCACGACGCAGACAACACCAACGGCGGACACTTCGCTTCCGATTCGCCCCCCGACTTCGTCGAGACGTGGCCGCGGCACTGCGTTGCGGGCACCTCTGGAGCCGAGTATCACCCCGAGCTCGATGCATCGCTCGTCGACATCCACGTCAAAAAGGGTCAGGGAAAACCCGCCTATTCGCTCTTTGAGGGGGTGACGGATGACTCGGTGCCGGTCACCGAGACCCTCGACTCCCTGGGCGTCACCGACATCGACGTTGTGGGTATCGCCACGGACTACTGCGTGCGCGCCTCCGCACTCGACGCGCTCGCCAGCCGCGACCCCGACGGGCGGCAGCGCCACGTGCGCGTCTTCGCCGACCTGGTCGCGGGGGTCGCACAGGCCACGAGCGTCGCCGCGCTTGCCGAGCTGGAGGAAGTCGGGGTCGAGGTGGGGTCGAGCAACGAGACATCCGTTGTGAACAACGTTCCTTCCCAGCTGTTCATCGGGGGTGCGTGGGTCGATTCGGTAGCGGGCGGCACGTTTGACGTGTGCGATCCGGCGACCGGCCGGGTGATCAAGTCGATCGCGGACGCGACTGCGGAGGATGCCGCGCTGGCGATGGATGCTGCAGCCTCGGCTCAGGCCGGTTGGGCGGCCACGGCGCCCCGGGTGCGCGGCGAGATCCTTCGGACGGCATTCGACCTGCTGCAGGAGCGCGCCGACGAGTTCGCGCTGCTGATGACGCTCGAGATGGGCAAGCCGGTCGCCGAAGCCCGCGGTGAAGTGACCTACGGCGGTGAGTTTCTGCGCTGGTTCAGCGAGGAGGCCGTGCGGATCAGCGGGCGCTACGGGGTGAACCCCGAGGGCACCGGGCGCACCATTGTGACGCACGTGCCGGTCGGCCCGTCGTATCTGATCACTCCGTGGAACTTTCCGCTGGCGATGGCGACCCGCAAGATCGCCCCGGCGCTCGCGGCCGGCTGCACGGTCATCATCAAACCGGCCGAGCTGACCCCGCTGACCACGCTCGCCATGGTGAAGCTGTTGCAGGACGCCGGGGTGCCCGCCGGGGTGGTCAACGTGCTCACCAGCACCGACAGCAAGGGAGTCTCCGCACCGATCCTCGAAGACGCGCGCCTGCGCAAGCTCAGCTTCACGGGCTCCACCCCGGTCGGAGTGAGCCTGCTGAAGCAGGCCGCGGACCGGGTGTTGCGCACCTCGATGGAGCTCGGCGGCAACGCTCCGTTCCTCGTGTTCGAGGATGCCGACCTCGACAGGGCGGTGGACGGCGCAATGCAGGCGAAGTTCCGCAACATCGGCCAGGCCTGCACCGCCGCGAACCGCTTTCTCGTGCACGAGTCGGTCGCCGCCGAGTTCGCCGAGCGGGTCACCGCCCGCGTGCGCGAGCTGCGGGTGGGCCGCGGCACCGAGTCGGGGGTGAGCATCGGGCCGCTGATCAACGAGGCCGCGATCGAGAAGGCCGACGCCCTGGTGCGTGACGCGGTGAACCGCGGCGCGACCGTGCTCATCGGCGGAAACCGCGTCGACCGGGAGGGCACCTTCTACGCGCCGACGGTTCTCACGGGGGTGACCGCGGGCAGCGACATCCTCAGCCAGGAAATATTTGGCCCGGTGCTGTCAATCAGCGAATTTACGGATGAAGCGGATGCCGTGGCGCAGGCCAACGACACCGAGTACGGCCTGGTTGGCTACGTTTTCACGCGCGATCTGGCACGGGGGCAGCGGCTGATCGAGAGCCTGCAGACCGGCATGATGGGACTCAACGTGGGGGTCGTGTCGAACGCCGGCGCCCCCTTCGGCGGGGTCAAGCAGTCGGGCCTCGGCCGTGAGGGTGGCCTCGAGGGAATCCACGAGTACCTGGAAACGAAGTACGTGCTCACGCCGGATCCGTTCGCGTGAGCGCCGGATGAGTTACGACTCCGTTCCGCCCCCTGACTCGACCACCCTCGCCGACATCGCCACGCCCGTGGATGTCTCCGCGCGTTCGACCTCGGGGCGCACGATGGTGCTCGCGCTGCTGGGCGCCGCGGTGGTGCTCGCGGCCGTGGTGATTGGCATCGGCTGGTTCGTCGGCGCGATCGCCCATTCGGAGGCGGGATTCTGTGGCCGTGGCTCGGCGCCTTGCACCAGCCTCAGCGCGAACAGCGTCGAAGAGTATGCCGGCGTCGACCTGCCCGACGGCGCCACGATCACGGAGGGGTATTACCTCGACTGGACCACGTCAATGGTGCGCACCGAGACGCCAGAAGAGGCGCGTTTCTCTGCGGTGGTGCGCCTTCCCGAGGGAGCGGAGCCGCTCACGCTCGGGTCCTTGTACGGCGACGCGGGTGCAGGCGACGCGGGTGCTGGCGACGCCGGTGCAGGCGACGCCGGTGCCAGCGACGGCGGCGGCGCGGACCAGGTTCCGGCAGACGTGGTCTCGCGCTGGGAGGAGGAACTCGACGACATCGTCTACTCCTCGCGTCTCGACGACAACGACCCGACCGATCCGCTGGTCCGTACCGTCCTCCGGGGTGTCGACGGCAGCGGCCGGCTCGTTTACGAGTTCACGGCGGTTCCCGCCGCGCGCGCAGGCGAGCGTTGAGCGGGCAGACTGGGAGCACCATGCCCGTCTTCACCATCACCGACCTCGCCGACTCGCGTCTCGTCGACTATGCCCACCAGACGGATGTCGCGCTGAAGAAGGCCCGCGGCACCGAACACGGCCTGTACCTCGCCGAGTCCCTGCTCGTCTTCGAGCGGGCGCTGCGGGCCGGACACCGGCCGCGGTCAGTGCTGTCGCTCGGGGGATCGGTGGATGACGCGCTGGAGCTGCTCCGCCGCTACGACGCACAGGACACCCCGGTGTTCTCCGGCCCCGCCGCCCTGCTCGAGGAACTCACCGGCTACGTGCTGCACCGCGGCCTGATCGCCTCGATGCACCGCCCGGCGCTTCCCGATCCGTCCGCGCTGCTGGCGTCGGCCCGCCGCATCGTGGTGCTCGAGAACGTGTCGGATCCGACCAACGTCGGCGCGATCTTCCGTTCCGTCGCCGCGATCGGTGCCGATGCCGTGCTCGTCACCCCGCGCTGCTCGGACCCGTTCTACCGCCGCGCCATCCGCGTGAGCATGGGGACGGTGCTGCAGGTTCCGTGGACCCGGGTCGGAGAGTGGGATGTCACCCGCCGCTCGCTCACCGAGGCAGGTTTCCACATCGCCGCACTGGCGCTCACGGACGAAGCGGTCGACCTGCGAGGTTTCGCCGCCACAGCTCCCGACCGGGTGGCCCTGGTGCTCGGCGCGGAGGGGGACGGGCTCACGGCAGAGGCCATTGCCGCCGCTCATACCGTGGTGCAGATTCCGATGGCCCACGGCATCGACAGCCTCAACGTCGCGGCGACAGCGGCCGTGGCGATGTACGCGCTCGCGCTGTAGAGGGCATTACGCTCGGGCTGCAGCGCGCGTCGACGTCAGCTGAACCCCAGGCGGAAGCGCCATTGTGCGAAGAACTGAGGAACCATCCAGCGCAGGTCCGAGGTGTACACGGCATATCCGGCAAAGAAGAGCACCGTGAATACCCCGACCGCGATGAACGCGGTCCGGAACGGGTGCGCCTCCCACCACGCGACGGCGAGGGGATAACGGGCGCGAATGGCCAAGGAATTGATCGGTTTTTCGATCACGACGGGCTCCTGGCCCGTCGCCGCGACGAGGCTGCGCATCTGCGTGCGGGTCCACTGCTGATCGGTTGCGCGGACAACCAGCCGGCCAGCGGAGTCCAATACGAAGACGTTCTCGGTCGTCGGAGCCATAAAGGCCATCAGTGATCGAACCGACAGCACGGTGCCGATGTCGGAGACCGCCACCGTCGTTGTTCTGCCGAACATGGTGGTGCGCGACAGCTCTCCATCGCCGAAGTCGATCCGGGTGTTGCGGAAATACAGCAAGATCCCGATACCGATGACAGCGAGCAGAACAATGAGGGCGACGAACACGCCGACCGGAGCGTCGCGCTGGCGCACGAAGAGGAATACCAGCAGCGGTAGGAGGATGACCGCGTTAGCGCCGATGGCCTTGCGGTATGCCGACGTGGACGGACGGATCGTTTCACTGGCGATGAGGTTCCCCCGGTAGGTGCTCGGTCTGATGATCAGTCACGTATGGATCACCCTAATGCGACCAACACGCCGACTACACGAGCAGCTGGTGCTTCGCGAGCTCCTTGTACAGGGGGGTAGAGACGACGAGTTCGGAGTGCGTGCCGACGCCGATGACCCGTCCGTGGTCGAGCACCACAATCTGGTCGGAGTCCACCACGGTCGACAGGCGGTGCGCGATCACGATCAGGGTGCGGTTCTCGGCGACGGCGTCGATGGCTTCGCGCAGCATCTGTTCGTTGAGCCCGTCGAGCGACGAGGTGGATTCGTCGAGCAGCAGGATGGGAGGTGCCGACAGCAGAGCGCGGGCGATCGCCAACCGCTGGCGCTCCCCACCCGAGAGCATCACGCCGTCCTCACCGACGGCTGCGCCGAGTCCGAGTTCGTTTCGTTCGAGCACCTCGGTGAGGTTGACGGCGTGGAGTACCGCGACGCACTCCTCGTCGGTGGCATCGGGGGAGGCGAGGGTAAGGTTCTCGCGGATGGTGCCGGCCAGCACGGGGGCGTCCTGTTCGACATACCCGATCTGGGAGCGCAGGTCGGTGCGCTCGAGCCCACGGATGTCAACGCCGCCGAGGCGCACCACACCCTCCGTGGGGTCGTAGAAGCGCTCGATGAGAGCGAGGATGGTGCTCTTTCCCGCTCCGGACGGGCCCACGAGTGCGGTGCGCTGGCCGCGAGGGGCGCTGAAGGAGATGCCGTGCAGCACCGTGCGGTCGTGGGTGTTGGCCGCGTCGGCGTCGATCACGGCGTCGTCGAGAGGAATCGCGAGCACCGTTCCCGCGTCGGTGTCGCGCACCTGAGCGGTGGGCAGGCCGGCGGCGGCTAGCAGCTTCTCTGTCTCGCTTTTGTGCGCGGCGGCGGGATAGGTGAAGACGACGTTCTCGAAGCTGATTGCGTTGTCGCTTTCGATCGCGGCCGCCGCGGTGATGCGCGCGTCGTTGTCGTTCTCCGCGGGCAGGTCGACGATCTCCTGGATCCGTCCGAGCGCGCCGAGCGCCTGGTTGACGGAGTTGATCGCGCCGAATGCCTGCCCGAGCGGCATGATCATCATGAACAGGAACAGAATGAACGCGATGAGTTCTGCGATGGTGAGCTCCCCGGCGGCGACGCGGAATCCGCCGACCCCGAGAACAACGAGCAGTGAGGCCTGCAACGCGATGTTGGCAATCGGCACCACGAGCGACGACACCTTCGCCACCCGCACGCCCATCTCCCACGCGCCCTCGGCGTTCTTCTCCACGACGGCGATCTCGCGGTCGGTCGCGTTGGAGGCGCGCACGGTGCGGATGGCGCTGATCACGCGTTCTACTGAGGCGGCCAGGTCACCGACCTTCTCCTGCTGCATGCGGCTGGCAACGCGGATGCGCCCGGACAGGGTAACCACGCCGACGACCGAAATCGCGATGACCGCGACGGTCAGGCCGAGCAGCACCGGGTCGATGATGAACATGGCGATGAGCGCGCCGAGGAACAGGATCGCCCCGCCGACGGCGTCGACCAGACCCTGGGTGATGACCGCGTAGAGAAGCGTGGTGTCCGAGCCAACCCGCGAGACGAGGTCGCCGGTGCGGCGGGTGTCGAACTCGCTGATCGGCAGCCGCAGCATTCGGCGCACCAGCTGGCGACGGGCCGACAGCACCACGCTGGTTCCGGTGCGCTGGAGCAGGTAGTGCTGAAACCCGCTGAGAACGCCGGAAATGATCACGAGGCCGACGAGGGCCCAGATCAACGAGCCGAGGGCCTCGCCCTCCTGCACGAGTGCGATGACCTGGCTGACCAGCAGCGGTTGCAGCAGTGATGCACCCGCACCCAGGATGCTGAGCAGGATCACCAGCGCGAGCACCGGTTTGTGCTCGCTCAGGTAGGGAAGAAGCTGGGAGAACTTCGCCTTGGGCCCGGTGTCGTCGCCCGAGCCTCCGCGGGACGTTCGCGTGCGACGAGGGGTGGTGCTGGTGCTCATGCTGCGGCTTTCTGAAAATTGCGAAAGGGGGCCGTAAGAAACGCTAACCCACGATCACGCGCGCCGCGTCAATGGCGGCCGTAACGTTCGCGTACGGCCCGGCGGGACACCCCGAGAGCCAGGGCAATGAGCTGCCATGGTGCGCCGGCGTTTCGGCCTGATGGACATGTGGTGGGGATGGTGCGATGAGGCGGATGCCGAGTGCCGCCGGTCACAGCGGTGCGGCCGCACCCCGGGGGATACGACCGCACGGCAACGCTCAACCAGCGAGCTACGAACCAGCGCGCGGCTGAGGGCGCGGCTAGCGCGCGACCGGCTCCAGGAGCAGCTCGTCTATCTGCCCCATGGCATCGCGCATGCCCTCTTCCATCCCCATAGCGAGGACCCGGTTGAACTGCTCCTCGCTGGTGAAGTACGAGGTCGTCGTCATCCGGGTTCCGCCGTCGATGCTCTCGAGCGTGACCACCGCGTGCCCCGGTTCGATCGCGGGATCCGGATCGCCGTTGTCGTCGGCAAACCCGTCGTCGAATTCGAACCGGTGCGGCGCTTCGATTACGGTGATGGTCCACCAGCCCCGCGGTTTCTCGCCTTCAGGGGTGGTCATGTAGTACTTCGACGTTCCGCCCGTCACAAACTCGTGCTGCTCGAACGTGGCCGGATAGTTCGGTGGACCCCACCAGCGCTCCAGCTGCCGCGGGTCTTCCCAGAGTTGCCAGACCCGTTCGACGGTCGCGTCGAATTCGGCAACAAAGGTGAGCGTCAATGCGGTGGTGTCCTTGTCGATGCTGACTACGGTCATGATAATTTTCCTTTCCGGTTGGGTTATTTGTCCGTCTGTTCTTTTGTCGCTTCTTTCGGGTGGTCGTCCGCTGAGAGAATCTGGGCCATTCGCAGCGCGCGCTGGTTCCAGAGGTCTTCGTAGGCCTTGATCAGATGGGATGCCACGCGCAGGGTTGACGGATTGCCGTACACGATTTGCTCCCTTCCACGCTTCTCCTTGGTGACGAGCGACGCGCGCTGGAGCACGGCGACGTGCTTCTGTACTGCGGCGAAGCTCATGGCGTAGTGCTCGGCGAGGGACGAGACGGACTGCTCCCGCTCAATCGTTCGCGCGATGATGTCCCGTCGAGTGGAGTCGGCCAGGGCGTGAAACAGCAGATCCACGTCCGCGTTCTCGATGCGGTCGGCTACTTTGCTGCCCTGCGGTGCTTCGATTCCTACAACCATTTGGTTGTACGTTAGCGCGCTGACTGCGCGCTGCGCAAGGCCCAAATTGTCCGGCCGCCTCCCCGCCCTGGTGCCCGGATAGAATGGGACCCCACGAAACGGGGACTGCAGGATGATATTTGGTGATCTCGTTCACCGGACCGAGCTTGGTATCTCAGTTCTCGCTGCCGCCGACAACGCGCTCGACCGGCAGATCACCGGCGTCTACATCACTGATCTGCCCGATCCTTCCCGATTCATCTCTTCCGGCGACGTGGTGTTGACCAGCGGCCTGTGGGCTCAACGACCCGGAGGGATCGACACCTTCGTCGACGCGCTCGCGCGACAGAAGGTCGCCGCCCTCATTGTGGGACGCATCGAACTCGGCCATATCCCCGATGCGGTTATCGCGGCTTGTCGGGCCAGGCACCTCACCCTGGCCACGATCTCGGAGCGGGTGTCGTTCAAAACGCTTTCGGAAGAAGTCGACCGCGGTCAACCAGATTCCACGTCCGGCATCCTCGCCCGGGGTGTGCGCTTCAATCACCAGCTCACCGAGGTGCTCAGTCACGGCGGCGGAGCGCTCGCCGCACTGCAGCTGTTTCGCGATGAATTCTCGGTTGGCGGCTGGCTGATGGACGATGTGGGAACGGTTGTCGCCGCCGCAGGGACCCAACCGTCGCACTCCCACGTGGGCAAGGTGTGGAATGCCATGGTCGGGCGTACCTCGGACGGCGTTTCCCTGGTTCCCGATGCCGAAGATCGGCCGTTTTCCGTCTGGCCGGTGGGCGCCACCCAACAGGGAGGAGCCGCCGGGTATCTCGTCTGTTGGGGTGATCACCGCACATTCTCTCCGGAGATATCGATCGTTCTCGATGGTCTCCTCGGGGCTCTCCGGATCGAGCTGGAACTGTCCGCTCGCTGGAGGAACGCGCAGCACAATCACGTTGCCGAGCTGGTGCAGGTCCTCGTCGACGATGCCGTGTCGCCGGGCGAGATCTCCGCGCGACTCCGATTGGAGGGCATCGACCCGCAACTTCCGACGAGCGTGGTGGTGGCCACGGTAGAAGACCGAGATTTCCCGCTGACCGCGGTACTTGAGATGGCGTATCGACTGTTCGCGTCAGAGAACCAACGCGTCGTTGGTTGCGTAATCGACCGGCAGGCGATCCTTCTCGTGAGCAATCCGGAGACCGATGTCACGCTCCTGCAGGAGTCGGTGATCCGGGCTGCCGATGACTACCTTCCCCTCCTCAACGGTCGTCAGCTTCGACTGGGTGTGAGCGACCCGACGCCGGGTGTCAGCCAGCTGAGCTCCAGCGTCGCGGTCGCGCGTGACCGCCTGGCGGGTGTGTCCGGGGATGGCCCGGTTGAGATGGTCAGCGCCTCGGCGATGCAGAGCCACCGTGCTCTCCTGCGCATGCTCGGGGAGCGCACCCGGTCATCATTTGCCGCTGAGGTACTGCGCCCGCTGATCGCGTACGACAACAAAAACGGCGGCGACCTTCTGGGAACCCTCCGCGCGTTTTTGGGCAACGGCGGAGCGTGGATGGAAACCGCCCGGCAGCTGCACCTCCACGCCAACACGCTTCGCTACCGCATCGGGCGCATCGAGGAACTCACCGACCGCGACCTGGGAACCATGTCCGACCGGGTCGATTTGTTCCTGGCGCTGGCCTGCACGGACAACCCCGAGTAGCGCCTCGCTGTCTGGCGGGCGATTATTCGCAAGCGGCTATTCGCGAGGAATGAACCTGAGATTCTCTATGCCAAATGCGTCCGGGTCGGCAACACGCACCATCTGTGGGTCGATGACCTCATCGATGACGACTTCGGCGACGTAATGGGTGGTCGCGGAGAGTAGGTGGCCCGCGAAGCCCGCGGCGGCGGCATCCTTCACTCCCGCGACGAGATGCACATGAATCTGGTGCCGCTGCGCCGCCGCGTCCCAGGTCACCGAACCACTTCCGAGACCCTCGGCATACGCAATGTCGACGACTTCTTTGAGCGGGGTCTCCTGGTCGTCGATGGGAGAGTGCGAGGCGATGAATCGTGCCGCCCGAAAAGCTCCCACGAAGACGGGGATGAACCCTTGACGGATGTCGTGTGCAACGCAGGCGTCGGAAATGGATTGCAGCACGTCGTCGCCGGGCTGGAGCACAATGCCAATGCGACGGCCAATGCGAAGCTCAGCGGAGAGCATAAGAGCCGATGTGATGGTGAATCTCAGCCGGTAGCCACATAGAAAGTCCCTCGTCGTAACCGCGGCCGGAATGGAGCTCATACCGGTCGCTCATCCGAGCAAACCATGCGGCTCGCGGCCAATCTTCGGAGGATCCCCTGACATGTCCGGTGAACATCGCGGCGCATTGTGGATGATCGATCAGAACGCGCTTGCCGAGTAACTGCGCCGAAACGCGGCCGTAATGTTGACGGCCGACGTACAACAGTCCGCACGCGCAGCGGGTGTGGAGTTGGGGGATCCCACATGGCCGCACGGCGCGAGACTTGTTTGACTGGGATCACATCAAGGTGCACGTCGAGGCAACTAACTTCAGCGTGCGCGTAATCAAAGGACCGTATGAACGACTCAACCACCGGCACCCACCCCGTTTCCGCGCAGGACTCGCTCACCGCAGGGGTTTCGGTGTGGGATGGTCAGCGCAGCCTTGGAACGAATCGGGTGCGGTGGAGCGGCGACAAGATCGTGGCAATTGAGCCTGCCGACGACGAGATGCCGGAGTACAGCCTGATCCCCGGGCTCATCGACACCCACGTGCACCTCGATAGCTACGCCGGGACCGCGTCGGTCAACGGAACGGTGTGGCAGCTGACCACTCCGCCGGAGGAGCGCACGCTCCACATCGCGGCGAACGCCCTTGCCAACGCCCGCGCCGGGGTCACCACGATGCGCGACCTCGCTGCCGACCAGCTACAGCTGGCGGTTTCTCGCGCGTTTGACGCGGGAGTGCTCGTCGGGCCCCGGCTGCTCGCCCACGGCCAAGTGGGAATGACCGCGGGCCACGGCGACCTCTTCATTCCGCCGCACTATCCGCACCGCCGTCCCGTCGCGGACAGCCCGGACGAATGCCGCAGGCTCGTGCGTTCCTGGGCAAGAGAAGGCGCTACCGGTGTCAAGATTTACACCAGTGGGGGAGTGCTGTCGATGGGCGACAAGGTGGGCTGGCGCAATCAGACCCTCGCCGAAATCCGGGCCACCGTCGATGAAGCGCACGCTCTCGGATTGCTCGTCGCCGCGCACACTCACACCACCGAGGGCATCGACATAGCACTGGGCGAGGGAGTCGACTCGATTGAGCACGGAACGGGGCTCAATGACAGTCACTGGGCCACCTTGACTGAACGGAACACACCCGTTGCACCAACCCTGATGATCAACGACATCATCGCGGATGCGCGTGTGTCCGTCACGGCAGAAGCCCAGGCGAAGGCACAGGAAGTGGTCCTCGAACGCAACCGGCACTTCCCGGCGGCTGGACGAGCGGGAGTTCGGTTTGTGTTGGGCACAGATGCGAGCGGCATATTCGTCGGTTTCGGGGATCAGCTTGAGGAGGTGCGGCTAATGAAGGACATGTTCGGCTGGACTGCGGAACGCGCCATGGTCTCGGCGACGTCGGATGCCGCCGCAGCGGTCGGCCTCGGGGCCACCGTCGGCCGCATCGCGCCGGGCCTGGGCAGCGACTTTGTGCTGATGAAGGGTCGTCCGTGGGAGGACATTGCCTCACTCCGGACCGAGAACGTCGTCGCGGTGGTGTGCCGTGGACGTGTGATTGCCGGCGAGTTGCCACGCCGATAGCGCCGCTGCGTAGCATCTCGGTGCCTGCACCCGGATCGGCGCGGCGGTATACCGCCGGTACACCGCCGGCGTGTCAGCGGTGGCCGCGGCGGAAGTGGGTGCCGAGGGCTGCGGGGTCGATGAGCCGGCGGCCGAATACGGCGAGCGTCACGATCGTCAGTACATACGGGATCATAAGCAGGAACTGGAACGGCACTCCCGTGTTGTCAAGTTGGGCTCGCAGCTGGAAGGCATCCCCCAGCCCAAAGAGAAGTGACGCGAGCAGTACGCCCCACGGACTGCGGTGTCCGAGTATCAGGATCGCCATGGCAATGTAGCCACGCCCAGCTGTCATGTTCTCGACGAACTGGGTCGAGGCGACCAGGCTCAGAAACGCGCCACCGAGCCCCGCGAACGCGCCGCTGACCAGCAGCGCGACAAAACGGGTGCGGTTCACGCTGAGTCCGAGACTGTCTGCGGCGGCGGGATGCTCTCCTGCGGCGCGCAGCAGCAGGCCCCAGCTGGTGAACTTGAGTACGACCCAGGTGATAACGACTCCGATGAGGGCGATATAGACGAGGTAGCTCTGGTCGAACAGCAACGGGCCAAGAATGGGGATGGACTCAAGTAACGGGATCGGCTCAGCGTCGATGCCCGGCGTAGTCGTGGTGGTACCGACCTGGTTCGAGAAGATGCGGAAGACGAAGGTAGTTCCCCCGACGGCCAGCAGGTTGAGTGCGATTCCGACGACTACGGGGTCGGCCGGAAGCAGAACGGTGAAGACCGCGAGCAGAGCGGCGACGGCGATTCCGGTGACGACACCCGCCAGGAGACCCAGTGTTGGGCTCCCGGTGTCGGCGGCGACGAGCGCTGCGCTGAGCGCCGAGGACAGCATCATCCCCTCGATTCCGACGTTGATGGCCCCGGAACGTTCGGCGTAGATCGCGCCGACGGCGGCGAGCAACAGCGGAACGGCGAGGCGCATTGTTGCGGAGAAGAACCCTTCGCCCTGAGCGGAGACAATCCAGTTGAAGATGTCCATGGGCTACTCCTCTTCGTCCGCGACGCGGGATGGCCGTCGAAGCGTGCGTGCTGCGGTATATGCGATGACGAGCAGCACGGTCAGATACTGGACGATGGTTACGACCGAGGCCGGAACACCGACACTCGTTTCCATCGACGCTCCACCGGCCGACAGCGCGCCGAAGAACAGCGCCGCGAGGAACGCTCCCAGCGGTGTGCTGCGTCCGAGGAGCGCAACGACAATGGCGGTGTAGCCGTAGCCGGGGGAGAGGTTGACGATCATTTTTCCCTGGACACCCGAGACCTGTATAAATCCGGCGAGGCCAGCCAGTGCTCCGCTGGTCAGGAACACGGAGATGAGGATGCGCCGCACCGGGAGCCCGGCGCTGCGCGCTGCGACCGGATTTAGTCCCGTAGCCACAATCTGGAAGCCGCCGACCCGACGTCGGAGGAAGTAGTGGGCGGCGACGGCGACGATCAGCGCGATGACGATGCCGACGTGCAGTGTTGTTCCCGGCCAGAGCCCAGGCAACAGCCCGGATGTGGTCAGTGGCTGGGTCTGGGCAATCGGAGTCGCGGGGTCTCGTGCCGGGCCATTCAGCAGATACGAGACGAGATATGTCGCAACGTAGGTCAGCATGATCGTGGTGAGCGTCTCCGACGCTCCGAGGTAGACCTTCAGTAGCGCGGCGATTGCGGCCCAGGCGGCTCCCGCGAGAACCGCAGCGATGGCCATCGCGAGCAGCGTGGCGATGGCGGGAGCGGTGCTGAGCAGGTTGCCGGTGATAGCAGCGGCCATACCTCCGAGAAGGAACTGTCCCTCCGCGCCGACGTTGAACACACCCGCGCGAAAACACAGCGCGATACCCACGCCAATGAGCGCGAGTGGGGTGGCCTCGATGAGCGTGTCCGCAAGGTGCTGGGGTGTTCCGAACGCTCCCTGAAGGAGCGCGCCGTAGGCTTCAAACGGGTTTACGCCTGAGAGCGCGATGAGAACACCACCGATCACCAGCGCGATGATGATCGCGATCGGGATCGACGCGATGTCGGTTCCAACGATCACCCGCATCACCGTGATCCGCCAGGTAGACCTGGGTCGTAGTGCCGTACTCATACGCTCTGCCCCGTCATGTTCATGCCGAGGGTGCCCAGATCCACGGTCGCTCGGTCATAGGTGGAGATGATGGTGCCGGAATACAGAACCGCGATTCGGTCCGACAGGGCGAGAATCTCGTCCAGCTCCGTTGAGATGAGAATCACGGCACAGCCTTGCGCCGCAAGGTCCAGAATTTGGCGGTGAATGTTCTCGACAGCGCCGAGATCGACTCCGCGGGTCGGCTGCGACACCACGAGTGCGGACGGCGCCCGGCTGACGGCGCGGGCGATTAGTACTTTCTGCTGGTTACCTCCGGAGAGGTCCCGCACCCTCTGGTCGGGGCCGCTGCAACGAATGTCGAAGCGCGAGATGATGTCCTCCGCGTGCGCGCGCACGGCGGCACGATTGAGCGAACCCCGTCGGCTGAACATCGCGGTACCGACCGTTTCCATCGCGAGGTTTTCGGCGATGCTGAGGTCCAGGATGAGGCCGGTGCGCTGGCGGTCCTCGGGGACGTGCGCGAGGCCGTGGCCGATGCGCTCCGCAACCGTGGCGGCAGTGATATTCGCACCGTCCAGGCGCACCTCGCCCGCGGAAGGGCGGCGAACGCCGCTGAGAATCTCGGCGAGTTCGGTCTGGCCGTTCCCGTCGACACCCGCGATTCCGAGAATCTCACCGGGAGCAACGCTCAGGCTGACCGAATCGAGCACGGCGTGGCCGCGGCGGTCGCGGGCGCCCACGCGCTCGACAGCGAGGCGTGGCACAGGGGCAACCGACGTGGTGGGTGCGAGCCGGGAACTGACCGTGGGTGCGGCGTCGCGGCCGATCATGGCGGATGTCAATTCGGCATCTGCCACCGAGTCGAGGGCCCAGGTGCCCACCGTTTGTCCGTGCCGCAGCACGGTCACCCGGTCGGCGACCGCCCGGATTTCCCGCAGCTTGTGCGAGATGAATACGACGGAGGTTCCCTGTTCGGTGAGGGATCGCAGCATCGCAAGCAATGAGTCTGTCTCGCCCGGCGTCAGTACGGCCGTGGGCTCATCGAGAATCAGGATTGTCGCCCCCCGGTAGAGCGCCTTCACGATTTCGACTCGTTGCTGCTGGCCGATGGACAGGTCTGACACGCGAGCGGAGGGGTCGAGGGACAGCCCATGCTTATCGGCGAGGGCGCGGAGTTCCCGCCCGACCCGGGCGGTGTTGGGGAAGAGACGCCCGGCCGAGCGGAGGCCGAGGCTCACATTCTCAGCGACGGTGAGGGTGGGCACCAACATAAAGTGCTGGTGGACCATCCCGATTCCCGCCGCTACCGAATCGGCGACAGACTCGAATGAACGTGCTTCACCGCGGACAAAGACCTGGCCTTCGTCCGGCTGAATGAGGCCGGCGAGAACCCGCATGAGGGTGGTCTTGCCTGCGCCGTTCTCGCCGAGGAGCGCGTGGATCTCCCCAGGCGCCAAATCAAACGAGACCCGGTCGTTGGCGACGACCTCGCCAAATCGAACGGTGCTCTTGTCCATCTGCAGAATCGGACCGGTGGTTGAACCGGGCGCGGCTCTGGCGGGTTCAAGGGGTGAAATAGCCAACGCGTGAGTCCTCAGTGATTCTCAAATGAAGCGGTTCTCAAATGAAGCGGTTCTCAAATGAAGCGGTTCTCAAATGAAGTGACGTCCGGGTGAACTGGTGCAGGTGGTGACACCGCCGCGCGCACCCGCCGCCCGCAGCCGCCGCCGCCCGCAACCATCGGTAGCGGGCGGCGGGAGTGCTAGTCGACGGTGGTGACGTCGTAGGGAACCTCGAACTCGCCCGAGGCGATCTCCGCCTCACGCTCGAGCACCGTTGCCATGACGTCGGCGGGTACGCGCGAGTCGAGGCCGTGGAAGTCGGCGAGGGTGATCGAACCCTCGGCAACGCCGTAGCTGTAGTTCTCGTTAGTCCAGCTTCCGTCCTGGACCGCGGTGGCGACGTCGGTGAAGACGGGCGCGAGATCCCACAGAACGCTCGTCAGGACGTTGTCCGGGCCGAGGAAATTCTGGTCAGTGAGGGCACCGATGGCGAGCGCGCCACCGTCGATTGCGCCGTCGATGGTCCCGACGGTCTGGGCGCTGAGAACCTGCGCGCCGGACTGGATCTGGGCGAGAGCTGCTTCACGCGCGCGGGGCGGGTCGTAGAAGCTGCCGATGAAGGAGTGGAGAACGGTGATCTCGGGGTTGATGTCCTCGGCGCCGGCTTCGTAGGCGTGGAGATTCGCGAGTAGGTTCGGGGTCTGGATTGCACTGACCCAACCGACAGTTCCTTCGCTCGCAACGCCGGCTGCCAGCATCCCGGCAAGATAAGCGCCCTGGTAGTCAGGGTTGTCGTAGGTTCCGACGTTCTCCGCGTTGCTGGTCGCGGTGCCCGCCATGAACACGGCGTCGGGGAACTCCGCTGCGACCCTGAGGGTTGCGTCACCAAACGAGAAGCTGTGGGCGATGATCAGGTCGTAGCCGTCTGAGGCGAAGTTGCGCAGCGTACGTTCGGCGTTGGCATCGCTGACGTTCTCTGCGTAGGCAACCTCCGCACCGACTTCCTCGCCGGCGGCCTCGGCGGCCTCGTATCCGACCTGGTTGAAGTCGTTGTCGGTGATGGGGCCCGAGAGCACAATCGCGATGCTCAGGTCTTCGACCGGGGTGCGGGCCGCAGAGGTGGCGTTGTCGGTGTTGCCGCTCGGAACGGCGGTCGAGCAGGCGGATGTGAATCCGATCGCTGCAACGAGGCCGACGACCGCAAGCGTGCGGTGTAGTCCTGACTTCATCTGTAACTCCTAGCTGTGAATGAGAAGAGACCGCGGTCGAGGGACACCGACGCGGGAGGGGCGTGTGATCGGACGGTGACCAGGTGGGCTGCGACGGCCTCCTGCGAGAGCACAATCACGGCCGAAGGAAGGGCGTGAGCCGTCTGACTGAGTCAAACACCTCGGCTCGCCCCGCGGATCGTCTGCCCCTCCAACATTGTTCTGGATTACATATCGTGCTTCTGGACCATCCGCCGAACCCGAGTCACTTGGATACCTCTGTGACGCGTCGTGTTCATAATCTCGGAGGATCGTACATATATCGGCGGCCGATGATCCCGTGGGGTGGGACGATCGGTGCACAGACTGGCAGCGGGTGAGCCCGCACACTGGAGAAGTAGCGAAATTGCCCGTTGCCAGTTCAATAGAAGGAGAACAGCATATGACGTATTCTGCACACGGTGGTTGGATAGATGCAGCAAATGCGTCCTGGCCCGAATTTGCCGAGGCCCTGCGGGCGGGCGCAATCCCGCTGCTTCCCTTCGGTGCCCACGAACAGCACGGCCCCCACCTCCCATTGCAGACTGACTCGATCATGGCCGAAGCGCTCGCCCGCCGGGTCGCAATAGAGGTGGGTGGCGCTCTGCTGCCCGTCGTTGCGTACGGTGAAACGTCCAACAATGCGGGTTTCCCGGGCACGCTGTCGCTGTCGTTTGAGACCGTCAGGGCGATCGCAACGGATATTGGTTCGGCGTTGGCCGCGCAGGGCGCGCGCGGGTTTGTGATTGTAAACGGAGACTTCGGAAACCAGGCACCCTTGAAGGCCGCAGCCCGGGCCCTGACCTCCGGGCATGTCCCCGGTGTGCCACCCCTGCCGACCCTCGTCGTCGACTATCCGGGGTTTGAGGAGGCCGCAGCGCGGTTCGCCACGACGTTGCCTGCCGGTCCCGGTTTTTATCACGCGGACGAAGTGGAGACGTCGATTGTCCTGGCCGTTCGGCCGGAAGCGGTGCACATGGACAAAGCGGAGGCGTCCTACCCCGACTTTCCGGACACCTACCCGTCACTGTTCACGCAGCTACAGGAGATATCGCCGAGCGGCGTGTTTGGAGACCCGCGACCCGCGACGCCCGAAACGGGCGAGGCGATTCTCGCCGCTCTCACGCTTCGTGCGGTGGACCTCGTGCAGAGCTTCCTTCGACGGCTCTGATGCCTCCAATCCACGGGCGGGGCGAGTCGACCGCACGACGGCACGTCCTGGCAGGTGCAGACCTGCCGCTGATGGTGCTCAGCGACAGTGCGACGAGTCACAACATCCAGATCATGGCGAAGTTCTGCGCAGACAACCGTGTGGAGCTGGCGCCGCACGCGAAGACACACATGTCACGCCAGCTGTGCAGGCGCCAGCTGGAAGCGGGGGCCTGGGGGATGACCGCGGCGACCACTTCCCAGGTGCGGACACTCTCGGGGTTCGGCGTCACCCGAATCCTGCACGCGAACCAACTGGTCGACCCGGCCGCGATCGCCTGGGTCGCCGCGACCTACCTAACGGGCGGGGACGCGCAGTATTACTGCTACGTCGACAGTCTCGCCGGGCTGGCCCTGCTCGAGCGGGAGCTCGACCGGATCAATCCGCCTGCGAAGTTGCGGGTGCTGATCGAACTCGGCTTCGTCGGCGGTCGCACCGGCATCCGCAGCGACCCAGACGCCGTCACACTCGCGCATGCTGTCGCGGGCTCTGCGCGGGTTGACCTCGCGGGCGTTGCTGGGTTCGAGGGCCTGATGCCAGCGTCTGACGGCGAGACCCCATGGGGCGCCGCAGAGTTTCTCCGCCGGATGCGGGCGCTGACGAAGTACTGCGCGGACGCCGGGCTCTTCGCGGGCACTCCTGTCGTCACGGCCGGCGGCAGTTCCTTCTTCGACCTCGTCGTCGCCGAGTTGGGGCCAGACAGCTGGGACTTTCCGGTCACCTGTGTGCTTCGCAGTGGCTGCTACGTGACCCACGACCACGGCCTGTACGCGCGCACCTCGCCGTTCGGCGCCCGCACCTGGCCGTTCGGCTTTCGAGGCGCGGCCGTGGGCGAGCACTTCGTCCCCGCACTGGAATTGTTCGCCAGCGTGCTGTCGCGTCCCGAACCTGATCGCGTCATCGTCGGGTTCGGACGCCGGGAGGCGCCGACCGACGATCGGATGCCCATTGTGCTCGGTCGGCTCCGCGCTGTCGAGGGCGCGGGCGACACCGGCCGCGACACGGACGGCGACACGGACGGCGACACGGACGGCGACACGGACGGCTGGGAGGTCACTGCCGTCAACGACCACCACGCGTTCCTGCGGGTGCCCGCGGACGCGGTCGTGGATCCCGGGCAGATTCTGCGGTTCGGCATCAGTCACCCGTGCGGCGCGTTTGACCGCTGGCGCAGCATCCCGCTCATCGACGACGAACGCCACGTACTCGGGGTGATCCGACCCGTTCTCTGACGACCACCTCTGACGACGACCTTTGACGACCACCCCTGACGACCACCCCTGACGACCACCCCTGACGACTACACGCGACGGCGAGGCGGGGCTCCGACCCGTCGCTAGTTCGGCTGCGGCGGCTGCGGCGGCTGCGGCGACCGGGGCGGCTGCGCGCCGAGGTGCTGCACCGCGCGGGCTCCGGCGGCGGTGCCTGCCTCCACGGCCGAAGCCAGGTCTGCGCCCCGGGCGAGCTCAGCGGCCAGCGCTCCGACGAACGCGTCACCGGCGCCCGTGGTGTCGACGACGGAAACCTGGTGCGCGGGGGAGTGGCTGACACCCTCTGCCGTGGCCAGCACAACGCCGTCGCCGCCGAGGGTGATCACCACCGACACGCTCTGCTGCAGCAGCTCCTTTGCGACCGCCAGTGCATCCGCGACCGAGCTGACGGCACGACCGCTCACGGCGGCGGCCTCGGATTCGTTCACCACGAGCGGATCGCACAGTGCCAGCAGCGCGGCCGGGATCTCCCGCGACGGCGAGAGGTTCAGCACAAACCGGGCTCCCGCGTCGCGCGTCGCGTCCGCGACCGCGATCACGGTGGCGAGAGGTACCTCGAGCTGGGCGAGTACCACGGTGGCAGGGCTTGCAAGCGAGCGGATGATTGCGGCGCTGGTATCGGGCTGCAGCCGGGCATTGGCGCCGGCAGCCACAACGATGCTGTTCTCGCCCGAGGTCACCACCGTGATGAGGGCGACACCCGTGGGCGCTTCGGTGGTCGTGGTGACGTGGGAAACGTCGACCCCGTTGGAGCGCAGCTCTTCGATGAGTTCGTGGCCGGTGCTGTCGTCGCCGAACGAGCCGATGAAAACGGGAGGCACCCCTGCGGCGGAGGCGGCCACCGCCTGGTTGGCGCCCTTTCCGCCGGCGCCCGTAACGATGTCACCGCCGAGCAGGGTCTCGCCGGGCTGCGGATGGCGGTCGACGATCACGGTGTAGTCGCGGCTCGCGGAGCCCACCACGATGAGGGCGCTCACCGCGCCCACCCCTGCCGCGCCGACTGCACGGGTTCGCCAGTGCGCACGGCCTCGGCGATCAGCAGCGCGAGGTAGTGGTCCTGCGCGGCCTCGGCAACGCTGTAGAACGGCGGGCCTCCGTGGACGTAGGTGCTCATCCGCACCAGGCACTCGGCGATGGCGAGTTCGTCGTCGCTGAGGCGAGCGGGGATGAAGTCGTTGGTGTACTCCCAGCGGCCCGCGGCGGTGATGCCGCGCAAGAACTTGCCCTCGAGGTTGCCACCCTCGCCGGCGTCGACCCGGCGGATGTCGGAGAACAGCGGAGTACGGAAGTCCTGCAGCGAACGCACCTCGGTGTCGGAGATTTCGCCGCGGTCGCCGCGCAGCACGATCCGGTTCTTGCGGATCCACGAGAAGTATTGTTCGTCCGCGAAGTCATAGACGCCGAGCCGGTCGCCGAAGTCGAGGCGGGCCGAGACCTGGTGGGCGGTCACGGAGCGTTCCTCGGTGGGCTGGCCCTCACGCCCGGGGCCGACAACCAGCGGTGAGTCGAAGCTGCTCGCCGTGATGCGTGCGTCCTCGAAGCCGATTCCGAGCGCCCGGCGGATGAGGCTGACCCCGTGGTAGTCGTGACACTGCGCGACGAGCGCGTAGCTGATCCGCCCGAGCTGCCCAGAGCCAGCAATCGCCAGCTGCGCGCGCAGCAGCGGCGAAAGGTGATACTGCTCCGCCACCTGAATCAGCGCGCCGTTCTCCGTCAGCCGGTGCACCCGGAGCAGCGACTCCACGTCGGCCGCTGGCGGTGTCTCGGTGAGCGCGGGCAGGCCGAGCTGCGTCAGTTCTTCGATGACGTCGGGCGCCACGGCGCGTGGGACGGAGACCACCACAAACTCCGGCGAGGTCGCGGCAGCAAGGGTGGCGACATCGCGGAAGGTCGGGATGCCCCATTTGGCTTCGATCCCGCGCCCGACCTCGACGTCGCGGGTGACGAGCCCGGCTATCGCGAACCGTTCGGGAAACTCGCGCGCGATCCGAAGGAAGAACTCGCTGCGCCAACCCCGCCCCACGATCGCGAAGACAATTCTCGGGGGCGAAGCGTCCTGCGGTGTGGGGTCAGGCGAGGGCTCGTGCATGGGGTCAAGCGTGGGGTCAGGCGAGGGCTCGTGCGTCAGGGCGTTGCGCCGTGTGGGGTCGGCATCGGGGGATGTCGTGGTCATCGCGTCAACTCCTGTGTTCGCGGCGGAATGCTCCACTCATCAGGGTAGACCGTGGCCGGACGGTCGACCGTGGCGGCCCTTCTTCACCATCGAGCACTCTAACGCGAGCACTCTAACGCGAGCACTCCAACGCGAGCACTCCAACGGCGGCCTGGTCACACTGGCGCCACCGACCTGTCAGTCCATGCTGGCGATCTGAATCAGGTTTCCGCAGGTGTCGTCGAAGACCGCCGTGGTCACCGGACCCATCGCGGTGGGCTGCTGGGTGAACGTCACGCCAGCCGCGGCGAGGCGGGTGTATTCCGCCGTCGCATCCTCCACGGCGAACGACGTGAACGGAATGCCATCCGCGACTAGCGCCTCCAGAAACGGTCGGACCGCGGGGTGGTCGTCTGGTTCGAGAGAGAGCTGGGTGCCCTCCGGCTGTTCCGGGGAGGCGACGGTGATCCAGCGTGCTTCGCCCATCGGGATGTCGTTTACCGGCACGAATCCCAGCGTCGAGGTATAGAACTCCAGCGCCTTCGTCTGGTCATCTACGAAAATGGTGGCGAGATTGATCTTCATGGCTGATTCCTTTCGGTCGCCATCACGATGCGGGCGGCCATCGACGGGTGATTTCCTGCAGCGGGGCTGTGTCGAGCGTGTGGACTTTGTAACGGCCTCGGCGTTCGCTGTGTACCAGTCCGGCCGCCTCGAGCACCTCGAGGTGCTGCGAGATGGCCTGCCGGGACGAGCTGGAGCCATGTTTCGTTGCGAGCCGGGAACAAATTTCGAAGAGTGTTTGGTCATCGCGTTCCGCGAGTTCATCGAGGATTGTCCGCCGGGTTTCATCGGCGATAGCCCTGTAGATGTCGCTCACACCGCCACAATAGGCAAGCGATCACTTGCATGTCAAGGGGCGCGAGCGAAGCGGGTGAGCGCACAAAAACGCGGCGCCCGGGGGAAACCCGGGCGCCGCGACATCCCCCATCACAGAGGGAAAGAAACACCAGCTAGCTGACGTTGCCCTCGTAGTTCACATCTTTGGTTTCCTTGCTCAGGCGCAGGGCGACCAGGGTGATCACGGCGCTGAGGCTGAGGTAGAGACCCACGAGCCACGTGCTGCCCTCGGCTGCCTGCCAGAGCGCAACCGCGATGAACGGCGCGACCGCAGCACCCAGGATGCTGGCGACGTTGTAGCTGATCGCGCTTCCGGTGTAGCGCACGTTGGTTGGGAACAGCTCGGGCAGCTGAGCACCCATCGGACCGAAGGTGAGGCCCATCAGGATGAAGCCGAGGATGAGCAGCGTCATCACGCCGACCTGTCCCGCTCCGAAGAGGGGAACAAAGAGGAGCCCGAAGATGATGATTCCGATGGTCGTCCACGACAGCATCTTGCGGCGGCCGTACTTCTCCGCGAGGGGGCCGGAGACGAGGGTGAAGATTCCGAAGAACACCACACCGATGATGAGCATGATCAAAAACTCGTTGCGGGTGTAGCCGAGGCCGGGAACGAAGGCGTCCGCGTTGAACGGCTTGCCCGCCGCTTCTGCTGCGGCGGCGGCGGTGTCGGAGTCACTGGCGGTGGTGCCATAGGTGAGCGTGAACGTGGTCATCAGGTAGAAGAGCACGTAGGTCGCGAGCATGATGAACGTGCCCAGGATGAGTTCGCGCCAGCTGGATTTGAAGACGCGGGCCAGCGGGAGCTTGGCGACCTCTCCCTTGTCGACGACCTTCTGGAACGCGGGGGTTTCGACGAGCTTCAGGCGGATGTAGAGGCCGATGATGACCAAAATGGCGCTCGCGAGGAACGGGACGCGCCAGCCCCAGGCCTGGAACGCTTCCGGAGCGAGGTTCAGGCTCAGGACGAGGAACACGACGTTCGCGATGATGAAGCCGATCGGAGCGCCCAGCTGGGGGAAGGTGCCGTAGATCGCACGCTTGCCCGCGGGTGCGTTTTCCGTTGCCAGCAGTGCGGCGCCGCTCCACTCGCCGCCGAGGCCGAGGCCCTGGCAGAAACGGAAGAGCACCAGCAGGGCGGGAGCCCAGAACTCCCAGCCCGGCGTCAGCGCGGTCGGGAGGCAGCCAATGAGAACGGTGGCGATACCCATCGTGAGCAGCGATGCGACGAGGGTGCCCTTGCGACCGATCTTGTCACCGAAGTGACCGAACACGATCGAGCCGATCGGGCGCGCGACGAACGCGGCACCGAACACGGCGAACGAGCTCAGGAGGGCGCTTGCCTCGTTCTGGCTCGGGAAGAAGAGGGCGGGAAACACGAGCACGGCAGCCGTGGCATAGACGTAGAAGTCGTAGAACTCGATCGACGTGCCGATGAGGCTGGCACCGATGACTCGACCTCGAGTATTGGCTGGGGCGGCGGTTGGCGCGGTGGACGTTGACATGAAGGGAAGGCTCCGGAACGGACGGTGCGAACGCGAGTACTCGGCCCGGACCGTGGCGCATAGATGTGCGCCGGAAGGTTCCGGGAGACTCTGCGGGTGGAGGGTTCACTTGTGGCGAACCCTCCTACCTTACGCCGTGTTACGGCCAGATGAACACTTGCTGGCAGTTTCGCTGTGCCCTCAGGCCCCGCGCAGCTCGCGCAGCAGCACAGCCGTGGCGACCGCTGCCTGCGCGGCTTCCGCTCCCTTGTCTTCCTTCGAGCCCTCGAGGCCAGCGCGGTCGAGCCCCTGCTGCTCGTTATCGAGGGTGAGCACCCCGAAGCCGACGGGCTTGCCGGTCAATACGCTCACCTGCGTGAGACCGCTCGTCGCGGCATCCGACACGTATTCGAAGTGCGGGGTTCCCCCACGGATGATGACGCCGAGGGCCACCACGGCGTCGGCGCCCGCATCGAGCGCGGCCTTGGCGACCACCGGAAGCTCAAAGCTCCCGGGAACGCGCACCTCGGTGATGTCGACGTTCGACTCGGTGAGTGCCCGACGGGCGCCGGCGAGCAGGCCGTTGGTGATGACCTCGTGCCAGGACCCGGCCACGATGGTGACCTTCAGCCCTGTGCCGTCGGTCTTGATGTCGGGGATTCCGTCGCCGCTCATATCGTTTGTCCTTTCTGGCCCGACAGCAGTTCAGCGTCGAGGATGGTGGATTCGGGGAGGATGTGACCCATCCGGTCGCGCTTTGCTTCGAGATAGCCTTCGTTGAATTCGCCCACGCCCACCAGCAGCGGTACCTGCTCGAGAACGGTGATGCCGCGACCGCTGAGCTGGGCGATCTTGTCCGGATTGTTGGTGATGACGCGCACCTCGCTGAGGCCGAGATCCTCGAGAATAGCGACGGCCGCGCTGTAGTCGCGGTCGTCCGCGGGCAGGCCGAGGGCAAGGTTCGCGTCGAGGGTGTCGAGGCCGTTTTCCTGCAGCCGGTAGGCCTTGAGCTTGTTGATGAGCCCGATTCCGCGTCCCTCGTGGCCACGCATGTAGATGACGACGCCGCCCTCGCGCTGGATAGCCTCAAGCGACGCGTCGAGCTGCGGGCCACACTCACACTTCTGCGACCCGAAGGCCTCGCCGGTGAGGCACTCAGAGTGCACCCGCACGAGCGCACCGTTCGTCGGGGTGCCCGCGATCACCGCGAGGTGGTCGGCCCCGGTGGCCCGGTCACGGTACGCGCGAAAGCGGAACGACCCGTACTCGGTCGGCACGGTGGTCTCGACTTCGAAGATGACGCGGGATGCCTCGGGCACCGGCTTCACGGGAAGCGGAGCATCGCCGTGCAGCTCCTGCAGGTACGCAACGAGTGCGACGATCGTGATGACGGGTACATCATCGCGCTCGCCGAGCGCGATGAGTGCCGGCAGGCGCATCATCTCGCCGTCGTCTGCCACGATCTCACTGATCGCCCCGACGGGCACCATTCCGGCCAGTTTCAGCAGGTCGATAGTCGCCTCGGTGTGCCCGGGCCTCTCGCGCACGCCGCCCTCGACCGCGCGCAGGGGCAGGATGTGGCCGGGGCGGTTCAGGCTCGCGGGCACAGACTCCAGGTTGGCGAGCACCCGAAGGGTGTGGGCGCGGTCGGAGGCACTGATGCCGGTGCTGAGTCGGTCCGCGGCATCCACACTCACCGTGTAGGCGGTGCCGAGCGGATCCTCGTTATCGACCACCATCAACGGCAGCTCAAGCCGGTCGGCGATCTCGTTGGTCATCGGGGCGCAGATGAAGCCGGAGGAGTTGCGCACGAGCCAGGCGATCCATTCCTGCGAGGCGAGCTCGGCGGCGAGGATCACGTCGCCCTCGTTCTCGCGGCTCTCGTCGTCGGCCACGATGATCGGGCGGCCCTCCCGCAGTGCCGCAAGCGCGGTGGGTATGTCAGCGAGGCTCATGAGGGGGTCCTTTCGGAACGTGCGGGTGGTGCGGGAGCTGGTGTCCGTGCGGTTTCTGCTGGCGCTGGCGCTGGCGCGGGCGCGGGCGCGGGTGAAGGTGCAGGTGCGGCAAACGCGGCGAGGCGCCCAACGTGACGCGCGAGGATGTCGGTCTCGATGTTCGCGGAGTCTCCGACCTGTTTGTGGCCGAGTGTGGTGACCGCGAGAGTCTCCGGAATGAGCGACACCTCGAACCAGGCATCCGTTTCATCCGCTTCGCTGACGGCGCTCACCGTGAGCGACACGCCATCGACCGCGATCGACCCTTTGCCGACGACCAGGGGTGCGTGGGCGGCGTCGAGGCTGAATCGCACCACGCGCCACGCGCTGCCGTCGGTGATGCTGATTACCTGGGCGGTGCCGTCGATGTGACCCTGCACGATGTGCCCGCCGAGCCGGTCGCCGACCTGCGCCGCGCGTTCGAGGTTCACCCGGCTTCCCGCGGACAACATGTCGAGGGTGCTCATGCGGAGCGTCTCGGCCATCACGTCTGCGGTGAACCAGTCGGCGCCCTGGTCGACCACGGTGAGGCAGACGCCGCTCACCGAGATCGAGTCGCCGTGGGCCGCATCCGACACGGCGAGGGGCCCGCGAACGGTCAGGCGCGCGGCATCGCCCGCGGAGTCAAAGCCAACGACCTCGCCGAGTTCTTCGATGATTCCCGTGAACATGGTTACTCCTCTGCCCCGTCTGGGGATGTTGCAATGGGGGATGTCTCGGCGCGCAGTGTTTCGGACGGCCGCCGTGTTTCGGTCGGCTCCAGTGTTTCGGACGGCCGCAGTGTTTCGGACGGCCGCCGTGTTTCGGTCGGCTCCCGTGGGGCACCCACTCGCGACGCATTCGCAGGCCGGGCATCTGCCAGCGAGTCTCGGGCGGGCCTGGCGTGCAGCAGCAGATCGTTGCCGAGCTGCTCGACAGAGGTGATCTGCAGTTTCTTGATGTCGGGCATGCTGGCCACACCGATGTCGCCGAGCGCAAGCCTGTCGCCGCCGAGCAGCGCTGGGGCGAGGTAGATCGCGTATTCGTCGACGAGGTCGGCGGCGACGAGCGCGGTTGCAAGTCCCGGCCCGCCTTCCACAAACGCGCGGTGGATGCCGCGGTCGAACAGGTCGCAAAGAATCGCGGTCAGGTCCCGGCTGCGGGTTTCGATGAGGCCCGCGGGATGGGTGCGGAGCTTCGCCCCCGAGGGAACCGCGCGCTCGCCGATGACGACCGGGATCGGCTGATGCTCCATTAGTTCGCCGGCGTCTCCGCGTGCGGTGAGCGACGGGTCGTCGGCCAGCACGGTGCCGGTTCCGACGAGAATCGCGTCGCTCGCCTCGCGCTGCTCGTGCACGCGCTGCCTGGCTGCGGTTCCGGTTATCCACTGGCTGGTGCCGTCGGTTGCGGCTGTGCGACCGTCAAGCGTTGACGCCCACTTGAGCGTGATGAACGGCCGGCGAAGCGTGGTGGAGATGAGCCAGGGGCGGAGGAACTCAGCGACGGCGTCGGCCAGCACGCCCCCGGTGGTCGGGATTCCCGCGGCGACGAGTCTCTCTGCGCCACCACCGGCGACCGGATTCGGGTCAGACACGGCGTACACGACCCGGCCGACGCCCGCCGAGATGAGCGCGTCGACGCAGGGCCCAGTGCGGCCCGTGTGGTTGCACGGCTCGAGAGTGACAACGGCGGTGAGCCCGCGTGCGTCGGAGATCTTCGACAGGGCATCTACCTCGGCGTGCGGTGTGCCTGCGCCGTGATGCCAGCCCTCGGCGACCACTGCGCCCGAGGCATCCAGCAACACGCAGCCGACCTGCGGATTGCCGCCGATCGCGGACCCGTGCGAGGCGAGATCGAGGGCGTGCTGCATCGCCGTCTCGATGTCGGTGCGGGAAAGTTCCATCCGGTCCTCGTCTGATTCGACGGTCTCCGGGGTGGTCGCTAAAGGACCGATTGCACGGCAACGCCGAACAATCCGTGCATCCTCCCATCCGGACTTTAACCGTCGGTTCCGGAATTTCACCAGATCAACCGCGTCGAGACGAATCTCTCAGCGGGTCGCGGACTATAACCGCCGGTTCGGATTTTCACCGACCCCGGAGCACGTATTACTTTCGTTCAGTGTAGTCAACGCGGGCGGCGGCAGCGTATTCCCGTGGAATTCGGTTCAGTCGGGAAGCCAAGTGTCGCGATTCGTCGAAGCGCCTAAGCCTGAAGTGTCGCGATTTGTCGAACACTTTGGGCGCGACATCCGAAGTGTCGCGTTTTGTTGAAGCGTCCGGGCTGAGGTGTCGCGAGTTGTCTAAGCGCTCGGGCTGAGGTGTCGCGATTCGTCGAGTGTCGCCCGCGAAGTGTCTCGACTCGTCGCAATTTCGACTCGATTTACGACCAGTTCTGACACTTCAGCGGGGCCGGGACCCTTCGGAGCGTGAGGTGGCGGGATTCGTCGCTAGGCCACCACCAGTTGCAGGCGTTGCTTCGAGGACTTGAAACCGCCGCCGCGCCGCGAACCCGGTGTGGGTGAAGTGCCGCGATTGGTCTGTCACGTGTGGTCAGTTCTCGCGGCTGCGGCTGCAGCTGCGGCTGCGGCTGTTGTGTGCAAAGTTCGAGCGGTTGCGGTTGCGGTTGCGGTTGCGGTTGCGGTTGCGGTCGCGGCTGCGGGCGTGGGTGCGCTCAGTGATGATGGCTGCGGCCGCGGGAGCTGCGGGCGGTCACTCCCGGCGCGCGGCCGAGGTAACGGCAGGCCAGCCCTGCTGCGCGACGCGGAGGTTGTCGGGCGTGAGCTGCGCGTGCCACGACGGGACGAGTTTTCCGTCGCGATAGGGAAGCGTCGAGTCGCGCTCGCCCGTAAAGCGGAAGCCGAGTTGCCGAGCGACCGACGCGGAAGCGAGGTTGCCGGCCACGCACTCCCACACGATTGTTTCCACTCCCAGGGAGAAGACCCACTCCGCGACGGCCGTTGCGGCCTCGGGCACGTACCCGAGCCCGCGGTGCGGGGTGCCTATCCAGAAGCCGATGGAGTTGTGGTCCCGCCGGAAGCTGATCACGCCGATGAGCGGGCTGGCGACGGCCTCGCTCGCGACGGCCTCGCTCGCGTCGCGCGCACTCGCGCCTCGCCGCCGGATCGCCCAGGTGTACTCCGTGTCCGCAGCCCACGCACTCGGAACGATCCGTTCGAGAAAGTGGCGCGCGTGAGCCCGCGTGTACGGCCACGGAGCCGTCAGGTAGCGCTCGAAAAGCGGGTCCTGACAGTACTCGAACACGCGCTCCTGGTCGGCGGCGACGGGGGAGTCGAGCCGCAGGCGCTGAGTAAGGACAATCTCGGGTTGCATCGTTAGTCCGTTAGTCCGTTAGTCCGCTAGTCCGTTGTTCCGCTAGCCCGCTACGCCCGCCGCCGCCGCTACGCCTTGCGGCGCGGCAGCAGTCCGATGCGGTCGTATACCTTTTCGAGTATCGGCCGGGCGAGTGCTTCTGCTCGGTCCGCGTTGGTCGCCAGGATGCGGTCGAGTTCGGCCGGATCATCCAACAGCTCAAGGGTGCGGGCACGCACGGGATCGAACTCGGCCACGACGACGTCGGCGACCGTCTTCTTCAGATCGCCGTAGCCCTTGCCCTCGAACGACGCCACGAGTTCGGGCATGGGCGTGCCGGTGAACGCCGACATGATCGTGAGCAGGTTCGAGACGCCGGGCTTCAGCTCGCGGTCGAAGCGCACCTCGCGGTCGTCGTCGGTCACCGCAGACTTGATCTTCTTCGCTGTTTTGCTCGGTTCGTCGAGCATCCAGATGATTCCGGCATCGGTCGTTGCCGACTTGCTCATCTTGGAGGAGGGGTTCTGCAGGTCGTAGATGCGCGCGCTCTCGGCGAGGATGAACGGTTTCGGGATCACAAAGGTGTCGCCGAAACGCGAATTGAAGCGCGCGGCAAGGTCGCGAGTGAGCTCGACGTGCTGCTTCTGGTCGTCGCCGACCGGCACGAGTTCGGTGCCATACAGCAGGATGTCGGCTGCCATCAGGATCGGGTAGGTGAAGAGCCCCACCGAGGTGAAGTCTGATCCCTGCTTGGCCGACTTGTCCTTGAACTGGGTCATGCGACTCGCCTCACCGAACCCGGTGATTGTGTTGAGGATCCAGGCCAGTTCGGTGTGCGCGGGCACGTGCGACTGCACGAAGAGGGTCGACAGTGTGGGGTCGATCCCGGCGGCGATGTACTGCGCGGCCGTGCGGCGGGTCTGTTCGCGCAGCAGCTTCGGGTCTTGGGCGACCGTGATCGCGTGCAGGTCGACCACGCAGAAGATCGCCTCGTGGGTTGCCTGCAGATCCCGCCACTGCAGCAGCGCACCGATGTAGTTGCCGGCGTGGAGCGAGTCGGCGGACGGTTGCATACCGGAGAACAAGCGGGGTTGGGTCATGACTTCAGTCTTCCATCAGTGCGAGGGTGGGTAATTCCGATGTCGCAGTCAACTCAGGTCGCAGTCGACTCAGATGTCGTAGTCGACGACGACGGGGGTGTGGTCACTCCAGCGTTGGTCGTAGGCCTCGGCACGGTCGACCGCGTACTCGACGACGGTGTCGGCCAGGGCGGGAGTCGCGAGCTGGTAGTCGATGCGCCACCCCGTGTCATTGGTGAAGGCCTGGCCCCGCCAGCTCCACCAGGTATAGGGACCCTCGACTTCGCCGGAACGCTGGCGCCCGACATCCACCCAGCCCAGGCCCTTTCCTGTTGTGCCATCGACCCCCGTCACGTCTTCGCCGAGGGGGCCAAGGAAGCGGTCAAAGTAGGAACGCTCGCGCGGCAGGAACCCGGCCCGCTTCACGTTGCCCTTCCAGTTTTTGATGTCGAGCTCGCGGTGGCCGACGTTGAGATCGCCCAGCACCACCGCGTACTCGCTGTGCGCGGCAAGCTCGGGCAGGCGGTTCGACATTGCGTCGAGGAACTTGTATTTTTCGACCTGCTTGGGGGTGTCGGCCTCGCCGGAGTGCACGTAGGTGCTCACGACCGTGATGATTTTGCCGTTGACCTCGTAGTCGGCCTCCAGCCAGCGCCCGGCACTGTCGAACTCCTCATCGCCGAGCGACACCCGGTGGATCGAGGCCTTGCCGTGGTCGGAGGCTTTACGGCTGGCGAGCGCCACACCCGCACGGCCCTTCGCGGTGGCGGCGTCGTGCAGGATGTCCCAGTCGGGACCGAGCAGGGCCTCGATGTCTTCTGTGGAGGCGCGCACCTCCTGGATCGCGAGGATGTCGACCTCACGCGAGTCGAGCCACGCACCCATTCCCCTGCGGTAGGCGGCGCGGATGCCGTTGGTGTTGATTGTCGCGATGCGGAGCGGTTTTGCCATGTCGAAAGTTTAGTTTGAGCCCCGGACATCGCCGGCCGCGCCGGTGGCCGTTGCCCGGGAGGCGGGATCGGTGTTCGTCTTCCTCCATCGACGGGGGATGAATCGGGCGAATCCCTTGGGGCGTGCCAGTTCCTCGGCCGCGCGTGCAGCCGCGCGTTCGGCGGCCTCGCGTTCCAGTCGCGCGGCCTCGGCGACCGGATCGAGCGGGATGCCGGCATCGATCATGCCGACCGCGACCCAGGTCGACGACAACAGAATGACCTGGCAGATGAGGTTGAACCAGATCAGCAGACCGATGATCACCGCGAACGAGGCGAGCAACGGGTTGTTGCTTGCGCCGCCGAGCAGGGTCGAGCCGAGCACCTTGAGCACGCCGAGTCCGATTCCGCCGAGGAAGGCGCCCGCGAGCAGGCGTCGGAACGGAATCACGATCGCCGCGACGACCCGGAAGAACGCCGCGAGCACCAGGGTGTCGAGCGCGAGCACGATCGCCAGACCCACGACGCGTGCGAGCGCATTGGCGAAGAAAGAATCGTTTCCGATACCGACCCAGCCGAAAACCGTGTCGAGCGCGGCGGTGCTGAAGACCGACAGCGCGGCGGAGATGAGTACGACTACGCCGAAACCGATCGCGAGCCCCAGGTCCTTGAGCTTCTGCAGGATCAGATTGCCCGGAAGCGGGCCGAGGTCGAACAGGTCGCGAATGGACTCTCGACCGGAGGCGAGCCAGCCGAGGGCGGTGAAGAGCAAGCCAAAGAGCGCGAGCGCGCCGGTCCAGCTCAGCGCGCCGGTGTCGAGCAGCATCTCGGGATCGATCGCGCCGTCGCTTTCGGCGGTGTCGATGAGGCCGGGCACAGACGAGCTGAGGACGTCGAACAATGACTGCCGCAACGCATCATTGGACTGCAGAAAGAGACCGATGATCGAGAAGGCGACCCAGATCGCTGCGAAAACGGCGAAGATCGCCTGGTAGGAGAGGCCCCCTGCCAGGATGGCTCCCCGACGCCGCGAGTAGTGCCCGAAAACGCGCACGGGCTTCAGCTGCATCACCCACGCGATCACAGCGCCGATCCGGGACTGTGGTGTGGTTTTCTCGGCCTGGTCGTTCGACATTCCCTAACCCTAACGATTCACGACGGCTGTTGATCTGGCCCGCCCCGGGGTGGCGGCGATACCTCTCTATAGGGCGCGTCTCAGGTGGCGTAGAGCACTACGTCCCTGGTCGCCCATTGCGTGCCGTCACCGGCAAATATCGTGCTGACACAGGAGCCTTACGGCCCGAATCCGTGGTGAACCCTCACATAAACAGTAGGTAGGCTTGCCGGTGATTTGTAGAAAGGTCACTCATGGAACTGCACGGTGTAGGCGTAGGTCGTAGCGCGGCGATTGGTCCGATTCTTCGTATGCCGGAGCCGTTGCCGCAGCCCGAGGCCGCGCAGCACAACGGTAACGCAGAAGCCGAACTCGCCACGGTCAAGGTAGCCCTCGGTGAGGTCGCTGCCGACCTGACCGCCCGCGGTGCCCAGGCCGGAGGCGACGCAAAAGACGTTCTCGAAGCCGCAGCCCTCATGGCCCAGGACCCCAGCCTCATTGACGACGTGACTGCCCGCATCAATGCGGGCACCACGGGCGAGCGCGCCGTGTTCGAGGCGTTCGCCGCTTTCCAGGACATGCTGACGGCGATGGGCGGCTACATGGCTGAACGTGCGACGGACCTGGGGGATGTCTCGCAGCGAATCATCGCGAACCTCCGAGGCGTTGCGGCACCCGGCATCCCGACAAGCGACGTGCCGTTCATCCTTGTGGCATCGGACCTCGCGCCCGCGGACACCGCGCTGCTCGACCTTGAGCGTGTGCTTGCGCTCATCACGCGCGACGGCGGTCCCACCAGCCACACCGCGATTCTCGCCCGTTCGAAGTCCATCCCCGCGGTGGTGGGTGTGACCGGCGCCCTCGACTTGGCCGATGGCACGATTGTTGTGGCGGATGCCGCGACCGGAGTCGTCACCGTTGACCCCACCGCCGAGCAGCGCGCCGAGGTCGAAGCAGCCATTGCGCGTCGCCTCGAGGTCGCCGCGGCACCGCTCACCAACGGTGTGCTCGCCGACGGCACGCTCGTGCCGCTGCTGGCGAACCTCGGATCCCCGAAGGAGGCCGCCAACGCGGTCGAGCTCGGCGCCGAGGGCGTTGGTCTGTTCCGCACCGAGTTTTTGTTCCTCGACTCGAAGACGGCGCCGACCGTCGAAGAGCAGGAGAAGCAGTACACCGAGCTCCTCGCGGCGTTCCCCGGCAAGAAGGTTGTCGTCCGAGCGCTCGATGCCGGCGCTGACAAGCCGCTGAGCTTCCTCAACGCGGCCAAGGAAGAGAATCCCGCCCTCGGTCTGCGTGGACTGCGTGCGCTGCGGGCGAGCGAGCAGATTTTGCGCGACCAGCTCACCGCGCTCGTCAACGCCCAGAACGCCACCGAGGCGGACCTCTGGGTCATGGCCCCGATGGTCGCCGACGCTCCCGAGGCCGAATATTTCGTCGCGCTCGGCAAGGAACTCGGGCTGAAGACCGTCGGTGCGATGGCCGAGATTCCGAGCCTCGCGCTCGTCGCCGACCAGGTCGCCGAGGTCAGCGACTTCGTGAGTATCGGAACCAACGACCTCACGCAGTACACGATGGCCGCCGACCGTATGCTCGGTTCCGTCGCCAGCTACCAGGACCCGTGGCACCCTGCCGTGCTTCGCCTGATCAAGATGTTGGGGGATGCCGGTGCGGCCGCAGGAAAGCCGGTGGGCGTCTGCGGTGAAGCTGCCGCCGACCCGCTGCTCGCGGTCGTTCTGGTCGGACTGGGAGCCACGACCCTGTCGATGACTCCGGCAGCACTCGTCGACGTGCGTGCGGAACTTGCGGGTGTCACGCTCGACGAGGCCCGCGCGAAGGCGGCTGCCGCCCTCGGCGGACGTAGCGCGGACGAGGCTCGTGCCGCGGCCAGCGCAGTTGTAGCGGCGGGCGCGCAGGCGTAACCGGAATCCGTTCAGGAGAACGTCTCTCGCGCAAGAGGTGGTTTTCTCTCGTGTGCCGCTGCCATCGTGGTGTCGAGCGAGAGGCGATTCGATGGCGCGACAACGGCGGGACCCGACAGCTCTGGAAACGGCGATCCAGCAGGCCCGCGACGGGGTGATGTCAGAAGACATTCTGATGCTCATCCTCGCGGGCAGCACCGTGATTGTGCCGAGCGGCCGCGAACCCCTCAACAGTGTGACCGAAGTTCGCCCGGTGCTCATCCCGAACCCGACGGGGCTGCGCCTTGCCGTCTTCACGCACGCGGACTTCGTCGGGGGCATACCGCGCAGCTCGCGCTACCAGGTCGACATGGAGGTTTCGGTTTTGCTCCAGTTGATCCCCGCGGATACCGGCATCACCGTGAACCCGCGCAGTATGACCACCAGCCTCGATATGGCCCCCGGGGCGGTGCAGGCTCTGCGCGAACTCTTCGCCGGCGCGTCATAGGCCCCGTGTAGACGGTGTAGACCGTGCAGTCGGAATAGGCGGCCCCGATCATTTGGGCGCGAACATCTCGCGGGCGTGCCGCACCACCGCTTCGGGCGAGTCGTCGGCAACGAAGTGCGCCGCACCTTCCTCAAACACCACCGCGAGGTCGTCGGCGTGGCCTTCGTATCCGCCGGCCATCTCTCGACGCAACCCGCGGTCGGCGAGTCCATAGACCAGCCGCGTGCGGGCGGTGAGGTGTCGGTCGCGGTAGTGGCCCGACATAATTCGTGCCGCCTCCGGAAGGATGAACTTTCGGTACAGTGCCGAGCCCGCCCGGGCATGGGCCGGGTCGCGCAACGGGGTGAGGAAGATATCGATGTCCCTCTCGGTGAAGGCCTGTGGGCTGGCCTGGAATCCACGCAGCAGGTACCGGGCGAGCCGTTGTTGGCCCCGTCCGAGCAGGCGCGGCCCGAGCCCTGGAGCGGCGACCACGGGCTGGAACCACAAAAATCTCAAGAGCGGGATGTACTTTGGGCTGAACCGAACCCAGGGGTGCGGTGTGGCGAGGCACAGAATTCCGTCCACGAGGTCGGGCCGTTCGAGACCGAGCCGGAACGCGAGCAGCGCAGACCAGTCGTGCGCGATGATGCGCACCCGTGTCAGCTGCAACGCATCGATCAACGCGAGCAGGTCGGCGAACAGCTGGTCGCTGTCGTAGCCCGTCGGCGGCGCGTCGGTCCAGCCCGCTCCTCGAAGGTCGGGGCAGATCACCCGAAAGTCGCTGGCGAGGGCGGGCATCACGTCGCGCCATTCCCACCAGTGTTCGGGAAACCCGTGCAGCAGCAGCAGAGGTTCGCCGCTGCCGGCCTCGGCGACGTGCATGCGCAGCCCGGGGAGGTCGATATAACGATGCTCGACGCCGTCGAGGTGAGGGATCGCAGCGTCGACTGTGGTGTGCGATGTCTCTTTCATGACGGCAGGTTACTACGTTCGTAGTGTCGTGTCACTATGTTTATAGTGAGAACATGGCATCCACCAAAATTCGCGCACTCGACGCGGGGATCGAACTCGTCGGAACCGAGGGCCTTCGCGCGCTGACGCACGTTCGCGTCGACGATCGGGCTGCACTCCCGCGGGGATCGACGTCGAACTGGTTCCGCACCCGCGATGCCCTGTTTTCGGGAGTGATCGACCACATCGTCGACCGGGAGATGGCCGCGGTCACGGCCCGAGCCCCCGTCACGGCCGCCGAGCTGGTCGAGCAGCTCGCGGCCCTGGTCGAGTTCACCACCGGCGAAAACCGCACCCTGACCACCGCGCGGCTCGCGCTGTTCATGGAGGCCAGTCACAACCCAACCCTGCGCCAGTCCGTCGCCGCGGGTCGGGCCGCCATGGAAGCGTCGATGCATGCGGTGCTGCAACGCCTCGGCGTGGGGGAGTCTCACCGCGTCGCCGCCGCGGCAGCAATCATGGCCTGTGCGGAAGGTCAGATCCTGCACCGGATTGCGCGGGGCGACACAAGCGACCCCCGCCCGACGTTCGACGTGGTCGTGCGCGGGGCGCTTGGGTGAGGTGGTGCGCGTTGACGATCGCCACTGGGACGCCGATGTGCTTGCGCGAAAGGGCATACTAAAATTGTGACAATCTCAAAAAGTGCCCGCTCCACGCGCTCAACATCGATTCTGTCCTGATTGTTCCAAGGAAGGCACGACGTTGGATTTTGATAGATATCCGCCAAACCATGGCTCGGCGCGCGGATCCATCATCCGATACTCGAGCATCGCGGCGGCGGTGGAAGACTACGGCGCATCGGTCGACCGCATCGGGCCCGAATGCGGCGCCACGATGCACCTGCGCATCGACGGCAACGCGTCATCGTTCGAAGACCGCTCGTTGCCTGTGTCCGCATTGGCGCTGCGTTACAACGTTTACACGCTTAATCCTGATGCGCCGGGTGGGCTGCCCGACGGCTGGTCGCTTGAGTTGTCAAGGGTTGCTCCCGCGTTCGGACGTGACGGCGGAGCAATCCAGGTGAAGTTCATCGACGACATTGACAAAGAGGTTTCCGTTTCAGATGCTCGCGATCTCGGATTGGTGATTCGATGACTCTCCGCGACGTAGCAACGCGCATCGTGGAATGGGCTGCGCCCCTCAAGCTTGCGTTCGGCCTCGACGACACGGGCACCTATGCGCACATCTTCACTCCCGGTGGCGAGACGAACTGGTTTCTTCGAACAAACAACGGTGAGTTTTTTGTGGGAACGAGAAACCGAGCATCGGAAGAGTTCTTCGACATCGCGACGCTGACGGAAGACGACATGGAAAAATATCTCGTGAGCGCCGTCAGCCCATCGGTTCGCGCCGAACAACTCCCCGAGGTTCCACGCCTCGCACCCCACGTCCGGCTCGAGGAAATCACTCCTGGGTTCACGCTGGTGCCCGTAGACGATGGGAGTCCTCATGGCATCCTTTTGGAAAACGGGCAATATCGTGCGCGATTCTCCTCATTCAAAACAGCCATGCACGCGGTCAGGTTCAGCCAGTATGCAAACGCAACGGTCGAAGAGATCAAGGCTTCGTACGCCGACGAGTTTGGCAAGCCGATCTTCACAGTCGACGTCACCCAGGTATCTGCCTGAGCCCGGATGAGTGTCGCGGAGATGGGCATGAGGCTCGCGGAGTGGGCGCGGCCAATTGGCCTGGCCCCCCGGGTGGTTTCCGACGACGAGGTCGTTCTGATGGACGGCGGCGGGGAGTTGCGTTGGTATGTGCGGAACAGTTCGGGACGCATCACTGTTGGAACAGCGCAGCGATCGGCTACAGAGCGTCTAAGGATGGCGACGGAAGATGTGCTCGACGCTGAGCGGTATCTGACGGTCACCTTCGGACGTTCGACGAGACAGGTGCTATTCCCGAAGGTGCACTTGCTTCGTTTGCCGTGGGAATCCGAGGGCGTCGCGAAGGGATTTGCAGTTGTCCCATCGGATGATGGCGACCTCCCTGCAGTGGTGTTGGAACTCGGAATTGAGCGTGCCCGCTTCAGTAATATTCTGGTCCCATACGAGGCAGTGCCTTTTACTATCTATGCCAACACCTCGATCACCGATCTGCGCGAGTCGATGCTGGACAGATTCGGGAAGCCTGCTCTAGCTGCGTATGTCGATCCCTAAGTCACATGATCCGGCCGACATTCATCGCCAGACTCTAGCAAAGGGGGCACATCCACATGGCGAAGCCACTGGCGTCCACACCGAGTGAGCGATCCTCGTCGCGGTAACGTTCGTTTCTTGACGTACTCGGACACCCGCTCTCTACTGTTATTACCAAGCGAAAGTCGGATCCTCGGTGAGCCCTGAAAAGACAAATGACCAACGCCTGATGGAAATGGGCGCGCGCGTCGCCGACTGGCTCGAACCGCTCGGTTACAGCAGTTCTGAGTCCAGCTCGGGCGGTTGTGTGGTGGCGAATCTGGGTGGCGAGACACGGTTTTACGTCCGAGAGGGTGCAGACGATTACGTTGTGACCAGCGCGACTCGCTCGGGGTCCGAGGAGTTTGAGGTGGCCTGCAGAACGATCGAGGATAGCGAGAAGTTTCTCGTTGCGCAGTTTGGTGGCGCGTTGCGGTACCAGGTCAGACGCGACGCCCCGCCCTTCGATGTGCCGTGGCGGCCGAGCGAGTTCGCTGTGGGGTTCACACTTCGCGCTAACGAGAAGGGACAGGGTGTCCTCGAAGAGAACGGGTTGTACTGGGCAACATTCCCCATCTTCGAGTCATCACCCGGTGCCGTCGGTTTCTCGCACTACGCGCATGTGTCTGTCGACCATCTCATGAACATGTTTATGACGAGCTAGGAACGCCCTGAGCCCTGCTCATGCACAATCATTAACGGACGAGGTGGATGTCGCGTCGCCACGACATCCACCTCATAAAGCACTGCGGCACAAAGAAGTGCGCCGGCCGCTCTACGCCTTGCCGCGCAGGATTGCGGCCTTGACCTCGGAGATAGCCTTGGTGACCTCGATGCCGCGGGGGCACGCCTCGGAGCAGTTGAAGGTCGTGCGGCAACGCCAGACGCCCTCTTTGTCGTTGAGGATGTCGAGGCGAACCTTGGCGTCCTCGTCGCGGGAGTCGAAGATGAAGCGGTGCGCGTTGACGATGGCGGCCGGGCCGAAGTACTGGCCGTCGGTCCAGAAGACTGGGCAGCTCGAGGTGCATGCGGCGCAGAGGATGCACTTGGTGGTGTCATCGAAACGCTCGCGCTGCGTGACCGACTGAATGCGCTCCTTCTCGGGATTCGAGGAAGCGATGAGGAAAGGCTGGATCTGGCGGTAGGACTCGAAGAAGGGCTCCATGTCGACGATGAGGTCCTTCTCCAGCGGAAGGCCCTTGATGGCCTCCACGTAGATCGGCTTCGTGGTGTCGAGGTCCTTGATCAGGGTCTTGCAGGCCAGACGGTTTTTGCCGTTGATGCGCATCGCGTCCGAGCCGCAGATGCCGTGGGCGCAGCTGCGGCGGAACGTCAGCGAGCCGTCCTGCTCCCACTTGATCTTGTGCAGCGCATCGAGGACACGGTCGGTGGGGTAGACCTCAACATCGAAGTCCTGCCAGCGCGGCTCATCATCGACGTCCGGGTCGAAGCGGCGGATGATCAGCGTCGCTGTGAAGGTGGGGATGACCTCCGGGGCGCTGGGGTTGTTTTCGAGGACCGCAGTGCTCATTAGTACTTCCTCTCCATCGGCTGGTAGCGGGTGATCACTACGGGCTTGGTGCTGAGTTTGATGTGGTCGACTGCATCGGCTGACCCGGCGTCACCCGAGAGGTACGCCATCGTGTGAACCAGGTAGTTCTCGTCGTCGCGGAGCGGGAAGTCCTCCCGGAAGTGGCCGCCTCGGCTCTCCTTGCGGGAGCGCGCGGAGTACACCACAACCTCGGCGAGGTCGAGCAAAAAGCCGAGCTCGACGGCCTCGAGCAGGTCGGTGTTGAACCGCTTGCCCTTGTCCTGCACCGCGATGTTTTTGTACCGCTCGCGAAGATTTTCGATGACCTCGGTGACTTCGGTCAGGGTTTCCTCGGTGCGGAACACCTGGGCATTGCTGTCCATCGACTCCTGCAGCTCCTTGCGGAGAACGGCGATGCGCTCGGTGCCGGTGGAGTTGCGCAGCATTTGCAGCAGAGCGCGGATGTCGGCAGCGGGGTCGTTGGGCAGCGGCACAAAGGGCGCGGTCTTGACATACTCGACCGCGTTTTTGCCGGCCCGCTTGCCGAACACGTTGATGTCGAGCAGCGAGTTGGTGCCGAGGCGGTTCGAGCCGTGCACACTGACGCAGGCGCACTCGCCAGCGGCGTAGAGGCCGGGAACGACGGTGGTGTTGTCGCGCAGCACCTCGGCGGCGACGTTGGTGGGGATGCCGCCCATGGCGTAGTGCGCCGTGGGAAGTACAGGAACGGGTTCGGTGTAGGGCTCCACACCGAGGTAGGTGCGGGCGAACTCGGTGATGTCCGGCAGCTTCGCGTCGATGACGGCCGGCTCGAGGTGCGTGATGTCGAGGAAGACGTAGTCCTTGTTCGGTCCACCGCCGCGTCCCTCACGGATCTCCGTGGCCATACACCGGGCGATGATGTCGCGCGGAGCGAGGTCCTTGATAGTGGGCGCGTAGCGCTCCATAAAGCGCTCGCCCTCGCTGTTGCGCAGAATCGCGCCCTCGCCACGGGCGGCTTCAGACAGGAGGATGCCGAGGCCGGCGAGCCCGGTCGGGTGGAACTGGAAGAACTCCATGTCCTCCAACGGCAGGCCCTTGCGCCAGATGATGCCGACGCCGTCACCGGTGAGGGTGTGCGCGTTGGAGGTGGTCTTGTAGATCTTGCCGAAGCCGCCGGTGGCAAAGATGATCGCTTTGCCCTGGAAGACGTGGAGTTCACCGGTCGACAGGGCGTAGGCGACAACGCCACTGGGCTGGTCGATGAAGCCGCCCTTGCCGTCATCCACCGAGGTCATCACCAGGTCGAGCACGTAGTACTCATTGAAGAAGTTGATGCCGAGCTTGACGCAGTTTTGGTACAGCGTCTGCAAAATCATGTGGCCGGTGCGGTCCGCTGCGTAACAGGCGCGGCGCACCGGGGTCTTGCCATGGTCGGCGGTGTGGCCGCCGAAGCGACGCTGGTCGATCTTGCCGTCCGGCGTGCGGTTGAAGGGCAGGCCCATGTTCTCGAGGTCGAAGACCGCGTCGATCGCCTCTTTTGCGAGGATCTCGGCCGCGTCCTGGTCAACGAGGTAGTCGCCACCCTTGATGGTGTCGAAGGTGTGCCACTCCCAGTTGTCTTCTTCGACGTTCGCCAGCGCTGCGGCCATACCGCCCTGCGCGGCACCGGTGTGGGAGCGGGTCGGGTAGAGCTTGGAGATCACCGCGGTGTTCGCGTGCGGGCCAGCCTCGATCGCTGCGCGCATTCCGGCGCCGCCAGCGCCGACGATGACAATGTCGTGCTGGTGATAATGCACACCGTCGACGATCGCGCCGTCTTCGTACTGGGTCTGGGCGGGCAGGTGCTGGCCGGGGAGCCCAAAACTAGGCGTGTCGAAGCCCGGAACGCCAGAAACCGTCACTAGTTCGCACCGCAGAAGCTCGGAAGCAGGCTTACATCCTCGATGGAAGGACAGGGGTCGAGCGTATAAATCACAAGGGTTCCAAGCACGAGAAGGATGGCGGTAGAAGCGAAGATCGCACCGAGCAGTATTTTGCGTACCCGGGGGTTGGTGGCGTAGTCGTTCACGAGGGTGCGCATGCCGTTGGACCCATGGATGAGGGCAAGCCAGAGCAGCGCCGTGTCCCAGACAACCCAGAACGGGTCGGCCCACTTACCCGCGACGAAGGCGAAATCGATCGCGCTGACGCCGTCACCGGCGACCAGGTTCACGAAAAGGTGGCCGAAGATGAGAATGATAAGGATCACACCGCTGACGCGCATGTAGATCCAGCCCCATTTTTCCCAGTTGATGCCGCGGCCGCTCTTGCGAGCTGCGTTCGCGGAGCGCGGTGCGGGGACGGTTTCTGCGGTCATCGTCAGCCTCCGAAGACGTGCATCAGGTGGCGCGGCGCAAAACCGATGATGGTGATGACCCACAGCGCGATCACGACGTAGAACATGGCCCGCTGGTGCCGGGTGCCGAAGCTCCAGAAGTCGATGAGGATGATGCGGATGCCGTTGAACGCGTGGAACACGATGGCGATCACGAGGAACAGCTCACCGATGCCCATCACGGGCGTCTTGTACATGCTGATGACGGCGTTATAAGCCTCGGGGCTGACCCGTACGAGCGCCGTGTCGAGGATGTGCACCAGCAGGAAGAAGTAGATTGCCGTGCCCGTGATGCGGTGCAGAACCCACGACCACATTCCCTCCTGACCGCGATACAGGGTTCCCGCAGGGCGCCGGGGAGACTTGATTGTGGGTTTGGCGGGGGGCATCGCCAGGGTACCCGCCGACTTCTCTGGCACGAGCAACCCTCCTTGCGGATGATCGGGACCGCGTCACGGCGGCCGACTGACGTTCTCTTCGCTTGCACCTACCAGTCTATGCAGACGAATAGTTCCGCGCTTGCAAGGAGACCCTTATTCGTGAGAACGATTTTTGACGCGGCTCAAGAGGCTTTCGTCCCGGCGGGCTGCCGGCCCCGTACTCGAGCCGAAACGGCCCGCGCCGACACCACACGCGCCGAGGTGATGCGCACCGAGTGATAGTGCCCGAGCAGTTCGTCGCAGACGCTTTCCCAGCTGCGGCCGAGAACGCCACGGCGCCCTGCTTCTCCCATGCGATGTCTCAACGCGGGGTCGCGGGCCAGGAGTTCGACCGTAGACGCCAGCTCCGCATCATCCACCGGGTCAAAGAGAAAGCCGGTACGGCCGTGGTCGATCAGGTCGATCGGGCCGCCGGAGCGCGGGGCCACCACCGGAAGGCCACTGGCGTGGGCCTCCTGCAGCGTTTGCCCGAACGTCTCCTCGGTGCCGGTGTGCACAAAGAGGTCGAAGCTCGCATAGGCGGCAGCGAGGGCATCGCCGCGCAGCTCACCCAGGTAGGTGACCGGCATGTCGGCAAGCGCCCGCTTCACCTGGGGCGTCGAGGGTCCGGCGCCGACGAGGGCGATGGAGATGCCCGGGATGTCGCGGAGCGCAGCCAGCCGTTCGATCTGCTTCTCCGGGGCGAACCGACCGACGTAGCCGACGACCACCTCGCCGTTCGGTGACAGCCGCTCCCGCAGGGCGACGGCTTCTGGCATCGCGCGGTTGCGCGGGTGGTACTGCACCAGGTCGACGCCGCGACCCCACCGGCGCAGGCGCTTCAGGCCTGCCCGGCGCAGGTCCACCATCGAGGAGCTCGAGGGTACGAGGGTGAGTGAGGCGTCGTTGTGGATCCAGCGGATGACCCGCCAGGCAAACTTTGTGGCGGCGCCGAGGCGGTTGCGCCGGGCGTAACCGGCGACATCCGTCTGGAAGATCGCGATAGAGGGGATGCCGAGCCGGCGGGCAGACCCGATGGCTCCGGCTCCGAGGAGAAAGGGGGATGCCGCGTGCACCACATCGGGTGCGAAGTCAGCCAGGATCCGCTGCATGTGCGCGTTGGGGAGGCCGACGGGAAACTGCCGGTACATCACCGCGGGCACCTGCACTACCGGGAATCCGGCGTATTCGGCGGGCGCTCCCGCGGCCGGCACAATCACGATCGCGTCGTGTCCGCGAAGCCGAAGGTGGTCAAGAACCTTGCACACACTGTTTGTCACCCCATTTGTGGTGGGGAGAAAGCTTTCGCTGACAACGGCTACACGCATAGGCACGACCCATTCCCTAGGGGACTCCTGATGCGTCTCACGTTAGGGGGCTGGGGTTTCTGCCCGGTGAATGGGTTCTTAAGTCTGGGGTTGTCTAATAAGTCTATGGTGGTGGTCATGACCGATAACCGCAGCCCCATGGACCGCTTTTATTCAGTTATCCCGGCGGGAGGCATCGGTTCCCGGTTATGGCCCCTGTCCCGCGCGGATGCCCCCAAATTCCTGCACGACCTCACCGGATCGGGTCACACGCTCCTGCGCGACACCTGGGACCGGCTGGTTCCCCTGTCCGGTGCTCACCGGATCATGGTCGTCACCGGCCGCGCGCATCGCGCCGCGGTCGAGAACCAGATTCCCGAGCTCGAAGATAACAACGTGGTACTGGAGAGCGAGCCGCGCGAATCCTCCGCGGCCATCGGGCTGGCTGCCGCCATTCTCGAGCGTCGTGAACCGGGCGTCATCATCGGTTCCTTCGCCGCAGACCACGTGATCAGTGACACCCGCCGCTTCCGTCACGCCGTCACCGAGGCCGTCATCGCGGCCGACGCGGGGTACATCGCCACGATCGGCATCACGCCCACCGATGCCGCGATCGGTTTCGGGTATATCCGGTGTGGTGCAAGCCTCGCCATCGAGGGGGCTCCGAATGCTCTCGTCGTCAACAGCTTCGTCGAAAAGCCCGACCTGGAGACCGCCGAGGCGTACGTGGCGGCGGGCAATTACCTCTGGAACGGCGGAATGTTCATCTCGCGGGCCGACGTCCTGCTCAAGCAGCTGGGCGAATCCGACCCTGAACTGCTCGCTGGCCTGCTGGAACTCGCCGAGGCCTGGGACACCCCCGAGCGCGGCGCGGTGGTTGACCGTGTCTGGCCCGACCTGACCAAGATCGCGATCGACTACACGGTGGCGGAGCCGGCCGCGGTGCAGGGTCGCCTCGCCGTGATCCCCGGGGACTTCGACTGGGACGACGTCGGAGACTTCGCGTCCATCGCCAAACTCCACTCCTCCGGTCGTAAGACCGACCTGGCGATCCTCGGTGAGAACGCCAGGGTGCTCGCCGACTCCTCCAGCGGTGTCGTCGTGAGCCAGACGAACCGATTGATCTCGCTGATCGGCGTCAACGACATCATCGTGGTTGACACGGATGACGCGTTGCTGGTCACCACAACCGCGAACGCCCAGCGGGTGAAGTCGGTCGTCGACGCCCTCAAGCTGTCCGGCCGCACCGACGTCCTATAGCGTCGCGTCGCGTCCGCAACGCACAGGTCACAACACCGTAACGAACGCTTCCGCCGGGGTAATTGGCCCCTGTGGGAGAAGCGTCATCTCGATAACGTCGAAGTGGTCGGCAACCCGGACGGGTGCCGGCTCGATGTCGGCAAGCGCCGACGCCCTACCGAGGAGAGCGACAGCCATGTCGACACCGTTGATTCTGCGTTCCGTGTCCCGCTCCTCGCCGCTGAGACTCCTCGCCGTCGGAGCTGCTGCCGCCCTGCTCCTGGCCGGGTGCGCGGCTGCGCCGGTGGAAGACACCGACGCCGCGGCATCCGACTTCTGCGCCCGAATGGTGACCAACTCTGGAGGCCTCGAGGACCGTTCCTTCAACCAGTCAAGCTGGGAGGGACTGGATGCCGCCTCCGCCGAGTACGGCATCGACGCCGAGGTACTCGTCTCGAGTTCCGAGACGGACCTCGGCCCCAACGTTGAGCAGGCGGCCGCCTCCGGGTGTGGCTTTGTGCTGACCGTGGGCTACGAGCTCGCCACCGCGACCGAGGAGCAGGCGGCGCTGAACCCCGACGTCGACTTCGCCATCGTCGACGAGGTCGTGACGGGCGACAACATCAAGCCGATCGTTTTCGACACGGCGCAGGCGGCGTACCTGGCCGGCTACCTCGCCGCGGGCGTCACCAAGACCGGCGTTGTCGCGACCTTCGGCGGAGGCAACCAGCCTCCGGTGACCCTGTTTATGGACGGATTCGTCGACGGGGTTGCGAAGTACAACGAGGTGCACGGAACCGCCGTCGTCGCTCTGGGCTGGGACAAGCAGGCGCAGGATGGCTCGTTCACCGGCGACTTCGAAGACCTGAACAAGGGCAAGGTGCTGGCGCAGGGACTCATCGACCAGGGGGCCGACGTCATTCTTCCCGTTGCCGGGCAGGTGGGGGAGGGCGCGGCAGCTGCGGCGCTCGACGCCGGAAACGTGTCCATCATCTGGGTGGACAACGACGGATACGACACCCTGCCGGCGGACTACCGGCCCCTGCTGTTGACGTCGGTACTGAAAAACACCGCTGATGCGGTTGGCGAAATCGTGAAGTCAAGCATGGACGACGAATTCGACAGCGCCGCGTTTGTGGGCACGCTGGAGAACGGCGGAGTAGACATCGCCCCGTTCCACGACCTCGCTGCGTTGGTCAGTTCCGACCTCGCCGCTGAGGTAGACGCACTGCGTGAAGACATCGTGTCCGGCACCATTACGGTCACGTCGCAGAGCACACCTGAGTAAACATACATTTCCGCCATATTTCCGGCCCGTCGCTGATTGGTAACTCTTCTGCTGCGGAGGCCGTTTTGGGCGGAGCGTTGCTCAACGTTGGGTAACGTGGACGAAATTGGGTCCCGGGCGTTTCGCGCTGGGCATCACCTTGGAGGACATTTTGAGCATCACTTCACGGAAGGCCACGCTCAGCGGCCTTGCACTCATCGGCACGAGCGCGCTGCTGCTCGCCGGTTGCGCAGCAGCACCCGAGGAAGACGACACCGCAGCCGAGGGCAGCGACTTCCTTCCCTGTATGGTCTCCGACTCGGGTGGATTCGACGACAAGTCGTTCAACCAGCTCGGCTTCGAGGGTCTGAAGGCAGCGTCCGACGAGCTCGGCGTGGAGCCGACCACCGTCGAGTCCAACGCCGAGACGGACTTCGCCCCGAACATCCAGAGCCTCGTCGACAAGGGTTGCGACATCATCGTCACGGTTGGCTTCGCGCTGTCCGCCGCGACCCTTGAGGCAGCAGAGGCCAACCCCGAGGTCGAGTTCGCGCTCATCGACGACGCGGCAGACGCCGACTTCGACGGTGCTCCTGACTTCACCAACACCAAGCCGATCGTGTTCGACACCTCGCAGGCAGCGTTCCTCGCCGGCTACGCGGCCGCGAGCTACTCGACCACGGGCATCGTCGGCACCTTCGGCGGCATGGAATTCCCGACCGTCACGATCTTCATGGAGGGCTACGCCGACGGCGTCACCTACTACAACGAGCAGAACGGCACCGACGTCCAGACCATCGGACTGACCACCTTCACCGGTGGCTTCGAGGCGAACGACACCGCGAAGACCACGGCTGCGAACCTCATTGAGCAGGGCGCTGACGTGCTCCTGCCCGTTGGTGGCCCGATCTACCAGAGCGCGGGCGCCGCGATCGTTGACTCCGGCAAGACCGTCGCCCTCCTGGGTGCGGACGCCGACGTCTTCGAGACCGACCCGACCTACTCCGACCTGTACTTCACGTCGGTGCTGAAGGGAATCAGCTCGGCTGTCTCCGCCGTTGTCTCTGACGCCGCCGCTGGCGACTTCAGCAACGAGGCGTACATCGGAAACCTCGAGAACGACGGAGTCGGCCTCGCGCCGTTCCACGAATTCGAGGACCTCGTTGACCCCGAGCTGCAGGCCACGCTCGACGACCTCGCGGAGCAGATCATCGCGGGCGACATCACGGTGGAGTCCTACCTCAACGCGGGCTAATACCCGTTGAACGTAAGGTCGGGAAGGCCAGTTACTCTGGTCTTCCCGACCTTTTTCTGTTACTCCCGAACACCGACTCCCGAACAACCCACTTACCCCTACAAACTCGAAACATCCACGCAATGACGCTCGGATAGATTGTGAAACATGAAGCTCGAACTTCGCGGGATCACCAAGCGCTTCGGCGCCCTGGTTGCCAACGACCACATCGACCTGACGATCGAAGCGGGAGAGATTCACTGCCTCCTCGGTGAGAACGGCGCGGGAAAATCCACCCTGATGAACGTCCTCTACGGCCTGTACCAGGCTGAGGAGGGCGAGATCCTTCTCGACGACGTTGTGCAGCATTTTGCCGGTCCGGGGGATGCCATGGGCGCGGGTATAGGCATGGTGCACCAGCACTTCATGCTCATCCCCGTTTTCACCGTTGCTGAGAACGTCATGCTCGGCCACGAGGAGACCGGGTTCGCCGGCCGACTCAACCTGGCCAGCGCGCGCGCCCGGGTGCGCGAGATCTCCGCCCGATTCGGGTTCGACGTCGACCCCGATGCCCTCGTTGAGGATCTCCCGGTGGGAGTGCAGCAGCGCGTCGAGATCATCAAGGCGCTCTCGCGTGACGCCAAGGTTCTCGTCTTCGACGAGCCCACCGCCGTGCTCACCCCGCAGGAGACCGACGAGCTGATGGTGATCATGAAGCAGCTGAAGGCTGCGGGCACCTCCATCGTCTTCATCACTCACAAGCTCCGCGAGGTGCGCGAGGTTGCGGACCGCATCACCGTGATCCGCCTCGGCAAGGTCGTGGGCGAGGCCGATCCAAAGGCGTCCAACGCCGAGATGGCCTCCCTGATGGTGGGCCGTTCGGTCGAGCTGACCGTGCAGAAGTCGCCGGCGGCGCCGGGAGCTGCGGCGCTCGTCGTCTCGAACCTCTCCGTGATCGACGCGCGCAACCAGGTCGTGGTGAACTCCGTCAGCTTCGAGGTGCACGCCGGTGAGATCCTCGCGATCGCCGGAGTGCAGGGCAACGGACAGACGGAACTCACCGAGGCGCTGCTCGGCCTGCAGCAGCGGGTATCGGGCGAGGTCACCCTCGACGGGCGCTCGCTGATCGGTCGCAACGTGCGCCAGGTGCTCAACGCCGGGGTCGGCTTCGTTCCGGAGGACCGCAAGGAAGATGGGCTTGTCGCAGAGTTCACCATCGCCGAGAACCTGATGCTCGACCGCTCCGACACGACACCCTTCGTTCGCGGCGGCACCCTGCAGCTCAAGTACCTCGCCGAGTTCGCCGAGACGAAGATCGGCGAGTTCGATATCCGTGCGCAGGGCATCACGACCCACGTCGGCCGTCTCTCCGGCGGAAACCAGCAGAAAGTGGTGCTCGCCCGCGAGCTCAGCCGTGACCTGCGCCTCTTCGTTGCGGCACAGCCCACCCGTGGTCTTGACGTTGGCTCGATCGAGTTTGTGCACACGCGCATCGTCGAGACCCGCGATGCGGGAATCCCGGTGATCGTGGTGTCGACCGAACTGGACGAGGTCGCGGCGCTGGCAGACAGAATTGCGGTCATGTACCGCGGAACGATCGTCGGAATCGTACCCGGGAACACCCCGCGCGAGATCCTCGGCCTGATGATGGCGGGCGAATTGCCCGCGGGAAGCGGTGTTGCCGCATGAGCGACAGCCAGATACCCAGCAGGGGACCCCTCCCCGAGCCCCTCGAGGTCTCACAGATTCCTCCGTCGGAGCTGGCTCCGGAGGTCAAGCCCGAGGAGGAGTCGCGCAGCTCCGCGCTGCTGCGCGAGATCACCACCAGCAATGCGCTGCTGTCGGTGCTCGCCGTTGTACTGGCCCTCGTCGCCGGTGCCATCCTGATCGCGTTCACCGACGAGGACGTGCAGGCCTCCGCCGGGTACTTCTTCTCCCGACCCTCCGATCTGTTGACGGCCGCGTGGGAGGCCGTTTCCGGTGCGTACTCGTCCCTGTTCCAGGGCGCGATCTACAACTTCCGGGCCGACAACTTCCAGGCAGGCATCCGCCCGCTGACCGAGACGCTTACCTTCGCCACACCGCTGATCGCTGCCGGGCTCGGTGTCGCGCTCAGCTTCCGCGTGGGGCTGTTCAACATCGGTGCGCGCGGCCAGATGCTCGTTGCTTCTGCTGCGGCGGGGTACGTCGGGTTCGCATGGGAGTTGCCCACCGGCATCCACCTCATCGTCGCCGTCCTCGCCGGCATCCTCGCCGGTGCGCTCTGGGGAGGAATTGTCGGTCTGCTCAAGGCCCGCACCGGCGCCCACGAGGTGATCGTGACGATCATGCTCAACTACATCGCGTTCTACCTGATCTCGTTTATGCTCCGCACTCCCGGACTGTTGCAGGCGCCGGGGTCGAACAACCCGAAATCGCCCGCGATGCTGCCGACCGCGGTTCTGCCCGACCTGCTCGGCCCGCGGTACAACCTGCACCTCGGGTTCCTGGTGGTGCTCGTGGCGACCGTGTACGTCTGGTACCTGCTCAACCGGTCCAGCCTCGGCTTCCAGTTTCGAGCGGTCGGAGAGAACCCGAACGCCGCACGCGTCGCCGGTATCAAGGTCAAGAACATGTACCTCTACGCGATGCTCCTCGCGGGTGGACTGGCCGGTCTCGCCGGCGTCAACCAGGTTCTCGGAACCGTCACCACCGGGTTCTCCTCCGGCATCGACGCGGGAATCGGGTTCGACGCGATCACGGTCGCGCTGCTCGGGGGATCGACCCCGTGGGGCGTCTTCTTCGCCGGAATCCTCTTCGGAGCGTTCAAGGCCGGAGGCTTCGCCATGCAGGCGGGGCAGGGAATCCCGATCGACATCATCGTCGTCGTGCAGTCGCTCATCGTCTTGTTCATCGCGGCCCCGCCCCTCGTGCGCAGCGTGTTCCACCTGCCCGCGCCCGGCACCAAGCGCCGCTCGGGCAGAGGCAAGTCCGGCAAGTCCGGCACGGGCACGTCCGCTAAGCCCACCAAGTCCGCGAAGGCAGTGAACCAGTGACCACGGTGACCCATACTCCCCACTCCACTCCGGAGCCGCTCGAAATCGTTCGCGCGAAGAGCTGGAAGGTGCCGATCACGCTCGGCGTGTTCGTCGTCATCGCGATCCTGCTGTTTGTGGTGCTCGGACGTGACGGCACGAGCCTGTTCCGCCTGTCGACCGCGGCGGACGTCATCCAGATCCCCGAGATTCCGATCCCCACCCGCGAGGCGTGTGCGGTCATCGTCGTTCTCCTTGCGATCCTCGCGGCGCTGAGTGCGTACCTCGTGCAGAGCGGCCGGCGCGTGCCGATCGCCCTGATCGCCGGATTCGCGCTGCTGTTTCTTCTCGCGTTCCTCATCTGGGCCTCAGCCGGAGCGACCCTGCCGGTCACGGCCCTGCTGGTCGGAACCATCGGCCTCAGCGTCCCGCTGATCTTCGGTGCCCTCGGCGGTGTGCTCTCGGAGCGGGTCGGCGTGGTCAACATCGCCATCGAAGGACAGCTGCTCGCCGGCGCCTTCACCTCCGCGATTATTGCGTCGGTCACGGGGCAACCGCTGCTCGGGCTCGTCGGCGCCATGGTCGCCGGAACCCTCGTATCGTTCGTGCTCGCCGCCTTCTCGATCAAGTACATCGTCGACCAGACGATCGTCGGCGTGGTGCTCAACGTGCTGGTGCTCGGCCTGACCAACTTCTTCTACTCGAAGGTGCTCAGCCCGAACGCGGAGCTGTTGAACTCGCCGCCGCGATTCGAACGCATCAACATTCCGGTCCTCAGTCAGATCCCCATCATCGGACCGGTGCTGTTCCGCCAGACGATCATCGTGTACCTCATGTACATCGCTGTCGCGGCCGTGTACTTCGCCCTGTTCCACACCAAGTGGGGACTTCGCGTGCGTTCCGTCGGCGAGCACCCGCAGGCCGCGGACACCGTGGGCATCAACGTCAACGGCACCCGGTTCTGGACGGTATCGCTCGCGGGCGCGCTGGCCGGTCTCGGCGGCGCTTTCCTGACCCTCGGTTCGGTGGGAGCCTTCAACAAGGAAATGACCGCCGGGGCCGGGTTCATCGCGCTTGCCGCCGTCATCTTCGGCCGTTGGGATCCGATCCGTGCCACCTTTGCTGCCCTGCTGTTCGGCTTCGCGTCGAACCTGCAGAACGTGCTCGGGATCATCGGTTCTCCCGTACCCAGCGAGTTCATGCTGATGCTTCCGTACCTCGTCACGATCTTCGCCGTCGCCGGTGTCGTCGGCCAGGTGCGGGGCCCGGCCGCCGCCGGCAAACCGTACATCAAGTCATGAGTGAGGCTGTGAACGTGAATTCTGCACAAGCGGAGACGACTGACGCGATTGACTGGGATTCGCTGCGCGCTGTCGCCCTCGAAGCGATGGGGAAGGCGTACGTTCCCTACTCGCACTTTCCGGTCGGGGTCGCCGCCATCGTCGATGACGGGCGGGTCATCTCCGGGTGCAACGTGGAGAACGCGTCCTACGGCCTGACCCTGTGCGCCGAATGCGCACTCGTGTCGAGCCTGCACATGACCGGCGGCGGGCGTCTCGTGGCGTTCACCTGCGTCGACGGTAAGGGCGGCGCGCTGATGCCCTGCGGTCGCTGCCGCCAACTTCTGTTCGAGCACTCCGCTCCGGGCATGCTACTGGAGACGGTGTCCGGAATCCGCACCATCGACGAGGTCATCCCCGATGCGTTCGGCCCCCGCACGCTTGAGGAGTACCGCGAGCCGTAGGCAGCACCAGCGGCACCACCGCACCCCGGGCTGCCTGCCTCTCGTGGGCTCGGCCCCGCGGCATCCCGCAGCACAGCACCACCCCATCTCGACACCCGCACCACCCAGCAACGAAACTTGGACCCATGGCAATCGAACCTTTTGACGTCGTCGACCTCATCCACACGAAGCGCGATCGGGGTGCCCTGAGCACCGCCCAGATCGATTGGATGGTGGATGCCTACACGCGTGGGTACATCGCTGAGGAACAGATGGCGGCCATGACCATGGCGATCTTCCTCAACGGTATGGAGCGCAGCGAAATCCGTGACCTCACCCTCGCGATGATCGCCAGCGGCGAGCGGATGAACTTCGACGGCCTGAGCAAGCGCACCACCGACAAGCACTCCACCGGCGGCGTCGGCGACAAGATCACCCTTCCGCTCGCGCCGCTGGTCGCGTCGTTCGGGGTGGCTGTTCCGCAGCTGTCCGGCCGGGGGCTCGGCCACACGGGCGGAACACTCGACAAGCTGGAGAGCATCCCGGGCTGGCGCGCGTCGCTCAGCAATGAGGAGTTCTACTCGCAGCTCGAGAACGTCGGCGCCGTCATCTGCGCGGCGGGATCCGGCCTCGCACCCGCCGACGGCAAGCTCTACTCGCTGCGTGACATCACCGGAACCGTCGAGTCAATCCCGCTGATCGCCTCCTCGATCATGAGTAAGAAGATCGCCGAGGGCACCGCAGCCCTGGTGCTCGACGTGAAATTCGGCTCGGGCGCGTTCCTCCAGGACATCAACCGCGGCCGTGAACTCGCCGAGACGATGGTGCAGCTCGGTCGCGACGCTGGAGTCGCGACATCCGCTCTCCTCACCAACATGAACGTGCCACTCGGTCTCGCCATCGGCAACGCGAATGAGGTGCGCGAGTCGCTGGAGGTGTTGGCAGGCGGTGGGCCAGCGGATGTCACGGAGCTGACCATCGCCCTCGCCCGAGAAATGCTGACCCTCGCCGGAAAGCCGGATGCCGACGTAGAGGCCGCGCTCAAGGACGGCCGCGCCATGGACACCTGGCGTGCAATGATCTCCGCGCAGGGCGGGGACCCGGCCGCCGCGCTGCCGGTCGCGCGCGAGACCCACGTGGTGACGGCGTCGCGCTCGGGAGTGCTCGTCGACCAGAAGGCACTACCCTTCGGTATCGCTGCCTGGCGCCTCGGAGCGGGACGCGCCCGCAAGCAGGATCCCGTGCAGCACGCCGCGGGCATCGACCTGCACGCGAAGCCCGGCGACACGGTAACTGAGGGGCAGCCGCTGTTCACGATGTCTGCCGACGAGCCGGAGCGTTTCGAGCGCGCACTCGAGGCGCTCGAGGGCGCCTACCGCATCGGCGACGCGGGCGACGAGGTCTTCACCGGCGGCCCACTGATCGCCGACCGCATCGGCTAGCGCGCCAGTCAGGTAGCAGCAGCCGCAGCGGTAGCGATACCGCGTAGGTTAGCGCGGCAGAGTCGGGTTGCCGCATCCGGGAGGCCCGGTTGCCGACACTCCTTTGCCGTTCCAGTGTCATGATCTGTCGGGTCTCGGGTCGGAGCCCAGCATGCACCGCGCCGAAGTGTCACGTTCGGTCGTTGCACAGCCGCCCGCATCCGACCTCTGCGACGAAGTGACGCGTATGGTCGCAACTTTTTCGTGAACTACGACAAATCGCGTCACTTCAGCCGGACCGATCGACAAATCGCGACACGTCAGCCGGACCGATCGACAAGTCTTGACACGTCAGCCGGACCGTCTGACAAGTCTTGACACCTCGCCGAGACCGAATCGACCGTTCGTGCCACCTCGGCCGTACTCGTCGACCAAGTGGCCCCGTCGAGCACGAGTCAATCGACGAAACGTGACACTTGAGGGGACTAGATCTCTGGGACACGAGACCGCGCCGAGTGAACTCCGCAGTGACGACCGATCGGCGATACCGCTCAATCCGCGAGGCCAGCGGGTTCGCAATTTCGGCCTGTCCGCGAGGCCAGTCGGCGCCTGCGTGAGGGCGATCCATGTCGCCAATCGCGCCGCGAGCGAAGCAATCCCCGACACCGGCCCTTTTGCGACACCAGCCTTTAGCGACGCCAGCCCTTGCTCTCGAACAGTCGTGTCATCTGCGCGATAAGGTCTGACGAGTCGCGCAGGTCGGCCTTGGAGCCACGCGTGCTGTGCCAGCCGTTCTCCTCCAGTTTGCGCACCCGAGCGATGTCCTTCTGCCACTGGCGTTCCTCGGTGCGGTGGTGGTCGCCCTCGTAGTCGAAGACCTCGTGATACTGCTCGAACACGAGATCGGGCATCGCCAGGAACTCGCCAGTATTGGTGAAAAGTTCGACGTTCGGCAGTGCGAGAGGAAGCCCGGCCTCGGCGAAGCGGTATCGAAACTGCGACTCCGGAGGCGAATCCGCGCGGTCGGTGAGGTGCGGGAGAGCTCGGCTCGCGTTGATAACACCGCGCCGACCGCGGGCCCGATCAACCGCTTCCGCGAGCTGGTCGCGCGTTGAGAGGGGGTGGCGTCGCCACAGGAGAAAGTCGCCAAGCACGATGAGCTCTTCAGTTGACACTCCCTTCGCGAGGTCGACCCAGGTGCGGGCGGCCGAGGTGAGCGGGATGTCCCGGACACGCACGACCTCGGATGGGCCGAGTGCTAGCTTGTGCCCGCGAACGCCGTGGCCGCGGAGTGAGCGAAGCGGAGGTGGGGTTGCGATATGGAGTCGCTGGTCCGAATCGAACCTCGCGGGTAGGGGAAATCCCAGAAGTCGGGCCGCCGTGAGGTGGGAGAACGACGCGTCTGGCGGTATCCGCGTGGCGTAGGCCCGGCACAGAAGGTCCAACGTCAGGTTCGTAGCGCTCGGTACGCGGACTCCCCAATACGGACGGTCGAGATCCCGCCGCCGGAGCCGCTCGCGGGAGAGCCCGGAGTCGATGGCGAAGCGGGTCGAGAAGGGCTCAGAACCGAACGGCTCGGGCAGCGGAACCAGTCGTGGCATCCACCGATCATGGTTCGGCAGCCCGGCCCCGGCGCTGCGCGCGAGCAGATCTGTGCACCGCTGACTCCAGTGCGCGATTGTGCACGACCCCTACGCGGGGTCGCCGATGCGCTCCAGGGCGTCGACGACCAGCGCCCAGAACTTCGGCGCGTCCAGGGCGGTCGCGACCTGCGTGGTGCAGTCGGCGGGGGCAGGGCTGCGAAAATCCGCGACCGTCATGCCGACGGTGAGCGTGCCGGTCAGTTCGACGTCCAGCGGAACCTTTTGCACGGTGAGAACCGTCGGATCGATGACGTAGGCGACCGCGCAGGGGTCGTGCACCGGAGGATGGTCGAAGCCCTGCGCGTCTCTGTAGGCATGCGCGAAGAAGTCCATCAGTTCGCCCACGAACCGTGCGGGCGCGGTGCCGACCGCGGCGATGGCGGCCAGCACTTCGGGCGTAGCGAGGGCTTGGTGCGTGACATCCAACCCCACCATCGTTAATGGCCAGCGCTCGTTGAACACAATGTGGGCCGCTTCCGGGTCGATCACGATGTTGAACTCGGACGTGGCACTCCAGTTGCCGACCGCGTAGCCGCCGCCCATGAGTACCACCTCGCGCACGCGCTCAGCGATCCGCGGCTCCTTGCGCACGGCCAGGGCGAGGTTGGTGAGCGCGCCGGTGGGCACGAGGGTGATCGTTCCCGGTTCGTTGTCCATGATCGTGTCGATAATGAGGTCGACGGCGTGCCGTGGGTCGAGGCGGATGTCGGGTTCCGGCAGCTCCGGCCCGTCGAGCCCCGACTCTCCATGAATGCTCGCGGCGGTCTCGAGCTTTCGCACGAGCGGGCGGTGGGCTCCGCGGGCGAACGGAACCCCGGTGATGCCCGCCACCCGCGCAATCGACAGGGCGTTGCGAGTAACCTTGTCGATGCTCTGGTTGCCGTAGACGGTGGTGATGGCGACGAGTTCGACGCTCGGGTTTCCGTGCGCGAGCAGCAGTGCCACGGCGTCATCGTGGCCGGGGTCGCAATCGAGGATGATGCGGGTCGTCATGCGCTCGAGGCTACCGTGGCGCTCGGGCCACCGGTGGCATGGATTCGGAGCTTCAAGTGAGTCCCAGCCAGCGTCGAGCAACCCCGCATCCATCGTCCAGCCGGCTCGCAGACGGAACCTCTTCTACGACGGGTAGAATTCTGAGAATGAGCACCGTTGATCAGGACTACCAGCTGCCGGGCGGGGGCGCCAACATCACCGCGCTTCCCAAAATCTCCCTCCACGATCATCTTGACGGGGGACTGCGTCCGCAGACGATCATCGAACTGGCGGATGACATCGGCTTCGCGCTTCCCGCCAGCGAAGCGAACGCGCTCGGCACCTGGTTCGCCGAGAAGAGCGACTCCGGTTCGCTCGTCGAGTACCTGAAGACCTTCGACCTCACCACGGCGGTGATGCAGACCGAGGCGGGGCTCACCCGCGTCGCCCGCGAGTTCGTGCAGGACCTCGCCGCCGACGGCGTCATCTACGGCGAGATTCGCTGGGCGCCCGAGCAGCATCTCGCTCGCGGACTCACGCTCGACCAGACCGTGGAGGCCGTGCAGGCGGGTCTCGACGCGGGCGTGGACGACGTGCAATCCGCCGGCAAGACCATTCGCGTCGGCCAGCTGGTCAGCGCGATGCGGCATGCCGACCGCGGGTTGGAGATCGCCGAGCTGGCGGTCCGCCACCGTGACGCCGGAGTGGTCGGTTTCGACATCGCCGGCGCCGAGGCCGGATTCCCGGCCGGCAAGCTCCGGGAGGCGTTCGACTACCTCGCAAAGAACTTCTTTCCCGCCACCGTCCACGCCGGCGAGGCCGACGGCCTGGAGAGCATCCGCGGCGCCCTCTTCGACGGCCGGGCATTGCGCCTCGGTCACGGTGTGCGCATCGCCGAAGACCTCGTGCTTGAGAGCGAAGACGGCGACAACTCGTACGTCTCGCTCGGCCCGGTAGCCCAGTGGGTCAAGGACCGCGAGATCGCGCTCGAGCTCAGCCCGCAGTCGAACCTGCAGACCGGCGCGATTGCCCAGTGGGGCAACGACCTGATCGACCACCCCTTCGACATCCTCTACCAGCTCGGATTCACGGTGACCGTCAACACCGACAACCGCCTGATGAGCAACACCTCGCTGAGCAAGGAACTCTTTTTGCTCAGCGAGGCATTCGGATATGACCTCACCGACTTCGAGGTGTTCCAGCTCAACGCCGCGTCCGCTGCGTTTTTGTCGCTCGAAGAGCGCGAAGACCTGGCCGACCAGATTACGGAAGGCTTCGGGCGCGCATAGATGCCACTTCCCCAGCTCACCGAAGAGTCCGTCGTCATCGGCGCGAAGGCCGAAGACTGGCGTGCTGCCGTCCGCGAAGCCGGCGCTGCGCTGACGCGTTCCGGCGCCACCCTACCGGCCTACGCGGAGGAGATGGTGCGCATGATTGATGAGCACGGCCCGTACGTGGTCATCGCTCCGGGCCTGGCTCTCGCGCACGCGCGTCCCGGCCCCGCCGTGCTGGCTAACGGTCTCGCCGTGGTCACACTCGCGACGCCGGTGAACTTCGGACACCCCCACAATGACCCGGTTTCGGTGATCCTCGGCCTCGCCGTCGCCGACGCGGAGGCCCACCTCGCGTCAGTGGCCGAGCTTGCGAACATATTCAACGACGAGGGTGCCATTCCGGCGCTCGCCGCGGCAGACAGTGTCGAAGAAGTCCAGCGCATCATGGGGGTCCAGCTGTGAAGATCGTAGCTATTTGCGGTGCGGGCATCGGTTCCAGCGCGATCCTGAAGGTGAACGCCGAACGCGTGTTGGCCCGGCTGGGCATCGAAGCGGATGTCACGGCCGCCGACATCGCGTCGGTTCAGACCGTCGCGACCGACGCACAGGTGATCCTCACGAGCGCCGAGTTCGTCGATGCCATCGGCAAAACCTTCGCCGACATCGTCGTGATCGAAAACTATTTCGACGCCAACGAGCTGATGGTCAAGCTGGAAGAGGCGCTGGGCTAGCGTCTGGGTCTGGGTCTGGGTCTGGGGCCGGGTCTGGGCCTCGGTCTGGGCGTCGGTCTGGGACCGAGGCTGAGGCTGAGCCCTGGTCTGGGGCCTCGCCTGGGTCCGGGTGCGGTTTCTGATCCGGGCCGAGGGCGGCACGCACGCCCCAGAATGCGAGCAGGCCGCTGGCCGGGGCGAGACCGATACCCATCGTCATGCCGATGACGGCCACGTACGCAAAGCCGGCGCCGAGAGCCAGGGCGAGGGCGGTTGCAATTCGGCTGCCCCGGGACATCCGCTGGCCTGATTTTTCGAGCATCAGCCAGGCGACCGTGCCGGTCCAGATCATCGCGGCGACGGCGAGAACGGGCAGCAGGCTGAAGAACAGCACGCCATCGGGATTCGCGCCGAGCGTCAGGGCCACGCCGACAGCGGCGACGAGCACGGAAGACGCGGCCGCCGCCGCCCGGAGCGCACGATTCCAGGTCGCCTGCCGCGTGGTGAGCAGGATCGTGGCGCACCAGAGCAGCGGGATCGCCGCAAGCTGCGCCGCGCCGCCCGCCGCGCCGAGGACGGTGGTCGCCTCCGGCTGGCCGGCGAAGCCCACACTCGCCAGCAGCGCGCCGCCCCAGATCGCGACGGTTGATGCGAGGGATGCCACGGCGAGCGTGGTGGCGCGCTGACGAGCGACCGCGCGGCGCTCATGCTCGTGCCGGTGTTCGTGAGCGTGCTCGTGCGCGTGCGCGTGCTGGTGCTGGTGCTCGTGCTGGTGCCAAGGCTCCTCGCTCCGATGCTCAGAGCGGTGTGGCGGCTCTGACGGCGTGGACGGCGATGGTGCCGCCCCCGCACGTTCATCGGCGCGGGGGAGCACTACCGCGAGCACGAGAACAGCGGTGGCAACGAGCGGTTGCATTATCGGGGTCAGCCCGCCGACGAGCGCCGTGATGGCCACGGGAATCGCGGCGCCGGTGGAGCCGAGTGCCCGCAGCAGCGGCGCGGCGGGGCGCGGTCCGATGAGGTAGCCCGCGGTGGCGAGTGCGATGAGCAGCAGCGCCAAGGCCACCAGTGCGAACGGGATGCTCAGGGTGGCGAAGAGGCTGAGGGCTCGCCCGGCATCCGCCTCATCGAACCCAACGGACCATGCCGCCCCGGCCAGCGCGCCGAAGACGAAGCCGAGCCCCGTCGTGCACAGCAGCGCAGCACGCGCCACTGCGGTGCCCCGGAGCACCGGACGCAGCAGGGACAGTGCGGCCGCGACGATCAATGTCGGCGCGATCACCGAGCCCACGACGAGGATCGCGATCGTCGCTTCCGACCTGTACGGGCCCATCACGAACGCAACCGTGAACGCGATCGAGACCACCAACGCCGTTGCGCTGAGGGGAATGGCCCGACTCTGCTGCGTTTTGCTCATGCCCCAGTGAAGCAGCCGCGTGCGACACGCGCGTCAGCCCGGAGGATGAGCCGCAGCGCCATCTTCTGGGCATGGGATGCGGGCCCTAAGAGATCAGCGCCCGCATACCCGCGTCGAGTTCGGCGACGACCGCGTCTGCTTCGGCGTAGCGTTCGGTCGGGGTTCCTATCCGGCTGGACGACGCGTCGATGTAGACCTTCAGCTTCGGCTCGGTGCCGCTCGGACGCACGATGATGCGCGCGCCACCGTCAAGCCAGAACCGGAGGATGTCGCCCGGCGGATAGGCGCCGAACCCCTCCGCGAAGTCGTCGATCGAGTCGACCCGGATGCTGCCGACGCTCGCGGGCAGGTGCATCCGAAGGTTCGCCATGATTCGGGGGATGTCGGACAAGTCCTGCACCCGCAGCGAGATCTGCGAGGACGAGAACGCCCCGAACTTGGCGGCGAAGTCATTGAGGTGATCGCCGACGGTTTTGCCGGCCGCTTTCAGCTCGCTGACCAGGGTCAGGAAGTCGATCGCGGCCGAGATGCCGTCCTTGTCACGCACCTTGGACGGATCGACAAGGTAGCCGAGCGCCTCCTCGTACCCGTACGCGAGGCCGCCAACGCGGGAGATCCACTTGAACCCGGTGAGGGTGTCCGAGTAGTCGAGGTTGTACTCGCGCGCAATTGCGCGCAGGGCCGGGCTCGACACGATGGACGCGGCGAGCGTTCCGCCGAGGTCGGACGCCTGCTGTCGTTCCGCCGCACGCCAGCCCAGGATTGAACCAACCTCGTTGCCGCTGAGGCGGCGCCAGCCGGTGTCCGTGCCGGGGGCCGGGATCGCGATAGCCAGCCGGTCGGCGTCTGGGTCGTTCGCGATGATGAGTTCCGCGTTCACCTCACGCGCACGGGCGAAGGCGAGGTCGAGCGCGCCGGGTTCCTCCGGGTTGGGGAACGAGACCGTGGGGAACGCGGCATCCGGTTCGATCTGCTCGGTCACCACGGTGGGCTCGCCAAAACCGGCATCGACGAAGACGCGGCGGGCGGTCTCCCAACCCACCCCGTGCATGGCCGTGTAGACAACCGATACGGGTGCCGTGTCCGACGTCGGCGTATTCTCCGATGCGGGCCCGTTCTCTAACGCGGGTGCCTTCTCCGATGCGGGCGCGTTCTCTGATGCGGGTGCCTTCCCGCCGCCAGCGAGCGCGGCCGTGAGGCGCACATACTCGTCGAGAACGTCCTCCCCGGCCGTCTCGAACTCCGTCGAGCGCGGCAGGTCGAGCACGCTCCCCAGGGCGACGCGGTCGATCTGCGCGGCGATCTTCCCGTCGACGGGGGAGACGATCTGGGAGCCGTGGTCGAGGCCACCGAGGTACACCTTGTAGCCATTGTCTGCGGCCGGGTTGTGGCTCGCGGTGACCATTACTCCGGCGCTCACGTCGAGGTGGCGCACGGCGAATGCGAGCACGGGGGTCGGCAGGCGGCGGGGGAGCAGGATGGCGCGGACTCCCGCACCGGCCATGATCTCGGCCGTGTCCCGGGCGAAGACCTCGGAATTCTTGCGACCGTCGTAGCCGATCACGATGCTGGGGGTCTGGCCGAGCGCGGTTCCCGCCGACGTGTTCTCCGTGAGCAGGAACTGGGCGAATCCGGCGGCTGCCTGCGACACCAAAACTCGGTTCATGCGGTTGGAGCCGGCGCCGAGTTCACCGCGCAAGCCTGCCGTGCCGAACGCGAGCCGCGCAGAGAAGCGGGACTCGAGATCGTTTGTCGCCGCGGTATCGCCCGCTTCCGCGGCGGAGATCAGCGAGTCGAGCTCGGCGCGCGATTCGTCGTCGGGGTCCTGGTCGCGCCACGCCTTGGCGGTGTCGAGGAGCGCGGCGCTGGTTGCTGTGGTGGCGTCGCCAGCGCTGGTGATGCCAGCGGTGCCGTCGTCGGTGTTCGCGGTACCAGTGGTGGCGTCGTCGGCGCTCACAGCGCGCCGACAATCCGCGCGAGAAGCGCGCCGAGAGTGGCCTCGGCGTTTTTGCCGGCCTCCATGACCTCTTCGTGGCTGAGCGGCGTCTTCTGGATCCCGGCGGCGAGGTTGGTGATCAGCGACATCCCGAGAATCTCCATTCCCGACTGGCGGGCGGCGATCGCTTCGAGGGCGGTGGACATTCCGACGATGTGAGCGCCGATGGCCTTCGCCATCTGCACCTCTGCGGGGGTCTCGTAGTGGGGTCCGCGGAACTGCGCGTAGACGCCCTCGTCGAGGTCGGGCTCAAGAGTGCGCGCGAGGTCGCGCAGTCGCTGCGAGTACAGATCTGTCAGGTCGATGAAGGTTGCACCCTCGAGCGGCGAATCGGCGGTGAGGTTGATGTGGTCGCTGATCAGCACCGGGGTGCCCGGGGTCCAGCTCTCGCGGATTCCTCCGGCCCCATTGGTGAGGATCATCACCTTTGCGCCGGTTGCCGCCGCCGTGCGCACACTGTGCACCACCCGTCGCACGCCGTGGTTTTCGTAGTAATGGGTACGCGCTCCGATTATCAACGCACGCTTGCCGTTCGGAAGCAGCACTGACCGAAGCGTGCCGACGTGACCCTCGAGGGCGGGCTTGCTGAACCCGGTGACCTCGGTGGCCGGGATGGTCGCGGTGGTCTCCCCGATCAGGTCGGCGGCCTTGGCCCACCCGCTGCCCAGCGTGAGGGCGATGTCGTGGTGCTCGACCCCCGTTTTTTCGGCGATATCCGCAGCAGCCTGGGCGGCGATAGCGAAGGGATCGGCGGCGGGGTCATCGAGGGGGTGCGCAAGTGATGATGTGGACATCCGACCACTCTATTGCGAACTGCTGGGGTCGTCGGCGGAATGCGCGATCGACTCGGCGTAGGGGCCCTGAGCGGGACGTGTCGCCCGCTCCCGCCGGGTTGCGCACCTCGCAGATGCGCTGTTCCGGGACTTTCGGCACTTGCCTCAGTTTTGACCCTTCCTCGCGACACACCAGAATGTCTGTTATGGCCTATCAGTTTGAGCGAAAGCACCGCGTAGCGATCATCGGGGGAGGCCCGGGTGGGTACGAGGCCGCGCTGACGGGCGCGCAGCTCGGCGCAGAGGTGACCCTGATCGAACGGGTGGGTGTGGGCGGATCCGCCGTGCTCACCGATGTGGTGCCGTCGAAGACCCTCATCGCGACGGCCGAGGCCACAAAATCCATCGGCGAAGCGGCCGACCTCGGTGTGCAGTTCTTCAGCCGGTCCGACTCCGGCCGCCCGGTGCGTCCCGAGGTGACCGTCAACTTCTCCGCCGTGAATGCGCGCCTGCTGCGTCTCGCCCGCCAGCAGTCGGAGGACATGAAGGCCCAGCTGATGAAGTCGGGTGTGCGCATCATCCAGGGCCACGGCCGTCTCGACGGAGCCCAAAGGGTCATCGTTTCGACCGCCCGCGGCCCGAAGGGCACCGACTTCGACGAAATCGATGCCGACACGATCGTCCTGTCGATGGGTGCTAGCCCTCGAATCCTCCCCACCGCCGTGCCCGACGGCGAACGCATCTTCACCTGGACCCAGCTCTACACCCTCACCGAAGCTCCGGAACACCTCATCGTGGTGGGCTCTGGTGTCACCGGGGCCGAGTTCGCGTCCGCGTACACCGCGCTCGGTTCGAAGGTCACCCTGATCTCGAGCCGCGACCAGGTTTTGCCGGGATCCGACGCCGACGCCGCCATGGTCATCGAAGACGTCTTCACCCGCAACGGCATGACCGTGCTCTCCAAGAGTCGCGCCGACTCAGTCGTTCGCACCGCTGATGGCGTGCGGGCAACCCTCGCGGATGGGCGGACGGTGGATGGCTCGCACTGCCTCATCGCTGTCGGCGCTATCCCGAACACGGCGGGAATGGGCATCGAAGAAGCGGGAGTGCAGCTCACCGACGGCGGCCACATCCGCGTGAACCGCGTCGCCCGGACCTCCGTTCCGTCGATCTATGCCGCGGGCGATTGCAGCGACTTCCTTCCGCTTGCCTCGGTCGCCTCGATGCAGGGTCGCACCGCCATGCTCCACGCGATGGGCGATGCGGTGAATCCGACGGAGCTGCGCAACGTGACATCCAACATTTTCACCAGCCCGGAAATCGCGACGGTCGGCTGGACGCAAAAGCAGATCGAGGACGGCATCGCCCAGGGCGTGATCTACAAGCTTCCGCTGTCGCAGAACCCCCGAGCCAAGATGATGGGCGTCAAGGACGGTTTCGTGAAGCTCTTTGCGCGCACGGGCAGTGGCACCGTCATCGGCGGCGTCATTGTGGCGCCGCGGGCGTCTGAGCTGATCCTGCCGATCGCGCTCGCCGTGGAGCACCGCCTCAACGTCGACCAGCTCGCCCGCGCCTTCTCGGTGTACCCCTCGCTCACCGGCAGTATCACGGATGCCGCGCGCGCGATGCACATCGTCGACTAGGGCTGTTCTGGGTCAGCGCGTTGGCCCGCGCGCCGCGCGGCATAGGCCTGGACGCGCGTCCGTGCGTCAACGCGCACGCGCGTCCGCTCGCGCGACCGTCCGCCCGTCTGCTCGCGCGACCGTCCGCGCGTCCGTTCGCGCGACCTTCCGTCTGCGCCTCGATGAGCCCGACCACTGGCCACTGGCCACTCGGTGGCTCGGCGGCTAGGCCTGAGGTGTCAGGTTTGGTCGCAGCCTCCGAAGTCTGAGGCGTTACGTTTGGTCGCTGGGGAGAAGCACTCAGCGTGGCTTTCCCGAAGTGTCGCGATTGGTCGCTACCGGCAATCTGAAGTGTCGCGTTATGTCGAAACGCCTGGATCGAGGTGTCTCGTTTGGTCATATCTCGGTCGCGACGTGTCTCAATTCGTCGGAACTTTTGCTCGAGATGCGACGAATCCTGACACTTCGGCGCCAGCATCGTCCGCGATAACTCGCGGGCGGTGAAGTGTCACGATATGTCGGGTCGACCGGCGAGTGAAAGTGCCCGACCGTAAAGCGCCCGACCGTAAAGCGCCCGACCGTGTAGCGCCCGACCGTGTAGCGCCCGACCGTGTAGCGCCCGACCGTGTAGAGGCTGCCAGCCGGCGTCGAAGCTGCCTGCTTAGCTCGCGATCGACAGGAGCAGGTGCCCGGAGGAGACCGTGCGACCGACCTCCGCGTTCAGGCCGCCGACGGTGCCGTCCTTGTGGGCGGTGATCGGCTGCTCCATTTTCATGGCCTCGAGCACCAGCATCAGGTCACCCTTGACGACGTGATCCCCGTCAGCGACCTGCAGCTTCACGACGGTCGACTGCATCGGGGCCTTGACTGAATCTCCGGTGACCGCGCTGACAGTGCCGCTCGCGTGGCGCTTGGGTGCGGGGGTCGTGAGGCGGGTGGATGCTGGCAGCAGCGTGGTCGGGAGCGAGACAGCAATGCGCTTCCCATCCACTTCCACCACGACATCGTGGCGGGGGGCCGGGGCCGGGGAGTCCTCGAGCTCGCCGCTCCAGGGCTCGAGCTCGTTCACGAACTCGGTTTCGATCCAGCGGGTGTAGATCGAGAAGGGCTCGGTGGTGAAGGCCGGGTCGCGCACGATCGCGCGGTGGAAGGGGAGGACGGTGGGCAGGCCCGTCACCTCGAACTCGTCGAGGGCGCGGCGCGCGCGCTCGAGAGCGTCCTGGCGACTGGAACCGGTGACGATGAGCTTGGCGAGGAGGGAGTCGAAGGCGCCGCTGATGACGTCGCCGCCGACCACGCCGCTGTCCACGCGCACGCCGGGTCCGCCGGGGACGCGCATAACGTGAACCGGACCGGGTGCCGGCATAAAGCCGTGACCGGGGTCTTCGCCGTTGATGCGGAATTCGAACGAGTGGCCGCGGGGCACCGGATCGCCGTACTCCAGCAGTCCACCCTCGGCGAGACGGAACTGCTCGCGCACGAGGTCGATGCCCGTGACCTCCTCCGAAACGGGGTGCTCGACCTGGAGGCGGGTGTTCACCTCCAGGAAGGAGATGGTGCCGTCCTTGGCGACGAGGAATTCGCAGGTGCCGGCGCCAACGTAGCCGACCTCGCGGAGGATCGCCTTGGACGAGGAGTACAGGGCGGCGTTCTGCTCGTCGGAGAGGAACGGCGCCGGTGCCTCCTCCACAAGCTTCTGGTGGCGACGCTGCAGCGAGCAATCGCGCGTGGAGATGACGACCACATTGCCGGCAGCGTCGGCGAGGCACTGCGTCTCGACGTGGCGCGGCTGGTCGAGGTACTTCTCGACGAAACACTCGCCGCGTCCGAACGCCGCGATGGCCTCGCGGGTTGCCGACTCGAACAGCTCCGGGATTTCTTCACGCGTACGCGCAACCTTGAGGCCACGACCGCCGCCGCCGAAGGCAGCCTTGATGGCGACCGGGAGGCCGTGCAAGTCGACAAACTCGAGTACCTCGTCCGCTCCGGACACGGGGTTGAGCGTGCCGGGGGCAAGCGGCGCGCCGACCTTCTCGGCGATGTGGCGTGCGGAGACCTTGTCGCCGAGCTTCTCGATCGCGTCCGCCGACGGGCCAATCCAGATAAGGCCGGCGCCGATGACCGCGCGGGCGAAGTCTGCGTTCTCCGCGAGAAATCCGTAGCCGGGGTGGATCGCGTCCGCGCCGGAGCGCCGGGCAACGGAGAGGATCTTGTCGATCACCAGGTACGTCGTCGCGCTGGTGGAGCCGTCGAGCGCGTAGGCCTCGTCGGCCAGCTTGACGTGCTGCGCGTCCCTGTCCTGATCGGCGTAGACGGCGACTGAGGCAATGCCCGCGTCTCGGGCAGCGCGAATAACCCGCACAGCGATCTCGCCTCGGTTGGCGATCAGGACCTTCTCGATGCGAGCCATAGTTCCTTAGCTTATGGGTCTAAGGTCCCCTTCAATTTGGCGACACTCTCTAAGAATTACGGATGATCCCTGCGCAGTATCGACAAGCGCAGGCACTTCTCCGCACGAAGAGAGCGCGCCGCGGCGGTTGCCGGGCGGTCACGCCGAGCGGTTCCAGAGGGTTGGCCAGCTGACATCGAACTGCAGCAGAAGCTGCCGCAGCTGCGCCAGCGACAGCCCGACAACGGCGTGCGGATCTCCCCGCACCTCGCTGATGAACGCGGCGCCGAGGCCGTCGATAGTGAAGGCGCCGGCGACTTCGAGCGGCTCGCCGGTCGCGATGTACGCATCGATTTCGGCGTCGGTGATGTTATCCGCGAACCGCACCGACGTCGTCGAGACGTCGCCGACGCCCGCGGCAACAGGGACGGGTCCGGCGGGTCCGGAACTCAGCAAGCCGGTGCCTTCTCCGGCCGCGGCACCCCCGGGCGTCGCAACTCCCCGCGCGGCAACCCCGCCGCGGTGGTCGATGGTCCAGTGGCCCGAGTGCAGCAGGCCCTCGCGGCCGCGCTGCAGCAGCCACCGCTCGCGCGCCACGGCGGGCAGGTGCGGCTTGCCCGAGATGACCCCGTCGAGCTCGAAGGCGGAATCGCCGCCGAGGATGATCCCGTCGATGGGTTCACCGTCGACGAGCCGCCCCACGACGGCCTCCGCCTTGGCTCGGGCGAGGAGCAGAACCATTTCCGGTCCGGTCAGGGTTCCGTCGGGGAGTGACCCGAGTCCCGCCGCGATCGCGTCGGCGACAGCGGCATCCTCATCAACAAAGGACGGCAGCAGAATCGGTTCGATCCCCGCCGCGCGCAGGGTGGCAAGACGTGCCGGTGAGGTGGATGCGAGGTACAACCGCACGCGGACTCCCTATGCTCGGGGGATGGGTGAAATGCAAGGACAACAGCTCGAACTCGAGGTTACCAACGTTGCTCACGGGGGAATCTCCGTGGCCAGGCACGACGGACGGGTGATTTTCGTCAGCGACGCGATCCCCGGCGAACGCGTTCTCGCCGAGATAACGGAGGACTCGAAGAAGTCCTTCTGGCGGGCCGATACCGTGCGGGTGATTACCCCGAGCGAGCACCGCCAGGCGCACATCTGGGGCGCCGCGAGCGTTGACCGCGCGCCGGCCGACCGCGCGGGTGGCGCAGAATTCGGTCACATTGAGATCGGTCACCAGCGCGAACTGAAGCGGCAGGTGCTGGTCGATTCGCTGAAGCGGATGGCAGGCGTCGAGGTGGATGTCGCCGTCGAGGCGTTACCGGGCAACGCCGACGGCACCGGGTGGCGCACTCGGCTCAAGCTGCACGTCGACGAAACCGGCCGGCCCGGGCCTTACGCCGCGCGTTCGCACCGGGTCATCGAGGTCGACGACCTTCCGCTGGCGACGCCCGTTGTGGCGCACGCGGCTCCCCTGCACGACCGGTTCGTGGGGGAGGAGAGCATCGAGGTGCTCGAGACCTCCGGCGGTGGTGCACGCCTGATCATCGGCAAGCAGAAGCCGATCGTGATCCGCGAGACCGTGGGCACCCGGGAATTTGAGCTGAACGACGGCGGATTCTGGCAGGTGCATTCCGCAGCGGCCGCGACGCTGACCGAGGCGGTGCAGTCCGCCATCGACGACGCCCTGTTCGACCCGAAGGCCGACAACCTCGACCTCTACGGCGGAGTGGGTCTGCTGGCGGCGGCGGTGGGCGACAGATTCGGAAGCACCGTGCGCATCACCACGGTGGAATCCGATGCTGCCGCGACCGAGCACGCGGGCGCGAACCTCTCCGACTGGGTCGGTGCCTCAGCCGTGACGGCCAGGGTTGAGCGGTGGATCCATGCACTGTCGACATCCGCCAGTCCCACAGAACGCGCCAGACTGCGCGCCGCCACGGTCATTTTGGACCCGCCACGCGCCGGTGCCGGACGCGCCGTGGTCGATTCTCTCGCAGCGTTGCAGCCGGCCCAGCTCGTTTACGTGGCCTGCGACCCGGTAGCGTTTGCGCGCGATGTCGCCTTCTTTTCGGAGCACGGCTACTCGCTCACGGGGTTGCGGGCCTTCGACCTTTTCCCCAACACCCACCACGTTGAGGCGGTCGGAACACTTACCCGCGTAGGGCGACCGGTACGATAGGGGCAGATTCGAGCGAAATCGCCCGGGGAGACAGGAATGATTGTGGCTGACGCAGTACCGGGGGGCACGCTAGACGCCCCGCAGTCGGAGGCAATCCGTGTCGCCGTCGTAGACGACCATGAGTCCGTGCGACTCGGGCTGAAGACCGCATTCACCGAGGGCGGCTACCAGTTCGTTCTCGCAGCCGCCACCGTGCAAGAACTGGTCGACGGCCTTGATGGGCGTGAGGTGGATGTCGTTGTGCTCGACCTCTCGCTCGGTGACGGCTCCACCGTGACCGACAACGTCAAGCGGGTGCAGGCCACCGGGTCCGCCGTACTGGTGCACAGCATTGCCGATCGTGTCGCCAGCGTGCGCGAAGCCCTCGCCGCGGGTGCGGCCGGCGTTATCCCGAAGTCCTCGGCCACCCGAACGGTGATTGCTGCTGCAGCGTCCGTCGCGCGCGGCGAAGTACTCAACAACCTCGAGTGGGCGTCAGCGATCGACGCCGACCGCGACTTCGCGAAGGCACAGCTGGGCCGCCGCGAACGAGAAATTTTGCACCTTTACGCCTCCGGGTTGCCGCTGAAGCTTGCCGCGCAGCAGCTGGGCATCGGGTACTCGACCGCGCGTGAGTACCTGGACCGCATCCGGGTGAAGTACGTCGAGGTGGGCCGCCCCGCGCCGACCAAGGTCGACCTGTTGCGTCGCGCCGTCGAAGATGGAATCCTCCCCGGACTGGATCCGGATGGCGGAGATGGACACTAACGCTCCGGGTCTCCGTAGCGTCCCGCAGGTCAAACCCCCGCGAAACCCCATCAGCCTGAAGCAGGTTGAGACGGTCATCTCGCGGTCGGTCGCGGTGTTCGGCATCGTTTTCGGCGCCCAGACGGTGCCCGTGTTACTCGGACAGATTCATCAGGCGCAACCGGTGTGGGTTGCGGTCGCCACCATCACCGTTTTCGCCACCCTCATCGTCGCGATGGTCGCGTCGCTGGCCGATCGTTTTGTGCGCTCGTCGCAGGGGCTCGTATCCATCGTCTACGCCGCCGCGCTGCTGACCTGGCCGTTCGCGGTGCTCGATCCCGCTCTGGTCACGGGTACCAACCACTGGCTCTACCTGCTTCTCACCGTTGCAACCGCGACCGCGGCCATCGCCTTCCGCACCCGCGTTGCGGTGGCGTACCTCTTCCTGGTTCCGGGCTTCTACGGTTTTGTGCGGCTGACCCCCGCCGGTGGGTCGGTCGATCCGCTGAACGACCTGTTCGACGTGGTCTACGCCATGATTCTCGGCGCGGTGATCATCGTTATCGCCCGGATGCTGCGGCAGGCCGCGGCTGCCGTCGACGCGGCGCAGGCAACAGCTCTCGCGCGCTATGGGCACGCGGTGCGCCAGCACGCTACCGAAGTAGAGCGGGTGGAGGTCGATGCCATCGTGCATGACAGCGTGCTGACCACCCTGCTGACGGCCGCCCGTGCGTTTACCCCGGAGGCGATGGCGCTATCGGCACGAAACGCGCGCAACGCAATCGAACACTTGCACGATGCTGCGCTCGTGGTGCCCGAGGACGGCACGACGGTGAAGCTGCGGGACGTGGCGACGAGAATCCGTGACGCAGCGCTCACCCTCACCCCGCCGTTCCAGCTGCGCATGCGCGACATCGGACCCCGCTCGATGCCCGTGCAGGCCGCGGAAGCCGTGTATTCCGCCGCGATGCAGGCGATGGTCAACAGCCTGCAGCACGCGGGCAAGGACGAGGGCGTGCAGCGCTGGCTGAGCGCCTATGGCATTGGAGTGGATGGCATCCAGGTGGAGGTGGGCGACAACGGCGCCGGCTTCGTGCTTAGCGCCGTTCCGCAGGAGCGCCTCGGCGTGCGCGTCTCCATCATTGAGCGTGTCGCCGGCGCGGGCGGCCTCGCGGAGATCGATTCGGCGCCGGGCGAAGGGACGATCGTCACCATCCGCTGGCCTGCGAAGCCGACAGGGATTCTGGGCGTGCCTGCGGAGGCCGACAGTGCCCGGCCGGAGGTGACGTCATGAACATCGGAGTCCCGCGGTACCTGATTGTGGGCATGGCCGCCCTGTTCTCCGGCTACCACCTGGTGCTCGGGGTGTATGCGCTGACCCGGGGCACGCCCGAGCACGCCGGACCGGTTGTGGTGGGTATGGCGCTGTACCTTGCCGCCACCGTACTCAGCCTCGGACCGTGGGGTCCCAGCCGGATGCCATTCTGGATGGCCTCATTCTGCCTTGCCGTTGCGATTGCGCTCCCGTTGCTGGTGACCCGCCAACTGGATCCGTCGGTGTCGAACGGGTACGCGACCTGGCACATCGCCGCGGTCGGCACGCTGATGACGATCGTCTCCACTCGCCGCCGCCACTCAATCGCCTGGGTCGGTGTTGCCTTCCTCGTGTTCCAGACCGTGGTCTGGTCGGGTGGACCGACGGCGCTCGTCAGCATCGGTGTGGTGGGCAGTGTGTCCTGGGTGGCCGTTTCCCACATCCTCAGCTCCGGTATGGCCAAGGCAATGCGGGACGCCCAGCGTTTTGCGTTCGCCGAGCGAGAGGCGACCAACTGGCAGGCGGCGCAAGAGGCGCACGTTTTCGAACGGCAGTTTCGCCTCGATCAAACCAGCGCCATGGCCCTGTCGATGCTGCGTGATATCCAGCAGACCGAAGGCCGGCTGAGCGACGCGCAACGGCAGGAATGCCTGCATCTCGAGGGAGCGATTCGAGACGAGATCCGCGGGCGCAAGCTGCTCAATGATGCGGTCCGCGACCAGGTGATGGCGGCGCGGCGGCGCGGCGCTACCGTCACCCTGCTCGACGAGGGTGGGCTCGACGACATGCCGGACGACGCCCTCGACCGCGTGTTGAACCAGTTGGCCGCAGCTCTCGCCAGCACCGCCGCCGACAAGGTCATCGCCCGCACCGTGCCGGAGGGATCGGACACGGCCATCACCGTCGTCGGTCTGCGCACCACGGGAGACGAGAGTGACAGCGCGCTCGGTCCGGATGCCTCCGACGACGAGGACGACGAGGTCGACCTGTGGCTGGAGATCAAGCGCGACGTAACGGCCTGAGCAATCAGACAGCCTGGCTGATGTGACGGCCCATCCTGGGATGGCTGCGCACGGCGCAACGCTGCACGGCACAGCCCGTTAACGAGCGGTAGGGCCGGAGGAGTCCTCCGGCCCTACACAAAACCCGAGTCAGAACGATAACCCGAATATCGCCCTGACTCGCCCCCAAGTCATTGGCCCGCTTACCCTAGTCGGCCAATGATCTGGTGGTGAAGCTCAATGAGCCGCACCTAGCAATATCAATAATGCGCGCGCAACCCCCAAAAACCAAGTCGTCATTTAGGGGGACCCCTGGGGTACGGCCGCCGGAGCGCTCAGCACTCCATTCAGGCGTGAAATGGGGGTTCGGGATGTCGGCGTCCCCAGCCCCGGGACAAAACTGGGGTACATACCGTGAATTTGGGGGACCCCCGCGGCGCTCAGCGGGGGAAGAACGTCCGGTTTCTCGAAGCTTTTTTTCAGATTTCGGGGTCGATTTGCGGCGTGGGCGGAGCACATTGCTCGAGCGACCGAGTGCGTGGCTTTGGGGTCGTGTCCCCCAAACCAGCAGAATCAGCCGGAGAAGCCCCGCCAGACCCCCGCGCCGGGATGCAGCGGCGACCGCATCGGACGCTGGGCGCGCCTCCACGCCGACTGCGGTCGGCGCAGGTCTTGCTGCACGTGCCCGCTGAGCTCCTCGAGAACGCCGGCGAGCACCGCGGTGACCGCGGCGACCTCGGTGGGAGTCGGGTTACCGCCCACAATGTCGATTCGTGGCCCGTCCGGCGCCTGGCCGCCTGCGCTGCCGTCCTGGGCCGCGCTGCCGTGCTGGGCCGCGCTGCCGTGCTGGGCCGCGCTGCCGTGCTGGGCCGCGCTGCCGGCGGTGCTCTCCGTTGGCTGGCTCACAGCGGAATGTTCCCGTGCTTCTTCGGGGGCAGCGTTGCTCGCTTCGTCTTGAGTGCGCGTAGCGCTTTCACCACGGCCACCCGGGTCGCGGCCGGCTCGATCACGCCGTCTAGTTCTCCGCGTTCGGCGGCGAGGAAGGGGGATGCCACGTTGTAGGTGTACTCGTTGGCGAGCTTGGTGCGCACCGCAGCCACGTCTTCTCCCGCTGCCTCCGCTGCCCGGATCTCGTTGCGGTAGAGGATGTTGACCGCGCCCTGGCCACCCATCACGGCTATTTCTGCCGTAGGCCAGGCGTAGTTGAGATCGGCACCGAGTTGCTTCGATCCCATCACGATGTACGCCCCGCCGTACGCCTTGCGGGTGATGACGGTGACCAGCGGCACGGTCGCTTCGGCGTAGGCGTAGAGCAGTTTCGCGCCGCGGCGGATGACGCCGGTCCATTCCTGATCCGTGCCCGGCAGGTATCCCGGAACATCCACCAGCGTCAGAATGGGAATCGAGAAGGCGTCGCAGAAGCGCACAAAGCGGGAAGCCTTTTCGCCCGCCTCAATGTTCAATGTGCCGGCCATGGCGTTCGGCTGGTTGGCCACGATTCCCACCGGGCGCCCCTCCACCCGGCCGAAACCGACGACGATGTTCGGCGCGAAGAGCGGCTGCGTCTCGAGGAAGTCGCCGTGGTCAACAATGTGCTCGATGACCGTCTTCATGTCATAGGGCTGGTTAGGGGAGTCGGGAATGATTGTGTTCAAGCGGCGGTCTTCGTCGGTGATCTCGAGTTCGACGCTGCTCTCGTACTCGGGCAGCTCGGCGAGATTATTGTCGGGCAGGAAGCTGAGCAGCGCGCGGGCGTAGTCCAGCGCGTCATCCTCGTCGCTCGCGAGATAGTGCGAGACCCCGGAGATCTTGTTGTGGGTGAGCGCCCCACCCAGCTCTTCCATGCCGACATCCTCGCCGGTCACGGTCTTGATCACATCGGGGCCGGTGACAAACATCTGGCTGGTCTTGTCGACCATGATCACGAAGTCGGTGAGAGCGGGGGAGTACACCGCGCCTCCCGCGGCCGGGCCCATGATGATCGAGATTTGGGGGATGACCCCCGAGGCAAGGGTGTTGCGCTTGAAGATCTCGCCGTACTTGCCGAGGGCAACCACGCCCTCCTGGATGCGCGCGCCGCCCGAGTCGAGCATGCCGATGATGGGCACACCAGTTTTCAGTGCCAGGTCCATCACCTTGATGATCTTCTCGCCCGCGACCTCGCCGAGCGAGCCGCCGAAGATGGTGAAGTCCTGCGCGTAGACGGCCACCTGGCGGCCGTGAATCGTCCCGGTTCCGGTGACGACGGCGTCGCCGTACGGCCGCTTCTTCTCCATGCCGAAGGCATGGGTGCGGTGACGCACGAACTCGTCGAGCTCGACGAACGAGCCGTGGTCGAGCAACTGCTCGATCCGCTCGCGTGCGGTCTTTTTGCCCTTCGCGTGCTGCTTCTCGATCGCGGTCTCGCCGCTCGCGGTCACCGCTTCGTGATAGCGCACCTTGAGGTCGGCGAGCTTGCCCGCGGTAGTAGAGAGGTCCGGGGTGGGGCGATCGTCGGCATTCATCGGTTCACTCTACCGAGCCCGGGCTGCGCTCCCGCCTCTCGGGGTCGCACAAAAGACGGGCTGGGCCGTTGCAGGTAATCCACTGGCCACCTCTGGGGCGCCTTCCGTTCACCGGTTGTAAAGCATTCGTATGTTTTGCGCTTCTACCGTCGCTAGATCGCCTATCGCCATCACACAGTTCAGGAGGAACCCGTGAGTGTCCTCGCAATTGTGCCGGCCCGCGGGGGATCCAAAGGGATCGTAGGCAAAAACCTGGCTCCCGTGGCGGGGATTCCGCTGGTGAGTCGCGCCGTGGCATCCGCCCTCTCCGCCCGCCTTATCGACCGGGTCGTTGTCAGCACAGACGACGCCGAGATCGCGATGGCCGCCCGCACCAGCGGGGCAGAGGTGCGCGCCCGTCCCGATGAGCTGGCCGGCGACACGGCCACGAGCGAGTCCGCGCTCCTGGATGTGCTCGAGACGATCGACCGGGATGGCGAACAGGTTCCCGAGGTGCTGGTCTTCATCCAGCCGACATCCCCCTTTATCGATCCGGTGGTTCTTGACGCCGCCATCGCGCGCGTTCTCGAGGGCACAGAAGACGTCGTGTTCTCCGCGGTGGAGACCTACGCCTTTCTGTGGCAGCTCGGCCCCGACGGTGCCGCCGGCGTTAACCACGACGCGTCGTTTCGCCCGCGCCGCCAGGACCGGGAACCGCATTTCCGTGAAACCGGAGCGTTCTACGTGATGCGCACCGCCGGTTTCCGGGCCGCCGGGTTCCGTTTTTTCGGCCGGGTCGGCATCGCTGAAGTCGGCGAGCTCTCCTCCATCGAAATCGACACTCCGGAGGAGCTGGGGCTCGCGAATGCGATCGCGCCGCTGCTGGCGACCGCGGCATCCGCCTCGCCCACAGCACCCCTCTCATCCACAGCACCCCCTTTATCCACAGCACCCATTCACCACACGTCCCGCAGTTAAAAAGGAGCAACCATGGTCGTTGAAATCGGCGGCAAGCCACTCGGAACCGGACAGCCGGTTTACGTTATTGCCGAGATCGGACTGAACCACAACGGCGACGTCGACCTTGCCAAGCAGATGATCGACGTCGCGGCCTCCGCTGGCGCGCAGGCGGTCAAGTTCCAGAAGCGCACGCCCCACGTCTCCACGCCTGAGCACATGAAGTCCGTCATGCGGGAGACCCCCTGGGGAACCATGACCTACCTCGACTACCGCTACCGGGTTGAGTTCAACCGCGAGCAGTACGTGGAGATCGGTGACTACGCCACGCTGCGCGGCCTCGACTGGTTCGCCTCCCCGTGGGACGAGCCGTCCGTCGACTTCCTCGAGGACCTCGGAGTTGTCGCGCACAAGGTTGCTTCGGCTTCCGTCACCGACATTCCGATGCTGCGCGCCCTTGCGGCGACCGGCAAGCCGGTGATCCTCTCGACCGGAATGTCCACGCTCGAGGAGATCGACGCCGCTGTCGAGACCCTCGGCGGTATCGGCACCGACAAGCTCATCATCCTGCACGCGACCTCGACCTACCCGCTTCCGCCCCGTGAGGCGAACCTGCGCACCATCGAGACCCTGCGCGACCGCTACGTCGGTGTGCCGATCGGATACTCCGGCCACGAGGATGGACTTCAGATCTCGCTGGCTGCCGTTGCCCTCGGCGCCGTCGCCGTGGAGCGTCACCTCACGCTGGACCGCGCCATGTGGGGCTCGGACCACTCGGCCTCGCTTGAGCCCGCTGCGTTCCAAAACCTGGTCAGCGACATTCGTATCCTGGAAGAGGCTCTCGGCGACGGCGTTAAGCGCGTCTTCCCCGGCGAACTGGCACCGCTGGCAAAGCTCCGTCGCGTAGCGGCATAGGGGCGGTGTAGTGAGAGTTCTGGCGATCGGCGACTCGGACTCGTACGTCAAGTGGGGCGCCGCCGTGCTCGAACGCATGCCCGCGCACTGGGAGAAGTCGATGGTCATCATCGGCACTCCCGTTGTGCCGAGTGGTGCGCAACTCGAGGCGGCGCTGTCGTCGAGTTCGTTGGCCGTAGACGACGTTCCCATTGTGGAGCTGGCGGATGTCACGGCGCGCGTCCTGGCCGACAAACCCGACATCGTGCTGATGTCGGTGCGCGGGCCTGTCGTGCGGGTGCTGGTGCGAACGATCGTCGCTGCGACCGCGCTGAACCCCGAGCTTCATCGCCCGGTGTTCGTCAGCGGGTTGCCCGGAATTTCGATCCCCGCCACGGGCCGCGCGCTGTACTTCCGGTCCCAGGTCGACCTGTTTCTGCTGCACAGCAAGCGCGAGATCCGCGAGTTCCAGGCGCTCGCGCACAAGATGAACGTGACCCAGTCGTTCGCCCTGGCGACGCTGCCGTTCCTGCCCACCTCCGGCACAGCTCTGGCCACGGGGGATCCCGCACGCACCGACATTGTGTTCGCGGCGCAGGCGAAGGTTCCGCGGGAGAAGGAAGACCGTCGCGCTGTACTCAACTGGCTGATCGCCGCCGCGCGTGCGCGACCGACCCAGCGGGTGGTGATCAAGTTGCGCGCCCTGCCGGGCGAGGCGCAGACCCACGCGGAGAAGTACCCGTTCGACCAACTGCTGCGCGAAGCGGCAAAGGAAAGCCCGCTGCCGACCAACCTGGTGGTGTCGGGAGGGTCGATGCAGGAGCACCTCGATTCGGCGGCGGGACTGGTCACCGTGAGCTCGACCGCGGCGATCGAGGCTGCGGCGCAGGGCATCCCGGTGCTCGCGCTTGACGACTTCGGCACGAGCGCCGAACTCATCAACCTGGTCTTCGAAGGGAGCGGGCTGCTCGGCCATTCGCGCGAACTGACCAGCGGTGCCCTGCGTCTGCCCCGCCCGAGTTGGCTGGACGACAACTACTTTCACCCCGAGTCCGACGAAACCTGGGTGACAGCAATGGAAGAGCTCGTGGCGCAGAACGCCGCACAGCCGATTCCGCTTCGCCCACAGTTCCGCGCCCGGTACGGCGGAGCGCCACGTCACGCCTGGGACCGCAAGCTCGCCCTCGGGCCCTACGACCACACGAAGACCGGTGCGCTGGCCTACGCCGTCGGCTACCCGTTGCGTGCCGTGGTCATCTGGGCTCGTACGCCGCTCCGCGCGGCCCGGAGGCGCAAGCGCCTGGCCGCGGTGGCGGCAGCGCAGGCTGCGCGGGTCGCCTCCACCAGCTAACGCTGCGCGTCGCCCGGGTGACATCCTGTAGCCATGGATCTTCTTCGCAGCGCCGCGCTCGCCACCCTCGTGTATGAGGCGGAGTCGACATCCACCAATGATGACCTGCTTCGGTTGGCCGATGACGCCGCCGAGTTCACGGTGGTCGCGACGCTGAGCCAGACAGCGGGTCGGGGCCGGCTCGGGCGGGTGTGGGTCGCACCTCCCGGGCAGACCCTCGCGGCATCCCTTCTCCTGAAGCCCCGTCTGCGCGCCGGTGAGCCCTTGGCGGTGGAGGCGTTCGGATGGCTGCCGCTGCTGGCGGGGCTGGCGATGACGCGATCGGTGGGTGCGCTGCTGCCGCACGCGAACGTGACCCTCAAGTGGCCGAACGACGTGCTCATCGACGGCAAGAAGGTGGCCGGGCTGCTGGCTGAGCTGCTGCCGTCGCTCGCGGGCGTCGTGATCGGCTCCGGGGTGAACCTGGCGATTCCCGCCAGCGAGCTGCCGACGCCGGTGTCGACGTCGATGGGGTTGCACGACCACGACGGATCATTGCCCGAGGGGGAGGACCTCGCCGACCAGGTACTCGCGGCGTACCTTCAGGCCGTGCGGGTGCTCTACGACGATTATCTGCGCTTCGGCGGCGACGCGGAGGCGAGCGGGCTGCTGGCCGACGTCAGCGAAAAGTGCAGCAGCCTCGGACAGCAGGTGCGCGTCGAACTCCCGGGGGGCGTGGCGCTGTTCGGGGTCGCGATTGCCCTCGATCAGTCCGGCCGCCTGTTGGTCAAACGATCAGCGGATGGCGCGGTTCAGGCTGTCGCCGCCGGCGACGTGACCCATCTGCGGTATGAATGAAGCATGTCAGACGAGACCGGGCCCACCAGTCCTGAAGCAGAGCGCGTGATCGCAAGCCTCCGGCCACACGCGCGCGTGCTGTTCTGGCCGTCGCTTGTGCTGATCGCGACCGCCGGGCTGGGCACATACTTCGCCGGCCAGTTACGTGAAGATTGGCAGACCGGGGCCGTTGTGGTCGGAGCCATCGTGGTGGCGGTTCTGCTCTGGCTTCTGCCCACCTTGGCCTGGCTGGCCAAACGTTACGTGATCACCACGCGCCGGATCGTGCTGCGGCAGGGCCTGTTTGTGCGCACTCGCCAGGAACTGCTGCACAGCCGCGGCTACGACGTCACCGTGCGCAAGCACGCGATGCAGAGTATGTTCCGCAGCGGCAACGTACAGATCAACACGGGCCTCGACCACCCGGTCGTGCTCCGCGACATCCCGAGTGCCGACCTCGTTCAGGCCGCTCTGCACGACCTGATGGAGAGTAACCAGAATTCGGTGTCCACGAGACGCCAGCAGGACGCGTCGCGACCGACGGATGAGACCACCGCCTGGGGCTCGCGCTAGCGGGTGGTGGGATCGGGCTGGGGCCGCAGCAGTGCGCCGACCGGCCAGTTGCGTCGCACTTTCGCGAGAAATCGGTCGATTGCTGGCCGGTGGGCGCGACGAATTTGGGCGTCGGGTCGGCAACTGCCCACTGGGCGGGAAAATCACGCGACCTGCGACCTGCGACCTGCGACCTGCGACCTGCGACCCGCGACCGGAGGCATGGTCGCGACCGGGGCGTGGCGGCACGGGTTCTGCGCCGATCAGGCCGAGGGTTCCGGTGCCGCCGAGCCGGACCCGGACCCGGCGCCCGAGCCCGCCCCCGAGCCCGACCCGGTTGCCGACCCCGAAGTCAGCGCAGACGCGGGCTGCCGTGACGTGCGGGCGGGGTTGAAGACCCAGTAACGGTACAGCGCGAAGCGGAACACAGTGCCGAGGCCCAGGCCCACCACGTTCGACGAGACGTTGTCAGCCAGCAGTGAGGTGTAGCCGAGCACCTCGCGCGAAATCCAGAGGCAGGCGAGGCCGATGAGCATTCCGCCCACGCTCACCACGGCGAACTCGATGCCTTCGCGCAGCGCCCGTGTGCGTCGCTCCGCGCCGAAGGTCCAGTAGCGGTTTCCGATCCAGTTCAGCGCGATCGCGAGACTCGTCGACACGACCTTCGCCCAGAGCGGTCCGTGTTCGACTACGTCAGGCGAGAGCACGGTGAGTCGGAGCAGGTTAAACACCGCGATGTCCACCACAAAGCCGACTGCACCGACCGCCCCGAAACGAGCGAGTTGGGCAATCAGTTTTCGCATGCAACCGCCTGGTCGATAGGGAAAGATGGATGAGTGGCGGTTGGCAGTCTAATCGCCCGATCTAACGGCTCGGTGACAGCGCCGTGCAAGAGTGCGGAGAATTGCGGATGACCCTAACCGTTGGTGTAATCGGCGGCGGCCAGCTCGCCCGGATGATGGTGCCGCCCGCGGTGGCCCTCGGTATTGAGTTGCGGGTCCTGGCCGAAACGGACGGCAGCTCGGCAGCGATCGCCGCGAGCAGGGTAGGCCACTACACCGACCTGGACGAGGTTCTCGAGTTCGCCCGCGGCGTCGACGTCGTCACCTTCGACCACGAGCATGTACCGCAGCACGTTCTCGCCGCACTGGTGGCCGAGGGAGTCGCGGTGCATCCGAGCCCGGAGGCGCTCGCCGTCGCCCAGGACAAGCTCGTCATGCGACAGCGTCTGGCCGATCTGGGACTGCCGGTTCCCGACTGGGCGCGCGTGACGAATCCGTCCGAGTTGTCCCGCTTCCTCGACGCGCACGAGGGCGCCGCCGTCGTCAAGACGCCGACCGGCGGATACGACGGCAAGGGCGTGCGGGTGGTTCGATCAGCCGATGAGGTGGATGACTGGTTCGCGACTCACACCGCGCTCCTGGTTGAGGAGCTCGTCGACTTCCGCCGCGAACTCGCGCAGCTGGTCGCGAGGAGACCCTCCGGGGAGATCGGGCTCTGGCCGGTCGTGGAGACCGTGCAGCGGGGCGGCGTGTGTGCCGAGGTCATCGCCCCCGCGCCGGGCGCCGCAGGACGCACCTCCGACGTCGCCGCAGACATCGCGGTGAGCGTCGCAGAGGGCCTCGGGGTCACTGGGGTGCTCGCGGTCGAGCTGTTCGAGACATCCGACAACCGCCTGCTCATCAACGAGCTCGCCATGCGCCCGCACAACAGCGGCCACTGGAGCATCGACGGCTCGCGCACCAGCCAGTTCGAGCAGCACCTCCGCGCGGTGCTCGATCTGCCCCTCGGGGCCACGGGAAGCCACCGCGAGTGGAGCGTGATGGTCAACATCCTCGGCGGACCGACCGACGGAGACATGCCGACCCGGTACCCGCTCGCCCTTGCCGAGCAGCCCATGGTGAAAATGCACTCCTACGGCAAAGACTCGCGGCCCGGACGCAAGGTTGGTCACGTCACCGCGATCGGCAACGACCTCGACGAGGTGGTCTACCAGGCTCGCGCCGCCGCCGCCTTCTTCGAATAAACCCGGATACGCAACACCTGCTCGACAGATCCGTGTGACCCGCCGGGGAAAGCGGCGTCGGGGTAGTGCGCGCGCCGTTTACGATGGGGATCATGTCTTCCCCCCGCGTGGCCGTTGTGATGGGTTCTGACTCCGATTGGCCGGTGATGAGCGCCGCAGCGTCCGCCCTGGCAGAGTTCGGCGTCGAGTTCGAGGTTGAGGTGTTGTCCGCGCACCGCACGCCCGACAAGATGATCGCGTTCGGGCGCGCAGCCGCGTCCCGTGGCATCGGCGTCATCATCGCCGGAGCGGGCGGGGCGGCGCACCTGCCCGGCATGCTGGCGGCGGTGACCACTCTTCCCGTCGTCGGCGTACCGGTGCCGCTCGCCCGTCTCGACGGCCTGGATTCGCTGCTGTCGATCGTGCAGATGCCCGCGGGCGTGCCCGTCGCGACGGTGTCCATCGGTGGTGCTCGCAACGCGGGAATCCTCGCCGTTCGGATTTTGTCCGTGGGGGATGCTGCGCTCGCAGCTCAGTTGACCACGTTTGCGGAGTCCCTAGAGGAGCTCGTGGAAGAGAAGAACACCGCGCTGAAGGCCAGCATCGCGACATCCACCTTCGAATCAACCGCGCATACCTCGCCGTCGTGAGCACCATGAGCGTCTCCCGCCCGGTGCGGTACCCGGACGTGTCGTCGCAGGGCACGATGACGAAGCGTGCGTGGTGGCTGGTGGTGTTGAACCTGCTGATCCCCGGCTCGGCTCAGCTTCTCGCCGGTAACCGGGGCCTCGGGCGGTTCGGCGTGCGCCTGACGTTCGTGCTGTGGGCGCTTTCGATCATCGCGATCGTGGTGTATCTCTTCTTCCCGCGGGTGGTTTACGGCGTTGCAACGAACGTTGTCGCGCTCACGGTGCTGCAGATCGCGCTTGTGATCTATGCCGTGCTGTGGGTTGTGCTTACCGTCGACACGTTGCGCCTGAGCCGACTGGTGCGCACGGGTCCTCGGGCGCGGCCGATTATCGCGGCATTTGCCGTGGCCGCGCTTGTCTGTACGGCGGGGGCTGCCGGCTACGGGGCGATGGTGACCGGGGTGACCCGCTCGACCATTACGGAACTTTTCGCCAGCGGCGACTATGAGGAACCGGTCGACGGCCAGTACAACATCCTGCTTCTCGGCGGCGACGCCGGCCCCGACCGCACCGGCATGCGCCCCGACAGTATTTCGGTGGTCAGCGTCAACGCCGACAGCGGCGCGGCAACGATGATCGGTATTCCGCGCAACTTCGAGCGAGCGATCTTCTCCGAGGGCTCGCCGTTGTGGGGCCCGTTCCCCGACGGGTACGACTGCGGCGATGACTGCCTCATTAACTACCTGTACACGTACGGTGAGGAACACCCGGAGCTGTATCCCAACGCGGTGGCCGAGGGCAGCACCCCGGGAATTGAGGCGACGCGGGATGCCGTCGCTGGCGTCACCGGGCTCACTCTCCAGTACTCCGTGGTCATCGACATGCAGGGATTCGCCGAGTTGGTGGATTCCCTCGGCGGCGTCACCATCGACGTACCCCGCGAGATCAACATCGCCGCGATCGAGGCGACCGAACCGCTGTTCACCCTGCAGCCGGGGGAGCAGCACATGGATGGCGGTACCGCGCTGTGGTACGCCCGGTCGCGCTACGAAACGACGGACTACGACCGGATGGAGCGGCAGCGCCAGGTGCAGCAGGCCATCATCACGCAGTTCCAGCCGAGTAACGTGCTGACGAAATTCCAGGGCATCGCCGAGGCCGGTGTGCAGGTGGTCAGCACCGACGTGCCCGGCGCGATGGTGCCGACCCTGATGGACCTCGCGACGAAGGCCCGCGGGCTGCCCATCACGACACTCGAGCTCGTGCCCGAGGTGGTGGAGACGGTGTACCCGGACTTCGACGTGATCCATGCGCTCGTGGCATCCACCATCGCTTCATCGATCCCGCCCGAGTAGGCGAGGCCGCCGGACGAGACGAGGTCGGCGGAGCAGGCGAGGCCGGCCGATCGAGCGGCGCCCGCTACAGGTCTGCGTGCAGCTGCCAGACCTGCTGGGCTGCGGATCGCCAGGTGTACGCCCCCGAGCGGTCAAGCCCGGCATAGCGCAGGCGCTGGCTCAACTGGGGGTCGCCGAGCACGGCCGCGATAGCCTCGGCGAGCCGGTCCGGGTAGCCGGTGCCGTCTCCACGGGAGACCGCGATCCCTGCTCCCGCAGAGACCTCGAGGAGCGCGGGATCGTCGGAGTGCACCACCGGGGTGCCGAAGAAGAACGCCTCGAGCAGCGGAAGGCCAAAGCCGGAGGCAAGTGAGGGGTAGACGAACACGGTTGCCCGGTCGAGGATCACGGCGAGGTCCTCTTCGTCCAGGCGCCCTACCGAGCGCACCCGTCCGTCTGGCAGTCCGACCTCGGCGGTGAGCCGTGCGATTTCGACGTCCTCCGCCGGGCTTGCTGCGCCCACGATGAACAGCGGCAGGCCGGCATCCGCTTCGCTGGCAAGGGCACGAATCAGGTGGGCGAGACCGGCGGTGTCGCTCCCGGAGGCGACCGTGAGCAGGTAGCGCTCGGGGAGCTCGAGGGCCGCTGTGCGCGCGGCGGCGTCTGGCGGCAGTAGGAGGGTCGGGCTGACGGCGGCCCCGATCACCCGGATCCGCTCGCTGAACTTCATTCTTTCGTCAAGCTGCGCGGCGACCGCATGCGTCGGCACCACCACGGCATCGGCGAAGCGATGGGCGCGCTTGAGCATCGCGGTCTGCCAGGCCACCTCGCGGGGGGAAAGCGACTCGGGGTGGGTGAGCGCGAGGGTGTTGTGCAGCGTGACAACCGTCTGGTCGCCGCGGTGATGTACCCGGTCGTGGCGGGACAGGGGCGCGAGCAGGCTCGGGGCGTGCACCATGCCCCCGCGGGAGAGTTTGGATAGTCCCAGCTGCCAGGCCGCCTGCAACTCCCGTCGCCCGAGGGCCGTGGTGGCGAGGCTCGCGAGCCCGGGCAGCGAGTCAATGACGGCCTGGTACTCGTCCGCGGACGACGACGCGATGACACCGCTCACTTCGCAGTTGTCTGGCGCGGTGCTGATCAGCGCTTGCGTGAGGTGCTGCGTGTATTGGGGGACACCATTGGTGGCTGAGGAAAGTAGTTCGTCAACGATCACTCGCAGGGTCGTCGTCACTTATTGCTCCATGTATGTCTAGCTCTCAACGTCTCGCCCTCACCCGTTCGCACTCTAAGAATACGCGGCGCGATGGTTCACCCGGGGACCCGGACCGGCTCGCCCGCGACTGTTGCGGGACCACCCACCTGGGGGAGCGCGGAATATGACGATTTTTCGAGGTACCCGATCCTGCAGGTGGGGCAGCCCATCAGAATCTGGTGCCGAGGGGTGTGGCCGTCCCGTTCTGGGGGCGAGACATCGTGAAGAATCGTCGCTAATGTGAACCACCGGCTGTGCTGGACGACGCCGTCTGGGTCGAGTCGCAGATCCCGTTCGCCAGTCCCCTGAGAGGGGAATCGATGCTTCCGTTCCGATCAGTCCACGCCCACCGCGGAGGGGAACCCGGGGGCGCCCCATGGCGCCGTTCCGCTTTCGCGCTTCTCGCCGCTGTGGCGCTGGTCGCCGGGATGTTCACGGTTACCGACGCTGCACCCGCTCACGCCGCCGCAGGTGTCGTCACAGGCACCGTGACGGGAACAAATGGGGCGCCTCTCGCGGGTATCTCCGTGATGCTGGTGACACCCGGGGCGCTGGCAAAAGCTCCGACGGTGCTGACGAGCGCGTCCGGGGCATACAGCATCGATCTCGCTCAGCTTGACGCCGGTGAATACACCCTTTGGGTAAGCCACTGGAACAACGCGTACATAGGCGAGTACTGGGCTGGAGTGTTAAACGACGAACAAGCTACATACTTCAGTCTTAGCTCCACGAGTATAGTGACAGCGAAAAACTTCACGTTGGCTCGCCCCGCGCTTGTAAGCGGCACAGTAACGGGCGCAATCGGGTCTGAACCAACGGGCACCGTCACCGCACACTTGATTGACGCTAAGACTGGCGCGCGCGTAAATATTGGAGCTACTTACAACGGACGCTACGACCTGGCAGGAACCAGTGCTGGCACCTACAAGCTTTACTTCGAAGCCGAGGGGCTCTTCTCGTCGACTTTTTACGCAGGACAGTACTGGGGTGGGGCGACCACGCTGGAAGACGCTTCTGAGTTCACCGTTTTGGAAGGTGAACAGAAGTCCGGCTTTAACGCCACCCTCATTCCCGGCGCCCACCTTTCCGGCCGGGTGACGGCCGAAGGAACCGGCGCTCCCGTTCCAAACGTGACGGTTGGCGTGATCGATTCCGATGGTATTCCCATGGGGTCAGGCAGCGTGCGAACCGACACAGACGGCTACTACACCTTCAGACAGGCGCTACGTCAGCAAACCTTCACCTTGAAATTCGGTACGAGCGCGGACAACGAGTCGGGCTCGTTCGTATCGGAATACTGGGACAATCAGCGGTTCGAGTCGAGTTCGACGCCTCTGGTTGTAGCCGGCAGCAACGCAGTTGTGGCAAACACGCAGCTTGCAGTAGGAGGGTCTGTCAGTGGATCAGTGGACTTGTCCTCCGTTATCGGCTCGAAGCTATATGGCACCTCCACCGCATATGCTTTCGACAGTGTCAGCGGTGGGTGGGTCGCGCAGAACTCTTCCCGGACATCGGCTGGCGGCAAGTACACGATTCCAGGACTTGCCGCGGGCACCTACCGAATCGGATTCGAGGCCTACTCCTCCGGAATTAGTTTGGGTCGGGGATTCTTCGACGACGCTTCGTCGGTCGAGAGTGCTTCTGACGTAAAGGTGATAGGCACGGCTGACACACCGCATATCGATATCACGGTGGCTGGCGACGTTTCGCGCCTTGCCGGGGCGGACCGGTTTGACGCGTCCGCGTCGATCTCGCGGCGAAGCTTCGAACCCGGTGTTGAGGTCGCGTACGTGGCCAATGGATTGAACTTCCCAGATGCACTTTCGGGCGCCCCGGTCGCAGCGCAGGCGGGAGCTCCCATTCTGCTGACGCTAGCGGGGGAAATACCCGCTTCGATCAAGGCCGAACTTGGGCGTGTGAAGCCGGGCAGAATCGTGGTGCTCGGTGGAGTTAATTCCGTCTCAGAGGCGGTCAAAACCCAGCTGGATGCGTACACCGCCGGCACCGTCACGCGTCTCGCCGGTGCTGACCGGTTCGCGGCATCCGCAGCCATCTCGGCCGAGAGTTTCAGGGCCGGAGTCGCGACTGCGTACGTCGCGAACGGGCTGAACTTCCCAGACGCGCTCGCCGGAGCGCCGGTTGCAGCGAAAGATGGCTCACCGATTCTCCTGGTCACGCCAGACGCGATCCCCGGGGCAATTGAGGCTGAGCTGAAGCGTTTGAAGCCGGGTCGGATTGTTGTTCTGGGTGGCGTGAACTCGGTAACGGAGGCAGTCAAGTCCAAGCTCGGGGCTCTGACCGTTGGCGGGGTGACGCGCCTGGCTGGTGCGGACAGGTTCTCGGCATCTGCGGACATCTCGGCGAAGAACTTCGCGCCGAACGCTGACGTTGTGTACATCACGAATGGGCTGAATTTCCCCGACGCGCTTTCGGGCGCGCCCGTCGCCGGACGTGACGCAGCGCCAATCCTGTTGGTCGCTCCAAACACTTTGCCGGAGTCCATCGCGGCCGAGCTGACCCGGTTGAAGCCGGCCAAGATCGTGATCCTGGGTGGTGTGAATTCAGTGAGTCCCGCAGTCGCCGCGCAGTTGCAGGACTACACCGTTACGCCGGCCCAGTAACAAGCCGGAGTAATCCCCGTTCGGGGGCGGAGACACCGTGACTATTTCTCGCCAATGTGAATCGCCGCCCGGACTGGACAAAGCGGAATATGAAGATTTTTCGCTACCGTAGCTTTGGGCGCGCTGCTGCGCTCATCAACCCCTGAAGGCGGAGCCGGTGCCCGTATCTCGTTCTTTCCACTCGCAGCCGATCGCGGCGCCGGACGGTGGGCTGCCGCAGCGCACCTGGCTCGTGCTGCTGACGGTTCTCGCCCTCCTCGCAGGAATGTTCACCGTCGCCAGCGATACAAGCCCCGCGAACGCCGCGCCCGTGGGGGCAGTGACGGGCACTGTGACGGGAACGGGCGGTGCGCCGGTTCAGGGAATCTACGTCACGCTGATCAAACGCGTCGGGTACCTCTTGATGGCGCCCGCCAGAACGGACGCGGCGGGCAACTTCAGTCTCGACATCAGCAAGGTCGAGTCGGGCGACTACACGCTCGGGTTTCGCGACAACAACACCGGGTACATTTCGGAGTACTGGGACAACGCAGTCGACCAAAGCCGCGCAACCTACTTCAGTCTCGGAGGCGCGAGTCCCATTGCGCCGAAGAACGCCTCCCTCACGCAAGGCGCACGCATTGGCGGAACGGTCACGGGCGAAGGTGGCGCGGCGACCGCCGGTGGCGTAAGCGCCGAGTTGTATGACCTTGCTACGCGGAACCAGGTTGGCTACACCTACAGTTCGAACGGTTCATACGAATTCGCCGGCCTCGCTGCCGGCGCGTACAAGATCGTCTACCGTCCGACGCATCCAGACGACACCGCACGCTACGGAAGTGAGTACTGGAACGATGCAGGCAACTGGGACGAGGCTGACCCCGTCACGGTAGGCGCTGGCGAGGTGAAGTCCGGGCTGGATGTCGAACTCAACTCCGGAGCCCACTTGTCGGGAACAGTGACAGATGAGCGAACGGGCGCCCCACTTTCCGGCGTCAAAGTGCAAATCACCGGCACCGACGGGAAGGTTGTCTCCGGGATCAGCTCGGTCAGCGACAACAATGGGTATTACTCCCTTCAGCACGCGCTGGCGCACGACACCTATACCCTCCTCTTCGCGTCAAGCGAAGCAGGCCCGTCGGCCGGATACGTAGCGGAGTTCTGGGAGAACAAGCGTTTCGAATCGACGGCGACACCGATTGTCGTCGATGATTCGAGCGCTGTCGTGAAGGATGCGGCTCTTGTCCTCGGCGGCTCGATTAGTGGCACGATTACGACCGCCAGCGGAACCGCAGCAGCGGGCAGCCTTCTCGCCACCGCCTACGCCTACGACAGCACGACAAGCACGTGGCAGCCTCAGGCGTTCGACCAGACGGGAAGCGATGGCCGCTACACGCTCCCCGGGCTCGCTACAGGAAACTATCGTGTCGGATTCGAGGAGTATTCCTCCGGTGTCAGCCTCGGCGCGGGTTTCTACGGCGGCGCCGTAACCCTTGAGGAAGCGGCGGATGTCACGGTGTCGGGCACCGCGAACACTCCGAGTGTCGACGCGGTGGTCGAGCGATACCTCACCCGCCTGCAGGGCGCAGACAGATTCGAGGCTTCAGCGGCGATCTCGGCCAAGAATTTCGAGCCCGGCATCGATGTTGCCTACGTGGCCAGCGGCGTGAACTTTCCCGACGCGCTCTCGGGTGCGCCCGTTGCAGCTCGGGCCGGTGCACCGATTCTGTTGGTGACCGCGGGCGACATTCCAGCTTCGATCAAAGCCGAGCTGGAGCGCCTGCGGCCAGGAAAAATAGTTGTGCTGGGTGGAGTCAACTCGGTGTCCGCGGCGGTGAAGACGCAGTTGGGGTCTTACACGGTGGGGGACGTCACTCGTCTCGCAGGCGCCGACCGCTTCGCAGCCTCGGCGGCGATATCCGCGGAGAGCTTTGAGGTCGGTGTTGAAACCGCGTATGTCGCAAGCGGACTGAACTTCCCGGACGCGCTTGCGGGTGCGCCGGTCGCGGCGAAGGACGGGTCACCGATTCTACTCGTCACCCCCGGATCAATTCCGGCGTCGATCGCGACAGAGCTGCAGCGTCTACAGCCGAAACGCATTGTGGTGCTTGGGGGTGTGAACTCGGTTTCCGATGCGGTGAAAGCGCAGCTCGACGCATATTCAACGGGAACGGTCACCCGCCTCGCCGGCGCGGATCGCTTCTCTGCCGCGGCGGACATCTCAGCCAAGAACTTCGCGGAAAACGTTCCGGTCGCGTACATCACCAGCGGTATGAACTTCCCCGACGCGCTATCGAGTGCTCCTGTTGCGGGACGTGATGCGGCGCCGATTCTGCTCGTCGCCCCGAATAGCATCCCGTCCTCCGTGGCGACCGAGCTCACGCGCCTGAAGGCCGCGCGCATCGTGATCCTCGGCGGAGCCAACTCCGTTACCCCGGCGGTCGAGGCACAGTTGGAGCAGTACCTCCGAACCCGATACCCGGGGATGTAATTGTCCCGTTTTGGGGGCCAGACATAGTGAAGAATCATCGCTAATGTGAAGCACGTCTGGGTCGGACGAAGTCGCTCGGCCGAGTCGCAGATCAGGTCCGCCAGCCCTGGAGAGGGAATCGATGTCTACGTTCCGTTCATCTCGCACACAGCGTGAAGCCGCACGTGGACGAACGCTGTGGCTCCGGTCCGCGCTTGTCCTGCTTACCACGGCGTCACTTGTCGCTGCGATGTTCACCGTCGCCACCGACTCGGCCCCCGCTAATGCCGCCACCGCGGGCGTTCTGACTGGTACCGTCACCGGAGCCGGCGGCGCCCCGCTGGAGGGCATTGATGTGCACCTCCAGCGCTCCGGAACTTCGCCCGACTTCGCTTCCGCCAGGACAGACGCGTCGGGCCGGTACTCCATCGATATCTCCCAAGTCGAGGCCTTCGACTACACGCTCGCGTTCACCGACCTAACTGAGCGGTACGCAACCGAGTACTGGAATGGCGCCGCCACCTCGTCCCAGGCTCAGTTTTTCAGGCTGACCCGAACGAGCGAGGTTTCCCCAAAAAACGCGGAGTTGGAACTGAGCGCTCGTCTCAGCGGTGTCGTGACCGGATCACTACCGTCGCTCCAGGTGGACGGGGTCTCTGCGACCCTTCTGGCAGCGCAGACGGGCGAAAAAGTTGCATCAACGACCGTGAACGGCGGCAAATTCGAGCTGCGTTCCGTACCCGCGGGATCGTACAAGCTTTATTTTTCTCCGGCTAACTCGTCCCTTGAAAGTGTCTACGCGGGCCAGTTCTGGCGGGGTGCATCCACTTGGGCGACCGCCCAGACGATCAGTATCGACGCAGGATCGATCCAGGCTGGTTACGACGTCGGCCTTGTTCCCGGCGGTGGCCTCTCCGGCACGGTCACCGCCGAGGGCACGGGCGCCCCTATTCCGAGTGTCTACGTCAGCCTCACTGATCCGCAGGGCGAGCGCATCGGAAACACGGTATTCACTGATAGCAATGGAAACTACTCATTCAGCACATCTCTACGCGCTGACGCGTACAAAGTGAGGTTTTTCGCCAATCCCACCGGCGCCACCGCTTCGTTCGTGACCGAATACTGGCAAGACGCGTTGTTTGAATCTCAAGCAGCCCCAGTTGTGATCGCCGGTACGAGTGCGGTTGTAAAGGACGCTCAGCTTGCTGTCGGTGGCTCCATCAGTGGGACCGTCGATCTGTCGTCCCTGGCCGGCGCGACCGTCGCGCGCTCCGCCACCGCCTACTCCTTCGATGCTGCCGTCGGCGAATGGCTGGCGCAGAATTCCGTACAGGCATCGCCTGACGGCCACTACACGATTACGGGACTCGCCCCGGGAACGTACCGTGTTGGATTTGAGGCGCACTCCTCTCTAGGCAGCTTGGGTCGCATCTTTTCTGGCGGGGCAGCTACGGTTGCGGACGCAACGGACGTCGCGGTGGTCGGTACCACGGCCACGCCGAACATCGACATGGTTTTGGAACTCGACATCACCCGTCTGGACGGTCCGGATCGCTTCGATGCGTCTGCGTCGATCTCCAAGCAGAGCTTCGCACCGGGTGTTCAGGTCGCGTACGTGGCGAGCGGGCTGAATTTCCCTGACGCTCTTTCGGGCGCCCCGGTGGCAGCTCAGGCTGGTGCTCCGATTCTGCTGGTTCAGGCCGGCGAGATTCCTGCGTCGATCAAGGCTGAACTCGAACGATTGAAGCCAGACCGGGTTGTTGTGCTCGGCGGCATTGACTCTGTTTCCGAAGCAGTCGAAACTCAGCTGGACGCGTACACGACTGGCACGGTGACCCGTCTCGCCGGCGCTGACCGGTTTGCTGCCTCCGCCGCGATTTCCGCCGAGAGCTTCGGCCCCGGAGTTGCCACCGCCTATGTGGCCAACGGATTGAACTTCCCGGATGCCCTCGCTGGAGCACCGGCAGCGGCGAAGAATGGTTCTCCGATCCTGCTGGTGACCCCGACATCGATCCCCGCCGAGATCGAGGACGAACTGGAGCGGCTCAACGCTGACCGGATCGTTGTGCTCGGTGGGGTCAACTCTGTCTCCGAGGCGGTCAAAACTAACCTCGCGTCGTTCACCGACGGCACAGTGACACGCCTTGCGGGAGACGACCGGTTCTCCGCTTCGGCGGATATCTCGTCGAAGAACTTTGCCGCGAATGCGCCGATCGTGTACATCACGAACGGGTTGAACTTTCCGGATGCCCTGTCGGGAGCGCCTGTCGCCGGTCGCGAAGAAGCTCCGATCTTGTTGGTGGCTCCCAACTCCTTGCCCGAGTCCATCGCGGACGAGCTGTACCGCTTGAAACCGGCCCGGATTGTCATCTTGGGCGGTGTGAACTCGGTAAGCCCTTTGGTCGCTGGACAGTTGCAGGACTTCATCGTCATCCCCGAATCGTAGGCAAACCCCGAAAACTCGAGGTAGACAAGGCGTCCGCGCCCGGTAGCAACTCGGGACTCACTGAATTCACACCACCCAGGATCACGATCTTGGCCGGCTTCAACCGGGTCAGCTCGGCCGCGATGGACTCCGGCAAAGTGTTTGGAGCGACCAACAGGATTGGCGCTGCGTCTCGTCCGGCGACGGGCGCGCCCGCGCAGTCGCCGCGCAGTTGCAGGACTACACCGTTACGCCGGCCCAGTAACAAGCCGGAGTAATCCCCGTTCGGGGGCGGAGACACCGTGACTATTTCTCGCTAATGTGAATCGGCGCCCGGACTGGACAAATCTGTCTAGCCCGCGTCGCAGACCCATTTGCTAGCCCCCGGAGAGGGGAATCGTTGCTTACGTCCCGTTCGATTCACACACATGCTGCGGTGCATAAGGGAAGCGCGCTCTGGCGCCGTTCCGTGCTCGCGCTTCTCACCATCGCAGCCTTGGTTGCGGCCATGTTCACGGTGGCGGCACAGGGAGCACCGGCCAGTGCCGCAGCCGCTGGTGTCATCACGGGTACCGTCACCGGAACCGGTGGGGTGCCTCTTTCGAGTATCTCTGTCATGTTGCTCAAGGACGAGGGCTACGCCAACGCTTCGACAGTGCAAACGGATGCCTCGGGCAAGTACAGCATCGACCTCGCCCAACTCGAAGCAGGAAACTATACGCTTTGGGCCGCGGACTTTACATACCAGTATGTTGGTGAGTACTGGGATGACACCGTGAGCTTCGAAGATGCGACGTACTTCTCGCTCACGTCGACGAGCTCGGTGTCCGCGAAGAACTTTGTGCTGGTCGCCGGCGCGCACATTACGGGTACAGTCACCAGCGCTGCCGATTCATCGCAGTTGAGCCAGGTATCGGTACTGCTCCTGTCTGCCGAAAGTGGCGACGTTGTGCGCAGTGCGTATATCTCCAACGGAAGTTTCGACCTGGGGGGAATCCCGTCAGGCTCTTACAAGCTCTACTTCAACCCCGTTTTCAGCGGGCAACCGACCGCCTCCGCCGGCCAGTACTGGAACGGTGCAACGACCTGGGCATCCGCGCAAACGATTTCCATCAAGGCCGGTGAGACAAAGTCGGGTCACAATGCGGCTCTCGTGCGGGGTGCGATGCTCTCCGGGCGAGTGACGTCGGAAACCACGGGCGCGCCGATCGAGGGTGTCGAGGTCGTCCTCACGGACTCACACGGACTGTCGATGGGGTACGGGTTGGAGCGCACCGACGCCAACGGGTACTACGCGTTCCAGCAGATGCTGCGTGCGGACTCCTACACGTTGAAGTTTGGTTCGGACACCTCCTACGTTCAAGACTCAGCGCGCGGGTTCGTGTCGGAGTATTGGGAGAACCAGCAATTTGAGTCGAGGTCGACTCCGGTTGTCGTCGCCGGCACGACGGCAGTCGTCAAGAACGCTCAGCTTGTTCTCGGCGGATCGATCAGCGGCACGGTCGATCTGTCCGCCGTGGTTGACCCGCAGTTTCGGGGCGAGTCCACGGCCTATGCCTTCGACAGCAACACCGGTAAGTGGGTTCGACAGAGTGCCAGCACGACCGCGGATGATGGCACCTACTCGATCCCGGGCCTCGCTGCTGGGACCTATCGCGTCGGTTTCGAAGCGTATTCGTCGGGTACGAGCTTGGGTACCACCTTCTTTGATGGTTCAGACACGGTCGAGGATGCTACGAACGTCACCGTCACAGGCACCGGCAACACACCGAATGTCGACATCGTGCTCGATGGCGACGTCATCCGTCTCGATGGCGCCGACCGTTTTGATGCCTCTGCGTCGATTTCGAAGCGGAACTTCATACCCGGTGTCGAGGTGGCGTACGTCGCGAACGGGCTGAACTTCCCCGACGCTCTGTCTGGAGCACCCGCGGCGGCAAGAGCCAGTGCGCCAATTCTGTTGACCTTGGCCGGTGAGATACCTCCGTCGATCAAGGCCGAGCTGCAGCGGCTTAGGCCGAAACAAATCATTGTTCTCGGCGGCATCAACTCGGTCTCCGAGGCCGTGAAGACGCAGCTTGGCGCTTACGCCACTTCGGGCACGGTGAGTCGTCTAGCGGGCGCCGACCGGTTCGCGGCGTCTGCGGCGATCTCGGCTGGCAGCGCGCCTGTCGGCATTGCAACCGTCTATGTGGCGAACGGGTTGAACTTCCCGGATGCCCTCGCGGGAGCGCCGGTTGCGTCTAAGGCTGGCTCGCCCATCCTGTTGGTCACCCCGACCACGATTCCCGGGACGATCGAGGCTGAGCTAAAGCGTTTGAAGCCGGGACGAATTGTTGTTCTGGGTGGCGTGAACTCGGTTTCTGAGGCAGTCAAAACCCAGCTTGGCGCTTTGACTGCGGGAGCGGTGACGCGCCTGGCTGGTGCGGACCGGTTCTCGGCGTCTGCGGATATCTCGGCGAAGAACTTCGCGGCTAACGCAGACGTGGTGTACATCACGAACGGGCTCAACTTCCCGGACGCGCTGTCGGGCGCACCGGTTGCTGGCCGCGATTCAGCACCGATTCTGCTGGTTGCTCCGAATTCGCTGCCCGCGTCAATCGCGGCTGAGCTGACCCGCCTGAAGCCGGCCAAGATTGTGATTCTGGGTGGAGTGAACTCGGTGAACCCATCGGTTGCCGCGCAATTGCAGGACTACATCGTCACTCCGGCTCCATAGAAACCAGGCGTAACCGGCGGATACTCGCCATCTCCAGTCACTGTCCGACCCACATTCTCGAGTGCGGGTCGGGCAGTGACTCCTCGTTAGGCCAGTCGCATCGCGCCGCGACATCCCCCTGAGGTCCCCGTTTGGGGGTGGGGACAACCTCGCGGCTGTTCGCTAACCTGAAGCGCCCTCGAATTAGACCGAGTTGTCTAGGCCGGCCCGTTCCGTCAGTTGCTAGCCCCGGAGAGGGGAACCGGTACTCATGTTCCGATCGATTCAGTCACAAGCTCTCGCGAAACCAGCGGATGCGCTGTGGCGGCGCCCTGCGCTGGCGCTGGTCACCGTCATTGCGCTCGTCGTCGGCACCCTGACCGCAGCGATGCCGGTCACGCCGGCCGCAGCGGCTGCCCCGGTCGGCGTTGTCACCGGCACCGTGACCGCTGCGGGTGGCGCGCCGCTTCAGTACATGTACGTCACCCTGCTGAACCGTGAAGGCATGCGCACGGCGGCTGAGAGCGTGTACACGGACGCCTCGGGCAACTACTCGATCGATGTGTCTTCGGTAGCAGCGGGCGAATACTCGATCGAATTCACCGACAACCAATCCCGATATGCGACGGAGTACTGGAACGACTCCACGACGCTTGATAACGCCAGTTTCTTCGCAGTCACCTCGACTGCTTCCGTCGCGGCAAAGAACGCGACATTGGCGGTCGGCGGCACTATCACCGGCACTATAACCGCGTCGGACGGCGCGTTCGGCCCGAGCGATCAGGTCGGGATCTCGCTCAGGCTCATCAACGTCGACACGGGGCGCCAGATGCGCTCCGGATACGTCAGCTCATTTGGCGCCCCGTACCAACTCACTGGTATTGCCGCCGGTACCTACAAGCTGCAATTTGAGCCGGTACACCCGAACGTGGTGGACCGGTACGTCGCGCAGTACTGGGCCGGCGCGTCGACCCTCGCCAGCGCGCGGTCATTCACCATCTCCGCTGGAGAGACAAAGACAAGCTTCGACGCCGTACTCGCACCCGGTGCCAGACTTTCTGGCCGGGTGACGGCCGAGGGAACCGGGGCGCCCCTGGCAGACGTTTCCGTTGGGCTCGTGGACTCCGCGGGACGCCCAGCCGGGTTCAATGAGGCCGTCACCGACTCCAACGGCTACTACACGTTTGATTGGATGCTGCCAGCAGACTCCTACACAGTGAAATTCAGCACGAGCCCGTACTCGTTATCGTCGCGCAACTTCGTCTCGGAGTATTGGGAGAACGCGCGATTCGAGTCGACCTCCACGCCGGTGAAGGTCACCAGCGCTGCCGCAATAGTGAAAGACGCACAACTCGCTGTTGGTGGTTCTATTAGCGGCACCGTGACGCTTCCCGAGGGTGCCGATCGCCTGTCGGCCTTCTCCACGGCTTACGCGTTCGATAGCGTCACCAAGACATGGATTCCCCAGAACTCGGCGCAAACAGCGGAAGACGGGAGCTACACCATTCCCGGGCTCGCTGCGGGAACCTACCACGTCGGTTTCGAGGCGTATTCCTCGGGGACAAGTATTGGCACAAGGGTCTACGACGGCGCAACGGGCATCGAGTCGGGGTTCGGGGTTCGGGTTACGGCAGCTGGAATAACAACGGGTATCGATGGCGTGATTTACAACGGTGTCTCCCGTCTTGCTGGAGCGGATCGATTCGATGCCTCTGCTTCCATCTCTCAGCGGAGTTTCAAGCCCGGCGTCGACGTCGCATATGTTGCAAACGGTTTGAACTTCCCTGACGCCCTCTCCGGGGCGCCGGTCGCAGCGCAGGCGGGGGCTCCCATTCTGCTGACACTCGCGGGGGAGATACCCGCGTCGATCAAGGCAGAACTCGAACGCCTGAGGCCTGGCCGCATTGTCGTGTTGGGCGGTATTAACTCGGTCTCCGAAGCGGTGAAAACCCAGTTGAAGTCATTCACGGCCGGCACGGTAACGCGCTTAGCCGGAGCCGACCGGTTCGCCGCCTCCGCCGCTATCTCGGCGGAAAGTTTCGATGCGGGTGTAGAGACCGTCTACGTGGCGAACGGATTGAACTTCCCCGACGCTTTGGCCGGTGCTCCCGTCGCGGCGAAGGACGGGTCTCCGATCCTTTTGGTGACCCCGTCCGCGGTTCCCGCCCCGATCGAGGCAGAGTTGAAGAGATTGAAGCCGGGTCGGATTGTGGTTCTCGGTGGCGTGAACTCGGTGTCCGAAGCGGTCAACTCTCAACTTGGGCAGTTCACCACCAGCGGCGTAACCCGTTTGGCGGGGGCGGACAGGTTCTCCGCATCAGCGGATATTTCTGCCAAAAACTTCGCCCCCGGTGCGCCGGTTGTCTACATCACCAGCGGTTCGAACTTCCCTGACGCATTGTCGGGCGCGCCGGTCGCGGGCCGCGATGCCGCGCCCATCTTGTTGGTGGCGCCGGATTCGCTCCCCGTATCGATTGCGGACGAGCTGACTCGACTGAAGCCAGCCAGTATCGTCATCCTGGGCGGGGTGAATTCGGTAAAGCCCGCGGTCGCCGAGCAGCTGATGCGTTACACCGTGGTGCCCCCGGCTTGACGTGCGGGGCCGCTCTACCGGGCCCGGACGCCGGTCGAGCTCGGCGTCCCGAGGTAGACACATCGTTCGTGCCCGGTAGCATCGAGGAATGCGACCAAAACTTACGAAGTTGTCCGTCTTCCTCGCTGCGATAGCGATAGCCGTTTCGGGCACCGTAACTTCCAGTCCAGTGTCGCCCGCGTTCGCGGCGGAGGACGTTCCGGTTCCGGACATGACGTCGTCGCCCTCAAACGAGGACCCGTTCGGCGGATCGGTCGAGTTCGTAGACGGTATTCGTACAGCGCCTTTCGCGGCCGCAGCGACGACGTTTGATGCGGGCACAATAATCAGCGACGACAACTTTTACAACGGCGCAGCGATGAACGAAGCCGAGGTTCAGGCGTTTCTCAACGCGCAGATGAAGAACTGCGCCGCCGGGTTCACCTGCCTGAAGGACTACCGGGCCGCTTCAGCAACGTTCGCCGCGGACGCTATGTGCCAGCAGTACACCGGTGCGGCAAGCGAGTCGGCTGCCCGCATTATCGCGCGGGTTGGCGAGGCGTGTGGCATCAGCCAGAAGGTGTTGCTGGTTCTCCTTCAGAAGGAGCAGAGCTTGGTGAAGGCAACCGCGCCCACGCCACGGCAGTACGCGGCAGCCACTGGATACAACTGCCCCGACAACGCACCGTGCAGCACGCGCACCGCCCAGTTCTTCGATCAGGTGTATCACGCTGCTTGGCAGTACAAGCGTTACAGCGTTCAGCCCGGGTTCTCCTGGTACCCGGTCGGCAAGACCTCCAACATTCTCTATTTCCCGACGGAAGAGAATCCCAATTGCGGTTCCTCCCCGGTGTTCATCACCAACAACGCCACGGCAGCGCTGTACTACTACACCCCCTACCAGCCGAATGCGGCGGCTCTAGCGAACCCCGGTGGCGTGGGTGACAACTGCTCCAGCTACGGCAATCGCAATTTTTTTGAAATCTACACGACCTGGTTTGGCGACCCCACCACAACGGTGACAGGCGTCACTCGTTACTCGGGCGCAGACCGCTTTGCCGCCTCCGCAGCGATTTCCGCAGCGAACTTCGACGCAGGTGTGGCGACCGTATATATTGCGAACGGTCTTAACTTTCCCGATGCCCTCGCCGGCGCACCAGTCGCAGCGAAAGACGGATCCCCGATTCTTCTAGTCACCTCGGACGGCATCCCGACATCGATCGGCACCGAACTCACGCGGCTGAAGCCGGGTCGCATCGTGATCCTGGGCGGCACCGCTTCTATTCTTCCTTCACTGGAGTCGACTCTCCAGCGCTACACCACAGGCGAAGTCTCCCGTCTGGCTGGCGTCGATCGCTTTGCTGCCGCCGCGACAATCTCGGCCGAAAATTTTGAGCCGGGCGTGGACGTGGCCTACATCACCAACGGCCTGAACTTCCCCGATGCGCTGGCTGGTGGGCCCGTAGCGGGCATCAACAAGGCCCCAATCTTGTTGGTGATGCCCGGTGAGGCTCCAGCAGTAACCCTGGCCGAATTGGAACGGCTCGATCCCGGCAAAATTGTCATTCTGGGCGGGATCAATTCGGTATCGTCCGCGGTGCAGGCGGCAGTTGCGGGATTCACGACCGGCGGGGTCACCCGGTTCGATGGACCCGATCGGTTTGCCGCTTCCGCAGCCATCTCGGCCAAGAGCTTCACGAGTGCGTCCGTCGTCTACGTCGCCAACGGACTCACCTTCCCCGACGCACTGTCGGGCGCTCCCGTTGCAGGACGGGACGGTTCGCCGGTTCTCCTCGTCACTCCCCATTCGATCCCAGCGTCGGTCAGGGCAGAGCTTGATCGGCTCGACCCGTCCGAGATCGTGATTCTTGGTGGACCGAACTCAGTTTCCGTCACGGTGAAGGTGCAGCTGAGCGAGTACACCAAGTAGCTTCACGCCCGCGGGCGCGTGACGGAGGCCCCGTCCCCGGTGGATTGCTAGACTCCGGGGGTGCAAAATCGCGAACCTCTCATCGTGAGATCCCCGAAGTCAGTGGTGCGACAGCATGCTGGCGCGGCTCGGGCTGTCCCTCGTTTGCACAAAGAAGGAATCTAACTATGCGCGGAATCATCTTGGCCGGAGGATCCGGTACCCGGCTGTGGCCGATCACCAAGGGCATCTCGAAGCAGCTGATGCCGATCTACGACAAGCCGATGATCTACTACCCGTTGTCGACGTTGATGATGGCCGGGATCAACGAGATCCTGATCATCACCACCCCGGAGTACAACAGCCAGTTCCGCGCCCTCCTCGGCGATGGCTCGTCCCTCGGTATCCGCATTGAGTACGCAGAGCAGCCCTCCCCGGATGGGCTCGCGCAGGCTTTCATCATCGGCGAGGAGTTCATCGGCGACGACAGCGTCGCTCTGGTTCTGGGCGACAATATCTTCCACGGCGCAGGCCTCGGCACTTCGCTCCGCGGCAACCACGACGTCGAGGGTGGACTCATTTTCGCCTACCACGTGGCCAACCCGACCTCCTATGGTGTCGTCGAGTTCGACGACAACTTCAAGGCCGTCTCCATCGAGGAGAAGCCCGTCGTACCAAAGAGCAACTACGCCGTCCCCGGACTGTACTTCTACGACAACTCCGTGGTCGAGATCGCCAAAACGATCGAGCCCAGCGCGCGTGGTGAACTCGAGATCTCCACCATCAACGAGCGCTACCTCGAGGCCGGCAACCTGCAGGTGCAGGTCCTCGACCGCGGCACGGCGTGGCTTGACACCGGCACGTTCGAGTCGATGATGCAGGCATCCGAATATGTGCGTGTGATCGAAGACCGCCAGGGCTTCAAGATCGGCTGCATCGAGGAAATCGCGTGGCGTGCCGGCTGGATCACCGACGAGCAGCTCCAGGATCTCGCCGCACCACTGCGCAAGGGCGGCTACGGAATCTACCTCGACTCGCTGCTGGCCTAACCCGCACCAGAACACCCAGCGCTTCGCTGCAACGACGGCCCCACCCCCCTTTCGGGGAGCGGGGCCGTCGTTCGTTCTGCGACCCCAGCGGGTGTGTGACTATTAGACCCAGCGCATCCGAGGTGCGCGTTGTGTCACACCGATCCGCACTGTCGCGGACAATCTGGGGGAATCACCTTTATGCTGCACACGCGCGCACGGCGCCGCCGACTGTTTGTCGCTCTCGCCGCTTCTGCATTGGTCGCTGCGGTCCCCAGCGGGGTGCTGTCCGCCGCAGCATCCACCGTCCCTACGGCAGTTCATTTTGAGACGGATGCCACGGACGACACCACCGGAATGACCCCCTCGTGGGCGCGCGGCGAAGAGATCGCACCGTCGGCTCTCGTCGACGACACCGTCGACATCTCCACGCTCGAGGGCGCGCCAGAGGCGAGTGAACTCGCCGAGCAGCAGGAGCAATTCGACCTCCCGACGGCGGGACTCACGACTTCTGCACACACCGTGGAGGTCGCGGTTATCGCCACTGCGGGTTCCAACGGCAGCACGAGCTACGTCAATGACGCGGGCGTGCGCGCCATTGTGGACGGCGCAGAGACCTATTGGAAGAGCCAGTCGAACGGTCAGATCACCGCAGTGGACATCACTGTGTCGATCAAGCGGTACGTCAGTACGACCGCGTGCGGCCAGCAGCTCGAAGCATGGCAAGAGGCGGCGGGAAAGTTCGGCCGCCCCGACGCCGTCGATTACGTGAACACCCCGGCGCTGCATCTCCTCGTGCTCGCGCCCGTCAGCTGCGGTGGCGGCGGGCGTGGCACCGTGGGAACAAATCACTCCGGCACCTCCACCGTGAACGGAGGAGTGATGTGGGTGTCCTACCAGGATCCGGAATCCCTGGGTTCGCGTGCGACGGCAGCCGACGCGCTCGCCCAGAACGTCGGCGTCGTCGCGCACGAGATGGGCCACAACCTCGGTCTGCAGCATTCCAACGCTCACCTCTGCCCGGTGGATATCACCGAAGGCCTGTACGACCCCTCGACGGATTCGTACTCGAACGGATGCAGCGACGAGGAGTATGGGGATGGCTACGACGTGATGTCGGGGGTGGCGGCAAACGCGGGAGCGCTCAACGTCACGCAGAAGCAGCGGCTTGGCGTGCTGGCAACGGGTGAAATGCAGCAGCTCAGCCTTGCTGCGGGCAAGGCGAGTTCGGCCACCACGACGACGCTGGTCTCCACTGGACAGACCTCCGGCCGACGGGCAATCGCCGCCACTGACCCCCTCACCGGGAAGGTCTACTACATCGACTACCGCGGGGGCGGGGGACAGGACGCCAAAGCGCTGTACGCCACCGGCTTCTACGAAAACCTTAACCGGGGCGTCCGGCTGCTCTCACTCGGCAACGCCGACGAGTCCCTGGTGTTTCGCAGTCCCACATTGTCGGGCACCTCGGGCAGGCACCTCTACGTCACCACCGGCCAGAGCCTCACATCACAGTCGGGCGGCGTGAAGGTCACGGTGAAAAGCATCGCGTCGGGTGTTGCCACGGTGACAGTCACCCTCTCTACCCTCGCTCCGGGCGTGAGTGAAGTGGTGCCACGCCTCGACGGCGCTGACCGTTTCGAAGCCTCGGCCTCGATCTCGCGGGCAAGCTTTACCCCGGGGGTCGCGACGGCCTACGTTGCCGGTGGCCTCAACTTCCCCGATGCATTGTCCGGCGCACCCGTTGCGGCGCAGTCGGGATCACCAATTTTGCTCGTCGCTCCGGGAAGCGTCCCCGCGTCGATCGCGACGGAGTTGGACCGGCTGAACCCCGGCCGGATCGTGGTTTTGGGAGGCGCGAGTTCGGTATCTGAGGCCGTGCAGACCCACCTGGCGACCTACACGACCGGCGGGGTAACGCGATTGGCTGGTGCCGATCGGTTTGCTGCCTCCGCGGACATCTCGGCGAAAAACTTCGAGTCGGGAGTGCCGGTTGTCTACGTGACCAACGGCCTGAACTTCCCGGACGCGCTGGCCGGTGCACCGGTCGCCGCGAAAGACGGCGCGCCCATCCTGCTGGTCACCCCCGGTTCGGTACCCGACTCGATCGCGACCGAGTTGGACCGGCTGAACCCGGGCCGGATCGTGGTGTTGGGTGGAGTGAATTCCGTGTCTGAGTCGGTACAAGCTGCGCTGAAGGTGTTCACGGCGGGCACGGTGACGCGCCTCGCCGGTGCCGACAGGTTCGCGGCATCCGCTGATATTTCGGAAAAGAACTTCGCGGCCAATGCCGCGGTGGTCTACGTGACGAACGGGCTGAACTTCCCGGACGCGCTGTCGGGAGCGTCGGTTGCCGGTCGCGACGGGGCCCCGATCCTACTGGTGACCCCCGGGAGCATTCCGGCGTCGATCGCGACGGAGCTCAAGCGCCTGAACCCCGCCAAAATCGTTATTCTCGGCGGCGTGAATTCGGTCTCGTCGGCCGTTCAGAACGAACTGGCGCTGTACACCCGGGACTACTGAGCGGACGCGCGGCGGGAGACTGGCTCCCAGCCGGACGCGCTGCAAGCTGGCTCCCGCCGGACGCGCGCGCTGGGCCGAGCGATCAGCGCGTGCGGACGGACTGCCAGCCGGCGCGCACCCGCAGGGCAATGCGCAGGGCCAGCCGGAGCGGCGCGTACAGCGGTCCGCTGTATCTCTTCGACAGGAACAGGTACGCGCTGTCGTGGTGGGCGGTAATCATCTGCGCCGAGTTGGATCGCGTGGAGTGAGCGCCGAGGTGGGTTACAGACGCCGAGGGCACGTAGAGATTGGTGTAGCCGTTGTGCAGGAAGCGGCGGCCGAGTTCGACGTCCTCGAAGTACATAAAGAAATCCTCGTCAAATCCGCCGACCGCGGAAAAAGCATCGCGATCCACGGCCAGGCAGGCCCCGGAAAGCCACCCGACCTCGCGGCGGGATGACTCGAAGGTGGGCAGCTCCTGCCGGTACGTGCGCGACCAGGGATTGCCCGGCCAGATTCCCGAGAACAGCGCATGGCCGATACCGGTTCGCAGCGACGGCTGGTTGCGTGCGGACGGGTACACCGAGCCATCGGGATTCAGTACCCGAGGCCCGGCCGCGGCGCTCGTGGGAGCCTCTACGAGGGCCGCCACGAGAGTGGAGATCGCCCTTGTGGCGACCGTCAGGTCGGGGTTCGAGATCAGGACCGCAGTGATATCAGAGGGCAACGAGTGAACTGCGGCATTGACCGCTCCGCCGTATCCGCGGTTTTCGCCGAGGTTCTGAAAGTGGGCTCCGAAGGAGAGCGCAATAACCTCGGTCTCGCGCCAGTCACTTGAGTCATTGTCGATAACCCAAACCGGGGGAGGGGTCTCCTCGGAATCGCGCACGGAGGCCAGAAACTCCGCAATTATGGTGCTCGAGTTGTAGGTCACCGTGACAACGGCGACTGAGCTGAGCGTGCGCGATGACATCAGAGATCATCCTACCGGCTGCTGCCTTCACCATCTGTGGCACCGTCGCCGCCCGTTCCAGGACGCCTGGCCTACACTCGAACGGGGGGCATCACTTTTCTGGGGGGAAACCATGAAACGCTTAGTTCGTTACTTCGCCGGAATCGCCGTAATCGCGGCGCTACTCGGCACCGCCGGGGCGTGGCCAGCGCAGGCCGCCAGTGTGCAGGACTCAGTGGCATCGCTTGTCAATTCGGAGCGCGCGGCGGTCGGGGCAGCTTCGCTGGTTAGGGACGCTCAGATGGATGCCGCGGCGCAGGAATGGGCAAACACCCAGGCATCACAACGCCAGATGATGCACAGCACCACGCAGTGGCGGTCGGCGCGAATTCCCGCCAACTGGACCATCCAGGGCGAAAACGTGGCCGCTGGTTACCCCACCGCGGAGCGCGTCATGAGCGGCTGGATGGGGTCAACAGGACATCGCGAGAACATCCTGCGGAAATCGTTCACTCGCATCGGAGTTGGCTACTCAGCGGACGGCAATTACTGGGTGCAGATCTTTGCCGGGTACGCCAGTAACCCGGCTGCTCCCGTATCCTCACCGCCCACAGCGACCCCGCAGCCCTCCGACCCGTCGCAGGCGGTAGTGGGGGGACGGACCGTGACGATCGGACGGATCACCGGTGCAGACCGGTACGCCGTCGCGAACGGGATTTCCCAGCGCGGATACCCCTCGGGCGCTACCACCGTCTTTGTTGCCACTGGAGCCAACTATCCCGACGCGCTGAGCGCTGCGCCCGCTGCTACGGCATCACACGGACCGCTCCTGCTTACCGCAAGTGCCAGCCTCCCCGACTCCGTGCGTGCCGAACTCGTGCGGCTCAGGCCGGATCGAATCATTGTGGTCGGGGGCGAGAACTCGGTCTCCTGGCAGGTCGTGAGCCAGCTGCAGTCACTGGCGCGGGAAGTCGTGCGCGTTGCGGGTGACGACCGTTTCGAAGCATCGCGCGCCGTTGCCGACTACGTTTTCGGTGACAATGGCGCAGCCACCGCCTATCTGGCGACGGGTACCGGTTTCGCGGACGCGCTTTCGGCGGGTTCGGCGGCGGGTTCGGCGGCGGCTCCGCTGATTCTCGTCGACGGCGGCGCGTCGCGCGCAGACGACGACACGCTCGATCTGTTCTCGTCGCTCGGTACTCGCACGGTGAAAATCGTCGGCGGACCTGCATCCATCACGCCCGCCTTTGCGAGCTCGGTGGGCGCTGTGGTGCCCGGCCAGGTGCGTTTGGGGGGCGCCGACCGATTTGCAGCCTCTGTCTCGGTGAACCGTGACGCCTTCACCACGAGTGACACCGTGTACCTCGCAACGGGGTACAACTTCCCCGATGCTCTCGCCGGCGCGGCTCTCGCGGGCAAGGAAAAGGCTCCGCTGTTCATCGTTCCGTCCGACTGCGTTCCACGGGGCGTGCTGCAGAGCATCGAGTCGATGCGTGCCACAAAGGTTGTGCTCCTCGGCGGTCCCGCTTCGCTCAGTGTCAGGGTGGCGTCGCTGCAGGCCTGCGTGGCGTAGCTCCAAGAGCCTGTAACGTGCTGAGCGTGACCAACACCATCCTTATCGTCGGGCGCGGCACTGCCGGCACCGCCCTGGCCCGTGACATTGCCCGCAAAAGTGATGCGGTCGTGGTCGGCTTCCTCGACGACTTCTCTGCCGAGACAGACGTGCTCGGACCGCTCAGCGACGTGAACCGGGTGATCGCCCAGTACAAGGTAGACCTCGTCTATTTCGCTATACCGTCGGTCGCAGCAAAAACTATCCGCGACTTTCTCGGCACAATCACCCGTGCCAACGTCGATATCGCCGTCATCCCGCGCACCTACGAGATCCTGACAAAAGAGACTGTCAACATCGACGACCTCACCGACGTGGATGTGCTCGACCTGGTGGGACGCGAGCCGGTCAAGCACGACCTGCTGTCGTCGAGGGAGTTCATCGCGGGCAAACGCATCTTGGTTACGGGAGCGGCCGGGTCCATCGGATCGCGCCTGGTTCGCCAGATCGCGGCGATGGGTGCCGCCGAAGTGGTGTGTGTGGACTGGTGGGAGAACGGGATCTTTTACCTGCGCGAAGATCTCGCAGGCCAGGACAACCTGAAGTACCACATCGCGGACGTCAAAAACGAAGCCCTGTTGGACCGGCTGTTCGCGCAGTACACACCCGACGTCGTGTTCCACGCCGCCGCCTACAAGCACGTTCCGCTGATGCAGGACAACCCGATCGAGGCGATCAACAACAACGTCTGGGGCACACTCAACCTCATGCAGCTCGCGATCGCGCATGGCACCGAGCACTTCATCATGGTGTCCACCGACAAGGCGGTGAATCCCGTCAACGTTATGGGCGCCACCAAGCGTCTCGGCGAGATGATGATGGAGTCGCTCGCGCGGACCACCACGACGACGAGATTCAATGCGGTGCGCTTCGGCAACGTGATTCAGAGCAACGGCAGCGTGATGCAGACATTTCGCAAGCAGATCGCCGCGAAACAGCCCCTCACCGTCACTCACAAAGACATCACCCGGTTCTTTATGACCATCGACGAGGCCAGCCAGCTGATCATCCAGTCGGCCTTTGCCGGACAGAGCAGCGACATCTTTGTGCTCGACATGGGGGAGCCGGTGCGAATCCTGGACCTCGCCCAGAGCCTCGTGAATGCGATCGACCCGACCCTCGGTATCAACATCGTTGGGCTGCGGCCGGGCGAGAAAATGTTCGAGGAGCTCAGCTACGATCCGCACCGGGTCAGCCGCACTCCGAACAACAAGATCTTTGTGGTGCGCGACGAGTCTGATTTCGACACGACACGCTTTATGGAGGAGCTGAGGGGGCTGGTCGCCGCGACCCGTTCCTACTCACTGACCGACGCTGAAGCCATCGACCGGCTGCGTGCCATGGGCTTCGCTGTCCAAATGACAACAGACTCCCACGCAAGCGCGGGGATTGCCGGGCACCAGTGAAGATCCTGGTGACCGGCGCTGGCGGCGCAATGGGAAGAACCCTTGTTCGTCGGCTCTCCAGTTCACCTGAGCACACCGTAATCGCGACATATCATCGCGTCGATGACACGATCGAAGTCGCCTCGTTTCAGCAGATCGAACTCGACATTACCGACACAGATCAGGTGGATGCTGCGCTGCAACGCATGCGTCCCGACGCCGTAGTGCACCTCGCCGCACTGGTCGGCGCCGCGTGCGAATCTGACCCCGACCTGGCGGAAAAGGTCAATGTCGAGGCGGTCGCCTCGCTAACCGAGGCTGCGGCGCGGCACAGGGTGGCGAAGTTGGTCTTTATATCGACGGCCGCGGTCTACGGAGACGGGCTGTCGGCCCCGGTCTCCGAGTCACACGCCACTCACCCCACAACGACTTACGCGCGCACCAAGCTGGCAGCGGAAGAGGGGCTGGAAAACGCCTCTCGCCGCTCCGATACTCCCGACGTGGTCGTGCTTCGTGTGTTCAATGTCTGGGGTGACGGGTTCTCGACTTCCCTCGTCGAACGGCTGAGAACATCGAGTGAGGCGGCGCCAGTGATGCTCAACGGGCTCGACACCTTTCTGCGGGACTACGTTCATGTCGATGATGTGGTGCAGGCGTGCGAGCTAGCGCTCACAGCCGGACTTTCCCGGTTCGAGGTTGTGAACATCGGAAGTGGCGTGGCAGTAAGCAACGCCGACCTCGTGCGGTGGATCGCGCGCGCGACCCCACCCGTCTACGAGGTGGTACCGGCGGCGACCAGCTACAGTTGTGCTGACATAGCAAAGGCGGAACGTGTGCTGGGCTACTCTCCCGAGCACACCATCATTCCGTGAGGCACTGCCGTCCACTAGCCCCACGTCGCGCTCCTGGCGCGAACTAACGCTAGCCGGCGGTTGAGGAAGGCAATTTCTTGCGCGCGACAATCAAGCGGAATTTTCGGCTGTTTATGCGAAGGGCAGTCCGTCGTTGGCTCCTTACCGGATTGTTCCCGTCGAAGCGGTACAGCTTCGGCCCGGTGACCGGAGGTGAAGGGCTGGTTGCGATGTGCTTATGGAACCGGCCTACCCGCGTAGCCGATGTTTTAGCCATGATGGACGCGCAGGACTTCCCTGGTGGCGTGCGACTCTTCCTGTGGAATAACAATCGCGCCAACCACGGAATCTACGAGAAAGCGATTGAGTCTTACCGAGCCAACGGCGGGCTTCGCGAAGTGAACCTCGTCAAATCCCCGTACAACCTCGGCTCAATCGCGCGCTTCTACTGGGTTCGCAAGCTGGCGCGCACACTGGATGCGCCTCCCGTGATCGTGCTGGACGATGATCAGGACGTTCGCAACGATTTCGTGAGCGTAGCCATTGCCTCCTGCAAGCGCCGCACCCTTACTGCGTGGTGGGCGTGGAGGATGACGGATGTCTACTGGGAGCGCACGGAGGCCCAGGTCGGCGACTCTATCGGACACATCGGGCCGGGTGGCATGGTTGCGGACAGCGCCCTGTTCCTCGACTCCGATTTCTTCACTCAGATTCCGGACCGGTTCGGGCTTCTGGACGACATCTGGCTGAGCCACTTCGCGGTGCAGAAAGGCTACACACTCGCCAAACTCCCCGTCGACATCGACTTCGTTATGCACGAAACCAATCAGTTCTTCTATCAGCACGACACCAAGAGTGAGTTTTACGCCTACCTCAAGGGTTTTTAGCCCCGGACTCCGCAGCATTGCCCTAGCGCCGTGCTGAGCGAGTCCTGCGTTGCCGTGCTGGGCTTTTAGGCGGAGAAACTGAACTCAGGACGAGCGTGCACTGTCCCGACTGCCAGCGGGTAGTCAGGAACGTCGAAGGAGCACGCCTGCGGAAGGTCGTGCAGGTGGATACCCTCCATGTCCATCAGGGACACGTTCACGAAGTACTTTCCCGCTCCGAATGGGACATCGCGCAGGATGAATTGCACGTCGAGTTCTCCGGAGAGTACAGGCAGCTCGATGCCCAGGCGCTTGGTTGTTGTGCCATAAACAACCTGGCCCATGGCGTTGTCGATCTGGATCGCACAGACCCACTCGGTCAATCCCTCGGGGTGTTCCAGACGGATGTCGATCTGAAGATCATCGCCCGGGTGGACTCCGTCCCGTACCTGCAGGTCTACGGAGTGCACGGTTGCCCCCAACACCTGTCCACTCGGGATTGACGGCTTGCTGGAGTGCGCTTGAACAGCGGCCACGTCCGACAACCGTCGGTCTTCAAGGATGTCCCTGAAGGCGGATACTGCCTTTCGCGGATCGCCGTCGTACTCGACCTGGCCCTTGTTGAGCAGGATTGCGCGACTGCAAAGTTCCGTGACCTGACCGAGGGCGTGGGTCACCAAAATGATCGTGCGACCTTCCTTCTGGAATGCACGGATCTTGTCCAGGCACTTGCGCTGGAAAGCTTCGTCACCGACCGCCAGAACCTCGTCAACGAGGAGTAAGTCGGGATCGGTGTGCACCGCAACCGCAAACGCCAACCGCACATACATTCCCGAGGAGTAGAACTTCACCTGGGTGTCGATGAAGTCGCCAATGCTAGCGAAGTCGAGGATGTCCTGAAAGCGCTCCTCTGTCGTCGCGCGGCTCAGCCCGAGGATCGAAGCGTTGAGGTACACATTCTCACGGCCTGTGAGGTCGGGATGGAACCCAGCACCAAGCTCCAGAAGCGCAGCGATGCGGCCCCTGCGTTCCACAGCGCCCGAGGTGGGGTCGATGATTCCACCGATAATTTTAAGCAGTGTGCTCTTGCCCGACCCGTTGTGGCCAATCAGGCCAACCGTGGTGCCCGCTTCAATCGAGATATCGAGGTCCTTGAGGGCCCAGAAGTCCTCGCGGTGACGGCGGCCCATGCGCCCCATCGTTACCAGTCGCTCCTTGAGCGAGTTGTCTTTCCTCATCACGAAACGCTTTGATACGTTGCTGATCCGCACGATCTCCGGACGGACTACATCCTCAGTTGCCTTGCGCAAAATACGAACTCCTTGGTGCATTCTCGGAAAATAGGTCGAGCGCTAGAGCTGTTGCGCGAAGTTGCCCTGCAGCTTGGCGAACACGCGCTGGAAAGCGAACAGCATGATGACGCCGACGACGATTGCAATGCACATACGGACCAAAAGAAATTCGGGGTATGCAACGGTGTCGTGGCCTGCGGTCCAGAAAGCACGTTGGAACCCGAGTACCGCGAGGGTGATGGGGTTGTCGGTGTAGATAGTCAGCAGGAGGCCGTGGCCGACGATGCCGCGGACCATCTCCCACGAGTAGACGATGGGAGACGCCCAGAGCATAAGAAGAAGCCCGACCTCTACCAGGTACTGGATATCGCGCAGGTAAACGTTCGCGGCACCAAGCAACAGACCGAAGGCGGTTCCGAACACGACGAGGATAATCACCGACGGGATGAAGTAGAAAAGATCGAGCGACCAAGGGACGCTGCCCACGACTATGGTGGCGATCAAGAGGATGCCGAGCTGGATGCAGAAGTTGAACAATGCGGAACCGACGCTGGCCAGAGGGAAAACTTCGCGAGGCAGGTAAATCTTTTTGATCAGCCCGCTGTTTCCTACGATAGACGCGGTTCCTCCGCCAACAATCTCCTGGAAGAGTCCGTAGGCGGTGAGGCCTGTGAAGACGTAGATCGCGAAGTCGGGGATACCGCGTTCTGCTCCCAGAAACTTTCCGATGACTATGTAGTAGATCATCAGCTGCGTCAACGGCCTGATCAACGCCCACACGAGACCAAGCGCACTGTCCTTGTATCGCGCTTTGATGTCACGTCTGACGAGGAGCGCCAGCATTTCGCGCTGCTGGAAAATGTGCGCGAGCGATGCTCGGGTACTCTCCAGCGTGTTCGAGTATGACGTTGTCACCGTCATGGGTTGCTCGGCGAGCATTTGTAGACGTTCGCGCTCAGTCATCGATATCACTTCATTCCGGTACAAGGCCAAGACGATTATAGGTCGGGGTATTGAGGAGGCCGCGCTCAGCCCGACATCGAGCAGCAGAAAAAGGACTCTATCCCTTGAGTCGGTTGCGCAGGCTCCGGGGTGCGCTCGCAAGCTTCTGGATGCCCACGGCAATTTGGAAGCTCGTCGTGGAGAGTATTTCCGTGATGCGTTCGTCGCGCTCGACAATACGCGCTTCTGATTTAGAAAGTTCCTGACGCAGCGCGACCAGTTCGCGCCGACTGAGCGCAAGCTCGCGCTGGCTCAGCGCAAGTTCGCGGGTGAGGCCGTCGGCGCGCCTGGTCTCTGTATCGCGCTGGACCTGCGTGCCGATCAAGAGCGCGCGCTCACCCGCGGACCACTCCAGAATTGGGTCTCGCTCGGATCGTGTGCGGTGTTGCTCGACGAGTGCCTCGAGCGCGGGACTGAGCTCGTTCGCGCGTACCTCGAACGTGTGACGTTCCAGCACCACCGCTCGCAGCCGTGCGGCGAGTTCCTGTCGGCGGGTGTCGTCTGCAAGGAGAGACTCGACCAACGGCTCCAGCTCGTCAGCGTGGGAGTAAACGGGAACGTCGGCGAGCCCGAGTTCCTCCAACCCATCTGCGGTGTTGACCAACGTCAAAGCACCGGAGAGCAAAGATTCAAACAACCGACTGTTGTGATTTCCGTACGCTTTCGCCGCTGGGATTAAGTCGTCAAGCACAAGTTGGGCACGGTTGTATATCGAGGACAGCGTGAAGTAGTCCTCGGGTCCATGGTGCCGGACGTTCCGGGGGGATGTCGCCGCGGAGACTGATCCGTACCAGTCGACGTTCCGTCCCGGGGCAAGGGCATCAACGGCGGAACTCAGTTCGCGATCGGAGCCCCACCCATTCGCGGTGGTCACGATTGCCAGGTCCGAGGCGGTCTCTGCCGGATAAAACAACTCGTGGTCACCGGCGATGGGCACGATCCGAATCGTCCCGTCGAAGTTCTTCTGGAGTACTTCGCGGGAGGGCGTGGAGGATGTCCAGATTTCATCGAAACTGCGGAGGTAGGGGAGTGCTGCCCAATTATCCGTCCAGTTCCGAACCCACGCAATGCGCACTGCGCCGGGCGGAACGAACCCAGGAATGAAGGCGTCGACCATCGTGATGACCACGCTTGTTCGCTCGGGGAGCTCTTGTCCCCATGACCCCATTGGCCACGTCTGCACACCCCAGCCCAGTCGATTCAGATACTTGCCCAGTCCCATGGCGACATACAGATCACCCTTGCCCTCAGTGAGGTCTGAAGTGGAGACCACGAACACCACCGTGCCGCGCGGTCCGTCACCTCGGACGCCGGTCGCCAGTTCCTCGTACCGCGCCTTCTCGTCAGTTTCCGGTGAATGCGCGGCGGCAGGTGATTTTGTAGTCACAGTGTAGAGAGCCTTTCCTGTGCGGTTCCGAAAGCGGCGCTCAACGGTAGAGGGCATCGCGGACTGCGAGCAAATAGGTGTGACCATAACGCTGCGACGGCTCGAGTACGGCACTTTCGGCCCACTCGTTCCACGCGTTGATAAATACTACGCGCCTGTCGAAATCCCGGTCGGCCACCGCCGAAAGACTCGCGTCCAGCCACCGGCGGAAAGTGTACGGGTTCGATCCGTACCAGATATCGGGCATCCACTGGCGCCGCGCCGTGTTGTCGAAGTTGACCATCACCCCGGGGTACTTCCACGTCGGCACGGGGTCGAGGAGGTCGTTTTCTGCGTGCTCGGCCATCACTCCGTAGTTCATGATGTTGCCTTCGAAGCGCGGGTCCATCTCAAGCCCGCCACGATCTTGTGAAGACCATTTCATGTTGTGCGGGGCGAACCCGAGGCTCGCATCAAAGCCGAAGTCGGCGGGAGTTCCCTCAACACCTTGCATGGTCGCACCGACATCAACCGTAACGAGGTGGAGGCCTTCCAGACCCGCATCCAGTGCGGCTTGCTTCCAGTATTCAAGCACCTCGGCGTAGTTCGGTATCTGGGTGATCCGGTACACGGCTAATACGGGCTTGCCATCGATGCGAATGTATCGGGCGTCGGTCAGAAGCGGCATCACGTCGTGAATGAACTGGGTTGCGGGAACATGCTCGTAGTCCTGACCGATGAGGATGTTCTTTTCGCCGCCGTCCCAACGCCGGGTGAAATTCTCATTGGCCCACATGATGCAGAATGGCGTTTCAGACTGACTTGCCGCGAGAGCTTCGATCGGAAGGTTCATCAGCTTCTTGCCGGCGAACCAGTAGTAGTAGTACATAAAGCCCTCGATGCCCGACTCAGAAGCGAGCTCGCGCTGCTGCTCCCGGACGCTGTCCTGGGTGAGATCGTAGAAGCCCAGATCGGCAGGTAGCAGCGGCTGGTTGTGGCCTTTATATACCGGCACACCCGCAGCTACATTCGACCATTCGGTAAAGCCCTTGCCCCACCAGGAATCGTTTTCCGGGAAGCGATGGAACTGCGGCAGGTAGAACGGGAGAACGCGAGCACGAGGGAACTTCACCCAGCTGGCGTCGAAGCGGTGCCAGGCATCAGTGTCAATCGTCTCGAGGGTCGCGGCGGACATCTCGCGAGTATCGTAACCTGCTTCGTCCGTAAGAATCCCAATAATTCGCTCGACTGCGTGCGCGCAGGTGCCATCCACCTGACCATGCTCCGCCTCGAAATCCTCGGGGGACAGGTCAAGTGCGCGCAGGCCTTGCAACACGAAGCCGCGAGCCCAGTACATCGAGCCGGACGCGAACCGCAGCTGCTCGTGCACCGGAGGCAGCTGCACTCGCCGAAGAAGATCACTGACGATGGCGTGGTCACCGCCCCAGAACTCCTGGCCAAGCACATTGCCATCCGCTGTGAGCACACCGAGTGTCGGGTCGGTTGCGAACGCACCGATGATCTGCTGGATGTTCTGGGTGCTCCCCAGCAACGCGGTCAGGAAGTCGCCGCGCCATGCTTCGCCGGAACCCGCCAGGTCGGGGTGGTCCTCTCGCCAGTGGCTTCGTTTGGTGTGCACCTTGAGTATCAGATCATACGGATTGAGCAAGTCGGCGTTGACCAGCGACACCAGAGGGAGGATGTCCCTGCCGTGGTTCTGTATGTCGAATACCCGCACGCTCGACAGGTTCGGGAGCGAGTCCGTTGCGAGATCGAGGGGGATGCCGGAGGCGTTGGTAACGATGAGGTCGAAGTCGACCGGCATGAGAGCCAGCGCCTCGAGTATCTCGTCCACCAGATCGAGGTAGTAGACGTGCATCACAACGGCAACCGCCGGGCGCGCCGCGGCGTCCGGCACAATCTGCGCGCGCCATTGGGCGGGGAAGTCGGACTTCAGACGCGTGGTTTTGCGCTGGACCCAGTTATGGAACCCCGCAGGAAACGACTCTGGTGTGACGGGAGCGGGAAGTGCTCCCAGTGTCTTCGCCACTTTGGTGAACTGTCGACCAACTCGTCGCTTTGCTCCCGCTACGGTAACTCTTCTCATATTTCTGCAAAATTCCTAAGCGGTTAGATCCAGGTTCTCGGGTCGACGCCGAACCTGGTGTGAATGTCTTCAACGATGAGGTGCCCGTCTGGAGCGAGCGAGGGGTTGGTGATTAGTTCGCGCTTGACAAACGGGAAGCCGAGATCGAGCAGTCTTTTCCAGCCTACGACAGACGGATTCAGACCCGTGTCCACCACTCTCTCTGACTTGAAGCACGCGGTCATAGTAAAGGCCTCTCCGAAGAGAAGCCTGCTGAGTCCCAGCTCATAAGCGTGGATGATGGCCTGCTTGTCTGTTTCCACACGCAGGCTGAACCAGAAGTCACGCAAGCCCTTCAGGTCGAGCGCGCCTGCTCGAAAGCCCATGAAAAAGCTTTGGATGTGGGGGAAGAACTGTGTTGTGTTTGTTGCAGCCCACACATCTGCACCGGCTTGCTCGAAGTCATCGACCATCGTCTGCAGGCTTCCGAACGGCCCCACCAGGCTGTCGTTGACAAGGAGCACATAGGGTGCTCGTCTTACCTGTGGAAAGCGCTTAAGCGCCACCGCCCAGGAACCGAAATCGTACCCAATATTCGGCTTGCGCAGCACGAGGGCAGATCCAGTGAAATCTTCCGACCACTGCAGCGGCGCAGGATTGTCGGAAGCGCGCGACACAATCACCGTGTATCCGCATTCTTCGAGCCGCTGAACCATACTCTCCAGCGACGTCGAAACCGTGGGAACGGCGCCATAGCTCGCGATGACGGCGTAACGATCTGAAGCAGCCAGGGTGGAAGATCCCTCCACTCGCACGTGCTGCTCAGTGCTCGTCAAGACGGTCTTAGGTCGAGACATACGGCTAACGCCTCGTGATGAGGAGGTGTCCGCGTCGCAGCGTCCGGATGGGCAACGTAATTTTCCACGACAGAGTGTTCCGCAGGGCAACGATCTGAGCGATATACCGATTATTCTGCGCCTTTTCGGCAGCCAGGAGTAATTCTGTCTCGCGCAGACGTTCGTCGGCCCGAGCGGCCAGCACCCGAAGCCGGGCGATTTCGATGCGCGCTTCCCGCAACTCACGCTCAACGGCGCCCGGTTGTGCTGATGCCAAGTCCGCGTCCTACCTCACGTTGGTGGTCACGATCGTGATCGTGACTCGTTCGGCTCTGATGCTACCGGACTCGCGTAGCGGGTTAGGGCACCGTCACAGTGCGGCAGCCCAGGCTCCTTCCGTCGGCGGTCAGCATCATGCAAACCTGGTGAGTACCAGAGGGGGTGGGGATGGTGGTGTCGATGCCGTGATTGTCGCCGACGCCGGGCAGATAGGCGTTGATCCAGGGCAGCGCGCGATTGGCGGCGACCGCAGTGCCAACACCGTCGATGTCAACCCACAGGTAAAGCGTCGCGGTTGAGTCCCGTTGGGCCGCCCACCCGGTGATCCGGACTCCTCCGGCCACTCCGGTCACTGAATCGACGCTGTTCGGGTAGCGATCGGGCACGGTTGCGGTGATGCAGCCGAGCGGCGCTCCTTCTTTGGTCGCGGTGGCGCAGATCTCGTGGGTGCCCGGGGTTGTGGGGATGAATCCGGAGAATCCGTGATTGGGCCCGGCACCGGGGTAGAGCCCCTCGATCCAGGTCAGGGGGAGGTTCGCCTTCAGGGGTGCCCCGCCCTCGCCATCGATGGAAAACCAGACGTAACTCATCGTGGATTTGGTCTGGTCGAGCGCCCATCCGGAGACATTTACTCCGCCGAGCACACCGGTGGCCGTGTCAAGATGGCCTGTTTCGGTATACGGCACGGTTGTGGTGATGCATCCGAGGGGTTGGCCTTCTTTGGTCGCGGTGGCGCAGATCTCGTGGGTGCCCGGGGTTGTGGGGATGAATCCGGAGAATCCGTGATTGGGCCCGGCACCGGGGTAGAGCCCCTCGATCCAGGTCAGGGGGAGGTTCGCCTTCAGGGGTGCCCCGCCCTCGCCATCGATGGAAAACCAGACGTAACTCATCGTGGATTTGGTCTGGTCGAGCGCCCATCCGGAGACATTTACTCCGCCGAGCACACCGGTGGCCGTGTCAAGATGGCCCGTTTCGGTATTAGGCACGACGACGGTCTTACAGCCGTACGATCGCCCTTCCGAAGTGCCGTTGACGCAGACCTTTTGTTCTCCGGGGGCAGTAGGAATAAACCCGCTGAACCCGTGGGGTCCTTTCACATTAGGGTATGCCGATGCGGCGGCCTGGGAAGGTACGTTCGCGATGAAGGGCTTCCCTGTCGCCCCGGCTGTCGCCCAGACGTACGTTGACGCCGATGTGCTTTGGTCGAGGCTCCACCCCGTGATCTGAACGCCGCCCAGAACGCCGACAGCAGACTCAAAACTGCCCGCTTCATTGGTGGGAACGGTGACTGTCTTGCAGCCCAGGAGGGCCTCGGAACCGGACACACATACGAGGTGCGCGCCCGGTGACGCCTTCACGGTCACGTCGAAGCCGTGGCGACTGCCGGTGCCGGGGTATGCGCCCCCGGTCCATGGGAGGTCGACATCCACCTTGTATGCACCGCCCTGACCGTCGACGTTGACCCAGATGTACTGGGGCGCTGAAGTCGTCTTGTCGAGTGACCAGCCTGTGAGTCTCACGCCGCCCTGAACGGCGGTTGCGGTGTCGACGTTTCCGACACCGCGGGAGGAAGACGGCACCGCAACGGTGGAGCAGCCAATTGCCGTTCCATTCGTTTGATAGACACACACCCGATGCTGTCCGGCGGAGGCCCGCACTATGTCGTCGTACCCGTGCTTAGTACCGTAACCGGGATAAATGCCTTCGATCCAATTGAGCGGATCGTCTGCCCTGATCGAGGTGCCCACGCCGTCGACCTCGACCCACAGGTACGTCGAATCCTTCGAGTAGGGGTCAACAGCCCACCCCCGAACCTGGACACCCCCGCCGACACCGACGGCGAGGTCAAGCGCGCCATGGGTCGACTTCGGACCGGTGGGCGAGCCAAACCAGTCGCTGAACATTCGCCAGAAATTCCGGTTGCCATAGGCGCCGCACGAGTCGCCGGAACCGTAGAGGTTAGCCAAGGCGGAGCGGTTAGGAACATAGGGCGTGTAGATGTACAGGTTGGCCGTCGCCTGGTTTTCGATATAGACAGGCTGGGTGCCGCACCCCGGGTTGGGGTTGTACTGAATGTTGACAACGGTGTTCGCCTTGTACCGATACGACGAGGCGTGGTTCTCGTAGTAGCGGTACTGCCACGCTGCCTTATAGACCTGGTTGTAGAAGCCGGAGAATTGGGCGTCGCACGGAGCGGTGTCCGGGCATGCATACCCGGTGGCTTTGATGTACTTCGAGGCATCAGGCGCCGTGCTCGTGACGAGCGTCTGTTCCTTCTGGAGTAGCACGAGGAGTACCTGCGGATTGATTCCGCATGCAGTTGCGACCCGAGAGATGATCGTGGACGCGCGTTCCTGCGTAGCTCCGGTGTAGGCGCGGCACTGGGCATCCGCCGACCGTGTCCAGGTGTCCTGTCGGTAATTCTTCAGGCAGTTGCCGCCGGGGGCGCACGTGGGAACCCGAATCTCGAGAAACGACTGTATTTGTTGCGATGTCATGGCAGCCGAGTCGTGAAACTTGGCGTCCGAGATGATGTTCCCCGGGTTGAACGCACTGGCCTCTGCCGCAGACGCGGGCTCGGCCGCAATCGTTTGCGTAACCCCGACACCCGCAGCGAGTGCGAGAACCATTGTTATTGCGAGAAACCGCGCTCTAACCAAACTGCGAATCATGGTGACCTCCGGCATGGACCGCCACGCGCGACAGCGCGCTACAGTTTCTAGTACTTCTCCCCCCAGAAGAACCTGGAATGCCGCAGCAAGGTCTTCCCCGGATGCGATCAGACTACGTTGATTTGTCGCGATTGCCCAGAACACGGCGAGTTCAAAAGCACATCGCTTGCCAAAGAACACTCTCCGACGCGCGGCTCCGCGGTCTTCGCTCGAGGATCGGCTTCCATCCACTTGATAAACTCGGGCCTTCCTATCAATCCGTGAAAGGCCCCAATGCCTCAGCTTCGTCCCGGTGTCGTCTCGGTCATCCTTGTGAATTTCCGCGGCGCGACAGACACGATTGGAGCGATAGAGCAGCTCCGCGCCCTCGATTGGCCTGCGGAGAGGCTGGAGATCGTCGTCGTGGAGAATGCATCAGGAGACGACAGCGCGCAACGCATCAACGCTGCCGCTCCCGACATTGTTTTCGTTCAATCGAAGGAGAACCTCGGGTTCGCGGGCGGGTGCAACCTCGGCGTCGCTAAGTCATCCGGCGAGTTCGTTGCTTTCCTGAACAACGACGCCCGACCCGACAAGGCATGGATCTCGGCGGCAATTGACCGATTCGCCGAGTCGCCGCGAGTGGGCGCCGTAGCGAGCAAGGTGTTGGACTGGGACGGCGTCAACGTCGACTACATCGGTTCAGCCCTGACCTGGTTCGGTATGGGATACAAACCCTTCACTGCAGAAAAACTCGAGCCAGGCATGCCGGAGCCCGGCGATGTGCTCTTCGGGACCGGAGCTGCAATGTTCGTGCGCCGCGAGGTCTTTGCAGAACTCGGCGGGTTTGATGAACGGTATTTCATGTTCTTCGAGGATGTCGACTTCGGGTGGCGCTTGAACCTCCGGGGGTGGCGGTACGTCTACGAGGCGGGTTCGCTCGCCTTTCACAAGCATCACGCGTCGATGACGTCATTCGGCGAGTTCAAGGAGAGCTATCTGCTCGAGCGGAACGCGCTGTTCACCCTCTACAAAAACCTTGAGCCTGACACCCTGAATGATGCGTTGCCCGCGGCAATGGCCCTAGCGGTGAGGCGCGGAATGGCAAAGGGAGCCGTAGATTCAACTTCCTTTGACCTGCGCAAGCCCGGAGGGGACGGGGAGGAGTCCCTGCAGATCGCGAAAGCGGCGCTGACGGGAGTGTTCGGGATAGACCAGTTCGTGGAGCACCTCCCCAGCCTCCGGGCGTCAAGAGATGAGATTCAGTCGAGCCGCACTGTCTCAGATGCCCGCCTGTGGCGTTTGTTCGGGTTGACTGACATGCCCGCGTTCCAGGACGAGAGCTACCTCGCGGGCTATGAGAACATCGTCTCGGCATTCGACGTGATCGAAGCCCCGGCCGCGACGCGCGTCCTCATCATCACGGGCGACCCAATCGGCAAAAAGATGGCGGGGCCGGCCATTAGGGCCTGGAACATGGCGCAGGCGCTGGCGTCGGAAAGCTCGGTAACGCTTCTGTCACTCACGGGTGTGGAGAGTGTGTCCGCTCCTTTCGACGTTGTCCACGTCCGGCCCGGCGACGACCGGGCATTCGCGCCGTTCGAACGCGATGCCGACGTCATTATCTTCCAGGGCCATGCGATGAGCGTGTTCGAGGTCTTGCGCACAACCAAGAAGATTCTCGTCGTGGATATCTACGATCCGATGCACCTCGAGCAGCTCGAGCAGGCGAGAGAGCTTCCCGCAGCGGTATGGGAGAAGCAGGTGAGTGACGCCACCGGTGTACTCAACGAACAGTTGGCCCGTGGCGATTTCTTCCTGTGTGCCTCCGAACGCCAGCGCCACTTTTACCTCGGCCAGCTTGCTGCCCTCGGACGAATCAACCCGGCGAACTACGCTGCGGATCCCGACCTCACTGACCTCATCAGCGTCGTACCGTTCGGATTCGACGCCACGGCCCCGGCGCACAAGAAGGCTGTGCTCAAGGGAGTCCGGCCGGGCATCGGAGCGGATGACAAGGTGCTTCTGTGGTCGGGAGGTCTCTATAACTGGTTCGATCCGAAGACCCTCATTCGCGCAGTGGCGGAGTTGGCCGAGCGCAGGCCCGAGGTGAAGCTGTTCTTCCAGGGGACCAAGCACCCCCACCCCGGGGTACCCGAGATGCAGATCGTCGCCGATTCGCGAGCACTCGCGCGCGAGCTGGGAACGCTGGATAACTCGGTGTTTTTCAATGATTCGTGGGTCGACTATTCCGAGCGCGAAAACTACCTTATGGAAGCCGACGCCGGGGTCAGCACCCATTTCTCGCATATCGAGACGACATTCTCATTCCGCACTCGCATCCTGGACTACCTCTGGGCAGGACTGCCGATGGTGATCACGGAGGGCGACCATTTCGCGGAGCTGGTTGCACGGGAGTCGCTTGGCATCGCGGTGGAGGCCGGCAACGTGGCCGGCCTGACCGCCGCGCTCGAGAAGATCCTGTTCGACGAAGATTTCATCCGGCAGTCTCGCGAGAACATCGCCCGAGTGCGGGAGCAGTACCGCTGGGACAATGTTCTCGAGCCCCTCGTAACCTTCGTCGCTTCGCCGCATTCGGCCGCGGACCGGGCAGTCGGCTCTCGGTCTGATGCACCGAGACGTGGGCGTCCACGGCAACGGATCAAACGAAGCGGTTGGCGCCATGATCTCGGATTGGTGAAGTTTTACCTGCAGAATGGCGGGCCGAAGACTGTTGTCAGGAAGATCCGGTCGCGTCTGCGGAAGAGGTAGCCGCAAGGTCGGGTCGGCAAAGTGAGTTAAGATTCAGCTGTGCGCCTCCATGGGGTTGCAGTCGGGGAGCCTATTGCTGTTCTCTCCCAATAAAGACATGTAGGGGTGGTTTGTGTCATCTGTTCACGCAGACGGAAGTAGTCACGCACGCGGTGATCGAATTTCCGCCGCTGCGCGGTCTGCAGTCACACTGTTGTTCGCCGGCATTGTTGGATATGCGGTCAGCACATCGGTGCAAACCAGGGCAGAAAACCCCCTCGACATATCAAACGTCTATAACGGGGCCTACGGGTGGAACCCGGAAAACAATTTCCTGCAGGTCATAACCTTCCTGGTCGTCACAGCGCTGGTGTATCCCGCTCTCGTCTTCCTCGGGCGGTGGAGGCCGTGGGCGCTTCGTGTGGCCGCCGTCTGCATCACATCCGTGGTTGTTGTGGCCTCCAGACTTATCGCACCCGCCGCAGCGAACTCCTTTGACTTCTTCCACTTCGGTGAACAGCTCGCGCCGGCACGCGCGGTATTCGAGGGAGCGGAGCCCTTCGTCGACGCCTTTGTTTTGCACGGGGGCGGCGAAGATCTGCTGAAACCGATCGTGGGTTTTGTGTTGTTCGGTGGGGGAGAGCCCAACGCCGGCGCATATCTGCTCATCAGTGTGTTGCTCCGTTCCCTTGCGGTCTTCGGATTCCTCGCAGCGGTTGCCACGATCGTCCGGTCGCAGACCGGCGCCCTGCTCGTCCTTGCCTGGTTCTCGATGACCACCCTCGCCGACATCACGTACACGAAAAGCTTGTTCTACAGCGCCTTTGTGGTTCTGCTGTGGCTAGCAGTGGAGAAAACCGTGTCTGTCGGGCGACGGCTGATCCTTCTCGCTGGATCCGGTGTTGTGGCCTCCCTCGCACTGGCCTACTCAATCGACGTCGGGGCTATGCTCGGGTTGCTGGCGGCGGGAATCTCTATCGCGCTCGTATTCGCCTCGGTGTCCGATTCAGGCAATATCGCGTTCCGGCTTCCCCGTCGGTGGACCGTTCTTCTGCCGGGACTTGCGATTACCGCCGGAGTGCTGATCGTTCAGCTCATCCTTTTCCTGGCGCTGCGACCCAACGCCTACCTCTCTTTTCTCCAGTCGACGTTCCTGGAGATACCTCGCTACCAGGGCCTGACCTGGGATTTCCCATTGTCTGGCATCACCAACGACCGGTTCAACGTGTGGGTCCCTATCCTTGTGCTTGCTGTTCTGACCGTGCTGCTGGGAGATCTCGTCACCCGATCATGGCGAAGCGACCGTGCAATCGACGTTCGGTTGGGACTCGCCGTCGTCTTGTGGGCGGCCGCCATCATCAACGTGCGATTCTCCGTGGGCCGACCTGACGACGGTCACCTGTACCTCGCGGGCCCTCCGATCTTTCTCGCGGCCGCGTACACGCTGCAACTGGTGATCGAGCGGGTTCGGACTGAGGACTGGGGTCGGGCATGGACGGCCGCCATTATCGGTTTGCTCGCCGTCGTACCGGCGGGTGCTGTCGATGTCGCCAGGCTCGCGATCGATACCACCGCTCTGCAAGCGTCTGCCCGCACGGTGAAGAATTTTCCCCTCCAACCCGATGACGCATGGCTGGATGAGAGTCACCGAGCAGTGGTTGAGTATGTCCAGGCCAATAGCGAGGTTGACGACCCGATCTGGGTGATGGAGCCTGAGCCATCCCTGTACTACTTCAGCCAGCGGGAGAACCCAACTCGGTTCTATGTCTCGTGGTTCGTTGATCCGCGCCCGTGGACAGAAGAAGCGTTGACGGACTTGAAAGCCAACCCGCCAGAGCTGGTTGTGTACTCAACGGGTTCCAGCTATGCGAACAGCGACGGCATTCCCATCTGGGACCGGATTCCCGAAATCGATGAGTGGGTGCTCGCCAACTATCCCGAACGGGTGCAAGTTGGCGATGCCGTCATTTTGACGAAGTAGAAGCGCCCTATGTCAACGTCTCGAAATGCTGTAGTGATCGGAGCCGGGTTCTATGGGCTTCGGATTGCCCTCCACCTGGAGTCGCTGGGGTTCGACCGCGTGACGGTAGTCGAACGCGAGCCTTCCGTCATGGAGCGTGCCAGCTTGAACAATCAAGCGCGGGTGCACAACGGCTACCACTACCCGCGCAGCATTCTGACCGGTTATCGCTCGCACCTGCAGTTGCCGACCTTCGCGGATGAATTCGCCGAGGCAATGGTCGACGATTTTGTACACCTGTACGCAATCGCGAAGCGGCTCTCAAAGGTAAACGCTCGTCAATTCGAGCTATTCGCCCAGCGGATCGGGTCTCCAACCGAACGGGTGCTCGACGCCCGGTCGCACTCATTCGATACCGACATGGTCGAAGCTGTTTTTCGCGTGCGCGAGCCTGCGTTCGACGCACGGATCCTTCGCGACCTCCTGATGGCTCGAATTGCCGAGGTTGCGGCGATTGAGATCTCAACGTCGACCGAGGTGCTTACCGTCACAGGGATGGACGACGAACGTGTCGCCGTCGAGACATCCCGAGGGCTGCTCGAAGCCGATGCCGTGATCAGCGCCACTTACTCCGGGATCAATGTGCTCCACCGGAGATCGGGACTCCCTGAAGTGCCCCTCCAACACGAAATCACTGAGATGGCGCTGGTGGAGATGCCCGCGGACCTGAAACACGTGGCGGTGACCGTCATGGACGGACCGTTCTTCTCGATGATGCCATTCCCGAGTCGTGGGCTTCACACCCTGTCGCATGTTCGCTACACGCCGCATCGTCGATGGCGAGACGGCGAAGGCCGGCCGCATGACCCGGAAGACATTCTCAAGGCCTCGTCGCAGGAATCCCAGTTTGGGAATATGCGTGCGGATGTGACACGGTTTATGCCGCGCCTCAAGCGACTTGAGCACGTGGATTCGCTCTGGGAGGTCAAAACGGTACTAACCAGAAGCGATTCTGACGACAGCCGCCCCATTCTTTTCTTGCGTGATCACGGGATTACGAACTACACGTGCATCATGGGGAGCAAACTGGACAATATCTACGACGTACTACAGGAGTTGAGTGTCGCCTATGGCCGACAATAATTCGCAGAAAGACCGTCTTGCCGATGTCTTCGTCTCGGTAGTAGCGGTGTTGGATGGCTTGCCCTTCGACAATACGAGCTTTGTTCGGGAGGTACAGCACCTCCTGGACGGCAAGTACACCAACTACGAGCTGCTCCTCGTCGACAACGGCGTATCGGCAGATCAGCTGGTTGAGTTGCGCGCTGCGTTGACATCGGTGCCATGCGTGCGGATACTTCGGCTTTCGCGGGGTTTCGAGCAGGACACCGCTATCTTCGCGGGACTTGACTCCGCCATCGGTGATGTTGTCGTCGTGTTCACCCCGGGTTTCGACCGGATCGAGTTGATCCCGGAGCTGGTCTCGAGAGTGCGCTCAGGTGCCGACATTGTCCAGGGGATCAGCACCGTGAGTTTGGGTGGGACCGTGATCGGACGGTTGGGAAGAAAGCTCTTCTACGCATACAACAGACGCTCGCTCGGCGTTGAGATCTCTCCGCAGGCGACGTACCTGACCGGAGTCAGCCGCCGGGCGGTGAATTCGCTCACCTCGACTTCACGCAATCACCGCTACCTTCGCCACCTCATCCAACACGTGGGGTTTCCCATCGAAGGGTTCTCCTATGAGCCAGACATGGCGTCCTCACGAAAGAGGACGGTTCGGGCGGGCGCCCGCGAAGCCGTGGAGATGGTGAGTAGCTATTCCACGCACCCATTGCGCATCGTGACCGCGATCGGCGTCGCGGCGGGATTGCTCAACCTTATGTACGCCATTTACGTGCTCATTGTCGGGGCAATCTACTCGGATGTAGCGGAGGGCTGGACTACCACATCACTTCAACTGTCGGCAATGTTCTTCATCATCTGCATAATTCTCGCTGTGCAATCTGAATACGTGGGGCGCACGCTAGCGGAGTCCCGCCAGGAGCCGAGCTACTTTGTAGCCGAGGAGATCGAGAGCGAGACCCGCCTTGCCGACCTGGAGCGCCGCAATGTCCTCAGCTGACGGCAGCGCACCGCTGCGTTCTTCCGACGGGTGGCAAGTTCCCGCGCACACGACTGTCGAGTTTGCGGCCCGCGCGAACGACTACTGTGTGGTTGTCTTCGTCCTCAACGAGGGCGACAAGGTCCGCCAGCAACTGATCCGCATGCGGGACCTGCACAGCGACGTAGATGTGATCGTGGCGGACGGGGGCAGCACCGATGGCTCTCTCTCGCATGATTTCCTGCGGCAGGCGGGGGTGAATTCGCTTCTGGTCAAGACCGGTGCCGGGAAGCTCAGCGCCCAAATGCGGATGGCGTTCTCTTGGGCAGTCGACCGCGGTTATCTCGGGGTGATCGTAATCGACGGCAATGGTAAAGACGATGTCTCGGCCATCCCGGAATTCCGGCGTCTGCTCGCGGCGGGCTTCGACCACGTACAAGGCTCACGATTTATTCCGGGTGGACGCGCAATCAACACGCCGCTTAGTCGCCACATCGGTTTGAAGGTGCTTCACGCGCCGCTCATTTCACTGGCGTCACGCCGTGTGCACACGGACACGACCAATGGCTTCCGCGGATACAGTGCTCGGCTCCTCGCAGACCCGACGGTAGCGGTCTTTCGTGATGTCTTCTCGACCTACGAACTGCATTACCATCTCGCCATCGAAAGCAGCCGAGATGCACGGTTCAAGACCGTCGAAACACCGGTCACGCGCGAATACCCGAAGGGCGTGAAGACGCCAACGAAAATCAGCCCCGTGCGGGGGAACGCCAGGATCTTGCGGATTCTGTTCTCTGCCGCACTCGGACGATATCGGCTTCGACCCGAGAAGGACGAAAAGTGATGAGTGAAGTTGGTCGGACCGCGCTCGTGGGGTATTCCGGTTTCGTAGGCGGCAATCTCCTCCGGTCTAGGAACTTCGATCTGCTCGTACGGTCGACCAATACCGACGAGCTGCGCGGTCAACATTTCTCCCGGGTAGTCTTCTCCGCTGCCAAAGCTGAGAAATGGCGGGCGAACAAAGAACCCGCGGCGGATTTGGCCCACATCGAACAGCTGGAAGCAGTTTTGTCCTCGTTCACCACCGACGAGCTCGTCATCATCTCGACCGTCGATGTGTATTCCGACCCCAGATCCGTAGATGAGAGCACTCTGCCCCACACGGACAGCTTGCACCCGTATGGATTGCACAGGCTGCAGCTCGAACAATTTGCCAGGCTGCGCCACGCCGCTACTTCGATCGTCAGGTTGCCCGCACTGTTCGGGCCCGGGATCAAAAAGAACGTCATCTACGACCTCATGCACGACAACAATCTCGATCAGATTCACCACGCTGGCAGCTTCCAGTACTACAACCTAGAGCGACTGTCCGACGATCTGGACCGGATAGTGGAGGCAAAACTTCCCCTGGTGAACATCACCACCGCTCCGCTGCTGACATCGGAAATCGCCGCGCGTTGTTTCGGGCGTGAATTTTTTAATGCACCGACGGGCGTGACGCCGGGTTCTTACGACGTTCACACCCAGTTCGCGGAAGTACTCGGCGGTACAGGGCCCTACAGCTACGGCCGAGACGATGTCCTTCGGGAGCTCAGCGCATTTGTTCAGAAGGAACGGAGGGACTCGTGATGAATACTCTCGCGGTGTCAAACATTGCGTGGTCGCCTGAGGAGGAAACGGAAGTAGCCGATCTGCTCCGCGAACTGGATGTGCATCAGGTGGAGATTGCTCCGACGAAGGTGTTTCCTGATCCCACCGAGGTCTCCGGCGCCGCTCTCGACGGCTACATCGACTTCTGGCGAGACCGGAACGTCTCAATCGTGGCGTTTCAGTCAATGCTTTTCGGGAGACCCGACCTTCAGGTATTCGATTCCGGCGACCTTCGCCGTGAAACATTTCAGCGGTTGGCGTCGTTTGTAAACCTTGCCGGGCGGATGGGCGTTCGGGCGCTGGTATTCGGTTCCCCCAAGAATCGTGTGGTGCCGGGTTCCATGTCGTCGCACCAAGCGATGGACATCGCCGTTCCTTTTTTTCGTGACCTCGGTCGAGTCGCAGAGGATGCGGGCACTATCTTCTGCATCGAGCCCAATCCTGCCGTGTACGGCTGCAACTTCGTGAACACGGCGGCGGAAGGTTTCGCACTGGTGTCCATGGTTGACACGCCCGGATTTCGGCTGCACCTCGATGCGGCTGGGATGACCCTGGCGGGCGACAATCTGACTGACGCGATCAGCTCGTCAGCTTCGATGCTCACTCATTTTCACGTGAGCGCTCCCCAGCTCGGCGAGCTGGAAGAGCAGGTGGTCGATCATTCGCTCGCCGCCGCGGCCCTCACAGACACCGGCTACACGGGGACCCTCTCGATCGAGATGCGCTCGGGTGCACCCGGAGAAGCCTCGCGGCGCGTGCGAGATGCCGTCGCCCTCGCGCGCAGGCACTACCCCGTCGCCCAGATTGCCTAACGGGCGGTCGACGCCCCTGCGGCATCCGGGTCTGCGGCCCCGTACAGTGCACGACGTGAAAAGAAGTTGAACAGGTACACCACTACCGTGGCCAGAACCTTGGAAAACAAGTAGAACAGCCCGAGGCCAGTGGTGAGCCCCCACATCAGCAGGTTCAGAATCAGCAAACCGACGAGCCCAATGAGGGCAAAGGCGCCAAATCGAATCCATGGCGACGTAATTTTTGGCGAGCTGAAGACGTATCTCTCGCTCAGGAAATAGGTAACGAGGAGTCCACAGACAAAACCCGAGGTAGAACCAACCAGATAGTGGGCGCCCAGACCGGAGGTCACGAGGGTGAGAATGCCGAAGTCGACAATGAGTCCGACGAGAGCGACACCGAAATACTTGCTGAGCTGCTGCACCAGACGGGCGAACCTGCCGCTCATCCCAGCGCCGCGTGGGTCAGGAGAGATGCACAGAGGGTCATATATCTATTCTCGGCTATTTCCACAGGGTCTCCGCGCGGAGGTGGGCAACGTCCCCCCTGGGGTGGGCAAAAACTGAGGCACATTCTCCTAGTAGAGTCTGGAATCATGCGTGCCGTCCAAGGAAGCTCCAGCGACAGGGCACTGCGACGTTCTGGCTCGATATTCTGGGCAGCGTTGATATTTTTCTCGCTCCTCTCGACCCTGTGGGCGTTGGCCGGACCTGTCTTCTCCGTGCCTGACGAAAATGCTCACGCCACCAAAGCGATTGCTCAGCTGCGCGGTCAGGTTATCGGCAACGAAGTTCTCGGAATCCGCCACATTGTTGTGGAACTGCCAGAGGGGTACGAGTACAACCCCTCGATCCTGTGTTTCGCGTTCCATTCGGAGACCCCCGCCAACTGCGGTGTCGAACTGGGCGATGAAGGCACAACGTGGTTCAATACCTGGGTCGGTGCGTACAACCCCGTCTACTACTATCTCGTCGGATGGCCGAGTTTGATCTTCGACGGGAATGCGAGCGTCTACGCGATGCGAATCGCGAGCGCCTTGGTCGGTTCCATCTTCTTGGCCTTGGCGGCGCAGGCAGCTTTGGCGGCAACTCGGGCACGGTGGATGCCGGTTGCTCTCCTATTCCTCGCCAGCCCAATGATCGTGTACTTCACCGGTGCGGTGAACCCTCAGGGGTTGGAGGTCGCTGCCGCTGCTGCCCTGTGGGTAGCGCTTTTGCGTCTACTGGAGACCTGGCGGCGCCCCGACGAAGTCCTGCTGTCTCGCACCTATCTCTGGGCCGTGGTCGCGGTTTCTGCGACCCTGGTTGCGAACGTTCGTGCCCTCGGTCCCCTCTGGGTGGTCGTCATCATCCTGAGCTGCCTGATCATCTCCGGATGGCAGAGCGTCAAGGGGATTTTTAGCACGGTCCGGAGCTACTGGGGTATCGGCGCCGTTGCCGTCGCCGGGTTGTTCTCCGTGATCTGGACGCTGTCGGGCGGGAGCCTGTCGAAGCAGGCGCTCCCGACGGATGCCCCACTGGTGGGGGCAAGCTTCTTCAGCGGCTTCATGCTGATGATGCGGCGAACGCCCGAGTTCATTGAGCAGTCTGCAGGATACTTTGGGTGGTTCGACGCGCCCCTACCGTCGCAGGCGCACGTCGCATTCTTCGTCGCGTTCGCCCTCCTAGTCATCATCGCGGCGGTGGGGACGACCCGCCGGGGCTTTCTGGTCATGGCACTTCTTATTTGCCTCGCGATATTCGTGCCCGCCCTCGTGCAGGCCTACTCGGTGGGTCAGACCGGCATCATCTGGCAGGGCCGCTATGCGCTGTTTCTCTACATCGCCATCGCGCTTGTCCCCGGGATGCTGCTGTCGTCACAGGCCGGAAGAAGACTTCACTTTCTGTCTGTGCGGATGACCGTCGTGGTGGGAGCTCTGCTGGCCGTCTTTGGCATCGTCGCCTTCGTCCTTACGCTCCGCCGCTACGTGGTGGGAAACAGCATGCCGATGGCCCGAATGATCAGTGAGCCCCAGTGGCAGCCGCCGCTGACGTGGCCCGTGCTGGTCGGGCTGATGGTGGTCGTCTGGATCGCCTTCGCGGCGTGGATGCTTCGGCAGGCGGTGCTCGCCGCGCGGGTTGACCCGGTCGACCCGGTTTCGCAATCACATGAAAGTTCAGACCCAGGCCGTCTGACCGCGCGAAAGGACGACGTCCAGACGGAAAATCCGCCGGGCGCCACCGCCTCCCTCGTCACCACCCATGGCTGAACCGCGCGCCGCGATCATCTTTGACTGCCTGTTCCCCGCCACGACCGGCGGCGGAGAGCGGGTCTATCGCAGGATCGCTGAAGAATTCGTCCAGCGACACATCGTGGTGGACTACCTCACCCGTGACCTCGGAGACGTGCCCACCCCGGGATTCACTGTGGTGCCGGTGTGGAACGGCGACATCTACGACGAGTCGGGCGCACGCACGACCAGCTCAGCGCTGTACTTCGCCCGCGGGGTATACCGGCACCTGCGCGCTTACCGCGGGGAATACGACATCGTGGTGGCCAGCGCCCTTCCGGTGCTCACCGTTCTCGCGGCGGCTCTCGCACTCCGCGGCAGTCGCAGCTTTCTCGTGGTCGACTGGCTCGAAGTGTGGACTCTTCGCAAATGGCGGTCGTACTCCGGTGCCCTCACCGGCTCCCTCGCCTTCCTGCTGCAGGTGGCCGGCGCCCGCGTCGGCGACCTCCACACCGTCAACAGCACCTTCACCGCTCGGCGGCTGCAGCGCCACCGCCGCGGGGCCGCACCGGTGGTGCTCGGGCTCGTGGATCTGGTAGATCCCGCTCCGGCAGCCGCGATGTCTCCGTCTCCGTCGGGTGAGACGCCAGACCGCGTCGCCAGAGCTGCGGTCATTCCAGAAGAATCAGATCAGGGGGATGTCGCCGCCGGCGGCCTCGCCCCGTTTCTGCTCTTCGTCGGCAGGCACATAGCGGACAAACGCATCGACACGCTTCCGGCCGCGCTGGCCGAACTGCACCGCAGCAGACCCGACGTCACGCTCGTGGTTGCCGGGTCCGGCCCGGAGACTGCACGCTTGGAGGCGGCCGTGCGGCGGGCGGGTGTCGGCGACTCGGTTCACTTGGTCGGGCGCGTGAGCGACGAACGCCTCGCCGAACTGACGAGCTCCGCCGCAGTGCTGGTGAATCCCTCCGCGCGAGAGGGGTTTGGCCTCGTCGTGGCGGAAGCGGCCGCGTATGGCACCCCGAGTATCGTGGTCGCCGGCGAGGATAACGCGGCCGTCGACCTGATCGTGGAGGGCGTCAACGGCTTTGTCGCGGCCTCGGTGGAACCCGCCGAACTCGCCCGGGCCGTGGCGCGGGCGCTGGACGGCGGCGAGGCGCTGCGGGGGAGTACCGCCGCATGGTTTGCGCGGGAGCGCGTCTCGCGCTCGCTCGCCGTTTCCGTCGACGAGATCTTGGCTCGCCACCGCGCGGCACTCGGGGACTAACCGATCCGCCTCATCTGACGGCGCGCAGCAGGGACTGCGCGGTGAGTTCGGCGGTGCGGGTCCAGGAGAACTGGGCTGCCCGCTCACGCCCCGCGACGCGGAGAGACGCCAGCAGCGCGCGGTTGCCGAGGGCGCGGGTGATCGCATCGGCCATCGACTGGGGGCTGCGCGGATCGAAATACAGCGCAGCATCCCCCGCAACCTCACGCAATGGCGCGATGTCAGAGCAGAGCACCGGCAGATCGCGGCACATGGCGTCGAGCACGGGCAGTCCAAACCCCTCGAAGAACGACGGAACCAGCGCGGCGGCTGCCGAGGAGTAGAGAGCCTCGAGTTCGGCGTCATCGACCCAGCCCTTCAGCGTGACCGAATCCGCAAGCCCGAGTTCGTCGACGAGCGTGGTCAAAGGGTCGTCGCTGTGGCTGCCCGTGACGACCAGGTGCGGCCGTTCCGCCGTCGGGATGAGCGCGATCGCGCGGAGCAGCCCGTCAAAGTTCTTGTGGGGGAGCCGGTTGCCGAGCGCGAGAAGCACGTTCGAGTGCGCACCCGGCAAGTGTGCGGCGGGGCGGCCACCCGACCCCGCGAGGGGTACCACGTCGATCCTGTTCGCAGCGGTCGGCACGTATCGCGCGATGTCGGCCGCGGAGGCAGCACTGATGGTGACGATCCTCGCCGCCCGGCGGGCCACCGTCTTCATGAGTACGCGCAGTACCGGCGCGTAGGGCCCGGGAACGTACTCCGGGTGGCGAAATGGCAACATGTCGTGGGTGGTTACGACTACGGGAACGGTGGAGCGGCGCGGCCCGAGGTTTGCCGGACAGTGGACGACGTCTGCGCCGATACGTTCGGCCGCCCGGCCCACCGCGGTCAGCTCACCCCAGGCCCAGCTCATGCGGTTTTCCCCGCTGACGCCCGAGTTGATCAACTCGCCCGGAAACCAGGGAGCTCCGAGCGCCGTCAGTTCCGTCGAGGCGAGGCCGACGAATTCCGCGCCGGGGATGAACGCTCGCATTTCGGAGTAGATGCGGCGAACATACGACTCCATCCCGCCCTTGGTGCCCGTGTAAAACAACAGGTCGACGAGAATCCGGGTCATGCTCCTGCCTCCGATGATGCGCCGGGGGATGGCCGGGCGGCCAGTCTGCGGCGCGCGGTTTCGTATAGCGCTGCTTGGACGAACTCCCCGAGCAGCAGCGCGATGAAAACCCCCAGAATATCGCCGGTGGCGACACCGCCAAATGCGAGTCCGAACGTAAGGATGGCAGCGGTGGCGCGCAACAGCGTGACCACTTGCACGTGCCCGTTGCGACGCAGTGATGCAAACGGAATGGTCGCCGCCAGCGATGCGGCGCGCCATAGACAGGCGACCGCGAGCGGAATCACCGTGACTCCGACGGTCCACGCGTCGCCGAAGACGAGACCAAGCACTCCCGTGAACTCGGCGACGGCGATTGCGGCGGTGGCGACCACGAGGGAGCCGGCGGAGACGGCAATGTCCAGCGGCGAGTGATCCTTGAGCAGTCTCAGTCGCATAAAGTTCAGTGGGATCGCCAGCAGCCCGGAGACCGTCGAGATCGCGGTGAACAGCACGGCCGCGAGCGGCCCAAGCAGGGCGAGAATCATCGTGTTGATCAACGGGTAGATCACTCCCGTTATCGAGACATCGGCGACAACCCATCCCATGGTCGGAAGGTGCGGCTTACTCGCCCGGTGTGCCACGGGCAGGCATCGCACGATGGTTGCTAGAGCAATACCCCCGGCCAGGGAAGTGAAACCCCAGGTCTGGTTGGCGAGCGCTGCGAGCACTCCGCCCAGCGCTCCGAGCCCAACCAGCGCGGCTGCGGCGATCTCGCGCCTGTCGAGCCGTTCCGCCACTGATACCCCGCGCCCAACTTCGAGCGCGGCGACCATCACGGGAAGCGCGAGGCAGAGCACGGTGGCGTTGGTCGGGAAGACGCAGACGGCCAGCGCAGCCGCCAGCCCCGCGGAGGCGAGCCACAGCGGAAACGTAACGCGCCGATCCGTGAGTGCTGAACTCAGCCGAGACTCGACCACGACGGCAAAAACCACCTGACCGATGAAGGTCGCAGCGGTGATTGCGACCGCGACTGAGCCCTGTTCAACTGTCGAGAAGACGCGCGCCGCGATCGCGAGGGTGGCGGCGGGGATGACTGCAAGAGAGACGCCGCCGAGGATCGCGATGAGGGACATAATCGCGGGGGCGAACCGGGCCGCGCCGCTACGCGAACGACGCATTACTCACCTTTTCGCCGGCCCGATCGCCGTACACCGCCACCACCCCGTCCACCGACGCTGTCACTGAGGCCTCTCTCGCCCGCTATTGGGGGGTATGCCCCTGCACTAGTCAACCCTATGGGTGGCGATAGGATGCGTACGCGCAGGAGCGCCGAAGTGAGGACTATTCGCCCTATGTCAACCGTCGTAGTGGTGGAGCTCACCATCCTGATGCCCTGCCTCAACGAAGCGGAAACGCTTGCCACGTGCATCACCAAGGCTCTCGGCTACCTCGAGCGTTCCGGTATAGCTGGCGAGGTGCTGATTGCCGACAACGGAAGCACCGACGGGTCGCAGCGCATCGCCACCGATCTCGGCGCCCGTGTCGTGGACGTCGCGGAGAAGGGCTACGGCAGCGCCCTGATCGGCGGGATCGACTCTGCCCTCGGCGAGTACGTCATTATGGGCGACGCCGACGACAGCTACGACTTTTCGGAACTCGACGGGTTTGTGGAGCGGCTTCGCGCCGGCGACGACCTGGTGATGGGTAACCGGTTTCTCGGCGGTATCGAGCCGGGCGCTATGCCGCCCCTGCACAAGTACCTCGGCAACCCTGTGCTGTCGACCATCGGGCGGTTCCTGTTTCATTCGCCGATCAAGGATTTTCACTGCGGGCTGCGCGGCTTCAACCGCCGCATCATCCAGGAGTTGCATCTGCAGACAACCGGCATGGAGTTCGCCAGTGAGATGGTGGTGAAGTCCACCCTGGGTGGTCGTCGGGTCAGCGAAGTTCCCACGACGCTCAAGAAAGACGGACGTTCCCGCCCGCCACACCTCCGCAGCTGGCGAGACGGCTGGCGTCACCTGCGCTTCCTGTTGATTTTCAGCCCGCGGTGGTTGTTCCTCATTCCCGGCGCGTCCGCGTTTTTCCTCGGTTTGGTGGGAACTCTGGCGCTCGCGTTTGGCCCGGTTACTATCGGAGGTGCGGGGTTCTCCGAACTCAGCCAGCTGTACCTCGCCGCACTGACGGTCGTTGGCTACCAGGCGGTGCTGTTCGCGATCCTCACGAAGATCTACGCCCAGCACGAGGGATTCCGCATTCCCCGCAGTCGCAACTTCGACCGGCTCGAAAAGCGCATCAGCCTGGAGAGCGCCGCGCTCGTGGGGATCGGAATGTTCCTCGTGGGGGTGTTGATCGCGGGTACCCAACTGGTCGAGTGGGCTTCCATCGGGTTCGGGGCGCTTGACGCCAGCGCAGCGTTCCGCGCAGCGACCCCCGCGGCTCTCATGATGATGCTCGGTGCACAGACGGTCATGGGTGGTATGTTCCTCGGTGTGCTCAAGGTCGGATTGAAGCGAAGCTGACCGTGGCAGTCACCATTTCTGTCGCGCTGTGCACCTACAACGGTGCGCGGTTTCTCGACCGGCAGTTCGCCAGCATCCTCGCCGGCGAGCTCCTGCCCACCGAGATTGTGGTGGCCGACGATGGTTCCTCCGACGACACCGTCACGATCGTGCGCGCCTGGCTCGACCGCGCCCAGACACTGGGCGTCACCGTGGGGTTTCTCGATGACGGAGGCCACCTCGGCGTCACCGCGAACTTCGCCAGGGCCATCGCCGCCTGCACCTCGGAGATCATCGCTCTTGCGGATCAGGATGACCTCTGGCACCCGTCGCGATTGCGGGAAGTGGCGGCAACCTTCGAGGCACGTCCGGATCTGCTGCTGCAGCACGCAGATGCCCGCCTCATCGACAAGGACGACCGGCCGCTGGGCCTCACCCTGTTCGAAGCCCTCGGGGTGACGGACGACGATCGAGCCGTCATCAACTCGGGTGACGGATTCGCCCGCTACCTTCGTCGCAACCTCGCGACGGGCGCGACGGTGGCATTTCGCCGCAGGCTCTTCGAGGTGGCGCGGCCGCTACCGGCGGAGTGGGTGCACGACGAGTGGCTCACGATCATCGGTGCCGCCGTCGGGGAAGTGGCGGTTAGCGACTCTCAGGTCATCGACTACCGGCAGCACGGCTCCAACGAGATTGGCGTTTCCGCTCCCACACTCCGCTACAAGATTCGACGAATGCTGGCCACCTCGCCAGAACGAAACGCGGCGCTTGCTCGGCGCACGGCAGTGCTGGCCGAACGTCTCGCGGCAATGACGACGGTGTCTGCTCACCATCGCGACGCGGCGGCGACCAAGGCCCGGTTCGAGAGCTTGCGTGCATCCCTCCCGGTGTCCCGACTGCCTCGGCTTGCGGGTATTCTGGCCGCCAACCGTGTTGGTCGGCGCCACTTCGGCGGGCCGGGCGGTTACGCCACCCTGGCCAGTCAGGGGCGACTGGACATGGTTCGCGACCTCCTGCAAAAACGCGCATAGCGCGAGCGACGAGCGACGAGCGACGAGCGACGAGCGACGAGCGACGAGCGACGGGCGACGGGCGACGAGCGACGAGCGACGTCGAGTCGGTCGCGGTAGTCAGTCCTGGGGCAAGCGGGTTCGCCAACTCAGGTCCTGCGAGGCCTTGAGCGCGCAGACCACGAGCGTGAACCACCCGAATTCCACCAGAGCGGTGCTCTCTGCGGTTGATACGGCGATGAGGACGACGAGCACCAGCGCGGGCCAAAGATACACCACACTGCGCTTGTTTGACGCGAGCACCCACGAGCGCCCTAACGCGAGCACGACGAAGACCACGAATGCGGTCAACCCGACGAGTCCAAGCTGGAACCACACGTCGACGAAGGCGCTCAGCGCCGATTGGTTGATAGCGGGCACCCCACCGATCCCGCTGTAGGGCGGGAGGTTCGTGCGCCAGTAGCCGATCCAGCCGAAGCCCTCAAGCGAGTTCTCGGGGTTGACCGCCGTGATCGACCGCCAGAGCGAGTAACGGTATTCGAACTCGCTGCCCGCGTTGAGGATGCGCACCACCTGGCTGCGAGCGAGGATGCCGATGACTCCGACGAGCAGCAGTCCACTCAGCAGGGTGAACTGGGCCACCCTCCGCGACGCCGGATCCAGCCGGCGCAGTGCGAACAGCGCAAGAGCCGCAAGCGCAACGACCACCGTTGTTCCGAACGCGACGGGGGACCGGGTGAACCACAGCGTGACAGCTCCGAGGGCCAGCGAGAACGTGGCGAGCTGGGGGTGAACCGATCTCGTGCGTAACTCAATGAAAAAGGTCACGAGGGCGATCAGCGCGATAAGCCCGAGTTGGTTCCGGCTGCCGAACAGACCCTGGATGGGGCCGCCCGCGGCGAGATTACCGGAAATCTTCAGGAATATGAACGGCACATCCAGCAGGAGCCCGGACATCACTTCGAGCACGAGCGAGGTGAGCAGTATGACCCGCATAACGTCGCCGAAAGCTCGCACGATCTGGATCAGGTCGCGCGTCAGGGCGACGTAGATGCCGAGGAATGCGAACGCCAGTTGGTACAGAATCGAGCTGAGCGAGGCCCATTGGTAGTCGGTCCAGAAAACCGACAGGGTGCTCCATCCCACGAACACCAGCAGCGAAATCGGCAGGATGCCGCGCCACTCCAGTTCATGCCTGCGTACGGCGAGCGACCCGGCGGACAACACCACGAGTGCCGCGACAATGGCGATGAACCCCGGCCAGTCGATAGTGACTTTGAGGACGAACGCGAGATAGGCACTCGCGACGATCGTGATCGTGATCGCCCTGCCGAACGGCGCCGATCCCAGGAGCGCCACAACGGCATCGCGCGCGGGGTGATGATGTGGTGGCAGGTTCATGGCATCCCCAAGGTACGCCATCCTTTGGCCTACCTTCGGACGGTGTTCGGTGCAGTGAGGGGTATCGGCGTTGCAGGGCTCACCAGACGGTCGCGCCGGTCAGGGAGCTTTGTCGACACGGCAAAAAACACCAGCAGGGCAAGCCCGTATTCGACCAGCAGCCGGCTCTCCGCGGCGCTCTGTACCAGCAGTGCGACCAGGACGAGCAGAGGCAGCAAGGTGACGGCCGTGTACGGGGCGGAGACTCCTGCTGCGACCCAGGGACGATCAACCGCCATCCACCAGGTGCGAAGCAGCGTGCTGAGTACCAAGGCGGCAAAGACCACTACTCCGACGATGCCCAGCTGCATCCACAGGTCGAGCCAGGCGTTGTGCGCGTGCATCTGCACGACACCGGCCCAGATGACGAGGTCGTCGAACGGCTCGATCCAGGGAATCCAGTAGCTGACCCACCCCCAGCCGAACACCGGGCGCTGCTCGGCCATGCCAATGACGGTGTTCCAGATGCCGATCCGACCGGTCAGGTCGCTGTCTTTTCCGAGCAGCTGCAGTATCTGGTCGCTGAAGCCGGCAATGATCGCGGGGACCGACAGCACCGCGATGGCCATCGCCGAGTACACCGCGATTCGAGACCCCCGCGAGCGCGCGGCCCGCAACAGCAGAACTGCGACCAGGACGGCCACGACCACAACGACCGCGATGGAGATCGTGCCTGACCGGGTCAGCCAGACGACAACCGCGGCGACCAGGAACCAGAACCCACCCCAGAAGCGCGATACCGAGCGAGCGGCGAACTGCACGCCGAACACGATCAGGCCGAGCAACCCGAGGAAGCCGAGGAGGGTCGCGCTGCCGACGAGCCCCTGGATTCTGCCGCCGTCAAGCATCACGTCGCGGGACCAGAACAGAAGTTTCGGCAGGTCATCGCCGTAGCTCGAATAGTCGACCCAGAGCGGAAGCAGCGGGGCGCGTACCACGTAGGCGACGAAGAGTTCGAAGAGGAGAGAACCACCCAGTACGATCCGCATTGTGATGCCCAGTGCCCAGAGCAGGTCGGCCCGCGAGAACGTGATCGCCAAAGCAAGTCCCGCGATAACCGTGACGACCGTGGTCCCGCTGCCCATCAGTGTGCCGACCGGGTAGGCAGACCACGCCACCGACGCCACGGCGAGCACTACAAAGGCAAGCAGAGGGAGCGGAAGCGCGCTGAGACGCCACTGAGCCCGCTGACGAATGAGCAGAACGATGGAGATGATCGTCAGGACACCGGCGATGGCGCTGTAGCCCCACCAGGTGAGGGTGTGCCGCCACACGTCGGCCGCGAACAGCGTGAAGAGCACGAACACGGCGTAGAACCGAAGAAATGTGCGGCTCTCCATCATGGTGTCGAGGTTATACGAATGCCGCCTTGCCCGTGATCGTGCGGCCGACGATGAGCGTGTTCATCTCCCGGGTTCCCTCGTACGAGTAGATCGCTTCGGCATCGGCGAAATGCCGGATCACGTCGTTGTCGAGCACGATCCCGTTGCCGCCGAACACCTCACGGCTCCAGGCCACTGTTTCGCGCATCCGGCTGGTCGTGAACGCCTTCGCCAACGACGCGTGCTCGTCACGCTGCACACCCTCGTCGAGCATCTGCGAGACCCGGGTCACAACGCCGATGGACGAGGTGATGTTGCCCAGGGACTTCACCAGCAGGTCCTGCACCAGCTGGTGCGCACCGATCTGCTTGCCGAACTGGATGCGCTCCTTGGAGTAGCTGACCGCGGCCTCGTAGGCCCCCATCGAGTTACCGACGGCGGCCCAGGCCACCTCGGCGCGGGTGAGCCGCAGCACTGCGGCGGTCTCGCGGAACGAGTTGGCCAGCTGGAGCCGGTTCTCCTCGGCAACGATCACATCGGTCAGCACGATGTCCGCGTTCTGCACGATGCGCAGGGCCTGCTTGTTCTCGATCTTCGTGGCACTGAAACCGGGGGTGCTCGTCGGAACGATAAATCCCTTGACCTGCCCGTCCTCAGCGCTCTTCGCCCAGATGATGGCGATGTCGGCGATCGTTCCGTTGCCGATCCACCGTTTCGCGCCGTTGAGCACCCAGTGATCACCTTCCCGCCGGGCAATGGTGGTCAGACCCTGGGCAGAGTCGGATCCGGACAGCGGCTCGGTCAGTCCGAAGCAGCCGAGCAGCTCACCGGAGGCGAGTTTTGGCAACCATTCGGCCCGCTGCTCGGGGGATCCTCCCACACCGATCGAGCCCATCACGAGACCGTTCTGCATTCCGACCAGGGTGGCGATGCTGGCGTCGACGCGGGCGATCTCGAGCGCGATCCAGCCCCGGAAAACCGCGGAGTTAGCGAACGGCTGCGTTTCCTTCCACGGCATCCCGTACAGCCCGAGGTCGGCGAGTCCCTTCACAACCTGCATGGGGAATGCGGCGCGCGCCCAGTGGTCATTTACCAGAGGGCGCACCTCGGTTTCGAGGTATTCGCGCAGCCGCAGGATGAGGTCCTTCTCCTGGGTAGACAGGGAGTTCTCGAAGCCATAAAAATCGCTGGGCAGGGGCTCGAATGACATGTACATGCTCCATTGCTTGTAGGAAATCACGGCCAGCCTAGGTCCGTGGTGCTTGGGCGCAACACGGCGTTGGTACTTTGGTCTAATCCACAGCGAAAGCGAGGCGAGATGTTTGTAGGCATCACCAATAACGCGCGGAACTACCCTTGGGGTTCCCACACCGCGATCGCCGAGTTGTTGGGTACGGAGCCGACGGGGGAGCCGGAAGCGGAGCTGTGGCTGGGAGCGCATCCCGGATCGCCCGCGAGGATTCTCGACCCGGCGAGCGTCAGCGGAGCGGCCACCCTCGCCGACTGGATCGCTGCCGATCCGCAATCGACCGGCACCAGCGCGCAGGACGGTGAGGAGCCGCGACTGCCGTTTTTGATGAAGGTGCTCGCCGCGGCATCCCCCCTCTCCCTTCAGGCTCACCCCACCCCGGAGCAGGCCCGCGCGGGATTCAAAGCCGAGAATGAATCTGGCGTACCGCTGGATGCCCCGTTCCGCAACTACAAGGACGCCCACGCCAAACCCGAGCTCATGCTCGCCCTCAGCGACACGTTCGAGGCGCTGTGCGGATTCCGACCTGTCGAGGCCACCCGCACGTCGCTCGAGGTATTGCTCTCGGCGGACGCCAATCTGGTGGGGGGAGTGCTCGCGGAGGTGTCCCACCCCGAGCTGGCGCTCGCCGAGGGTTCGCCGATCGCGGCCTTGCACGCCAGGCTGGACTCCGACGCCGAACTACCCGCCACCTTTGAATGGTTGATCTCGCGGGGCGAGGGCGTGGACCAGTTGGTTGAGCGGGTTGTTGCGGCATCCGCAGCGGTGATGGCAGCGGGAGACGCGGCGCCGGAGTTTGCGACCGTCGTCTCGCTTGCCGAGCAGTACCCGGGGGATCCCGGCATCGTCATCTCGCTGCTGATCAACCGGGTCAGCCTGAAGCGTGGCGAGGTGCTCTACCTGCCCGCCGGAAACATCCACGCCTACCTCGAGGGGCTGGGTATCGAGGTGATGGCCGCGTCTGACAACGTGCTGCGCGGTGGGCTCACCCCCAAGCATGTCGATGTGGCCGAGCTGCTCCGTGTGCTGGACTTCAGCCCGCTGCCGGTGCCGTACCTGCCCGCGACGGCGCTCGCCGAGGGCGTCGTCGAGTTTCGCCCAGACGTCAGCGACTTCGTTTTGGTGCATGCCGAGGGGGATGTCGCGGGGCTGAACTATCCGCTCGGAGGTCCAGCCATCGCGCTGTGCCTGAGCGGCTCATTCCAGATCGATGGCGCCGCTGCATCCACCACAATCGGCCGAGGCGAAGCCGTCTATGTGACGCCCTCGGAGGGGTCGCTCGTGTTGTCCGGCTCGGGCGAACTGGTTCTGGCTACCACCGGAGTCTGATCCAGCGGATCGAGAACCGGCGGTAGCGGCGGGCGGGCGTGGGGAGCCGCGCCTCCCGCCCCCTGTCGCTTCTAGCCGCTCCGGCTACCTCTGATGCGGCATCGTTATCCGAGGCATCCTTGGTTTCCGCTACGGTGAGCGCATGACCCCTCGTTCCGGCCCCGCGACCCGCACACTGGCTCTCGCGCTCGTCGTGGTGGTGGGATGTGCTTTGACCGCGTGTGCATCCGAGTCGAGTGCCCCTGCCCAGGGGGATGAGCCCACAAACAGACCGACAACTTCGGTCGCGGCGGCCCCCGATTCCACTCCGGTCACGGGGAAGCCCGCGCAAGTCTTCGGGGGCGAGTGCGCGAGCGCCCTGTCCGAGGAGACCGTCGGCTCCCTCCTGGGTGTGGCCGCATCTCTGGAGGCTGAGGGGCCGTCCCGTCCCCTCCAGCAGGCGGTGCACGGCGTCGGCGGGCTCGCCTGCGCGTGGAGCGAGTCTGGATCTGCGCAGGGCTCGGCGTGGCTGCGCATCACAGTGGTGCCCGCGAGCATCGCGACAGAGTCCGCCAGCGAGTCTGCGCCGTACTGTTACGGCGCCGACTCCGGCTCTGCCTCTGACTCGGGCCCGGGCATCGGCGTCGGCGCTTGCAGCTTCAGCTCTGCCGAGGGTGACTACCTGCTGAGCGGGGTCATCACCATGCCGCAGGCAACGACAAACGCCGACGCGCTCGACGCACTCACGGGACTCCGGGAGCAATTCAGTGTCGCTCTGTCGGCCGTGAGCCCACCCGACCTGGCTGATCTTGCTCGATCCGAGACGGGGGTGTGGGGGCCGCTGGCGCAATGCTCGGACTTCGCTGCACTGGTGGACTTCGACGGGCTTCTCGGCGTCTCCGACGTTGACGTACTGGATGCCGACGGCGCCGCCGAAATTCCCGACGGGATGGCCGCGGCCCAGGCCGCCGCCGGGTACCAGAGGTGCACCGCAAGCGGCCCCGCCGACACGGCCGACGCGGTCGCTGTCACGTTCGACTTCCTTCCGGGAGGTTCCTGGGCGGCGGGCGACGTAGCGGCTGAGGTGGGGGCAGTCGAGCTGGCCGCCGAGACGACGGGGGCGGTGGTCGAGACCGTCGACCCAACACCGACACTTCACGTCTTTGACGGGCCGAACTGGCTCACCATCACCAGCAATTTCCCCACCCGTGACCCGCTGCAGCTACAACCTCTGGCTGGTGCCCTCGTCAACGCTCTCAACTCCATGAAATAGGTCGAAATGTCAATCCGTCGCTCGTGGCTCGCACCCTTAGCCCTCACCCTGTCGCTGCTCTCATTGACGGCCTGCGCTTCGGCCGCTGATTCACCACAATCCGATTCGCCGCCCACCCGCACGCCCACCGCCCAGGAGACGACTTCACCGGCGCCCGACGAACCCGAACCGATCGATCCTGTGGGCGTTAGGCAAGCATTCGATGGCCGCTGCGACACCATCCTCACCGATGACGAGGTCGGGAGGTTGGTCGGGACGGCTGTCGAGGAGAGCAAGTCGGTCGGCGCGCCGACTCCGTTCACGGAATCTCCGCGAGGGATCGGAGGGCTGGCGTGTCGGTGGTGGCCGGCGGATGAGGAGTTGTCGGGCTCCCTGGTGCTCACCGCGCTGCCCGCTCACTCGATCGCCGCAGACGCGGAAGCCCAGGCCATCATGGCCGACGGGTTCTCACAGCTGAACGAGTGCGGTGCCGAAGTATGGGAATCGTCGTGTTACTTCAATCTGCTCACGGACGGCTACTGGTTCCACGGCGCCATGCTGTTCTCCCCGGAAGTGTCAGCCGAGACGGCCGAAGCCAACATCAACACCACCCTCTCTCGTATCTCGGCCGTTACCGCTGAAGCGGGGGATGCCGCCGCGCTCGTCTCGCCGGCGGCACGGGCCGGCGCGTGGGTAAAACCGATCGGCTGCGCCGGGCTGGTGCAGGCCGTGGACGCGGCCGCACTGCTCGGCATCGCAGACCTGCAGCCCATCGACGGTGGCACCGGGGAGGGTGGCGAAGCGCCGATCGGCTACGTCGCAGCGCGTGCCGCCGCACACCAATCGGGGTGTGCCTGGATCGTGCCCGCGGGGGCGAACACGTCGTCCCCCCTGGTTACCGTCGATGCACTTCCCGGGGGGTCGTGGATTCAGGACGAGATCGCCGCTCTCCCAGGCGCTCAAGAGCTCAGCGGTGTGGGCATCGAGCGAGCAATCCTGGTGACCGATCCTGAGCAGGACGCTTCCCGCGCTGTCACCCTGCATGTCTTCGACGGCGCGAATTGGCTGTCAGTGCGGGGTGCCGACACCATCATCGACGCGTCGGTTCTGCCCTTCGCCGCCGCCGTGATCGAGGCCGTGAATGCCGCGGGGTAACCGTGGGGAAGCTCGGCGGAACGAAAAGACCTTGTGCCCGAAATAGCTGATGAGCGTGGTGACCATCACGATGAGCGCCTGGGCGGGCAACGGGTCGAGCTGCGCGTATTCGACCAGCACCGGCAGAGCGATTGTGTTCACCACGAGGGCCACCGCGTGTACGCCGGAAATCCGGAGGAAATCGACGGCAGGGTTTCCCGTGCCGTTCACCCGGAACGTGAACCGTCGGTGGAGTACAAACGCGACGACAATCGCCACCGCGTATGACGCGTACAGACTGCCGATGTAGCCGATCGTTGCGCCCAGACTGAAGTAGAACGCGGCAAACAGCCCATACCCGAGGACGGTGTTCACCCCGCCGACGAGAACGAAACGGACGCGCTCGTCGGCAAGGAGCCGCGCCACGAGTCGCCTCACGATCAGACCGCTTCGCGGACGCCGAACGCGCGTCGGTAGGCCATCGGGGTCGTTTGCAGCACCTTGAGAAAGTGATGCCGCATCACTGCTGCGGTGCCAAAGCCGGTCGTTTGCGCGATGGACTCCAACGATGCGTCGGTGCGTTCCAGGTGCTGCTGCGCACGGATGATGCGCTGCCGGTTCAACCACGCAGCCGGGGTGGTTCCCATCTCGGCCCGGAAGCGCCGGGCGAACGTGCGCGGCGACATCAGCGCACGACGCGAGAGCTGCTCGATGGTGAGGTCGCGGTCGAGGTTATCGAGCATCCACTGGGCAACCGTGGCGAACGAGTCGCAGGACTCCGGCGCGGCCGGCTCGATGTACTGCGATTGCCCGCCGTCGCGTTGCGGTGGCACGACCATCCGCCGGGCGATGACGTTCGTGGCTGCGGCGCCGTGCTCCTTGCGCACAATGTGGAGGGCGGCGTCGATACCTGAAGCCGTGCCCGCACTGGTCACGACGTGGCGGTCTTCCACAAACAAGACGTCGGGGTCGACCTGTGTTCCCGGGTACTCCTTGGCGAGGCGATCAGTGTGCATCCAGTGAGTCGTGGAACGTCGGCCATTGAGGATGCCTGCCTCGGCCAGGGCGAACGCGCCGCTGCACACGCTCAGAACCCAGGCACCGCGAGCCTCCGCATCGCGAAGTACCTGCAGCACGCGCTCATCCATCGGTTCAATTGCGTGGGCGGGAATCGCCACGAGGTCAGCGTCTGCGGCCGCCGAAAGGTCGTCGGTGATGACCATGTCATAACCGAGGCTGGTGCGCACGGGCCCGGGCTCGGCCGTTGCAATGGTGAACTCAAATGCGGGCCCGCCCGTGTCGCTGCGATCAATACCAAAGACCTCGCACACCACGCCGAACTCGAACGGCGCGACCCCGGGAAGGGCGAGCAGGACAACTTTCGTGAGCATAGACGTGGCTTTCTGTGATGCCCGTCGGGTCACCGACGAGCTGTGGCAGGAACGAGCTGATTGATGGCAATCCTGCCACTGTCGGCAGTATTTGCCAAGTCGTAGATTTTCTGCCATGGACTCAACAATGTTTCTACTCGTGCCTCTCAGTGCCCTGTCCCTCTGGGCAATCGTGGCGTCAGCGCGGTCGGTGTTCACGGACGGACACCGCGCAAGCCCCACCCGTGGACCCGACGAGGGTTTCGATCACCGTTTCAACTAGAAGCTCGCGCCCGCAGCATCCGCCCCCACGAGGTTAAATCTCTCCACAGCCGTGTCGAGCGCCACCGCAACGACCTTCGCGCCCGCTAACGTGTGGGTATGAGTTGGTTGGTTACGGGTGGTGCAGGTTATATCGGTGCGCATGTTGTCCGGGCGTTGGGTGGTGCCGGCATCCCCACTGTTGTGATCGACGACCTTTCCAGCGGTCACGCCAGCTTCGTGCCGAGTGACGTTCCCTTTGTGCAGGGCACCATCCTCGACCGCGGTCTGATCGTCGACACGATCAAGAAGTACGACGTCACCGGCGTGATTCACGTCGCGGGATTCAAGTACGCGGGAGTTTCGGTGCAGCGCCCGCTGCACACCTACGAGCAGAACGTCACGGCCACGGCCGTGCTGCTCGAGGCGATGCAGGAGTGCGCGGTCGACAAGATCGTGTTCTCGTCGAGCGCCGCCGTGTACGGAACACCGCCAGGCGAAATCGTCACCGAAGATACTCCGAAGAACCCGCAGTCGCCGTACGGCGAGTCGAAATTGATCGGCGAGTGGCTGCTGCGGGATCAGGGAGTCGCCGTGGGACTGCGTCACACCTCCCTGCGCTACTTCAATGTGGTAGGCAGCGGCGACCCCGACATTTACGACACCAGCCCGCACAACCTGTTTCCGCTGGTTTTCGAGGCGCTGGTCGAGGGGCGCACACCGCGCATCAACGGCGACGACTACCCGACCCCCGACGGCACGAACGTGCGCGACTACATCCACGTGGCCGACCTCGCGTGGAGCCACGTCGTGGCCGCCCAACGCCTGGAGGCGGGTGAATCGCTTGAGTCTGCCTACAATCTCGGCAGCGGCGATGGCGTGTCGGTGAAAGAAATCATGACGGCGATTGCGGATGCCACGGGCATCGCTTTCGAGCCCGACATAGCTCCCCGCCGCAGCGGAGATCCGGCACGCATCGTGGCGGAGGGTGACCTAGCCGCGCGTGACCTCGACTGGCGCATGCGCCATTCGCTGACCGAGATGGTCAACAGCGCCTGGACCGCGCGCCGCGCCGCAGCCGAACGCGCCTGACCGAACTCTCAGGAACCTCTTAAAATTCCCCTGAGAGGAAAACGAAAATCTTTCGGCGCGTCTAAACCCTGTTAATGCACTTGAGGGTTTTATGATCTGCGACTTGACTCCAGCTAATTACACCGCTGTAATTATCTCTAACGCGTTCGGCAGCCCTGCTGATCACGGAAGGGGAGAGCAAGATATGGCGAGCAACGAATACCGCCCGTCAGCCCCCGACAACTGGTTTGTGGACCCTGTCCGGCTGGGTGTTCCGGGAGTTCGACAGAGTGAGCCGCTTCGCAGTGGTGAGGACGAAAATACCCTCGCCTGGCAGGCTGATTCCCTGTGCGCGCAAACCGACCCGGAAGCGTTCTTCCCCGAAAAGGGCGGCTCGACCCGCGACGCGAAGACAATCTGCGGTTCCTGCGAAGTGCGCGCCCAATGCCTCGACTACGCGTTGCAAAATGACGAACGATTCGGCATTTGGGGCGGGCTCTCGGAGCGGGAGCGCCGCAAACTGCGCAAGCGCGCATAGTCTTTCCTGAATGCAACCGAGAGTCACCGCGATACTCGTCGCCCGTAATGGGGCCGAGTTCCTCGAACACACGCGTGCCGCACTGAGGGCCCAAACCAGGCCGCCGGATGCGGCGGTATTCGTGGATGCCGCATCCCACGACGAGACGGCACGCATGCTGGCGGACGCCGGTCCGACCCAGTTCGTCAGTGACACCGGCAAGCGCGGTTTCGGTGGTGCGGTCGCCCACGGAGTGCAGCTTGCTCCGCCGGCCACATCCGAGGACGACTGGCTCTGGCTGTTGGCCCAGGACAGTGCGCCCCACCCGCGTGCGCTCGAGAATTTGCTTGCTGCCGTCGAGATCGCTCCGTCTGTGGCCATCGCCGGACCCAAGCTGATGCGCTGGGATCGCCCGGACACCATCTCCGAGTACGGCGAATCGATCACCCGCCTCGGTTCATCTGTAGCGCTTGTTGATGATGAACTCGACCAGGCGCAACACGACGTCGGTAGCGACCTGCTCGGCGTTGCCGCGGCCGGAATGCTTGTGCGGCGGTCGGTTTGGGCCGCCCTTGGCGGGTTTGACCCGGCGCTGCCGTCAGTGGATGCGGCGCTCGACTTCTCGATCCGCGCCCGCCTCGCCGGACACCGCGTGGTCGGAGTACCGAGCGCGCGGATCCTGAGCTCCGGGGGCGCAGAACTCTTTGGCCGCTCCACCCTTTCGTCCGGAGCGGTTTCGACGCTGCGCCGCTCGGCACAGCTGCACCGCAGGCTCGTCTACTCGCGCGGGCCGCTGATACCGCTGCACTGGCTATCGCTGCTGCCGCTGGCAATCTGGCGATCGCTCGTGCACCTCGTCTTCAAACGTCCGACCGCGATCGGGGGCGAGTTCCGCGCGGCATTCCGGGCGGCATTCAGCCGGGCTGTTGGTCCCGCGCGCCGAAACCTGCGCCGCACGCGGCGGCTGGGCTGGGCTTCCATCGCGACCCTTCGAATCTCGAGTGCGAAGGCCCGGGAGATTCGGGCTGGCCAGCAGCGCGCCACGTCCACGGGCCAGGCGGCCCCCGTACGCACCCGCGCGGGGTTCTTCTCCGGCGGCGGCGCCTGGGCGGTGTTGGTGGCCGGTGTGATCGGTGTCATCGCGTTCAGCCCGCTCCTCGGTGACAGCGCACTGAGCGGGGGAGCTCTTGCGCCTTTGAGCGAACGAGTCTCCCAGCTCTGGGCCAACGTCGGCTACGGCTGGCACGAGGCAGGCGCCGGTTTCGTCGGCGCTGCTGATCCGTTCACCTTTGTGCTCGCCGTGCTCGGCTCAGCGACGGCGTGGGCACCCTCGATGAGCATCGTGCTGCTGTACCTGACCGCCCTGCCGCTGGCCGCGCTGGCGGCGTGGTGGTGCGCCGTCCGCTTCAGTGAGCGCACCTGGCCGCCGGCCGTCGCCGCGCTGGTCTGGGCCTTCGCCCCGCCGTTCTGGACCTCACTGGTGACCGGGCACCTCGGTGCGGTCATCGCGCACCTGCTGTTGCCCTGGCTGGTTATGGCCGTACTCGCGGCGGCTCGCAGCTGGTCGGCAGGCGCTGCAGCCGCGCTGCTGCTGGCCGCGATCACCGCGGCGGCTCCCAGTCTCGCCCCCGCTCTCGTGGTCGCCCTCCTTCTCTGGATGGTGGCGCGTCCCAGTCGCATTCCGCGGATGTTCGGCGTGTTCATCCCCGCTGCGGCGCTGTTCGCGCCCCTCGTGGTCGATCAGATCCGCCGGGGCACCTGGGCTGCGTGGATCGTCGACCCCGGAATCACGACCGCGACCGGTGCGACCCAGGGTTTCCACCTCGCCCTCGGCACCCCTAACTCGACGCTCGGTGGCTGGACCACCACCATTTCTTCGCTCGGGCTTCCCGAGCTGGCCGCGCCGATCGTCGCCGCTGCTCTGCTGGCACCGCTGGCGATCCTCGCGCTGATGTCGCTCTTCCTTCCCGGTTCCTCCCGCGCCGTTCCCGCGATGCTGCTTGCGCTGCTCGGGTTCGCGACCGCGGTCCTGGGAATCCAACTCCAGCTGAGCTTCGACGGCGCTGAAGCCGTGGGCATCTGGCCGGGAGCCGGACTCAGCTTGTTCTGGCTGGGCCTCACCGGAGCCGCGGTGATGGCACTCGACGCACTCGGGCGTTCCGCCGTCGCGGCCTCGCTGGTAGTCGCTCTCGCGTCTATCCTCGCCGTCGGGCCTCTCCTGGCTGCTCCGCTCACGGGCGCGGCTGATGTTGTCGCGAGCGACTCACGTGCCACGCTTCCGGCGTTCGTGGCGGCCGAGACATCCACCGATCCGATGTTGGGAACTCTGCAGATCGATCCACAGGCAGACGGAAGCCTTGCGCTCACGTTGCACCGCGGAGACGGAACCACCCTGGACGAGACCTCGACCCTCGCGGCGACGGCGATCACCAGCAGCCCTGCCCAGGACGAGCTCGCGAACCTCGTGGGAAATCTCGCGTCGCGGGGTGGCCTGGACACCCGCGCCGCCCTGAATGAGAACCACATCGGTTTCGTGGTGGTGACGGCGGGCGAGGGGGATGCCGCGGCGGCAGCCAGCACGCGGGTGACAGCCGCGCTCGACAGCAACGAGGTGCTCACGCCGATCGGCGAGACCACCGCGGGTCGTCTGTGGCACTTCCAGGAGGTATCCGACGCGCAACCCGTCACGGGGGCCCCAGCCGTGGACACCCCGATTGGACTTGGGATTCTCGTCGCGCAGGGGTTCATTTTCTTTGTGACGCTCCTCCTCGCGGTGCCGACAGGCCGCAGTCGCGGCCGTTCCACCGTGGCCGATACGGGCGAGAGCGCCCCAGGATTTGACGAGGATGACAATGCCTGAATCGACCGACCCTCGCGACCCTCGCGACCCGGATCGTCCCATCGATCCCGACCGGCCTGCGGGCACCGACCGACCCGCCGATTCCGACGACACGATCATCGTTGGCGGAGGCGCCGGGCCGCGGCGCGACGACGCGGCCGAGCTGACCGGGCCGGACGACCACCTGATGCCGGAAAACCGAACGGTGCCGCACGAGGGTACTTCTCCCGGAAGCGACATCGAACTTGTCGCCAGCGAGCCAGTCGCCGACGAGCCTGTGGCCGGCGAGCCGGTGGCCCGCGAATCCGAGCAGTTGCGTGTCGTGCCCGTAGAGCCGTACTACGCCGACTTTCCGGAGCAGGATACCCCGGAGGAAATTGCCGAAGAGGCTGCCAAACGCCCGCGTCCGGAACGTCTCAAACGCGCTGCCGTGGTCGGTGCGCGGGTTGTCACCGGCACGGTCGGCGTCCTGCTGGCCGCGGCGGTCGTTACCGCGGCGGCACTGGTGCCGCTGCCGAGCTACACGGCGGAGCCGGCCAGCCTCCAGGTGACGCCGGTGGAAACCGGGCAACAGCTCATCTGTCCCGGATCGGTTCTGGCGCTCTCCGAGTCGGCGGACACCGCGGCATCCGCCACGACGTCCCTCGGCGACGTCGCGGTCGTCTCGGGAAGCACTTCAGGCACGCTCACCGACACCGCCCTGCCCAGTTCCGACGCGTCGTCCGGTGGCACAGAGGCCGCGCCCCAGCTGCTCACGGCCGAGGCTGACCCGTCCGCAGACCAGCCGCTGTTGTTGGCTGGAGCGCAGTCCCAAGTGATCCGCGCAGACGAGTTCTTTGGGCTAGCCGCAACCAGCTGCGCGGTCCCTTCGGCTGATTCCTGGCTCGTCGGGGGCGCAACCACCACGGGCCGATCGACGCTGATCACCCTGAGCAATCCGAGCACGGTCGCGGCCGACGTGGACCTGGAGATCTATAGCGAGATCGGTGCCATCAGCGCGCCCGGCTTGACCGAGATTTCCGTCGCCCCCGGGGCGCAGCGTGTTCTGTCGCTCGCCGGGTTCGCACCCCAGGCGGCGTCGCCCGTCGTGCACGTCAGGAGCGAGGGTGGGCTCGTGGTCGCGAGCCTCCAGCAGACGACCACCCGCGGAATCGAAGCGGGCGGACTCGACCTCGTCGGAGCATCGGCCGAGCCGAGCGCAACCACTGTGATCCCGGGCGTGACGATTGGTGGGTCGGAGGCGGTGGCCTCCCGGCTCGGATCCGAGGGTTTTGAAGACCTGACCCCGGCGCTGCGAATCTTCAATCCTGCGGCCGAGGCCGTTGAGGCGCGGGTGGCTGTGCAACTCGAGGGCGGTACCGCCGAACCTGCGAACTTCGAGGTTGAGGTCGCCGGCGGGGTGGTTGTGGACTTCCCGATTGACGACCTGACCGACGGCAACTACAGCATCACCGTCGAGTCTGACACCCCAGTCGTCGCTGGCGCCCGGGCGGCGGCCGTCGGCAGCGCCCAGGTGGGCGGGCGCGCGGACTTCGCCTGGTTCGCCAGCGCCGCACAATTGCTGGACGACGCGTTGGTCTCCGTTCCTCGGTCGGTCGGCGCGGCCCTGAACCTCGCGAATCCGACCGGCGACGAGATCACGGTCGCGATCACCGCGATCGCAGGCAGCGCTTCCGCGGGCACGCAGGGCGCCACGCGCAGGGCGACGGTGCCCGCGAACGGGTCAGCGGTCCTGCCAGCAGAGGCTGGCGCTACGTATCAACTCGCGGACTTCACGGCCCTGCACGTGAGCGTCAGCGCGGCTGTCGACGGAGGCGTTGCCGGATACCCGGTCGTTCCGACGCCGGAGGCTTCCGCTCCCATCACGATTTACCCGTAGCCAGCGGGATTGCCGAGCCGAGGCATCCCGCCACTTCAGCACCTCGCCGACTCAGCACCTCGCCGACTCAGTACCTCGTCGGCTCAGCACCTCGCCGGCTTCAGTACCTCGCCGGCTCAGCGTGTCAGCGCGTCAGGATTCAGAAGCTGCGGAAGCGGTCTGGCGCGAGGTCCCAGGGATCTTTTCCGAGCAGTTCGGCGACCGCGCGGAACACGCAGCTCTCGATCATCATGCGCTTGTGAGAATCGTCGTAGCGGTGGAGTCGGGACAACCGTTCTATGGGCAGCCGGAACAGCAGGATGCGCTTCTCGCTGGAGAGCACCTGCCAGCGGTCGAGCCCGGCCGTTCCCACCACGCTCGAGGGGAGCACGGCCACTTCGAACGAGACGCCGGACAGTTCGTCTGGCCACATGTCTTTGAGGTACTCGGCGGTGGATGCCACCGCCATGTCGAACACGTCAGCGCGCGACTGCAGTGGGGGCAGGTGTGGCCCGGTCACGGCGGCGCGAATGCCGCGGCCGTGGCGATCCCGGGAACCCGCACGGGTGGAAACGGGCGCCGTCCGACGGCGTGGTGTAGCCATACCCCCATGCTAGACCGCCCGGCCGTGCAGACCCGGGCAGGGTGGCATAGTGTGGATAACCATGACGGGACGGCCATGTAGCAGAGTGACGTGCAACGCCGAGGCGGTCTCCACCTTCACCTATGTGTACGCCGATTCGATGGCCGTGCTCGGCCCGCTCAGCACCAAGGCCGAACCGCACAGCTACGACCTCTGCGCGGTGCACGCCGAGCGACTGTCGGCTCCCCAGGGGTGGCAGATCGTGCGTCACGTGGTCCTCGGCTCCTGACCCCGGGCTCGCAGGTAAAGCTGCGAGAATAATGCCATGCCTACCATTACGTCTGTGAACTACCAGGTCGCCGACCTCTCCCTCGCTGAGTCCGGTCGCCACCAGCTGCGCCTGGCCGAGCAGGAGATGCCCGGCCTGATGTCCCTTCGCGAGGAGTTCGGCACCAGCAAGCCGCTCGCCGGTGCCCGCATCGCCGGATCGTTGCACATGACCGTGCAGACGGCCGTGCTTATCGAGACCCTCACCGCTCTTGGTGCGCAGGTGCGCTGGGCGAGCTGCAATATTTTTTCGACGCAGGATGAAGCGGCAGCGGCCATCGTCGTGGGGCCCACCGGAACCCCAGAGGCGCCCGCGGGTGTGCCCGTATTCGCCTGGAAGGGTGAAACGCTCGAGGAGTACTGGTCCTGCACCGAGCGCATCTTCGACTGGAGCGACGAAGGCTTCGCCGGCCCGAACATGATCCTCGATGACGGCGGCGACGCCACCATGCTGGTGCACAAGGGCCGCGAGTTCGAGCTGGCTGGCGCCGTGCCCGCCGATGCCCCCGGCGACAGCACCGAGTGGACGGTCATCCTGAACGTTCTGCGTCGCTCGTTGGACAGCAGCAGCGATCGCTGGACGAACATCGCCGCAGGGCTCATGGGCGTCACCGAGGAGACCACCACGGGCGTGCACCGCCTGTACGAGCTGGCGAAGGCGGGCGAACTGCTGTTCCCCGCGATCAACGTCAACGACTCCGTCACGAAGAGCAAGTTCGACAACAAGTACGGCATCCGCCACTCCCTCCCGGACGGCCTGAACCGCGCCACCGACGTGCTCATCGGCGGCAAGGTCGCCTTCGTCGCCGGCTACGGTGACGTCGGCAAGGGTGCAGCGGAGGCACTGCGCGGCCAGGGCGCCCGGGTCATCGTCAGCGAGGTCGACCCGATCTGCGCGCTCCAGGCCGCGATGGACGGCTACCAGGTCACCACAATCGAGAGCGTGATCGACACCGTCGACATCTTCGTCTCCGGCACCGGCAACGCCAACGTCATCACCGTCGACCACCTTCTCGGCATGAAGCACCTCGCGATCGTCGCCAACGTCGGGCACTTCGACAACGAGATCGACATCGCCAGCCTCGAGAACCTCGCCGGCGCCGAGCGCATCGAGATAAAGCCCCAGGTGCACGAGTGGCGCCTGCCCTCCGGGCGGAGCGTTCTCGTGCTGTCCGAGGGCCGCCTGATGAACCTCGGCAACGCCACCGGTCACCCGTCGTTCGTGATGAGCAACTCGTTCACCAATCAGGTGCTCGCGCAAATTGAACTGTACGTGTCTCCCGAGAAGTACCCGGTGGGCGTGTACGTGCTGCCGAAGCTGCTCGACGAGAAGGTAGCGCGCCTGCACCTCAAGGCGCTCGGCGTTGTGCTCACCGAACTGAGCCCTGCGCAGGCGGACTACATCGGCGTGACCGTCGACGGCCCGTACAAGCCGGAGCACTACCGCTACTAGCCGTCACCGCCGCCAGACCGCCTGGCATTCGAGGGTGCATCGCACAGGAAGTCCAAGGCTCGCGAACCGATTGGTTCCCGCCGGCGTGAGGTGTCAGGTTTGGTCTGGTCGGGCTGTGTCCCGTTCGGTCTGGAGGCGTGAGGTGTCAGGTTTGGTCTGGTCGGGCTGGCGTCGCGCTCGGTCTCGCGGCGTGAGGCGTCAGGTTTGGTCTGGTCGGGCTGTGTCCCGTTCGGTCTGGCGGCGTGAGGTGTCAAGTTTGGTCAGATCGCTCAGCTTGAAGTGTCGCGTTTTGTCGAGTCAGCTTTCTGAAGTGACGCGTTTTGTCGCGGCCAGGTCAAAAGTATCGACCAGATGTGTCACTTCGGGGCGACCGGTGAGCGCGGGGACTGTCGGTGCGACCAAACTTGGCACTTCGGCGAGGGTGGCATCAGAGCGGCCTACCGGTGGGCGGGGAGGGTGCGGGCGCTCAGCGCTCGGGGAAGCCGTGGGGGAGGCCGCGTAGCGCTGGGGCGAGTCGCTCTAGGCGCTCCCGCTCGAGGGTGAGGGCGGTCAGTTCCCGCTCGCGCCGCAGTGCGCTGACGGCGGCGAGAAACAGCTCGGGCGAGACATCCGCTCCTGGCATCGGAAATACCCACCGTGACGCTTCGCTAGCGAGTTCGCTGGCGAGCCGCTGCCGGGTGCCAGGGGAGAAGCGCGGGGCCTGGCGGAGGAACGATGCGATGCGGCGGGAGACGCGGTCGGGCATTCGGGCAACGTCCGCCGTGAGGGCCCAGTCGCGCATTGCAACCGGAACCCCGTAAACCGGGACTACCTCGCGCGAAACCCGCTCGTACTGGCAGTAAGTGCCCGCGATGAGGTCGCCGAGTCGCTTGGACCGTGCGTTCAGCAGGGCGACCAGCGCGGCGAGGCCGCCGAACGTGAGAAAGATCTCGAGCACCCCCGTCAAGGCCCGGATGAACGCGTGCCGGAACCCGATCGCGCCGCCGTCGTCGCGGACGATGCGCCCACCCACCGCGAGTTTGCCGAGCGATTTGCCGTGGGAGAGCAGCTCGACACTCGTCGGCGCGATCACCAGTACCAGCACGAGGAGCACGACTGCGGCGGCGGCTGCGGTCGAATCATCCAACCCGAACGCGGCGATCACGAGGGGGAGCCCGAGCAGGGCGAGCAGCAGGTAGCCGCCGAGGTACAGCGCCCAGTCGATAAGGGTGCCCGCGGCGCGCAAGACAAACGCGGTCGGACGGAGGTCAAGCGCGACTGCCTCGCCCGTGATCAGCTCGTCGCTGCGGTGAGTTTCGCTCGGGAGTTGTTCCTGCGGGGGTGTCGCGGCGCTGGGCATGCCATCATTTAAGCAGATGGACCTCGACGCCTATTCAGCCGCGCACCGCGAAGAATGGGATCGCCTTGCCTCCCTCGCGTCGAGACGTCGCTTTAGCGGTGCCGAGTCCGACGAGCTGATCGAGCGCTACCAGGCCGGTGCGACCGAGCTGTCGGCCATGACCACCACCCTGGGCCAGTCGGTACAGGGGGATCGGCTCTCCCTGTCGCTGAGCCGCGCAAGGCTGAGATTTACTGGCGCGTCCACCAATGCGCTCGCGCAGCTTCCGCGTTTTTTCGCCTACCAGCTGCCCGCCGCTCTCTACCGGGTGCGCTGGGTGAGCCTCGCCGCGACCGTCGCCTTCTTCGTCATCGCGTTCGCCTATGGGGCCTGGCTCAGCGCGAATCCCGAACTGCTGCTGAACTTCGGGAGCGCCGAGCAGCTCGAGACCTACGCGGACACCCAGTTCATCGGCTACTACTCCGACAACCCCGAGGCCTCGTTCGCGGGCCAGGTCTGGACGAACAACGCCTGGATTGCCGCCCAGTGCATCGCCTTCGGGGTCACGGCGGTGTGGGCGCCGTACATGATCGTGCAGAACGCGCTCGGGATCGGCCAGTCCGGCGCGATCATGAACGAGTACGGGCGCCTTGACCAGTTTTTCCTCTACCTCGCCCCCCACGGGCAGCTGGAGCTCTACTGCATCTTCGTCGCGGCGGCCGCAGGCATGATGATCGCCTGGTCGTGGATCGCTCCCGGTGCCCGCACCCGTGGTCAAGCACTCGCCGAGGACGGCCGGGCGCTGTTCACGATTGTGGTGGGGCTCGCGGTCGCGCTTCTGGTCTCCGGCATCATCGAGGGCTACGTCACCCGTCAGGACTGGCCGTGGCCCATCAAGATCGGCATCGGCTCGCTCGCGCTCGCGGCATTCGTGGGGTATCAGTGGGTGCTCGGCGGACGCGCAGCAAAAGCGGGGGAGACCGGCGATCTCGACGAGTTCGAGTCCGGAGCCCGGCGCCTCGTTGCGGGCTGAGTTCTGCGCTGCGGAGTCTGACTGCGCTGTCAAGGGTGGGGGAGATCGCCACCGTCCGGGCGAGGAATACCGACAGCTCAGTTCCGGGAATTCGCTGCAATCAAGGACCGACCGAGAACTCGTGCGGGTAGCCGACGATGGTGCCGTCGAGAGGCTGCCCGCTGACTATGACCTGAAGGAACAAGTCGGTGGTCTCGGTTTCTACGATTCGGCGATGTTCTCCATTGTCGAAGGTCACGGTTCGACCGGGTTCGAACTGTTCGAGGTTGGCTTTTGTCCTTGACACAAAAAACGCGGCGGACTCACGGCTGACGCCCGCCTGCCAATAGTCGTCGGTGAGGTACAGCGGAGTGCGCGATGGCACGTTGGTCCGCGCGGCCTGGGCAACGGCTGCGGTGCCGACCGTGGTCAAGGGAACAGCGACGATGCTCAGCAGAAGCACTGCCGCAACTACTCGGCGCACAACGGCGGAGCGCGCCGTTCCAGCGACGTCACCGTCGATCACCGTCGGGGCATCGGCATTGCCAAGGGTGTCGGCGGTTGTCGGCATCGCACGGAATCGCTTGGCCGCCCTCTCGATTGTGAAGTGCAGAACCAGTCCGAGCACCACGCTGGCCACTCCGACCAGAGTGCCCACGGGCAGTATCTCGATCAGGCGCGGATGCGTGCTGGCATAGGCATTGATTCCGACAAGGATCGGGAAGTGGAGGATGTACACGGGATACGACAATTCTCCGATCAGGCGATCGGCGCGGTTGTGCTTTGTGTAGGTAAAAAGCACCGGAATGGCGAGGGCGAAGATGAGAGGTTGCCAAACCGGCATGGTAATCGTCGTCGGGACAAGAACAACGAACAGAAGCACGCCCGCCCACCAGTGCGGCTTCGCAATGCCCTTAGATAGCTGGTACGCGAGGGCGCCGAGCCCGAAGAACAGGAACGACGACGGGTAGAAGTAGTAGCCAAGGGTCAACTGGCTCTGTTGCGGGAGGATGCCGAGGTCCGGAGTCGGGTACACCAGAAAACTAATTGCAAGCAGGTAGACAGCGCCGACCATCACAAAGAGGAAGGTCCGTCGCGGGCTGCGTACGATGAACGGCGCGATCAGGTAAAAGCCGAGCTCAACCGCGAGCGACCATGCCGGAGGGTTGATTGCGAGCGCCACTGCGTCGGCGCAGCCGCCTTGCACGGTCGGTAGGCACAAAAGATAAAACAGGTCCTGTCCGGCGATCAGTGCATTGGCCGCGACGAAGAAGATTTTTGCCCACGCGGTGAGCTGGGCGAAGAACTCCACGATCGCCGGCAACGACACCGCAAGCGCGATAACCAGTCCGACTACGTAGACGGGAAAGAGGCGGAGCACCCGGTTCTTGTAAAAGGCCCCAAGAGTCGATCGATCGACATACTTCTCGTTCAGCACCATTGCCATGTAGAAGCCCGAGATGATGAAGAAGAAGTTGACAGCGATGGGTGCGGGTATGACCGGGAGGCCGAAAACGTTGGAACCAGCGTGCGCCGACACCACGGACAGCGCGAGGAACAGTCGGAGTACCCCCACAGCCGTGCCCCGTCCGATTGAGATGACCCATGAGAAATCCTAGTGTAATTTCGCCAGCCGCCGTGGGCCGAGACTACCGAGGGCAACGCAGAATGTCGTCGCGGGAGGCAGGCAACAGAGCCAAAGCCGCCGCCCTTATTTTGAGTTATTCACGATAAGTGATCTAATAGTCATATGTCGTCGAGTCCAGAAAGCCAGCTGCGGGATGCCGCGCTGCGCGTCACGGCCGGGCGGCTGGCAGTACTGGCCGCAATAGAAGAGCACCCGCACTCCGACGCCGATACCCTCTGCCGCATCGTGCGCGCCCAGTTGCCCGGCATTTCCGTGCAGTCGGTGCACAACGTGCTGCACGACCTGACGAACGCGGAGCTGCTTCGCCGAATCGAGCCGGCCGGATCATCCGCTCGCTATGAAAGGCGCCTGGGCGACAACCATCACCATGTCGTCTGCTCGGTCTGCGGCACCATCGCCGACGTCGACTGCGTGCACGGCGAGGCGCCCTGCCTGACGCCGAGCAACACCAGCGGCTTTGTGATCGACACCGCAGAGATCACCTTCTGGGGGGTGTGCGCCGATTGCACCGCGAACGCTGGCGCCAGTGCGATATCCCCGAGCCTCGCAGCATCCACCAACCCCACACACTCCGCGGTGGCTACCGCCAACGCTTCGACCTCCATCCACCACGTTCACTAGGAGAATCTTGACAAACCCCACCACGACGAACAGCGGCGCCCCGGTTGCCAGCGACGAGCATTCCCAGACTGTCGGACCCGACGGCGTCATCGCTCTCACCGACCACTACCTCGTAGAGAAGCTCGCCCAGTTCAACCGCGAGCGGGTGCCGGAGCGCGTTGTGCACGCCAAGGGCGGCGGAGCGTTCGGAACCTTCGAGACGACCCACGACGTCAGCGCCTACACGCGTGCGTCGCTGTTCCAGCCGGGTGCGACCGTGCAGATGCTCGCGCGCTTCTCCTCGGTTGCCGGCGAGCAGGGCAGCCCGGACACCTGGCGCGACCCGCGCGGCTTCGCGCTGAAGTTCTACACCGACGAGGGCAACTACGACATGGTGGGCAACAACACCCCCGTGTTCTTCATCCGCGACGGGATCAAGTTTCCCGACTTCATCCACTCGCAGAAACGCCTCCCGGGCAGCCACCTGCGCGATCACAACATGCAGTGGGACTTCTGGACCCTCTCCCCGGAGAGCGCCCACCAGGTCACCTGGTTGATGGGTGACCGCGGCCTGCCCACCTCGTGGCGCCACATGGACGGCTTCAGCTCGCACACCTACCAGTGGATTAACGCTGAGGGCGAGCGCTCCTGGGTCAAGTACCACTTCCGTACCCAGCAGGGTCACGAGACCCTGACGCAGGATCAGGCAGATTCGATCGCCGGGCAGGACGCCGACCTTCACATTCGCGATCTGTACGAGGCGATCGAAGCGGAGAACTTCCCGAAGTGGGACATGTCCGTGCAGATCATGAAGTACGAGGACGCAGCGACCTACCGCTTCAACCCGTTCGACATCACCAAGGTGTGGCCCAAGGCGGAGTACCCGCTGATTCCGGTCGGCACCATGACGCTGAACCGCAACCCGGAGAACTACTTCGCGCAGATCGAGCAGGCAACGTTCGCCCCGTCGAACTTTGTTCCCGGAATCGCCGCCAGCCCCGACAAGATGCTGCAGGCCCGGATCTTCAGCTACGCAGACGCGCACCGCTACCGCGTGGGCACCAACCACGCCCAGCTGCCCGTGAACGCGCCGGTGTCCCCGGTGAACAGCTACTCGCAGGACGGCGCGATGCGCATGCGCACCAACGATCCGCATGCGCCGGTGTACGCGCCCAACTCGTTCGGTGGCCCCGCGGCATCCCCCGCAGCCCACGGAAACGACGCTGGCTGGGAGCAGGACGGGTCGCTGATCCGCTCGGCCGCAACCCTGCACGCCGACGACGACGACTTCGGTCAGGCCGGGACGTTGTTTCGGGAGGTGCTGGATGACGCCGCGCGCGACCGTCTGGTGTCGAACATCGTCGGCCACGTTTCCGCTGTGACGATCCCGTCGCTGCGTGAGCGGGTCATCCAGTACTGGACCAACGTCGACGCCACCCTCGGTGCACGCGTCGCTGCCGGACTCGGTCCGATCGAGTCGCCGGTCGACGAGCTGGTTCCGGCACCCGTCTCCCGCTAGTCAGTTCGGCGCGAGGCTCGGTGCTGCCGGCAACGGCGCACCGTCACGCCAAACTATCCCGGCCGATCCGGGTCGCACCTCGCGGTGCGGCTTGGCTCGGCCGGGATTTGCCGTTCAGCACCGCAGGCCCATCGCTCATCGCCCATCGGTACAGGGGGGTCGCGCTCAGGCAGCCGAAGCTGTTACGGCAACGCGAGCACTGAAGTGAGGAACCGTGCGTAGCTGACGTAGTAGAGCATTCCACCCGAATAAAGAACCGACGGAATGTAGTTCTCCTCTGCATTGGAGGGCGCGACAAGTGTTCCGGCAAATGGGTCGTTTGACTCGGTGTAGCCGCTGGCGACCAGTTCCGCGCGACGCTCCTGCCAGCCAGCCTCGTCCAGCTGTTGCTGTGCGAACCACACGATCACGTCGCCCTGACCCTGCCACTGGCAGCCCAACGCTCCCTCGTCTAACATCCGAGCCATCACATCATCCAACGGGAGCGGTGGATCCTGCTCAACGAGCCCATCCTCCGCCAGCGAGGCGTTTTCCTCGGGCGTCAGAACATCGTCGCAGTCCACGGTTGGCACCGAAGACGGGGCCGAAGAGGGCGTCGCGACAGGAGTGACAACCGGGGCCGCCGTCGAGCTGGGCGTTGATGTTGCGGTGGATGTCGCGGGGGCCGACGCCCGTGTCGGCTCGGCCTCTGGGCTGGCGGACGGCGTGCAGCCACTGATCGCACAGGCCAGCGAGATCGCCACGGTCGGCAAAAGTAGGCGCGGGCGCGTTGGGGATCTCATGATTTCTCGAACATATCTCAGGACCGCAGGATTCCGCAATATTTCAATCGCGCTCCATGCATGCGGCAGGATGGAGCAGGTGACTGCGACAGAACCTGCGGCCGAGACATCCGCCACTTCCACAGCCCCGCCCGCCCCGCCCGCAACGCCCGCGCCGCCGACAACGCGAGCCCCGTCGGCACCCCCTTCGGCCTCGGTGCCATCCGAAGCACGCGCTACGCAAGCACCCTCGCCGAAGCGACCCTCGGCGTCCCGAACCAGCTCCGCCAGGCTCGCGGCGTTCGGCAAGGCGTTCGGGGCAACGGCAGGGTGGGTCGCGCGCGGACTGATCATCCTGCTCGGGCTGATCGTGGTGTGGCTGGTGCTGCGCGCGCTCTGGTCGATCGTGCTGCCAATGCTGTTCGCCCTGCTGCTGTCGTCGATCCTCTGGCCGGTGAACCGGGTGCTCCGTCGAGCGCTTCCGAAGGCGCTCGCGGCCCTGCTCTCGGTGGCGGGGCTGCTCGCCGTGGTGGTCGGGATCGGCCTCATCGTCATCCCCCTGATGGCGTCCGGCGCCAGCGCCCTGGCGTCCTCGGCCAGCGCCAACATCGCCGAGATCGGCGATTTCTTCGCGCAGCCACCGTTTAACTTCCCGGATTACGATCTCGCGGGCTTGGTGGATGCCGGGATCACACAGGTCCGCGAAAACGGCGGCGCCGTGGTGAGCGGCATCACCGCGGGACTCGGCACGATCACCTCCTGGACCGTCGTGTTCCTGCTGACGATGGTGCTGACGTTCTTCTGCCTGAAGGACGGCGACAAGTTTTTGCGCTGGACCCGGCGCTGGACCAACGGACGCACGTTCGTGCACGCGGCCAAAATCTCCGAGGGAGTCTGGCAAACGCTGTCGGCCTACATTTCCTCGCAGGCCATCGTCGCCCTCGTCGACGCGGTGTTCATCGGTATCGGCCTCGCGTTGCTCGGCATTCCGCTCGCCCTCCCTCTCGCGGTGCTGATCTTCTTCGCCGCGTTTATCCCAATCGTCGGCGCGGTGGCGACGGGAATGCTGGCCACCGTCGTCGCGTTGCTTTCCCACGGCTGGGGCACGGCGCTGATCGTGTTGGGGATTGTGCTCCTGGTGCAGCAGCTGGAAAGCAACCTCCTGCAGCCGGCCATCGTGGGCAAGGTGCTGAAGATCCACCCCGCGGTGGTGCTCGGGTCGGTCGTCGTCGGCGGAACCATCTTCGGCATCGTCGGCGCATTCCTCGCGGTGCCGACCACCGCCGCCGTCATCGTGGTGATGCGGTATCTGCGCAGTCTGTCGCTGAGCGGGCACGACGATGGGTTCGAACCCGGCAGTGCGGCGGCCGACGCGGCGGCAGCGAAACCCAACACCGAGGCGGCTGAGACTGGGGCACATTCAGGCGAGGCGGATGTCGCTGACCTCGACGCCCCCGCCGCGCGCTAGTCGCCGTCGCGCCCCAGTCAGAGCTGCAGTCGCCCGCCGCGCGCTCGCGGGAACTACAGTCGCCCGGCCGCCTTCAGCGCGAGGTACCGGTCGGCCAGCGCTGGCGGCAGGTCGCTGGGGGAGCCGGTGACGACGTCGGCGCCGAGCTGGCGGATGGCAGCGGAAACCCGGGAGATGTCGAGCAGCGCCCGCTCGGCGGCCGCCGCGCGGTACACCGCACTGCGGTCGCCGCGGTCGGCGGCGGCGCCCAGCACCGTGGGGTCGGTGACCGAAGAGACGAGCACGGTGTGCGTACGGGTGAGCTGCGGCAGCACGGAAAGCAGGCCCCGCGATGCACCGGGGGCGTCGATCGATGTCGCCAATACGACCAGGGAGCGTTGCGACGTGACCGAGCGCACCAGCGCGGGCACCGCCGCCCAGTCCATCTCGATAAGTTCGGGGTCTACCGGGGCCATGGTGTCGACCAGGCGCGACAACAGGTCGGCACCGGTCGCGCCCTGCACCCGTCCGCGTACCCTCCGGTCGTAGATGAGCACGTCGACGCGGTCGCCCGCGCGGCTCGCCAGTGCTGCGAGCAGCAGCGCCGACTCGTAGGCCGTATCGATCCGCGGCTCATTGTCGATGCGCGCTGCGGAGGTGCGTCCGCTGTCGATGATGATGACCACGCGCCGGTCTCGCTCGGGGCGCCAGGTGCGCACCACCAGATCGTCGCGCCGGGCGGTGGCTCGCCAGTCGATCGAGCGCACGTCGTCGCCGCGCACATACTCGCGGAGGCTGTCGAACTCGGTTCCCTGCCCGCGGATCATGACACTGGTGCGGCCGTCGAGCTCGCGTAGCCGGGCGAGTCGCGACGGCAGGTGTTTGCGGGAGTTGAACGCGGGCAGCACCCGCAGCGTCGCGGGAGCCGAGAGGGTGGCCTGCCGCGCGGCGAGGCGCAGCGGGCCGAACGAGCGCAGGGTGACGTGAGCCGCGCGGCGCTCGCCGCGGCGAAACGGGGTGAGCTGCCCGAGAACCTCGCGGCGCTCGCCGGCGGGAATGACCAGTCGCGTGCGCTGCGACCGGGCTCCTGCGGAGGGCTCCCACGCGTCCCGCACGATCGCTCGCAGGGTGCGGCGCCCGGTGTTCGTGATCAGCAGGCGCGACTGTGCGGTCTCACCGAGGCGCAGCCGGGCGGGAACACTGCGGTGCAGGGTGACGCTCCGGGGAGAGCCGGCCAGGATCAGGTCGAGCGCGCTGAGCGCCCCCACCAGCACCAGCCACAGCACCAGCATCGTGGGCGCGCCGTCGCCGGCGAGCACGACCGGAATCGCACCGGCCGCGAGCAACACCACGAACCACCCGGAGACGGCCATTAGATCGGTACCCGCACCTGCTGCAGGATCGAGCGGAGGATGGTGTCGGCCGATACCCCCTCGAGCTCGGCCTCGGGGCGCAGCTGCAGCCGGTGCCGCAGTACGGGAAGCGCCATGGCCTGCACGTGGTCGGGTGTGATGGCGTCGAAGCCGTTGAGCCAGGCCCAGGCCTTCGCCGCCGCGAGCAGCGCGGTCGTGCCGCGGGGGCTCACCCCGAGGCGCACCGAGGGACTCTGCCGGGTCGCGCGGGCCACGTCGACGGCGTATCCGATGACATCCGCCGAAGCTCCGACCGTGGCAACCGAGGCCTGCGCCGCGGCGAGCTGGTTAGCGTCGAGCACCGCTGTCACCCCGGCGGCGGCGAGATCGCGGGGGTTGAAGCCGCTGGCGTGCCGGGTGAGTACCTCAACCTCGTCATCGCGCGACGGAAGGTCGAGCACCAGCTTCATCAGGAACCGGTCGAGCTGCGCCTCCGGGAGTGTGTAGGTGCCCTCGTACTCGATCGGGTTCATAGTCGCCGCGACCATAAACGGCACCGGCAGCGGGCGGCTGAGCCCGTCGACCGAAACCTGACGCTCCTCCATCGCCTCCAGCAGCGCGGACTGGGTCTTCGGGGGAGTGCGGTTGATCTCGTCGGCGAGCATGATGTTGGTGAAGACCGGGCCGTCGCGAAACTCGAACTCGCTAGTCTTCGCGTCGTACACGAGCGAGCCGGTCACGTCGCCCGGCATCAGGTCGGGGGTGAACTGCACCCGCTTGGTGTCCAGACGCAGCGTGTGGCTCAGCGTGCGCACCAGCAGCGTCTTGGCGACACCGGGCACACCCTCGAGCAGCACGTGCCCGCCGGCGAGCAGCGCGATCACCAGGCCGGTCACGGCGGCATCCTGCCCGACGACGGACTTTGCCACCTCGACGCGGACGCGCCCGAACGCAGCGCGCAATTCGTCGGCACTGGGTGCGGCGGGTGCGGCGGGAGCGACGGGCGTAGCGGGGGCGCTGTGGGCGGAATCTTCGGTCATTGCCTGTGTCTCTTCCAATGTGGCTGGCCTCTAACGGGATGTGGTCGTGCGGTGAGGTGGTGATCGTGCAGTGCGATGGTGCGGTGTGGCGGTGGCGGCGGCGGTGCGGTGGCGGTGCGAGGGGCTGGCGGAGGGGGGACAGCCGCGGAGCGACTACCCGGGGCGGGCCGCGATCGCGACGGCACGTTCCAGGTCGAGCAGCGCGTCGGAGATCCGCACCAGCTGCGCGTCGGAGCGGGGTTCCTCGGTGAGCAGCAGCGCTGCCACCGATTCGAGGGGCCGTGAGGTGAGGGATGCCGCGGCCGCCACCACCTCGTCGACGGTGGCAGTGGCGGGCAGTCCGCAGAGGCGCCCGATGCGGTCGAGACTGCCGATCCGTACCGCGTCCAACGCCCGCAGCCGCGCCGATCCGCGCTCGTACAATCGTGCGCGGCCCTCCATCGTTTCGCTCGACCGCACCACCACCGGCAGGTTCTCAATCACCAGCGGGCCGAACCGGCGTCCCCGCCAGAAGGCCGCGGCGAACGCCAGCAACACGACAAGGCTCGTGAACGGAATCAGCCAGGGCGGTGTCGCCTCGGCGATCGAGGGAGGAGCGGCCGAATCGACGTCGGCGAGCGAGGGCAGGTACCAGATCAGGGTCGGATCCTGTCCGAGCAGGCCGAGCGCGAGGGCGGCGTTGCCTCCGGCGATGATGCCCTCGTTGCTGAGTGCGTCCGGCACGCCCAATACGGTGCGCACGCCGGCGTCGGTGCCCAGCTGGATCAGCGAATACACGGCGTCGCCGCTGCCCAGGCACAGCTGTGCGTCCGCGCTCTCGTCGACGAGGCGGTACCCGGTGCCGTCGCCGGTCACCCGCTCGGCGCGGTCAACCGCTCCCACCGCGCAGGAGGCGTCGGCGCTGAACGGCCCCGTGGCCTCCCCGGCCGCGGCGACGGCGGGAGCCAGGGTGTCGAGCACGGTGAACGAGGGGCTGACGAGCACCAGGTTGTCGCTGAGCTCGGCCAGTTGCAGCAGCTGGTCAGGCGCGAGAATCGACTCGGGGTCGTGGAGCAGCACGGTCGTCCCGGTGGCTGCGGCCGCGGCATCCCGCGTCTGGTCAAGGCTGTTCGTCTCGGTTACCCGCACGCCCTGGTCGCGCAGCACCTCTGCGAGTGCCTGGGAACCGGCCGGTGCCGGGTTGGTGATGGAGAGCGGGTCGCCCTCCGCGACGTTGCCGCGCACCGAGAAGGTGATACCGGCGACCACCAGCGCGAAGACGAGCACGCCGGCCCAGAACGCCGTGCGGCGGGCGACGCGGGACACCGAGGGGGTGAGCACGGTGGACTCGGTGGTGATCACTTCGGTCACGCGGGCACCGACTCCGGGTCGGGGAGCGCGGCGGGGGAGCGGGAGTGGAGGGCTCGTTCGAGCTCGGCGACCGTGGTGTAACCGGCGAGGGTGCCCGTGCGCCCGAGGTAGCGCACCTCGTCGAAGGCGGTGGCGGCGCTGCCCAGCGCGTCGGACAACTCGGCAAACACGGAGCCCGCCCGGGCGGCGAAATCGTGTGCCGTCGTGCCAGGCGTTGTGGTGACGATGGTGCGCTCGGCCAGGCCCCTGGCGATGGCGCGGAACATCTCGGCGATCGCCGCGGAATAGTCGCCCTCGGCGGCTCGTGCCTCGGCGGCCGCCCGCAGTTGCTCGGCGCTCCGCACATCCGCCTCGCCGAAGAGGGTGCCTGCCGCCGCGCTCCGTCGCCGCAGCCGGGGCAACCCGAAGACCAGGAAGGCGACGACGATGCCCGCCACAACGAGCACGAGTACGAGCACAAAGCCCAGCAGGGGCGGCCCGCCAACGCCCGAGAAGCTCAGCGAGGTGAACCAGTCCACGATGGCACCGGAAAGACGGTCAAACCAGGTGGGCTTCGCCGCGTCATACTGCGGGTCGGCAAGCTCGCGCAGCAACCAGTCTCTCGCCTCCGCGGCATCCGGCTCCACCGGCACCTCGACGACGACCCTGCCTGCCGCGGAAAGGATCATGCCCAGGGTGAGTCACTCGGGGTGGTGGGCGAGCCGGGGTCGGAGGGTGCGCCCGACCTGGTTGATGCGCCCGACTTGGCGGTCGTCGGGCGGTAGGGATCCGGGAGGCTGCCCCCGATCTCCGTTCCGAACGACTCGGATGCGCCCCCCTGCCGTGCCTCCACGAACTTGATGAGCTCCAAATCGAGGCCCTCCTTGCGAATCCGCAGGTCGATGTAGATGAGCGCGGATGTCGCGGAGACGATGATCGCGGTGACCGAACCGATGAGCGCCGACGCCACCGTGGTGATGATGGTGGTCAGAAGGAAAATGTTGTCGAGGGCTTCGACGTCGCCGGTCGGGTTGGTGACCGTGGCATAGAAGACCAGAAAGAAGCTGATGGGCAGGATGATGATCTGCGTCGCGGTGGTCACGATGACGTTGACAAGCAGCTGGATGCCGAGGGTGCGCCAGAAGTATCCCGTGGTCAGTGACCAGGAGCGGCGGATCGCCGGGAACAGCCTCAGCCGCTCGATCAGCAGCACGCTCGGCACCAGCGACAGGCGGGTAGCGATCCAGAAGCCCAGCACGATGCCGGCGAGTACGGCCCCGATGCCGAGCAGCACCGCCGAGACCACTCCCGCGGTGGTGCCTGACAGCGCCAGCGCAACGATGATGGCCACCACGACACCGATGACGAGGATCAGAACGACGCCGACGAGAACCGAGTAGCCGATCAGAGCGGCGATGCGCCCCTTCGCGAGCGCAAACAACTGGCGCGCCTTCAGCTTCTCGCCCAGAGTGGCGCGTGCCACTTCCAGACTGATAATGCCCTGCAGGATCGCCGAGCCGACGAGCCCAAACGCGAGGGTCACGAGCGTGGACAGGATGCTGAGGGCGTTGCTGCCGGCGGTGATGTCGTCGAAGGTGTCACTGGACGCGGTGGCGAGACGGTCGAAGCCGAGCACGAAGGAGAGCCCGACCGCGGCGAGGCTGATGACCGCGACGATGCCGTTGATCAGGAGGGATACCCCAAAAGTGGGGCGCGGATTGCGGCGCATCACCTGGAACGAGCCGGCCAGAATCGTGCCGAGCGTCATCGGCTGCAGCGGAACCAGACCGGGCTTGGGCGGGGGGCTCCAGGCGCGAGGGCCCGCCCCGGGGGCGCCCGCCTGCGGATAGCCGTGGGGTGAACCGGTGCCGGTGCCGCCGGGTGCCCCCGCGCCGCCCGGGATCGGGGGAGCGGGCGAAACCGGTGAAACCGGGGCGTATTCCCCGTAACGCGGTGGAATTCGGGGTGCCGCGGGCGGAGTGGGAGGCCCGGCTGGAGGCGGCGATGAGGAGGCCGGTGAGCCGTCCGGGGACTGCCACGGGGTACCGTCAGACACGGAGAGCTCCTTCACCTTGTTACCACCGTAAATTCCGCGGCGGCGCGACGGGGATCGTCTGAGGTTTATGTTTCCACACTCGACTACTGTTATGCGAAAGCTCCTCACGAGGAGCCGATTCCTAGATGAGGGTTATGAACGCGCGAATTCTCGTAGTCGACGACGACACCGCCCTGGCGGAAATGATCGGAATCGTCTTACGCACGGAAGGCTTCGAGCCTTTCTTCAGTGCCGACGGCAGCGACGCGGTCGAAATATTCCGTCGCACCAAACCCGATCTGGTCCTCCTCGACCTGATGCTGCCCGGAATGGACGGCATCGAGGTGTGCGCCCGCATCCGGGAAGAGTCGGGTGTTCCCATCATCATGCTCACCGCGAAGAGCGACACCGCCGACGTGGTCAAGGGCCTCGAGAGCGGGGCGGATGACTACGTGGTGAAGCCCTTCAACCCGAAGGAACTCGTCGCGCGCATTCGTACGCGCCTGCGCCCCGCGGCCGAGTCGCCCACCGAATTGCTGCAGGTCGGTGACCTGGTGCTCGACATCGCCGGGCACGAGGTGCGCCGCGGTGACAGTCGCATCAACCTGACCCCGCTCGAGTTTGAGCTGCTCCTCGCCCTGGCCATGAAGCCCCAGCAGGTGTTCACCCGCGAAATGCTGCTCGAGCAGGTGTGGGGCTACCACTACAAGGCAGACACCCGGCTCGTCAACGTGCACGTGCAGCGCCTGCGGGCGAAGGTCGAGCACGATCCAGACAATCCCCGCATTGTGATGACGGTGCGCGGCGTGGGGTACCGCGCTGGCACCATCACCTGACAGACCCGTGCGTGACTTCGACTGGCGGTCGTGGCTGAGTCGCCTGGCGCGACTGTGGCGCACCTCGCTCCAATTGCGCACCGTTGCCATCAGCGTGATCATGGCGACCGTCGGTGTGTCCATCATCGGCGCGTACATGTTGATCAGCGTGGGCTCCAACCTGTTCGACTCCCGGCGGGACCAGCTGCTGGCATCGTCCGAACGCGCCGCCGTCTCCGTGCAGAACGTCTTCAGCGCGGCTGCCGAGCAGGGGGGCTCGGCCGAGCTGGAGAGCGCGATGGTGGATGCCTTCGACCTGGTCTCCCGCTCGAACGCCACCACGGGCGGTACTTTCATCGCGATCCTCCGCAGCCCCGACCAGGAGGGGCCGCGAGTGCCCGGCGATCTCGCCAGCACCCCGTCCACGGTCGACCTGATCGGCCCAGACCTGCGCGAAACCGTCGCGGAATCCGCAGACACCGAGCGCCGCATGTACTGGCAGTCGGTCTCGATCCCGTCGGAATCCGGCAACGGCGACCCGGGAATCGTGGTCGGCTCGAGCATCACCATCCCGTCGTCGGGCGTGTATGAGCTCTACCTGGTCTACAACCTGTCCGACGCGCAGCAGACCCTCGACTTCGTGCAGCGCACGTTGGTACTCGGCCTGCTCGCGCTGATCGTGCTGATCGGCGCGGTGACCTACATCGTGGTGCGGCTCGTCGTCGGACCGGTGCGTCTCGCCGCCGACGTGAGCCAGAAGCTCGCCGCCGGCCAGCTCGAGCAGCGCATCCCCGAGCGGGGCGAAGACGTCATCGCGACCCTCGCCCGCTCGTTCAACGCGATGGCGGACAGCCTGCAGCACCAGATTGTTCGTCTGGCCACCCTCTCGCAGGTGCAGCAGCGTTTTGTGTCGGATGTCTCGCACGAACTGCGCACACCGCTGACGACCATCCACCTCGCCGGCGACCTGCTGTACGACCAGCGCGAGAATTTTCCCCCGGAGACCGCCCGCACGGCCGAGCTCCTGCACGCGCAGATCGAGCGGTTCGAGATCCTGCTCGCCGACCTGCTCGAGATGAGCCGCTACGACGCCGGGGCTGTGGAGCTGACCACCGAACCGACGAACCTGGTGCACCTCGTCGGCGACGCGATCGAGTCGGTGTCGTCCCTCGCCGACAGCAAGGGCTCGCCGCTGCGCCTCATCGCGCCGGGGGGCTATTTCGAGGCGGAGGTGGAAGGACGCCGCATCCGCCGCATCCTGCAAAATCTTCTCTCGAACGCCATCGACCATGGCGAGGGGCGCCCGATCATCGTCTACGTCGACAGCAACGCCTCCGCCGTCGCGATCGCGGTGCGTGACTACGGCATCGGCATGTCTCCGCAGGCGATGGAGCGGGTGTTTGACCGGTTCTGGCGCGCTGACCCGTCGCGGCAACGCACCACGGGCGGCACCGGCCTGGGTCTCGCGATCGCGCTCGAGGACGCCGCGCTGCACGGCGGCCGGCTCGAAGTCTGGAGTGCCCCCGGGGAGGGTTCGTGCTTCCGGCTGACCCTGCCCCGGACACACGGCGCCGCGCTGGCAGACTCTCCGCTGGAGTTGCCCCCGGACGACACCGAACCGCAAGGCCTCGATCCGAATGACACCAACCCGGATGGTCTTGATGTTGCGCCCAGCAAGGACACGTACCGTGAGCTGCAGAGTGGAAAGGGCGACGATGACTAGGGCGAGAGTTCAGCGTGCCAGCTGGGCCGCCGCGGTGGCGATGATGGTGTCGGTCGCGCTCGCCGCGTGCGTCGGGATCCCGTCCGGCAGTGACGTGATGGCAGGCGAACTGGTCACCGAGGACGAGAGTTTTCCCTTCGCCGCGCTCCCCTCGGGGCCGCAGCAGGACTCCACCCAGCAGGAGATCCTCACCGACTTCATGCAGGCCGCGACGTCGCCAGAGGGAAGCTACGAGATCGCCCGCCAGTTTCTCACCCCGTCCGCGGCCGAGAGCTGGAAGCCGAACGAGAGTGTGCTGATCCGCGAGGGCGGCGGCGGCATGTCGAGCACCGACCCGGAGACCGTCGAATACAGCGTCTCCACCCAGGCCTCGGTCAACTCGCTCGGCGTGTACAAGGAAGACCGAGACCAGGCGACCCAGCGCCTCGTCTACACCTTCGCGCAGGTCGACGGCCAGTGGCGCATCAATGGCCTGGCCGACGGCACGGTGATCTCCCGCGACAACTTCGAGGCCGCGTTTGACCCGCACGCCCTGTACTTTTTCGACCCGAGCTACCGTTTCCTCATCCCCGACGTGCGCTGGTTTCCGGCCCGCTCCAACGTGCCCAACCGGATCGTGCTCGCGCTGCTCGAAGGCCAGGCGTCGTGGCTGCAGCAGGGGGCGACCCTCACGGCCTTCCCGCAGGGCACCCAGCTGTCCGCCGCCGTGGCGGTCACCTCGGGACTCGCGACCGTCGATCTCAGCGACGAGGTGACCGAGATGAACAATCTCGACAAGGCGCGCATGCAGCAGCAGCTCGAGAGCAGCCTCGGCACCGTGAGCGTGAACACCGTGCTCGTGACGGTGCGCAACGTGCCGCTCACCATCCCGGACCCGGGCGCGAGCACCGCGACGCTCACCCCGCCCATCGAGTCCGACCCGCTCGTGCGCAGCGGCGACAGGTTCGGGTTCGCCACGGCAGACACCTTCTCGAGCGTCTCCGGGATCAGTTCGAAGGTGATTGAGGTGGATGCCACGGCCGCCACCCTCGCCCGCGGCCAGACCAGCGCAGCGGTACTGGGAAACGGCGGTGCCTACCTCATCACCTCCACCGACCCTCCGCTGCTCGTAGACGCGCGGCCCAACCTGATCGCCCCGTCGATCGACACCTGGAAGTACGTCTGGAGCGTGCCGTCAACCAGCGCGGCCCCGCTGTATGCCACCGGGCCAGACAGCGTGGTGCACGAAGTGGTTTCCACCCTGCCGGCGGACGCGTCGGTGGTGTCGATGGACGTGTCCCGTGACGGCGCCAGGGTGGTGCTTTATTTGACGACGGATGCCGGTCCCCGACTCATGGTCGCGTCGGTGTTGCGGCGAGACGGTGTGCCCACCGGGCTCGGTGAACTCGTCGACCTGCCCGTGCAGAGCGACCTGCCCATCGACGCCAGCTGGGTGGATGACCGCAGCGTCGCGACCCTCGCGATGACGGAGGGCCACGAGGTCGTGAACGTGTTCGAGCTCGGCGGCCCCGCGGAGAACCTCGGCCGCGCCGACGGCGGAGTCGAGCTCGTGGGGGGCAACGGTACCGAGCAGCTGCGCGTACTGACCGCCGAGAACTCCATCCTCCAGCGGCGGGCCAGCGGCTGGCAGAGCACCGGGCTCACCGCGGACTTCCTCGCCACCCAGCAGTAAGCGTGCCCGGCCGGTAGCAGCCCAGCACGCGGTCGCGCCTGCCCCCGTCAGTCACGCCACGGCAGGTCGTCCCCAGCGCGGAGCCCCACGTGGTTGTCCACCGGATGAACCACGCTGCCGCCGAACCCATCAGCCACGGAGCATCGTTGTCGTGTGAACTCGCTGGTGGCGGCTCTATCCCGGTCTCTGCTTGACGCGCTCGCTGTGTTCTTCCCCGTCGACTGCGAGGGCTGTTCCGCCCCCGACCGCGTGGTCTGCGCGTCCTGCCGCGAGCAGCTGGTGCCGGAGGTCGCCGCGCGCATCCTGCCTAACGGGCTGACGGTATACACCGCCCTGATTTACCACTCCGTGCCCCGACGGCTTGTGCTCGCCCTCAAGGAGGAGGGCCGCACCGAGATCGCTCGTTACCTCGCGGTGCCGCTTCGCGCGGCGATCCAGGTGACGCAAGACAGACTGCTCACGCGCAACGCCGAGCCGACGTCTCCGCCTCATCGCGCCCTCACTCCACCGGAGTTGGCACCGGTGCCGACCAGCTCGGCCGCGTGGCGACGCCGCGGGTTCGACCCGGTCGCGCTGTTGTGCAGGCGGGCGGGCTACCGGCCGTCCCGTGTGCTGGTTTCGGCGCGGCGCACGCGCAGCCAGAAGACACTCGGCGAGCATGAGCGCGCGGCCAACCTGACCGGATCGATGCGGTCGCGGATGAGTCTCGAGGGCCGCCGATTTGTGATTGTGGACGATGTTCTCACCACCGGCGCGACGCTTGGCGAGGCCCGTCGCGCGATTGTGGCCGCCGGCGGCGAGGTGGTGTGCGCCGTCGCGGTGGCGTATACCCCACGTGTCATCCAACACGGCGCGTTTGAAAAGAAGGTTGTCAGTGACATTGCCAGTCAAGGGGTCTACGGTGAACAACACAAGGCGCGTAAGGTCATCGCCTGGCACACGGGCGGCGCGCAAGTGAGCAGGAGGTCAGCGTGGAAATTTCCATCACCGGTCGAAACCTGGGCGTAACAGACAGGTTCCGGGAGTACGCGACAGAAAAGGCAGACAAGGTCGCCCACCTTGCCGAAAAGGCGATTGCGTTCGAGATCAAGGTCAGCCGGCATCACGAAAAAACAACGGGTTCGAGCGGCGATGATCGTGTTGAACTCACCCTGATCGGACCCGGACCGATTGTCCGGGCGGAGTCCGCCGGGCGAGACAAATACGTCGCATTCGACCAGGCGCTGGACAAAATCGTCGAGCGAATCCGCCAGGCAAAGGATCGTAAGAAGGTGCATCGCGGCCAGCATCGGCCGGTGTCTCTGCACGAGGCATCCTCTGCTGGATTCAAGATCGTCGATATCACTCCCGCCAGCCCGGAGATCATCGAAAAGGTGAGCACCGGCGCCGTGCCGATCCAGAACAGCGAGGTCGTCGAGCTCGATGAAGAGGCCTACAGTCCGGTCGTGATCCGCAAAAAGGAGTTCCCCGTCTCGCGGATGTCGACGGAGGATGCCGTTGACCACATGGAACTCGTTGGTCACGACTTTTTCCTGTTCATCGACAGCGAAACCGAGCGCGCCAGCGTCGTTTATCGTCGCAAGGGCTGGGACTACGGGGTCATCAGTCTCGACGAAAGCCTTGACCAGGTGCCCAGCGCACTTGCGGAAATGAGGATGGCGAGCCGCTAAGCGCTCAACAGTTCCGGTGCCGGCGTTGTGACGAGAATTCATTTTTCGATCACAGCGCCGGCACACTTACGCTTGGTACGATAACAAGCCTGTAACGGGCGAGCCGAACCGGCTTTACCTTGCCGGTTTCGCGCGGCGCCCCAATCAGGAATAGAGTCACGAACCGTGACCGGCGCCATCTGGCGCAGCACATAGACCCATGGGAGTTATCGGTGGCCAACGTTCTCGAACGAGCACTTCGCGTAGGTGAAGGTCGGCTTCTACGTCGTCTCAAGCATTATGCTCACGCCGTCAACCAGCTCGAAGACGATTTCAAGGACCTCACGGATGAGGAATTGAAAAACGAAACCGTGCTGTTGCGCGAGCGGTACAGCAATGGTGAGTCACTCGACGACCTGCTGCCCGAGGCATTCGCCGCCGTGCGGGAAGCATCCAAACGAACCCTGGGACTTCGCCACTTCGACGTGCAGCTCATGGGCGGAGCAAACCTGCACCTCGGCAACATCTCGGAGATGAAGACCGGTGAGGGAAAGACCCTCGTCGCGACCCTTCCGGCCTACCTCAACGCGATCGCCTCGCGCGGCGTGCACGTGGTCACGGTCAACGACTACCTCGCCAGCTACCAGTCTGAGCTCATGGGTCGCATCTTCCGCGCCCTCGGCATGACCACCGGCGTGATCGTCTCGGGCCAGAACCCCCAGGAGCGTCGCGCGCAGTACGCCTGCGACATCACCTACGGCACCAACAACGAATTCGGCTTCGACTACCTCCGCGACAACATGGCCTGGCAGGCGAGCGACATGGTGCAGCGCGGTCACTTCTTCGCGGTCGTCGACGAGGTGGACTCCATCCTCATCGATGAGGCCCGCACGCCGCTGATCATCTCGGGCCCGGCATCCGGCGAGGCGAACCGGTGGTTTACCGAGTTCGCGAGCCTGGTCAACAAGCTCACGCCTGACGTGGACTACGAAGTCGACGAGAAGAAGCGCACGGTCGGCGTGCTCGAGCCCGGTATCGAGAAGGTCGAGGACTACCTCGGCATCGACAACCTCTACGAGTCCGCCAACACCCCGCTGATCTCGTTCCTGAACAACTCCATCAAAGCCAAGGCCCTGTTCAAGAAGGACAAGGACTACGTGGTGATGAACGGCGAGGTGCTCATCGTCGACGAGCACACCGGACGTATCCTCGTCGGGCGCCGCTACAACGAGGGAATCCACCAGGCCATTGAGGCGAAGGAGGGCGTCGCCGTCAAGGCGGAGAACCAGACCCTCGCGACGGTCACCCTGCAGAACTACTTCCGCCTGTACAGCAAGCTGTCGGGCATGACCGGTACCGCCGAGACCGAGGCGGCCGAGTTTATGTCGACCTACAAGCTCGGTGTGGTGTCGATCCCCACCAACAAGCCGATGCTGCGCAAGGACCAGTCCGACCTCGTCTACAAAAACGAGCAGGCCAAGTTCGGCCAGGTCGTCGAAGACATCGTCGAGCGCCACGCGTCCGGCCAGCCGGTGCTCGTGGGAACCACGAGCGTCGAGAAGAGCGAGTACCTCTCCAAGCTGCTCGCCAAGCGCGGCGTCAAGCACGAGGTGCTCAACGCGAAGAACCACGCACGCGAGGCATCCATCATCGCCCAGGCAGGCCGTCTCGGTGCCGTCACCGTCGCGACCAACATGGCCGGCCGTGGAACCGACGTGATGCTCGGCGGCAACGCCGAGTTTCTCGCCGTTGCCCAGATGAACGCCAAGGGCCTCAGCCCGGTGGACACTCCCGAGGAGTACGAAGCCGAGTGGGACAAGGTCTTCGCCGACGTCAAGGTCACCGTCAATGAGGAGGCGGCGAAGGTGGTGGATGTCGGTGGGCTGTACGTCCTCGGCACCGAGCGCCACGAATCGCGCCGCATCGACAACCAGCTGCGCGGACGTTCCGGACGACAGGGCGACCCGGGGGAGAGCCGTTTCTACCTCTCCCTGCAGGACGACCTGATGCGGCTGTTCAACAGCGGCGCGGCCGAGGCTCTGATGGGCCGCCAGAATGTGCCGGACGACCTGGCCATCGACTCCAAGATCGTGAGCCGCGCCATCCGTAGCGCGCAGTCACAGGTCGAAGGGCGCAACGCCGAGATCCGCAAGAACGTTCTCAAGTACGACGACGTCCTCAACCGCCAGCGCGAAGCGATCTACAGCGACCGCCGGCACATCCTCGAGGGTGACGACCTCCAGGACCGCACCCAGAAGTTCCTCGATGATGTCGTTACCGAGGTTGTCGAGGTGCACACGGGTGAGGGCCAGAGCGATGACTGGGACTACGACGCACTGTGGACCGAGCTGAAGACGCTCTACCCCGTATCGATCACGGTCGACGAGGTAGTCGCAGAAGCAGGCACCCGCGGTCGCATGACCGAGGCGTTTTTGAAGCAGGAGATCCTGTCTGACGCCCACCTCGCCTATGAGCGCCGCACCGAACAGCTCGGCGAGCCCGCCATGCGCGAGCTCGAGCGCCGCGTTGTGCTCAGCGTCATCGACCGCCGCTGGCGCGACCACCTCTACGAGATGGACTACCTCAAGGATGGCATCGGCCTGCGCGCGATGGCCCAGCGCGATCCCCTGGTGGAATACCAGCGCGAAGGCTTTGCTCTCTACCAGTCGATGATGGGCCAGATCCGCGAAGAGTCCGTCGGGTTCCTGTTCAACCTCGAGGTCGAGGTGACCGGCGGAACGAGCGCTGCTGCTCCGATCGTCGCGGCCAAGGGGCTCACCGCGAACACCGCTCCGGCAGAGAAGCTGAGCTACTCGGCTCCGAGCGAGGACAACAACGGTGCCGTCGAGGTGCGCAACCAGCGCGGCCAGATCGAGCGGGCCGCCACGGCGAAGGCACAGCAGGCCCAAAATGCGACCGTGGCGTCGCTCACTCCCGGTGCGGATGCCGAAGCGGAAGCCGAGCCCGCTCCGACGGCGCGTGCGACCGGTTCCGGCCGCGCGGCGCCCGCCGCCAAGGGTGCGAAGGGTACGTTCGGGCAGCGCACTCCCACCGCGCCGACCACCGAGCCCGTCAACCGCGCCGACCGCCGCGAGAAGCGCTAACGCTCTGCCCGCGCTGCCCGCCGGCGGTGCGACCTCGTGCTCGAGGCTCTTCGGAGTCTTCGGCGGGGCCGCACCGCCGGCGGGTAGTCGCCGTTAACCCGGTGCTCGGAAGCCCCTGCTCGGAACCCGCTGCTCACAACCCGCTGCTCGGAACCCGCTACTCACAACACAGCGAGCACCGACGCACGCCAACGTTTATCGAGCCCCTCCAATCGGATAGCGACCGCGCGCACTCGCGGGTGGGTATTCAGCAGGATGGTGGCTTCGATGACACCATCGCGTGGCTCGAACATCGTCATCGACATCACGGAGACGCGCGGGCGGGGAACGGGCGCATTGTTCCTCCGCCTCACCCGGGTTCCGAGGATGACGCGGCGCAACAGGTCGCGGTAAACCGGGTCGGTGACCCACCGCGCGATCTGATCCAGGTCGCGCGCGCCCGCGATGATTTCGAACGCTGACTTGGCCAGATTTTCGAGCAGGGGTGCCGGATCGGGCAGCTCCTCCCGGAGCGACGGTTGGAAGTCGAAGAAGTCGTCGGCTTCGAAGGGGGATCGGGGAGCGCGTTCCGGAGAACTGGCTCGCGAGCGGATAGGAATCACTGATTCTGCGGTCTCAGACTGGGCAGCGTTCAGCAGTGTGGGCATGGTGCACTCCAAGCGTTCGGGTACGGTCGGTGTGCCCCGTTTAGGGGGTCCCCACACTAAAACACGGCCGGCCACACCAAGCGACGCCCCCAAGGTGGGGCTGTGGATAACTTCGCCCCTGTGTGCGGAATGACGGCTAGCGTCAGCCAATGCGCTGGGATGACCTCTTCAACGATCTCGAGGCGCAACTGGAGCGGGAATCGACCGCGGACGAGACCGATTTACGCGCAGAGGAGGAGCGACTCCGGCTGGCGAGGCTCGGTCTTCGCGACCGCCTGCTGTCGGTGCACGCTAGCTCAGGCTCAGGCTCAGGCTCAGGCTCAGGCCGAGGCCGAGACCCAGACCGAGGCGCAGTCTCGGGCCCGGGCTCGGGCTTAAGCGACCGCGGCGACGACGTCCTCCGGCTCACGCTGCGGGACGGCTCTCTGGTTGCCGTCACACCGTCTACCTTCGGGCGGGACTGGTTCACGGGCGACCTGCAGAGAGAAGGCTCCGGCACGACTCCGTGCGTGGTGCCGTTGGCCGGTATCGCGTCGGTGGCCCTTACCCGGGCGCAGGTCTACCGCAGTCTCGCGCCCGAGGAGGGCGAGCGATCGCTTTCCGCGCGACTGGGACTCGGGTTCCTCCTGCGCGACCTGTGCCGCAGGCGCACCCCGCTTGCGCTGCAGCTCGTCTCCGGCACCGTGCACGGAACGATCGATCGGGTGGGACGCGACCATTGCGATCTCGCGGTGCACGACGCCGGCGGCATCCGCAGGGAGTCCCTGGTAACCGAGTTTCGGGTGGTGCCGTTCAGCGAGCTGCTGCTCGTGCGATTGTAGGCGGTGGAACAGGTGCTCCTACCGGTCGGGCCGGGGATTTGTGTCTTCGGAAAAACCCCCAACGGCACCGAAGGTCGGCTCGACCACGTCGGTAAACTCCGACCCGCGCCACAAGCCGCTGCGTCGGGCCTCTTCGTATTTCGCTTCGATGAACGACTCCAGCACGCTGCGCTCGATTCTCCAGTGCCCGTGGCCGCCCACTTTGATGGCCGGTAATTCGCCGGAGCGCACCAAAGCGTAGGCGGAGCGGCTGGATATGTTCAGCACATCGGCGACATCCGCGAGGGTCAGAAAACGCCCGAGGCCGCCCGAGGAATCAGTGTCGTCCATCCCTCGATTATCGGTCGAGTCTCCTCCCCACGACCCTCTTGTGGATAACTTTCGCAGCGATTCGCCCAGCCCGTGAATATAGAGCCAGCACAGAGAGCCAGCACGGAGAGCCAGCACAGAGAGCCAGCACAGAGAGCCAGCACAGAGAGCCAGCACAGAGAGCCAGCACAGAGCGCAAGCATTCAGCGCCAGCAACGAGGAGACCCATGTCAGCCGAAACCCGCGGTCACGTTCCCGACCGGAGGAAACGCACGTTCTGGTTCGACCCCCGATTCGCGATCGGGCTCGTGCTGGTTGCGGCATCTGTCGGCGGTGTCGTCTGGGTGGTCGGGGTGAACGACTCGTCGGTGGCCGTGTTGGCCGCCCGGGCGGCGATCGCGCCGGGCGAGATCCTGCTGGCTGAAGACCTGCGCACGGTGCAGGTTCGGGTAGAAAGCGTGCACGACCTGTATGTTGCGCCGGACAAGCTGCCCAGTGCCGGTCTCGTCGCGACCCGGGCCATCGCCGCGGGGGAGTTGCTCCCGGTCTCCGCCGTGGGCAGTGCCGATGCGGTGCAGCTGACCGCGGTGGTTCTGCATCTCACCTCGCGGCTGCCCGAATCGGTGAGCGAGGGCGCTCGACTGGACATCTGGGCGGCGCGCGCAACGGGCGGGGGCGACTTCGAGGCGCCGTCGGTAATCGTCTCAGCTGCTACGGTCGTGCGGCTCGTCGACGACGATGATGCGTTGATGGGCTCATCCGACGGTCCGCTCGTGGAGGTGCTGATCCCGCGCGCGTCGGTCGCGGGCGTGCTGGAGAGCGTCGCCAACGGCGCGGCGCTGTCGGCGATTCCCGTTGATCTTCCCGTGACGGAGTAGCTGATGAGAATCGCCCTCGCCCTGCCGCTCGCGGTGGAGGATCGCCTCGCTGCAGACGCGGTGCTGCACGGACACGACGTCGTGGCTCGGTGCTCGACCGCCCAGGAGCTCGCCTCCCGGATCGACACGGTGACCCCAGACGTCGTCATAGCCGCCGCGACCGAGCGCCATCTGACCGCACAGCTGCTCGCGGTCTGCGACGAGGCGGGCGTGCGGATGCTCGCGCTGGTGGGCGGCGAAGTGGAACGGCGGCTCGCGGCGTCCGTTGGGCTATATGAGATGGCGCCGAGCGACGCAACCTGGCCGCAGATCGAGGCGGCGTTGGGCTCACTGCGTCGTTCATTTGTGCAGGATGCCGCGGCGCAGCCGCCGGGTTCCCGCGACGGCATAGTCATCGCGGTGTGGGGTCCGGCCGGGTCGCCGGGGCGTACTACCCTCGCCATCAACATCGCAGCCGAGATCGCGGCGGCGGGTTACTCGGTCGCGCTCGGCGACGTGGACACGCACAGCGCGTCCGTAGCACCCGCGTTGGGGATGCTGGACGAGGCGCCCGGGTTCGCGGCCGCATGTCGCCTGGCGGGGGCAGAGAGCCTCACTCAGGCGGAGCTGGAGCGCATCGGGCAGCGGTACCGGTCGGGGCATTCGAGTTTCTGGGTGTTGACCGGTATCGGCCGCGCCAGCCGGTGGCCCGAGCTGTCCGATTCGAGGGTTGCCGCGACGATCGCGCAGTGTCGCAAGTGGGTCGACTTCACCGTGTTGGACACCGGCTTCAGCCTCGAAATGGATGAAGAAATATCGTCGGACGTCTTCTCGCCGCGGAGGAACGCGGCGAGCATCGCCGCCCTGCGAGAAGCCGACCGGGTGGTGGCTGTCGGGGACGCGGACCCCGTCGGGCTGTCGAGGTTTCTGCGCGCCCACGTCGACCTGGTCGAGACGGTGGCCGCCGGCCGCGTTGTGGTCGTGATGAACAAGATCCGTGCCAGCGTCATCGGAATGAATCCTGCGGCCCAGGTCGCGCAGACCCTGTACCGGTTCGGGGGGATCGACGCGGCGGCCATGATTCCGTACGACAGGGCGGGCCTGGATGCCGCGATTCTGACGGGACAGACACTCGCAGACGCCGCAGCGCGTTCGCCAGTGCGCGCAGCAATCCGGGCGCTGGTGACGTCGCGGCTTCTGCCGCCATCCGCCATCGAACAAAAAATCCGCACCCGCTCGTGGCGTTCGCGGCGCGAGGAAAAGGCAAGGCGTGCCGTCCGGCGTCACCGGTAGGCGGAGTCCCAGCTGCGAGACAGTAGCCTAGGGACGTGTCGACACTCAGTGACCTAGTTTTGCCCGAGGGGCGCTCCAGCGAGGCCGATGTGGAGTGGCTCCACCTGCTCGTGGGCGACTGGCAGCTGCTCGCTGACCTCGCGTTCGCCGACATCGTGTTGTGGGTTCCCAGCCACGATGGCAGTTTTCTCGCCGTCGCCCACGCCCGCCCGTCGAGTTCGGCGACGCTGTTCTATCGCGACTTTGTCGGGCAACCGATCAAGCCCGAGTGGAAGGCGCAGGTCACCGAAGCGTTCGAGACCGTCAAGATCGTTGACTCCTCTGCCCCCGATTGGTACGAGGAAACCCCCACCCGCGTGCGCGCCGTGCCCGTGCTGCGCCGACTGAGCGCGAGTGGAAGCGAAACGACCGGCTCGCCGATCGCCGTCATCACCCGTCACACCAACCTGAGCGAGGCGCGCACTCCCAGCCGTCAGGAACTCACCTTCAACGACTGCGCCAATGACCTGTTCGGCATGATCGCCTCCGCCGACTTTCCCGACCTGGGAGCCCCGACCGGTCCCCGCCGAGGCGCGCCGCGGGCATCCGACGGGCTCATCCGCCTCGACGTCGATGGCACCGCGACTTTCGCCAGCCCCAACGGCCTCTCTGCTTTCAACCGCATGGGCTTCGCCGGCGAACTCGAGGGGGAGTCGCTCGCCGAGGTGACCACGAGTCTGCTCACCACCAAGCAATTGACGGTGGACGAGTCGCTGCCGCTGGTTGTCACCGGCCGAGCCCCCTGGCGCACCGACATCGAGGCGCGCGGGGTCACCGTGTCGCTGCGCGCGATTCCGATCCGCAATCGTGGCGCGCGGGTGGGCGCAATTGTTCTCTGTCGGGATGTCACGGAGGTGCGTCACCAGGAACGTGAACTCATCACGAAGGATGCAACCATCCGGGAGATCCACCACCGGGTAAAAAACAACCTGCAGACGGTCGCATCGCTGCTGCGCATCCAGGCCAGACGAACGCACAACGAGGTCGCGAAGGATTCCCTCCAGCAGGCCATGCGCCGCGTGGCCGCCATTGCCGTCGTGCATGACACGCTCAGCGAGGGGCTCAGCCAGCAGGTCGACTTCGACACGGTCTTCGATCGGGTACTGCTGTTGATCGCGGAGGTCGCCTCAAGCCACAACACCACGGTGCACCCGAAGTCCACCGGCAGCTTCGGAATTCTGCCGAGCGAGTACGCGACGCCGCTGGCGCTCGCGCTCACCGAACTCGTCACCAACGCGGTCGAGCACGGGCTCGCCGGGCGTGACGGTGAGGTGCAGATCACCGCGCTGCGCACCGACGACTACCTCAGCGTGAAGGTACGCGACAACGGGGTGGGACTGCCCGAGGGCAAGGTCGGCGCGGGGTTGGGTACCCAGATCGTGCGCACCCTGATCCAGGGCGAACTCGGCGGAACCATCGACTGGCACACCCTGATGGGTGGGGCAGGCGACAGCGGAACCGAGGTCACCATCGAGATACCGATGACCTGGCTCAACAAGCCCTAGTGACCTGGCACCCCAAGCCCTGATGTGCGGGAGCACAAACGGGCCCGGCACGAAGAAGCCCGCCGGAAGTGTCTCCCGGCGGGCTTAGTGAAAGCTCGTTAGGACGCGCGGCGGGCGCGAGCAGCGCGGCGCTTGAGAGCTCGACGCTCGTCTTCGCTGAGGCCGCCCCAGACGCCGGAATCCTGGCTGGTTTCGAGCGCGTACTGCAGGCACATCTCCGTCACGGAGCAACGGCCGCACACGGCCTTCGCCTTGTCGATCTGGTCTACAGCGGGTCCGGTGTTTCCAACCGGGAAAAAGAGCTCAGGGTCTGCGGTGAGGCAGGCAGCTTTATCGCGCCAATCCATTGGGGGTGCTCCTTAAATAGTGCATTTACTGCATAGGTCATCGACCTAAAGATTCGGAAGGAAAAGTTTTCGGGACTCGCTCACATCACCGTGGGCGGCAAATCAACCTCACATAGGCTCTCATATTGGGTAATTCAAATCAATAGTTTTGTATGGGATATCGCTGTGAACGCTGAACGCACCTCACCATTGCTTTACACGCTGGCCGCGATTGTGTTCGCGGAATGCGTGTTTTTGGCGGTCGTCACCGTCGTGCTGGTCGTCGAGATACTCGTCGCCACGCCCGAGTCCTACCCGAGCGCCGTGGCCCTCACGCTGCTCAGCGCGATAGCGGCCGTCTGGCTGGGATTCATCGGGGTGAACACCCTGCGGGGTCGCCCGTGGATCCGTGGGGCGGCCATCGTGTGGCAGGTTCTGCAGATCGCCGTCGCCGTCGGAAGCTTCCAGGGCGCGTTCGCTCGCCCGGACATCGGCTGGTGGCTGCTGATTCCCGCCCTCGCGGTCATTGCGCTGCTCTTCACGAAGCCGGTAATCGCCGCGACCACGCGCCCCGAAGAGCGCTGACGCCCGGCTCTAACACCCAGAGCGAGCACCCAGCGCGAGCACCCAACGCGAATGCTCGAAAGAGTGTCAGTCGATCGCGAGCTTCTTGCGCAGGCTCGCGACGTGACCGGTGGCCTTCACGTTGTAGAGCGCGTGCGTGAGGATGCCATCCTCGCCGAGCACGAAGGTCGACCGAAGCACCCCGGTGACGACCTTGCCGTACAGGTTCTTCTCGCCGTACGCGCCGAATGCCTGGTGCACGGTCAGGTCGGAATCGCTGAGGAGCGGAAAGTTCAGCCCCTGCTCTGTCTGAAATTTCTTGAGCGCCGCTGTGCCGTCCTTCGACACGCCGAGCACCTGGTAACCGGCGCCCTTGAGCGAGTTGATGTTGTCGCGAAAATCGCAGGCCTGCGTGGTGCAGCCGGGAGTCGACGCCGCGGGGTAAAAGTACACAACCACTTTCTGACCGGCAAAATCGTGCAGTGAGGTGGATGCCCCGTCCTGATCGATCAGCGTGAAATCAGGTGCGGCGTCGCCGGCTACGAGGCGTGCATCAGTCATGGCAGATCCTTCACGTTTTCGGGTGGTTATTTCTCATGCTAGTGTTGCTTCTCGGTCCTGCAGTTCACGGATCACGCACCTCTAGCTCAATTGGCAGAGCAACTGACTCTTAATCAGTGGGTTCCCGGTTCAAGTCCGGGGGGGTGCACCAAAACTCTAGGGTAGCCGCGAGACCATGCGGCCATCGTGCCGTGCCCGCAACGGTTACTGGTCTCGCGACGCTGTGTCGGAGCGCCTCTTTCCAAGCTCACCGATACGCATCACGGCCTGTCTGCGCCGCCCGTCTCGGACGCCGGGGTCGCACATCCGGGGGCGCCCGCCTGCAGGACCATGTCCAGCAGTCCGGGGAAGCGTCTGTCCAATTCCTCACGCCGTACCCAATTGCTGTGCCGGTTTCCCTGTGCTTCCTGCCGGATGATGCCGGCTTCGCGGAGGACGCGCCAGTGCCGTGTCAGAGCGGACTTAGTGACACCGAAATCAGAGGTACTGCACGACGTGCCCGGATCCGCCGCGATGAACTCCACAAGCGCACGTCGGGTGGGATCCGTGAGCGCGGACATGACCGCGAACAAGTCGAAGTCTTCCTCGTCGGGGATGGTGAGCGGATTCGCCAGGCGGCTGGCCATGATGTCTGCCCCTTGTTCGGAAATAGTCAGCCGATGTACACGTAAGGGTGTACATCGGTTACGCTTCATGTACACGAGCAAGTGTACATACTCCCGAGGTCGCCCTGCGGGGACGACGGACGAAAGAAGTACCCATGAAGATCACTGTCATCGGCGCCGGAACTATCGGCGGCAACCTCGCCCGTCGCCTCAGCGAAGCCGGCCATGACGTGAACGTCGCCGGCGCCCGTGGGCACGACGCGGTCGCCGCCGAGGTTCTCGCCGCGGGCGCCCACGCTGTCCAGTTGGATACCGCTGTTATTGACCGTGACGTCATCATCTTTGCGGTTCCGTTCTCGGTCCAGCCGGACCTCGCCGACTTGCTCGCCGCCGTCCCCGAGGAGACCGTGGTGGTCGATACGTCGAACTACTACCCGTTCATGTCGGGACCCGTCGAAGACATCGACAACGGCAAGGTCGAGAGCGTCTGGAGCCAAGAAAAGTTGGGGCGGCCGATCGTGAAGGCCTGGAACGCAGCCCTCGCCGGAACCCAACAGACCAAGGGACTGCCAGCCGGTGCTGGCGGCCGGATCTCCATTCCGGTCGCTGCGGACTCGGCGAAGGCGCGCGCCATCGTTATGCAGCTCGTCGATGACACCGGCTTTGATCCCTTCGACGCTGGCGTCATCGCGGAGTCATGGCGTCAGCAGCCGGGGACGCCGGCGTACTGCACCGAGCTCGGCCTTGACGACCTCGCCGCCGCCCTCGACGCCGCCGAGAAGGAAAGGGCCCCCGAGACCCGCGATCGCTTGATAGCGCACTTCGGCTCACTCCCGGAGGCACCTTCGCTCGATGAGACCGTCGCCATCAACCGTGCGGCCTTCCAATAACAGCAGTCACACCCCCGCGGGCGAGGGTGGAAGTCTTTCGACCAGCTTCGGCCCATCCGCCCGAAAACGGGATGGGAGCGACCTCATATACTTCGAGGCCAGCTGCTACGGGAAGCGCTGCTTGCACCGCAGCATCCACCAAGGCTTGATCGCCTTCGATTTTCGGGTCGAGCCAGATGTCCCACCAGTCGCGGGGGAGCGGCACGGCGTTGCGGTCGTGGATGTGTAGCAGTTCGTCGACGGCGTCCGAGGTCAGGATCGTCGTGGTGAGCGTCCAGCGGTCGGGGTGGTCTGCGGGCAGAGCGTGGTTCTTCCACCAGGAGTAGAGACCCGCGAAGACGAGCGGCTCTCCCGCCGGGTCGTGCACGAAGTGGGGTACCTTCGCGTCGTCGCTGAAGGTCTGCCACTCGTAGTATCCGGTCGCGGGGACGAGGGCACGATGAAACTTGAGCGGGCCCTTCCATGTTGCTCTTGTGGCGATGCCCTCCGACCGGGCGTTGAAGGTCGGGTACGTCAGCTTCGCCTCCTTCGGCTACAAACGCCGTGATCGGTTCATCGGTTTCTTTACTCATCGCAAATCTGCCGCACACGACTGGAACCTACAGCTGGCTCCTCAATCGTGCTCGGCATGGGTGTGGCCGCGCGGTCAGTCCGCGCGGCCACACTGAACAGCAAATTCGGTCTACTTGACCATGAATTTTGCCGTGACCTGCGTGCCCGACTGGGCTCCGGTAACCGTCACCGTGTACTTGCCGGGTTCGGTGGGTGCTGTGAAGGACAGGGTGGCGGCACCGTCGACAACGTCGGCGGCATCGATCGTGGTCTCTCCCGGTGTTACCGCTCCCGTGACCTGGCGGTCGCCGTTAAACTGTTCGGCCGTGATCGAAACAGTCGCGCCGGGTTCAATCCGGCGGTCAACGCCCAGTCGCGCGTTATCGCTGAACGCCGCCGTATTGCGGTCCAGCTTTAGTGCGTTTGCCATGGTAAAGAAGGTGTCCGTTTGATCGGTGAGGCCGACAATGTTGGCCGCGCCGGGACCGTAACCCGCGATGCGCAGCTGCGAGCCGGTGTGCTGTTGTGACTCGCCGGCCTCGGCCGTTCCGTACGACACCTTCATGATGGTGCCGTCCGCTGTTGCGAGGGCTGTGCTGAGCGACGTGGGCGGCGTGGAGTCGACGATCTGGCTGGAGTGTGCGTGATCCGCGGTGACGAGCACGAGGGTGTTCTCGTCCTTCTCTGCAAACGCCAGCGCGGCCTGGACGGCCTCATCGAAATCGACCGTTTCGCCGATCTGGCCGCAGGCGTCGGCCGCATGGTCACGCTTGTCGATGCTTGCGCCCTCCACCTGCAGGAAGAATCCCTCATCGTTGTCCAGCAGCGAAATCGCGTTTGTGGTCAGAGACCCCAGCGACAGCTCGCTGGCCAGCCGTTCGGGGTTGGGCTGGCAGGTAACCGGAGGCAGATCTGCGCCCCCCACCGTCGCCGCGGTTGCCGTATAGCGAGTGGGAAAGTTGCCCGGGGTGAACAGTCCGAGAACGGGCTCCTGCTGCGACGCGGTTGTCACTGACGCGAGCCCGGCGGAGTCGCCGATCACCTGGTAGCCGCGCTCGGCCGCCTGATCGAAGAGCGTCTGGCCCTCCCAGGGGCCGGCTTTGGCTGTCTGCTCGAACGAGGTGGAGCCGCCTCCGAGGGTCACGTCGGGACGGGTGCCGATCAACTGCTCGCTGATCGAGCCAAGGCCGCCTTCGGTGAGGGCATCGTTGCCGCAGGTGGGTGAGTCCGGTCCGTAGCAGCTGCGGGCATCCACGTGAGCGACGAGAACGGCGGGCGTCGCGTCCTGGATTTCTGAGGTCGTCACGTTGCCGGTCTTGAGTCCGTTTGCCTTCGCGATCTCGAGGATCGTCGGTTGCGGCACCTGGTCGATGTCGACCGATACCGCGTTGTCGTAGGTCTTGGTGCCGGTGGCCCACGCCGATCCCGTGGCGGCCGAATCGGGAACGTAGTCGGGCTTGCCCTTGGTGTCTCCCTCCCGATAGAGCGAGTACGTCGTGTACTGCCCTGTGAGCGGCAGGGCGTCAATACCCGGAAGCTCGCCGGCGGCGCCGTATTCGTAGTTGCGGGCGACGGTGATCTCAGAGTCCCCCATCCCGTCTCCGATGAGAAGGATGACGTTTTTCGCGTCGGCGGCCTTGATGGCCTCAGCGACACTGCTGCTGGCGTCACCCGCCGGGTCGTGACGAGTTGCTCCCGCGTTGGTGCTGAGATTCGTCGGCGCGGGGCTCGCGGCGATGGAGACACCAGGCAAGACCAGCGCGGTACAGAGCGTAAGAGCAACAATGCTCGTCGCGCTCGCTCGGGTCGAAATTTTCATTGCGTAACTCCGAAGGTTGGTGGTTGCCCCGGATACGGGGTCCTCCCACGCTCGCTTCGGGTGGTGAAAAGCAGGTGAACGGGACGCAACTTCGAGGAGAACCATGCCCCCCAAAAGGGGGTGTTTGTCAGCTTCGAGCGGTTGCGGCAGCCGCAAGGGCGCTTCGCGCGCGTGTGAGGGAGGTTCCGAGATCCCAGACGCGTGAGAGCTCGTTGAGAGCGGCCGAGCGATCCGACGAGATAGTGCTGATTCGACTGTCGTGATCGGGCAACGTGAGGTTGCGCACGACTCTGACGACTTGTGGTGCAACAGCGAGATACTCATCCGCGGCGCGCACCTTCGCTCGGATTGCCGCGCTGATCGCCGTGTCCGGGTCCGCGGTTGCCTCGATGATTTTGTCGAGGCTGCCGAAGCTCGACAGCAGGGAGACCGCGGTCTTGTCGCCGACGCCCGAGACTCCGGGAAGGCCGTCGGACGGGTCCCCCCGGAGCACCGCGAAGTCGACGTACTGATCGGGGGCGACACCGTACTTCTTCTCGACCTCAGAGTCGGTGAGAACCTCCAGCTTGGACATGCCGCGACCGGTGTAGATCACCCGGACGTCCCGGGAATCATCGACGAGCTGGAAGAGGTCGCGATCGCCCGTGACGATGTCGATCGGAATCTTCGAGCGGCTGGCGAGGGTGCCGATGACGTCGTCGGCCTCGTGGTCGGCGGCCCCCACTACAGGAATCCCGAGTTGGGCGAGCACCTCCCGGATTATCGGAATCTGTGCCGTGAGCGGGTCGGGAACGGTCTCGACGAAGCCGGCGTCGGTTTCCTCCGCGACACGGTGAGCCTTGTACGAGGGAATCAGATCGACTCGCCACTGCGGTCGCCACGCGTCGTCCCAGCACGCGACGAGGTCGGTCGGCCCGAATTCGTTGACGAGCTTCGCAATCATGTCGAGCAGACCCCGGACGGCATTGACGGGCGTGCCGTCGGGCGCCCGCACCGTGTCCGGCACGCCGTGGAAGGCACGGAAGTAGAGCGAGGCGGTGTCGAGCAACATTCTGCGGTGATCGGTCACGGCAGCATCTTTACACAGTGCGCCGGACCGCCGCACCCGTTAGCCACGACCTTCGCGCGGATTGCTGCGGGCTGGGACCTACGCGCGGGCCCGTCGGCTCCTGCGCCAGAGCAGTACACCCACTCCGCTCACTAGCGCGCTGACGGCGAGAAGGATTGCCGTTACAGTTGCTGTGCTGCTGATACCGGTGGACGCGAGCGAGTCGGTACCGGTACCGGAGGCTCCTCCAGCAGCAGCCGACGCCTTGGTGACCGTCACGGCGACCGACCCGCTGATTCCGGTCTCCACGCCGCGGAGCTCGATTCGGTGCACTCCGGCGGTGGTGTCGGCGGGTATCGTCACGGTCATGCGCACGGTGCCATTGATTGCGGACTTCGACCCCAGGTCGCGGGAGCCGCGCTTCAGAGTTGCGGCCACAGTCTCGTCACGGCCGAATCCGACGCCGGTGACGGCGACGGACCCGCCAGCAACGACGGTGTCCGAGGAGATTGAGACGGTTGCGGGAAGAGCGGCGGGCGCGGAGGGTTCAGCCGAAGGCACGGAGCTCGGAATCGGTGCGGGGACGGTTGGTTCTGGAGTCGGCTCGGGTGTCGGTTCGGGCGCGAGACGGCCCAGTGAGAATCGGTCGAGCTCGACCGGCGCCATGTCGGGAGTGCGCACGTCGTAGATGTAACTAATGACCTCGTTTGATCCGGTGTCGAGCAACGTGAACACCGCGTGGTCGTTACTCTGCACGAACGGGGTCTTAACCCCGTCGGCGTTGGTTGGAGCTGCGCCGGTGGGCATGATTGGCTCGAGCCCGCCCGGATTGCCCTGAGCGAGGTAGTTCGACGCATTCCAGGGTGCAGACGGAATCGGTCGTGAGTTTCCGCTGAGCGGGTGGAACACACGGTAGGTGTTTCCTGTGTTCGACGTTTCGAGGTAGTTGACGCCTGCGCCCGATTTGAAACGGTTCCAGATGTGGTTGTGCGCCTGCTGAACCAGATCAACACCCGCCTTTTCGAGTAGCGGCCCGACATCGTTGATGAGGTAGTTGTCGTCGGCTGGATACTCGTAGCGGATGCCGGAGAGTGTACCGTTTTCGTTTTTCTCTTCGGTGCGCACCGGGTCCGTGAAGTGCGGCATCACGTTGCCGCCCATGGTCTGCGCTCCCTCGTGCATCATCACCACACGGAAGCGCGCATCCGTGAACTCCTCGCTTTCCAGCTCGTCTTCGAGCCACGCAAGCTGGGCGCTGCCGTCGTCGAGGGGTTCAAATATGAACTCACCGTGACCCTGCTTCAGGGGATCGCCCAGAACCGCCGGCGTCTCCTGATACCGAGAGATCGCCTTGCGCGAAGCCGGGTCCGCGGTGTTTGTATCGGCTCGCCAAATCCTCGTGGAAAAGAGCGAGATAAGGCGCACGTCCCCGACGGTGACGGCGTAATAGCCCTCTCCGCCGCTCGCGGACTGCGGGAGGGTAAACATCTCTTCGTACGTGGTTGTGCTGAACGAATTGTCCTCCAACCACGCAGCCTTCACTGCGGGATCGGCGGAGGGATTAACCGTGGCCGCGACCTTGTCATATTCGGCTGCGGCAACCTCCTGCGGAATCGGATAGTTGAAGGACTCCGAGATACTCGTGGCGCCAGCCACTCGTCCCTGCACCTCATGGTTGCCAATCGCGGTGTAAATGGGCGCGTTCTGCAGGATCTCGGCGCCAGTGTAGGCCTCGCCGTGGGTGGACGCACGTGACGCATTGCCCTGCAGTACGGGGAAAAAGGCCCCGCCTCGACTGTCGTCGAACCACTCGGATGCCCGGTCGGGCTGGTTCACGAGATCGCCGGCCAGGAAGACGGCATCGATATCGCCGAAAGTCTTCGATGCCATCTGCAGGTTCGCGGCGGTGTTGCTCATCGCCTGATGATCACTGGTGATGAGGATGCGCTGGTTATCCCCGGCCTGCGGAGCGGGCGAGAGCGAGAATGTTCCGGAGCCCGCGAATTGGGTTCCGGAACCTCCCGATGCGGCGTCTCCGAACGAGACGATGCGGTAGGGCACCCGCTTGCCATGGGTGAGACCGTCGACGGTGGCTTCGTGTCGCCATACGTCCCTGTCAGCGACACCGGTCGCCGGCTTTTCTGAAGCGGGGAGATTCGAGCCGGCGTCTTCCACGAGCCGCGAGAACTTCGTGGTGTCCGCCTCAAATACTTCAACCCCGGCCATTCTCCCGGCAGCGGCGTCGTCAAGCTGATCGGCGGAGAGCGTACCCACGGTCTCTCCAACGAGGACAACGCTGTCGGTCCCAACAAACTCAGTCGCCCAGACCACGTTCACGCTGCTTTCGGTTGGCAGCTGAAGGAAAGGATCACTCAGGAGGTCGAGGGTGCCGACAGGTTCGGAGCTGGGTGTCGCGACCTCGTCCGCTGCCTCTGCCTGCTCGGCGGTGTTTAGCGGTGACGTCAGCAGGAGTACCCCTGCGGCGATCGTCGATGTGACGGCCAGGAGTCGACGGCCGCCTTGCTTTCCAGTTTTCTGCGGCGCGGAACGGGGGGAAACAGGCTGGCTTGGCATCGTTGACTTTCGTGATCGACGAGTGTCGCGCAGTTGCGCCCTGCCAGAATGACGTGGCGAGCGTGATGGAGTGCAGAGCCCCGGTGTACACAATCTGACGCGGCGGTAAACGCTGCGATCTGGTGACCTCGCTTTTTCGGGTAGGTGAGGTAGGAATGAAACGCGGGCGGACCAGTAGTCACGTGGGAAGGACACGATGGACTCCACAGCATCCGATGACGATCGCTGGATGGTCATCAACGGACGGCGGTGGCGGCGAACCGACCCCTGCCTTCCCGCCGAACTCGAGGAGGCGCTGAAGTCTCATCTGGGGCGCGGACGGTCAGCGGTCAAAGCCGCCAAAAGCAGTGGCGACGCCGATCAGCTTGCTGCCGCGCGTCGACGGGTGGGGCTGGCCAAAACCGGACTCGGCGAACGCGGGCCGTACTGGTGGGACGAGGAGCCGGACGCGCGCATCGCTCGGGCGAGTTCTGCAGTGCAAGAGCTCGACAAATTGTGAGCGCGGCGGAATGACCGGGAGGGTCAGCGGGTTGGCCCCTCTGTCCACCCACACGAGCAGAATGCTCTCAAAGGAGTACACCACCGCATGACAACACACACCGACACCAGCGCCCGTCCGGCCGATGCTTCCGGCAGCTTTAGCCTCGGCGGCGATCTGCCTATCACCCGCCTCGGGTACGGCACGATGCAGCTCACCGGACCCGGCGTCTGGGGCGAACCGGATGACCGCGCCAATGCAATTCGGGTGATTCGCCGAGCCGCGGAACTCGGCGTCAATTTTTTCGACAGCGCTGACGCCTACGGACCGGCCGTCACCGACGGTCTCCTCCGCGAGGCCCTGCAGCCCTATGCCGATGACATCGTCATCGCGACGAAGGTAGGCCAGACCCGACAGGGACCAGGATCGTGGATCCCGGTCGGTCAGCCCGCGTACCTTCGCCAGCAGGTCGAGATGGCGTTGCGCCACCTGGACGTCGAGCGCATCGACCTTCTTCAGCTTCACCGCATCGACCCCACCGTTGCGTTGGAGGACCAGATCGGTGAACTCGGGATGATGCAGACCGAGGGCAAGATTCGTCACATCGGTATCAGCCAGGTCACCATCGCCGAAGCCGAGGCAGCCCAGAAGGTCGCCCCGATCGCATCCGTGCAGAACCTGTTCAACCTCACCGACCGATCCTCAGAGGACCTCCTCGACTGGTCAGCCGAACGCGGTATCGCGTTCATCCCGTGGTTCCCGCTCGCGACCGGAGCCCTCAGCGGAGAGGGAAGCCCGCTCACCACGCTCGCAGCGGAGCACAACGCGACTCCGTCACAGTTGGCCCTCGCCTGGCTGCTCCGCCGGTCGCCGGCGATGGTTCCGATTCCCGGAACCTCGAGCGTCTCGCATCTGGAAGACAACCTCGCCGGCGCAACGATCGACCTCACTGACGCCGAATTCGAGGCATTGTCTGCCATCACTGAGTGACCGAGTAATGGGCTAACTCACGGCCGCTCGTGGCGGTGCCCGGCACAACATTGACCGGGCGCCGCCTGCAGCCCGACGTGGACTGGCGGCCTCAGCCCGGCACCGCCATTTATCGGTAGTCAGGAATAATCCGGCGGCGGTTGCGGGTTTGCTCTGACACAGGGCGACACACGATTGTGCTTACCCATCCGTGTCCCACGAAAATGAGCTAATCATGACCTCGCCCTCCCTTGTTTCTCCCCGTGCGGATGCCCTGTCGGCATTCGCGAACTGGCGCACTGCGCGGCGTCGCGCCGTGACATCCGCCACGGGCAATCTCTCCCTCGTCGAAACCCGGTGGCTGCCCGCCGGAGTCGACCCGGCAGAGGAGTTGGCTCGTGCCACAGCAGAAGCGGCCGCCACAGTGACCGTTACCAGCCTGAGCCGGAGCAACCTCGATACCGGTGAGCCCGAGTACGGGCTGCGGTTCTGGGATGCCGCATCGCCCGCCATCGCGGCGTTCGACGAGATCTCCGCGTTCGAGTACAACGCCGACTGGGTGATCGAGGCGCAGTTCACGCCCATTTCGGGCGATCGCACCATCCCGTTCGAGCACATCCGCGACAACGGCGGCAGCCGCGAGCTGGTTGTACCCGGCGACATCACCTTCACCCGCGACGGCGTGGACTACTCGCTCAGCGCGTTCGACGACGACGGAACGCTCCTGCTCGTGTTCGGTGACACCACCAACCGGCTCAGCGGAGATAGCTCCACGTACTCGTCGGGTCGCTTCCTGTTCGTGCGGCGGGCCGACGAGCACGGCGAGGGTGCGGGCGCAGGGTTCGGCGAGGCTGGCCCCGTGATTCTTGACTTCAACCGCGCGTTTGTTCCGCCGTGCGGCTTCTCGGTGCAGTACAACTGTCCGCTGCCTCCTGCGCAGAACCGGTTCGCAGTGCCCGTCGACGCGGGGGAGCGCCACGTCGTATTCACCGGGGACTTCGACATCTACTCGCTGTAACTTTTTCCACCCGCATTCTTTCGACCCCGCATTCTTTCGACCACGCATTCCCAGCACCAGCACACAGGAGCATCATGAAAAAGCACACCGCGTTCGTCGCGCTCGGCCTCGCAACAACCCTGTTGCTTGCCGGGTGCGCCAGCGGAGCCGACTCGTCGTCTTCGGAAGGCGCCTCGGCCATCGAGATCGGTTCCTTGTACGAACCGCAGAACCTCAGCAACTTCGGCGGAGGCGGCCAGGGCGTCACCGAGGCGTTCAACGGCAACGTCTACGAGGGCCTCTACAAGCTCACTGACGACGGAAGCGTGGAGCCGCTGCTCGCCGAGAGCGAGACCGTGAGCGAAGACGGCCTTACCTACACGTTCACCCTGCACGATGGCGTGAGCTTCCACTCCGGCAAGGCCCTCACCTCAGCCGACGTGAAGGCGAGCATCGAGGCCGTGCTGTCGGAGGACTCACAGTCCGCTCGCAAGAGCAGCTTCAGCGCGATCAGCACCATCGAGACCCCGGATGACGCGACCGTCGTCGTGACGCTCGCGGAGCGTTCCATCTCCTTCATTTACAACCTCAGCTATATCTGGATCATCAACGCCGACGCCACCGACCTGGAGACCACCGAAGACGGTACCGGTCCGTACACGCTCGGCGAGTGGACGCGGGGGAGCTCGCTGAGTCTTGAGCGATTCGACGATTACTGGGGGGAAGCGGCATCCACCGACGAGGTCGTTTTCAACTACTTCACCGACGCCACCGCGCTCAGCAACGCGCTGCTCACCGACGAAATCGACATTGTCACGAGCGTGCAGAGCCCTGACGCGCTCACGCAATTCACCGACAACGCGGACTACGTCGTCAGCGACGGAGAGTCCACCACCAAGGAGATCCTGGTTTTCAATGACCGCGTCGCGCCCTTCGACAACGTCGACGTGCGCAAGGCGATCTACTCGGCCATCGACACCGAGAAGCTGCTGAACTCGATCTGGGGCGACTACGGAACCCTCATTGGCTCCATGGTTCCGCCGACTGACCCGTGGTACGAAGACCTCACGCAGGAGAACCCGTACGACGTCGAGCTCGCGAAGCAACTTCTTGCTTCGGGGGGACAGCCCGACGGGTTTGAGTTCACCCTCGACACCCCAAGCTACGACCCGCACCCGGTGGTCGCCGAGTTCGTCAAGAGCGAGCTCGCGAAGATCGGGGTCACCGTGAACATCAACACGATCAGCTCCGACGAGTGGTACACGAAGGTCTACAAGGCGCAGGACTTTACCGCGACCCTGCAGGAGCACGTGAACGACCGTGACGTCGTCTGGTATGGCAACCCCGACTTTTACTGGGGGTACAACAACCCGCAGGTCGCTACGTGGGTGGACGAGGCCGAGGCGTCCGCGACGACCGACGAGCAGACCGAGAAGCTGAAGCTCGTCAACCAGCAGATCGCCGCGGATGCCGCGAGCGTCTGGCTGTACCTGTACCCGCAAATCGTCGTGGCATCGAGCGACGTCTCCGGGTACCCGGTCAACGGGCTGAACTCTCAGTTCTTCGTCTACGACATCGTCACAGAGTAGGTATTCGGGCTAGCCCTCCCCGCGGGGGCTAGCCTTGCACTCGCATGATTGTTTATCTTCTGCGCCGGAGCGCGTTCCTCCTGGTGTCGTTCCTCATCGCCATGGTGGCCATCTTTGTGCTGCTCCGACTTCTGCCGGGCGACCCCTCGAACGCTCTGCTCTCGGTGACGGCGACGCCGGAGCAGATCGCGGCGGCGCAGGCGCAGGTGGGCGCGGACCGGCCCGTTCTTGAGCAGTTCCTGACCTGGTTTGGGCAGCTCGCGCAATTCGATCTGGGTGAATCGTTCATCAGCTCGCTTCCGGTGGGACCGGAGATCGCGGCGAGGCTCTCCGTCACCATCCCGCTCACCCTGATCTCGTTCGCAGTGGCGCTCGTGGTGTCGTTGGTCGCCGGGGTCGTCGCTGCCACCAGATCTGACCGCTGGTACGGGATCCTGATTTCGGGGTTCTCCCAGCTCGGCGTCGCCGTGCCCGTGTTCTGGGTCGGCATCCTGCTCGTCAGTGTCTTCGCGGTCGGGCTCCGCTGGTTGCCCTCCAGCGGTTTCCCGCGCGATGACTGGGCCGACCCCGCCGATGCGCTGCGCTCGCTGACGCTTCCCATCGTCACCGTTGCGCTGGTGATGAGCGCGTCGCTCACCCGCTACATCCGTTCTGCCACGCTGGACGTCATGGGCAGCGATTACCTGCGTTCGGCCCGGGCCCAGGGCTCGGGGTACTCGGAGGCGCTCTGGCGGCACGGGGTGCGCAACGGCGCGGTTCCCGTCATCTCTATTCTCGGTATCGAACTGGCAACGACCTTCCTCGGTGCGGTGGTGGTGGAGAGCGTGTTCGGCCTTCCCGGACTGGGGAGCATGTTGCTCAGGGCGATCGAGCAGCACGACTACCCGAACATTCAGGGCGTGCTGTTTGTCAGCACGCTCGTGGTGTTGATCATCGGATTCGTGGCTGACATCGCGCAACGCCTGGTAGACCCGCGCCTGCGTTTGAGCATTTCGGGCAACCGATGAGCGCCACCGTGATCGCCCAGACGATCGAACCTCGTGCCCTGCGCCCGCGCTCCTGGACCCTCGTGGTGGGTCTCGTGCTCGTCGGAGCGGTCGTCGCCACCGCTCTGGTCTCCCTGCTGTGGCTGCCCTTCTCCCCGGAAGACACCACGGGCTCGCGGCTCGAGGGCCCGGGTGGGGCGCACTGGCTCGGCACGGACAGGCTCGGCCGCGATCTGGCCACCCAGCTCATGATCGGCGCGCGGATCGCGCTGCTGGTGGGGCTCGGCTCGGTTGCCGTCGGGGCGATCATCGGGATCACCATTGGCCTCACCGCCGCGTTCGCCGCTTCCTGGCTGGACGACACCATTTCTGCCGCGCTCGACGTGGTCATCGCTTTTCCGGTGCTGCTGCTCGCGATGCTGATCGTGGCCGCGCAGGGGTCATCACTCGCGTCGGTGATCCTCGCGATCGGGCTCGCCATGTCGGCAATCGTCGCTCGGCTCACCCGGGTGCTTACGAAGCGGGTGCTCGCCGAACAGTTTGTGACCGCGGCACGCACGTCGGGAACCCGCTGGCCCGGGATCGTGGTGCGCCACATTCTGCCGAACATCTGGCCGACGCTCAGCGTCAACCTCGCGCTGCAGTTCGGCGTTGCTGTGCTCGCCGAGGCCAGCCTGTCGTACCTCGGCCTCGGTGCCCCTCCGCCCAACGCGTCGTGGGGTCGCCTGCTGCAGGAAGCCCAGGGCACCGTGGTCACCGCTCCCATTGGGGCGATCGCACCCGGCCTCGCGCTCATCGCGTTGGTGCTCGGCGTCAACTTCGTCGCAGACGGCCTGCGTGACGTTGCCGACCCCTCGCGAAGGAGAAGTCGATGACCCTGCTCTCCGTCTCGTCGCTCGGTGTGACCGCTCCCGGCGGCCGCGCGCTCGTGAGCGACCTCAGTTTTGATCTCGCCGCGGGAAAGCGTCTCGGTCTGATCGGCGAGTCCGGCTCCGGTAAGTCCGTCACGTCGCTTGCGGTGACCGGCCTGCTTGGGGCGGGACTCGTCGCCACCGGCAGTGTGCTGCTCGACGGCGTGCAGGTGGTCGGTGGCGCGGAACGCCGGCTTGTGCCGTTACGCGGGCGGGTGGCATCCGTTGTCTTCCAGGAACCCCTGACGGCGCTCGACCCGCTTATGCGCATCGGCAAGCAACTGGCCGAACCTCTCGCCCGCCACCGCGCACTGCGTGGGGCCGCCCTGCGCGTGGCCGTGAGCGAAGCGCTCGCCGAGGTGAGCCTCGACGACGCGCGTATCGCCCGGGCGTACCCGCATGAGATCTCCGGCGGGCAGCGACAACGCGCCGCGATCGCCATCGCGTTGAGCAGCCGGCCGCAGCTGCTGATCGCGGACGAGCCCACGACCGCGCTCGACGTGACCGTGCAGGCGCAGATCGTGTCGCTGCTCGACAACCTCGTGGAGGCCCGCGGGATGGCGCTGCTGTTCATCAGCCACGATCTTGCGGTCGTATCCGCGATGACGAACGATCTGATCGTGATGTCGGCGGGTGTTGCCGTCGAACGGGGAACGGTCGCAGAGGTGCTCAGCGCGCCGAAAGACCCGTACACCGCGCAGCTCGTACGGAGCGCGCGCGACCTCGACGCGATGCTGGGGGAGCGATGATTCTCGAATTACGCAACGTGTCGTACCGCTATCGCAAGGGCGCGCTCGCGCTCGAAGACGTGTCCATCGGGGTGGGCGAGGGCCAGAGCGTCGGTCTCGTCGGCGAATCGGGGAGCGGCAAGTCCACGATCGTGCGGCTGATGCTCGCGCTCGCGAAGCCCACAGCGGGAGAGGTTCTGTTCGATGGAGAACCGATCACCCCCGCGACGATGCGGCGGTTCCGGGCTTCGGTGCAGACGGTGTTCCAGGACCCGTACTCATCGCTCGACCCCCGACAGAACATCGAGAGCATCGTCGCCGAGCCGCTGCGCTCCCTGGGCATCGCGAAGGGGAGCGAAGCGCGAGCCATGGTCGCGGCCTCGCTCGCGTCGGTAGGAATTGCTGCGGACTCGCTCGCGCGGTACCCGCACGCGTTCTCCGGCGGCCAGCGCCAGCGCATCGCGATCGCCCGCGCGACCGTCTGCCACCCGCGGCTGCTGCTGGCCGACGAGCCGGTGAGCGCACTCGACGTCACCACGCGCATTCAGGTGATCGACCTGCTTGCCGAGTTGCGCGAGTCTGCCGGCCTCGCGATTCTCATGGTGTCGCACGACCTGAGTGCGGTCGCAGCGCTCTGCGACGAAACCGTTGTGCTTAACTCCGGGCGGGTGGTCGAATCGGGAACCACCTCGACCATCCTCGCCGCGCCCCGCGAAGAATACACACGCCAGCTCGTCGCGGCCGTTCCTCGCCTTCCCGCGCCCTGAGTCGTCAAACTGTGGTGCGGTGGATGTCGGGAGCCGCTGCCACACTGGTGCAATGCGACATGTGACAGACCAACAGCGTCGCGCGCGGTTGGCACTGCGCCACGCTCTCGCACCGGCAGCCCGGGTAGATTCGCCCGAGGCCGCCACTCGGGCGATGACCGCACTGCACTCGACCGAACCCGCCACGGTCTACCTGTCGTGCTGGGCTCGGGTGCCGGCTGTCACGATCGCCGAGGTCGATCGTGCGCTGTACGACGACCGCAGCCTCGTGAAACAGCTGGCGATGCGCCGCACGCTCTTCGTCTTTCCCCGCGACCTGTTGCCCGCCGTGGTGTCGAGCGCCTCCGCCCGGGTGGCGGCCGCCGAGCGAGCGCGGATGGCGAAGGACATCGTCGCGGCGGGCATCGCCAAGGACGGCGACCGGTGGCTCGACGGTGCCAGGTCCGAAGTGCTCGCCCGGCTGGAAGTCGAGCCACAGGGGCGCACGGCGCGTGAACTGCGCACGGAAGAGCCGGCACTCGACGTGACAGTGCCAGGGCCCGGCGGCCAGATCTGGGGCACGTCGCGGGTGCTCCTTCACCTCGGGCTGACCGGCGACGTCGTGCGGGGCGCGAACACGAGCCACTGGCGCACGTCTCGTCCGCGGTGGACCCGCACCCGGGATTGGCTGGGCACCGACATCCCCCCGCTTGACGCCCGAGAGGGCTATCGCGAGATCGTGCGTCGCTGGCTCTACTCCTTCGGACCCGGTACCGAGGCAGACCTCGTCTGGTGGCTCGGTGCGACGAAAACGATCGTGCGGACCGCGCTCGCCGAGGTGGGGGCGGTTTCGGTGTCCCTCGACTCGGGCGATACCGGGTGGCTTTTGCCGGATGACCTCGACGAGGTCGCCGACCCCGACCCGTGGGTGGCCCTGCTCCCGGTGCTCGACCCGACCGTGATGGGCTGGCAACAGCGCGATTTCTACCTCGGCCCGCACAAGGCACCGCTGTTCGATGCCTGGGGCAACGCGGGAACAACCGCGTGGGCTAACGGTCGTATCGTCGGGTGTTGGGTGCAAGATGCGGATGCCGCGGTGCGGGTGTTTCTGCTCGAGCCGGTGTCGGAGTCCGAACGACAGGCCCTCGATGCCGAAGCCGAGCGGCTCACCGGCTGGCTCGCGGGGGAGCGCGTGGGCACCGGGTACACGTCGCCCGCGATGAAGGACGCGCTCCTCAACGTGTCAAGGCGGGTCCACGACATCACATCATGATGCACGGGATCTCTTACGCCGTCCTCGTTGATCGATAGCTCCGCGACCCGTAGAAGAGAAAGGCCGATCGGCGTAGCGTGGGCGGTCAACGTTGTGCGGAGTTGCACAGCACGGCTGCTGAAGAAGGCGGTTAGATGTTCATGAACGAGGTTGCCTGGATACTTGCCGGCCTCGGCAGTGTTGTCCTCATCAATGTCCTAGCCGTCGGTTTGGTGGTGCGGGGTGTTTCGCGGCGGATACGTCGCAGCCGCGCGATCTCCGGCGCCGCGTTGCGCACCCGTGCCCGACTCAGCTGGGGCGGGCAACACGACGTGCTGAAGTTGCGGGTGCGCCTCCACGACTCGCTCGTCAGTGGACGGGCGGCCGTCGACCTCGCGTTGCAGAGCGGAAGTCCCCGCGGAGAAGTCGCTCGATTGTTTCGCAGGATCGAGATCGAAGGGACGACGCTGGAGGCCCAGTTGCGGTTGCTGGAGAGTGAGAACGATCCCGCAGTGCTGGCGAGCGAGTTGACTGTGCAGCGCGAGCGAGTGGACGAGGTGTCCGGGCTTGTCCGCCGACTGCGCTCCGCCGTCGCGTCGGGCATCGGGGAACTCAGCGACGACACTCTCAAGGCGTTGCGCTCCGACGTTGATCGCGAAGTCCGGGCTTTGCACGCGGGAGTGCAAGCGTTGCACTCCCTCCATGAGGAAGGCAACCGATCATGAGCAACTCCTCGCGAATGCGATCCATCTTTCGGCGCAAAACCTCCCGCGCGCTCGACAAGCTTGACGACCCGCGCGAGGCCCTCGACGAGAGCTACGACCAGCAGGTGCGAATGTTGCAGCAGGTGCGGCAGGGGCTGGCCGAGGTGGCGACGGCGAAGAAACGCATCGAGCTTCAGGGGCAAGAGATGGGCCTGCGCTACCAGCGGTTGGCCAACCAGGCCAGGGACGCCATGGAGCAGGGTCGTGAAGACCTCGCCCGTGCCGCGCTTGAGCGCCGCGCGCTGCTGGAGGGCCAGGTCGTCGCGCTGCGGGACCAGTTCTCCGCGCTGCAGCAGCAGACCGCCCGGTTGCAGGACAACGAACGCCGTCTCGCTGAGCGGGTCGCCGCGTTCCGGATAGAAAAAGAGACGATCAAGGCCACCTACACCGCGTCTGAGGCCCAGGTGAAAGCGAACGAGGCGGTGGCAGGCATCGGCTCGCAGATGAACGATGTCGGCAGCAGCCTCGCCCGCGCCCGTGACCGGGTCGCCCAGATGCAGGCGCGCGCCGCCGCCACCGACGACCTGCTCACCAGCGGCGCGCTGCAGGATCTCACTGCCGCGCCCGACGCCGACCTGGAGCGCCAGCTGTCTGAGGTCACCACCAAGGCCGACGTCGAGCGCCAGCTGCAGGCGATGAAAGCGACCGGTGCTCCCGACCGGTCCCAACCGAACCCACCCAGGGAGGGCCCCGACGCATGGCTGAGCATCGGGGGAGCTCAGAGCGGCGCGTGACGAGCAACGTCGAAGGTGCCGATGGCGGAATCAGCTGGCTGCGGGAAGCTCGGCGCTCGCGACCACTGCGCCCGAGGCATCCTGAATCTGAACGCTCGTAACGGCTTCGCGCATCACGGCGGCGTTCATCGCGCAGTCGATCTCCTTGGCACTGCCGAGGAACGAACCGGAGTCGAGGCTGGCGCCGTCCAGGGTGACCAGCACCACGTCGTAGGGGTCGGCCTCGGTCAGTCCGGTGATGGTGAGGAGCGTCTCCGTGCCCCAGGTGTGGGCGACCAGGGAGCCGTCGATACTGACGCCGCTGGGCTCGCCGGTGAACGCGATCTGTTCGATCGCGCCGAGCGTTCCGGGCGGGCCGGTGGGCGCGGACGGGGTCGATGGCTGGAGGAGGAGCGTTCCGCCCGCCCCGACGACGATGCATGCCGCCGCGCCGAGCGCGAGGAGCCAGGGGCGCCGGCGCAGCGGCACGACGGCGGCATTGGTCGATCCCGCGGTCGAGCCCGCGGTAGTGTCCGAGTCCGAGTACGAGTCCGAGTGCGAGTCCGAGTCTGCGCGCGCGTCCGAGGTCGAGTCAGTTCGCAAGTCCGAGTACGAGTCCCGCTCGATCGCGAGGACTCTGCCACGCAAAGACTTCGACGGCGCGGTGGCGTCCCAGTCGGAGAGCGTTGCGCTGGTGACGCGTGCTACGTCGGTTAGCTCGCGCAGTTCTTTCTCGACGGTCGGGTCGGCGGCACGCAGGGTGTCGAGCTCGGCGAGTTCGGCCGTGGTGAGCTCGCCGGTGATCGCGCCGGAGATCAGAAAAGCGCGGCGGGCGCCGCTTGCGTCAGGCATTGCGGCCCTTCCGTTCGGTGAGGTGGTCGCGCATGGCGCGGAGAGCATAGAAGGAACGGGAGCGGAGGGTCGCCACGGGAACGCCGGATGTCGCCTCGACCTCGGCGTAGCTGCGACCCTCGAGATGGACGTCGACCAGCACCGCCCGATGTTCGGGACTGAGTTTCGCGAGGCCCTCGATCACCGCCAGTCGGTCGAGCGGGTCGTCTGCTGCCGCCGCGGTGTCGTCGAGGACGTCCGCGGGCACGAGCCGTGGCATCCGCTGGATTGATCGCTGCACGTCGATGATGACGTGACGGGCGATCACAAACAGCCACGTTCGCAGGCTCGCCCGATCGGCCGAGAACTGGTCACGCGCCCGCCAGGCCCTGAGGAACGTTTCCTGGACGCAGTCTTCTGCGAGGGTGCGGTCGCGTAACGCGTTCACCGCGAATCCGAACAGGGCACCCGAGTGCTCGTCGAATGCGGCGGCGAGGTCGAAAGAGGGGGGCGTCGAGGGCGATGCAGAGGGGGGCGTCGAGGGGAATCTCGAGGGGGATGCCGCGTGCGCAGCCCCGGGCGACGGCTCAGGCTCCGCGTCGCCAGGCACCTCGGCCATGCTCGCCCTCCCTCTCGGGGCCGGGGGAAGCACAAGTTCCACCACCATCACTGAACCCATCCACTCTAACCAGTGCCACGCCTGCACACCGGAAAATCCGGGTCACAGGGGTATACGAAGCGGTAACCCGCTTTGTTCATGGCGCGGGCAAATCGGTCGCAAATCGGTTGCGAATCGGTTTGTCCAAAAAAAGTTTGCGCTGTGTTTGAACGGCAGCGCGCGTGCCGACGTATATCCCTCAAACGGGCTCATCCGGCGCCCGGGAACTCGAAAGGCACCTCGATGTCGACAAAGAAGCCCCTTCGCCCCCTGTACTTCGGCGGCGCCGCAGCTGTCGCTGCAGTCACCGTGCTCGGCTTCGCCGCTCCGGCAAGTGCAGAAACGCCCGTCGAGGAGCCGAGCTCATTCACCAGCGCGTTCACGGTGATGGCGACGCCCGACAATGTGGTCAACACCGATGCCGTCGCTACGCCCGGCGAGGCGGGAGCCACCGGACAGTTCACCTTCCGGGTCAACTCGGACCTCGAGATCATCTGCTACGACATCACCCTCGAAGGTGTCACCGGGGAATACATGAGCCCGGCGAAAACTGCCACCCACATTCACCAGGCCGCTGCCGGACTCGCGGGTCCGCCGCGGATCGCGTTCCCGAACCCCGCCCCGGTCGGTGACGGACCGCGCACCAGCTCCGGCTGCCTGCAGGGCCCGTTCACCACGGGAATTCTTTCGAACGGAGTCGACACCGGAGACGGTTTCAGCCTCAAGACTCTCGAAGCCGATGCCGCCGCGTTCGCGAGCGACGCGCACACCGTTGCCTTCCCCGCCGGGGTGGTCCGGGGCCAGCTGGCCCAGGTTCCCGTCGGCGGACTCCAGACCGGTGGCGGGGCAACGGCGGCAGCCCCGGCTGACGTCACCGACGCTGCCGGAGTCACTGACGCTGGCGGCGTCACCGGCGCCGACACGGGCGCCGCGACCAACCTCGCGGTCGGAGTCGGTGCGGTCGGCTTGCTCGCCCTGGCCGGTTTCGGTGTCTCCCGTCGTCGCAGTGCTCGTTCCTGAGCTCCTGAATTACTGAGCTCCTGAATCACTGAGTTCCTGAATCACTGAGAGGTGACGTGCTCGCCATGATGCGGAGGACAACCTCCCCAGCGCGCCGGGGTATCGCCCGCGCGCGTGGGGGAGCGGTTGTGGCGGGCACGATCGTTGGAGCGTTGATATTAGGGGGATGCAGCGCTGCCCCCAGCAATGATCTTCCCGAGACCGCCAGCACGGGCAGCTCGGGATCAGAGTCCCGGTCGGCGTCGACGCCCGATTCGTCGCCGCCGACCGTGGCACCATCGACGCAGCCCGTAGAGGCTGCGCCGCAGGTCACCGCCCCGCAGGTCACGGCCCCGCAGGCTGCCGCCGCCACCGCTACGCGTCCGGTCGGCGTGGCGCCCGCGTCGCTGACGGTTCCCGCGATGGACCTGGCGGAACCCCTCATCCCCCTCGGCATCCAAACCGACGGAACGATGGAGGTTCCCGAGGACTACGACGCGGTGGGCTGGTTCACCGGTGGGGGCACCCCAGGCGGGTTTGGACCCACGGTAATTGCGGGCCATGTTGATTCACGATCAGGTCCCGCGATCTTTTACCGCCTCAGCGAGCTTGAGGTCGGCGACCGGTTCTCTCTCACCGGTGTGGACGGCACGACCTTCGAGTACGAGGTGTACAAGGTCGAGGATCACGCGAAGGCGGACTTTCCCACGGTTGACGTGTTCGGTGCCACGACGACCGACGAGGTGCGGTTGATCACCTGCGGTGGCGAGTACAACCGGGCGATCGGGCGGTACGTCGACAATCTCGTGGTGTTTGCCAGTCGCGTATGACGCCCACCGCGGCTGGTGGCGGAAGGGGCCCTCCCAGCGCGACGCGGTAGATTCGGCAAGGCCGGCACGGACTTCGGCAGACCAGCACCGTGAAAGGCACCTGAGTGACTCGCTTCAGCACCCGGAGAGTTCTGGGCGCCCTTGCCTTCATTCTCAGTGGCATCCAATACGTCGGCCTCGAAGCGATCGCCGCTTCGGCGTGGAAAAACCCGCCGTACGACTATCTTGCGAACTACATCAGCGATCTCGGGGTGTCGCAGGCCCAGATCTACGACGGGCGAGACGTCAACTCGCCCCTCGCCTGGGTGATGAACACCGGGTTTGTGCTCGAAGGACTCCTGTTTTTGGCGGGCGCACTTCTGCTCGCTGACCTGTTTGTCGGGCGACGGCGTGCACTGTTCGTTTCTTTTGCCATCCTTCACGCCGTGGGCATCGTGCTGGTCGGCTTCTTCGACGAAACCTCGACCGTCTCACTGGCCCACGTCGGCGGCGCGTACCTCTCCATCGTCTTCGGCAATCTGGTTGCCCTCGTCGCGGGGTTGTCGTGGAAGTGCCTGAAGCTGCCGCGCTGGTTCGGTGTTGTCAGTGTGGCGCTGCCCGTACTCGGGCTGCTGAGCGAGGGGATGCTGCTCCTCAGCCTGACCGGCGAAAGCCTCGACGGACTCTGGGAGCGCGGCGGGGTCTACTCCATCACCGCGTGGCAGATTCTGTTCGGCACTACTGTGCTGGCGAGCCTTCGGAGACTTCGGTAGTCAGCCAGTCCACTGCCTCGGCGGCGCCCCACCCCTGGGGATTCTCGCGCCGCAGCTCGCTCGCACCCGTGATATCGGAACCGAGTGTCACCAACGGCAGCTCCACGTACCCCGACGAGCGAGTCTGGCCCAGCCCGACGGTCGCGGTCAGAGCATTGCAGAGGCACGCTCGCCCGAGGGTGTCCGCCTCCGCTCCGCCCTTCCTCACGTACATGTGCACCGGTTCTGCCGGGCAGCGAAAGCCGATACTCCCGTCGGGACGCTCGTACGCCTCCCGCAGGTAACTCAGGTCGCACAATCGCGTGCGCGCCGCGGTCGCCGCCGGATCCGACAGCGACCCGGGGAGTTGCGCGACTTTGAAAGGGAATCCAGTGGGGGATGTCGCTGCGCTGTTGTGCACGGTCAGCTCCGAGTCATCGAGGCGCCGCACGAGTTGCTCCCGCAGCGGCTCAGTGACGCCCGACTCCCGGCTCAGCGCGAACAGTGTTCCCACCTGAACCCCCGCGGCGCCCGCCGCGACGGCAGCGCGGACACGCTCCGGGGAGCCATATCCACCCGCCAGCCAGAACGGCAGCCCGAGGCTTGCGATTTTGGTGAGATCCGGGTTGTCTCGCTCGCCATAGATGGGCTGGTCGGAGTCGTCGAGTGTCATTCGCCCGCGAGGGGGAGCGCTGTGGCCGCCGGCGGTCGGACCCTCGATAACAAACCCGTCCGGGCGAATGTCTTCGTCGCGCGCGAGGTAGTACGCCAGCATCTGCGATGAGACGATTGCCAGAAACTGCGGGCGGGTCAGGGGTGGAAGCGCATCGCCGAGCAGCGCGACCGGGTCAACGCTGAGGGTGTGCACGGCGTCGGACCCTTGGACCTCGATGGTGATGGTGCCGACCTGTCCCGTCGCCAGGTCGCGGAGCAATTGTGGAATCTCCCGCGGGATGCCGGCACCCATCAGCACGTAGTCGCAACGGGCGAGCAGAGCACCCAGCATGGCTGCGGGCGTAGCCAGTTGCACCTTCTCCATGTAGTTGATGCCGACGAGTCCTTCGTGGCCTTCCTTCGCCAGCCACACCTCGACAAAGTTGCCGAGGATGGTGAGGTGCTGCTGTGCAACCGTGGGGGTCAGGGACAGCTTCGGAACAGGGAGATAGGGAACACCCGCGGCACGCCCGGCGGGCAGGAAGTATCGCTCCAGCACGGGTGCCACCATTCCCGGCGCAGGAAAGTGGCCGAGCGCGCGACGGATATCGCCATCGGGGTCTCCGTCCTGCAAACGACGCGCGAGCACGGAGTCCAGTGCCACTCCCGAGACGACACCGAGCTGTCCTGCCTGCGCGACCGCGCTCGCGAGCCTCCAGGAGGACACGGCCATTCCCATTCCGCCCTGAATCACTACGGGCAGCGAGACATCCAACACACGAACCTCCGTCAGGGGTGCGCGTCGTCGACCACCGCGAACGCGGGGTGCCGGCCAGCGGGCTGCCAGCGAAGCTCAGCCCGAGGCACGCATCGTGGCGCAAGCGTATCCGGGCGCGCGATGACATTTATGAGAGGCCAGTGTCAAATAGAGCCGAGCAATTCAGACGCCGGGTTCGCGCGGTACACCATAAGCCAATAGCTTATATTCCTTGCGTATAAGCCCTATGCTTATACCCATGAGCGAAGCCAGGGTTGCCGTGATCGTTGATCTGGTCGATTCGAAACGGGTCACAAACCGACGAGAGGTGCAGCGCGAGATCCTCGCGGCCTTCTCCGTCGTTGATGGTCATGTGAACACGGACGATCCGCTTCGTGCCACGGTGGGTGACGAATTCCAGGCCGTTTATCCGACGGTTGCCGTCGCACTTGAGGCGACGCTTCTCGCGCGCCTGGTTCTGCCCGAGGGGATCGATTGCCGGTTCGGTCTGGGCCGCGGCGATGTCGTCGATGTCGGGGACAGTGTCGGTGGGGTGATTCAGGATGGTTCTGGCTGGTGGCTCGCACGGGAGGCAATCAATGAGGCGCACCGACGAGAAGACGCGCGAACGCCGTCTCTGCGCGGGTGGTTTCGCGCAGACGGAGACGATGCCGGGCTGGAGGCGCTCGTGAATGCCTACCTTCTGTCGCGCGACCACATTGTGGGCGCCATGACCGCGCGCGCGCGACGCCTGACGGTGGGCACCATGCTGGGTCGGCTGCAGGGCGAATTGGCGAAGGAAGAGGGCATTACGCAGTCGGCAGTTTCCCAGGCCCTGCGACGTTCCGGCGGCGGTAGCCTATCTGCCGCGATCGACGAGCTTCGGCGGCTGGCGCTGTGATCCTCGGGGCGCTGCTGCTGACCCTTATCGGTTCAGCGGACCTGCTCAGGTCGACACATCCGGCCCGCGGAGGCGGTGCGCGATCCCGCTGGCTGATCATCGTGGTCTGGGCTGCGGTGGTTACCCTCGCCGTGTTCGGCCTCGGGATCGCCCTCTGGTGGGTGGCGATTGCCGTGGCGCTCGCCGTGCTGTGGCTCATCACCACTTCGCCGATGCTTGACGTGCGCACTGCGGCCGGCAATGGGCCGGCGGTTGGGCTTTTGCTGGCTCTCCTGGCGTTTCTCGCCTGGGACCGCACCGCGCTGTCACTTCACGGTTTTATCGTCGAGTGGCACTCAGACGCCCCGATCGGAGTAGTCCAGGGAGTGCCGCTACCGACAGTGCTCGTGGGTATCGGTGTGGTCCTCTTCATCATTGAAAGTGCGAACATCATCGTGCGCGCATCGTTGCGGCCGTCGCAGGTTGAGGCTCAGGTTGCATCTGTTGCGGATTCGCCCGCGAGACGGTGGTGGATGCGGCCCGAACAGCCGATCGCAGTCGTCGCCGACCTGAAGGGTGGCCGCATGATCGGGCCGCTCGAGCGGCTCCTCATCATCGCGCTCACTCTCGCAGGATTTGCTCCGATTGTCGCCGGCCTGCTCGCGGCCAAAGGCATAGTGCGGTTTCCCGAGATCTCCACAGACGGCGCAAGCGGGTCGAAGGCGGAGTACTTTCTCGTCGGCAGTCTGGTCAGCTGGTCGGTCGCCTTCGCGGGCACCGCACTTGTCTGGGTATCAGCTCAGAGCTAATACTCGGCCACTATTAGCGCTCGTCTAATACTGCACTGGCGGAGCACCGGTACCGCTGGCGGCTCCGCACTGCCGTCCCGGGATGGTCGTCCGGTGGTTACGATTCGGCGGAATCCGCGTGGGTGTCGTCGTAGAGTTCCCATGATGCGGAGACATCGCCGAAGTGCTCGATCGACCAGCGTTCGAGGGCCTTGAGCGGCGCCAGCAGTGTGGTGCCCGCCACGGTGAGTTCGTACTCCACCCGCGGCGGGACCTCCGCGTACACGGTTCGGTTCACGAGGCCATCGCGCTCGAGCCCGCGGAGCGTCTGGGTCAGCATCTTCTGGGAGATTCCCGCGACCGAGCGACGGATATCGGAGAAGCGGCGGGGTCCGTCGTCCAGTGTGCCGACGACGAGGACCGTCCACTTGTCACCGATCCGGTCGAGCAGTCTCCGGCTCGGGCATCCATCGGCGTACGGGTTGAGGTCGTCGAGGGAGAACGCGGGCTTCGCGCGCGTTCCGAGTTCGCTGGCGCCCGCTGCGGTGATGGTTACCAAAAAGTGCCTACTTCCTAAAAGTGACTATCGCGCCTAGCCTAGCCATCGAACATCCGAAATAACAAGAGCTCCAAGGAGAACATCATGGCCCGCATCACAGTCATCGGCGGAACCGGCTACGCCGGAAGCAACATTGTCAGGGAAGCGGCCGCCCGCGGCCACGACGTCGTCTCGTACAGCCGGACGGCGCCGGAGGGCGACGCCCGCATCGACGGGGTGCGCTATGAGACCGCTTCTATGCTCGATGCTGCAGCGCGGGCGACCGCCCTCGCCAACGCCGATGTAGTCGTGTCTGCCCTGTCGCCCCGAGGCGAGCTCGACGGGCAAATTGTCGAGGTCGACCGCGACCTGGCCGCGCTGGCCACCGAGCGCGGCATCCGCCTCGCCGTTGTCGGCGGCTTCAGTTCGCTCCGTCTCGAGGAGGGCGGGCAGCGGATGGCGGACGGAGACGATGTTCCCCCGCAGTTCGCGAGCGAGGCGAAGCAGATGAATTCTGTCCTTTCCGACCTGCTCGGAGCGCCGGACTCCCTCGACTGGATCTTCTTCTCTCCGGCGTCTGAGTTCGGTTCGTACGCTCCCGGCGAGGCGCTCGGTCGCTACCGCGTGGGCGGGGACGTTGCGTTCTTCGACGCTGACGGCACCTCAGCGATCAGCGGTCCGGACTTCGCGCTCGCCATCGTCGACGAGATCGAAACCCCCGCTCACCGCCGGGCGCAGGTCAGCATCGCCTACTGAGAAGTTCAGTATCACCAGCCGAGCTGCAGGTGCCGCCGACCGGGAATCGCCTGTCGGCGGCCGCCGCCTCGCCCGAGCCTCGCAAGACTGCTCGAGAAGCAACCCAGACAACTGCGGAAATACTCTGAATACGCCAGTCGCCAGCTGTGTGTTCCCGCGTCGAACGCTGATCATCTTGGCGAGAAGGTGGTCAGAGCCCTTCGCTGACGTACGTTGAAGCCATCACTGATTGTCGAGCGAAGGAGAACACAATGGCAGCAGGAATCGCAACCATCTGGGTGCCCGTGGAAGACATGGATCGCGCGCTTGCGTTTTATCGAGACACCCTCGGTCTGGATGTAAAGAGCACCTCGAGCGAATGGTCCGAACTGGACGCGAACGGGCTGACGATCGGCCTCAACGCGCGCGAATCCGCGTCTGCTGCGTCCAGTGGTGGTGCGGTGATCACGTTCCAGCCCGATGGAACCATCGAAGACGAGCTGGAGCGATTGTCTGCGCGCGGGGTACCGATCGAGGGAAACATCAGCGATCACGAGTGGGGTCGCATCCTCCCGTTCAAAGACACCGAGGGCAACGACCTGCAGTTCTACAGCCCGCCCCAGCGCTGAAACTAGATGACGGGCAACGGGTTAGTCGGCAGCCTGCTTGCGTTCGTTGTGTCGTTCGCGCCTTGGCCCGGCCCGGCCGTGTTGCGCACGATGCCGAAACCGACAGCAAGTCTGTCGGATCGTCGTCGTGATTTGAGCCTGGAGTTTCCCGAAGCGATGGCCTGCGCCGTGATGGTGGCGCAATCGCCAGGCGAGTGGAGCGAGGGGGCACATCGTCCCGTACGGGCATTACAACCGGGAATTGCTCCACGTCACAGGGAGGGACAGAGCGCTGCTGATGCGATCGATTGACAATCGATAGTAAGTAGATGAAGATCGATACATGCATCGTCTTCGTCTTCCTGTCACTGCGCTCAGGGTGTTCCTCGTGTTCTTGTTCGGGTTTGCGTTACTGATGCAGATCATGAGCCTTCCGGGCCAGTTCGCGCACGACGCGGGGCAGACACCGAAATTGGCTCAGCTGAGCTGGACGCTGCTCGTGGTAACCGAACTCGCAATGCTCGGCCTGCAGATCGTGATTGTCTGCACCTGGAAGCTGCTCACGATGGTGCAGAAAGACCGAATCTTCAGCGAATCGTCCCTGTCCTGGGTAAATGGAATCGTCTGGACGTTCAGCGTCGGATGGGTCTTGTTGGTGGGAGTGTCCACCTACATCTCCGCGTTCCTGTTCTTCACGCCGTCACTGCGAGACCCCGGGCTGCCGATTCTGCTGTTTGGATTCACACTCGTGGCGACCGTTGTCGTTCTGTTGATTGTGATCCTGCGCGCGCTGCTGCGCCAGGCGACGGTGCTGCGCGCGGACATGGACGTGGTGATCTGATGCCCATCGTCGTGCGCATCGATGTGGAACTGGCCAAACGCAAGATGAGTGTGGGGGAGTTCGCGGAGCGGGTCGGACTGACACCGGCGAATGTGGCCGTGCTCAAGAACGGTCGGGCGAAAGCCGTGCGCTTCAGCACGCTCGAAGCCATGTGCCAGACGCTGGGCTGCCAGCCGGGCGACCTACTGGAGTGGGTCGAGGACTGACTGCTGCTACAGGCCGGGGATTGCGCTGAGCCTGCCCGTGTCAATGGCCTGAAGAAATGCCGCGTAGTCGCGCTCGTTCTGATCGGCGTAGTCCGATGCGAACCGCGCAATCGCGTCATCCATCACTACTCCGGACCCCAGGTAAGCGGCGATCGCCACCCGGTCCCCTGATCGCGCGTGGGCTCGAGCGAGCGTGCGTCCGCAGAGATCCGCGTAGAGCATCGCGCCGGTGCCGCGCATCCTTTCGATGTCGACCGCTCCCTTCCAGTCGCGGAGTTGCCGCAGATAGAAATCGTGCGTGATTCCCGACAAATCGGGCACCCGCTGCCACCCCAGGAAGATGTCGCTCGCGGCCTGCATCATGCGTTGACCTCGGACGATGCGTTCCCCGTGATTGTCGTACGGGCTCGGTGCCAGAAATCTCTCCAGCACGGATGCCTGCGCTTCCTTTGCCTGCACAAGCAACAGGTCCTCGTCATCCCGTCCGCGCAGCAACACGATCCAGGCGCGCGTCCCCACGCTGCCGACACCAACCACCTTCCGTGCCATGTGAACGTAGCTGTATTCGTGCACCGGGTGATGTTCTTGCAGGAGGGTGCCCTCGTATTCCGCGAGCAAACGGCGAATGGTCTCCTGCTCACCGCCCAGCGCCGCCGAAGCGTCAGCGAGGTCTTCGACCGGCACGATGAGAGGTCGGTTGGCGAGAATGCGCAGGCGACCATCCACGCGGCCGACGAGTTTCGCGATGGTTGACCCGTTGTCGCGGCTACGAGCCTTCGCAACCCCTGCAGCAGCCCGGTTCAGCTGTGAGTCCGTCGCTCGATTCGCATCGACCTGCTCGCTGATCCAGGCGAGCACTTCGTCGGCGTCGAGGTGGTCGTACCAGGCATCGAGCACCCGGCTGGATGCAGCCGTTCGCATCTGCTCGCGATACGCGCGCCCGACCGTATGGGTAATCGCGTTGCGATCCTTCTCCCGGAACCCGCGGTAGCGTGCAGCGACCTCGAAGCTTGCGGCGAGCCGCTTCAGATCCCACTCCCACGGACCCGGCAGGGTCTCGTCGAAGTCATTGATGTCGAACAACATTTTGCGTTCCGGGGTGCCAAAAAAGCCGAAGTTCGAGAGGTGGGCATCCCCGCACAATTGCACGGTGATGCCCGAGTTCGGTGTCGTCGCGAGATCGGCCGCCATCAACAACGCCGCACCCCGATAGAAAGTGAAGGGTGACACCATCATGCGTCCGTAACGGATCGGAATAAGTTCAGCGATTCGGGTGTCCGCCTGTTCCTCAAGAAGAAGTACGGGGTCGGCGCGGCCAGCGGGCGGCTGCCACCCGCCATGGCTGGACCTCGGCGTGAGCGCGCGCGCCTCCCGGCCGAGTGCGCGACGGTCATCGAACGTGAGACTTGCGGAGCCGGAACTGTCCATGGTTTGCCCATGCTCGCAATGGCGAAGGACTTGAACATCACCCAAAGCAGTTGAGGTGCTCAGTGCCAGCGTGACCATGCTGGGGACCATGACGGTTTTGGTGGGGTATTCCAGCAAGTACGGAGCGACCGAGGGCATAGCGGAGCGCATCGCATCGGTGCTGAGGGACTTCGGAATACCCACGGACGCTCGGCGCGTGGCCTCGGTGCGGAACGTCTCCGATTACTCCGTGTGCATCGTCGGGAGCAGCTCCTACCTCGGGTCTTGGCGGCCGGAGGCCAGCCGGTTTGTTCGTCGCTACCGCTCGGAACTGGCGACGCGGCCGGTCTGGTTGTTCAGCAGCGGCCCGCTCGGGATAGCGCAAACCGGAGCGCAGCATCTCCGCGAGGTGACAGAGGCACGGCCGAAGCAATTTGACGAGTTCGTGGAGACCATTCGTCCGCGAGGCACCCAGGTTTTTTACGGGGCCCTATATCCCGAGCGGCTTGACCGGCGAGACCGGCTGGTGCGCAAGATGCCGGCGGGGTTTGAGATTCTTCCCGCCGGCGACTTCCGGGAATGGGGCGCGATCGAAGCGTGGGCGACCGGCATATCGGGCGAGCTGGTGCACACCTTCGCGGAGACGAAGTAGCGCGCAACGCGGGGTCAACGCGGGGCCAACGCGGCACCTACGCGGCGCCGGCGCCGTCGGAAACCGCGGTCCGCAAAAACTGCGCGTAGCCACCCGGGGTGCGACCGATCTGACGGCCCGAGGTGAACACCTCACAACTGTCTGCGGCGAGCAGCCGTGCGCCGTGTTGCCGAACCCGGGCGACGAGATCGACGTCCTCGTGCTCGGGCTGGCCATGAAATCCTCCCGCCGCGAGATAGACGTTCGCGCGCACCCCGAGATTCGCCCCGTGCACGTGGCCGTTCGGCTGACCGGGGGTATGCGTTGCGAGCCAGTGGGCGACCTGGTCGGCGGTGAGGTCATCGAAGTCGGGCCGCACGGTGCCGACCATCACGTCGACCCCGCGCGAGGCGATCTCGATCTGGTCGAGGATCCAGTGCGGAGGCACCACAGAGTCCGCATCGGTGTTCGCTATCCAGACTCGTTCGACGGGGATGCTGCGCGTCACCAGTAACGATTCGAGCGCCAGCTCGACGCCCGCCGCGCGGGCCGCGCCCACTGTTGCGGACTGGATCTCATGCACCCGCACCCCGAGCACTTCCCGCGCCAGCGCGACGGTCGCGTCGACGCAGTCATCCGCCACCAACACCAGCTCAATCTGTGGGGCGCGCACACCCAGCTGCGCCTGCGCCTCCCGGGCCGCGCGCCGCACCGCGTGAAGGGCGCGGGAGACCAGTGCCTCCTCGTTGCGGGCGGGAATGACGACTGCCACGGCGTCGACGTGATCTTGCGCGGCAGGGACGGTCACCGCAGTCCCGTCCTCGTCGCGACCGACCGCGAGTCGTGCGAGAACACCTCAAGCAGGAAGTCCTCCTCGACGTGCGCGGCAATGCGGTTCAGCCCGGGCCGGTTGCGCGCGGCATGGTGCACCTCGTCGCCGGTGAGGGGATAGTCGTCGACGGGGTGCCGCCAGTGGCACATCACGAGCGTTCCCGTGGGGCCGAGACCGTTTTCGATCCGCTCCAGCAGGGTGTCGAGTGCGTCGAGGTCAAAGTAGTAGCCCACCTCCGACAGCACGATGAGGTCGAAATGCCGCTCCGGAAACCGGCGGCCGACGTCTGCGCGTTCGACGGTGACGTGGGCCTGGTGCCGCAGTCGGGCCCGCGCTCGGTCCACGGCGGGCTGGGAGATGTCGACGGCCAGCACCGAGGCGGAACGAGTGGCGAGCTGCTCGGTGAGCACCCCGATCGAGCACCCGATCTCCAGCGCGGACTCGTATTTCTCGGCGGGGAGCGCCGCGAGCGTGAGAGCACGTTTGCGGCTCTCGTACCAGCGCGTCTGGAATCCCCACGGGTCTTCCCGGCGGTTGTAGCGCTCGTCGAAGTAGGCCTCGCTCATGGCGGGTGCGTCGCGGGGTGAGGCATTGCCGGGTGAGCTGTGGCCTGGTGAGCCGTGGCCGGCGGCGGTCGTCGCCGCGAGCGCCGAACCCGAACCCGAACCGGAGCCGTAACCCGAACCCGAACCCGAACCCGAACCGGAACCCGATCCGGACACCGCCACCGGGGGCTCCGAGGAGGGTTGCGCGTCCGTTACCGCACTGCCCATGGTGGCTGCGGGCGGCTCGGAGGTGGCTCCCGCGTGGGCATTGTCCTCGAAGCCCGACTGGTCCACCGCGAGGGGCGGAATCGGACGGGTGACAAAGACTTCAGTGGTGCGACCGAAGTTGCGCAGAAAGCGCGGATGCAGCACGGGGTCGCCGCCGCCCTCGGAATCGGCCGTGCCCGGCTGGGTTTGCGACGAGTACTCCGCGATCGCCCGACGCTTGGCGGCAACGGATTGCGGCCGAAGGGCAAGCGAGTCGAAGGCGCTCCAGGGCGTCACGGCGTTGTCCGGGGTGGACCAGTGCCACATCCAGATCGGATATTCGATCAGGCGGATGTCGCGTGCCGCAGCGAGACTGGCACAGGCCTCACCCACCACTCGGTGGTCGCGGTGCCCGTCGCCACGCCACGGCGCCACCAGCAGTGTCGTTCCCGGGGCGTTCTCCACCAGGCTCGCGAGCGTGTCGTACAGCTGTTCTCTCCGTTCGCGCACGCCGCCGTCGGGAAAGTCCAGAAATGTCACCGCGCTTTCCGGCGCCAAAATCTGCAGGGCCGCGCGGGCCTCGCGGGCGCGAGTGGCCGCAAGGCTGCGCCGCTGATCTTCGGTGGATGTCGGGTGCGAGGCCGCGCCGTCGGTCACGATCACGATCTGCACGGGAATTCCCTGGAGGGAGCACTCAGAGATGAGTCCACCCGCCCCGAGCGTTTCGTCGTCCGGGTGGGCGGCGACCACAATCACCCGGTCGCCCACGCCCAGCTCCAGCGGGGCGATGGTGGCGAGGCGCCCATCGGCAGCCCACGCCTCGGCGGCGGTGCCGGGGAGTCCGGAATCGAAGTTCACCATGGTGCGGTCTCCTCGCGGGTGAGTGCGTCGCGGATCAGGGCCTCGCCCAGGGAGGCTTCGTCGCGCTCGGCGTGGTGCTGGCGTATGTACAACTGCAGGTCGGCGACGCGTTTGCTGTCGTTAGGGTTCTGCGCGAGCAGGGCGGGGCCGAGGGCGTGTCCGGCGCGCTGCAGGATGTTTTCGCATGCGTCCGCAACCGTGGCGCGTACCCGTTTCGCGAGCAGCTTGCCGGGGACGCCCTCGGCGCGGCCGGCATCGACCAGACGCGCGGCCTCGGCGAGGGCGCGACGAACACTCTGGAGGCGTTCGTCGATTGCCCCGAGGTGCATGAGGAGCAGCCGGTCGGGGTCCTCCCGTTTGACCGCCGCCGCGAAGACCGTGCGCGCGACGCCCACGGCCCCACCAAACCAGCAGGCCGCCACGCCAATGCCGCCCCAGGAGAAGCCGGCGCGGCGGAGGTACCACCCGGGCTCGCCCACTTCGACGGCCGGCACCGCGGTGAAACGCACGGGGCCACTGGGGATCTCACTCAACCCGCGGGCGTGCCAGCTGCCCGGCACGACCTCCACCCCGGCGTGGCCGAGTTCGACGGCGAAGAGGTGCCGCTCGCCGCGGGCATCCGTTGCCGTGATGAGCGCGGCGTCGAGGCGGTCGGCGAGGGAGCACCACGGCTTGAGCCCGTCGAGCTGCCAGCCGGCAGCGGTGACGGTTGCCCGCAATGGTTCTGTACCTTCTGCGGCGAAAACTCCCCAGGTGCGGGTGGCGGCGGCCGCGGCATCCCACACCTCGCCTTGCCCTGCCTGGTCGAGGATCGCAAGGGCATCCAGGTGCGGCTCAATCGCGCGGGCGGCGCCTAGATCGGCGCTTGCGGTGGTGGCCAGGGCCTCCCACAACGCCGCCGTAGAACCCTGGCCGACCAGCGCACCCTCCTGGCCGAGCAGCACGGCGGTGTGGAGCGCCGCGGCGACATCACCCGGTGTCGCGACGGCGGCACGGCGGGCCGCGAGAAGCACGAGCGGTGTGCGCGGTGGGGAGAATTCCGCGGAAAACGAGACCGCTTCTACAGTGTCCATCGAAGATCAGCCTAGCTAGGTGCGGATCGAAACCGCCTGACAACCACGGCGCTGCGGACTACCGTGGTGCTAGAGGTAGTCTGCGGTCAGAAGCGTCGGTACCGGCCGGTGCGTGGCAGCTACGGTTTGGGATGACGACGATGGACAACATGACTATGCAGATGATGGAAATGCACACCAAGGACATGCCCATGATGGGGATGGACATGGCGATGATGCAGGAATGTATCGAAGCGTGTTCCGCGTGCGAGCAGGCCTGCACGATGTGCTCGGACTCGATGATGGGCGAGTCCATGATGATGTGCCGCAGCATGTGTATGAACATGGCCGACATGGCCAACACCATGATGCGCGCGATGATGCGTCCCGCCGGAATGACCAGTCAGACCATGACCGCAATGCTGTCGGCCACCATGATGATGGCATCGGCCTGCGCCGACGAGTGCATGAAGCACTCGGACATGAGCGATGAGTGCAAGATGTGCGCCGAGGTGTGCCGTCAGACGATGATGGCGTGCAAGAAGATGATGGACTCGATGTCTATGGCATAGCCGATCAGCTATGGCAGAGCAATCCGCTATGGCAGAGCGATCAGCACGTTGACGCGTTCGGGTCCGATCGCCAGCGCGTGATACACCGCGTGCACGGCGACGGGCGAACCGATGGGCAGCGTGGCCACACGATCGGTGTGGTTCCAGGCCCAGACCGTTGCTGTCGAGCCGTCGAGTGGTGCATCGAGCAGGTCGACCGCGATCCAGCCCTCGGCGGAGACGCTCTGCACGAGCCCGTCGCGCCATTTGCTCGGTGTCGCCGCGATTACCCGTTCCTGCAGGGGGAGCAGCTCGTGGCCGGCACCGTGGCCGAGGCAGGTCTCGCCGGGAAACGCGTCGCAGTGCATGACGTTGCGCACTCCTGGTGTCAGATTCGTCATCTGGGCCTCCTCCCGGTGTCGCGGATCGACCAGTTCAATACCGCTGCTAGCGAGTGTAGATTTCGATCGCACCGGCGTCATCTGTGGTCGTCACACAACGCAACAGAAGGTGTCAGACCCGGCTTCGGGCGAGCCGGCCGCGACCGGATCCCATCCCGCGGGAGGCGATGATGCTCCCCGTGCCCAACAGCACAACGGCCGCGAAGATGGCGCCAAGCGAGGCGGTCCACCCGCCGGTGAGGTCCTGCAGGGCACCGAACACACTCGGCCCGGTCGCTCCAATGGCGTAACCGATTCCCTGCACGAGAGCGGAGCCGCGCCCCGCCTCCGAATCCGTTGTCGCCAGCTCCACCACGACGATGAACACGAGGGTGAAGGTGCCACCCTGGGCTATTCCGCCGAGGCTCAGCCACAGCGCCCACAGGCCGGGGGAGACGAGCAGGCCAAGCGGCACCATCGCCCACAGCAGGCACACGCCCAGAACGATGACCCAGTACGGCGCCCGCCGGGTCAGCAGGGGAACCCCGAGCGCTCCCACGATGGCGAATACCTGAAAGAGGGATGATCCGGCGGAGGACACCGCTGTGGGAATGTTGCTCAGCGCGGCCAGAATCTGCGGCAGCCAGGCGGTCAGTCCGTAGTACGAGAACGCCTGCCCGCCGAACCCGACGGCGAGGAAGATGAGGCGGAGCACGCGTGATCGCGACCGCGCCTTAAGGCGGCGGGCGGTTTCGGCGTCGGGGACGGCGTCGGGGGCGACCCGCGCGTCGTGTTCGGCGTCGTGCTCGGTCGTCTCCTGCGCGGTCTCTTTCGCGGCGGGACGTGCGGCAGACGGCATCCGCTCGGGCCTTACACAGCGGCGCCAGCCGACGGCAGCGCACCAGACCACGAGGGCGATGACGGCCAGCGCCGACCAGGCATTGAGTCCGAGCCGCCAGCCGAGCGCGTCGGAGATGGGCACCGTGGCCACGAGGGTGAGCATGGATCCGACGTTGAGGGCCGACGTGTACAGCCCGGTTACGCCAGCGCGGCCCGCCGGCGGATAGTTGCGGCGAATCAGCACCGGGGCGATCACGTTGCCGAGCGTGATGGCGAAGCCCATCACTACGGTGCCGGTGAAGAGCAATGCTTCTGTGCCCGCTGAGCGAATCGCGACCCCCACGGCGACGCCGACGAGAGTCGTGACGACCGCGAAGTCGGGTCCGATGCGGCCGAGCAACCCCGCCGCGACCGGAGTGGTCAGGGCGAACGCGAGCACCGGCAGTGAGGTCAGCAGCCCGGCGGTGACGGCGGTGAGGCCGATGTCGTTCACGATGCGATCGAGCACGGGAGCGACAGCGACGATCGGTGTGCGCAGGTTCATGGCGAGCAACACGATGCCCGCGAGGACGAGAAAGCGGGTGAGACGCCGGGGGGTGGCCGGTGGAGCCGCGCTCACGCTGGGGTGGTCTCGCCCACAGCGGCGGATACGGCGTCGAGGGCGGCGATCTCGTCGGCGCTGAGCGACAGCTCTGCGGCGGCCATGAGCGCACCCAGTTGGGCGACAACACTGGCACTCGCGACGGGCGCCACCACGGTCGGCTTCGACTGCAGCCAGGCCAGGGCGACCGTGGCGATCTCGGCGTTGTGCACGGAGCCTATTTCGGCAAGTGTGAGCACGACCGCGAGACCTCCATCGGTGAGATAGCCGCCGGCGGCTTGCCCGCGAGCGGCGCCCGCGAGGTCTTCGCGGGTGCGGTACTTGCCGGTAAGAAATCCGCTGGCAAGCGCGTAATAGGGCATCACGCCGAGGTTGAAACGCTCCGCGGCGGGAGCCAGGTCACGCTCGAACTGCTCGCGGTGAACAAGGTTGTAGTGCGGCTGCAGGGCCACCGGAAGCACGAAGCCGTTGGTGCGAGCGATGCTCACCCACTCGTCGATTCGCTCCGCGCTGTAGTTCGACACCGCGACGTGGCGCACCTTGCCCGCGACCACCAAGTCGTTGAAGGCGGCGACGGTCTCCTCGAGCGGGGTGGCTGCATCGTCGAAGTGAGCGTAGTAGAGGTCGATGTGGTCGGTGCCGAGGCGCTGCAGCGATGCGTTGGCTGCCGCAGCGACGGTGCTGGCGGACAGTCCGCGGAAGTCAGGGTGCTGACTCACCTTTGTGCCAATTACTACGCTGTCGCGGTTGCCGCGCCGCGACATCCACCTGCCAATGATGGTCTCAGACTCACCACCGGAGTTACCCGGAGCCCAGGCGGAGTACCCGTCGGCGGTGTCGACAAAGTTGCCGCCCGCCGCGATGTACGCGTCGAGAACCTCCACGGAGGTGGCCTCATCGGAGGTCCACCCGAAGGTGTTGCCGCCAAGGGCGAGCGGGTAAACATCGAGGTCGGAGGAGCCAATCGTGGGCATGGTGTCCTTTCAGGAGATTCCTCAGGGACAACCACGCTCACGCCGCAACTAATTCCCACCTGTTCCATACCGACCTGTCACGTCGGCGAAAGCATTAGTGCTCAGGCAGCTTCTGCTCGCTGCCGTCAGAGACGTCGCCTTCTGTGGTGCCCAGAGCCGCGTCGATGTCGTCGTCGGTGATGCCGTCTTCGACCTCGCCGGGACTCTTCTCTGCTGAGTCTGCGTCGCCCTCATCAGCGGTTCCCGCACCGGTCGCGGTTGAGCCGGGGCTCACGATCTCGTCGGGAACCTCCGCCGCGCTTCCGGCAGACTGCGGCACATCGGGGGTGGTGGAGTCGTCGGGCAGGCCGGCGTCGGGATCGATGTTCGTCATTGGTGCTCCTTCGGATTATTGAGCAAGATGTTTTGCGCTCATGTTCTACCGTAGGCGCCCAATCTGTGTGCGTCGAGGACTATCGTCTGGGTATGATCCCGATGCCGACGCTGCTCGCATTCACCCTCACTGCGCTGTTGTTTGTGGTGATCCCGGGCCCCAGTGTCTTGTTTGTAATCGGACGCGCACTGTCGCTCGGTCGCACCGGAGCACTGCTCAGCGTGCTGGGAAACGCACTGGGCTTTGTAGTTCAGATCGTGGGAATCTCGTTCGGCCTCGGCGTGCTCATCGAACGCTCGATTGTGCTTTTCACCATCGTCAAGATCGTGGGCGCGCTGTTTCTCGTCTATCTCGGCGTGCAGGCCATTCGTCACCGCAAACCGAAGCCGGGCTCGGCCACCTACACACCGGTCAGCCGGTGGCGTTCGCTCGGCGAGGGAGCCGTGGTGGGCGTGACTAACCCCAAATCGATAGTGTTTTTTATCGCGGTGCTGCCCCAGTTTGTGACTCTGTCCGCGGGCAACATTCCGCTGCAGTTGTTCACCCTTGGGCTCATCTTCGCGGCGCTCGCCGTTCTCAGCGACAGCGTGTGGGCTCTGGGAGCGAGTGCTGCGCGGGGCTGGTTCGCCCGGTCGCCCAGGCGGCTTGAAGTCATGGGGGCCGGTGGCGGGGTCGCGATGATCGGTCTCGGGGGCGCGATGGCGCTGACGGGTAACAAAAACTGACGTAACTGTCTCGCGGGGCGGCCAGGTCAGGCCGGGTGACCGTCGGGCCGAGTTTCAGTCGCGCTCGACGAACTCGACCACGGCGGCGGTTATCGCCTCGGTCACGTCGGCATCGTTGGCTGTCGCGGTGCCATCACCGGGTTGCGCGCCGTAATCGCCGAAGCCCCCGTGGTTGGCTCCCTCGATCTCGATGAATGAGGCGGATGCCGGCAGCCGACCGGCCGCCGCCTCGATCTTGGCCGGGGTGCTGAGTCCGTCTTCGGTGCCGGCGATGCTCAGCACGGGGAGAGTTGCGCCCGAGACATCCGCCGCACAATAGGAGGCGAAGAGTACGAGGCCAGACACCTCTGTGCCCGCGCCCGCGCTCTGGCTGCCGGCCGCTTCCTGGTCCGCGAGATACTGGCAGGCCCTTACCCCGCCGAGCGAGTGGCCGCCCACAACCCACGTGTCGACGCCGGGGGCCAGGGCGGTAAAGTCGCTGATCGGCCGCCACTCGACGATGGCGAAGCCGAGAATGGGGCGAGCGATGACGACGGTGATTCCGGCTTCGGCCAGCCCGGAAAGCTTCGAGACGTAGGCGGCGGGGTCGACGCGTGCGCCGGTGAGGAGGACGAGTCCAGTGTTCTCGGCGGTGTTCTCAGCGGTGGTCGACCCCGCCGGGTCGTCGGAGCCGGAACCTGCGGGAGAGAGCACGACGCTGTCGGCGGTCTCGACGAGGGTGAATGCCGGGTTGTCGCGTGCGGCCTGCAGCGGTGCGGGTTCGGCGGTCAGCGGGATGCTGGCGTAGACGAGGAAACCGAGCACCAGAGCGAGCGCGGCGGCCAGAACAGAGCGGACGACGACGCGTCCGCGTGACCGGTGGCGGGTGCGCGTGGTGCCGGCGCGGGCTGGACGCGGCGGTGCGGGCGAGCCGGGCGGGAGCGGGGCGGACTCAGGCAATCAGGCGCGAGTCATGAGTGGTCGCCTGCTCGGGACCCGGCTCCTTGCCGGCCCCGATGGCAGCCGGGGGCGCGACCGAAGGACCGAGCTCGGCGGAGGAGGGCTGGGAAGCGCTGGCATGCAATTGCGACACGAGCTCGCGTGCGATGAGCTGCGCAAAGGCCTGGCTGAAGAAGAGGTCGTCGTCGTTGGCCGTGCGCATCGAGACATTGAAGGTTCCGCCTGGACCCACCATGCCGAGCACGCGCTCGCGCACCAGATCGTAGAGGGCTTCTTCGGCGCGGCTGGTGTCGCGGTCGACGGGCCGCTGCACCACCACGGGGACGCTGTATTCGACGAGAGTCGCTTCGATGATTTCTGAGCCCGCGGCTGCGGAGTCGTCGTGAGCGGGCGGGTCAGAAACGGCGGGCGACTCAGCGACGGGCGGTGGACAGACGGGAGTCTCGGCAACGGGAGTCTCTGCAACGGCGGGCGACTCGTCGACGGGCGGCGAGCCGACGAGGGTCTCTGCAACTGCAGGCACCGGGCGCGAGCGGCGGGTGAGTGAGCGCAGGACGTGCGAGATCGTGACCACAGTGACGCCTTTCGTGGGCGAGTTCACCCCATTGTGCGCCCGCGGCGCAAACGGGGCGAGGCCGACACGCCGCTCGTATTCCGGGCGTGTCGGCCTCGCCGCGCAACGGCAGCGCGCGCTCTTACTTCTTTCCGAACATCTCATCTTCCATCGCGTCGTAGCCCTCGGCAGCCGGATCACCGTGAAGTCCACCGCTGAGCGCGTACTCCTCCTCGGGGGAGAGCACCAGCCGGTGCCGTCCGATGACGGCGAAGATGACGATGCCCACGACGAAGATAACGAGGAAGGTGACGACCGCGAGGCGGAAGTCCGGCGCGAGGAGGATGCCGACAAACGCGAGAAACGCGATGATCCCGGCGATGACGGCTCCCGCGATCCCCGTGGGGCTCGAGTACGGGCGCGTGGCGTTCGGAAACTTCCTGCGCAGAACGACGTAGGAGATCATCTGCATGATGTACGAGATGACGGCCCCGAACACCGCGATAAACAGGATGATGCCGTTGACCGCGCCCGCGATGTCCGGAACGAGTGTTCCGACGAGATTTACCGCGACGAGGATGATGAATCCGATGGCACCGCCGACGACGAGCGCCACCCAGGGCGTGTGGTGCTTCTTGCCGGTGAGCGACAAGAACTTCGGGTAGTAGCCCGCGCGGGAGAGCGAGTACATGTTGCGACCGTAGGCGAACATGATGCCCTGCAGCGAGGCCAGCAAACCGACGAGCGCGAACGCGGAGATGATCGCGGCGACGCTGTCGGGGAGGAACTCGCGGAAGCCCACCAGGATCGGCTCGTCCAGTCCGGGGGATTCAGTCAGCGCAGCTGAGCCGGTCACCCCAGGATTCAGGAACAACACGAGGAGGGCGAAAAACGCGAGGGTGACTACGCCCCACACGCTGGCCTTGGGGATGTCCTTCGTCGGGTTGGTCGACTCTTCCGCGGCGAGCGGCAGTTCCTCAATCCCCAGGAAGAACCAGATGGCAAAGGGGAGCGCAAACAGGATCCCCGTGACGCCGAAGGGTAAAAATTCGCTGTTCCCCTCGGTCGGCGCGATGTCGAGCAGGCGGCCGAAGTCCACGGATCCGGTCGCGAGAGCCAGCGCGGCATAGACGAGCAGCACTGCCATCGAGATGATCGCGACGATCAGGGCGAAACGGAAACCTACCGCCGCCCCCAGGGAGTTCAGTCCGATGAAAATGGCGTAGAGGATCACCCACCAGATCCAGGCCAGGTCGGGACCGTCCGCGGGGGACAGGGTGAAGCCGATGAGCTCGAAGAGGATGCTGTCGAGGTAGTAGGCGGAAAACAGCACGATCACCGCCGTGGTCACGACGTACTCGATCGTCTCGGCGAGCCCGGTGATGAACCCGCCCCAGGGCCCCATCGCCGCGCGGGAGAAGGAGTAGGCCCCGCCGGTGTGCGGCATGGCGGCGGACATCTCACCAATGGAGAAGATCATCGTGAAGAACATCACGATGATGATGGCGGTCGCGATCAGCAGGCCGCCCCAGCCAGCCACACCCAGGCCCGGGTTCCAGCCGGCGAAGTCACCCGAGATTACGGCCGCGATGCCGATGCCCCACAGGCCCCACACCCCGGCGGTGCGCTTCAGGCTGCGTTTCTCGAAGTAGCCGTCCTCTGCCTTGGTGTACGTGACTCCAGAAACGTTCGTGTTCTCAGCCATTCATTCCTCCAGCGGGAATTAGCAGGGTAGGCGCGCGGCAGTGCCGCGGTTGCGGATAACGGAGAGCTTGGCGCTGTATTGGTCGTGCCGTCTACCTTTAGATGTAAACACTGCGTTACGAATAGCCGGTTCCGCTACCCCGGCGCTGTGGTGTAATGGTCGAACCGTCCGCTGACAAGCGAAAAAGAGGGCACGATGACGACACTCGCCACACACCCCCGGTCGGGCAACCTGACCCTCGAAGAACTCTCGCGACTGGCCGAAGCCCGTGAGATCGACACCGTGATCATCGCGTTCACCGACATGCAGGGACGCCTCGTGGGCAAGCGAGCCTCCGCCCGTCTGTTTCTCGAGGAGTTGGCAGCGCACGGCGCGGAGTGCTGCAACTACCTCCTGGCGGTGGATGTCGAGATGAACACCGTCGACGGTTACACGATCTCCTCCTGGGAGACGGGCTACGGGGACATGGCGATGATGCCCGACCTGGACACCCTGCGCGTGGTTCCGTGGCTTCCCGGTACGGCCCTCGTGATGGCCGACCTGACCTGGCTCGACGAGACTCCCGTGACGCCCTCCCCGCGCGAAATCCTGAAAACCCAGATCGCCCGGCTTGAGGCCAAGGGTTTGGTGCCCTATGTGGGCACCGAGCTCGAGTTCCTGGTGTTCGACGACAGCTACCGCGCGGCCTGGGCCAAGAACTACACCGGGCTGACTCCCGCGAGCGACTACAACATCGACTACGCACTGCTCGCGTCCACCCGGATGGAGCCGCTGCTGCGCGACATCCGAAATGGCATGGATGGCGCAGGGATGTACTGCGAAGGGGTCAAGGGGGAGTGCAATCTCGGCCAACAGGAGATCGCCTTCCGCTACGACCACGCCCTCGCGACCTGCGACAACCACTCGATCTACAAAAATGGCGCGAAGGAGATCGCGGACCGGCACGGCAAGGCCCTCACCTTCATGGCCAAGTACAACGAGAAGGAAGGCAACAGTTGCCACATCCACCTCAGCGTGCGGGGCACCGACGGCGCACCGGTGATGTCGGGCGACGGCAAGTACGGCTTCTCGAAACTGATGGAGCACTGGATCGCCGGGTTGCTCGCGACCACCCGTGAGTTCAGCCTGTTCTTCGCGCCGAACATCAACTCGTACAAGCGGTTCGTCGAGGGCAGCTTCGCGCCCACCGCTGTCGCCTGGGGGCTCGACAACCGCACCTGCGCGTTGCGGGTCGTCGGGCACGGGCAGAGCCTTCGCGTCGAAAACAGGGTTCCCGGCGGAGATGTGAACCAGTACCTCGCGACCGCGGCACTGATCGCGGGCGGGCTCTACGGAATCGAGAACGAACTCGAACTGCCGGAGCTCTTCGAGGGCAACGCGTACGGTTCCGAGGCGCCCCGCGTTCCGAGCACCCTGCGCGATGCTGCCGAACTGTTCGGCGCCTCCGATATCGCGCGTGAGGCCTTCGGCGCCGATGTGATCGAGCACTACATCAACAACGCACGAATCGAGCTGCGCGCATATGACGCCGCGGTCACCGACTGGGAACGGGTCCGTGGGTTTGAACGCCTCTAGCGCCGACGCCTCTAGCGCCGACGTCTCTAGCGCCGATGCCGCCGATGCCGCGACCCGTCCCCGGCCGGTGATCGGGCTCACGACCTATCTCGAGCGCGCCCAGTCGGGAGTCTGGGACCTGAACGCGGCTTTCCTGCCGCAGGTGTACTTCGACGCGGTGACCCGTGTCGGCGGAATCGCCGTCCTCCTGCCGCCGCAACCGGTCGACGCGGCGATCACGTCCCGGGTGCTGGACGGACTCGACGGCCTGATCATCACCGGCGGCAAAGACGTCGATCCCGCCCGCTACGGCCAGGATCCGCACCCCACCACCGACGAGCCCCGGCGCGACCGCGACGCCTGGGAAGAGTCACTGTTGCTCGGCGCGATCGAGCGGGAGATCCCCTTCCTCGGCATCTGCCGCGGCGCCCAGCTGCTCAATGTTTCCCTCGGCGGCTCGCTCATCCAGCACCTGCCGGACGTGATCGGCAGCACCCGGTACAACCTGGGTGGCGGCCAGTTCAACGAGGTGCAGGTGCATGTCGACGAGGGCACCGCCCTCGATGCGCTCGTCGGCGGAGCGGTGACCGCAAAGGTCTACCATCACCAGGCGATCGACCGGCTAGCGTCGGGGCTCAGCGTCACGGCCCGCACCGAGGACGGCGTTGTGCAGGCGGTGGAACTCGACTCCGCCGCGTTCGGCCTCGCCGTGCAGTGGCACCCGGAGGAGAGCGGGGAAGACCTTCGACTCTTCGCCGGACTCGTCGACGCCGCCACTACATTTGCTGAGAGAACACCATGCCCCAGATCCAACTGATCAACCCCGCAGACGAGTCACTGCTGCGCATCGTGGCGCACACCACGGTGGACGAGGTGGACGAGGCGGTCGCAGTCGCAGTCGACGCCCAGCGGGTGTGGGCGGCCAGGCCCCCCGCGGAGCGCGCGGATGCACTACGCCGATTTGCCGGTGCGGTGGATGCCGCGGTCGAAGAGTTGGCCTGGCTCGAGGTGCGCAACTCCGGCCACCCCATCACCCAGGCGCGCTGGGAAGCGGGCCACGTGCGCGACGTGCTCACCTACTACTCCGCGGTTCCCGAGCGTCTTTCGGGCAAACAGATTCCCGTCGCCGGAGGCATCGACATCACGTTCCTCGACCCGATCGGGGTCGTCGGCATCATCGTGCCGTGGAACTTTCCCATGACGATCGCCGCCTGGGGCTTCGCTCCCGCCCTCGCCGCGGGCAACGCCGTTCTGCTGAAACCGGCGGAGTGGACCCCGCTCACCGCAATGCGGCTGGGAGCCCTCGCCCTCGAGGCGGGTCTGCCCCCGGGGCTCTTCCAAGTGCTGCCCGGCCGTGGCCCGGTGGTGGGCGAACGTTTTGTCACCCATCCGCAGGTGCGCAAGGTGGTGTTCACGGGCTCCACCGCGGTGGGCAAACGGGTGATGGCCGGCTGCGCAGAACAGGTCAAGGCCGTCACCCTGGAACTCGGGGGCAAGAGCGCGAACATCGTCTTCGCCGATTCTGACCTGGAAAAGGCCGCCGCGACCGCCCCGTATGCGGTCTTCGACAACGCCGGGCAGGACTGCTGCGCGCGCAGCCGCATTCTGGTGGAGCGCAGCGTCTACGACCGGTTTCTTGAGCTGCTCGAACCCGCGGTCAAGGGTGTGAAGGTGGATGTTCCCGGGAAGGAATCGACCGAGATGGGACCGCTGGTCTCGCGCGCGCATTTCGACCGCGTGGCATCCTTCGTGCCGGACGACGCGCGTGTCGCTTTTCGCGGCAGCGCACCCTCCGGGCCCGGCTTCTGGTTTCCGCCCACCGTGCTCTTGCCCGCCTCCCGCACCGACCGGGCGGTCACGGAGGAGATCTTCGGCCCGGTCGTCACGGTGCTGCCGTTCGACGACGAGGCCGACGCGATCGCGCTCGCCAACGACACCGTCTACGGGCTCGCCGGCTCCCTTTGGACCCGCGATGTCGGGCGTGCGCTGCGCGTCGCGCGCGGCATCGAAACCGGAAACCTGTCGGTCAACTCTCACTCCGCGGTGCGCTACTCGACTCCGTTCGGCGGCTTCAAGCAGAGCGGGCTTGGCCGCGAACTGGGCCCGGACGCGGCGGCGGCGTTCACCGAGACCAAGAACGTGTTCATCAGTACCGACTAGCCAGTACCGACTAATTTCATTAACCCCCTGCACGAGGAGCGCACCATGACCATCCCCACGATCGACCTGACCCAACGCCTCGGGGGAAAAATTGCGGTGATCACCGGCGGGGCCAGCGGCATCGGGCTCGCAACCGCCAAGCGCTTCGCCGCCGAGGGAGCGACCGTCGTCATCGGTGATTTCAACGCGAGAACCGGCGAAGCGGCGGCCGCGTTGGTGGGGGGACTTTTTATTCAGGTGGATGTGACGGACGAAGCCCAGGTCAACCACCTCTTCGACCACACCGCTGAGGTTTACGGCTCGGTAGACATCGCGTTCAACAACGCCGGGATTTCGCCGCCCGAGGACGACTCGATCGAGACCACGGAGCTGCCGGCCTGGGACAGGGTGCAGGACGTCAACCTGAAGTCGGTGTACCTCTGCTCCCGCGCGGCGCTGCGCCACATGGTCGCCCAGCAGCGCGGCTCGATTATCAATACGGCGTCGTTCGTCGCGACCGTGGGATCGGCGACCAGCCAGATCTCATACACCGCATCGAAGGGCGGTGTGCTGGCGATGACGAGGGAACTCGGCGTGCAATTCGCCCGCCAGGGAATCCGGGTGAACGCGCTGTGCCCCGGCCCGGTGAACACGCCGCTGCTGCAGGAGCTGTTCGCGAGTGACGTGGAGCGTGCGCAACGCCGCCTGGTGCACATCCCGGTGGGGCGGTTCGCGGAGCCGGAAGAGCTGGCCGCTGCGGTCGCGTTCCTCGCGAGCGACGACGCCAGCTTCATCACGGCATCATCGTTTATCGTCGACGGGGGCATCAGCTCCGCCTATGTCACTCCGCTGTAAAAACGGCGCCCCTTCGCATTCAGGAACCCACGACTATGACTGACCCAGCCGCAACTGCCGTCTCACCCGACGAGGTGCACAGCCTCATCGACGAGGCGCTGTTCCGGCCGGTGCGCAGTGGCAACGCATTTGAGGACACCGTGGCACGCCTGCTTCAGACGATCCGCCTGGGGATTGTGGCTCCGGGGGAGGCGCTGCCAGCGGAGCGGGATCTGGCGGCGCGGTTCTCCGTCAGCCGGGACACGGTGCGCGACGCCATCCGCGAGCTCGCCGACGCCGGGTACCTGCTGAGCAAGCGCGGTCGGTATGGCGGCACGTTTGTGAGCGAGATCCTTCCGGCGGTGCCCGTGAGTACGTTGGCGCTCGACCGTGCGGTGATCGAGGATGTGCTCGGGCTGCGCGAAATTCTTGAGCTGGGGGCTGTGCGCGCGGTGGCGGCCAAGGCCCTCACCGCCGCCGAGCGGGACCAGCTCTGGACCCGGTTGAATGCCACGTCGGCGGCGTCGGCGGAGGATTACCGGCGCCACGATTCGCTGTTGCACCTGACCATCGGCGAACTGTCGGGAACGCCGTCCCTCGTGCCGCTGCTCGCGGACAACCGCAGCCGGGTCAACGAGATGCTCGACAATATTCCGCTGCTCGGAAAAAACATCGAACACTCGAACCAGCAGCACGAGGCGATCGTCGTCGCGATTCTCACCGGCGACCAGCAGCGAGCCGCCGAGGCGATGGCCGAACACCTCGAGGGTTCGGCCGCGCTGCTGCGCGGATTCCTGTCCTAGGCGCGTTCTGCGCGGGGCACTTTAGTCGTCGAGGGCGTCCGCGTCGCGGGCGTTCATCACAACCGTGCCGATGGCAATTCCGAGGGTCGCGAGCCAGCTCACCCACATCAATACGGTGCGCCAGTCGTTCGGTCCCTTGCGGGTGGCCTGGATCGTTCCGAAGCCTCCGAAGATAGCGCTGATGATGCTGCCGTTGAAAATGAACTTGCGCACAGTCGTCTCCTCAGATTGGTTATTCCACGGTACCGCCACGGGCGCTCCCGGAACGAACCGGCAGGCCGGATCCTGCCGATGACATACTTAGGCAATGCTTGCCTTATCCACCGTTGCGGCGCGCCCGCGCACTCGTCGCCTCGTTGGGGGGATGCTCGCGGCGGCTCTGCTCCTCTTCGTGGCGATCGCCCTGTCGCTCGCGGTCGGAACGCGGGACGTGTCGCTCGGGGTGGTCGTGGACGCGATCTTCGCCCCCGACCTGACCATCACCGATCACACGGTTGTGCGTGACCTGCGCGTGCCGCGAACGGTAATCGGCCTGCTCGCCGGCCTCGCGCTCGGCATCTCGGGGGCGTTGATGCAGGGAATCACCCGCAATCCGCTCGCCGACCCCGGGCTCCTCGGTGTCAACGCGGGAGCATCGCTCTTTGTGCTGGTCGGCATCGCGTTCTTCGGAGTCACTGCGGCTTCCGGGTACGTCTGGTTCGCCTTTCTCGGAGCAGCCATCGCCACCGTCGTCGTGTACGCGATCGGGTCGCTCGGACGCGAGGGCGCCACCGCGGTCAAGCTCGCGCTCGCGGGAACCGCGCTCACCGCCGCCTTCACCTCGCTCATCACCATCGTCCTGCTGAGCGATGGCGATGCCTTCGACCGCTACCGGTTCTGGTCCGCCGGATCCCTCGTCGCGCGCGGGCTCGACGCCGCGCTGCCGCTGCTCCCCTTTGTCATCACGGGCGTTATCCTCGCGGTGGTGGCGGGTCGAATGTTGAACGCGTTGGCTCTGGGGGATGACCTCGCCAGAGGTCTCGGGCAAAATCTGGTCACCGCACGCGTCCTCTGCGCGGTCGCCGTGGTGATGCTGTGTGGCACCGCGACGGCCATCGCCGGACCGATCGTTTTCGTTGGCCTCGCGGTTCCGCACGTCGCGCGCTGGTTTACCGGACCGGACTACCGCTGGATCATCGCGTTCAGTGCCCTTCTGGGACCGACGCTGCTCGTCGCGGCGGATGTCATCGGTCGCGTCGTGGCCAAACCCGGCGAGATCGAGGCGGGACTCGTGGTGGCGTTTCTCGGGGCGCCGGTCTTGATCGCGCTGGTGCGCCGTGTGAAGTTGGCCGGGCTATGAGCGCGATCATCACCGCTTCCCGGCTCATCCAGCGCCGCCGCGAGGGTCGCGTCGTCGCGATCCTCGCGGCGGTGCTGCTCGCCATTGTGGTGCTCAGCCTTGCCGTCGGCGCCTACTCCCTGAGCATCCCCGACCTGGTGCGCACCCTTCTCGGTGGCGGAGCCGGCAACGAGAACTTCATCGTGCTGAAGCTGCGCCTGCCGCGCGTGAGCCTCGCGGTGCTCGCCGGCGTCGCGTTCGCGGTCTCCGGTGCGCTCTTCCAGACGGTGCTGCGCAACCCCCTCGCCAGCCCGGACATCATCGGTGTCACCGGGGGCGCGAGCGCCGCGGCAGTCTTCAGCATGCTCATCCTGGGGCTTGGCGGCGTGGCCACGTCCGTCAGCGCTTTTCTCGGGGCACTCATCGTCGCCGCCGCCATCTACGTCCTCGCGTGGCGGGGCGGAGTAGCGGGCTACCGGTTTGTTCTCATCGGTGTCGGCATCGCCTTTATGGTGCAGGGGTTCGTCAGTTACCTCCTCTCCCGCGCGGACCTGCGCAACGCCCAGGAGGCCCTCGTCTGGCTGGTGGGAAGCGTAAGCGGTGCCCGGTGGCAGGACATCACCGTCGTCGCAGTCTTCCTCGCGGTGTTGTTGCCCGCTGTCGCGGTGTTGAGCGGGCGGATGCGTGGACTCCAGATGGGGGATGACGCCGCCAGCGCGCTCGGTATCCGCGTTGAGCGGGCGCGGCTGGCCCTGCTGGTGCTGGCCGTTGCCCTCGCCGCGGTAGCCACCGCTGCGGTTGGACCCCTGGCCTTCATCGCGTTCGTTTCCGCACCGATCGCACGCCGCGTTGTTGGCACCGGGGGGCTGGCGCTGCTGCCCGCCGCGCTCGTCGGCGCGATCATCACCACCGGCGCCGACTTCGTCGCCCAACATCTTCTTCCCGGGGACCTGCAACTTCCCGCGGGAATCGTCACCGGTGCCATCGGCGCGCCCTATCTGCTGTGGCTACTCGCCACTGCGAACAGAAATGGAAAGGGAGCCTGATGGTCTGTCCCCCCGTCCCCGCGGCAGCCGGAGCCCGGCGACACGCACAGGAACACGAACTGCGCGCGGTCGGCCTCAGCCTCGGCTACGACGGCGCGACCATCGTCGACACCCTCGACCTCACCATCGAACCCGGACGGGTGACCGTGATTGTGGGCGCGAACGCTTCGGGAAAATCGACCCTGTTGCGGGGAATCGCGCGGCTTCTCCGACCAGAGGCGGGTGAGGTGGTGCTCGACGGCACGAGTATCTCATCGCTCTCCAGCAAGAAAGTCGCGACCGTCGTCGGGCTACTGCCCCAACAGCCCATCGCCCCCGACGGCATCACCGTGAGTGACCTCGTCGGACGAGGACGATATCCGCACCAGGGGTGGTTCAGGCAGTGGTCGAGCACAGACGATGCGATCGTGGCCGACGCCCTTGCAGCCACCGATACCCTCGCACTGGCGGAGCGACGGGTGGAGGAGTTGTCCGGGGGTCAGCGCCAACGGGTATGGATTGCGATGGCACTGGCTCAGGACCCCGACATCCTGCTGCTGGACGAGCCCACCTCGTTTCTCGACGTCACCCACCAGATCGAGGTCCTCGACCTGCTCCTGGAACTCAACCGTGAGCGCGGCACGACCGTGGTTATGGTGCTGCACGATCTCAACCTCGCGGCCCGGTATGCCGACCGTCTGGTGGTCATGGGCGGGGGAAAGATCATCGCCGCCGGAGTGCCGGCGGACACACTGACCACGGCTGTCGTGAGCGACGCGTTCGGGCTCGAGGCGCTCATCGTCGCCGATCCCGTGTGTGGTTCGCCGATGGTGGTGCCCATCGGAAGGTTCCATGGAGCACCCGCACCGGGTACATTAGGTTAGGCTTACCTACCTTCACCTGTTCCCCTAACGAAATCGCGAGCATCCTTTGTCACGTCGACCCCTTTACGCTTTCGCCGCAGCAGCGACCGCGCTTGCCCTGACTCTCTCCGGGTGCGCCAGCAGCACTCCGGAGGACGCGCCCGAGGCCGCGGCCTCAGCGTCGTTCCCGGTCACCATCGAGCATGCCTTCGGCGAAACCACGATCGACGACCAGCCTGAACGGGTCGTCACCCTCGGCTGGGGCAGCACCGATGCGGCGATCGCGGTCGGCATCGTTCCCGTCGCGATTCCGTTCGACGGATACGCCGGAGACGAGAACGGCGTTCTGCCCTGGGTCGCGGAAGCTCTGGACGAGATGGGCGAGGAGATTCCCGTTGTGCTTCCCGCCGGCGACGAGCCCGCCTACGAAGACATCGCCGCCGCCGAGCCCGACGTGATCCTTGCCACCTACTCGGGCATCACCGAGGAGCAGTACGACCTGTTGAGCGAAATCGCACCCGTTGTCGCGTACCCGGGCGAGGCCTGGGCTACCCCGTGGCGCGAGCTGATCGAGACGACCGGCACGGCGCTCGGCAAGTCCGACGAGGCGACCCAGGTGCTCGAGGACATCGACACCTCCGTGGCCGAGGCCGCCGCCGCCCACCCCGAGTTCGAGGGCAAGTCGATCGCCCTGACCTCGGACACCGCCGGAGTCTTCTACGTCTATAAGAAGGAAGACCCCCGCGTCGAATTCACCCTCGACCTCGGATTCGTGAACGCGCCCGCGGTGGACGAACTCGCCAACGGCGATTCCACCTTCTTCTACATGCTGAGCTACGAGGAGCTCGACAAACTCGAAAGCGACGTCGCGGTCAACTTCGCCGCCACGCAGGAGGAGGCCGACGGCTTCCTCTCCGCCAGCTACTCCCAGGTGATGCCGCAGGTTCAGAACGGCACGGTCGCCTCGGTCGTCGGTCCCGCGTTTGTCGCCTCCGTGTCGCCGCCCACCGCTCTCTCCCTGCCGTGGGGACTCGACGACTATGTCGCCCTGCTCTCCGAGGCGGCCCTGGCCGCGGACGCCGCGAACTAGCGACCGGAGCTATCTCGCTCGCGGCGGCGAATTCGTCTGCGCGGCCCGGTGTCGCTACCATCGAGAACGGTGAACTGGCACCGTGCCGGGCAGCCGGCGCTCAGGGGAGGCACATATGCCGTCGGAAATCCTGTTCTCTACCTTTGGCGGCCCAGAGGTGCTGGAGTGGACAGCGGGAGCCGAAGTGCCCGAGCCGCTGCCGAGCCAGGTGGTGATTGTGGTCGCCGCCGCCGCCGTGAATGCTCTCGACGCGACCCGTCGCGCCGGGGAACTCGAAGGGATCCTCACCACCTTCCTGCCGTCGGTCATCGGCCGCGAAGCCGCCGGGGTCGTGATCGCGCGAGGAAGCGCGGTAACCGATGTCGAGGTCGGGGACGAGGTGCTCGGTTTCACCGACACGGGAGCGTACGCGCAATTCGCGGCGCTCAGCACCTACGTGCGTAAGCCTGACTCTCTGTCGTGGGCCGTGGCCGCTTCGTTGCCGGTCGCGTCTCAGACGGCGAACCGCGTGCTCAACCAGCTCGAGCTGCGCGCGGGCGAGACCCTCGTGATCGCGGGAGGCGCCGGAGCGATCGGGGCGATGGCCGGACAGCTCGCGCTGATCCGCGGGGCGAAGGTTGTGGCGACCGTGAACCCCGCCGATCTGCTCTACATGCGGTCGCTGGGCATCACGGCGGTGCGGTACGGGCACGGGTTTGGGCGCCGCGTGCGTTCCGTCAGCCCCAACGGCATCGATGCCGCGCTGGACACGTCGGGCGCTCGCATCCTCCCCGAACTGGTGCAGCTCACGGGCGACCCCGCGCGGGTGGTCGCCCTCAGCGACCGATCGGCCGAATTCTTCGGGGTGCAGCTCAGCCAGAGCGATCCAGCCACGCGCAGCAAAACCAGGCTGCGCGGCGTCGCTGACCTCGCCGCTGCGGGCGCCCTGTCGGTGCGGATCGCGCGAACATACCCGCTTTCGCAGGCCGCGGCTGCACACCGGGAGCTGGCCGGCGGCGGAGTTCGCGGGCGACTTGTGCTAGTAAATGGTGTATAACCCCCGACCTGTCATAGGATCGGTCCGTGACCGATCCTCGAATTAAGCGCACCCGAGACCATGTGCTGCGAACTGCCCGCGAAATGCTTGCCGAGCCACAGGGCGCCCCTCTGACTTTGAGCGCGCTCGCTGCCGTCGCGCAGGTCTCCCGACGCACCCTCTACGTGCACTGGGGCACGATTCAGCAAGTGATCAGCGAGGCCGTGACGTTTTCACGTGAGGACGAGACCGAACTGGTCGAGGGGCTCGCGCCCCGAGACATCCTGCGCCACCTCCTCGTGACCGTGCGCAGCTCCGCCCAGGACCCGGCAAGCAATGTGGCCTTGGCGACGATGGTTGCGCACGCCGCACAGGATCCGGCCGCCGCTGCGGTTGTGCGCAACACGGTGACGGAGTCCGTCGGTCGGTTCAATGCGCTGCTGGGGCCCACCACCCTCGAGCAGTATTCCCTGCTCGTGGGCCCCATTCTTTTCGCCGAGTTCGTGGGGCGCGAGTCTGCCTCAGACGAGCTCATCGAAACGCTGGTGGAGCAGGGCGTCGTTCTGCTGGGTCTGCCGGTCGCCACCGCCTGAGCCGCGTCGCGATCGTCGCCTTGGGCACGGCCGCGTCGCGGTCGTCACATTTGGCACAGCCGCGTGACATTGTGCGGCTGGTAACGTGGAACTGCTTGCCGGACAAGGTGCGCGCATCAGTCCGAACGGAGCGATTCAGACAATGACCGAACAAAATACTGACCAGAACTCAGAGCAGAGTATCCCCGCTGGTGGTGGGGCAGGCGCCCCAGCCGTCGCATCAGGCACGTATGAGTTTCTCGTGCTGTCCAACCGCCTTCCCGTCGACCGGGTCGTTGGGCCGGACGGCGAATCATCTTGGCAGCACTCGCCCGGCGGCCTCGTGACCGCGCTCGAGCCGGTCATGCGCGCTGCTGACGGAGCCTGGGTGGGCTGGGCCGGACAGCCCGACCTCGACCTCGATCCGTTCGAGAGCGACGGGATCCATATCGTTCCCGTGCCGCTGAGCGCGCTCGAAGTGGAGAACTACTACGAGGGCTTCAGCAACGACACCCTGTGGCCGCTCTACCACGACGTGATCGCACCCCCGACGTATCACCGGGAGTGGTGGGATTCCTACGTTCTCGTGAACCAGCGTTTCGCGGACGCGGCAATAGCGAGCAGCGCGCCCGGCGCCGTGGTCTGGGTGCAGGACTACCAGCTGCAGCTGGTGCCGAAGATGCTGCGCGCGGCGCGTCCCGACCTCACCATCGGATTCTTCAACCACATCCCGTTTCCGCCCTACGGTATCTATTCACAGCTGCCCTGGCGCACCCAGATCATCGAAGGACTTCTTGGGGCGGATGTCATTGGGTTCCAGCGCACGGCCGACGCGGGCAACTTCGCCCGCGCCGTGCGTCGCCTGCTCGGGTACACCACGAAGACCACCAACATTGAGGTGCCGGGGGAGAACCCGCGCACCGTGATCGCGAAGTCGTTCCCCATCTCGATCGACTCGATGAGCTTCGAAGAACTCGCACGCCAACCGGAGATCCAGGCCCGCGCCGAGGAAATCCGCGAGGGCCTGGGCAACCCGAAAACGATCATGCTCGGTGTCGACCGCCTTGACTACACGAAGGGCATCGCGCACCGGCTGAAGGCCTTCGGCGAGCTTCTCGCCGACGGGCGTCTCGACGTCGAAGATGTCACCATGGTGCAGGTCGCCAGCCCCAGCCGTGAACGTGTGCAGGCGTACATGCAGCTCCGCGACGAAATCGAACTGACGGTCGGGCGCATCAACGGCGACTACGCCACAATCAGCCACACCGCGATCAGCTATCACCACCACGGCTACCCCCGCGAGGAGATGGTGGCGCTGTACCTCGCCGCCGACGTCATGCTGGTCACCGCTCTTCGCGACGGCATGAACCTGGTCGCGAAGGAATACGTCGCAACCCGCTTCGATGAAAGCGGCGTGCTCGTGCTCAGCGAATTCACCGGTGCCTCGGACGAGTTGAAGAAGTCGTTGCAAATTAACCCGCACGACATCGACGGGGTGAAGGATGCGATTGTGCAGGCCATCGCGATGCCCCGTGTCGAACAGCGAAAGCGCATGCGGGCCATGCGAAAGCAGGTGCTCAGCAACGACGTGGCGCACTGGTCGATCAACTTCCTGACCGCGCTCAACCGAGCGGCGGCCTCGCAGCGCGAGCGTGACACCGCGGCCGAAGCCCCAACCCCGGGCCTCGGGACAACGATCGACCGGATCCGCAGATCATGAGCAGCAGTCATCCCGGCTCGAGCGAGAAGGGCCTCTCCCGCGAGCTGGTCGGAGCACTGAACGAACTTGCTCGGGTCAAGCGGCTGCTTATCGCCCTCGATTTCGACGGCACCCTGGCGCCCGAGGTGGATGACCCGGAGAAAGCACGGGCAATCCCCGAGGCCCGCGCGGCAGTGCTGCGTTTGCTCGCGCTGCCCAACACCCGGGTGGCCATGGTCTCCGGGCGGGCGCTGGAAAGCCTCGAGGCGGTCACCGACCTCCCGGACAACACCCTCCTGGTGGGATCCCACGGCGTCGAAATCCGACTCGACAGCGACGACGACCGGGTGCCGCTCGACGCGGCGGAAAAGCGGCGCGTGGCCGCCCTGCACGACGTGCTCGACCAGGTCGCCGACTCGTTCGACCAGGTCTGGTTGGAGCGCAAGCCGCTCGGCTTCGCCCTGCACACCCGCCTCGCAACCGAGCACAACTCGCGCGTCGCACACCTCGTCGCGCGAAGCGAAGCGCAGGCAGAGGTCGACGACCTCAAGATCCGCGCGGGCAAGAATGTGCTCGAGTTCTCGGTGCGGTCGACGACCAAGGGGGAAGCCGTCGAGCACCTCCGCGGGTACACCAACGCCGACGCCGTTTTCTACGCCGGTGACGACGTCACAGACGAAGACGCCTTCGCGACCCTCGTGCCGCACGACGTCGGCTTGAAAAGCGGAACCGGCGAGACCCTCGCTGCCTATCGCGTGCCGGGGCCACAGCAGGTGGCGCAGGTGCTCGCGCTCCTCGCCGACTACCGCGAGGGCGGGCTGCACGAGCAGTAGCCGCAACGACCCAGCTCGTCACTTAAGTCTCATCCGGTAGACTGGCTCAGCGGCTTCAGGACCTCCCGAGTACTCCCCAGCGACGTGTACTCGCCGCACTTACGCACTGGGAGGCACGAGTGATCGCGCTCATCATCGCGTTTGCGGCAGTGTCGCTGCTCCTTCTCCCGCTGACGCATCGGCTCGGCCGGAGCGTCTTTCTGGTGGCCGCCCTCGTTCCCGCTGCCGCGTTCATCTACACGCTCGGGCAGGGTGCAACCGTGCTCGGCGGCACCGTTGTCGCCGAGCGCTACGCCTGGGTGCCGCAGCTCGACCTCGCGGTCTCCGTGCGCCTCGACCCGCTGTCGTGGGCGCTGTCGCTGGTGGTCGCCGGGGTCGGCACGCTGGTGCTGCTCTACTGTGCCCGCTACTTCCACCACGACGAGGCGCATCTTGGCCGGTTCGCGGCAACCCTGCTCGCGTTCGCTGGAGCTATGTACGGCCTTGTGCTCGCCGACGACGTCTACCTGCTCTTCGTTTTCTGGGAAGCGACCAGCGTTCTCTCCTACCTCCTGATCGGTCACTACACCGAACGCAAGGCGAGCAGGGGAGCGGCGCTGCAGGCGCTGCTGGTCACCACGCTTGGCGGCCTCGCGATGCTCGTCGGCCTGGTCATGCTCGCAACCGAAACCGGCACCTCGAGCCTGTCCGCCATCGTCGCCGCGGACCACGAGGGCGCTCTCGCCATCACAGCCATGCTGCTCGTGTTGGTCGGCGCGCTGTCCAAGTCGGCCATCTTCCCGTTCCACTTCTGGCTTCCCGCGGCGATGGCTGCGCCCACGCCGGTGAGCGCCTACCTGCATGCCGCCGCGATGGTGAAGGCGGGCATCTACCTGATCGCGCGGATGGCTCCGGGCTTCGCCGAGGTTCCCCTGTGGCGCGAAACCCTGGTGATCCTCGGTGTGTTCACCATGCTGCTCGGGGGGTGGACCGCGCTCAAGCAGACGGACCTCAAACTGGTTCTCGCCCACGGCACCGTCAGCCAGCTCGGCTTTCTCACGATCGTCATCGGATTCGGCAGCCGCGACACCGCCCTGGCCGGCCTCGCCCTGCTGCTCGCCCACGCCCTGTTCAAGTCGACCCTGTTCCTCGTTGTCGGCATCATCGACCACCGCGCCGGAACCCGCGACCTGCGCCGCCTCTCCGGCCTTGGGCGGGAGGCCCCAAGGCTCGCGATCATCGCCGCGCTCGCGCTCCTGTCGATGGCGGGGTTGCCGCCGCTGGCCGGGTTCGTCGCCAAGGAGGCGGTCTTCACCTCGCTGCTCGAGGAGGCCACCGCCGGCGCCGCGCTCGGCTGGGTGGCCCTGATCGGGGTCACTCTCGGCTCCATACTGACCGTCGCGTACAGCGCCCGATTCTTCTGGGGTGCGTTCTTCAGCAAGCGCGACGTCGAAACCGTGCGTCCCGTTGACGAAAATATCGACTTCCTCTTCGCGCCCGCGGTACTTGCCGTCAGCGGGCTTGTTCTGGGCATTTTTCCCGCAGTGATGGATGTCTCGGCCGCCGCGTATTCGGAATCGTTCCCTCCCGGCTCCGGTGAGAGCTATCACCTCGCGCTCTGGCACGGGCTAGAACCCGCGCTCGCGTTCTCCGCCGCAACGCTGGTGTTGGGCGCAGCGCTCTTTATGCTCCGCGGACGACGCATCGCCCAGAACGGTTCGCTCGGGCGGTTCAGCGCCGCCGCCGGCTACGGCCGGGTGATGGGCGCGATCGACCGCACGGCGGCCCGCACGACAGGCCTTACCCAGCGCGGGTCCCTGCCGTTTTATCTGGGAGTCATCCTGTCGATGCTCGTGGGCACGGTGGGGCTCGCGGCCATCCTGAACCGCTCCTGGCCCACCGACATCCGCCTCTGGGATTTCCCCGCGCAGTTGGCGATCGGGCTCGTGATGATCATCGCCTCGCTCGCCGCGACCCGCGCGACGAAGAGATTCCAGGCCGTGGTGCTGGTGGGGGTCACCGGTCTCGGCATGTCTGCGCTGTTCGCCCTGAGCGGCGCGCCTGACCTCGCGCTCACCCAGATTCTGGTCGAAACGATGACCCTGGTCGCGTTTGTGCTGGTGCTGCGCCGCCTTCCCGCTCGCCTCGGCGTGCAGAACGGCAGCGGGCACCGAGTGGTGCGGGCGATCATCGCGATCGCGGTCGGCACGCTGATGGCCGTTGTCGCGGTCGTAGCCACCGGAGCCCGCACCGCGCTGCCGATCTCGCTCGCCTGGCCGAAGCTCGCCTACGAACAGGGGCACGGCAGCAACACCGTCAACGTCGCTCTCGTGGACCTCCGGGGCTGGGACACCATGGGGGAGCTGTCTGTGGTGATCGCCGCGGCCACCGGAGTTGCCAGCCTGATCTTCCTGCGCAGCCGCACCGAGACTGCCGTGCGCCCCACCCGCACCACCACCTTCACCAAGATCCGGGCCACCCTCGAAAGCCCGACCGCCAGCGGGCGCGGTTCGTGGCTGCTGGCCGGTCGCACCCTGGATGCGCGCAACCGGTCGATCCTGCTCGAGGTGGTCGTGCGGCTCATCTTCCACTCCCTCATGGTGCTCTCGATTTACCTGCTGTTCGCCGGGCACAACGCCCCCGGCGGCGGGTTCGCTGCCGGACTTGTGGCGGGCCTCGCGTTCGCCGCGCGCTACCTCGCCGGTGGGCGGGAGGAGCTGGCGGCGGCGACCCCGTTGGACGCGGGAAAGCTGCTGGGCGCCGGGCTGACCCTGGCGGTGGGCACCGCGCTGGTTCCGCTGTTCTTCGGGGTGGATGCACTCACGTCCACCTGGGTTTCCGGTCACGTGTGGCTGTTCGGGGAGCTGGAGTTCGTGACATCCACCATCTTCGATATTGGGGTTTATTTCGTGGTCATCGGGCTCGCGCTTGACGTTCTCCGCAGTCTCGGCTCCGAGGTGGACCGCCAACAGGAGGAAGATTTGGCGGTGAAGTCGTGAGCATTTCACTCGTACTGCTCATCGTGATGGCGGTGATGTACGCCTGCGGCATTTTCCTGCTGCTTGAGCGCAGCATGACGCGCGTGCTGCTCGGCTTTCTGCTGGTCGGCAACGCCACCAACCTGCTCATCCTGATCATGGGCGGGGAGGCAGGCCTGGCCCCGATTGTGGGTAATGGAGTGACCGCAGAGGAGATGAGCGACCCGCTCCCGCAGGCACTGATTCTCACCGCCATCGTGATCACCTTCGCCGTCTCCGCCTTCTTGATGGCGCTCATCTACCGGTCGTGGCGGATCGAACAGGACGATGACCTCGATGACGACGCCGCCGACGTCGCCATGCGCGACGGCGTGAGCGGGATCGCGTCGGAAACGATGGATACGTCCGAGTCCGACACGGAGTTCGGCATCCGGGCCGAGGCGGCCGTGTCCACCGCGCGCGACCTCGAACGCTCGGATGAGCTGGCGGCGGCGGAGGCGGCAAACAGTGTCGTCGCGAAACCGGTCACCCAGAAGAGCGGTTCCGGGGAGGACCCCCGATGAACGCCCTCGTTCCCCTCGTCGTGATGGTGCCCCTTCTCGGGGCGGCCTCCGCGCTCATCCTCGGGCGCCACCCCCGGATGCAGCGCGTGGTTGCCCTCCTCGCGCTCAGCGTGGTGCTGGCTATTGGCGCCGTGCTGCTGGTGGTCGTGGACAGCGATGCCCCGCTCGTGATGGAGGTCGGCGGCTGGAGTGCACCGTTCGGAATTGTGCTTGTCGTCGACCGGCTGTCGGCGCTGATGGTGGTCGTCTCTGCCGCCGTGCTGCTGGCGGTGCTGGTGTTCTCGGTCGGGCAGGGCCTCGCCGATGGAGACGACGAAGCGCCCGTCTCGATCTACTATCCGACCTACCTGATCCTGGCAACGGGAGTGTTCACCGCCTTCATCGCGGGTGACCTGTTCAACCTCTACGTCGGGTTCGAGATTCTGCTGGTGGCCAGTTATGTGCTGATTACCCTCGGCGGAACCGAGGCACGCATCCGGGCGGGGGTGACCTACATCGTGGTGAGCCTGCTGTCCTCCGCGCTGTTCCTGGCCTCCATCGCGATGATCTATGGCGCGGTCGGCACGGTCAACATCGCCCAGATCTCGGTGCGGATGGCCGAGGTGCCGGTCGACGTGCAGATTCTCCTGCACACCATGCTGCTCGTGGCCTTCGGCATCAAGGCGGCGGTGTTTCCGCTGTCGTTCTGGCTGCCGGACTCGTACCCCACCGCCCCGGCGCCGGTCACCGCCGTGTTCGCCGGTCTGCTCACGAAAGTGGGTGTGTACGCCATCATCCGCACCGAAACGATCATCTTCCCCGGCCCGGAACTCAACCCAGCGTTGATGGTGGTCGCGCTGCTCACCATGGTGGTGGGTGCGTTGGGAGCGGTCGCGCAGGCCGACATCAAACGGCTGCTCTCGTTCACCCTGGTCAGCCACATCGGCTACATGATCCTGGGTGTCGCACTGGGCACGGTCGCGGGCACCTCCGCTGCGATCTTTTACGTTGTGCACCACATCATCGTGCAGACCACCTTGTTCCTTGCGTCCGGCCTGATCGAGCGCCGGGGTGGCAGCACCTCCATCAACGAGCTCGGCGGGCTGCTCAAGGCGTCACCGTTGATCGCCGCCCTGTTCTTCATCCCGGCGCTGAACCTCGGCGGGATTCCGCCGTTCTCGGGCTTCATCGGCAAGCTGGCGCTGTTCGAGGCGAGCGCAGAGCAGGGCACCCCGTTGGCGTACCTGCTCATCGGGGCCGGTGCCTTTGTGTCCCTGCTCACGCTGTACGCGCTGATGCGGGTGTGGAACATGGCGTTCTGGCGTCCCGCCGCAGATGTCGCCGACTACGACTCGCCGCTGCTGCACAACGTCTCCGAGGCGCCGCACGCGCCCGTGCTGCAGCAGACCCGCTCCACCCCGGCCCTGATGGTGGCCGCGACCGGAGCCATGGTTGTGGTGAGCATCGGCCTGACGGTCTTTGCCGGGCCGCTGTTCGCAATGAGTTCGCGCGCTGGCGAAAACCTGGAGGGTCCGAGCATGTACGTGGACGCCGTCTTCCCGGGGGGCATCGAATGACGCAGGACGCCCGCGTTCGTCAACGGTTGTGGCAGCAGCTGCCGTTGCTGGTGGGACTCGTGGTGTTATGGATGCTGCTGTGGGGCTCGCTCTCGTTGCTCAACCTGGTCACGGGTATTCTGGTGGCGCTGCTGGTCACCCGCGTGTTCTTTCTCCCGCCGGTCGAGCTGTCTGGTCGATTCAACATCTTCTGGCTTGCCCTGTTCCTCGCGAAATTCTTCGGCGACCTCGTCTTCGCCTCGTTCCAGGTCGCGTACCAGGCGCTGCGCCCGAGCGGCATCTCGCAGAGCTCGCTCATCGCGGTGCAACTCGTCACCCGCTCGGACTTCGTGCTCACCCTGACGTCGATCGCGCTGTCGCTGGTGCCGGGATCGCTCGTTGTCGAGGTAGACCGCGAACGGTCCATTTTGTACCTGCACGCTCTCAACACCCGCAACCTGGACGATGTCGACGCGGTGCGCGCGCAGGCACTCCGGGTGGAGTACCTGATCGTGCGGGTGCTCGGTTCGAAGGAAGATGTGAAAGCGGTGACGTCATGACGGTCCTGTACTTCGTCGTCGGCCTGTTGTTCTCGGTCGGCGCACTGCTCGCCCTGTACCGGGTGGTGGCGGGCCCGTCGATTCTTGATCGGATGATTGCGTCCGACGTTCTGCTGACGACCCTCATGCTCATCGTCGGCGCCGAGATGGTTTACAACGAGCACACCCGCACCATTCCGGTGATGCTGGTTCTCGCCGCGACGGCGATGTTCGCCACGGTCGCCGTCGCCCGGTACGTCTCCAAACAGGACACCTCCGCCCCGGAGGAACGACTGAACGAGTCCGACGAGCAGCAGCTCGGCGAGTCTCCGGTGGAGACGACCACGTGAGCACCGACGACATCCTGACCCTCATAGCGGGGATCTTCCTCCTCCTCGGCGCCTTCCTGTCGCTCGCCGCAGGCGTCGGTCTGGTGCGGTTCCATGACGTGCCCAGCCGGCTGCACGCGGCGACCAAACCGCAGATTCTCGGATTGCTGTTCGTGCTGACCGCGATCGCGCTCGAAGCACAGAGCTGGTCGACCCTGTTGGCGGTAGCGCCCGTTCTGGTTTTCCAGATGCTCACCGCGCCCATCTCGGCGCACATGGTGGCGCGTGCCGGCTACCGCACCGGCAACCTCCGCAAGGACGAGCTGCTGGTGGACGATCTCGGGGAAGCGATTGACCGGGTGACCCGCACGGAAGACGACGCCGTGGGCGACATGGTCGATCCGGACGATCCTGCGGCGGCGTCGTCAGCACGCCCGCCGTCGTAGTTCTACACTCGTAACATGCCGGACACATCGCCCCAGAGCCCCGATATCAAGCCCCGCTCCCGTGTAGTCACCGACGGCATCGAAGCAACCACCTCACGCGGCATGCTGCGCGCGGTGGGAATGGGAGACGCCGACTGGGACAAGCCCCAGATCGGCATCGCCAGCTCCTGGAACGAGATCACCCCGTGCAACCTGTCGCTCGCCCGCCTCGCGCAGGCGGCGAAAGAAGGTGTGCACGGCGGCGGCGGGTATCCACTGCAGTTCGGCACCGTGTCCGTGTCCGACGGCATCTCGATGGGCCACGAGGGCATGCACTTTTCGCTGGTCAGTCGCGAGGTCATCGCCGACTCCGTCGAAGTGGTGATGCAGGCCGAGCGCCTCGACGGCTCCGTGCTGCTGGCCGGGTGCGACAAGTCGATCCCCGGCATGCTCATGGCCGCAGCGCGCCTTAACCTCTCGAGCGTGTTTCTCTACGCCGGGTCAATCGCGCCGGGCTGGGTGAAACTGTCCGACGGCACCGAAAAAGACATCACCATCATCGACTCCTTTGAGGCCGTGGGCGCCGTGAAGGCCGGGCGGATGTCGGAAGCCGACGCCAAGCGCATCGAATGTGCCTTCGCGCCGGGAGAAGGGGCCTGCGGCGGCATGTACACCGCAAACACGATGGCCTCCGTCGCCGAAGCCCTCGGCCTCAGCCTCCCCGGTTCGGCCTCTCCCGCCTCCGCCGACCGGCGCCGTGACTACTACGCGCATCGCTCCGGTGAGGCCGTGGTGAACCTGCTGCGCCTCGGCATCACCGCCCGCGACATCCTCACCAAAGATGCTTTTGAGAACGCCATTGCCGTCGCGATGGCGCTCGGCGGATCCACGAACGTCATTCTTCACCTGCTCGCCATTGCCTACGAGGCAGAGGTCGAGCTGACCCTCGACGACTTCAACCGCATCGGCGACAGGATCCCGCACCTGGGCGACCTCAAGCCGTTCGGCCAGTACGTGATGAACGATGTCGACCGTCACGGCGGCATCCCCGTGCTGATGAAGGCGTTGCTCGACGCCGGGCTGATGCACGGGGACGCGCTCACCGTCACGGGCAAAACCCTCGCTGAAAACCTCGCCGACCTCGAGATCGAGCCGCTCGACGGAAAGGTGTTGCGCACCCTCGACAACCCGATCCACCCCACCGGCGGCCTTACCGTGTTGAAGGGTTCGCTCGCGCCCGAAGGAGCAGTCGTAAAGACAGCCGGCTTCGACGCCACGACCTTCGAGGGACCCGCCCGCGTGTTCGAGCGCGAACGGGCCGCGATGGACGCCCTCACCAACGGCGAGATCGTCTCCGGCGACATCGTGGTCATCCGCTACGAGGGGCCCAAGGGCGGCCCAGGTATGCGCGAAATGCTGGCCATCACGGCGGCCATCAAGGGCGCGGGCCTTGGTAAAGATGTACTACTCTTGACGGACGGGCGATTCTCAGGCGGCACAACCGGACTGTGTATCGGCCACATAGCTCCCGAAGCGGTTGATGCAGGCCCGATCGCTTTTGTTCGCGATGGTGATCTCATACGGGTCGATATCGCAGCTCGCTCCCTTGACCTACTGGTTGACCCAGCCGAGCTGGAAGCCCGCCGCAGCGGCTGGGCACCACTTCCCCCGCGCTACACCCGTGGCGTCCTCGCGAAATACTCCAAGCTCGTGCACTCCGCAGCGGAGGGCGCGGTTACCGGATAACCGCGTGCCTCGACTCGACACCGTAGAAAGACACCAAGCCATGTCCACGGAAGCAGTTCCCGTGCCACCCGCCCCGCGTCCCACCAAAGTCGCACGCCCAGAACCCGAGGTCCTCACCGGCTCCGGAGCGATCCTGCGAACCCTCGAGCACCTCGGGGTCAAGGACGTCTTCGGTCTGCCCGGTGGCGCGATTATTCCGTTCTACGACGAGCTGATGGCATCCACCACCATCCGGCACATCCTGGTGCGCCACGAACAGGGCGCAGGCCACGCCGCCGAGGGATACGCCTCCTCCCTCGCCGGCAGCGTCGGCGTCGCCATCGCGACCTCGGGCCCGGGAGCGACCAACCTGGTCACGGCGATCGCCGACGCGCACATGGACTCGGTTCCGCTGCTGGTCATCACCGGCCAGGTGTTCTCGGCCTCGATGGGCACCGACGCCTTCCAGGAAGTCGACATCGTGGGTATCACGATGCCGATCACCAAGCATTCCTTCCTCGTCACGCAGCCGGAGGACGTGCCCGCCACGCTCGCCGCCGCCTACCACATCGCGTCTTCCGGGCGCCCGGGTCCGGTGCTCGTCGACATCACGAAGGACGCGCAGCAGAAGCGCGCCCCCTACGTTTGGCCGCCCAAGGTCGACCTGCCGGGCTACCGCCCGATCACCAAGGCCCATGGCAAGCAGATCCAGGCCGCGGCGCAGATGTTGGCCGAGGCCAAGCGCCCCGTCTTCTACGTCGGCGGTGGCGTCATCCGTGCCGCCGCATCGAAGGAGCTGCTCGAACTGGCCGAGAAGGTCGGCGCCCCCGTCGTCACCACGCTGATGGCCCGCGGCGCGTTCCCCGACTCGCACCCGCAGCACCTCGGCATGCCCGGTATGCACGGCACGGTTCCCGCGGTGCTCGCGATCCAGGAGAGTGACCTGCTCGTCTCGCTTGGAGCACGCTTCGACGACCGGGTGACCGGCAAGGTCAGTGATTTCGCCCCCGACGCCAAGGTCGTGCACGTTGACATCGACCCCGCGGAGATCTCCAAGATCCGCTTCGCCGATGTGCCGATCGTCGGCGACGCACGAGACGTGATCTCTGACCTGTCCGCCGCCTGGGACAAGGTCATCGTCGAGACCGTGCCGGACATCACAGAGTGGTGGACCCGCCTCGACGGCCTGCGCACCCAATTTCCGCTCGGGTACGATCTGCCGACCGACAGCCTGCTGTCTCCGCAGATGGTGATCGAACGCATCGGCCAGATGACCGGACCCGAGGGCGTCTACGCCGCGGGCGTCGGCCAGCACCAGATGTGGGCCGCGCAGTTCATCAAGTACGAGCGCCCCAACTCGTGGCTGAACTCGGGAGGCGCCGGCACCATGGGCTACGGGGTTCCCGCGGCTATGGGCGCCAAGGTCGCCAACCCCGACCGTGTGGTCTGGGCGATCGATGGCGACGGCTGTTTCCAGATGACCAACCAGGAACTCGCGACCTGCACGATCAACAACATCCCGATCAAGGTGGCGATCATCAACAACTCGTCGCTCGGCATGGTGCGCCAGTGGCAGACCCTCTTCTACGAAGGCCGCCACTCGTTCACCGACCTGAACACCGGACACCTCGGTGACGGCACTCAGACGCGGATGATCCCGGACTTCGTCAAGATGGCGGACGCGTACGGCGCGCTCGGCATCCGGGTCACCCGACCGGAAGACATCGACGCCGCCATCCAGCTCGCGCTGGACACCAACGATCGTCCGGTTGTGATCGACTTTGTGGTCAGCCGCGACGCGATGGTGTGGCCGATGGTGCCGCAGGGTGTGGGTAACTCGTCCGTGCAGTACGCCCGCGAACATGCCCCCGAGTGGGAAGAGGAGTAAGCCCATGAGTCACGTTCTCTCCCTTCTCGTCGAAGACAAACCAGGTCTGCTGACCCGCGTCGCCGGCCTGTTCGCCCGTCGCGGGTTCAACATCGAGTCGCTCGCCGTGGGCAAAAGCGAGATCGAGGGCCTGTCCCGCATCACCGTGGTGGTGGATGTCGAGGAGCTGCCGCTCGAACAGGTCACCAAGCAGCTGAACAAGCTCATCAACGTCATCAAGATCGTTGAGCTCGAGCCGACGCAGTCGGTCACCCGCGAACACCTGCTCATCAAGGTGCGGGTCGACAACACGACCCGGTCGCAGGTTCTCGAAGCCGTCAACCTGTTCAGAGCGCGGGTGGTAGATGTCGCGACCGACGCACTGGTCATCGAGTCGACCGGCGACAGCGGCAAGATCCAGGCGCTGCTACGCGTACTCGAGCCCTACGGCATCAAGGAAATCGCGCAGAGCGGCCTGCTCGCCATCGGGCGCGGCGGCAAAAGCATCACCGAGCGCGTCTTCAAAAACTAGTTCCCCCGTTTTTCGCGCACTTTTCAGTACCAGCCGAACTCAGTACCCACCGAACAAGGAGAACCACGACGTGACCGAAATCTTCTACGACAACGACGCCGACCTGTCCCTCATCCAGGGCAAGAAGGTGGCTGTCATTGGCTACGGCTCTCAGGGACACGCACACGCGCAGAACCTGCGCGACTCGGGCGTTGAGGTCGTTGTTGGCCTCAAGGCCGACTCCAAGTCGAAGGTCAAGGCCGAGGAAGCCGGATTCACCGTCCTTCCCTCCGCCGAAGCCGCCGCCTGGGCCGACGTCATCGTCATCCTCGCGCCCGACCAGAGCCAGCGTCACCTCTACGCCGACGACATCGCCGGCAACCTGTCCGAGGGCAAGGCCATCGTCTTCGGTCACGGCTTCAACATTCGCTACGGCTACATCACCGCTCCCGCCGGCGTCGACGTGCTTCTCGTCGCCCCCAAGGGACCGGGCCACACCGTGCGCCGCGAGTACGAGGCCGGCCGTGGCGTTCCCGTCATCGTCGCCGTCGAGCAGGACGCCTCGGGCAGCGCCTGGGACCTCGCCTGGTCGTACTCCAAGGCAATCGGCGGGCTCCGCGCCGGCGGCATCAAGACCACCTTCACCGAAGAGACCGAAACCGACCTGTTCGGTGAGCAGGCCGTGCTCTGCGGCGGCGTTTCTCAGCTGGTGCAGTACGGCTTCGAGACCCTGACCGAGGCCGGCTACCAGCCCCAGATCGCCTACTTCGAGGTTCTCCACGAGCTCAAGCTGATCGTTGACCTCATGTGGGAGGGCGGCATCGCCAAGCAGCGCTGGAGCGTTTCCGACACCGCCGAGTATGGCGACTATGTCTCCGGCCCGCGCGTCATCGACCCGAGCGTCAAGGAGAACATGAAGGCCGTCCTGGACGACATCCAGAACGGCGCGTTCGCGAAGCGTTTCATCGATGACCAGGACGCCGGAGCTCCCGAGTTCCTCGCGCTCCGCGAGAAGGGTGCCGCGCACCCGATCGAGGCCACCGGCAAGGAACTGCGTGCGCTCTTCTCCTGGAAGCAGCAGGACGCCGACTACACGGACGGTTCCGCCGCCCGCTAGTCTCCACCACACTCACCGGTGTCTTCCAGAAGAGGCCACCGGAACACCGCGGCCGTTTCGCGCAGCACCAGCTGCGCGGGGCGGCCGCTTCGTGTTTCTGACAGCTTGCGTGACATGCCAAGCTTTGTCTACCGGCCGTGAGTGCTCGCTTGTGGTCGCCAGGCAGCGAGGGGGACCACTGTGGCGCCACAGCATCGGGGCAACGAGAACAGCACGCTGTCGATGGCAGAGCAGCTGTTTCTGCTGAACGAGGGGGAGGACGGCAGGCTGTGGCGAGCCAACTCCCTCAGCGCGGCGGCCGCCCTCGTCGAACTCGCACTACAGAGGCGCATCTCGCTGAAGGACCCGGAGCCGTCGAAGAAGCTTCCCATGTCACGAAAGCTTGTTGTCGTCGACGCAACACCGACCGGTGTGCCCGAGGCCGATCGCGTTCTCGCGCTCATGGTGGCCGACTCTCGGCCCCGTTCCGCATGGGCGATGGTGCCCCGGATGGCCGGGCCGGTCGCGGCGGTCGTGGGCGATACCCTCGCCGGCCGCGCGATAGTGGAGAAGCTGGAACCACGGAGACCATTCCTCGGCATCATCGCCCGCCCGCCCCAATACCGGCTGCTTGACCGCCAGGTGCAACGCCACGTGCAGCTCTCGGACAGCGCGACCAGAGTGGTGCTGCACACAACTACCGATGTGCGTCTCGGCGCGACCGTAGACCTGATCCGCAATGGTGGAGACTTCGTCAGCGGAGAGGCCGGGAGCGGCATTCAGCCTCTCATGAAGTTCGAGGGCTACCCCGCAGACGTTCGCGGCACCATTGAGGCAATCCTGCAGGCAATTGGCGTAGCCAGCGGCGGGGGCGGCTAGTGTGCTGATCCTGGTGGGCCCCGCTGATCATCGAGATTCTCGGTGACCTGGCGCAGCGGCATCCCGGCCCCATCATCGTGCCCATGACCCTGGCCAACGCTGAACGTCACGCGCGGGTCATGGCGGGCTTACGCGACGCCGGATGTGACGTGCGACAGGTGACACTACTTGCCGGGCGGGATGTCGTCGTCCGCCGTCTCCGCAGCAGGTTAGAAACCGGACGGGGCTGGACCGCGCAACAGTACTCACGGGTCGCGCCGGTGCTCAGCGGACCCCAGTTCGCGCCGCACCTCGACACCACCGATCGGTCGGTCAGCGAGGTCGCTGACGAGATCGCGCGGATCGTGGGCGTAGAGCTCGGACCTGCCGACCCGAACCCCGTTCGTGCTGGCTGGCGGCGGATGCTCGTGCAACTGCGCCACGTCCGTCGCGGGTAGGGGAGCGCCTAGGGTCGCGGCAGCTCCACTCGGGTCAGGGTCGCGGCAGCTCCACTGGCGTCAGCGTCGCGTACTTCGGTTGCCGGTTGTCGCCCGAGGAACGCCCGGTCACGCGGCGGCCGATCCAGGGCAGAACGTACTGGCGCCAGTAGTCGGCGGTGCGCTGGGCTGGGATGCCCGCGTGGTCGTCGCGGGCGTCCGGTATCGTCACGCCGAGCGCCGCGAGCACATTGCTCGCCACCCGCTCATGCCCGCGGGAGTTCAGGTGCAGCTTGTCGCGGGACCAGAAGCGGATGTCGCTAAGCTCCTGATCTGCCCAGTTGTCCACAAACGTGACATTCTCTTTCGGCAGACGCGTGCGGATCGCGTCGGCGAGCCGGTCACCCCGAGCCTCAATGAATGACCCTAGCGGCAAGTGCCGGGTGGGGTTGGCGCCGCTGGCCAGCACGACGTGGATGCCCGCGGAAGCGGCCCGGTCGACGGCGCTCTCCAGCTGATCGGTGATCGAGGTGATCGATACGCGCGGACGCATGATGTCGTTACCGCCGCCGTTGATGCTGATCAGGGCGGGGGAGAGGGCGATCGCGGCATCCAACTGCTCATCGACAATCGGGGCGAGGAGACGCCCGCGAATGGCGAGGTTCGCGTAACTCACCGGCGTGGGGGACGCCAGGGCGAGGCCGAGGGCGACGAGATCGGCCCAGCCGCGCACGCGTCCGTCGGGTAACTCATCGCCCACCCCCTCGGTGAAGCTGTCTCCGATGGCGGCATAGCGCGAGTAGATTTCGGTCACACCCTCGATTCCATCACATGTCGAGCGAGTTGGCCGCGGCACGTGCGGGCAGCCCCGAGCGCACCGTGCGCGCGGCGTTGCTCGTGGGCTTGCGCTCGGCCTGGTCGACGATGCAGCGGGTGAACTCAGCAGCAAAGCCGAGGCGCGGCACCACCGAGACAACGCCGGCACGGAACTCGTTTGTCCAGTCGCCGGGGGCCGTCCCGGAGACGTCGAGACTGGTGGCTCGTTCGAGCAGGTGACCCTCGGCGTCGAGCGCGACATCCACCTCGGTCCACATGTGTCGCACGATGACTTCGCTCACCCGCTCGCGCCGGGCCGGTGACCACCCGGCCCCGGCACCGAATACCCACGCCACCCGACCGCCCGCCTCCTCGAAGGGAACCGTTTCGCTGTCAAACGCGGGCACGAGCGCGATGTCGTGCAGCATTGCGGCGACGAACAGCAGCTCGGGATCGAACTCGACGCCCTCCTTGCGCCCGAGCGCCGCGCCAAACGCGTAGGAACGGATGCTGTGATTCAGCAGCGCGGGCGAGCACATCGCCGTCACCACCTCGAGCGAGAGGACGGCAGCGGGCGTGGGAGGAGTGATCAGGGCGCGGACATCGCCCTGAACCTCCCGGTCGAGGGCAGGCGAGAGGTTCTCAGGAGTCATACGATCACGATATTGGTCACGCGGGCACTGGCCCCAGTGGCAGTCTTGCCACCTTTCGTGCGAGAACTGCCATTCCGCCCACCGCCGGCAGCTCAGTGCACCAGCAGCACGGCCCACCAGCAGCACGTGCGCCAGCAGCACGTGCGCCAGCAGCGAGCGCACCGGCAGCGAGGTCCGCCAGCAGCACGTGCCAAGCTGGGCTCATGGCCCCCGCGCGTCCGATGCTCCTTCGCCGCCGCCTGGCGACGGCTGCGATGATCGGCGTGGTGCTGTACGTGGTGGTCGACGTGATCCTGCAATTTCTCCCGCCGTACTACAGCCCGATCAGCGAGGCGGAGAGCAACCTCGCAGTGGGCCCCTACGGCTGGGTGATGAACCTCAACTTCCTGGCCCGCGCCGTGCTCAGCGGCTGTGCGATCGGCGCGCTCGCGCTGTCCGGCAACCCCGGGCGACTCCGCACGACGGGTCTCGTGCTGTTCGGGGTGGCAGGAATCCTCTCCGGATTGCTCGCGTTCTTTCCCACTGACGTCGAAGCCGAACCATCGGCGAGCGTTGGGGGCGAGGCGGATGTCGCGGGGCTCAGCTCCGCGGCCCTCGCCACCACGACCGGGGCCGGAGCGGTGCACCTGGTGCTGGCCACCGCCGGGTTCCTCGCCGCGCTCGCGGCGTTCGCGCTGCTGACCGTGTGGCTGCGATCGGCCGGGGAACTCCGCCGGGCGTACCCGCTCGCCGTGGGGTTTCTGCTGCTTGCCATCGCCGGAATCGTGTTCCTCGGCGTCTCGATCGTGGCCGCCCCCGACGTTCTCGGCCTCGCCGAACGCATCTGCCTTGCGGGAATCCTCGGTTGGGTCTTTGCCGTGTGCGGCGTAGTGCGGGCCAGTCCAGGTCATGCCCTGCCGGACGGCGCTCCGGCCACGACCGTCAGCCTCTGAACTGCACCCCGTCGACGCCTCGCAGGTCCAGCCACGCGCCCCCCGGGGCATCCACCACAATCATCAACACGTCTTCGCATCGTTCGCAGCGCACCACGAAGCCCATGGGATCGGGGTACACCAGCTCCCGCGCGAGGGCTGCCCGGGTGCCGCATCCGCTGCACTGCACAATCGCGCTCGTCGTGTCGAGACGGAAGTACTCGGACAGGATCCCTGCCAGGGCGTTTCCGTCGACACGGGCGGACATTATTTACCGCCGAACCGTTCGGTCTTGATCGTCAGCGGCGCGAAGATCCGCAGGCCCACCATGATGTCTGCGACGGTCTCGACGAAGCCGGTCGGACCGCACACGAAGGCCACCGGGTTCTCCTCGCGCGAAAAAGCGTCTGCGGCGATCGCGGCCGTGGTGATCCGGGCAGGAGCGATTGGCCAGTCCGGCGGCGCCTGGCGTGTGTACACGTAGGTGACACGCAGGTGGGGTGACTCGGCGAGGGCCCTGAGTTCATCCGCGAAGAACACATCGCGCGGGCTCCGCACTGAATACAGCAGGTGAAAGGGCACGGTGCTGCCGGATGTCTCGTGGCTGCGGATCATCGCCATGAGCGGCACGATTCCCGATCCACCGGCAATTAACTGCACGGGGGCGGTATCGGTGGGGTGCCAGACGAAGTAGGTACCGAGGGGACCCCGCACCTCGAGCTGATCGCCGGCGCGCAGTTCTTCCACGAGGTAGGGCGAGACCTCGCCGGTGGGGAGGCGGTCAACCGCGAGTTCGATGCGTTCGCCGTCGCCGACCGAGGCGATCGAGTACGAGCGCACGGCCGTGTAGCCGTCCTCCGCCGTGAGGCGCACGTCGAGGTGTTGCCCGGCTATGTTTCCGGGCCAGCCGGGAACATCCAGCTGGATACTGCGCGCTGAAGGCGTCTGGATCCGAGTTTCCACCACGGTGCCCACCTTCCAGAGTTCGTCTACCAACGCAGTCCGTCTACCAATACCGCTGCTCGAGCCACGGGTCACCGTAGATGTGATAACCGTTCTGCTCCCAGAAGCCGGGGTCGTCGGTGGCAACCATGCGGAGCCCGTGAACCCACTTGGCGCTCTTCCAGAAGTAAAGGTGGGGTACCAGCAACCGAGCCGGGCCACCGTGCTCGGGGTCAAGGGGCTCGCCCTCGAAGCTGGTGGCGATCCAGGCTTTGCCGTCCATGAGGTCGGCGAGCGGCATGTTCGTGGTGTAGCCACCGTAGGAGTGCACCATCACATACGCGTTGGTGGTATCGACGCCCGCGAACAGGGTGTCGAGAGAGACGCCGCTCCAGGTGGTGCCGAGCTTCGACCAGCGGGTCACGCAGTGGATGTCGGTGTGGATGTCTTCCTGGGGGAGCGCGTTCAGTTGCTCCCAGTTCCAGGCATGTACCTCGCCGGACTCGGTCTGGATACTGAAGGTCCAGTCGGCCAGGTCAACAACCGGCGTCGGACCCGCGGAGAGCACGGGGAAGTCTTCTGTGAGGTATTGCCCGGGCGGAAGTTCGGGATTCTCCTCCCGCTTTCGCCCGAAGAATCCACGAGAAATTACTGCCATGTGACACTCCTTCGGTTACGACTACCCTAGCGAAACCCCGGGGTCCGGCGCAGCGGCGGCCGGCGCGAAGATTGCGCCGACCATACGTCTTATGGGCGGTTTTTCGTCACCCGATTCGGGCGACGAAGCGGTGCTGGGGTCGCAGTAGCGTGCCCCTCGAGACCATTCAACGGGCTCGCAGGGAGGAATCATGAACACCACTCGAGACGCCACGGACACTAGAGCCGGGGCCCGGAAATCAGGCGCTGGCACGCAAACAGCGGAAGACACGACATGGGGAGGAACGCAGGAGTCGACCGGCTGGCTGGGCTGGATCGCCTTCGCCGGCATCGTCATGTTGATGATGGGCACCTTCCACGCCATTCAGGGCCTGGTCGCCCTGTTCCAGGACTCGTACTACCTCGTTCAGGAATCGGGACTCGTGGTACAGGTCGACTACACGGCGTGGGGCTGGATTCACCTCGCCGTCGGCGTGCTCGTTCTGTGCGCCGGCATCGCGCTGATTGCAGGGCAGCTGTGGGCCCGCATCGTCGCAGTCATCCTGGCATTCGGCAGCGCGCTCGTGAACATCACGTTCCTGGCCGCCTACCCCATCTGGTCGCTGGCCATGATCGCGCTCGACGTGCTGATCATCTGGGCAGTTACCGTGCACGGCAACGAGATGAAGGTTGACGCCTGACCGTTTTAGGACCATCCGTAAGTTCCGTGTGCACCAGCAGCGCAGCGTCCCTTCGCCCGCCAGGGTGGGGACGCTGCGTTGACGTGCGCTGTCGGAACGGTTCGGCGGGTGCGTCGCTTAGGCTGGTTCCCCGGCCGCGAGTTGCACGGGCGGGGAAAGAGTGCGGAGAACACGGTGACTGCGGACCAGACGATATCGGTGCCGAGCACCACCCGGGTCGCGGTGCGGTACTTCGCGGCGGCCGCCGAGGCTGCGGCGCGTGAGGAAGAAACTCTCGAGGTGCCGGTGGGGCCACCGGCCGGCGCGATAGAGGGTGGGACGGTCGATGCGATAGCGAGCGCAACCGCGACCGTCGGCGACCTTCGTGGTCTGCTCGTCCAGCGCTATGGGGACGACATGGCCCGCGTGCTGGCATCCGGGTCGTTCCTGGTCGACGGGGTCGTCAGTCGCGACGACGCGCGCACGCTCGGCGCTCGGGTCGACGTGTTGCCACCGTTCGCCGGCGGGTAGCTTCAAGCTAACGCGGTGCCGGGCCTAACGCTGCACCGGCCTATCGCGGTGCCGTCCGCTGACCGACCGCGTACTCCAGTTCGACCAGCCCGGCCGAGAATCGCGTTGTGTTCCGCAGCCTGAGCGGCAGAGTGCCGACATCCGCGGGAAATACTGCACGGCCCGTGCCGATGGCAACCGGAGCAACGACAAGGCGCACGACGTCGACCAGACCGGCTCGGAAGAGATCGTCGGTCAACGTGAGGCTGCCCCAGATGATCAGGTCGCCGTCGGTTGATGCCTGAATTTTCGGTATCACATCGGTAAGCTCGCCGGACTCGATGGCAGCCTCGTTGAAGCTGCCCCAGGGCGCCGACGTAAGGGTGCGGGAAAATACGTGTTTCGGCAGGGCGTTGATACTCGGGGCGACCACCTCGTGCACGGCTACCGGGGTCGGCCAGTAGGCGACGAACATCTCGTAGGTGCGTGCCGCGAGTACGATCGCGCCAGCCTGCTCGATCCAACCCAGGTTGCTCCGGTCGAAGTCGGAGGAATCGCCGTCCAGACCCTCCAGGATGTCGAACTCGCCCCGGTCGTTCGCAGCGAAGCCGTCGACGCTGACGAACTGTTGCACGACGACGTTTCCCACGGGCATCCTCCGTTGCTGTTGTGTCTCGCGTGCGAGGGTCGCATTCGCTTTCTGTGTTTGTCCAGCCGTTGCGCCCGGGTAATTCGTGCAAGAGGATGTCAGCCTCACAGCACCGATGGCTCGAACCCGAAACGAGGCCTCCATGTTTTCATCTGCCGTAGTCAGGACGCCACCATGGTTCTGATGCAGGATTCGCCCCCAACGACCCCGATCGCCACTGTGCGGTTGCCCGTCGTCGGAAGCCTGGCGGTCGCCGCGGGCCCCGGCGGCTCGTCGCTCGCCGAACGGATCTCCGCCCCCGCGGTCGGCACCGGCGCGACCATACTCGGCCTCGGCTCCTACGTCCCCACCCGTGTGGTGACCAACGAGGAGGTAGGCACTCCCGCCGGCGTGACCGCGGAATGGATCGAGGGCAAAACCGCCATTCGCGAGCGCCGCTGGGCGGGCGACGACCAGGCGACCTCCGACCTCGCGATCCGTGCCGGTGCGCGCGCCATCGCCGACGCGGGCATCCGCGCTGACCAGTTGCGGCTGATTGTTGTCGCGACCTCCACCCCAGACCAGTCGCAGCCCCCTACCGCGGCTTATGTGCAGCGCGCGCTCGGCGCCGATAACGCGGCGGTGTTCGACCTGAACGCGGTTTGCAGTGGATTCGTTTTTGCGCTCGGTGTTGTCACGCAGATGGTCGCCGCGACCGGCGGACTCGCCCTCGTCATCGGCGCAGACGTCTATTCGCGGATATTGAACCGGCAGGACCGGCGCACCGCCATCCTGTTCGGTGATGGCGCCGGGGCGGCAGTGGTCGGTCACTCGTCCAAGTGCGAGGGGCACCGATTGATTGCGACCGGAATGCACAGCTTCGGTGACCTGACCGACATCATTGGGGTTCCGGCGGGCGGGAGCCGGTTGCCGATCGGGCCGGACGTGAGCGAAGAGCTCAGGTACTTCGGTATGGACGGGCGCGCGGTGCGCACCTTCGTCGCGGAGAATATGCCGGACATGATCCTCTCGTTCCTGGCGAAGAATGGGTTGTCCCTCAGCGACATCCACCATTTCATTCCACACCAGGCCAACGGCATGATGCTGCGCGACCTGGTGTCGGCGCTGGAGATGCCGGCCGTCGCCACACACCTGACGCTGGAGCACTACGGCAACACCGGTGCGGCGTCGATTCCGATTACGCTCGACGCCGCGTACGCCGCCGGGCGCGTGAAAAAGGGCGAGATCGTCTTGCTCGCCGGGTTCGGTGGGGGGATGTCGGTGGGGATGACGCTGCTGCGCTGGTAGTCAGGCGTACGCACCGCGGAACTAGATGCCCACCCACTCCGTTGCGCCGTCGGCGAGGTACTGGCGCTTCCAGATGGGCACGCTCGATTTGATCAGTTCGACGAGGCGCTCGCAGGCAGCGAAGGCCTCGGCCCGGTGAGCAGCGGCAACGCTAGCGACCAAGGCGACATCGCCGATCGCAAGGGCGCCGATGCGGTGCCCAGCGGAAACGAGCAGCCCCGTCTCCGCCGCAACCGTTTCGCAGCATTCCCGTAGGAAGCGTTCGGCCTCGGGGTGCGCGGAGTATTCGAGCGACAGCACGGCTGCGCCGTGATCGTGGTTGCGGATGACCCCGCGGAATGTCACGACGGCGCCACTGGTCTCCGATTCGACCCACCGCTCGAAGTCCTCGGTCAGGAGCACGTCACTGGATACCACCGCAAGCACGCGGGCGTTTGCGGTCGATGGGTCACTCATGGCGGCCGCCTCCACTGATCTGGGCAACGAGGTGATCGAGCAGGCCGTCGAGCACGGAGAGGCCGTCCTTCACCCCGCCCGGCGAGCCCGGCAAATTGACGACCACGGTTCCGTTCGCCGTGCCCGCGAGACCACGGCTGAGCGCGGCGGTCGGCGTGACCGCCATGCCACGCGCACGAATCGCCTCCGCAATCCCGGGCAATTCTCGGTCGAGCAGGGGTCGAGTGGCTTCGGGGGTGGCGTCGGTGGGGCTGAGGCCGGTGCCGCCGGTGCTGACGAGAACCGCGGGCCGCGTGGCTACCACCCGGGCGAGTTCCGCGGCGATGGCGGAGTCCGCGACGACGGTGACAGCGTCCACCGCGTAGCCGTGGGCGGTGAGCCAGTGCTCGATGGTCGGTCCGGTGGTGTCCTCGCGCGTTCCGGCAGCGCCACCGGTGGAGGCGACCACGACGGCGGCGGTGCGCGGGCGGGGCGTGCCCGAGGTCGCCGAGGAGACCGGGTCGGCAGTCGCGCCGGAGACCGAGGCGGATGTCGCACCGGGGACTGACGCGGATGTCGAGCCGGGCTCAGCGGCCCCCTCGCGATCCGCCCGCGTCCAGTGCCCTCGCTTGCCCCCGGTCTTGTCCTGCAGCTGGATGTCGGTGAGGATCGCACCGGGATCCAGCGCTTTCACCATGTCGTGCAGCGTCAGCCCGGCGATCGCAACGGCGGTGAGGGCCTCCATCTCCACGCCCGTCTGGCCGGTGGTTTTCGCCGTCGCAGTGATCTCGATCGCATCCGCCGCAAACACGAAGTCGATCTTCACCGAGCTGAGCGGTATCTGGTGGCAAAGGGGGATGAGCTCCGAGGTCTTCTTGGCGCCGGAGATACCCGCGATGCGCGCCGTTGCCAGTACGTCGGCCTTCGGCATGTTGTCGGCGCGCACCAGAGCGATCACGTGCGGGAGCAGCTCTATTCTTCCGGAGGCGATGGCTGTGCGGGTTGTGATCGCCTTGTCCCCGACATCCACCATTCGGGCACGCCCGTCAGAGTCGAGGTGGGTCAGACCACTCGGTGAGGCGGCATGATCGTCGGGCGAGGCGGGGTGTGCGCCGGCGGTAGGGATCGACTCAGTCACAGGTCCACGGTCTCCACGAGGTCGCCCTCGTTCAGTTCGATGACGTGCGCGGGCACGTCGAGTAGTACGTCGGAAGCGGCAAGTCCGGCAACGAGGTGCGATCCCGGGCCTGCCACAACCTCTACTCTTCCATCCGCGCGGATGCGACCGCGAAGAAACTGGCGCTTGCCCGGTACGGAGCGCAGCGCGGCACTCAGCGCGCGGCGGTGGCGCGCGGCGGCAGGCAGGCCGGCCAGGGCGCGGAGGATCGGGGCGAGGAACACCTCGAACGAGATCTGGGTGCTCACCGGGTTGCCGGGGAAACCGAGCACGGGCACGCCCTGGAACTCGCCCGTGGCCTGCGGCCCTCCCGGCTGCATCGCAATGTGTCCGACGTGGGCGCCGAGCGGGCCGAGCACTTCGCGCACGACTTCGTGGTCGCCCATCGAGATGCCGCCAGAGGTAACGATCAGATCTGCCGTTGACGCCGCCCACTCGAGCGCGACGAGCATCGCTTCTGGATCGTCGACGACGCGGTGGGTGGTCGCGACGACGGCCCCGGCGGAGATGATGGCGGCCACGAGAGCAATCCCGTTCGCGTCGTACACCTGGCCGGGTAACGCGTGCTCGCCCGGCGCGATCAGCTCTGCGCCCGTGGTGATTACGGCGACCCGCAGCCGCCTCTTAACCTCGATGTCGGTTATTCCGGCGGCGGCGAGCACCGCGAGATGCCGTGATCCGAGCCGGATGCCGGCGGGAAGCAGGGTGTCTCCGGCGTGGGCGTCGCTCCCGCGGTTGCGCACGTACTCACCGACGGCCCGGGCACGGCCGATCGTGACCGTTTCGGCGTCGGTGAAGAGAGTGACCGAGGTGTCTTCGACGGGCACCACCGTGTTCGCGCCGTCGGGAACCACAGCCCCGGTCATGATGCGCACCGCGGTGCCGGGCAGCAGGCGCGCGGGAGTGCCCGGGCGTGCGGCCACCTCGCCCACGATCGGCAAGGTCGCCGGGATGCTCGCGAGATCCTCCGCGTGCACGGCGAAACCGTCCATCTGCGAGTTGCGGAACAGGGGCAGATCGACGGGGGAGAGCACCGGCGCCGCGGTGACCCGGCCGAGTGCGTCCGCCAGCGGCACCTGCTCGGAGCCGAGCGTGCCGAGCGTCGGGGTCAGCAGGTCGAGGATGAGTTCGGCGTGCTGGTCTACGGAGGTGTCTGCCTGGTCGTGAGGGTGCGCATTCATGGTCACGTCAGTATCGCGGTAACCCGGGGTCGACCGTGCGTGACCACGCGTCGATGCCGCCCTCGAGGTGGCGGGCCGCGGTGAAGCCGTGGCGCTGGAGCATCTCGAGGGCGGCAGCGGAGCGCACCCCCTGGTGACAGAACGCGACGACCGGGGACGCGGGATCGAGCCCCGCGATACCCTCCCCGAGTTCCGCCTCGAGGAGGCCGAGGGGGACGACGACCGCGCCGGGAAGGTGCGCGATCTGCACTTCCCAGGGCTCGCGCACGTCGAGCAGTGTGATGAGTTGCGGGCTCGCCGACAGCGCGCTGTCCCGGGTGTGGCCTCGCGCGATCTCAGTGGCGAGTTCTTCCGCCGTGATGGTGTCCCGTACGGGAGTGATGCCACAGAAGAGGTCGTAGTCGATCAACTCGGTGATGGGAGCCGCCGCGGGATCGCGCGCGTACTGGATCTCACGGAAGCCGCCGCTGAGCGCGTCGAAGGTGGTGACCCTGCCCAGCAGGGGAGTGCCAACGCCCGTGAGGAGCTTGATGGTTTCGGTGGCGAGGATCGCGCCGATCACGGCGCAGACCGTGGGCAGCACCCCGCCGACCGCGCACGACACGACCGAGCCGGGCGGGGGAGGCGTCGGGAAGAGGTCGCGGTACTGCGGACCGCGATCCGCCCAGCAGACACCGGCCTGGCCGGCGTACTGCGAGACGGCGCCCCAGACGAGCGGGATGCCGCGGAGCGCAGCCGCGTCGTTGGAGAGGTAGCGCGTGGGAAAGTTGTCGCTGCCGTCGATGACCAGGTCATAGCCGGCGAAAAGCTGCAGGGCATTGCCCGCGGTCAGTCGCTCGGGATGGGCGATGACGGTGATCTGCGCGTTGAGGGCACGGAGTGAGTCGACGGCAGAGGCGACTTTGCCCCGCCCGACATCCGCCTCGGTATGAAGATATTGCCGGTGGAGGTTGCTGGTTTCCACGGTGTCGTCGTCGATGATGCCGATCGTGCCGACTCCCGCCGCGGCCAGGGCGGGCAGCACCGAGCTGCCGAGACCTCCCGCGCCGATCACCAGAACGCGGGCGGCGGCCAGAGCCGACTGGCCGGACGCACCAAACCCGGGGAGGGTCGTCTGGCGGAGGTACCGGGTGTCGGACGACGGGGTGGTGCTGGATGCGGGCGCGGTGCTGGATGTTGGTGTGGTGCTGGCTGCGGGATGCATACCTTCGATTGTGTCAGTTTCGTTGACGGCAGACTCGGGTTCGGGGCCGAGAGCGCGTAGGGTTGTCGGTGGTGTGCCGGGAAGTCTGGTCGGCGGGCGGTCATGGGATCGCTCTCGACGCGACCGGACCCTTCCGGGAAAGAAGCAGGCCTACGTGACCCACACCGACCCGCCCCAGAGCGACTCGACTCACACCGACTCGCGCCCTCACGCGATTCCTGTCGACCAGGCCCCGCACTCCATCTGGCGCGGAATCCACCAGACCCTCGGCAAGGACACCGTCGGCGGGGCGCTGCTGCTGGCCGCCACGCTGCTGGCCCTCGTGCTCGCCAACACCGGCGCCGCGGGGTTCTACAACGGCCTCCGCGACTTTACCTTCGGGCCCGAGTCGCTCCACCTCAATCTGAGTGTTGGGGCGTGGGCGGCCGACGGCCTGCTGGCGATCTTTTTCTTTGTCGTGGGGCTCGAACTCAAGGAGGAGTTTGTTGTCGGGAAACTCCGCAACTTCAGCACGGCAATCGTGCCGATCGCCGCGGCCGCGGGCGGGGTGGCCGTTCCGGCGCTGATCTACGTGGTGGTCAACCTGCAGTCCGGCAGCGACGCGCTCCAGGGCTGGGCGATTCCGGCAGCGACCGACATCGCGTTCGCTGTCGCTGTCATCGCTGTGGTCGGGCGAAACCTGCCGCCCGCGCTGCGCACGTTTTTGCTCACGCTCGCCGTGGTCGATGATCTGCTCGCGATCTCGATCATCGCGATTTTCTACACCGACGACATCGCCTTCGTGCCGCTGGGCCTCGCCCTCGTCCCGCTCGCGATCTTCGCTTTCGCCGTGCAGCGCGGGGTGCGGGCGTGGTGGCTGCTCATCCCGCTCGGCGTCATCACCTGGGCGCTCGTGCACGCCTCCGGCATTCACGCGACGGTGGCCGGGGTGCTCCTTGGCTTTATGGTGCCCGTCATTGCCACCAAGCGCGCCAGGGTGAAGGACGGCGTCGACGCCACCGGCAGGCAGCTCTACGACGGGCTCGCCGCTCATTTCGCTGACCGGTGGAGCGTTGTCTCCACCGCGGTCGCGGTGCCCCTGTTCGCCTTCTTCTCCGCAGGGGTGACGGTCGGCGGTATCAGCGGGCTCCTCGACTCATTCCAGGACACCATCGCCCTCGGCATCATCGCGGGTCTGGTGCTCGGCAAAGCGATCGGCATCACGGCCACCACGTTCCTGGTCACAAGGCTGCCGGGGCTGCGCATTGACCCGACCATCAAATGGGTCGACATGATCGGAATGGCGTTTGTCGCCGGCATCGGATTCACCGTGTCGCTGCTGGTGGGCGAGCTCTCCTTCGGCGTCGGCAGCGAATCCGACGACCACGTCAAGGTCGGCGTCCTCGCCGGATCGCTGATCTCGGCCATCATCGGAGGCGTCATCCTCAGCGTTCGCAACCGCCACTACAACTCGCTCACGCGCTGACCCTTAAAGTTGAGGGAGAGCACCCGTGCTCTCCGATGCTCACCCGAGAGGCCCGAATGCAGACGAGCGAGATCCTCCAAAGCGGTGTGGGTCCCATCCGGGCCGCCGTGTACCTGCCCGCGGAGGCGTCGTCCGTGCTCTGGGGTCGGCTTCCCTGTGCGGCGGATGTCGCGGTGCTCACCATCGACGCAGGCACCGAGGTCACCATTGACACCCTCAGTCACGAGGGCATCCACGAAGACCAGGGTCGCGACCCGGCCACTTTCTTCGCCGGCCATGGCGTCGCCCGCGAGGAGGTGCTGGATGACGCGATCGCGCTCGCCGCATCCGGCTACCGACGCGACCCGGAGGTCGACGGACCGCACGTGATCACCGGGCCCATCGCCGTGCGCGGCGCCGAGCCCGGCGACCTGCTCAAGATCACGGTGGTGGAGTTGCTGCGCCGCGTGCCCTACGGCGTCATCTCCAACCGGCACGGCCGCGGCGCCCTGCCCGGCGAGTATCCCCGGCAGCCCGGCACGGTGAGCGTGTTCGCGGAGGTGGAGGAACGCGCCGGAGTCGCGTACGGAACCATGGCCCGCGTCGCCGGGGGAGAGCGCAGCATCGCCTTCCCGCTGGCGCCCTTCCTCGGCATCATGGGTGTCGCCGTCACCGGTGATGAGCGACCCCACTCCGTTCCGCCCGGCGCGCACGGCGGAAACATCGACATCAACCTGCTGACCGAGGGTGCGACCCTCTACCTCCCCGTGCAGGTTGCCGGAGCCCTCGCCTACGTGGGAGACCCGCACTTCGCGCAGGGCGACGGCGAGGTCTCCCTCACCGCGATGGAAGCGTCGTTGCGAGCTACCCTGCGCTTCGACATTGTTCCCGCGGCCGAGGCGCTCGCCGCGTTCGGTGAGCTGGTCGGGCCGCTCGCCGAGACAAACGAGTTCCTCATTCCCACCGGCATGAGCCCCGACCTCGACGAGGCCGTGCAGAACTGCGTGCGTGCCGCGATCGCCCTGCTGCAGGCACGCTTCGGTCTCGACGCCGAGCACGCCTACGCGTACCTCAGCGCCGCCACCGACTTCAACATTTCCCAGGTCGTCGACCTCGTCAAGGGCGTTCACGCCCGCATCCGTGTGGAGGACTTCAATGTCTGATTCCTATTTCCATTCCGTACCCGTTCACCTGCCGAGCGGCTCTGTCGCCCCGGACGGGCTGCTCGATGCTTTCTGGGAGTACGAGCGTGCCCTGATGGCGAACGATCTCCCCGCGCTGGACCGCCTGTTCGCGCCCGGTGAAAACACGATGAGGGGGGATGCCGCGGGCCTGCTTGTCGGCCACGACACCATCAGCTCCTTCCGTAACGGCCGCGGCGGAGCGCCCTCCCGCGTGATCGCCGAAGTACACCTGCGTCCCGTGACCGACGACGCCGTGCTCGTGGTCGCGGTCACCGTTCCCCCGAAGGGCGGACGAGGCCAGCAGACGCAGCTCTGGCGCAAACTCGAGTCGGGTTGGGCGGTCGAGGTCGCACACGTGGCGACGCCCGCCCCCGCGATCAACTCCGCCGTGTGGCGTGTCGTCGGCGCGCCGCTGGTCGCCGGCACCGTGCATACTGCGCACGAAGATCACCCCGCCTCGCACGGCCCGCTTCCGCTCGACGGCCAGACCGTTGCGGTCAAGGACCTGTTCTCGGTCGCCGGATTCGCTGTGGGCGCCGGAGTGCCCGCCTATCTCGCTGGGTCGGCGCCCGCGACATCCACCGCACCCGCCGTGTTGGCACTCTTGGTGGCCGGCGCCGACGTGCAGGGAATCGCCCAGACCGACGAATTCGCGTACAGCATCGCCGGCAAGAACCCGCACTACGGCACCCCGCCGAACCCCGCCGTGGTCGGGGGTATTTCCGGGGGCTCCTCCAGCGGACCGGCCAGCGCCGTGGGCCTCGGCCAGGCGTCGATCGGCCTCGGCACGGACACGGGTGGGTCGATCAGGGTGCCCGCGTCGTACCAGGGGCTGTGGGGCCTGCGCACCACCCACGGCGCGGTCAGCACCGAGGGTCTGCTTCCGCTGGCCGAGTCCTTCGACACGGTCGGCTGGCTCACCCGCGACCACACCACTTTGCGCGCCGCGGCAGCCGCCTCGGTGTCCGGACGCAAGCAGATGACGCTCGACCGCCGGTTCGCCGTCGCGCCGTCGCTGCTCTCCCTCGCCACCCCCGAGGTCGCCGCGGCGTTCCGCGACCTGCTGGCCGAACTGACCGAGGAGGGCTTGCTCGCCGACCTGGTCGACGTCGAACTCGGCGACATCGACAAGCTGTTCGAGACCTTCCGTACGGTGCAGGCCGCGGAGGCCTGGGCGCAGCACGGCCCCTGGATTGAGGCCCACCCCGGCGCTCTGGGGGATGATATCGCCGCCCGTTTCGCCTGGGCGTCCACCATCACCGCGGAGGCAGAAGCGCTCTCGCGCAGCGCCCTCATGGTCGCCGAAGCGCGCATCGCGGCGACCCTGGACGACCGGATTTTGCTCCTGCCGTCCGCGTCATCCGTCGCTCCCGCCACGACGGCAGATGCCGGCGCGATCGAGGCAACCCGGGCCGGCACCCTTCGCCTGACCTGCATCGCGGGGATCGCGCGGATGCCCGCACTGTCGGTTCCGCTGCTGCAGACCGCGCACGGTCCGGCCGGTCTCTGCCTCGTCGGGCCGCGCTTCGGCGATCTTTCCCTGGTGGATGTCGGGGGCGAGTTCGCTCGCGGACGTGTCTAGCCGCCCGGCCCCGAGTCGCCCGGCGGGCGCGGCGGCTCGCCCGGCGGTGGCCACTGGCCCGGCGGTGGAGTGGTTACTGCGCCCCAGCGCGCCCGCCGACGCCCATTGGATGGCAGAGCTGCGCGCTGTTGTGATGCAGCCCGACCTCGAACGACTGCGCAGGTTTGACCCGGTTCGCGTCCGGCAGCGGTTCCTCGACGCCTTCGATCCGGCCAGGACTTCGGTGATTTTGGTGAACGGCAGCGATGTGGGACTGATCGCGGTTCGCTCGGAGGACGACGCCCACTGGATCGAGCACTTCTACCTGCAGTCCTCGATTCAGGGGCTCGGCGTGGGTTCCGAGGTGCTCCGGAGCATGATCGACGCCCACGGCGACGGGCGCCCGTTCCGCCTCAATGTTTTGCAGGGCAGCCCGGCCCGTCGCCTGTACGAGCGTCACGGTTTCGTCTTCGAACACGCCGACCCGGTCGGCGTGTTTCTGGTGAGGGATCCGTCCGCACCTCAAGTGCTGCTCGTCGGCGGCACCGAGAAGCGACTTCTCGAACTCCACGACTACGACGAACGCTGGCCAGCGGTTTTCGCCGACCATGCCCACCGAATACGCGACGCGCTCGCGGCGTCAGACAGCGACGTCGAGCACATCGGGTCGACGTCCGTGCCCGGACTCGCGGCGAAACCCATCATCGATATCGCGGTTACCGTGAACGACCTCACGGCCGAGGGTCAGTACCTGGACGCCCTGGGCGGAGTCGGGTACGAGTTGCGGGTGCGTGAGCCGGGCCACCGTCTGATGCGCACTCCCGAGCGAGATGTGCACGTCCACATCTACGAGCGCGGGGACCAGGCGGTGACCGAGTACCTCGTCTTCCGCGACCATCTGCGCGCTGATGCCGACGACCGCGCGCTGTACGAGGAGACCAAGCGACGCCTGCTCGCGAAGGATTGGGATGACATGAACGCCTACGCGGATGCCAAGACTGACGTCATCTCGGAGATCAAGTCTCGCGCGTGGACACTGCGTACCGAAGCCAGTCGAGAGGGACCTCGGCGCTGAGGGCGTTCTAGCGGTACATCTCGCTCAGCGTCATCATTCTGAGACGAACTCCTGAAGCAGAACGCCGTCTCCCAGCGCGCGCTGAATGTGCTCAAAGTCGTGGTCTGCGGTCAGGATGGTGATCCCATTGACGATTGCGTACGCAGCGATAAGCACATCGGCGTTTCCGGCGCCTCGAAGCAACCCGTTGTCCCAGAGTGCCTGTTGGATGTCGAGGACTAGAGTTTGTGGCGGCGCGGTGGGTGCAGATGTGTACAGCTCCATATCGCGGCGTAGTTCGGCGTACTCCTGCGGGTCTCGAGCCGACCAGCAGTACTCCAGAACCTGCGGTGGGCAGGTGTAGATCGGGAACTGGTTCGTTATCGCGCTGTACCGTCGCAGGATGTTGGAGCTTCGCGAGAGCTTCTGCAAGATGCTGTTGTCGACAAGATAGCCCGGGCCCTCGATGCCGCTGCGACCGGAGGCGAAGCGCGTTGCCATTAGTGCGGGTAGTCGACTTGGGGGGCGTTCACTTGCTCACTGTCGAACTCCCGGTGCGCGATGCGTTCCAGTGCCAAGCGCTGGCGCTGCATCGTGATGGTGTACTGCAACGCACGCCTGACCGCTTCTTTGTTCGAAGGCGCGTCGAGCAGCTCCTTGGCATCACGCAACAGGTCACGATCGATGTCGATAGATGTGATGGCCATGAGTACTCCCTATATCAAGACTCTATATAGAGTATCGACTCGCGCACGTCGGCGCGAGCATCAGCGCCACCGTGCAGCGCTCGTCGGAGGACTCCGGGCAGAAAACATGAGTCATCCCCGTACGGCCTCGGCCATGAACAAGATGAACGGAAGAAGCGAAGCCCTTCCCCTGACGGGCAACGGCGGACACACTGTTGTCACGCACCCGGCGAGGAGGCTCCCATGGATCGACGGCAGATCACAGCTGAGCTCGAGCAGCCGGGCGCGAGCGAGCTCCTCGTGGAGCGGCCGGTGGTGCGGCTCGCGTACACCGGCACAGATGGCTTCCCGCGGGTGATTCCGATCGGCTTTCTCTGGACTCGCGGTCTCGTCGTGGTGTGCACTGCGACGACGTCGCCGAAAGTCGCCGCGTTGTCCGCACGTCCGGAGGTCGCCCTCACACTCGATGTCGGCGACACTCCCGCAGACGCGAAAGCTCTTCTGATCCGCGGGTCCGCGACGTTGGACACGGTTGACGGCATCCCGGACGAGTACCTCAAGGCGGCGGCAAAGAACCTCGCGCCAGAAGACCTCGCCGAGTTCGAGACGCAGGTCCGAACGATGTACGCACAGATGGTGCGCATCTCGATCGAGCCGACGTGGGCGCGGTACTTCGATTTCGGGGCCGGGCGGATGCCGCGCTTCCTCGAGGAAATGGCGGATGCCGCGGCCGCAACATCGGGCGACGCTCTACACCGGGGTTGACGCCACCCCGTGCTCGCCGTCGCCGAGTGCTTTCGCCGCGCGCCGACGACGCCGGTCGAGGAACGTCATGGCGGGGGTCGCGGCGATGCCGTGAATGACAATCGAGCCAACCACAACGAGGCCGACGATCGACCACAGTCGGTCGCCACCCGGGAAGTCACCCTCCTGGAGCGCGTACGCGATGTAGAACAGCGATCCCACCCCGCGCACCCCGAAGAACGCAATCACGGCACGTTCTTTCGGTCCGGTTTTGCCGGGTGTGAGACCGATCCAGCCGGCCAGGGGACGGATGATCAGCAGGAACGCGAGCGCCACCGCGATTTCCGGCCACCCGATGTCGGCCAGCAACCCCCGGGCGACCGCACCACCGAGGAGGATGACCACGGCGACCGTGAGCAGCCGCTCGATCTGCTCGACGAACTTGTGCAGGACGCCGTGGTACCCGTGTGCGCGCTCGGATCCGCGGATGGCGCAGGCGCAGACAAACACGGCGATGAAGCCGTAGCCCTCGGCCAACTCGGTGACCCCGTAGGCGAGGAAGGTCGCGGCGATGGCTACGAAACCCTCGGCCTTCTCGGTCAGCTGGAGCCGGTCTGCTACCCGGGAGAAGAACAGTCGGCCAAGGAGCCAGCCTACGGCGAGGCCCAGTGCCACTCCGATGGTCAGGCGCCACGCGACATCCACCAACAACCATTCTCCGAGCCACCCCGACGGCGCAACGCCGGAGATGCTGATAGCGATTGCGGCGTAGGTGAAGGGAAAGGCGAGTCCGTCGTTGAGTCCGGCCTCCGAGGTGAGAGCGAACCGCGCCTCATCGTCCTCGCCCTCGGAGTCGGTCACCGGCTCGCTCACCTGCACCTCGGTCGCCAGAACCGGGTCGGTGGGAGCGAGCGCGGCGGCGAGAAGCACGGCACTGGCAACCCCAAGGCCCAGCACCCACCAGCCCAGAAATCCCATAGCGAGGATGCACAGGGGCATGGTGATGGCGAGCAGGCGCCAGGTCGACGACCACCGATGTCTGCCGAGCGGCCGGTTCAGCGCGAGACCGGCTCCCATCAACGAGATCAGCACGCAGACCTCGGTGAGGTGCAACGCGATCTCCGGGTGGGTGTTGGGAATCGGGTCGGGCAGATCCGGGATGACGGAGAACACGATCATTCCGGCGGCGAGGAACACCATTGGCATGGAAACGGGGAGCTTGCCGAGCACACGCGGGAGAAGGGCCGCTGCGAGGGTGGCGAGCCCGATCCCGGCGAAGATCGCCCCGGCGCCGTCGAAGTGAAGCATGGGGTGGATCATAATCGATCCCGATCTGCTACCAGGCCACAGGGCCCGCATCGTCGGTGAAGGTTCCGGTGGGGCCATTGGCGTCGATCGTTGCCATGCGCACCGCCGATGTCGCGCCCTCAGCGGGAGTGCGGATGCCCCGGTGGTTGTTCAGGTCGGTGGCGACGAAGCCCGGGCAGACGGCGTTGACGAGAATGCCCTCACCAACGAGGTCACGGGCGTACATCATGGTGACGGCGGTGAGCGCGGTCTTCGACGGAACATATCCGAGGGCGACGGGGTCGGTATTGGCAAAGTCGGAGATGGAGGCCAACGACCCGGCGCTGCTGGAGACGTTCACGATGCGGGGTGCGCTCGACCGCCGCAGCAGAGGGAGGAAGGCACTCGTGACGGTGATAACGCCGAACACGTTCGTCTCGAAGACGTACCGCACGTGGTCGACGTCGGCTGACCGGGGCAGCTGACCGGCGAAGTCGGCACCGGGCTGATGGCTGATGCCCGCGTTATTGATCAGCGCGTCGAGGCGGCCAAACCGGGCCTCCACCTGCCCGGCTGCGGCCGCGACCGACGCCGGGTCGGTCACGTCGAGGGCGACCGCCGTTACTTCGCCGCCGTTCGCTCGCAGTTCGGCAGCGGTTGCTTCCGCGCGCTCGATGCTTCGCGCGCCGATCACCACGGTGTGGCCGAGCTCGGCGAGCTGGGCGGCGATCTCGCGACCGATGCCTTTGTTGCCGCCGGTGACCAGGGCGATCATGGAGTTCATCATGGATATTCCTTCGTGGGAGTGGGTGGTGACTCAAGCTTGACGATCACCGTGCGGATTTTGAATAGCGCTTAGTTCGCTTTTGTTGCTCTATAGTCCTGTTATGCCCTCAGATCGTCTGTCGGAGATCCTGGATCTCATCGAAGTGAAAAGCGTCGTCTCCGGCGGCTCCGTCATGCGCGAGCGCTGGCAGACCGGCAGCACCATCGACGACGACCTGAAGTTCATCGCGGTGGTACACGGCCACGCGCGGCTGAATACCGACGGTTTGACGGAACCCGTCGAGCTGAACTCCGGCGATGTTGCGGTGCTCAACGGGCGCACCTGGCTGACGCTCGAGGGCGGGACCGGCGACGCGGAACCGGTGCGCGTCGAGCCTCCGGCGGCGGGGTCGACGATTCGGGCGGAGGACGCACACGCCGACGGCGCGGATGTGCTCATCGGCGGCCGCGTGGAGTTGAATCCCGCGGGGAGAGAGTTGCTGCTGAGAGCGTTGCCTCCGGTCATGCACGTCGGGCCGTTCAGTTCGGTCGGCGCTCCACTGCGTGGCCACGTGCAACGCCTGTTTGAAGAGATCACGGGCAACCGTGTGGGCTCCCAGTTCGCGATCCGTCAGTACGGTCAGCTCCTCCTGCTCGACGTGGTTCGCGGCTACATGCACGACGCGGACATGCCCGCCGGATGGCTCAAGGTGCTCACCGATGAACGGCTCCGACCCGCCCTCGCGCTGATTCATGAGCAGCCGTCCAAAGCGTGGAGCCTGGAAGAGTTGGCGCGCGCGGCATCGATGTCGCGCACCACCTTCGCGGAACGCTTCCGCCAGACCGCCGGCACCCCTCCGCTGGCGTACCTCATCGACTGGCGGATGCTGCTCGCCCAACGGCAACTTCGTCTGCCGGACACGCGCATCCGATCGCTCGCCCTCGAGCTCGGATATTCGTCGGAGAGCGCCTTCAGTAACGCGTTCAAGCGGCACCTCGGCGAGTCACCTTCGAGTTATCGGTTACGGGCGCGTACGACACCGGCATGATTCCGCTGACAGGCGCACGGCGCGGGCATGTCTCCCAGAACTGGGGCTGGACCCGGTCCGGTCCGGCGCGTTCTACTGGTGCGCATGCTCGCACTAGTCCCCGACCCTTGGATTCCGGGGTCTGAGGTTGTCGGCGGTGGAAGCGACGATGGGGTGGAGACGGACGTCTCGATCTCGATTCGTCCGGGTGGCGCCCAGCAGCCGTTTACGGTGCGAACGCTGGTACGCACTGGCAGGCGGATGCACCCGACGACGGGCGTCGTGCACGGCGTCGCTACCGACTGGGTCTCCATCGCGAGCATGGCAGCAACCGGATTGTTGCTGCAGACGTTTCCCGAGGGATTGCAGCGCGCGGAGGCCAAACGCCTCGCCCGGACCGTGGTCGCTCAGGGCGATGAGCTCGCGCGCGATCACGCGAGCTGGTCGTTCACTCCGATGGTCCTCGAGCGCGTGGCGTACGCACTCCGGTTCCGGATACTCGACCAGGGGTTCGTCGCGCACGCTGATGTGGGCGGTTCGGCACTGGCGGCGTGGGGGACGGGACCGCTTCCGCCCGCGCTGAGCCGCGTGCACTGGCTGGAGAGCAGCGGCGTGCCGCACCCCACCGATGCGCCGCCTCCTCCGGACTGAGACCGCCGCTGCACTTACCTGGTCACCTACGGGTTGTACACGTCCCGGCGATGCCCGACGGTGACGATGACGATGAGAAGGATGTCGTTGTGGATCGTGTAGATGATCCGGTAGTTGCCCACGCGCACGCGATAACCGTCCCGCCCCTGAAGCGCCCTCGCGCCCGGCGGACGCGGGTCATCACCCAGTAACGCGATCGCTCCCTGAAGTCGACCGCGATCCTGCGGGTCGATGTGCCTCAGTGCCTTTACGGCCGCGGGACGCAGCTTGATGCGGTACTTGCTCACCAGCCGAGATCGGCTTTGACCTGCGCCCAGGGAATATTCTCGCCTTCGTCGGCCATCGCCGTGTCGAAGGCGGCGACATCTTCAGCATCCTCGAGAGCCTCCTGCATGCGGGAGAACTGCTCGGGACTGACGAGGACGGCGGCAACCTTTCCTCGACGCTCCAGGAAGACGGCCTCGCTGCTGGCCAGCGCGATCAGCTCGGGCAGCCGGCTGCGCGCATCGGTGACGCTCGTTGTGGACATAATGAAAATGTACATCTAAATCTTTAAAATGTACATCAAGCACCCTGATCCGTAACACCGTTGAAACAGGTGTTCCGTAACATGGGAACCTGAAACAGATGATTCAGCCCCGGAAGGTCGTTATGCCAAACCCCAGCCCCCGCGCCGTGCCCAACCAGATCAATCCGCCGCAGCGGCTGCTCATGGGCCCCGGACCCATCAACGCTGACCCGCGGGTGCTGCGGGCGATGTCGGCGCAGCTGCTGGGCCAGTATGACCCGGCGATGACGTCGTACATGAACGAGACGATGGAGTTGTATCGCGAGGTGTTCCGCACCGAAAACGAGGCAACCGTGCTCATCGACGGAACCAGTCGGGCCGGGATCGAGGCGGCGTTGGTCTCGCTGATCGAACCCGGCGACCGCGTGCTCGTTCCCATCTTCGGTCGCTTCGGGCACCTGCTGCGCGAGATTGCCGAGCGCTGCGGCGCCGAGGTTCACGTGATCGAACGCGAGTGGGGCACGGTCTTCACGCCGGGCGAGATCGAGGCGGCCATCGACAAGGTGGCCCCGAAGCTGCTCGCGGTGGTGCACGGCGACACCTCCACGACGGTCGCCCAGCCGCTCGACGAACTCGGCGCAATCTGCGCCAAACACGGAGTCCTTTTATACACGGATGCCACGGCGTCACTCGGCGGCAACACCTTCGAACTGGATGCCTGGGGTATCGACGTCGCCACGGCCGGCCTGCAGAAGTGCCTGGGCGGGCCGTCCGGCAGCGCGCCGATCAGCCTGTCCGCGCGGGCAGTGGACGTGATCAACAGTCGCAAGTCGATCGAGGCGGGCATCCGGGTGGAGGGTGACGCGGTTTCGTCGTCGCCGATCCGGTCCAACTACTTCGACCTCGCGATGATCCTCGACTACTGGGGACCCAAGCGCCTCAACCACCACACCGAGGCGACCACGATGCTGTTCGGCTCGCGCGAATGTGCGCGCCTCCTCGTGGAAGAGGGGCTTCCGCAGGCCGTCGAACGCCACCGCCTGCACGGCGCGGCCATGGCGACCGGCCTGTCCGCCCTGGGCCTCGAGCTCTTCGGTGACCAGAACTACAAGATGAACAACGTCGTCGGCGTCGAAATCCCCGATGGCATCGACGGCGACGCCGGGCGTGCGGCGATGCTGAACGACTACGGCATCGAGATTGGCACCTCGTTCGGACCCCTGCACGGCCGCGTCTGGCGCATCGGCACCATGGGCTACAACGCCCGCCGCGACACCGTGCTGCTCACCCTCGCCGCCCTGGAGCAGATGCTCCGCCGCGGGGGAGTGAGCGTCACGGGCGGCAGTGGTGTCGGCGCCGCGCTCGACTTCTATGAGAGCGAGGGGGATGCCGCGTGAGCCGCACCCACCGTCATACGCCGAGCACCACGCTCGCCACGACCAACCCCACCACCCTGGCCGAGGCGGAACTCATCCTCGAGCGCTGCAACGACCTGGCGGGACTCTCCCGTCACCCGGAGCGGATGGAACGGGTTCACCTGTCGCCCGAGCACAAGGCCGCCAACGAGCTGGCCGCGACCTGGATGGCCGAGGCGGGACTGTCCACCTGGCAGGACGCCGCCGGAAACCAGTGCGGGCGCCTCGAGGGAAGCGAGCCTGGCCTTCCGGCGCTGCTGCTCGGCTCCCACCTCGATACCGTCCCCGATGCCGGTCGTTACGACGGCATGCTCGGGGTGCTGCTCGCCATTCAGGTCGTCTCGCGAATCCGCGACAGCGGCATCCCCCTTCCCTTCGCTCTCGAAGTTGTCGCGTTCGGTGACGAAGAGGGCACTCGATTCGGCATGGCCCTGCTCGGCAGCCGGGCGCTGGCGGGAACCTGGAACGACGACTGGTGGCAGCTCACCGACAAAGACGGGATCACCCTCGCCGAGGCGTTTCAGGACTTCGGCCTCGACCCCGCCCGCCTGCCCGGAGCTTTTCGCCGCCCGGGAAGCCTCGTGGGCTATCTCGAGGCGCACATCGAGCAGGGCCCATTTCTGGAGGATGCCGGTCGGCGCCTCGGCGTAGTCACCTCCATAGCCGGCGCCCGTCGCTTCGCCCTGGTGATGACCGGCCACGCCGGGCACGCCGGGGGAACGCCGTATGACCGCCGCCGCGACGCCCTCGTCGGCGCGAGCGAGCTGGTGATCGAGGTCGAACGGCTGTCGAAGCAGCAGCACGTCATCGGCACGGTCGGACGCCTCCAGGCCTTTCCCGGGGGCGTCAACGTGATCCCCGGACGGGTCGAGTTCAGCCTCGACCTCCGCGCCGAGTTCGACCCAGACCGCGACGAGAGCGTGGCGCTGATCTTCGCCGCCGCGGAGTCCATCGCCGAGCGCCGTGGCCTCTCCTTCTCGGCGACGGAGATTTATCGCGCCGACGCCACCGTCTGCGACCCCGGCCTGCAGGACGCCGTCTTCGCGGGCATCCGCGCCACCGGCGACACCGATCCCATGCGGATGTGGAGCCGCGCGGGCCACGACGGCGTGGCCGTCGCCGACCTCACCGCGATCGCGATGTTGTTCATTCGCTGCCGCGGCGGCGTGAGTCATCACCCCGACGAGCATGTCAAGAAGGTGGATGTCGCGGCCGCACTCGACGCGTTCGAAGCCGCAGTGTTGGCGGTCGCAGCAAGCACGCCGGCGAGGTCGGCGGCGTGACATCCCCCTCGCTGGCACACCCCGAGGGAGACATCGGTCAACGGCTGAGCGCGGCGATGGCGTCACTGTCGCCGCAGGAGTTGCGCGCGGCCGAGTTTATGCGCGACCACCTCGCGGACCTCGGGTTGTACAACGCGGCAGAGGTCGCGCGGCTGAGCGGGGTATCGAAGGCGACGATCAGCCGCCTGTACCGGCGGCTCGGATTCGGCAACGCCGAGGAAGTGCGCGACCACGTGCGCGCGTTACGGTCATCGGGCACCCCGGTCGCGGCGGACGGCCCTGTGAGCTTCGCGAGCCAGATCGAACGCGAGAGCCTCAACCTGCACGCGGCGCTCGGCGCGCTCAACCTGCCCGAGATCGCGCCCCTGATTGCGGGGGCGCGCCGCGTACTGGTGGTCGGCTTTCGCAACAGCTACCCGGTCGCACTGCACCTGCGCCAGCAACTTGCGCAGGCGCGCGACGGAGTGTCGCTCGCGCCCCTGCCCGGCCAGTCCCTCGGCGAGGAACTCGCGTCGCTCGATGGGCGGGATGTGATTGTGGTTGTCGGGTTCCGGCGGAGGCCCGAGCTGTTTCCGCGGCTGATTGCCGCGACATCCGCCCGCCCGACTCCCGTCGTGCTGCTGGGCGACGAGGGGGCACGGCGTTACTCAACGCAGGTGCAGCACTTCGTGGTCTGTCCGGTGGACTCCGTCACCGCGTTCGACAGTTACGCGGCCGCGTTCAGCGTCGTCAGCCTGATTGCCGCGGCCGTGCTCGGTGAGAACCTGCGGGTCGGGCGCTCCCGGGTGGCGGAGATCGGTCTGTCGTACGGAGAACTGGACGAGCTCGAGCGGTTCTGACGCGAGAGCTGTTCCGCGGCCGTTTCCTGAGCGGCGTTCGCGTTGCCTTCGAGCCACGAGATGCAATCTCCATCGTGATATAGACGGATCGTTCATTTCGTGATTAAATGTACTGATCGTTCATATAAGCGGCAAGGAAGAGGATCTCATGAGCACAGCGTCAAGCATCGGCCGAGTCGCACTGGTGACGGGCGGCTCCGGCGGCATCGGCCAGGCAGTGGTTGAACGACTGGTTGAGGACGGCCTTTCGGTCGCCGTGCACTACTCGGGCAATCGGGCAAAGGCCGACGCCCTCGTAGCGAAGATCGCCACGGCCGGCGGGTCGGCGATCGCCGTCGGTGGTGATGTCGCCGACGAGCACGCTATGTTGGCCGCGTTCGATCAGGTCGAGGCCGCGTTTGGCGGCATCGATGTAGTCGTGAACACGGCGGGCATCATGGTTCTCGCGCCGATCACGAGTCTGAATCTGGCGGACCTGGATCGGATGCACCGCACGAACATTCGCGGCACGTTCGTAGTTTCCCAGCAGGCCGCACGCCGGGTCCGCGCGGGTGGCGCGATTGTGAACTTTTCCACCACGGTCACGCGCACCAGCTTCCCCAGCTACGGTGCCTATGCGGCGTCGAAGGCCGCGGTAGAGGCAATGACCCTGGTGCTGGCCCGCGAGCTGCGTGGGAAGGACATCACCGTGAACGCGGTGGCTCCCGGGCCCACCGCCACCGCGCTGTTTCTCGACGGGAAAGACGAGCAAACGATTCAGGCACTGTCGAAAGCCGCCCCGCTCGAGCGTCTCGGTACACCGGATGACATCGCCGAGACCGTCGCATTCCTCGCCGGTCCGGCGCGTTGGGTTAACGGTCAGGTCATCTTCGTCAACGGCGGACTCGCCTGACACCGCAGCTCATCGGCAAAACCAGAATTGAGGATCGCAAGCCATGACCGCCACTTCACTGCCCGCCCCGATTCAGACATTCATCGATGCGACAAATGCCGCGGATTCCGATGCATTCGTCGACGCCTTTACCTCCGATGCCTACCTGAATGACTGGGGTCGCGAGTTCCACGGTCACGACGGAGTACGCGCCTGGAACGCCACGGACAACATCGGTGTCCGCGCCCACTTCGACTTCGTCGGCGCCACTCCCGGCAAACATCCCGACAGTCACACTGTCACCCTCACGGTGAGTGGTGACGGATACAACGGCACCGGGCCCATGCACTTCGAGCTCCGCGGCGGCCGCATCGCCCGCCTCCTCATCAACTAGACCCCGCGAGCGATCGACGCTCCCGAACACAAGGAACCCCGTGGCACCCTCCACCAATGAAACCCCCGCCCCGCTTGAGGACGGCACGGCGCGCCGCGGACGCGGACGACGTCCCGCCGAGGAAGTGCGCGCAGATGTACTGAGTACGGTCGGCGAGATCCTGCTCAACGAAGGACTCGCGGACCTTACCTTCGAGCGCGTCGCCCGCCAATCGGGCGTCAGCAAGACCACGCTGTACAAGTGGTGGCCGTCTGCGGGGGCACTGGCCCTGGAGAGCTATTTCCACAGTGTCGAGGTCACGCTGACCTTCCCGAACACCGGCAACATCCGCGCCGATATCACCGGGCAGCTGCGCAGTTTCGTGAGGCTGATGACCACAACCCAGGCCGGTCGCCTGCTCACCGAGCTGATCGGGCAGTCCCAGGCGGATATCGATCTCGCCACCGACTATCGGCGCCTCTATTCATCCCACCGCAGGCAACTTGCCGCAGACCGCTTCGCCGCAGCACAATCGGTTGGGCAGGTTCGCGCTGAGATCGACGTGCAGGTCTTGGTGGACCAGCTCTGGGGCGCCGTCTACCACCGTCTTCTTGTCCCCGACGAACCCGTGACCGATGCGTTCGCGATCGCCCTCGTCGACAACCTCTTCGATGGCATCACGCCGCGCTGACTCAGGGAGATCCAGAATGCCGATCTACGACTCTTTGCCATCCTCGATCTGCCGCGCGATTGAGATCACCCCTGCTTCTACCGCCCTCGAGCGCACGATCGACATCACCACCACTGGGCGCCGCTCGGGACAACCCCGCCGAATCGAAATCTTCTTTTACCGGGCAGGAGGTCAGGTCTACCTCAGCAGTCTTCCCGCGCAGCGCAACTGGTACGTGAACCTGGAACACACCCCGCGCTTCACGTTTCACCTTAAATACCGTGTCCACGCCGACCTGCCCGCGATCGCGACCCCCATCACCAACGAGGCCGAACGACGGGCCATTTTCACCGAGATCGTGGCCGACCTCAACCAGCCCAGCAATCCCGGCCGCATCTCGCAGCCCACATCCGTCGACGCCTGGGTTCAGGGCAGTCCACTCATGCGAGTGAACTTCGACCTCGAGGGCTAACCTTCTTCGATGACGAGCATCGAAGCGGTTCTGGCCGACATCACCCGTTTTTCGAGCGACGTGATCGTCAATGCGGCCAACTCGAGTCTGCTCGGCGGTGGCGGGGTGGATGGCGCGATCCATCGTGCCGCAGGCCCTCGACTCCTCGAGGCTTGCCGTGCGCTCGGCGGCGCGCACACCGGTGAGACGAAGCTGACGGACGCGTTCGGCATCGCCACCGCGAAGAAAATCGCGCACACCGTCGGGCCGGTCTACGCCGCGTATCCTCAGTCGGAAGCGGCTCGGCTGCTCGCCGAGTGTTACCGCTCCAGCCTGGAGCTCGCCGAGGGGTATCAGTCGATCGCGTTCCCGGCGATTTCCACCGGCGTCTACGGCTACCCGATGGAGGCTGCCTCGCTGGTGGCGGTCGCAGCGATCCGCGAGTGGATTGCGGGGCATCCCACCACCACGCTCCAAACCGTGACTCTTGTTGCCCACAGCGAGAATGACCTGCGGGTTCTTGAGCGCGCGCTGTTCTCCGCGCCGTAGCGGCAGCTCGTACGGTTGGGATGACTGGGTACCTGGCTACCTGGCTACCTGGCTGGCGAACTCGCCGTTTCGGACGCTAGACTTGTTTTGTAGGGAATGGAGGCTTCCATGGTGGATAGCGGAGCGCGGTCGGCACAGCATCTTGACGACACGCTCGTGCCCGAGCTGGTAGAGGCGTTGCACCTGGCTTCTGATTCCCTCAGCCCTGCTAGCGTCGGGGCATTCCAGCGTGAGCTTGCCCGGACAATCCGATTGCAGATCTCGTCCAATGGGGTCATGACGGCGCTCGAGCAAGCCCCTGCGGTCGTCAGCCCTGAGATTGCGTCAAGCCTGGCGGAAACAGAGATCTTCTGGCGTCAGCTCTCTGAGGAGTTCGGCCTGCTCAGTAGCCTCGAGGTCGCCGCGCTGGTCGGAGCCAAAACTCACCGTTCTTATGCCTCCGACCTCCGCAAGGCTGGCAAGCTGGTTGCGGTCGCCCGTACCAACAAGCTGCTCTACCCCGGGTTTCAGTTTGACGGGGGAGCGGTGCGTCCGGTGATCAAAGATTTGACCGAGATTGCCGCTCGACACGAGAAGCCCGAAAGGGAGCTGATCTATTGGCTCTGCACGGCGACGACTTACATGCCCAACGACGCACGCCCGGTGGACTTCCTGGATGACCCCGACCTTGTAGCCGCTGCTGCAGATCAGGCGTGGGGCGTCGTGTGGTGAGTGTTCCGATTCCTCCGACGCCGTTCACGGCGAAGGAGAGAATCCTCGCGGCAGGTGAGCTGCTGTACAGAACGCATTCGATTAGGTTTGCTGCGCACGAATTCAATCCAGGCCAGGGGAGTCGCACCCGGTTCGCGTTCTTTGGCGATCCCATCGTGCCGGTCCTGTATACCGCGGCTTTCGAGGACGCGGCCCTCTGCGAAACCATCCTGCACGACGTCCCCAAAAGCGGCGGGGCAATAGCGCCGTCGAAGTATGGGGGTCGCGTGTGCTCGCGCCTGGTCGTCCAGCGGGAGATTCGCCTCGCGTCGCTGATGGGATTGGGGGAGAGGGCCCTTGGAATCGATGCAGGAGCGGTCTGCTCCACTGGAGCACGGGACTATCCCCAGACTGTGGTGTGGGCGGAGGCTGCGCATTTGGCAGGCTTTGACGGCCTGGCATACCCATCATCCAAGGCGAGTGGACGTGAAGCGTACGTGCTGTTCGGCGACCGCGTTCCCGGCGGGTCCCTGGCTGTGGATTCGACCTATCAATGGTCGTTCGACACCGTGGATGGTCTGCGTCGGCTCATCGTCCTGGGCCGAAGCATTAACGTGCAGGTGCGATTGGCATAGGTGACTTACAGAGTGGCGCGGCCGGCGATCGCGACGATGAGGGTGAGCGCGGCGAGCACGACGTTGACGATCGACATCAGGATCTGCTCGTGCCTGCTCGTTGACATCGCCGAGAAGATGAACGCGACGAAGAAGTACGCGGTCAACAGCCAGATCGCGATCTGTCCGACGAGAAGCGAAAAGGGTTCGACCACCGCGACCCCCTGCAGGATCACGAGGGCGAAAAACAGGTACAGCACAATCGCGAGAATGGCGTTGCTGCGCTTCTCGGTCGGAAGCACATCGTCGCGCCCGCCCCACGCAAATCGACCAAGAGGCACGCCGGCAAGCAGAGCGATCTGCAGCCCGACCAGTCCGAGAAGCAGCACACAGGCGACGAAGGCAACGATGGTGGGCATCGAATTACCCTAGCGGCGTCGCGACGGCTCTCCCGACCGGAACCAGGTCGCGCCGTTGCTTAGCGAGCCCTCAATCCATCGAGTCGATGTCGTGTCCGTCGAACAGATCAGCGCACTCCACCTCTTCTACGCCGTGCTCGACGAGGTAGCCCCGAGCGCCGCGATCACCCGTCAGCGTCGCGGTCAGAGCGGCCCAGTGCGCACTGCCCATCAGCACGGGATGCCCCGGCCGCCCGTTATAGACGGCCTGCCGAAGCGAAGTCGGGGTGATGCTGGTGCCGAGCACGCGGCGCACCACCGCGAGCGGCAAGTCGGGCATATCCACGAGCGTGATGAGGGCGGCGGTGCTTGTCTGCGCAGCGGCAGCGGCAGCGGCAGCGGCAGCGGCGAGTCCGGCGCGCAGCGAGTGCGACATTCCCTCCGACCAGTCCGCGGCGACGACCGCGCGCACCACTCCGGCGGGCGTCGGCAGCAGCTCCCGGGCGTCATCGGCCCGCGCGCCGAGCACCACCAGCACCGGATCGCAGCCCGCCGCGGCAAGCAATTGGCTGGCTCGCCGCAGCCAAGGGGTGCCGTCGGCGGTGTGGAGCAGCGCCTTGGGAGTGCCCATGCGGGTTCCCGCTCCGGCCGCCAGAACTATGCCGGTGAGGTGCGTGGGCTCCGCGACATCCGCCAGCGCCACGGCATCCCCCAATTTTGGGGCATCCTCCGGCGCCTGCCCGGCCATGGTCGCGACACCTGTCATGGGTACAGTTATACACACCATGATCGACGTCACTGACACCCAGCTTCGCGCCGCCCTGACGGCCGCACTGTCCGTTCAAAGGTGGGTGGATGAGGTTGCCGCCGCCGCCCCATTTCCCGCCACGGTGCACCTCCTGCGCACCGCGTACCTCGCCGCAACCCCGCTCAGCCGCGCGGAAATCGACGAGGCGATCGCGCATCATCCCCGCATCGGTGAGAAGCCGGTGGGCGAGGGCGCGGCGCAGGACTTCAGCCGGGGCGAGCAGGCCTCTGTTGATGCGGATGATGCGGAGCTGGCCACCGCCCTCGCCGCAGGCAACGCCGCCTACGAAGAACACTTCGGGCGCGTGTTTATCATCCGCGCGGCGGGTCGCACGCGCGCCGAAATCCTCGCCGAGCTCAACCGTCGCCTCGCGCTCGACAACGCCGCGGAGCTGAAGATCGTCGGCGAGCAGCTGCGCGACATCGCCATCCTCCGGCTGGAGAAGACCTTCGGGGAGGCCGACGCATGAGCCACGTCACCACTCACGTTCTGGACGCCGCACTCGGCCGCCCCGCCTCTGGGGTTCCGGTGGTGTTGTTGTCTGAGGACGGCATCATCCTCGCTCAGGCAAGCACCAATGCCGACGGTCGGGTTGCCGACCTCGGCCCTGATGCGCTTGAGCCCGCGGTGTACCGCCTCGTCTTCGACACGGCATCGTATTTCGCGGCGTCCGGCCAGACCGGGTTCTACCCGCGGGTGACAATCGACTTCGAGCTGACCGACGCGGCATCGCATTATCACGTGCCCGTGCTGCTCAGCCCCTTCGCATACTCCACGTACCGCGGCAGCTGAGCGGGCGCGCTCCCGCGTTCTCGCTATTTCACTCTCACGATCTCAACCGCGGTCCGGAGACTCGTCCGGCCTGGGCCGTTCGTTCCACTCGGCGATGTAGGGCAACGTCGTGTGTCCCGCCCACGCTGAGCGCACGGCGTGGGCTGATCGGTCGAGCTGGGGCAGCGCCGTTGGGCTGTATCGTGCACCGAACGGCGCCGCGAACGTTCTCTCGACATACTGGCGGTAAAGCACCATGTCGTCGTCGGTGCGAAGAGTTGCCTCGAGGAACTCGACGCCGCGTTCCGACCCGGTGACGCTCCAACTGCCGTCTCTGGCACGAATCGCTCTGAAGATCGGGTCGGAACCCCAGAGCAGGCGGTTCTTCTTTACGTCTGCGACCTGTTTCTTTCCCCACGGACCGCCGACCGTTCCGTAGCCCACCCCCGTCGTCATCAACTCGGTATGGATTTGAAGCGGTGTCCACGGGGCCGGAAAGTAGGTCGCTACCGCGATTTCCAGGATATGCGGCTCCGGGTGGGCCCACTGCTCGGCGAGCCCCTGCCGCCGCGAGCGTTCCACCAGCTGGCCCAGGGCAAACGTCGTGACCGTCACATCACCGGCGTCGAGGCTCGCGAGGTAGAGCTGCAGTTCTACGTGAAAAGAGTTGAACTCGTCCCCGGTCGCGAATGGCGGCACAGCGATGTCGGCCACGGGAGGCCGCCCGAAAGGGATTCCACTCTCGCGATCGCGCATAACCCAACCCTAGCGAGCACGCGACGGACGCAACTGATCGCTGCCCATGCTCGTGCTCCGCGGGGTACGAACTGCGTTTCCTTAGGACGGTTAGCTGTCCGGGTCGTAGCCGAACTCGCGGAGCTCCTGCGAGCAACGGCAACCCTCCGCAAGCTTTCTCGCCCACTCGACCGCATCCTCGCGGGTCGGCAACTCCAGCACCGCGAACCCGCCGTTCAGCTCGCTGCCCGGGTAGATCGTCGTGCTCACGGCGCCGTCGGCGGAAACCAGTACGGGACCGACCTCCTCGTTGATCCCGCCGCCGAAGACGTACACGCCGGCAGCCTTCGCCTCCGCGATCACGGCTCGGGACGTGGCGGAGACGATCGGGTAGTCGTCTTCGGTGAGAACCAGGGCTTCGCTCGGAAATGAAATGAGGTATTTGGTCATGACTCGATGGTGCCCCGAGGTCGCCGGGACAACAACGGGTCTGACCCGGTGACGTCGTGCGGGGTCCGGTGCTCAGTCGTCGGTGCTCAATAGTCGGCGCTCAGTAGTCGGTGCGAGCCTCGAGCGCGAGCCAGGCGTCGAAGGGCTCGGTCGCGTTGCTCGGACGAGCGACCTCGATCTGCATGGGCCAGGTCGCGCGGTCGCGGGCGAAGAGTTCGTAAAACTCGCTGTCGTCGAAGCCACCTCGGGCGGCGTCATCCCGGTTCGCCGCGAAAACCACCCGGTCGAGGCGCGCCCACAGCGACGCGGATACGCACAGCGGGCAAGGCTCGCACGAGGTGTAGAGCGTCATGCCTGCGAGCGAAAAGTCCCCGACGGCCTGGCAGGCGGCGCGGATCGCGCTGACCTCGGCGTGCGCGGTGGGGTCGAGCGACGCCGTGACGCGGTTCTGGCCCTCGGCGACGAGCTCTCCGTCGCGCACGATCACGGCACCGAATGGTCCGCCGCCGTTGGCCACATTCTCGGTGGCGAGCTCGATCGCGCGGGCAAGCCACCGCGCATCGGCGTCTGCTGCGGCGCGGGCCGCGGCGCGCGCTGAGGGCCCCGCGGTCTCGAGGCGGTCGGCGGCGTCTCCCGCGAGGCGAGCGGCCGCGGCGGCGGCAACCTCAAGGTCTGCCTCCATTCCGGCGTCGGGTGTAGTGGCACCGGTGGGAACGCTGGTGGGGGTCATGGTCGTCTCCGTGCGGTTCGAGTCGGGCTGTTCGGTTGGTGCGATGGTGCGGATGATCCGGGGCGGGGCAAACGGAAGGCTATGCCAGGCCCGCGGCGCTGCGCCAGGCCTCGGGAGCAAGTGGCACGTCGTCACGGAGGATCGTCGCCTGGATGAGGCCGTAGGGGCGGTCGGCGGCGAAAAATACTTCACCTGGGTTGTCCATGCCGAAGGGTTCGAGGTCGACCATGAAGTGGTGCTTGTTCGGCGCGGACAGCCGGATCTCGGCGATGAACGGGTAGGCCTCGAGCACGGCTTTGCCCATGTGCCAGAGGGTCTGTTGCAACGCCAGCGACTGCAGTGTCGCGAACTGCTTCACCATGATGGCCTTGACGCCCGCGTAGATCTCGTCCCACGGGACATCCGCCGCTGACGCCTCTGAAACGGCGCCGAAACGCCATTTGGCATTCAGCGACGTCGCCATGACGCGGTCGTGGGTCTCCTGGAGCGTCGTGAAGTCGTCTTCGAGGAAGCCGGCAAACTCGGACCCCGTGGACTTCAGGAGCACCAGATCTTTGAGGCCGCCGATGACGTGCTCGCCCGAGGAATCCACCGTCACTGCAGCAGTTCGCACCTCCGCGCCGGTGCGCGTCCAGGTGTGGTCGTGTTCCTGCCCGTCGACGAGGGCGCGGGTCCAGGCGTATTCCTCCACCTCGACCCGGGCGCCCTCCACCGGCTCGATGGCGCCGACGAAGTGCCGCGCCAGGGCGAGACCGAATTGCTCGATCGACTCGATGCCGTGCGACTTCGCAAAAGCGTAGGCGGTGTTTTTCTGGGTGTCGGTCGGGAGCACGTTGCTCTGGTCGCCCTCGAGGTGCGCCGGGGCGAACGGGCCGCGCAGGGCCGTGCTGACGTTGATGTCGCGAATCTCGTGGCGGGACCCATCGCGGTAGATGCGCACGACCCGCGACTCTGCTTTTCCGTACTGGTTGTCCCCGAGGATTATTGCCATGGCGTCATTGTCTCAGCGACGTGTGACGAGAGTGTTTCGGCTCGCGGGCTCGCGTGCGCGTCGCAGGCTCGCTCTAGTCGAGGTCGGCGTCGAGACCGAGCCCCAGGTAGCGCAGCAGGTGTCCGGTCGGTTCGGCATCGGCCGCGGTATCCACCGCAACCCCGCGCAGCCAGGTGGAGCGCACGACACCAGCCAGCTCGCGCCCGTCGTACGCGCTCACCGGGTTCTTGTGCAGCAGGTCTTCGACCCGCACCGTGAAGACTTCGGCCGGGGCGAAAGCGACCAGGTCGGCGTCGGCGCCGACGGCGATGCGGCCCTTCTGGGGGAGTCCGACGAAATGAGCCGGCCCCGCAGACATCCAGCCAAGAACGCGGGACAGCGGGATGTCTCGGCGCATAGCCTCGGTCCAGATAGCAGACAGCCCCAACTGCAGCCCCGCGATGCCACCCCAGGCGAGGGCGAAGTCGCCGCCGTGGGAGAACTTGAGTTCCGCCGTGCTGGGGGAGTGGTCGGTGACGATGAAGTCGATATCACCGTCGAGCAGCGCCTGCCAGAGCGCCTCGCGGTTGGCTTCGTCGCGGATGGGCGGGCAGCACTTGAACTGCGTTGCTCCGTCGGGGATGTCCTCCGCGGCGAGGGTGAGGTAGTGCGGGCAGGTCTCCACCGTGATGGCGAGTCCTTCGGCGCGGGCGGCGCGCAGGGCGGGCAGGGCCGCGGCCGAAGACAGGTGCAGGATGTGGGCACGGGCTCCGCTGCTGCGCACCCCGGCGATGACCCTGTCGATGGCGGTGGTTTCGGCCTCGTCCGGGCGCGATTCGACGAACCGCGGGTAGTTGACGCCACCCTCGTTCTGGTGGGCGCCGAGCACTCCGGGGTCCTCGGCGTGCACGATCAGCAGGCCGTCGAAGTCCGCGACCTCTTCGAGCGCTGACTCCAGCTGCGCGGCGTCGAGGTGACCGAACTCCTCCACCCCGGACGGCGCCAGAAACGCCTTGAACCCAAAGACGCCGGCGTCGTGCATCGATCGGAGGGTGCCGAGGTTCTCGGGCACAGCGCCACCCCAGAACCCGACATCCACCATCGCCTTCTCGGCCGCCACGGCACGCTTGAACTCGAGGGCGTCCACCGTCGTGGTCGCCGGCACGCTGTTCAACGGCATGTCGATGACGGTGGTGACCCCTCCGGCGGCGGCGGCGCGAGTGGCGCTGGAGAAGCCCTCCCACTCGGTGCGTCCGGGCTCGTTGATATGCACGTGGGTGTCGACGAGTCCGGGGATGAGTACCTCGTCGTCCGCGAGCTCCACCACGGTGTCGCCGTGGAGGTGGTCGTTGCTGATCGCCGCGATCGTGCCGTCGATGACCCCGATGTCGACGCTGCGGATCTCGCCGTCGATGAGAGCGGATGCCGCGCGGATCACCAGATTGAAGGGAGCAGACATTGGGGGTCCTTCCGGAAAAAGCGCGGCGCGAGGTGCGACACGGGGTGCGGCGCTAGGAATCGCGCGTGGGTTTAAGGGGAAAGCTGTGTGGTTGGAAAGCCTAAGGGGCACGACGCGCTCGCGCGTGTTTACGGTGCGTGTGCGGGCGTGTGATCCGCCCGACACACGAAGGTGCTAGAAAATCACAATGCTCACCATCACGGACGCCAGCCGCATCGTCATCGACCAATCCACCGAACGCGCCGGTGACATTGCGATGGCCGACGGCCGGGTGGTCGCTAAGGGTGCCGCGTTGGGCGCAGATGCCGCGACCGCTGCGGGTGGGCCGACGACCGCGCCGCTACGCGAAGTGCTCGACGCCTCCGGCTGCGTGGTGACGCCCGGCCTCGTGAACGCGCATCACCACCTGATGCAGACCGCATTCCGCACGCTGCCCGGTACCCGCGGTGTGCCGATGGCGCGATGGCTTCCCACCATGGCAGCCGCCTACGCCGAGTCCGGGTTCGACGGCGAGCTTGCCTCTCTCGCGGCGTCCGCCGCCGTCGCGGAAGGCCTGCTCAGCGGTGTGACGACCGTCGCCGATCACCACCTCGCCTGGCCAGCCGGATCGGACGGCGTAGCCATCGCGCGGGCCACGGCGGAGGCCGCGCGTGCGCTCGGCGGGCGACTCGCGTTTGTGCGGGGTGCCGCCCGTGACGACCCGCAAGAGGCGGCCGCGTCTGCCGAGGCGATCGTGCAGGCCCTGTTGCCCGGCATCCACGGCGGGATCAGCGACGACGGCATGCTGCAGCTGGCGGTGGGCCCGGCCGGGGTGCACAGCGACCCCCGCGAAACCTTCGAGCTGCTCGCCGAGGTGGCCGCGCTCCATGGCTTGCGTCGCCGTACCCAGGCGAACGAACAGGTCGACGTGGTGATCGCCCTGGAAAAGTACGGTCGCCGCCCGATTGAGCTGTTGGAGGAGTGGGGCTGGCTTGCCTCCGACGTCACCCTTGCCCACCTCTGTGACGTCAGTCCCGCCGAAGTAGCGCGACTCGCCGCCGCCGGGGTGAGCGCAACTCACGCGCCCGGGTGCGACCTGCCGATGGGGTGGGGCATCGCTCCGGTGGTGGCGCTGCGCGCTGCGGGCATCGCGGTGGGCCTCGGAACCAGTGGCGGTGGAAGCAACGACGCCGGACACCTTCTCGCCGACGCTCGACTGGCGATGCAGGTGGCACCGCTGGTCGGAGCCCCGCTCAGCGCCCGCCAGGCGATCGCGATGGCAACCGCGGGTTCGGCGGAGGGACTGGGTCGAGCCGAACTGGGGCACCTGCGGGTGGGCGCTGCGGCGGATGCCTGTGTGTGGGATGTCTCGGGGGTAGCCGACGCGGGCGTCGCAGATCCGGTCGCGGGGTTGCTCTGGGCCTCACCCGGCCGGCGCCCGAAGCACGTCATCGTGGCTGGCCGAGTGGTAGTGCGCGACTACCGCCTGGTCAGCGGCGACGAAAAGCAGATCACGGCCGATCTGCGCTCCCGCGTCGGCCGCTGAGCCCGCTCAGAGGTCGAGCACGAGGCGCGGACAAGCGGCGCGCGACACGCAAATCATCATCGTGTCGCCGTGCTCTTGCTCACCCGGGGTGAGCACGGAGTCCCGGTGCTCGATCTCGCCCTCGAGCACGGGCGTCTGGCAGGTGCCGCAGGTTCCCGTGCGGCACGACGACACCACCAGTACACCGTTCTCCTCGACCATATCCAGGATCGACCGGCCGAGCGGAACCTCAACCGTGACGCCGGTCATCGCCAGCTCCACCTCGAAACTGTCCTGCCAGACCGGCTCGCCGAACTCGCGTGCCTCAAACCGTTCCACGTGCAATTGCTCCACCGGGCGTCCGGTCCACGCGTCATCGAGAGCGTCGAGGAGCCCGGTCGGCCCGCACGAGTACACGCGCGTGGCCGGCGGGAGCTCCGCGACGATGGCTGAAAGATCGGCTCGGTCGCCCTCGTCGCGGGCGTAGACCCGCAGCCGGGGCCCGTGCTCCTCGTGCAGCTCGGGCAGGAACGCCATGGTGGAGCGGGAGCGCCCGAGGTAGACAATCGCGTAGTCAACGCCCGCGGCTGCGGCCTCCCGGCTCATCGTGAGGAGCGGAGTGATGCCGATTCCGCCGGCGATAAACAAGACAGGGGAGCCCGGGCGCGCGTCAAAACCGAAATGGTTGCGCGGCCCGCGGATGCGCAGGGTCGCGCCTTCGATCAGGTTCTGATGGATGGCGGCGGACCCGCCGCGACCCGAGTCCTCCCGGAGCACCGCGACCTGGTAGCGCGTGCGGTCGTTGGGATCGCCACAGAGCGAATACTGCCGCTCGAGCGGTGCGCCGTCGAGGCCGGTGAGGATGAGGTCGATGTGCGACCCGGGAGTCCACGGCGGCAGCTCTCGCCCGTTGACGGACGTGAGAGTGACCAAAACTACGCCCGACGCGACATCCCGCCGACTTTCCACAACACAGCCGCGTTCCACATCACTGAAAAAGCTCACAGAAGTTCCGTCATTTCGTTCTCATTCTGGCCGTCGAGCATGCCGTCGAGGCTGCGCACCGACGCGTGCTGCTTCACGATGAACAGCCGGAACGCTGCGTCCGAGGCGCTCGACCAGCGGTGCGGGGTGCCTCCGACGTAGTAGAGCGAGTCCCCGGTCTGCAACACGAACAGGCCCTGCTCGCCGAGGTCGACCTCACACGTTCCCTCGAGAACGTGAACGAACTCGTCTTCGACGTGGCTGTGAAAGCTGCCGGGATCGGTGTTGCTGCTTTCGAACAGCATCGGGTGGAATCGACGGTCGCCCTGCACGAGCAGGCGTGCCTGCCCCGAACCGTACGGGCCGATGTCGCCTTCATTGGCACGCACCAGCGTGGGAGTTGACTCAATGAGGTCGCGGTCGCGGTCTGCAGCGCCCGAGATCAGCTCAAGTTGGCTGCTTCCCAGAGACTGGGCGATTGCCCCGAGCGAGGTCATACTCGGCCGGGCGAGGCCCCGCTCAAGCTGCGAGAGAAACGAATGGGACAGGCCCGCCAGCGCCGCGAGCTGCACCAGGGTGAGTCCGCGCGCTCGCCGCAACCCACGGATTTGCTGGCCCAAACGCTCGGCCTCGGTGGTGTGCTCGGTCTTCATGATTCCTGACTATAGGGGCTGATTCGGCGGCTTTATCACGGCCGGAGGAGCGGCACGAGAGTCCAACGGCGGCAGATTGCGGCAATTTACGCGACCGGAACGCTTGCGACACATGTCGGAAACGAACCCTGCCTAGATTTCATAATGTTGATTACATCAACATTTTGTCCGTGTGCGCTACCTCTCGAGGAGATCCGTGAACCTGCCCCGCCCGATCTCGCTGCTGCGAAATGCCACGCTGCCCGACGGGCGCGAGGTCGATGTGGCGATCCACGGGGGAGTGGTCACGGAGGTGAGCCCCGCCGGTTCGGCGCCGTCGCCCGTCTTCGCCGGGTCGAGCGCAGCCGGCTCGAGTGCCGACGGGGAGCTCGACCTCGAGGGGTACCTGCTGCTGCCGGCCACCGCCGACCCGCACGCGCATCTCGACAAGGCTCGCTCCTGGGACGCGATTCGTCCGCCGCTCGGCGACCTGATGTCAGCCATCTTCTCCTGGCGCGAATACACCGCAACGATGAGCGAGGCGGATGTCGCGGACCGGGCTCGCACGCAGGCACTCAGCATGCTCCGCCAGGGAACAACCGCTATCCGTTCCCACGTGGACATCCTCCGCGGCGACGACCCGCTGCTGGCCAGCCGGGCGCTGCTGCGGGTGCGCGACGAACTGTCCGGGCTGATGGACATCGAACTCGTAGTTCTCGCCGGGCCCGACGTCCCCGACGCGCAGGTGGAGGCGGCACTTGACCTCGGCATCGACCTCGTTGGGGGAGCGCCCCACCTTGCGGCCGATCCGCTGCTGGACCTGCGACGCCTGCTGGCCATCGCCGAACGACGTGGGGCGGGCGTCGACCTGCACACCGACGAATCTCTCGCCGGACCGGTCACACTGGAAGCCCTCGCGCTGGCCGTGCGGGGCTGGAACCAGAACGTTTCTGCCGGTCACTGCGTGCGCCTCGGCACCATGGACACGGAGGACCGCACCCGTGTCATCGCCGAAGTCGTTGCCAGCAAGGTCGGCATCATCGCCAACCCCATCACCAACCTCTACCTGCAGGGCTGGGATAACCCCACCGCAACGCCGCGCGGGCTGACTGCAGCGCGCGAGCTCATCGACGCCGGTGCACGTTTCGCCGCGGGCGCCGACAACGTGCGCGACCCGTTCAACCCACTCGGCAGCGGAGACGCGCTCGAAACCACGATGCTCCTGGTGGTCGCCGGACACCTCACGATCGATGAGGCCTACACAGCCGTCAGCTCCGGCGCCCGAGAGGTCATGGCGCTGCCCGCGGCCGGCGTTTTCGTGGGAGGCCGCGCCGACCTGCTCGCCATCGCAGGCTCCAGCCTGATCGAGGTTGTCGCAGACGCGCCCGCCGCCCGGATGGTTTTCCACAACGGTCTCCTCGTCGCCGTCACGTCCGTGGAGTCGGCCGTCGCGTCGCCCACCGCGGCATCCCCCGACACAGAACCGTCCCACATCGAGTCGCCCGCCACAGCGTCGCCCACCACCCCGCCCGCAGTACCGATAGCCCTGTAGAGATGAGTACCTTGACCCTCACCCCCACCGCCGTGAGTACGGATGTCGCCAGCGATCCACTCCTGGATTTCCGCAACGTCGCCATGCAGTTTCCGAACGGGACGGTGGCGCTGTCCGGTGTTGACCTGACCGTGAAGCGCGGCGAGTTCGTCACAGTCGTCGGCCCGAGCGGCTGCGGCAAGTCGACGCTGCTGCGTATTGCCTCCGGCCTGGAGAACGCCAGCGAAGGCACGGCAACGCTCGCCACCAAGCGCATCGGGTACGTGTTCCAGGACGCGACCCTTCTGCCCTGGCGAACCGTGCAGTCCAACGTGGAGTTGCTCGCCGAACTCAACGGTCAGCCGAAAAAGGCACGCGCGGCGAAAGCGCGTGCGGCGATTGACCTGGTGGGTTTGTCCGGTTTCGAACAGAACCTCCCCAAGGAACTGTCCGGCGGCATGAAGATGCGCACGTCGCTCGCGCGGTCGTTCACGCTCGATCCCGAGCTGTTCCTCTTCGATGAGCCGTTCGGCGCCCTGGACGAGATCACGCGCGAACGCCTCGGAGACGAGTTGCTGCGCATCTTCGTGGAGCAGCAATTCGCGGCCCTGTTCATCACCCACTCCGTCGCGGAAGCCGTCTACCTGTCGACCCGGGTCGTGGTCATGAGCGGTCGCCCCGGCCGCATCGTCGACACGTTTGAGGTTCCCTTCGAACACCCCCGCGATCCCGATCTGCGGTTCACACCTGAGTTCGCGAAGCTCTGCGGCCAGGTATCGCACGCTCTAAGAGAAGGCCACTCATGACCCGCACGCTTGAGGCCACCACGCCGAAGACCGTCAATCCGTCTCGTACGGTGGCGACATCCACCAGCGCCCGACTGCGCAATTGGGGACCGCCACTCGTCGTATTCGCGGCCATCATCGTGGTCTGGTACGCCGCCGCGCTGTACCTGGAGAGCCTCGGACGCACCACCGTGCTGCCCACCCCTCACCGCATCGTGATCGACTCATTCCTGCCGACCGACGGCGGGCGCCCGATCACCACCGACCTGCTGCGCGCGCTGTGGCTGTCGACGGAGGTCGCGCTGATCGGGCTCGCCATCTCCATCGTCATCGGCATCGGCTGGGCCGTTCTGATGTCGCAGGCCCGCTGGATCGAGCGGTCGCTCTTTCCCTACGCGGTCTTCCTGCAGTGTGTGCCGATCCTCGCCCTCGTACCCCTGATCGGAACCACGCTCGGCTACAGCTTCGAATCGCGCATTCTCGTCTGTGTTCTCATCTCGCTCTTCCCCATGGTCTCGAACACCCTGTTCGGCCTACAGGCGGTGGAACGCAGCCAGCGCGAGCTGTTCAAGCTGCAGGGCGCCAGCCGATTCACCGTGCTCACCAAGCTGCAATTTCCGAACGCCATGCCCGCCATCTTCGCGGGCATGCGCATCTCCGCGGGACTCGCGGTCGTCGGTGCAATCGTCGGTGACTTCTTCTTCCGCCGCGGCCAGCCTGGCCTCGGCATCCTCATCAACAACTACGCCTCCCGCGTGCAGACTCCCGAGTTGTTCGCCGCAATCATCACCGCGGCCATCCTCGGGGTCGCGATCTTCCTGATCTTCGGACTGATCGGCCGCCTCGCCGTCGGGCGCTGGTACGAGCCCGCCTCCTGAGCGAACCCCCAGAACTGAACCACCGCACCACCGCACCATCACACCGCACCTCGCTTCGCGCACATTCCCTTCACACCCAAGGAGAACCATGCCCAGCACCACCCGCAGCACTGCCCCCACCGGCTTCAGCCGACCGAGCGCCGTTCGGCGCGGCACCGTTCGCAAACGCTCCCTGATGGCCGTGGGCGCACTGGCAACCATTGCCCTTTTGGCGGGATGCTCCGCTGCAACTGACGAGGAAGCCACAGCATCGACGGACCTCACCATCGGATCGGTTGACCTCTCGTCGGCGTGCCCCGCGACCGTTACCATCCAAACCGACTGGAACCCCGAGTCGGAGCACGGCAACCTCTACGAACTCCTTGGCGACGAATACACGCCCGACCCCGATCTGAAGTCGGTCTCCGGCCCGCTCATGGCGTCCGGCGAGTACACCGGTGTCGATGTAGAAATTCGCGCCGGCGGCCCAGCCATCGGATTCTCCACCGTCGCCGCCCAGATGTACCAGGACACCGACATCACCATCGGCTACGCCTCGACCGGCGACCAGATCGCACAGTCAGCGGACCTTCCCGTGACTTCGTTTATGGCTCCGCTCGAGATCAACCCGCAGATGATCATGTGGGATCCGGAAACCTACCCGGACGTCGAGACCATCGCCGACCTCGGCAAAACCGATGCCGTTGTGCGCTACTTCGGTGGCGCCGCGTACATGGAGTGGCTGATCGCCGACGGCCAGCTCTCCCGCGACCAAGTGGACGGCGGATACGACGGAACACCCGCCAACTTCGTCGCAGCCCAGGGCGCCGACGCACAGCAGGGCTTCGCCAGCGCCGAGCCGTACGTTTACGAGAACGAGGTCGAGGACTGGGCCAAGCCGGTCGCGTTCCAGACCATCCACGACGCTGGCTGGGAGTCCTACGCGGCCACCCTCGGGGTGCGCAGCGCCGAGCTCGAAGACCTGTCCCCGTGCCTCGAACTGCTCACCCCCGTGCTGCAGCAGGCCGAGGTCGACTTCTACAGCGACCCCGCCTCCGCCAACGAACTCATCCTCGAGCTCGTTGAGGCATACGACACCGGCTGGGTTTACTCCGCCGGAGTAGCCGATTTCTCCGTCGCGCAGCAGGTCGAGCTTGGTCTCGTGAGCAACGGCGATGACTCCACCGTCGGCAACTTCGACCTCGACCGCGTGCAGGGGTCGCTCGACGCCATGATCCCGATCGCCATCGAGCTCGGAACGCCCGCAGCCGAAGGCCTCACCGTTGACGACCTCGTCACCAACGAGTTCATCGACGAGAGCATCGGCTTCTAACAGCATCACCCGCGCACCGCGCTGACGGCGCCCGCGGCATCCACCTGTCATTGATTTGTCTTGGTCATTTTGTACAGATCACCTCATGACCATTGGTGGATGTCGCGGCCGCCCGCCCCGCACAGCCTTACTCGCACGACACTGCATCATCCGCACAACGAAGGACGTCCCCACCATGTCGGTTGAAGAACTTCACGCCGAGCTCGTCGAACTGCTCGGCCCGCGCGGAGCCACGCTGGAGCTGCGCGCCCGGGAAAAGGCGTCGGTCGACGGCGCCAAAATGTCACCGATCATTACCGAGCAACTGCCGCTGGGGCTCGCCGACATCGTCGCGTTCCCCACCAGCGCAGACGAGATCGCGGCCGTCGTCGCAGCGGCCGTGCGCCATGGCGTGGGAATCACCCCGCGCGGCAAAGGCACGGGCAACTACGGCCAGGCCATCCCGCTCGAGGGTGGCCTCGTGCTCGACATGTCGAAGGCTCGCGCGATCATCGAGGTCGGTGATGGAGTGATCACCGCAGAGGCGGGCACCCCAATGATCGCCCTTGAGCAGGCGGCCCGCGAAACCGGCCAAGAGCTCTGGATGTATCCGTCCACCGCGCAGTCGAGCATCGGCGGGTTCCTCGCTGGCGGGTCCGGGGGGACCGGCTCGATCGTGCACGGCGCCAACCACCAGGGGTTTGTCGCCGCGCTCGATGTGGTGCACACCGCAACGGAGGGACTCGTGCACGTAGAAGGCGAAGAGGCGCAACTCTACGTGCACAATTACGGCACCGCGGGCATCATTGCCCGCGCTACCGTGCGACTCGACCCGATGCGCGACTGGCGTGCTTTGTACGCGAGTTTCAACACGTTCGCCGATGTGCTCCCGATCCTGAAGAGCGTCGCGCTGCTTGAACCATCACCGCGGTTGGTCTCTGCCGATCTGCCTGAGGTATCCAACGCGCTGCCCACCGATCCGGCCATCCCGGAAGACCGCGCCAGCCTTCGCGTCATCCTCGACGTCGAGACCATTGACGCCGCAACCGCCCTCATCGAGTCGGCAGGCGGCCGGGTCGAAGACGTGCGAGAGGGACCCCAGGCGAGCGTTCGTCTGAGCACCCTGTCGTATAACCACCCGATCGAGTGGCTGCAGAAGACCTCGCCCGGCACCTACTTCCACCTCGAGGTCGGCGGTGACGCGCTGGTGGACCGCATCGACGAGGTGCACGCCGTGTATCCCGGGGGGATGCTGCACATCGAGGGCAAGATCGACCGCCCGATCGGCATGCTCGCCGGCGTCTACGAGAGCCCGGAGCAGGTGTATGCGGGCATCGAAGCGCTGAAAGAACTCGGTGTGGGTGTGCACAGCCCGCACCAATGGTTTGTCGACTTCGAGGCGGCACGCACCCAGCAGCTCGCCGCAAGCACCGATCCAAGGGGCCTGCTGAACCCCGGCAAACTCGTGGCCGACGCCGCCGTACCCGGAATGGGAAAACTCACCTCATGACTACCTCCACTTCGGGCTCGTCTACCTCAGGGCCCGCTCCTTCAGGGCCATTCGTCTCACGCAAGCTCGCCGAGCTGTCTGGCCCGGCCGCGGCCGCGGCGCTAACCGCTGACTCGATCATCGTCATCCCGACCGGGGCAATTGAGCATCACGGTGCTCACCTGCCGCTGTCCACCGACGCACTCCTCGCGGAAACCTACGCCACCGCCGCGGTCGAACGCGGGGCCGCCGAAGGACTGGACATCTGGATTCTGCCCACGCTGACGTACACAAAGTCGGACGAGCACCACTGGGCGCCCGGAACCGTCTGGCTGTCGTGGGAAACGCTGATGGCGACGCTCGTCGACATCGGCCGTTCGATCGCGAACACCCCTGCCCGCAAGCTCGTGTTTATGAACGGCCACGGCGGAAACGGCGCACCCCTTCAGGTCGCGAACCGCGAACTGCGCCGCCGGTTCGGGCTCTCTACGTTCACGATGTCCGCGGGAATCCAGCGCGCCGGATCCGGGGGAGCCGACGGAGCGGACGAACTTGGCCTCGGCATCCACGCTGGCCACGGGGAGACCTCGCTGGTGCTGCACGTGCGTCCTGACCTCGTCGACATGTCCAAGGCCGAGCGCAACATCCCGGAGCACATTGCCGAGATGGAGTTCATCGGGTTCAACAACAAGCCCGTGTCGTTCGGCTGGATGAGCAACGACTTCGGTCCGAGCGGCGTCATTGGCGATCCGACCGGCGCTACCTCCGAGGCGGGAGCGGCCCTGTTCGAGGAGTCCGTCACACGATCGCTCGCCGCGCTGCACGAGATAGACCGATTCAGTCACGCAGTGCCGCCTCGTGACTGAACTGGTCGTGGACCTCTCATGAGCGACCTGACGGGTGCTGGGTCGACTGGCGTCTCGGGCGTAGACCCGCTCGCGCTGGTAGCTTCGTGGCTGCCAGACAACGCGGATCCCGACCGGCCGCGTTTCACCCTGGGGACCACTGACGCGGACGGGTTCCCCGCCGGCCGCACGGTGCTGCTCTCGGCCGTGACGCCGGACGGATTCCTGTTCAATACCGACGCTAACTCCCGCAAGGTCGCTGACATCGCCGCCGACCCGCGCGTCAGTCTCGTGTTCGCGTGGGAGGGGTTTTCCCGCCAGCTCGTGGTGCAGGGCGTTGCGAGCAAACAGTCGCCAGAACTATTGGCGGCCGCCTACGCAAAACGGTCGGGCTACCTGAAACATCTGGCGTGGTTGAACACCGCGCAGTTCGCGCGCCTGCCGTTGGGTCAGCGGCGAAAGGAGTGGGCGGAGGCGATCGCGGCGAAACCGGAAGGGCCGCTCGACGTCTCGCCGACGTGGGATGGCTATATCGTGCGCCCAACACGGCTGGTGTTTTGGGAGGCAGCGGAGGACACCGCGAGCCGCCGCATCGAGTACGTCTGGACATCGGACGGGTGGGTTGTGGGCGCGCTGCCGGGGTAGCGGGGGGGACGCGCGGCGTCGCCAACGCGCGGCTTCGCGCGAGCCGCCGGGGGGTGTCGACCATTTTCTGGCCGATTACGGCACGAGATCGTCGACGCAGTGCTGACATCGCCGCCATGGCTTGTTCGCAGTGGTAGATGTCACGCTTCTGCGTGTCGGCCGCTCGGTAATGACCTTGCTCGGGCGAGGACGTCCTGCCTCGCGCCCGGGCGTGCCATGGTTCCTGCTTTCTGCACGTGGTCGACGGCGGTCAGGACGCAGCGAGGCGAGCAGTTCGTCGCGTCCGGTGGTCTTCACGAGCGGCGCTGACGACGCCCGCGACCGCAGCCCCGATTAGCAAGAACTGGACTACGACTAGAACGGGTTGGTCCGCCGGATCGACTTGCTGCGCGAGCGTCTCGCTGGCGCGGGTCGCGCCGGAGGCGAGATAGAGGATGCAGTCCGTTAGCGCATGCACAGCCATCGCGACCCAGAGCTGGCCGGTGGCCCGCCTCACCCAATAGTAGAGGGAGCCATTCATAGCGAGGAAGGTCACCTGAAACGCGATTGCTGGCGCTGGCACCCCCGCCCACACGCTTCCGATCACGTGCGCAAAACCAAAGAGTACCGACGTCGCCAGGAGGGTCACCAACTCGCCATGGTGTGCGCGGATCGACTCGAGCAGGATGCCGCGGAAGAACAGCTCTTCACCGATCCCAACCAGGGCGGTCGCCAGCACTACCGTCAGCACCAGTCCGACGGAACGATCCGTCCAGGGCACGTCGAACACTTGCGCGAGCGGCAACGCGACCATCAGCACGGGAATCATGAGCGGCCATCGGCGCCGCGGGATCAGGCGAGACGTCGGCGTCTCCGTCCACACCCGCGAGCCCCACCGTGCGCGATGGAGGAATATCAGGCCGAGCGCGATCGCGATCGGCAGCGGCACGAAGTGCGAGAGTGCGAACTCGAGGAACTCGTCGTCGCCTGCCATGTCGCCGACGATGTTGCCTACCACTGCGACCAGCAGCACGTAGGCTGCAGCGGCCGTGACCCCGACCCACCAGACGCGCGGAATCGCGGTCACTCGGGTCGTCGACGCGGTCATTTGATGCCTGCCGAAGTGATGCGCTCGCGTGCTCCCCGGATGACGAAAACGACGCACGCCAGACCGAGGATCCCCGCGAAAGCCTCGACGGCGTTCGACGCGTATGCGATGTCGCCTGGGGTGCCGACTCCGGCAGCGAAGACGGAGAAGTCCCACAGTCCGTGCAGCAGCATCGCCCACCACAATGAGCCGGTGGTGCGGCGCAGGATGTAAAAGGTGGTTCCCGTGCTGAATGCGAAGAACACCTGCAGCACCGTGCCGCCCTCGTCCGCGCCGAGGGCAATGTTGATCAGATGACTCAACCCGAAGAGTGCTGATGTCAGGAACCAGACCCACCCCTCGCCTAAACGGGAGCGAAATCCCACAAGCAGCATGCCGCGGTTGACGATTTCCTCTGTGAAACCGACCAGGCAGAGGATCAGCGAGGCAGCGAGGAATGCGCCGCTGTATGCAGCCCAGTCAGTGCCGGCAAGGTTCATGAGCGCTGCGACAGCGACGAGTGCGGGGATGAAGAGCGGCCACTTATGTTGGCTCCGTTCGCGTTCATACAGGGCCGGGCGCCACCAGCCGAGCAGGGTGACCGTGAGTGCCAGCAGTACGGCCGAGACGATCAGCGAAAGTCCGGCGCCGAAGAACAAGTTCTCAGCGCTGTCGCCCCAAGTGTCGTACGGCACACCGGCAAGGGACTGAATGGCAAAAACGAGAAGCAACTCGCCCAACCAGATCGCCAGCCCGATCCATACCCTTGGGCGCACTCGCCAATGCCGGTCGCTCGTTACAGACATAACGTCTCCCTATCCTCTTCACAGGCGCCCGCGCAGGAGATTGTCCCTGTTCCGGTATCGCGCCGCCAGCCAGATCGCCCGACGAAGAGCAGGCCGCGGCCGACGACGCGTCGTTCGCCGCTACCGGTTGTGATGGCGATCATCGGCGGGTTAGCCCGTCAGCGACTGGTTCGGCCTTGCCGCGGATGAAGAACAGGACGATCACTCCGGCGATGACGAAGATGATGTTGAAGGGTGTGGCGAGGTCGAGGATGGGACTGTGGGCTGCGCCGGTACTTGCATCGAGAGCGCCGCTGGCCAGGATTGTTGTGGGGTCGGTGATCGCGTGGATGAGCATCGCCCAGACGATATTTCCGGTGGCGCGCATAACGAGGTACATCATCATGCCGAATCCGAAGGTGAAAACGACCGTCAGCGCTACGGTGATTGCCGGCTGCCCAGCGAAGATATTGATCGAGTGCGACAGCGCGAAGAACAGCGACGAGAGAGCGGCGACGCTCAGCTCACGGTGCCCGGCGTTGCGAAGAATCTTGACTACGATCCCGCGGTAGAGCAACTCTTCAGTGAAGCCGATAAACAACCCGGTGAACAGCATCGTGACGACGACGCCCGTGCCGTACGAGTCATAGTCGATCCCAGCGAAGCGCAACACGATCGGGATCACGAGCAGCACCACGAAGATCCACATCCACCACCGACCCGCCACCGGCTGACGCGAGAAGAGCGGGCGCAGCCACCCGACCGACGCCGCGAACCCGACAAGGACCACCGCTCCAACGACCAGCCCGGCACCGAGCCCGAAAAATACGCTCGCGGGCGTGGCCAGAAGATTTCCGGTTTCGACCTGATCGCCGGCGACAACTGCGATGCCGAACCCTGCCAGCTGATACAGCGCGAGGTAGGCAACGACGGCAACGATGGCCTTCCACCACCGCCCGCGGTTCCAAAAAGATTTCCAGCCGGACGTTTCAGTTGCGTTCATAGTGTGCCCCCGTCGACGCGTCACACACCGGCGGTCGCTGATGCACACCAAAAATATTGGATACCGAATCGCTTTTCTATAGTTGACGGGGTTTCAACATGGGGTGTCGCGAAAGGTGGTTGTGCTGTAGATTGCGGGGCGTCACCCGCCATTAGTACGAGCTGGCATCTCGCGTCTTGACCGTTGTCGCCCAAAAACGATGGTTTGTGAGCTGCAGAGCGGGCAGCAGCAAGTCGCGGTTTACAAAGGTGTCAGAACTGATGTCCACGGAACTGCTCGAAATCAAGATCTAGAAAAGGTTTTGGAATGAACAGGGGTTTTGGCACCGTTTTCGGCAAGCGGGAATCGCGGCTATGAAAGAATCTGCGTATGGATGCAGATAAGCCGGTGTGTGGTCGTGATCCGTCTAGCCCCTACGTCGAGCTAGCGGTCGAAATCTTCGGGATGCTCGCGGATGCAACACGGGTCCGAATCGTTCTCGCGCTGCGCAACGGAGAGCTGTCCGTGAACCACCTGGCCGACCTCGTCGAGAAGTCACCGGCCGCGGTGTCGCAGCACCTCGCCAAGCTCCGTCTCGCCCGGATTGTAGCGACCCGGCAGGAGGGGACGCGGGTGTTTTATCGGCTCGCCAACGAGCACGCGAGCCGCCTGGTCAGCGACGCCATTTTCCAAGCCGAGCACTCATTGACCAGCACGCCGGCTCACCACCAGCACGACGCATCGGTGGCCTTTTGATGCTGCGCACTTTCAGGAACAAGGGCGTCCAGGCCGCCTTGGTGTCGGCTGTGCTGTTCGGTGCCGGCACTCCGTTAGCCAAGCTGCTGCTCGACAACGAGGTGAGCCCGTGGCTGCTCGCCGGGCTGCTCTACTGCGGCTCCGGGCTGGGCTTGGGTCTCTACAGGCTCATCCGGCGCGCGCCCCGCGTGCACATCACCCGTCCCGAGGTCCCGCCGCTAGTCGGGGCTGTGTTCTTCGGTGGCGTTGCCGGCCCCGTGCTGCTGATGCTGGGTCTGTCCAACATGCCCGCATCCGGAGCCTCGCTGCTGCTGAACGCGGAAGGGGTCTTCACCGCGGCGCTTGCCTGGTTCGTGTTCAAAGAGAACTTCGATCGGCGCATCGCCCTCGGCATGCTCGCCATCGTCGCCGGCGCGATCGTTCTCAGCATCCCCTCCGGCGCCAACTTCGGCAGCCCCTGGCCATCGCTTGCGATCGTCGGCGCCTGCCTGAGCTGGGGCCTCGACAACAACCTCACGCGGAAGATCGCGCTCAACGACGCTACCTGGCTCGCCGCCGTCAAAGGCGGCGTCGCCGGCCCCGTGAACCTCATCCTCGCGTTCTCGCTTGGCGCGCAGCTCCCGGGCGCATTCAACATCGCATCCGCGATGATCGTTGGGCTGTTTGCCTACGGCATCAGTCTCGTGCTGTTCATCATCGCCATGCGCCATGTCGGCACCGCTCGAGCTGGCGCGTACTACTCGATCGCCCCCTTCTTCGGCGCGCTGCTCGCGATCACGCTCGGTGACCCGATCAGCTGGCCCGTCATCGTCGCCGGCCTCCTTATGGCGGTAGGCGTCTGGCTGCACCTCACGGAGCGGCACGAGCACGAGCACACCCACGACGCGATCACCCACGACCACTGGCACGCCCACGATGAGCACCACCAGCACGCCCACGAGCCCGGCCAGGAGGTCGGCGCGAACGGGTTGCATAAGCACGAACACACCCACGAGCCGATCACCCACACCCACGAGCACTACCCCGACAGCCACCATCGGCACGGCCACTGAGCACCTGTGATGGTGTCACTGGATATGGTTGAGCGCAGGCTCAGTGAGCGGGGAGTTGGTTCACCAGATGCCCAGGTGGTCTAGCAGGATCCGTGTGCCGATGAGGATGAGCACGATCCCGCCGGCTACTTCTGCTGGCTTGCCCAGCCGTGCTCCAACGCGTCGGCCGATGACTACGCCGAGGAAGGCGAGTACCAGGGTCGTCGCTCCGATCAGGGAGACTGCGCCGATGATCGAGACGGGGACGAAGGCGAGGGTGATGCCGACGGCGAGTGCGTCGATGCTGGTAGCAAGGGCCAGCACCAGGAGCTCGCGAATGTGCAGGCGGTCAAAGTCCCGACCGGTGTCTACATGAGTGGAAAAGGCCTCCCAGAGCATTTTGCCGCCGACGAGAAGGAGAAGACCGAACGCGATCCAGTGGTCGATTCCGGTGATGTACCGAGCGAACTGGCTGCCCAAGAACCAGCCGAGAAGTGGCATGAGAGCTTGGAACAGACCAAATGTAAAGGCAATGATCGAAGCGTTCCGAAGATTGAATTTACGCATGTGCAGGCCCTTGGTGAGCGCAACAGCGAAGGCGTCTGCGGAGACACCGAGAGCAATAAGAAAGAGGGCCCAGAAGGTCATGGCGGATTGGCCTTTCATGCGACAGGCCGAACCGCAGAGAAGGGTGCGTTCGGCATTGATGGATGCCGAAGGTCTCGTTCGCCCGTCAATAACCGGGTGGCACGCCGGGTGAAAAATCACCAGTATGTCGACGTACCTCCGCGCCCCAAATATCGAGGCGGGTCGGGAACTACTCCCCTTCGTGATTCCATCGTACCTAATGCCGTGTGGTGTCCTGCGTGGTTCAGAACTGTCGAAAACCTCTAACGCGATCGGCTCAGCCGGAATTGATCGTTATCGAACAGCTGGCACGTCAACGGTTAAGGGAATTGAAGTATTGGTCGACGCGTTCCGCAACGGTTGGGATATTGCAGACCTGCTCACAAGCTACTCGGATAGGGAGCTCGCGGATTTCCTTATCGGAGGCGTCCTAGAAGGTGCCTGTCTGGGCGTGACGGCAGGCAGTTCGGGCGGGATTGCTCTTGCCGTTTCCTATCCCATCTGTGCAGGATTTGCGACGATAGTCGGTGAAGCGATTAGTATCGCGATCGATGGCTAGGGTTACGGGGAAAGCCCAAGACAGCTCACCTGCATGCGACGACGATAGGCCACACCGATGACGCGCAAGATCGCGACAGCTCTGATTGCACTGGGCATCTTCGGGCTGGTGACCGGCTTCCGTGTGCTTGTCCGCGAACAGTGGGGCGCCGGAATCTACAGTGCAGGAGGAGTCATCTTGCTTGCCGTCGGCGTCCTACTGTACGTACGGAACTTCAAGAAAGCGCGCAACAAGTCCACGAGCGCCAAACGCGAGCCAACATTTGGTGACGAGACCTAGTCGGGCCTCAGTTGAATGATGGGCCTCTCTACGTGGGTCTGATCGCGTACTGAGCGGTGATCATCGCAAGCTTTGACTATGGTCCTGGGTAGTTAGGACCTCGGGAGCATAACTGCCTCCGGATACTATCTCTCGGGTACTCGCTATGCGTCATGGCGCGAAACATTCTTCTCAAGGATGACACGTAGCCGCTAAGAAATCCCGCTATTCAGGACGCAGACATCCCTCGAAGGGCATCGACAAGGCGCGCCCAACGCGCCGCTCTATGAACGGCGGGCGTCGCGAGGGCGCCATCTTGATCAGCATTTTTCATGAAAGGCATCCTGTACAAATGAATGAACCAGATTCTCGCACGAAGGCTGCCGCTTACGTTCCCTGGATTCCCTTAGTCAGTACAGGTTCGATCGGGGCGGCTATTGCATTTTCTCGATCTGGCGCGGACGGAACCTCGATCGCACTGGGGGTACTCGCTGTCCTCATCGCAGTTGTGGGGATCGTGGGAATGGCCCGGGTTTGGCGCCGCCGCCACTGAGCAAACGCATCGATACGTCGATGACAAGCGATCGTACGAGTTAGCCGCACGCTGCACGTGAATTCGCATGCTCGACGCATCGTTATGTCCTATGAGAGCGCCGTGCTTGATCGCGGCGAGCGGTTCGTCTAGATCGCGTCGTACTTGTCGCCGCCTTCGCGGTGTAATTGTCGCGACAGAAGTTCCAGCTCGCGCTCGCTGATGCGTCTCGTATCTCTTGGGATACGCGATGTCTCGGAGCCTTGACAGGGACTAGCTCCGAACGGCCGGTTTCTTGTGGTGCGGCGATTCTCATAACTACGTCGCATAACCTCCTGCCGCGATGCCAGTACTCACTGATGGATATGGGACACTCCGGGGTCGCGGTGTCAACATTTATCGGCTGCATCCCCGTATCGACGCTCCAGCAATCACCGACCGGAAACAGGACCTCGACGTGAGTAGCCACACGTGCTGGCTGCAAGCGTGCGGTCCTCCGGTCGAACCAGAACGGGAGCAGGCAGCAATGGCCGCTTCAATCGAACAGCGGCGCCTACGTGCGCGCTATCAGAACCGCGTCGATGGCGTTTCTCGTCCCGTCGGCGGTCTCGACCGGGCGCAGAACTCGTTCGCACGTCGTGATCGTCAGCCCCGCTACGGCATCGGCGAGTAGCTCCGGTGTGTAGAGGATGTCGGCGCGCTGCGGTCCGCCGACGCCGTCGATGATGTTGGTGCGATCGTGCCCGATGACCACGAGGTGTCCTCCCGGGGCGAGTGAGGCTACGGCGCCCGTGATCGCGCGGCGCAGCTCAGGCTCAGTGAGGTGGAGGTAGGCAATCACGACAAGGTCGACTGGCTTCGGCGCACGCCACGTGGTGGCGTCGGCAACCTGCCAGTCGACGTCCACCCCAGCTCGTTGTGAACGCGCCCGTGCGACGTCGATCCCGGCGGAAGAGAAGTCGACTCCCGTGGTCGTCCAGCCTCGAGATGCGAGCCAGATGGCATTGCGCCCCTCGCCGCAGCCGAGGTCGACTGCGGTGCCGGGCGTGAGCGGACCGACGGTCGCCGCGACCCAGTCGTTTGGCGATATCGACCACACGGAGTCGGCGGAGCCCGCCGCGGCGGCGTAGCGGGCGTCCCACATGACGCGGAGATCGGCGGGTTCAGTCATAGAGCGTTTCTAGCATCTTCAGGCGCTTCCGGGCCCCGTGACATTTCGAACGGCGGCTGGAATGCTGGAACAAGGCAATTCCCGACAGTGACGTCACACTATTTGCGAGGACCGGATGTCCCAACCAGATGCCACTACTCCCGACGACCCGGCTGGCTCATCCGGCTCGTCCGAGTCGCCAGGCTCGTCGAGTGCGTCGAGTGCGACAACCGGCAGTTCCAAGGTCTCGAGTGCGGACTCCCCGGACGAATCAACCGCGGGCGAAGGCACCTCAGTCGATCGCGTCGTGGTCGGCCACGATGGCTCGCCCAGTTCGGACAGCGCGCTGGAGTTGGCACTGGAGATCTCGGAGAAGATGGCGATCCCTCTGCTCATCATGCGCTCGTGGACGGTCGACTCCGCACCTCATGGGGCGCTTTTCTCCCATGGCTACGTGTCGACTTTCGACGAGGTTTCGACGTTGATCCGCGCGAATCTCATCACGGAGACGCGTCGCTTTGTCGACCGACATCCCGCAGCCGAAGTGCACTACTACTCCACCCTCGGGCAGGCGGCCAACGCCCTGCTGAAGCTCTCGAAGGGCGCCCGGATGCTCGTGGTCGGGTCGCGTGGTCGTGGCGGGTTCGCGAGCCTCATGCTCGGGTCGGTTAGCGACCAGTGTGTGCGGCACGCGGGGTGCCCGGTGCTGGTGTCGCGTCCGCGTGTGCCCGCGGAGCCCGCCACGCCGCCCCTGCCCTGACGCGCCGGCACCGAAGACGGGACGGGACGGGAACAGCCCGGTCAGGGGGTCTGGCCCAGCTGGGCGTCCATCCAGGTCATGGTCGGCCAACCGGCGTCGCGGTCGGCCTGCACGAAGAGCGTGAACTCGTGGTCGAGGGGGAGGCGCTCGTAGGGGAACGTGACCCCCTGCTTGGCGAACAAGTCGATCACCTGCTCCACCCGGTCGCCGTTGAGGTTTCCCCCGACGCTGATGATCTTTGGTTCGTCTGTGCCCACGCGGTCCAAAAACTCCAGGTACTCGGCGGGCTCGCGGCTCATGGCCCCGTCCACGGCCCACACGGCCGCGAACACCTCCGGGTGCTGGATGCCGAACCGGAAGGCACCGTGGCCGCCCATCGACCAGCCGACGAGCAGCCGGTGGGCCGAGCCTGTCTGCACGCGGTAGGTCTGCTCGACGTGTGGGATGAGCTCGTCAATGAACGCGGTGTCGTACTGGCCCTCCCAGCGCCCGTCAAGGTCGCTGTCCGGGGTGACGATCACGACGTCGTCGAGCACCCCGGCGTCGACGGCCCCGCGCAGCTCCTCGGCCTGGGGGAGGAAGGTCGCGTTGCTCTGGTCGCGCCCGTGCAGCGCGAACAGCACGGGGTACTCCCGGCACTCGGTGTAATAGTCCGCGGGCAGGCTGACGCTGTACGGAATGGGTTGTCCGTCGGCGCCGGTGAACTCGGTGTCGAAGCGCGAGCTGCCGGCCGTGGCGGCGCAGCTGCGTGGATCGTCGTCCCCGGATGACCCGCCGGGCGGTGTCGAGGGCGGCCCCGCGCCCCGCAATGAGCTCACGAGGACGAACGTACCGACCACACCCGCCACGACGACGATTCCGATGGCCACCAGGGCAGCCGTGCGACGCGGAACCACTACTGTGCTCGCCCGGCGGTGATGGACTTCCTTAGGTGGCGGGCGAGTTCTGTTGCATAGGGTTCTCGGAGGATAGGTTCGTGTAGCGCGGCTACCCGCTCGAATTCGACGGCGCTTGCGAGAGACGCGGACCACTGGTCTGGGCCGTCGGGGTTGTCCTCCGCGTGGACCAGAAGGACTCGGCCCGCGTAGGGCCTGACCCGATACTTTCGGGCCACCCGCAGGGTGAAGTCGAAAAACGCCTGGAACTGGAGCTCGCCGCGGAAGGTCGTCAAACCGAGCAGGTACGAGCGCGCATGGCGGCCGAAATCCTTCAGCCCGAACAGCAACCTCTCCGTGCTTCGGTGCGGCGCGGTAGGAACTCCGTGCGCGTCACTCGCGGGAGTATCATCGGCGGCTGCCTCCTCGGTGCCCGGAAGGTAGGTGTCGATCAGTGCGACAAGTTCAACTTCCTCGCCAGCCTCGGCGAGGAGGTGCGCCACCTCGAGGGCCACCAGGCCGCCGAACGAGTGCCCGGCGAGAAGGTAGGGCCCATGTGGTTTTGTAGTCCTGATGAATTCGAGGTATCGACGCGCATGGTCGGTGACGGTTCGGTCGGGCATTGCTCGTTCTTCCAGGCCGTGCGCTTGAAAGGCGTACACGTCTCGTTCGGGGAAGTGCCGGGCGAGTGGCCGGAACTGAAGTCCCAGGGCGCCTGCGCCAGCGAAGCAGAACAACGGTTCATTGCCGCCGCCTGCACTCAAGTGCACCACGTCGGGATGGGACGGCGATGCCTCGGCGTTTCCCGCGATCAGCCGGGCGAACTGCTCCAAAGTGGGGTTATTCATCAGGTCTGTGGAGCGCAGAGAAAGCCGGTAGCGGTCTTCGACCACGGCGAGTAGCTCCTCAACGCTGAGAGAGTCCGCGCCGAGGGCGAGGAAGTCATCGTCTTTATTGACGAAAGGCAGGGCCAGGAGCTTTTCCCAGATGGCCGCGATCTCCGCCTCCTGCGCCGACAGGCCCAGCTGCCGATGACGCGCAGGGACCGCGGGCAGACTTCGCCGGTCAACCTTGCCGCGTTCCGTCCGTGGCAGGGCGCCTAGTTGCAGAATCTCGGAAGGGACCATGTACTCGGGGAGGCGCCCTCGAAGCTCCTTGCGCAACGCGGCGTTTGATGGCGGAATGAGACCAGCCGACGGGACCACATAGGCAACCAAGCGAGAAACGCCATCGTGGTTGTTGGCCATGACAGCCGCTTCTTCGACCGTGTCGAGGGAGAGAAGGGCAGCTTCCGTCTCACTAGGTTCAACCAGGTAGCCACGAATTTTCACCGCTGCATCAGCACGGCCGAGGAGCGTGAGGTGGCCCCGCCCATCGAAGCGACCGCGATCGCCCAGCCGGTAGACCCGAACGCCGTTCACGTCCACCGAAAACCGCTCAGCAGTCTGCGCCTCATTGCCCCAATACCCTGTCGAGGTGTAGTCGCTTGTCACGACGACGGAACCTACCTCGCCTTGTTTGACGGGTGATCCGTCCTCGCCGACAAGAGTGACGACTTTCAAGTCGACTACCTGCCCCGCAGGCAACGAACAATCAGGGATAGCTTCGTCACCCGTGATCGTATGCAACGCGATCATCCCCGTCTCGGATGAGCCGGCCCAGTTTGCCAGCACCGCAGTGGCCCCAAGATGCTCCCGTATTGCTCGGAGGTCGCGGCCGTGGACGGCCTCCCCGACCGTGGCGGCGACGCGTACGGAGGGCAGAGACGCGAGCGGGGGCATCCCCGATGCGATGGCACGCATGAGGTGTGGAGTGCACAAAATGACCGACAGGCTGTTCTTGCGAATGTAGGAAACGACAGCGGCAACGCCCTTGTCGCGAGAATCCAGACACCACACGCTCGCGCCGTTGAGCAGCGCCGCCCACAATGCACAGGTACCGGCCGAGTATCCCAGCGGAAGGGTCATAAGGACACGGTCCTGCACATCGAACCCGAGCCGTTCATGGAAAGTCACGACGTCCGACAGGACAACATCCTGAGTGGTCGAGACCCCTTTCGGTGCACCCGTGGACCCGGACGTGAAGACGATCGTGAAGATGTCCTGCCCTCGAGCCGCTCGTCCTCGCTCCAACTCCAGCTCCAGCGAGGAGTCGACCTCGTCGCGTGCGTGCTCAGCCGCCTTGAAGGAGACGAGGGAGTCGTAGGCAACCACGTTGGTCAGACAGTCATCTAGCTGAGCAGCAGCGCCTGCGTGCTGGCGTGCAACCACGGCAGACGACATCCCCACAAGATTCACGATCGTACGAAGACGTTCCGCGGGAAGGTGTGGGTCGAGCATGACCAGGGGGCGTCCAATTTTCAGCATCGCTATTGCCACAATCACTGCGGATGCGTCGTGGCCCATCATCGCCCCGAGCGGCTGCCCATCGTCGGGCACTGCGTGGCGCGTATTTTTTGCCACGATGTCACTGAGGGCGTCCGCTTCCGCAAACGTGAATCGGACCCCGTCGCCTTCAATCGCGAGCGCATGGGGTACCGCCGCAACCACCTCCAGCCAGCGACCGAGCATGGACGCGGCCGGATCCGGCAGGGCAAGCGAACTCACCACAGCTTGAGAAACACCGGGAGATGTTTTCGTGCACTGCGCAGGCGATTTCGCGACGTCTGAGGGCATCAAGCGGGGGATCCCTTCGTAGATGACGAGCACGGGAAGCGCTTGAGCTATGCGCGGACGACAAAATAACCACAACACTGCAGGGCATAAAAGACCCCCGTTTAGGGGGGAGGTTGAGGGCGGCGGCCGCACTAGCATGTTGGTTCCGCCGCCCCCAACGGCGGCGATGACAACCGCCCGATTCCGTGGAACTTCTGCAAAAGACTGCTACTTCGCCCGTCCGTCTAGCAAAGGAACTGTCATGCGATCACCATTCGAGCAGAACCCCTTATTCATCAACACGGTGTTGCTGGGCGGGACCACGGCAGACAAAATCCGTGCTGCAAGCGTCGCTGGTTTCGACCAGGTCGAGTTGTGGCGTGAAGATCACCGTTTGTTTCCGGGCGGTTCTCGGAAGCTTCGGGGTTTGCTTGCTGAGCAGTCCCTCGGACTGGCGGATCTTCAGGTGCTGCGGGATTTTGACGGAGCTCCCGACGACCTGCGAGCATCGAAACGCCGTGAGGCGCTGCGCTTTCTCGACTCAGCCGTCGAGTGCGCGGCTCCGCTCGTATTGGTCGCGGCATCCACCGACCCCCGCAGCATTCGCACGCGGATTGTCGAAGACCTCCAGTGGCTAAGCGATGAAGCAGCGAAACGGCAGCTACGGGTCGGCTACGAGAGTTTGTCGTGGAGTTTCAGAAACTCCACCCTCGTCGATGCGTGGGCAAGCGTCCGCGAGGCGAACCGCGACAATCTCGGAGTCGTCGTGGACTCCTTCCACATTCACGTTCTACACCGAGACGAATCCGATCTGGATGGCATCCCGGTGGAGAAAATCTTCCTCGTTCAGCTCTCCGATTTGCCCGGCCCGGTTCCTGCGGGGATGCTCATCGAGGTAGCGCGGCACCGCAGGTTGCTTCCCGGGACAGGGATCTTCGACCTCCGTTCGATTCTGTCCCGCCTGCTCTGCGTCGGTTATGCAGGACCAATCGGCGTGGAAGTCTTTAATGACGCGATGAAGGCAGCCGACCCCGCCCGAGTTGCTCGGCAAGCAATGGCAGCGCTCCAGAAAGTTCTCACCGACATTACGTTGCAAGCAGATGGCGAAGATCTCGCAGAGACCGGCACCACTGAGGCAAATCGGCTGCGCACGCGTCACTCCCTACGCCATCCCGCGGTCAACACTGGCTGGAAATGAGCGGCCCGCGCGCTCCCTGGTGCTGGTTCGCGTCCGCGCGGGTTGCCGTGGTGTGACCTCGGTCAGCCGCTTGGCGCATTGGCGCGCCCGAGCGCGTTGAGGACGCGGCTCACACTCCGCGTGTCCTGCTGTGCATCGGGCGAAGTCCATTTCGGTCCGTACCGGTTGGAGAGTTCGATTAGCCGTTCGAAGAAGTGAGCCATTCCAGGCGTACCCTCCAGCGGTTCGACATACTCCCAGGTCTCACCGCTCGCGAGGAGTGCGGCGGTGAGCAGGTCGGGCCGTGATGGTTCCCGGTCGCGGAGGAAGACGTCCTCGAATTCGTCGCGGATTGCGTCGTGAGTGGCAGGGTCGGCCGGCCGGACTCGCGTTTTCGCTAAGAGACCGGACCCCTCATGGTGCACGGTGACGATTCCACGCTCGGCCAGATCCTCGATGATCGTCTGTCTAGTCGAACTGTACATAAGCCAGTTCTGGAGCGACTTCCTGGTGTTTTTGGGGTCAGCGACGCGGGCGAGCAGGCTGTCGAGAGGCGCGTTACCGGTGGGTTCGAACCCGGACTGTTCGAGCGTGAACTTCTCACCGCCGAACGGTCCGCGCTTCGACACAACTGCGACGCGTCCGCGTTCGATGAGTTCTACTACCAGCGCCGCCTGGAGGGTGTAGTCGAAGTTGCCCGTCTGACTTGAGAACGGGGAGCGAATCTTATGGTTGTCCGTGCGGCAGGCCAGAAGAGCTAGTCGTTCGGCGAGCGTTTGCGCCTGTGTCATGCCGCTGACTCTAACGGAGGGATGTCGCCGGAGTGCCCCGGCGTGACCGCGCCATGATGGAGGCATGACAGATTCTCTCGACGCGAGCGCGAGCGCGAGCGCGAGCACTAACGCGACCCCGACCCCGACCCCGAACGCTTTGCCCGGCGCTGACCTGCCCGACCACCGGGGACGCACCGGCCTCCATCTCACCGGACGCGACCTGAATCGCAACCCCAACGTGGTCGTCCGCGACGTCGAGGTGACATCGCGCGGCTGGCAAGTGCTGCGCCGCACCTCGTTCGACTACCGCTCGCAGAACGGGCAATGGTCGACCCAGCAGCGTGAGACCTACGACCGCGGCAACGGAGCGACGATCCTGCTTTACGACGCGCAACGCTCCACCGTTCTGCTCACCCGGCAGTTCCGATTTCCGGCCTACGTGAACGACCACCCGGACGGCATGCTCGTCGAGACGGCGGCCGGTCTTCTCGATGGGGATGCCCCGGAGGCAGCCATCCGCCGTGAGGCCAGCGAGGAACTCGGAGTGGATGTCGGGCCGCTCGAGCACGTGTTCGACGCCTACATGAGCCCGGGATCTGTCACCGAGCGACTCCACTTCTACGCCGCGCCCTACACACCGGCCGACCGCACGAGCGAGGGCGGGGGACTGGACGAGGAGGGCGAAGACATCGAGGTGCTCGAACTCGGTTTTGCTGACGCGCTCGCCATGATTGGCGATGGCCGGATCGTCGACGGCAAAACGATCATGCTGCTGCAGTGGGCGGCGCTGCGGGGGCCGTTTTCCGGCCGCTAATCGTCGCGATTCGCCCGCGCCTCGTGTGGGCACCGGGCGATCCGCAGCTGGTGGAGCGCATCGTCGCCCGGGCTCGACGGGGAACCCTCCGCTCCTGAGCGGCGGCACCGCCCTGATCGACTCCAGGTACGGCGACAACGCCGCGCTCCACAGCGCACCGGATGTCGGGGGACGCGCCCACGTTCTCACCAACGGCGAGTTCGACATGCCTGCGTCACAGGAGTCTCACCGCGATAAGGAGCATCAGGTAGGCCAGTCCAGTGAAAAGGATGGAGGCACCGGCCCCGATGCCAACAACGGGCCACGGGCTGAGACCCCGTGCCAGCGGCCGAGCGATCGCGAGCACAGCGGTGATCGCCCACACCACAATCAGGAGTGGTTCGATCCCATTCGCCGACACGAAAAAGAGCGTCGAGTCGCAGGGAATACTCGTACCGCACCTTGCCACCATCATTGAACTCAGCTGGATGAATGTCCACGCGGCAGCGGATAGAAGAAGATGAGCGACGATGCCCGGCAGCGCGCCGAGTGCGTACCCGAGCCGCCGCCGTGCGTCCTTATGAGGCTTCACCGTTGGTTACCAACTTCGAACCTATGGCGGCTTGTCCTCAAGTATTTGTGTGATTTCTTCGACGTCAGCGGCGTACTCATCCCCGCCCCAGCGCGCTGGTGGTCACGGCGACCAGTTCCGTGCCCGTGCTGAGCTCGATCTGCTCTCGGGGGTCGAGGGTGGCGTCGAAGCATCCGGTCGTGTCGTGGCGACGTCGTACAAGCACGACTGGGGGACTCAAAGGCCTCAGCCGGGGAGATTAGAAGGAGGGCGAACGCGCTCACGGCTACAGCGGTGAAGGCGACAATGCGGCGGGCAGTAGTCACATAATGAGTAAAACACACATTTATTTGATGAGATCCTTACTAGTTCCTAACACTGAGTGATTCACCCCGACTTGCGGATACAGCTAGAGGGCAAGGCCGACGGTCGCGGCGCTTGGACCGCCGCACGCGTCCGTCGCGTCCGCTCGCGTCCAGTCGATGTCGGTGACGGCTTCGGCAATCACGACACCCTCGCCAGACAGCGCCTGAATCGTGACGGGTGTCGGTGTGCTCATCCCCATGCTCACGGGCACTTCCCACGTGTTCTCGTCGAGCTGCCTGCTATCCAGCCCGGCGCACTCACCATCAACACAGAGCCGCACCAGGTCCACGGCGTCGGTGGGGCCGGCCAGCTCGATCTCGAGGGTATTGACCCATCCCATCTCCGGGCACGCCCGCGGGTACGCGCAACCAGCCAACCCAATCGTCACGACGAGCGCCGGAAGGAGCGCCGCGGACACTCGGCCACTCCCGTGCGATAGCGAATCCCGTCTCATAGCGCGCTACCTCTCGATGACGAGCTCGACCGGACCGGCGGCGCCCGGACCACCGCATTCCGCGGACCCGCCGACACGCGTCCACTCAAGCTCGGCGACAGTTTCGGCCACCACCACTCCGTCTGCAGACAGCGCCTGAACCGTGACGTCGTCGGGAGACGACATGTCGACGGCGATGCTCCAGGTGTCGTCGTCGATCCTTGAGGCGAATCCGTAGGCGATCACAGACTGCTCAGGTGAGGGAGTGAACGTCGCTGAATCGCTGGGGGCAAAGGTGTTTACGACGACGGGAGGACTGTCAGAAGGCAAGGTTGGCCCCGCTGTGCACACCTCGTCGACGCAGAGGCGCACATCGTCAATACCGTCGGCGGGGCCGACGATCTCGACCGAGACCTTGTTCGTCCAGCCGATCGCCGGACAGGCAATCGGGTCAACACCGGTGAGGTACGCGCACCCTCCAAGCGCGAGGGCTGCCCCGAGCGCCAGCGTTCCCCGCAGTGCACGCCGGCTCGCCGTCTCGATTCGTGCGCTCTCCGTCATGACAAAAGTCTGTCGTGTGGCTGGTCAGACAGCTACCCAACGAACTTCGTGTTCTGATCGTCAGGGTGCGTGCGGCGAGGGTAGCGGCAGCTTGTCGCCACCGGAATGCGCAAGTCAGCGAGACCGGTTCCGCTGTGAAAGGCTGAGAGCATGTTCGAGATTGCCGACCGCCTGCTCGCTGCCCTGGAGTGCGGCCAAACCCTCGCCGTCGCCACCGCCGTGTCGATCGATGGCAGCGCCCCGCGCACGGTCGGAACCTCGATGGCTTACGACGGCGAAGCGGTACTCGGGTCCATCGCGGGAGGCTGCGTCGAGGGGGCAGTAGTCGGCGTCTGCGACGAAGTCTTACATGATGGGATGTCGCGGACCGTCGAATACGGCGTGAGCGACGAAACCGCGTTCGAAGTGGGACTCACCTGTGGCGGCCAACTGCGCATCCACGTGCAACTGGTGACTCCCGATTCGGTCGTCGCGCGACAGCTGGCCGCGGCGGTTCGCGGGGACGCCGCGGGAATCGCCAGTGTCGTCGGCTACGCACGCGTAGTCGACACCGAGAGCGGAGACCCCGTCAGCACCAGTGTCGTCGGCTCCGGGAACTCGCGCGCTGCGAATGGGGTGAGCGTTGTTGTTGGTGGCTCCGACGACCGTTTTGCATCCCGGATCGAGGCGGAGCTGGCATCCCGCATGCTCAATGGAGTCAACACGCTCAGCATGATCGACTGCGAGGGCGAGCTACTCGAGACGTTCTTCGAGATCGCGGCGTCTCCGGCCCGCATGATCATCTTCGGGGCGATGGAGTATTCGGCGGCGTTGAGCCGGGCCGCCGTGGTGCTCGGCTACCGGGTGACGGTGTGCGATCCGCGGCCGCTGTTCGCGACGCCGACGCGGTTTCCGGATGTCGAGGTGGTGGTGGCCTGGCCGCCGCACTACCTCGCGGAGACCGAGACCGACGAACGCACCGTGATCTGCGTGCTCAGCCACGACGACCGGTTCGACGCCGATCTGGTTGAGCTGGCGCTGCAGCGGGGTGTCGGATACGTCGGTGCGATGGGTTCCCGCCGCACCTCGGACCGTCGGTTTGACGAACTGCGCGAGCGGGGCGTCGCCGAAGAGTCACTAGCGCGCCTGCACTCGCCGATCGGACTGGACCTTGGCGCGAGCACCCCGGAGGAAACCGCGGTGTCGATCCTTGCTGAGGTGATCGCTGCGCGCGCGGCGAAGCCGGGCGTGCCGCTGATGTCTACCCGCGGGTCCATCCACCGCGTCACGGCGTAGCCCGCGTCCGGCGCTCGAGTACCCGCTCGCGGCGGTAGAAAAGTGCTCGCCGCGGTACTTAGCTGCAACCCAAGTGCTCGCCGCGGTAGAAACCGACTCGATGCGGTAGTTGTTTCTACCGCGCCGGGTGGGTTTCTACCGCGCGGAGCGTTAGAGGGCTGAGGTTTCTACCGCGCCGAGCAGCTAACTACCGTCGCGAGCGGCTAGGCGCGCCGAATCGTGCTCGCCCGCGCCCGCTCCACCATCCGCCACAGCCGGTCGCGCGACATGGGCAGCTCCTGCGGGCGCAGGCCCAGCGCGTCCCGGATCGCGTTCGCGAGCGCCGGGGCAACCGGGTTGTACGGCGCCTCACTCATCGACTTCGCGCCCAGCGGCCCGAGGTCATCGTGGGTGGACGCGAAATACACCTCGGTGTCGGGGATGTCGGCCATCTGCGGCACGCGATAGTTGCGGAACGCCTTCGTCAGCACCCGTCCCTCGCCGTCGAGCGTCATCTCCTCGTACAGCGACGAGCCGATCGCCTGGGCCGTGCCGCCCTCGATCTGCCCGCGCAGCTGCTCCGGGTTCAGCACGGTGCCGGCGTCCGCCGACTGGATCGACTGCAGAATGCGCACCTCGCCGCTGGCCGGATTGACCGCCACCCGAAACGCGTGCACGTTGAACGCGATTGACCGGGGCGTTCCGTCATGGCGTCCGGCGGCCAGCAGCGGTCCATTTTCGAGAAGAGTGGATGCCGCGATCACGCGCTCCCCGACCCGCACTCCCTCGGGCACAACCGAACCTCCCGCGAAGCCGAGCGACGCCGCACGCTCAACCATCCGCGCGGCCAGCAGCCTGGCGCCCGAGTACAGCGCCTTGCCGGCCACCACCACACCGGCGGAACCGAACGCGCCCGTGTCGTAGCCGACGACGTCGGTGTCGGACTGGTGGATGTGCATGCGGTCGGCCGTGGTGTTCAGCGCGGTGGCCGCGAGTTGGGCGTGCACGGTGGTGGTGCCGTTGCCGAACTCCGCGGTGCCCACGCTGATCGAGTAGCGCCCGGTGGGCAGCAGCTCGATGGTGGTTTCGGCGAAGTGCCCGCGCGGGGGAAGCGACGCGATCATCGCCATCGCCATGCCGGTTCCGACCGGCCAGCCCTCCGGCGCCGACGCGCCGTTGCCGCGCAGCAGTGCGGCCTCGGCGAGGTCGAGGCACTGGTCCAGGCCGTAGCTGCCGTACAGCAGGTCGCTCTCTTCGTGCGGATCGGTGACGACGATCGGATCTCCCGGCACGATGGAATTGCGACGGCGGAACTCGAACGGGTCGATGCCGAGCTTGCGGGCGAGTTCGTCCATGGCCGACTCAACCGCGAAGACCACCTGCCCGAGGCCGTAGCCGCGGAACGCCCCCGACGGCAGGTTGTTCGTGTAGACCGACTCGGCGTCGACGCGTTTGTTCGCACAGCGATAGATGGAGAGCGATTCGCTGACGCCGTGGAACATCACGCCGATGCTGTGGTTGCCGTAGGCGCCCGCGTCCATCAACTCGTCCACGGCGAGGGCGGTGAGCGTGCCGTCCGCGGTGGCGCCGACGGTCACGTTTAGACGCACCGGGTGCCGGGTGGGGGCGATGGTGAACTCGTCTTCGCGGGTGAACTCGTATTGCACGGCCTGCCCGGTGGCGAGCACGGCGAGGGTGACGAGGTCTTCGGTGAGCAGCTCCTGCTTGCCCCCGAACCCGCCACCGACCCGCGCGGTGAAGACCCGCACGCGTTCGGTGTCGAGACCGAAGATGTGGCACAGCTCGTCGCGCACGAGGTACGGCACCTGGCTGGAGGTGCGCAGCACGAGCCGGCCGTCCTTGTCGAGCCAGCCGCGGGTGGCGTGGGTCTCGAGCGAGGCGTGGCTGACCCGCTGGGTGTTCCAGGTTCCGCTGACTACCTCGTCCGCAGCTGCCAGCGCAGCATCCACATCTCCCATCTCACCGTGCAATTGAGCAATGGTGTTGCGCTCGGGCGCGGAGATGCGGGACTCGGCGGCGCTCTTCTCGCCGTGCAACAAGGGGGATCCGGGGGAGCGGGCCAGGTCGGCGTCGAAGACCGCGGGAAGCACCTCGTACTCCACAACGATCGAGCGCAGCGCGCGCTGGGCGATCGCGACGGTCTCGGCGACGACCGCAGCAACCCGCTGGCCACGGAAGCGCAACACCGGGTCGAGCACGAGCGAGTCGTCGGGGTCGTCGGTGCGGTGCTCGTGGCGTCCGGTGGAGAAGAGCGTTGCGGGCGAATCCCGGTGGGTGAGTACGGCATGCACGCCGTCGAGGGCGAGCGCGGCGCTGGTGTCGATCGAGACGATGCGCGCGTGCGGGTGTGGACTACCGAGAACTGCGAGGTGGAGCAGGCCCGTGGCCGTGACATCCAACGTATACGGCTCTGTTCCGGTGGCGACCCGCAGGCCCGCGGGCGCGCGAACCGAGCTGCCCGCCGATGCGCCATCGGCCGGGCGGTCGGTGTTGCTCACGCCGCAGATGGCGTCCTTGATCGAGCGGTAGCCGGTGCAGCGGCAGAGATTGCCCTTCATCAGGCGGGGCAGGTCGGCTTTGTCATTTTCTGTGAGGGTGGATGCCGTGACGATCATGCCCGCGGTGCAGAAGCCGCACTGAAACCCGGCCGCGTCGACAAAGCTCTGCTGCAGCGGGTGGGGGTGCTCCGGGGTGCCGAGGCCCGCGACGGTGGTGACATGCGCTCCCTCGAGGCGGGATGCCGGGTAGATGCACGAGTGGATCGGCTCGCCCTCGAGCAGCACCGAGCACGCGCCGCAGTCGCCCGAGTCGCAGCCCTTCTTCACCTCGAAGTGGTCGAGGTCGCGCAGCAGAGACCGCAGCACCTGTCCCGGTTGCGGGGCGGCGGTTACCGGCTCACCGTTGATCTCGAACGTGAGGGCCTGGGTGACGGGGTTGACCGGGGTGACGGGGTTTACTGGGTTGGTACTCATGATGTGCCTCCGAGCTCGATCCGGAGCTCCTCCGCGAACCGGGCGCTCTGCCCGGCCCGCCAATCCGCGCTGCCATGCGCGTCGGTAAACCATTCGGTGATCGACCCGACCGCGGCGGCCAGCTGCGTGGCGCTCGGCAGCGCGTCGAAGCGCAGCTGGCGCGGCCGGGTGGTGCCGCCGGTGATGGTGAACACCACCTCGCCGGTCTCGTCGAGCCGGGCGATGACGAGGGTGCCGGTGCGGCCGAGCTCATTCAACGCGATACGGCGGAACCCCGTGCGCGAACGCAGGTGGTCGAGCGGAAATTCGATGGACCGCAGCACCTCGCCGGGCGCGAGTTCGTTGGTGCGCGACGCGAGCACAAATTGCGAGACGGGCATCCGCCGCTCCCCGCTCGGGCCGGCGTACCAAATCACCGCGGTGGCGTCGAGGCTGGCGGCGAGGGAGATGAGTGCCCCCGCGGGCAACGAGGTACAGATGTTGCCGCCGACGGTGGCGACGTTCCAGATTTTGAAGGAGGCGAGCAGCGAGTTGACGCACTGCGCGAACAGCGGTTGTGCCACCCACCCCTCCTGCGCGGGCAGGCGCAGCAGCTCGGCGATGGTGCAGGTGGCCGACACGATCAGGGCGTCGTCCGTGATCGTGATCGGCTCCCATCCGAGAGCGGTCAGGTCGACGAGCCCGAAAACGCCGGGTTGTGGTTCCGAAAACAGCCAGGTTCCCCCGCCGAGCGGGATCTCTCCTGGCGCAAACCTGACCTCGTTTCGGGTGGTGGGCACCCGGATTTCGCGTACATCAATGAGGTCCATCCTTCGAGTCAACATCATGGATGTGACGGGCGTGTAACGGCCGCGCGAGCTTCCACCAAAAACGAAGGTTTCCCCCGTGCGCGCGGTCGTGAGAAACGAGGGTCGCGCCGTTCGCGAGATACTGGATCAATGGCACGCGATCCTGATGAAGACGCCCTCAACTGGGGCGACGACGGTGACCCCACCTACCTCGATTCACCCGCGCCCGACCGGTCTTCTGCCCGCCCCGCGGATCGTGATGAGGCGGATGCCGCGGCCGCGACATCCGCCGACCCCGCCCCGACTGACGCGCTGCCGCACGACGAGTCCGCCACCGAGGCTGCGACTGCGGCTCCCGTCGAGCGGCAAGCGATGAGCTCGGTGATGCTCCTCTCCCTGGGTGTGCTCGCGGGTGTCTACCTTCTCTACACGGCGGGGTGGTTCACCAGCGCCGCGCGCAACATCGCGGTGCCGGTCGGGGCGCTCGACGTCGTAATGGCGCAGCTTCGCGAGTATCTCTCCGTCGCCGCTCCCGCACTCTGGTTCGTCGCAACACTGCTGTTGACGCGCGGACGCAAGGCTTCCCTGCGGCTACTCCTGCTGGTTCTCGGCGCCATCGTCCTGCTGCCTCTGCCGTTCGCCCTGGGGGTCTGACATGACTGACCGCACCGATTCCGAGCTCACCTCCCGCTGGATCGCGATCGCTGTCACCGCCCTGTTCGGCGTCATCTACGCCTACTACCTGTGGGACGCCATCCGGTCGATGATCGAATTACCCGCGCAGTACGAGCTCGTGGGCCTCGGCCGCGAAAACGCGCCCTGGACGCTCCTCGTGGCCGGAGTGATCCTCCCCGTCGTGGTGTACATCGCCGCGCTGATCGTCGGTGCGCGCCGCGGCGTCGCCGCCCGGGCGCTGATCTTGCTCGTCGGCCTCGGCGCACTCGCCTGCCTGAGCCTGTCGGTCATCGCCCTCGGCTAACGGTGTGCGGGGCGCCGCGCGGCACGGAATCGAGTGTGCGGGGCGCCGAACGGCACAACGAGTTGGGCGCACAACGAGTTGGGCGCGCACAACGAGTCAGAGCAGCAGTGCCAGCAGAAGCGCGATCAGCACCAGCTGCCCGACAAATCTCGGCCAGAACGGGATCGCCAGGCGTCCGAACCGGTCGGGATGCGCCGCGGCGTGCACGTTCGCCGGAAAAACGGCGATCAGAAACAGCACCAGCGCGATCACCGCGGCGACCCGAAACGGCGGCAGCAGCAGGCCCAGCCCGCCCGCGATCTCGCAGATCCCCGTGAACGCGACCAGGATCTGAGGGTTCGGGATGCCGCTGCGCCGAAGCGCCGGCGGGATCATCGCAGCCATCGTGCGCGCCGAACCAGGGACAAAGTGGGTGACACCCATCACGATGAACGGAGCGCCGAGGGCGAACGCCAGCACGGTCTGCACGAGCTCCGCGGTAGTCATCCGACCAGTCTTACAGGCCTTTGTGCCCAATAGCTGACGGCCTCTCACCCAGAACGCCTGCACTAAAGTGGGCACGGTTGTGCATACGCGCTTCCCCTCCCAGAATGAAGGATTTGACTCGTGGCCAAGCCGGTTGTGCTGATTGCCGAAGAACTGTCGCCCGCTACCGTTGAGGCCCTCGGCCCCGACTTCGATGTCCGCTCCGTGGACGGCACCGACCGTTCCGCGCTGTTGGAAGCTCTGTCCCAGGCCGACGCAGTCCTGATCCGTTCCGCGACCCAGATGGACGCCGAAGCGATCTCCTCCTCCAAGACCCTCAAGGTGATCGCGCGCGCCGGTGTTGGTCTCGACAACGTTGACATCAAGGCAGCGACCGCTGCCGGCGTGATGGTCGTCAACGCCCCGACATCCAACATCATCTCCGCCGCCGAGCTGACCGTCGGTCACATCATCAGCATGGCCCGCTACATCCCGGCCGCGCACGCCAGCCTCGCCGCCGGAACCTGGAAGCGCTCCAAGTACACCGGCACCGAGCTCTATGAGAAGACCGTCGGAATCATCGGCCTCGGCCGCATCGGCGCACTGATCACCGCGCGCCTGCAGGCCTTTGGCATGAACGTCATCGCGTACGACCCCTACGTCACGAGCGCCCGTGCGCAGCAGCTCGGCGTCACGCAGGTCACCCTCGACGAGTTGCTGGCGCAGTCCGACTTCATCACCATCCACATGCCGAAAACGCCTGAGACGACCGGGATGATTTCAACCGACCAGTTCGGAATGATGAAGCCGACCGCGTTCATTGTGAACGTCGCCCGCGGCGGCCTGATCGACGAGGACGCTCTGTATGCCGCCCTCAAGACCAACCGCATCGCCGGTGCCGGTCTCGACGTGTTCGTGTCCGAGCCGCCGCTGAAGTCCCCGCTGCTGGAACTCGACAACATCGTGCTGACCCCGCACCTCGGTGCATCCACCGATGAGGCGCAGGAGAAGGCCGGCGTCTCCGTCGCCAAGTCCGTGCGTCTCGCGCTCGGTGGTGAGCTCGTTCCGGATGCAGTGAACGTCGCCGGTGGTGTCATCGCCTCTGAGGTGCGCCCCGGCATCCCGCTGATGGAAAAGCTTGGTCAGATCTTCTCGACCCTCGCCAGCAGCCCGCTGGTCAGCGTCGACGTGGTCATCAGCGGTGAGATCGCGGCCCTCGACGTCAGCGTGCTCAAGCTCGCTGCGCTCAAGGGCATCTTCACCAACGTCGTCAGCGAGTCCGTCAGCTACGTCAACGCGCCGCTGCTGGCCGAACAGCGTGGTGTGGCCGTGCGTCTGATCACCGAGTCCGAGAGTGAGGAGTACCGCAACCTGCTCACGATTCGCGGTGCGGGAAGCGGCGGCGAGCAGATCTCCGTTTCCGGAACGCTGACCGGACCGAAGCAGACGGAGAAGATCGTCGCGATCAACGGCTACGACGTTGAGGTTCCCATCTCGGAGCACCACATCGTCATGATCTACACGGATCGCCCCGGCATCGTCGCCCTCTACGGCAAGGAGTTCGGCGACGCGTCGATCAACATCGCTGGCATGCAGGTCGCGCGCCGCGCCGCCGGCGGCCAGGCGCTCAGCGTGCTGACCGTCGATTCGCCGGTACCCGAGGCGCTGCTGGAGAAGGTGCGCGTCGCGATCGACGCCGACCTACTCCGCGAGATCGACATCACCGAGGGGTAAGGCAGTAAGCGGGCCCGCGGGCATGCTGCACGAACGAAAGTGAAAGAGCCCGGCGCACGCGCCGGGCTCTTGTGCGTGGCCCAGAAATCACCCGAAAAGTACCACTCGGTCTCCCTATCCCTCTCCGTGAGGGATCGAGATACTGAGGCATGGCGCGCACTGGACCCGGGCTCCGACGGAGCACACGGATGCAGAGACCCCTCGCGGGACTCACCGCGCGGAACGCAGCCGGCGAGGCGATCGCGGGGGTGACCCTGCTTGCGATCGCGGTGCCACTCAACATTGGGTACGCGCAGATCGCGGGACTCCCGCCTACCGCCGGGCTGTACGCCCTGGTGGTGCCGGCCGTCGTTTATGCGCTGTTGGTGTCGTCGCGGCAGGTCGTCGCGTCGCCGGATGCGGCAGCGGCAGCGCTCGTCGCTTCCTCCATCGGGGGTCTCGCCGTCGCTGGTAGTGCCAGCTACCTCACCATGGCCTTCGCGCAGGCCATCATCTGCGGTGTGCTCTTTGCCCTCGCGGCGGTGTTCAAACTGGGCTTTTTGGCCAATTTTCTCTCGAAGCCGATCCTCATCGGATTCGTCGCCGGGCTTGCGTTCGACATTCTGATCAGCCAGCTGGCCAAGATGCTCGGGGTGAAGATCGATTCCGGCGGCGAATTCGTCGATAAGGTCAGCGGTTTGATCTCGGGTCTGCCGACGACCAACTGCTGGTCGGTGCTGATCGCGGCCAGCGCAGTCGTCGTTCTCCTGGCTGGCCGCCGCCTGGCTCGCGCGGTTCCGTGGGCGCTCATCGTGCTGGTCGGCGCGACGGTGATCGTGGTGACCACGGGGCTTCAGGAGCAGGGTGTGTCCGTGCTGGGACCAGTCGAGGCCGGTGCGCCGAGCCTTACCTGGCCCATGCTCGACTGGCTTACCTGGCTCGCACTCGTGCCCTCGGCGATCGCGTTGACCATGGTGACGGTGGCCGAGGGCCTGCTGGTTGCCCGCAGCTACGGCGAAAAACGCGGGTACTCCACGCGACCCAACCGCGACCTGCTCGCGTTCGGTGCCGCGAACGTTGCGGCGGGCGCGACGGGCGGTTTCGCGGTCGGTTCGTCGACGTCGCGCACGGCCGCGATGGACCAGGCCGGCTCGCGCACCCAGCTACCGTCACTGGTGGCCGCGGTCGGGACGCTCCTCCTGCTGCTGTTCGGCACCGCCCTGCTCGAGAACATCCCGTCACCGGCCATCGGCGCCATTGTCGGGGTCGCGATCCTGCCACTTCTGGGCATCCGCGACTTTCGGCTGCTGTGGCGACAGGACCGGTTCGAGTTCATCATCGGGGCTGTCTGTTTTCTCGCCACACTCTTCATCGGCGCCATCCCCGGGATAGTCATCTCGTTCGTCCTCGCCTTGATCAATCTTGCGAAGCGCGCCTCAACGCCAGCAATTGATGTGCTCGCCGCCGACGACAACCCCTCCTCGTCGCTTCTGGATTCGGCTCCGTCCGGAACGGCCACGGCACCGGGCGTTCTCGTCATCCGCATGGCCGCCCCGCTGTTCTTCGCCAACGGCTCGGTCTTCTCCGACGCGGTAAAACGCGCCGTCTCGGCGACCCCCGATGTGAAGTACGTCGTCGTCGACCTCGAAGCAGTCACCGACATCGACGTCACTGGTGCCGAGGCGTTCGCCGCGTTGAAAGCGTGGTTGGCAGAGCGTGCAGTTTCCCTCGCCTACAGTCGGCCGCGCCAGCAGATCGTCGAGCGCATGCGTGCGCTCGAGCTGGTTACCACCGAGACGGTATACCCGACGAACCGCGCAGCTACTGCAGCCCTCACTTCGAGGAGCGGCGAGTAACGCTTCACCAAGCGGTGATTAAAGAGTGCAGGGCCGCCGCCACGATGGCGACGACCCTGCGGTGCTGAAGCGGTTTGGGTTGGCTTGGGGATGCTTGCGGAAGCTACAGGATCTCGTCGGGCGTCGCGGTCGTACGACGCTCGGTCACGGCTTCGCCGTTGGCGCCGACCCCCGACCGCACGGTGGTGGTCGACTGGCGCTTGCGTGCCGCAAGCACGAGGCCGATGACGAAGATGACGGCACCTGCGGCCATCAGGAGATAGCCAACGAGGTTGAGATCAATCCACGCCACTTCGAGCTGAAGTGCAAACGCGAGAATTGCCCCAACCACGAACAAAAAGATTCCGGATCCGATACTCATGGCCGTCAGTCTAGTAGCAGACATTGGCGTACGTGCCCCCAAACAGGGGGCCGATTGCAACCGGCGGCGCTCAGGCCGTGGCGCCGGGCGATGCTGGTTCCGTTTCGAGTGGGTGCGCACCCCGAATGGTGTTGTTGGGGTCGAGGGCGAACTTGATAGCACGCAGTTGCTCGAGCGTCGCGGCATCCCACATTTCATCGGGCTCTGCGGTCGTCTCGCGGAAGTTGCTGTACGTCCAGGCGGCCGCCCACGGGCGGAGCGCCTCGCGCACAGATGCGACAGCACCCGCAACGACCGTCGCCGCCTCGGCCGACGGGACGACGCCGGCGGAGTAGACGACGAAGTTGCCCGCGAGGTGAGTGAGGGCGCCACCGGCCGGATCGGCCACGCCGAGGGCACCGCCGAGGTGGTGGATGTCGACCACGAGCAGGGCACCCGCGGGGTCACCGGCTGCTGAGTCGAGAAGTGCGTCGACCACCGCGGTGTCGAGAGTGGTGATCGAGATGCCGTCGCCGATGGCCGGAACGGGAAACGTGGGGTCCATGTGGATCTCGGCGAGGCTCGCCGCGGGAATACGCGAGAACGTGTCGATCGAGGCCACCATGGCGCGCAGCGGCTTTAGGAGCGCTTCCGCTTCGCTGTCGGGCGCATCGATCGCTCCGTCGACTCCCACAAAAGACTGTCCGCGAAGGAGCTCGGGAACCTCGGGAAGCGGACGGAACCGCAGGATTCGCGCGCAGGTCGTCGCACGATTGTCGAGCCGGTCGGTCCACGCGGCGTACTCGTCGAGCACCTCGCGCGCCCGGTCGACCGGAAACAGCAGCATTCCCGCGTAGATGTCGGTCAGCGGAAACACGCTGAATTCCAGTGCCGTGACGATGCCAAAGCTGCCGCCGCCGCCACGAACCGCCCAGAACAGGTCGGGGTGCTCGTTCGCGGTGGCTCGCACCGTGTCCCCGCTGGCGAGCACCATTTCGACGGCGGTCACCGCAGAAGAGGCGAGGCCCCGCGACCGTGACAGCCAGCTGCACCCACCGCCGAGGGTGTAGCCAACAACGCCGACGTCGGGGGATGACCCGGCCAGAGCCACAAGGCCGGCCGGAGCCAACATCGCGCTCACCAATCCCCAGGTCGCCCCCGCGCCCACCCGCACCGTGCGGGCACGTTCATCGAGGGCGATGGTGTCGAGGTTGCTGGTGCGAATCAGGATCGTGTCCGACAGGTCGCCGACGGCCATGGCGAGGTGGCCGGTGGACTGGGCCGTGACGCGAACGTCTGTCTCGGTCGCGAAGCGCACCACGGCGCTGATGTCCGCAGCATCCTCCGCGAAAACCACGGCCACCGGACGTTGGTCGGCCGCGAGGTTCCAGACGGTTCGGGCGGCGTCCCACCCCGCGTCGTTTGGTGTGACGAGCGTGCCGACGAGGTCGAAGTCGAGTTCCTCGAGAGTGGTGATGCTGTTGATATCTGGGTCGGACATGGCTGCTCCCTGCGCTCGCATTAGTGAGGTGGCGACGGCGCGGATGGCGCACACCGAGGTCTGCTTCCACGATGCTCCCGACGGAGGGGCAAAGGCCATCCCTATCGGTGAGGGTGCGCGAAATTGTACGATCCCTCAGCTCCCGGTGTTCCCCACTCCCGGCAGTGTCGGCCGAACGGGCAACAGCGCCTGCGGCAGTACCCTGTTTGCATGCCTAGAATCGTCAGTCTTGCTCTTCTCCCCGGCGACGGGATCGGTCCGGAGGTTGTCACCGAGGCCGTGCGCGTGCTCCACGCCGCAGCCCCCGCCGACACCACGTTCGAGACCACCGAATACCCGTTCGGCGCGACCCACTACCTGGCGACCGGCTCCATCCTCACCGACGAAGACATCACCACGCTCCGCACCCACGACGCGATTCTGCTCGGCGCGGTCGGCGGCGACCCCCGGGACCCGCGCCTGTCCGGCGGGATCATTGAGCGGGGGATGCTGCTGAAGCTACGTTTCGCGCTGGACCACTACGTGAACCTCCGCCCCACCGTGCTGCTGCCCGGAGTCGCGTCGCCCCTTGCTGCGCCCGGCGAAATCGACTTCGTCGTAGTGCGCGAGGGCACCGAGGGTCCCTACGTGGGCAACGGAGGGTCGATCCGGGTGGGTACCCCGCACGAGATCGCCAACGAGGTGAGCATCAACACTGCGCACGGGGTCGACCGCCTGGTTCGGTTCGCGTTCGAGACGGCGATGAAGCGTCGCAAAAAGCTGACCCTCGTGCACAAGACAAACGTGCTCACCTACGCCGGCGGCCTGTGGCAACGCACCGTCGACCGCATCGCCCTCGAGTTCGGCGAGGTAAGCGTGGATTACCTCCACGTGGATGCCGCAACTATCTTCCTCGTCACAAATCCGGGTAGATTTGACGTAGTCGTCACGGACAACCTCTTTGGCGACATCCTCACCGATCTTGCTGGCGCGATCAGCGGCGGCATCGGCCTGGCGGCTTCGGGCAATATTAATCCCGAGGGCGCCTTTCCCAGCATGTTTGAGCCGGTTCACGGATCCGCGCCCGACATCGCGGGACAACAGAAAGCCGATCCCACCGCGGCGATCCTTTCGGTCGCGATGCTTTTCGATTTCCTCGGATTTGGTGATGCCGCGGCCCGTGTTCAGGCGGCGGTGACCGCCGACGTGGCATCCCGCACATCCGAACCCCGCAGCACGGCGAGTATCGGCGACGCGATCGTCGCCCAACTGGCCGCACAGTAACCACCAGCGCACCTCTATATTCGACGAAAGACTCCACGAAGATGACGATCCAGCTTCCGATGGCCCAGAAGGACCTCACGTTCAGCGTTGCCCGCAACGAGAACCCCAAGAGTGTCGAGCAGCGCGAGGCGGTCCTCGCCAACCCCGGCTTCGGCAACCACTTCACTGACCACATGGTCGACATCTGCTGGTCCGAGCACGGCGGATGGCACCGCCCGCGGGTGCAGCCCTACGGCCCCATCCCGATGGACCCCGCGGCCGCCGTTCTGCACTACGCCCAGGAGATCTTCGAAGGCCTCAAGGCCTACCGTCACGCCGACGGGTCGATCTGGTCGTTCCGTCCGGAGGCCAACGCCGCGCGAATGCAGCGTTCGGCGAGACGCCTCGCCCTGCCCGAGCTGCCCACCGAGTACTTCCTCGAGTCGCTGAAGCAGATCATCGCCGTCGACGCCGACTGGGTTCCGTCGGGCGGCGAGACCAGTCTCTACCTGCGCCCCTTCATGTTCGCCAAGGAGGCGTTCCTCGGCGTTCGTCCCGCGGCGAAGGTGGCCTACTACGTCATCGCGAGCCCCGCCGGCGCCTACTTCAGCGGCGGAGTCACGCCAGTCTCGATCTGGCTGTCTGAGACGCACTCGCGCGCGGGCGTTGGCGGAACGGGAGCGGCGAAGACCGGTGGCAACTACGCGTCCTCGCTGATCGCCCAGGCCGAGGCCTACGAGAACGGCTGTGACCAGGTGCTGTTCCTCGACTCGGTCGAGCACAAGTACGTGGAAGAGCTCGGCGGAATGAACGTGGTGCTCGTCTACAAAAACGGCACCATCGTCACCCCGAAGTCCGACAGCATCCTCGAGGGTGTCACCCGCGAATCACTGCTGCAGCTGGCGGCCGACCGTGGCCTCACGGTGGAACACCGCCCGGTCACGATGGACGAGTGGCGCGAGGGCGTCGAGTCCGGCGAGATCACGGAGATGTTCGCCTGCGGCACCGCGGCGATCGTCACGCCCATCGCCCAGGTCAAGGGAGCCAACTTCACGATCGGTTCCGCCGATGCTCCGGCCGGCGAGCTCACGATGTCGCTGCGCAAGGAGCTCACCGACATTCAGTACGGACGCATCGCGGACCCGCACGGCTGGATGATGCGCCTCGACGGATAAGCTACTCAGGTGAAGATCGCGCGCTTTAGTACCGAAGGTGACCCCCGCTACGGAATTGTCGACGGAGACGACCTCGTCGTCCTGTCCGGTGACCCGATGTTCAGCGGATTCGATACAACGGGGGAGCGGGTCGCCCTCGACGGCGTGAAGCTGCTGGCACCCGTCATCCCGCGATCCAAAGTGGTCTGCGTCGGCTTGAACTACCGAGACAGCGCGCCAGTCGAGAGCGCCGATTCCGACTCTGCTGGCTCACCGAAGGCAGAAGAGGGGGACGAGGCGGATGTCACGGCCGCACCCGATGGCGGACCCGCGACCCCACTGCTGTTCCTCAAGCCGAACACCGCGATCGTGGGCCCCGGCGACACCATCCAGATTCCCCCGGTCGAGGGCCGGGTTGTGCACGAGGGCGAACTCGCCATTGTCATTGGCCGCGTCGCCAAGCAGGTCAAGGCCGCCGACTACGCCGACTACGTGTTCGGCTACACCATCGCCAACGACGTCTCGGCCCGCGACGTAATGTTCTCCGACGGCCAGTGGGCCCGGGCGAAGGGGTACGACACGTTCTGCCCGATCGGCCCCGTGATCGAGACGGAGCTGGACATCAGTGCGCTCGAGATCCAGACCTACGTCGACGGAGAACCGCGCCGCAACGGCAACACCCGCGACATGATCCACTCGATTCCCGAGATCATCGCATTCGCCTCGGACGTGTGGACGCTGCTGCCCGGCGACATCATCCTCACCGGAACGCCCGCGGGGCTCGGCGGCTTTGTGGATGGCCAGACCATCGACATCACCATTGAGGGCATCGGCACGCTGAGCAACCCGGCCCGCAACCGCGGCTAGTTCGCCGCACCCGTGAGTCGCCCGTGGCGCAGCTGGGTCGTCGAGACATCCGCCACGCACGGGAGAACATCGTGACGTCCACCTGGCGCGAGGCCACGTCGTGACGTCCACCTGGCGCGGGGCCACGTCGTGACGTCCACCTGGCGCGGGGCGATTCCCGGGGTGCTGCTTGCGGCCATCGGCGCGGCGCTCGCGTTCGGGCTGCACTGGGCCGTTCCGGCGATCCCCGCCCTCACCGCGTCGCTCGTGGTCGGTGTCGTCGTGGGGTGTGTGCCCGGCTTCCGGCCAGCGCTCGGCGGCCGCTTCGCCCCGGGGCTCGCGATGTCATCGAAACGACTGCTGCGCCTCGGGATCGTGCTGCTCGGGCTCAAACTCAGCCTCGGCGACATCGCAGAACTGGGATGGGTCGCGATCGTCGCAATCGTGGCGCTCGTTCTCGCCAGCTTCGGCCTCACGTTGTCGATTGCGCGGCTGTTCCGGCTCGAAGGGGACCAACCGGTTCTGCTCGCGGCGGGTTTCTCCATCTGTGGAGTGTCTGCAGTGGGTGCGGTCAGTGCCGCGCGGGGATCGGATCCGAAAGACACCGCAACGCCGGTGGCCCTCGTCACGCTCTACGGCACCGCCGCGATCGTGGTGCTGCCCGCCCTCGCGCCCGTCTTCGGTCTCGATGCCAGCCAGTTCGGACACTGGGTTGGCGCCAGCGTGCACGACGTCGGCCAGGTCGTCGCCACCGCACAAACGGGCGGAAGCGTGGCGCTCGCCAGCGCCGTGGTGGTCAAGCTCACGCGGGTGCTTACCCTCGCGCCCATGGTCGCCGTCATCTCGGTCGCGACCCGTCGCCGCACAGCCCGCGCCGCCGACGCAGCTGACGTGGCTCGCTCTGCTGACGTGGCTCGCTCTGCTGACGTGGCTCGCTCTGGCGACGTGGCTCGCTCTGGCGACGTGGCTCGCTCCGCCAGCACGGCAGCGCCCTTCCTGCCACGCCCGCCGATCGTGCCCCTGTTCATCGTGGGGTTCGTCGCGCTGGTGCTCGTGCGGTCGTTCCTCCTGGTGCCCGAGCAGGTGCTTCGCGCCGCCGACTTTGTGCAGACGGTCTTCATTGCGATGGCGCTGTTCGGAATTGGCGCGTCGCTCCGGCTGGAGACCCTCGCCCGCTCCGGAGCGCGTGCCTTCGCCGCCGGACTTCTCTCTTGGGCGCTGATACTGGTACTCGGTCTATGCTTCGTCTGGCTCTTCTCGGCAGCCTGAAAAAGCGCGCGAAGAAGGGTAAATCGCTTCGTCCACGCCAGTGACGAACCCAGTGACGAACCCAGTGGCAAATTAGTGCGCCGAACAGACGCCGGTATGGGTTACGGTTCGGGAATCTTCTGGGTAGAACGACCGGTTGACCAGGTTTTTGTCTGAACTTGTCAACCCTTTCCCCAAACTTATCGAATATTTGTTCTAATGTCGGTGGGTGGGTGTGAGGTAAGGGTATGACAAGTTCAGTCGACCCGCCGGACGACAGGTTCGCCCCTGATCCTGCCGACGATCCGCCACCCCACGAGCCTGTGTCGTCGGGTCATGACGCTGCACGCGACATCGTTGGCGATGCTGCCGTTGAGCGGGAGTTCCGTAATGGTCTCCCAGTGGTTCGGTGCCACTTTGCGACCGGGTGGGATTCCGAGGCGCAGTGGAAGAACGAGGTGGCGATCCTGCTGGAGCAGGCCCAGCAGGCCCGGCCGACACCGGCGGTTGTCGACCCGAACCTGGGCGTGTTGGATGATGCCCAGTTCGCAGAATGGGCTTCCGCCCACCCTCTGGGCGCGTCCAGTGATTCCACCGAATCGACTGACTGCGGTGGCTCCTCCGACTCCTCCGGCTCCTCTGGCTCCATCGACGCCAGCGTTCTGTATGACCCTCGTGCAGTGGCGGCGGAGAAGGACGCGATCACAGAACAGCTGATTGACCTCGATAGAGAAGAAGCGACCCTGCATGCGCGGCGCACCCGACTGTTCGAGCAATACCGTGTTTTATCCGTTCGAGCGGTGCAGGGCGCGCAGCAGTTCAGGGCGGGGGCCGAGAAGGCGGGATGGAACGCGGAGGTCATTGCCCGGCGGGAAATGATCACAGAGCTGGCTACGGCGACCCATAAGTCGGAGAACGGTATCGCGCAGCTGATCAATGAGGCCGAGATCCTCTGCGCCACCCTCCCCTCCACGATGATCGCCTTGACGGAGGGGGCGATGAGTTACCGGCACGCCTCGGTGATCGCCTCGCAGGCGAAAGATGTACCCGAGGAGATGCGTCCCGATTTTGAAGACGCGGTTGTCCCGGTCGCTGCGGCATCGACGGTGTCGCAGCTGAAGTCCCGGGCACGTATTGTCCGGGAGCGGCTGCACCCGGAGAGCATTGATAGCCGGAAAAAGAAAGCTGTTCGCGGGCGCTACATGGAGGTTGACCCTGCCGAAGACGGCATGGCGATGCTGTCGGTAAAGCTCACAGCGGTGGATGCTGTCGGGATCTACAACCGCTACACCGACACCGCGCGGAGCCTGCAAACCAAGGACGAAAAGCGCACCCTCGGACAACTTCGTGTGGACGCGTTCCGTGATGTCGCGATCAATGGCACCATCCCTACTGATTCTCCCAACCGCACCACCAACCCTGAGACCGACGGAGAGGCGGACACTCTTGGAGAAGCGGGCGAGGGTGTTGTGATGGCCGGACTGGCTGCCACCGGGATCACCGCCACGGTGATGATCATGGTTCCCGCCCTCACCGCCCTCGGCCGGTCAGATGAGCCGGCGACCCTGGAAGGGTATGGTCCGATCGATCTAGACACCGCGATGGAACTCGCCGCAGGCGCCCCGTCCTGGATTCGGGTATTGACCCACCCGGAGACGGGAGTAGTGATGTCGGTCGGGAACACCCGGTACAAGATTCCGGCGGCGATGCGGATGTGGTTACGGATCAGGGACTTGATCTGCCGATTCCCGGGCTGCAATCGGTCTGCGAAACATTGTGATGTCGACCACATCGTCGATTGGCAGTACGGCGGACATACCAGTACCGACAATCTTCAACATCTTTGTGCTGGTCACCATCATGTTAAGGGTTACACCAGTTGGTCGGTGCGGTACTTGGAGAACGGCACAATCGAGTGGATTTCCCCTGCGGGGCGCACGCACACCACCGACCCTGCTGTTCCGATCCAGTTCACCATCAACGCCGACACTGCCAACGGGGTGGAAGGCGACGATGAAGGAGAGGTGGATGAGACTGCGGAGGCGACACCGGCGTACGGATTCCTCGAGGCGTGGAACCAACTTGAGGCCGACAGCGATGACGACGGCTGGTACAACCCACCCTCCGACGCGCCCACACCCTTCTAAGCCGGGCCGCGCCACCAGACAGCATCAGAAACAGGTAGGACACACACTCGACGGATCACCAAAGGGTCGCGCGGGCCGCGCGGCACAATGGCGCCGGCGCCGACGCTGGGTTCGTCGCCCTAGTTTCTGGTTTCCAGGAGGTGTAACTGATCTGAACACGCGGATAAGTTTCTCGCTCCCGCTTGTCGCCGTCCCTGTTGGGCTGCTTCACTGGACGGCGTCGTACAAGTCTAAGTTATTGTCATGTTTCCGTCTGGGCGCTGCGCTTTGTCGACAGGAGGGATGCCACGCACGTGAGCTTTGGGGCAGGCTACTCAGCCGCGCTATGCCTCGCGGTATTCGCGGTGGTGATGGCCGGGACATCCGCCCACGCCCTCGACCCAGACGACAACGGCGACGCGCCCCAACCCGCAGCTTCTGCACTCACGCTTGACCCTGAAGATCGGTCGTCAGTCGCGGCGGTCATGGCGGAGAGCCGATCACGGGGGCTCGACGTGAAATGGCTGCGTCTCGCGGGCCCCGGCGGGGTGGGTGAGATCAACGTTCCGCGGGGCAGTACCCCGACGGAGGTAGAGCGCACCGTTGATTCGCTTTTTGCGAAAGCTGGCACTACGACCCCGTTTGTTGTGGGTGTGCGGGTCTCCGCCGGGGCAGATCATGAGCACGCAGCTCCGTCGGTCAGCTGGGCGACGAGCGTGCCGGAGGCCGCAGGGCCATACTTCGTCGAGGGCCGTGCCGCTGACGGTTGCGAGCTCGCGTCGAGGCATCTCGGTATCAGCCACCCCGACCTGCTGAGCGGTTCGGCACGGAACACGTACTACTTCACGCTCGCTGCGGGTTCGATTCTCGGCTCCACATATACCGACTACAGCGTGTCTTCACGGGTGCTTCTCAAGCGAAACCAATTCACACTGATACCGGCGCGCGCGCATCCACACGATCGGACGATCCTCCGGGTGTGGGCAAGCGGGCAGGCCATCTTTCTCCGCCCGACGATGGGCTACAGCGACCGTTGCACGCGGAACCGGTCCTGATCGTGGTGAAGCCATTCGACCCGGCACACCCAGCGGGCGGCGTTCACACCGCACGAGACGCCCGGGACATCAACCGACTGGTGGGCCGCTTTGTGGCGGCCATCGCGCTACTGGCGGCGGTCGCGCTGGTGCCAACCACCTCGGCGTTCGTCGGGGGTGCGTTGGAATATTTCGGGTTGCCCGAGTGTCCCGTCCAAACGGCCCTCCCGTGTCGCCGACATGCGGTTGGTGTCTGGTTGGCCTTTTTCGCCGCGGTCGGGCTTCCGATTGTCGTCGTCGAGTACATCGTGTTTGCCTGCGCCGCGCGCGTGTACTTCGACGATCACGCTGCATGGGAGCATGGCCGTCTCGCCGTGCGCTGGGGGCTGGCTGCGACCCTCCCTGCTGCCGCCGTCCTCGCTGCGGCAGCTACGGCCGTGATCGCCTGGGTATGGGTCAGCGTGTTGTTTCTAGTGCCGTTTGCTCACGGTGCGTATGGGCAAGGCGCATTCTGTTACGTGCGCAGTTTTCGCGGTGATCGCCGTCGTGCTCTCGCCGTTCACCTTCCTGCCACCCGTACTGATCCTTTACGCGGCCGTACTGACGATGTCGGGAGTTCACGCGCTGTCTGTCTCCCAGCCTGGACGTCCATGAGACAGATCAGTGAGGTCGCGTGACCACGCGACTTCGCGGTGCAGCGCGAGAAAAGCCAGGCTTGCTCAGCACCTGAGCGCGCGGCATGCGCCATTGCCCACATTGCGAGTCGAGAACCCGCACCCGCCGCGCGTCGCGTGGGCGCGACGGCGACGCTACGGATCAGCGCGTGCGCGCCGTCCGGACTCAGCTCGTATGAAGTCGCGGAAGCCGTCGGTGTCAGTCGCTGCGAGCTGTTCGAACGGCACATCGACCATTCTGATGCACGGGAACCCGACCGACGCGAGATTTCCTCTAGCATTGTGCCGCAGCCCGCAGCCCGCAGCCCGCAGCCCGCAGCCCGCAGCCCGCAGCCCGCAGCCCGCAGCCCGCAGCCCGCAGGGTAGCCGGGAGAACGGGCGCGTAGCGAATCGCGGGGAACTTCCGGGTAACGAAGAGAATTAGCTGTCCGAGAGTGGTGACTATGACGCACGCAACTGGCATCGTGTTCTTCTTCCTCATCCACGTCGGTCTTCTCGCGGCCTTGACGCTGTGGCTGTACTGGCCCGGACTCAGCCGGGAGCGCAGGCGCCGCCGATTGCCCGTGTTTTACAGCCTTCTGCTCGGCATCTTGATTGAAATGCGATCGTGGGCATAATCGTCTTCTCCTGAACAAGGAGTCGATCCGCGCGCCTGCCACGCCGGTCATCGCCAACTCTTAGCGCGCGGTCGCCGCGTTGCGGGCAGCGAGCTGCGCGAACGCCTGGGTGAGCTCGGGCGGGCCGATGACGTCGATGTCGGTGTCAAACCGGTTAAGCGCGGCGGCAAGGGCGACCCACGACCAGGACCCGACCTCGAGGCTGCACCGGTCAGGACCGAGGTCTTCGACCGTGCCGTCGCCGGCAAACGGAAGAACGTAGCTCGCCGGCCGGTGCAGGATGACTTTGCCGGTGCAGGGCCACACGTTGGCCCGCGGCGATCCTTTGAGGATCGGCGATCCTTTGAAGATCGCGGACACGTACTCGGAGACGTCGCCGCCGGGAATCTCGCGCTGCGAAAAGCGCGGGCCGGTTGGCGTGCGCGGGGTGACGCGGTCGGCGCGGAAGACGCGCCAGTCGTCGCGGTCGAGGTCCCACGCGACCAGGTACCACCGGCCGGTCGAGGTCACCAGGTGGTGCGGCTCGACCCGTCGCGGCGCTTCGGGCTCGCGGTCGGGCTTGAACGCGGGCTGGTCGTGACCGTCACCGTCACCGGCGGTGGCGGTGGCGGTGGTGGTCGAGCGACGGCTCGCGTAGTCGAAGCGAAGTACCTCCCGCGCGCGGGCGGCCGCGGAGATCGCAATGAGTACCTCCGGAGACACCGGATCGTTCGCTGCGCTACCGGGGCCGAGCGGGATCGTCGTGAACGAGAGCGCGTCGAGGCGGTGGCGCAGTCGTGAGGGCATAACCTGCCGCACGGTAGTCAGGGCGCGAAAAGCGGCCTCCTCGATACCGACGCCGCTGACGCTCGCGGATCGCAACGCGACAGCCAGGGCGATGACCTGATCGTCGTCGAACAGGAGGGGCGGCAGCTCGCTGCCCGCGTCGAGACGGTAGCCGCCGTCCGGCCCCATCGTCGCCTGGATGCTGTATCCCATCTCGCGCAGCCGGTCGACGTCGCGGCGCACAGTGCGGTGGCTGATGCCGAGGCGGTCGGCGAGCACAGAGCCCGGCCAGTCGCGCCTGGTCTGCAGCAGCGACAGCAGATTAAGCAGGCGGGAGGTGGTCGTCGTCATGGATTCGAGTCTAGGCGTGGTCTAGGACCGAAACTGTCCTACACGGCTGGCAGGGTGGATGTTGTCGGGGAGAAACCCAGGCGACATTCTCACTTTGGAGTAGACATGAGTATCAAGACCACAACGCACCTCAACTTCCGCGGCGACGCCCGCGCGGCTCTTGAGTTCTACCAGTCCGTCTTCGGGGGCCAGGTCACGATCGCGACCTACGGCGACTTCGGAATGCCCAAGGAGGCCCCCGGCGCCGACGACGTCGTCTTCGGTCAAGTCGAGACCGCGGATGGCTTCCGGGTGATGGCGTATGACATTCCCGGGCTTGCCGCGAAATCATCCGAGAGCGCGGGCTCGACGCACCGTGAGAACGGCGTCACCATCACCGACCAGCCCTTTTTCGTGTCCGTCCGGGGAGAGGGCCTCGACGAGGTGCAGGGCTACTGGAGCAAGTTGTCCGTCGGCGCCGCGGTCGTCGAGCCCCTCGCGGCATCCGCCTGGAGCCCCGGCTTCGGCATGCTCACCGACAGCTTCGGGGTGACCTGGATCCTCGACGTCGCCGCCGAGTACAGCGCCGAGTAGTACGGCCGAGTACTACAGCGCCGAGTAGCACGGCCGAGTAGTACGGCCGAGTAGTACGGCCGAGCAGTACAGCCGGGTAGTGCCGCGCCCGGGAGGACAGCGCCGAGTAGTCCTCCACGGTGTCGCGGCGCGGGGCTGAACCTCCCGCGCCGCGACATCCACCTTCATAAATCACGCCGAAATGGAGCGCCTATAAGAGCCCGGCTGAGACGGAGGTGGACCCGCGTCGGATTCGTTTCGGGCTGTCAATCGCGGAAAATCCCCTGATGATCAGCCACAGCGCGAGTCCGAGCTCCCAGGCGAACACCGGAAGCGCCGCTAGCAGGCCCGTGGTGGAGAACTGTCCGTAGAGGCCGAAGATCACCGCGACCGTCGACAGGGTGATTGCCGCTCCGCCCACCAGCCCCAGCAGGGCGAGCGGCCGGGGAACCAGTCGGGAGCCGTACATGAGCGAGGCCAGGAGCAGCGAGCCGACCCCGAGGGCGAATCCCGGGCCGAACAGCAGGGTGCCGTCCTGGAGTGCGAGCAAAGCGCCGGCCACCGTCTCCCGCGCCGCATCGTTGCTTCCGCCCGGCTGCTGCCGCAGCATGAGCACCGTCAGGAGGCTGAGGGTTCCGACCGCGACGATCGCCGCCTCCAGGATTCGCGCGGCGACGTAGGCCAGCGCCAGGGCCTCGTTCTGTCGCTTGAGAACGGGGTACGCGGCGACAGCGGTGCCGACGACCGCGATGATCAGCACCACCTCGAACAGAACTCCGACGTACACGCTGGTGGCCGGGTCAGACTCGAGGACGAAGGCTGGGTTTCCCAGGACCGGACGGTAAAGCAGCCGACCAACGATCGCGCCGACCTCCGTGAGAAGGAAGAGCACGCCGATTATGATTGCCGTTTTGCGGGTGGGGTCCATGTGATCTCCTGAGTCGGTGTGGGGTAGCAACAGCCAGGTGTACGGTGTACACCTATTCACTCTGACCGTAAGGTGTACGGTGTACTCCTGTCAAGAGTCGAGGCGGCTGGCAATGCGGAGGTAGCGAAATGACCGAGAAACTCGCCTCGACACGCCCGCGCCTCAACCGTGACCGCGTGCAAACCGCCGCCGTCGCGCTGGCCGACCACATCGGCATCGAGGCGGTGAGCATGCGCCGGCTCAGCGAGGAGCTCGGCGTCGTTCCGATGGCGCTCTACAAGCACGTCGCGAACAAGGAAGAGCTCCTCGACGCGATGGTGGAGGTGATCGTCGGCGAGATCGACCCTCCCGCCGCAGACGCGGCCTGGAAGGACGCGGTGCGGCTACGGATACTGTCGGCCCGAGATGTTCTGCTGCGTCATCCGTGGGCGCGGCAGGTTCTCGAGTCGCGCAAGCACCAGACCCCGGTTGTGCTGGACTACATGAATTCGATGGTCGGGATGTTTCTCGGTGGCGGGTTCTCGGTGGATCTCACCCACCACGTGATGCACGCACTCGGCAGCCGAATGTGGGGCTTCACCCAGGAACTCTTCCTGCCCAGCGGTGGTAGCGCCGCGGAGGCCACGATGCCGCGGGAGATGAACGAGCGCTATCCCCACATAGCGCTCGTCGCGGGCGCGGCTTCGCACGATGACTCGGTTGTGGCACACGGGTGTGACGACCGCTTCGAGTTTGAGTTCGCGCTCAGCCTGCTGCTCGACGGTTTTGAACGCCTCCACGAAGCGGGGTGGGTCAGTTCGCGACGTACTCCTTCACCGAGGTGATGATGTCGGCGAGCCCGCCCTTGGCGTCCGCGAACAGCATGCCCGTCTTCGTGTTGCTGAAGAGTTCGTTGTCGAGACCCGCATAGCCGGGGCTCATCGACCGCTTCACCACGACGATGGACTTGGCGTGGTCGACGTCGAGGATGGGCATACCTGAGACGGCGTTGCCCGGCCGGCGCGCGGCCGGGTTGGTGACGTCGTTCGCACCGACGACGAGCGCAACGTCACAGGTGTCGAAGGCGGGGTTCGCCTCTTCGAGCTGCAGCATCTGCGTGTACGGCACGTTCGCCTCGGCGAGCAGCACGTTCATGTGGCCGGGCATCCGTCCGGCCACCGGGTGGATCGCGTACTTCACGTCGATACCCTGGTCGGTCAGGATCTTCGCGAGTTCGGCGATCTCGTGCTGGGCTTGCGCCGCGGCGAGGCCATACCCGGGAACGATCATCACGTGCCGGGCGTAGGCGAGCTGGATTCCCACGTCGTCGGCGCTGATCTGGCGAACCCCGGCGGCGTCCGCTCCGGGCCCGCCGGCCGGGGCGACGGTATCACCGGTGCCGAAGCCGCCGATGATGATACTCAGGACCGAGCGGTTCATGGCGGTCGCCATCTGCAGCGTCAGGATGGTTCCGGCGGCTCCCACGAGCGCTCCCGCGATGATCATCGCCTGGTTGTCGATGACAAATCCGGCCATGGCAACGGCGAGGCCGGTGAACGCGTTCAGCAGCGAGACCACCACCGGGGCATCCGCACCACCAATCGGGAGAACCATCAGCACGCCGATCGCGAGTGCGGCGACCAACAGCACAGACAGCGTGAGGGCGCTGGGCGGCAGAACGATCGTGAGAACGCCCGCGGCGACGGCGATGAGGGCCATCAGAACGTTGAGAATCCGCGAGCCGGGGAACACGATTGGCTTGCCGGGGATGATTCCCTGCAGCTTGCCCGCGGCGATCACGGAACCGGAGAGGGTGATCGCGCCGATGAGCACGTCGAGCACAATCGGGATCGACACGGTGAGTTCGATGTGACCCTCGCCCGCGCCGGTCGCCGCGCTCTCGGCGATGCGGTGCACAAAGTCGGCAAACGCGACGGCGGCGGCGGCGCCACCACCGACGGCATTGAACATGCTGACCAGCTGCGGGATGTCGGTCATCTTGACCTGGCGGGCGCTGATGGCACCGAAGGCGCCACCGAGGGCGAGGCCGACGGCCAGCGCCGTCCAGCCGATCCAGTTGCCGCCGAAGGTGACGGCCGCGTAGACAAAGGTGGCGACGATGGCGAGCACCATGCCGGCGGCGGAGAGCAGGTTGCCCCGGCGTGCACTGGCGGGCGACCGCATGAGGTGCAGACCGACGACGAACATGGTCGAGGCAATGAGATAGGCCAGCCCGGTGACCCACTCGAGCGCGGTCATTTCTGGCCTGCCTTCGGGGCGTCTGCTGCGGGACGGTCGGGTTTGCGGAACATCTTGAGCATCCGATCGGTGACGACGTAGCCGCCCACCACGTTTGCGGCCGCAAACGCGGCGGCGATGAAGGTGAGCACATATCCGGCAGGGTCGTCCGCGAGGGCGGCGATCACGATCGCGCCGGCGACGACGACGCCGTGAATGGCGTTGGCGCCCGACATCATCGGCGTGTGCAGGGTCGAGGGGATCTTGCTGATCACTTCAAACCCCACGAGAAGGCTGAGCACAAACAGCGCCAGGTTGGTGAACATCGGGTCGCTCATGCGGCTTGCCCATTCTTGGGATCAAATTCAATGGTGATGGATGCCGCGGCGGCGGCTTCCGGAACCTCGGGTTGCCCGGCGTGCAGTGGGTCCTGCGGCGGATCGAGCACCGGGTCGAGCTTGAGCGCCGTTCGCACGGCGCGGCTCGTCACCTGGCCCGCGTGGCAGAGAACTACCGCCGATCTCACTTCGTCGGCGAGATCGAAGGCGATCGCGTCATCCGTCACAAGGTCATTGATCATGGCGAGCACATTGCGGGCATACATCTGCGATGACGAGGTGGGCATGTCGGCAGCGAGTTCGCCCGCCCCCACCACAATCACGCCGCCCGGGGTGACCACGCGTTCGCGGTCGATGGAGCCGGCGACGTTTCCGCCCCTATCGCTCGCGGCCAGGTCGATGCACACCGATCCCGGCTTGAGAGCGGCGAGGGTCTCGGCCGAAACCAGCAGTGGAGGAGTGCGTCCCGGCACCTTGGCGGTGGTGATGATCACGTCGAAGCTCTTGAGGGCGGCGGCGAGCTCGGCCTGCTGGCCGGCCTGTTCCTCCGCGGTCATGGCGCGCGCGTAGCCACCTTCGCCGGCGCCCGCGGTGATTGACGACGTCAGAAATTGGGCGCCGAGCGACTCGACCTGCTCGCGGGAGTCGGCACGCACGTCGTATCCGGTGACCACGGCGCCGAGGCGGCGCGCGGTTGCGATGGCCTGCAGCCCGGCGACCCCGGTGCCGATGACGATGACGCTGGCCGGCCGGGCGGTGCCCGAGGCAGTAATCATCATGGGGAGGTAGCGGCCGAAGGCTTCCGCGGCGACGATGGCCGCACGGTAACCGGCGGCGGAGGCCTGGGAGCTCAGGGCGTCCATCGACTGGGCGCGGCTGACGGTGCGCGGCAGCAGCTCGAACGCCACCGCCGTGACGCGCTTGGCGGCCAGTGTCTCGATCACCGGGAGGTTGTTCAGCGGATCAAGCAACCCGATGAGCAGCTGGTCGGAGCGCAGGGCGGAGACGACGGAGGCCTCGGGGCACCGCACCACGGCGAGCACATCGCTGGTCGCGATCACCTCGGCGCGCGAAAGGATCTGTGCTCCGGCCCGCTCGTAGCTGGCGTCGGGGAAGCTCGCGGCGGTGCCGGCGCCGGATTCGACCACGACCTCCCGGCCGTCCTTGACCAGACGCACCACAACCTCGGGGTCGAGCGCTACCCGGTGCTCGCCGATCGCGGTCTCGCGCAGTGCACCGACCCTCACAGCGCCGGACCGTTCTGCTCGTTCTGCTCGGCGACCGGACTTTCGTGACGCGACACCTCGACATGGCGGAGGAATCGTCGGCCGTGCAGGTGGGTCGGGATGATGCGAACAAACACATACGTCTGCACGGGCACCCACTCGGGCAGGGGCAGGCGTTCGGCGGCGGTGATCTCGTCACTGTCGTCGATGACCTCCGCGTTGCCCTCGGCGATCACGCTCCAGGCGCCCTGGGCGGATCGGGAATCGACTTCGAACACAACCGACCGGTTGGCGATTAGGTCATGCAGTTTCGTTCCGGCCGCGGTGCGGAAGATGATGGCGGACCCGTCCGCGTGGTAATTCACCGGGAAGATCTTGGGCTGGTTGTCGACGCTCACCCCGAGTCGTCCGAAGGAGGCGCTGTTCAGCAACTCCCAGCTGCTGGCCGGCGAAAGTTCTGTCACCGGCCCCTGGGGCGACCACCCGTCGAGGTCGTGATCGTTTTCGAGCATGAGCGTTCTCCCTTAGTCCTCTATCTATCCAATCTCGTAAGACGGATGCCGCGTCAGAGCCAAAAGTCCCGGCGAGCACGGTGATCTCATCTCGACGAGCGCGAGTGTTACCTCCGTGTCGGGTGTGTATGACCCGTGAGAAATAGTTGGTTTTGTGGCAACGGCCGTAGCGTGGAAGTCATGTCATTACGTGGACGCCGCACCACACGCACGTACGCCGCCTGCGCGCTCGCGCTGGGGGTGGCCGCGAGCCTGACCGGATGCCTGGGCGAGACGCAGCCGGGGCCGACCGCCGTGTCGTCTGGCTCAGCTTCGAACTGCACCCCCGACACCGCAAGCATTTTCTGGGACGAGAAGATGGAGGGTCCCGAGGTGAAGGTCGGCGCGTACCTCCTGACCGATATGACGGGGGAGGCCTCAGAGCGTCCGGCCCCGGACATCGTCGATCTTGATACCGCTCCCGAATACACCGGAGACGGCTTGAACCAGCTGACCGATTTCGACGCGGAGCTGCGCGAAACCTGGGAGAGCGCGCTCCTCGAGGACGCAAGGCAGACCGGTCAGGTGGCTCGGGACTTCGGAGAACCCTCCAGGCTGCCCGCCGCACCGAACGCGACGATGGTGGCGGAGGCCCCCGGCACGGTCGTGCAGGTCGTGACCAGCCCGCAGCTGTCGATGCCCTTCGAGATTCAATGCTCCGGGATGGACCCCGTCGAGGGCAGCATTCGCTCGGTACTCACGAGCAGCGTGGGCAACACGTTCTTCATCTGTGACGAGCCGTTTGAGGAGACAACAGAACAGGCCGAGTACGCGCGGGAGCTCTGCCTCACGTTCTAGCCTCACCCCTCTGTCATCGCCGGTAGGATTACTGCCGATATGTCTGCTGCCTTTACCACCGCTACCGGTGACGCCGTCCGAGTTCGCTTCTGCCCTTCGCCGACCGGAACGCCGCACGTCGGGCTCATCCGCACGGCCCTGTTCAACTGGGCCTATGCGCGCCACACCGGGGGCAAGCTCATCTTCCGCATCGAAGACACCGATGCCGCCCGCGATTCCGAGGAAAGCTACGCGCAGCTGATCGATGCCATGCGCTGGCTCAAACTCGACTGGGATGAGGGCATCGACGTGGGCGGCCCGCACGCGCCCTACCGCCAGTCGCAGCGCGCCGACATCTACGCCGGCGTCATCGAACAGCTGAAAGCATCCGGTCACCTCTACGAGAGCTTCGCCACGGGCGAAGAGATCGAGGCTCGCAACATCGCCAACGGGCGCGACCCGAAGCAGGGCTACGACAACTTCGAGCGCGAGCTCACGGCCGAGGCGATCGCCGCGTACCGGGCCGAGGGTCGGGCGCCGGCGCTGCGCTTGCGCGTACCGGACACCGAGCTGAGCTTCGATGATCTGGTGCGCGGCGAGATTACCTTCCCGGTCGGATCGTTCAGCGATTTCGTTGTGGTTCGGCCCAACGGCATCCCGCTATATACGTTTGTAAATCCGGTCGACGACGCCCTGATGGGCATCACGCACGTGCTGCGCGGCGAAGACCTGCTCTCGTCGACGCCCCGCCAGATCGCGCTGTACCACGCACTCATCGAGATCGGCCTGACCGATTTCATCCCGCGCTTCGGCCACCTTCCCTATGTCATGGGCGAGAACAACAAGAAGCTCAGCAAGCGCGATCCCGAGTCGAACCTGTTCCACCACCGCGACCGCGGATTCATTCCCGAGGGCCTGGTCAACTACCTCGCTTTGCTCGGGTGGTCGCTCACGCACGACCGCGACGTGTTCTCGATCGAGGAGATGGTTGCGGCCTTCGACGTGGTTGACGTCAACCCGAACCCCGCCCGCTTCGACCAGAAGAAGGCGGAATCGCTCAACGGCGACCAGATTCGCCTGCTGGAGACCACGGAGCTCGCCCACCGCCTCGTTCCCTACATGGGCGACTACATTCTCACCTCCGAGGACCTCGCGATCCTCCTGTCGGCGACACCGCTGATCCAGGAACGCATGCAGCTGCTCGGCGAGGCGCCTGCGCTGCTTGGCTTCCTCTTCACCTCCGACGACGCTCTCAAGTACGACGCCGACGCGATGCCGAAGCCCGAGGCCGCGGCGCCCGTGCTCGAAGCGTCCATCGAGGCGCTCGAACCGCTGGGTGACTGGAACCACGCGACGATCGAGGCGGCGCTCCGCGTTGCCCTGATCGAGAACCTCGAGCTGAAACCACGAATCGCGTTTGGCCCGTTGCGCACCGCGATCTCCGGGCGCCGCATCAGCCCGCCACTGTTCGAGTCGATGCACCTGTTGGGCAAGTCTTCGACGCTGGCGAGGCTCGCGAAACTGCGGGCGCTGCTGTGACGCTCGGCGGCGTTGACGCGGGTTCTGCCACGCCCGCTGCGGGGTCGGATGACGCGTTCGAGGTCGCCGTCATCGGCGCCGGTCCCGCTGGCTTGTCCGCGGCGCTGAACCTTGCCCGCGCGCGCCGTCGCACGCTGGTGCTCGACAGCAACCGCCCCCGCAACGCCGTCACCCTCGCCTCGCACGGCTTTCTCACCCGCGACGGTGTCTCACCGATGCAACTGCGCAGCCTCGGCCGCGACGAACTCGCCGCCTACCCGGAGACCGAGTTTCGCAAGACGGTTGTGACCAGTATTTTGGCCGACGGTGATGGGTTCGTCATCACCGACCGGACGGGATCAGTTCGGGCATCCACGGTGCTGATCACCACCGGTGTGACGGAGACGTTACCCGCGCTTCCCGGCATCCGCTCGTTTTATGGCACCAGCATTCACAGCTGCATCGCCTGCGACGCCTACGAGTACGCGGATCGCCCGATCGCCCTGCTGGGAGAGACCAACGACCTCGCCGCCCGCGCCCACATTCTTGCCCAGTGGAGCACGAACCTCATCGTGTTCACCAACGCCATCGGAGTCGTGTCCGAGGCCGAGGAGGCGCGGCTTGCCGAGCGCGGTATCCGGGTCGAACGACGGGCTGTGGCGGATGTCGCGGGCGACCGTTCGGGGCTGACCGGTGTACTGCTCGCCGACGGTGAAACCATCGCGCGCGACGCGATCTTCGTGCGACCGATCTTCTCCGCAGCGCTGGGCTACGCAGAAAACCTCGGGCTCCGCTACGACGCCGACGGTTTCATCGTGATCGACTCGGAGGGCCGTACCAGCGTGCCCGGGGTCTACGCCGCGGGGGACTCCACCCCGCCAGGGCCACAGCAGCTGATCGTTGCCGCCGGCGCCGGTGGCCGCACCGCAAACGCCATCAACCTCGATCTGGTGGCCGCAACGATCGCGACTCGCCGGGGTTGACCGCTCGATTTTGGCGCGCTGCGCAGAGTGCGTTACAGTAACTAGTCGGCCCGCTTCGGTGAGTCGCCTTGGGGTATGGTGTAATTGGCAACACGGAAGATTCTGATTCTTTTGTTCTTGGTTCGAGTCCAGGTACCCCAGCTTCAAACCCCCGCTAATACGGGGGTTTTTGCGTTAAGAGCATCATTTGCGGGCAGAGCCCTTCTTCGACGTTAGGGCTCGTGTCGTAGAAGCTCCGGGTGAGGCTCCGAAAAGTCTTTTGTTCGCCAGACCTCGCGCGACTATTTTTCGTTTCTGTCCTCGCCGTTCATGCGCCATTCACGATCGGCCCCTACGGTGATGGTCGACATGGGGGAGCGTTTGGCAATGGGGACACGACGTTTCACCGCGCGCAGCGCTGCACTCGGCATCACACTCACGGCAGCACTGCTAACCCCGCTCGGTGTGGCTCCCGCGCTGGCCGAGACGCTGGTGCCGATCTCAGGCAGTGGGTCGACCTGGGCCCAAGATGCGGTCGAGCAGTGGCGCGCCGCTGTTTACTCCGCCACGGGACAGGCGATGTCCTACGCGGGGGTCGGTTCCCGCGGCGGGCTCGGGGAGTTCGCCAGGGGCACGATGGACTTTGCGGTGAGTGAGCACGCGTTCGATTCTGAAGCGGACGGGGAGTACGCGATCGCGTCACCCCCCTTTGACTTCGCGTCGCTGCCGATCGCGGCGGGCGCGACTTCGATCGCATACAACCTGCGCTCCGGGGACACGTTGGTCGACGATCTGCGTCTGAGCGGCGATACGGTGGCGAAAATCTTCACCGGCGTGATCACGCGCTGGGACGACCCTGCGGTGCAGGCGGAGAACCCGCAGATTGTGATGCCAGCGCAGGACATCACGCCCGTGGTGCGGGCCGACCTGTCGGGATCGACCGAGGTGTTTACAAGTTGGATGTCCACCCAGCACGAGGGTGTCTGGAGTGACTACTGTGTGTGACGGGGTGCGCAGCCAGATTGCGGCGCGACTTCGCACTACCCCGTCACCGAGGGTATGAGGGCGATTGCCGGTTCGCTCGGCGTGGTGGGCTACGTCAGCCAGTCGTACGGCAACGGATCGATCACCTACGTGGAAAACAGCTACGCCGTGAAGAGTGGCGTCGCTACGGCCAACCTCCTCAACGCGAGCGGAGCGTTTGTCGCGCCGACCGCCGCCGCCGTGGGGATCGCTCTCCAGGGCTCCGCAGCTGGCCCAGAGGGAGTCTTTGCTAACCCCGATCCCCGCGCCTACCCGCTGTCGAGCTACTCGAGCATGTTTGTGCCGAACGAGGTCACGGCGAACTTCACCACGCAAAAGGGGCGGTCGCTGGGCCAGTTCGCCCGCTTTGCGCTGTGCGAGGGCCAGGCGCTTGCCGAAAACTATGGCTACGCGCCGCTGCCGATCAACCTCGTCACCGAGGGGCTCGACCAAATCCACAGCATTCCGGGGGCCGAGTCGGTCGACGTGACCTGCGACAGCCCGAGTCCGAACTCAATTGATCTATCGGTCTCGACGATCCCGGCTGGTGACTCCCTCCTGAGCATTGAGTTTTCCACCGACGAGCCGGCGAAGCTCGGCACGGCGGAACTTGTGAACGGGGTCTCGGTCGTCACGGGCACACTGCCCGAGATCACGGTGCACGACGGTCGCGTCGCCAGCAAGCAGGGCTGGGATGTCTCGGCCAACCTGACCCCGTTCATCAACAAGGCTGATGCGAGCCAGACGATTGGCACTCGGCACGTTGGGCTGCGCCCGTTTGTCATCCGTTCCACAGCCATAAGGGCCGCGCCGGCCGTGGCGCAGCTCGCCGGTACCGCCGTCTACCCGGCCCAGTTCGCGTCGGGGAGCGGCGCGGGGGTTACCGTGCTCGGCGGCGAAGTCACCCTCGTTTCGCCCGTGGACAGCCCGGCCGGAACCTATGCCGCCAAGCTGACACTCACGATCACCTCGCAATGATCGGTTGATGGTCCGGTCTTCGTGGGAGATGTTCGATCCGTTCGCCCGCGACTAGCCAAGTACCCACGAACATGCGGCTCTTTGCCCTGCTTTGAGCTGCCTCACCTTTTATCCTGGGACGCTGCGTCCTATGCAGCACAGACCACGAATTCCGATGCAACAACTCCCGCCAAAGGATCGACAGACGGGACATCGGGCAGCAGTCGTCACCGGTTAGGGTTACCGCATGACGGAAACCGAGGCGCCACTGCCGCCCGCGACACAAGGAGATGCACCCAGCAGAGAGGGTCGAACCGGTCGGGCTGCACTCTGGATGCTTGGCGTCCAGGCGGCTATCGTCGTCGTGGTGTTCGTTCCGTGGCTGAACCCGGAGTGGCTCTATGCCTCCTGGATACCGGCAGACCCATACACAAAGCTGTTCGCGGCGGGGGTGTTGTCAATTTTCCCGCTGTCGGTGTTCGTACTGCTGGTCGGCATCGCGACGTCAAAGTCGGACAACCCGCTTGGGGCCGTGCGGGGGCGGATCGTTATCGTCGGTTCGATCGTCGTGGCCATCGCTGCAGCTGTGATCATCTGGCGGGGGTACGAGCTGCAGATGATGTAGACCGGTCCGGTGCCGGCAACGTCCATGTGCAACCGGCGTCTCCTCCGTACAATTCACACTTCACACTTCACACGTCACACTTCACACGTCAACCGGGCCTCGCGCGAACCGCTTCCAGAACTGATCGGTGCCTCAATACATGATCGACCCCATCACCTCAACCGCTCCAGAGCTGACGAGCCGAGCCGTGGCAAGCCAGCGGTGGTCTCACCTGGCGTTTGTGCACTGGCGGGTGGACTCGGCGCTGGTTGCACCGCTGTTGCCGAAGGGCTTGCGACCCGACGAGTTCGACGGCTCGTCGTGGGTGGGCCTGATCCCCTTCGTGCTCGACCGCGCGACCGTGCTCGGCAGCCCGCCCGTGCCATACTTTGGCGACTTTGTTGAGATCAACGTGCGCCTGTACGCGGTCGACCAACACGGTCACCGCGGTGTTGTCTTTGTCACCCTCGACGCGGGGCGACTCGCGGCGGTTCTCGCGGCGCGCGTGCTGTTCGCGCTGCCCTATGTGTGGTCCGACACCACCCTGACCCATACCGACGACGGGCTGATCTATAGGGGGCGACGCCATCTCGATCGGGCAGCGACCTGCGAGGTCGTCGTGCGCACCACGGATATTCCTGTCGTAGATGATCCGCTGGCCGATTTCCTCACAGCTCGGTGGGCTCTGTACACCCGGGTTGCCGGGAGAACGGTGCGATTGCGTAACACCCACGCACCGTGGCAGGTCTACGAAGCGGAACTGGTCTCGCTCAGCGACACCCTGCTGGCGCGGGCCGGCTTTGACTCTCTAGCGGCGCGCCCCCCTGATTCGGTGCTGTACTCACCCGGCGTGACGACCCGATTCGGCCGCTGACCGCGATCAGGCAACGATAGTGCGCAAGCGCTAATAAGGGACTTTCGTGTGCCAGCAGTGCGGCGTAACGTGATCGCATGTGCCGGAATATTCATACCCTTCACAATTTTGAGCCAGCTGCCACAGACGATGAAGTGCACGCCGCGGCCCTGCAATATGTGCGCAAGATCAGTGGGGCAACGAAGCCGTCCAAGGCCAACCAGGACGCCTTCGACCGCGCGGTCGCCGAGATCGCCCACATCACCGGTCACCTGCTCCAGGATCTGGTGACCTCCGCTCCTCCGAAGAACCGCGACGACGAGGCAGCGAAGGCCAAGGAGCGGTCGGCGAAGCGTTTCGCGACCGCATAGCGACCGCTACGCGCCGATCCGGTTGCGTCCGAAGTATCCGCTTTCAGTGTCGATGAGACCGCGATATACGCTTTCGGTCAGGATCAAGCCTGCGGCCACCGCAATCGCGAATCGGACGCCGTTCATCGGGTCGTCCAGGTAGAAGCTGGCGCCGCAAACGGTGATCCACGGGATGAGGAGGATCAGGATTATCTGTCGGGGGGTGCGGTAGCGAACGTTGAGGTAGACCGCCGCCACAGCGGCGATCGCGATCGCGATCGCGAGCTTGTCCGGTGAGACAAGCGCGTCCCAGAAGCGGCGATCGTCGATGTACCCGATCGCGGGCTTTGCGTTCGCCAGCCACAAGAAGACGATCCCGACACCCGCGGCCGACGCGACGTAGCCGACCTTTTTCTGGCGGGGAGTGCCGAGCAAGACCAACGCGGCCATGATTGTGAAGAAGACGAGCGTGCGGTCGTTGGGTCCGTACAGGTGAGTCGGGCGATTGATGACCGCGAAGACGAGGGGCGCGACCAGGGCGACGATCATGAAGGCGCGCCCGGTCTTCCATTGCCCCGGGATCAGGCTGGCGATGAAGCCCAGGATCCACAACGTGTAGATGATGATGCCGAAGTCCAGTAGCGGGTTCGCTTCTGGGATGTAGCGCCCGGTGTAAGGACCGAGAACTCTCGACCACGGCATCCAAGTCCCTGACAAGACCAGCCCCACTGACATCGCTGCGCCTATCCCGAGCGCTGTCGTTGCAATCCAGTCACGAGTCCTCGTCGTGAGCCAGAGCCCGAACCGCGTCAGCATCCCGGATACGACGAGGTGCATGAGCTCCATCGCGCGCGGAGCGGTGCGTTCCTCGGCCTCGGCAACATCGAGCAGTGTTCCGAGGATCACGCTCTCGTTCTGTTGCCGCCATACTCTCGGGTAGGACCGCAGCGCCCTCCGGTAGTTAGTCTCCAGCTGCGTCACGACAGACGCACCGCCACGGGCGGAACGGGGCGCATCCGCAGTCGCGCCTTGGCCTGCTCCAGGTTCTGTTCCATACGCGCCACCTCGTCGCCCAGGACGGCGACGCCGTGGTCGGTGAGTTCGTAGTAACGGCGGTGCCTCCCGTCGACGACCTCCTCGCCAGCTGAGGCGACAGCCCCTTCAGCTTGCAGTCGGTCGAGCGCCGCGTAGAGAGTCCCGACCTTCAACTTGACCCGGCCGCCGGAGAGCTCATCGGCTTCGCCGATAAGCGCGTAGCCGTGTTTTTTCCCGTTCGCCAGCGCGGCCAGGATCAAAAAGGTCGGCTCGCGCATGTCCTGTGTAGCCATCACCACAGCATACTCAACCCGTCGAAGCATTAATAGTAAGGTGTTCGATATATAGCGACCATCAGAACTAGAGGACATCACTCTTGCCGATAACTCCGAATCCCACCGTCGCCGCGATTCTCGAGATAGCGAGCAAACGCGAGGCTCCTATCGATCGCACTCGTAACAGCTTCGATGCCATTCGCCTGGCTGCGGCGATGACGGTGATTGTGGGACATGCGTTCGTTCTGACGGGTTCCGGTCCGGCGCCTGTCGTGCTCGGATTTCCGATCCATTCCCTTGCCGTGGCCGTGTTCTTCGCGACAAGCGGGTATCTCATCGCTGGCAGCTGGGAGACGCGCCCCGGCATCGTGCGGTTCGTGCGTCACCGCGCCCTTCGCATCTTCCCTGCGCTGGTTGCGGTCGTGCTGATCACGGTCTTTGTGATCGGGCCGTTGTTCACCACCCGCGACCTAGCCACATACGTGACGTCGGCTCAGACCTGGACCTACCTCCAGGGCATGACGACACTCGTCCAGTACGAGCTCCCCGGCGTGTTCGTCGGGCACCCCCGTGCGGTGGTTAACGGATCGCTCTGGAGCCTAGGCGTGGAGCTGGTCTGCTACGCCGCTGTCATCCTCGTCGGCCTGACCCCGCCGCGAGCACGCTCCCTGGGATATCTGGCCCTCGGTCTGTTGGCGGCCACCATCTTTTTCGTCACGGCGGCCACCACGCTGTTCCCGGGCTTTGCCGATGCGGCGCCGGCGATCGTCTTCTTCGCAGTCGGCGCCCTCCTCCGGATAGCGGTTCCCGAAAGCGCGTATCGCCGACGAACCGCGGCATTGGCGCTCAGTGTCTGGGCGATCGCCACGGCTCTTTGGCCAGAAGCGGCAATTCCTTTCGCCTGGTTGGCGCTCCCGTATTGCGTCGTCACCTGCGGCAGAGTCCGTACTCCTGCCTCGAAAACACTCGCCCGGATGGGCGACGTCTCCTACGGCACCTACCTCTGGGGTTTTCTTGTCCAGCAGATCGTCATCGCGATCCTCGGGCCCATTCCGTTGATTGTCAACATCGGCATCGTCCTAGTCGGATCCGTGGCGCTCGGCTGGCTGTCGTGGATCCTCATCGAACGCCCCGCGCTGTCGATCAAGAACCGTTCCAGTAGGTGACCGTGCGACGGTTCGACGGCGCAAACTTATGGGCGGCGACGTATTCGGATAGGCCCTTTCGCCCGGGATGGGTCGACGACTGACCCTCCCTGAGTGATGTCCACCTCGCCGGCGTCCACCATTCGCCGGGCGGCGCGGCGTGCGGGTTCCATCAGCTCTCGCCAGTCATCCGGGGAAACCGCGCGCGCGGCATCCGATGGACAGATGGTCGACGTCGCAGCCCGCGCGGCGAGCAGGCTACGGATCGCCTCTTCGAGCTTGCGGTCGGTCGCTGAGATCTTGTGAGACCGACAGGCGGCGCTGCAATAGGCGACCTCGTCCCAGTTGCGTTCCCACTTTTTGCGCCAGGTAATCTCCCTGCCGCAGGAGCGGCAGGTCTTCGGCTCGGGGGTCATGGTTCCATTCTGCGCTGGAATCCGCTGTGCGCACCATTCCGCCCGTCAACTAGAATTGACGAATGGAGGCCGAGAAGCTGCAGACCCTAGTCGGATCGATGGACGGCAAGGGGCCAGCGGAAGCGTTGCAGATCCTCGCTGAGCTTCATCGCGAGGTCGCGCGCAGCGAGGCCGGCGTGGTTCGAAGCGCGCGTCAAGCAGGCCTGTCGTGGGAAGCGATCGCTCAGTGCCTCGGCGTGACCAAGCAGGCAGTCCACCGGAAGTACGGCAAGAGGTAACACCGTGCGTCAACAAATGTTGACTTTTTCCCGCGCACCTCACTATTCTTGACCTCGGCGAGTTCGTCAGCAGATGTTGACGATTCGAACACTGGCGATCGTCGCCAGAGGCCGCGGATGAGGACGTGTTCGATGGAAACTGGATGGATTGGCGACGCTGACCTGGTTCGCGCGATAGGCCACGTGTTCGGGTCGACGGGGGCAGCGCCGGTGGCGGTCGCGGTGCTCACCCCCGAGCACGAATTAACTGCGACGGTAGGCGCTGGCCATCACTCCACCTTTGAGATCGGGTCGATCTCCAAGGCTCTCACGGGCATGCTGTATCGGGACGCGGTGGAGCGCGGCCTCCTCTCGCAGGAGACGATCCTGCGCGATCTTCTTCCCCTTGAGAATCACGGTGAAATTGGCTCCGTGAGCCTCAGTTCTCTTGCCATGCACCGGTCGGGCCTTCCGGGTTTACCGCCCGGGATGCATCCCCTTCGCCGCAACTATGACTTCTGGATCCGAGGAAGAAACCCCTACGGTGATTCGCTGGCTGACCTCCTCGAACAGACCCGCAACATGCGGCTTGGTGCTCCTCGACCCCGGTACTCGAACCTGGGTTTTCAGTTACTCGGGCATGCCGTCGCGAACGCGGCAGGGAGTAGCTATGAACAACTGCTGCATGACGTTCTCGGCGCCGGCTTCTCAACTCCCGCGCGGCCGGAGCAGCTTGGACCCGCGGACCTAACGGGATCCAGTCGCTTCGGGCGCCCGGTGGCCGCCTGGGTAGGTGAAGCCCTCGCGCCCGCGGGTGGCGTTCGCGCGACCATCGGCACAATGCGCGGGTTTCTTCGCTCGGTTCTGGACGGGAGCACGAGGGGATACTCCGCTCTCGACCCGGTCTCACAGTTCACTCCCCGGGTCGGCATTGGCGCGGGGTGGATCACGCTTGAGTTTCAGGGCCGCGCAGTCACCTGGCACAACGGCAGTACCGGGGGGTTCGGCAGCTGGATCGGGCTCGACCGAGAGGCCGGTGTTGGCGTTGTTGTCCTGGCGGCACAACACCGTTCTGTCGACAGGCAGGGGTTTCGTCTCCTCATGAGGTTCGCCCCACCCGGCGGAGGCCGCGCAGTGTCGTGAGTCCTCCCGAGCCCGAGGGCGATCAACTCGGTCCGGGCATGGCAGCGGAGGGCGTGCTGCCGCCCGACATCCGCTGCCGCGCTCGGTCGGAGTTCCTGGTCACCGGCACGGTCTCGGTTGCGTGCGCCAACCCGATGGCTGGCATGCCGACGTACATACTTTCCGCACGTTCGACCTGAAAAGTTTCGTGCCAGATTCCGACGGCTCCCGCGGCCTTGCGTGCGCGCTTGTTGAACGCGGTCCAGGCTGGCCGATGTTCAGCCGACGGAGCGCTGGCGTAGTCGTAGAGCTTCTCGCGCGAGTTCCAGTACTGAACGATGACGGGGCCGTCCGCGCTGAAGGAGAGCCGAAAGCCCATCAACCCGGAGTCCGGATCCTTAGAGAGCTCGGTGAGCATGCGCGGCATGGCGAGGAACGCGGGCAACCACTTGTCCACGCGCCACGGCCGGTTGAACCTCATGCCGATGAGAAACACGATGAGCTCACCGTCATAGTGATGAGTCATCCTGCCGATATTGACCTGTGCCATGTCGATCCCCTTCAATAGATAGTGGTACTCGCTAGTATTGGAGAGTTCTACTATCTAAGTCAAGGAGTAGGCCGTGCGAATTTCCCAGCTCTCGAGAGAAAGCACCGTGCCGGTTGCGACGATCAAGTATTACCTGCGCGAACGGTTGCTCCATGAGGGGCAGCTGACGTCCGCGACGCAAGCCAGCTACGACGAGTCGCACGTGCGCCGGCTGCGCCTCATCCGCGCGCTCATCGTCGGTGCTGGCTTGAGCATTGCTGTCACGCGCGACCTGCTCGACGGGGTGGACGCCCCTCCAGAATCGGGTCATGACCTGCTCGGCATCGCCCACCATGCCCTGATAGCGCCGACGGCCGCGGATGTCGACACGACCGCTGTCGACGCACTCCTCGACCAGTGGGGCTGGGACACCCATGGCTGCGACAGCGCGGCGAAGGCCGCTGTGGCCGGGGCGATCGACGGGATACGCGCCGCGGGCTTCGAGCTGCCGGAGGGAATGCTCGACACCTACGCCGGTGCCATGCACACGGTGGCCTCAGCGGAAATCGCCGGGGTTCCGACGGACTCGGCCGAGGCCGCGGTGCATTACGTCGTGCTCGGTACGGTGCTGGTCGAGCCTCTGCTCCTCGCGCTGCGGCGACTTGCCCAGCAGAGTGCCTCGCGTGCTCGGTTCGGCGCAATGCCGCTCTAACTCGTGGTTCTCGCCCGTGACCTGAGTTTTTTCTCTACCTCCCCGCTAGCGGTTGGGCGACACGGTGGTGAAGCTTAACGAACCGTGTTGTCGAGCGGGCCGTGGCCCGCGAGGAGGCCGAGGTGAGCCAGAGCGTAACAGGACCAGCGCCGGTGGGGCGCCCAGCACGGGTGCCCGCGGTTTCTGCCCGTGATCTCTGCATCGCCAGTGCTCCCTCCATCGCTCGACCGCAGATGCTCAGCTTCGACGCTGACACCGGCGACCTCCTGGTGATCGAGGGCCGAGCGCAATCCGGCAAGACGGCACTTCTGCTGACTCTCGCCGGCCGGATGAAACAGCAGAGCGGGCGGCTCACGGTGCTGGGCTTCAGCCTGCCGGTTCAGGCGGGCGCCGTGCGAGCGGTCACCGGACTGGGGGTGGTGCAGGGCGTCAATGATCTCGATGCGTCCTTGACCGTGGAGCAGCATGTCGCGGAGCGGGTGATCTTCCACCAATCGTGGTGGCGGCCCCGCGTTACCCGAGCCACGGTCGAGTCCTATCTGCAGCGGGCGAACGCGGTGCTTCAGCGTCTCGGTGCCTCGCCGCTGCTCCCGGTGAATCACACACGGCCCCCCACGCTCGTGGGGCACCGCTTTGTCGGCGACCTTGCCCCACTCGACCAATTTGTTCTCGGCACCACCCTCGCCCTGATCGGCGATCCCCAGCTCCTGATCATTGACGACATCGACGCTCTTCGGGAGCACGAGAATCGCCTCCGCGCCTGGTCGGCCCTTCTCGCGCTCGTCGGAGCCCGGCGCACGCTCACCGTTGCGGTCAGTTGTGAAGACGCGACCGATCTGGGCGACCTCTTTGCGCACGATCCAGCCGAGCGGCTGGCCCGCTCACGGGTGAAGATCGTGCGCATGAACTGAGAAGGGACACCGAATGTTCTCGCTTCCCCTGCTGGAGATCGCGCGATTCCGGCGCAAGCTCGTAACCCGTGCGGCCCTGGTCGTCGTGATCGTCACCCCGACCTTCTACGGAGCGGCGTATCTCGTCGCGAACTGGAACCCCACGGACAACCTGGACAATCTGACCGCTGCCGTGGTGAACGCGGACACCCCCGCTGCGGTGTCCACCGATGGAGAGACCACGACCATCTCCGCGGGAGAAGACCTGACGGCCCGGTTGACCACGGGGGAGGACGCGGGGTTCTCCTGGACGGAGGCGACGGCAGGGCAGGCGGAGGACGGGCTCGAGAAGGGACGATACGCGGCCGTGCTCACGGTTCCCGCGTCGTTCTCGGCTTCTCTCGCGTCGCTGGCGGGTGACTCACCCAAGGCGGCCGCGCTTTCCATCCAGACCAACGACGCCTACAACTACATCAATGGCAACATCGCCCAGGCTTTGCTCGCCAGTGTCAGCGACCGCCTGTCGGCCACCACCATCGCGGCCTACCTCGACAGCATCTACATCGGGTTCAACGAGCTGCACTCGAGCGTCAGTAGCGCCGCCGATGGTGCCCGCGTTCTCGCGGAGGGCAGCGCCGCGCTGGACGCGGGTCTCGGGGGCCTCGTAACGGGAGTCGGTGAACTCGATGCGGGAGCCGCACAGTTGCAGCAAGGGGCATCCACCCTCGCCGCCGGCACGGCATCCTCCGCGACGGGCGCGGCCACCCTCAGCGCCGGTGCGCGGCAGGTCGCGGCGGGCACGGCCCGGGTTGCTGCCTCGACGAACGACGTGGTGACCCGCGTGGCATCGGCGCAGGCCGCACTTGACGGAGCTCTCGGGCAAGCCCGTCCGCGAGCCGACACCGTTGCCGGTCAGCTCGCGACTTCCCGCGACCTGGTGCAGACCAGCCTGTCGAGCCAGGTGGCGACTCTTGCGGCGAGGTATCCAGATGACCCGGATGTCGCCGCGCTGGGTCGCTCGCTGACAGAAGCAAACGCCGTCCTCACCCCGGCTGCCGCGACGGCGGGCACGGTCGCGACGGAAATCGCCTCGACGGATGCCGCGGTGCGCGACAACGCGGCGCAGGCCTCGGCGTCCGCGCGGAACATCGCGACGGAGATCGCCGCGCTCAACGCGGGCGCGCAGCGCGTGGCGAGCGGCGCAGCGGCTCTCTCCGGTGGGCTCCGCGAGCTGTCCACGGGAGCTGCGGATGTCGCCGCGGGCGCGACGGCGTTGCGGACGGGTACGGAATCCGCGCTGGCTGGCACCAGCCGGGCAAAGGTCGGCTCGGCGGCGCTCGCCGCGGGCGCGGGGGTGCTGGCGCAGTCTCTGGTAGCGGGAGCCGAGCGGGTGCCCACCTTCAGTAGCCTCGACCGGGACATCCGCACCAAGGTCATTTCTGCCCCGGTCGAGGCGAAGGCGACCCGCGCAAATGCGGTAGCCGCCTACGGGGATGGCATCGCGCCGTACTTCATTCCCATCGCGTTGTGGATCGGCGGGCTGATCACCTACCAGGTGCTTCGGGCCGTGCCGCCGCGGGCGTTCGCCTCGCCCGCCCGGTCGTGGCGGATCGCCGTTGCGGGGTACGTCCCCGGCGTGCTGTTCGCGCTGGTGCAGGGAGTTCTGCTTTCGGTGGTTCTCAAGTTCGTGGTCGGGGTGAGCGCCCCCAACTTTTCTGCCCTGCTGGGACTTATCTCCCTCACCGCCGTCGCGTTCGCGGCCATGCACCAGGCGCTCGTCGCGTGGTTTGGCGGGATCGGCCGGCTGCTCGCCCTGATCCTGTTGGTGTTCATGCTGACCTCGGGTGGCGGGGCCTACGCGGTGCAGACGGCGCCGCCCTTCTTTCAGGCGATCAGTCCGTTCTTTCCGCTGACCTACGTGGTCGGGGGACTGCGCACCCTGATTGCCGGCGGTGACCCGGCCGCGGCGTGGACCGCGGTCGGTGTGCTGTGCCTCACGATCGGGGCGTCGCTGCTCGTCACCGTATTGGCCGCGCACCAGAAGCGCACCTGGACGATCGCGCGACTGCATCCCAGCATCACTTTCTAGGCTGCAGTCACCCACCGCGGGTGATGGTTCGCCGAGCGCACAGCGGCAAGGCTGAGGCAATGACGAGTGTCTCGACTTTCATAAACCACACCGCCGAGCGGTCCGTTCCCATGGTTCACCTGGCGGGCGGCCGATTCCTGATGGGCTCTGAAGCGTTCTATGCGGACGAGGGTCCGGTGCACGAGGTGGAGGTGCACGCGTTCGATATCGACCTTCGCCCCGTCACCAACCGTGATTTTGCGCGATTCGTGGATGATTCGGGTTACGTCACCACGGCCGAGCGGCCATTGCCCGCCGACGAATACCCCGAGCTGTCCGAGAACGAGCGTGCCCCGGGTGCGCTCGTGTTCCGCGAGACCGCGGGACCCGTTCCTCTCACTAATTGGCGCCGGTGGTGGGATTGGGCGCCGGGCGCCAGCTGGCGCCAGCCCCACGGGGTGCCGCCCACCACGATCGACTGGCTGGATCATCCCGTCGTCCAGGTGTCGTTCGACGACGCGAGCGCGTATGCCGCGTGGGCGGGGCGGCGGCTGCCCACCGAGGCCGAGTGGGAATTTGCGGCGCGCGGCGGTCTGGCCGCTGCGGATTTTGCCTGGGGCAGCGAGGTGCGACCCGGGGGACGCCTGATGGCGAACACCTGGCAGGGCGCGTTTCCGTACCGCAACGAGGGTGCCCGGGGCTGGCGCGGCACGTCCCCGGTCGGGCTGTTCCCGGCCAACGGGTTCGGGCTGTTCGACATGATCGGCAACGTGTGGGAATGGACCACGACCGCCTACGGGCCGAGGCATGTCGCTGCGGAGGCAGCGGCGCCGGCCGTCGCGCCGTCTTTCGCGCCGACCGGGGCCGAGGCTGTAGTTGACGGCTCGTGCTGCTCCATGTCGGAAGGCGAGGTTGCGGGCGAGGGCGCCGCTGCGTCCGTCTCGGTTGACCGGGCGGACCGGCAACGCGTGCTGAAGGGCGGCTCGCACCTGTGCGCGCCGGAGTACTGCCTGCGTTACCGGCCCGCCGCTCGATCTCCCCAAACGGATGACACGTCCGCCACCCACATCGGATTTCGCTGCGTCCGCGACGCCTGAACCGCGCGCGACCTGCTACGACACCGCGCCTGCTACGACACCGCGCTCGTCGCGCGGCGCGAGGGGGACTTGGCCGGCGACGCCACGAACGTCATGGCCAGACCCGCCAGCAGCGAGCCAAGTCCGCCCGCGGTCAGGTCGCCGATCGTGTCGTTGTAGGCGACGAAGATCGTGTCGTCGACGAGGTTGTGGGCGAGCCACTCGAATTGTTCCCAGAAGACTCCGGCCGAGAGCCCGAACGCGGTGGTGAGAATCACGACCGTGGGGGAGGTGCGCACGGTTCGCGCTCCCTCGGGATCGGTAAAGCGCACGAACAGCAGGTAAAGCATGGCGGCGACGAGTCCGTTGGTAAAGAAGTGCACCAGAAGGTCCCACCCCGGCACGGTGGTGTACAGATTCAGAACGTTGCTCCAACCGGCAACCAGCAGCACAATTCCGACGGCGATGTCGAGGGCGGGACGCATCCCGAGCATCCGCGGCACCATCTGGCCGACGATCACCAGGGAGAAGGCGGCGATGGCCGGAGTGCCGAAGATGACGAGGGAAATCACGAGGCTGAGTACGCCGAAGATGCGTACCCCGTCGGCGGCGAACTCCGCGGGTGACTCGGGCGGACGCCGGAATGTCTCCATCACGCAAGCAGGCTAATCACAGGGTGTCGGCAACACAGGCCCCTATTTAGGTGATCTCGGGATTGATGCGCAGTACGGCTTGCACCGGTTCGTGGTCGGAGGCCGCTCGGCCGCGCAGACGGAACGGGTTGATGCCGACGCTCCGCACGGTCACCGGGCCACTGACCAGGATCCAGTCGATGCGTTTGGCGCCGATCCGCGGTTGGCGGTAGTTCGAGAACGTCGTGTACGCCGGGGTGAGGCGAATCCGGGCGGCAGTCCACGCGTCGCGAAACTGCCCGCCACCGGTGAACTGCTGGTAGGGCCGCGACCCCGGGCGGGTATTGACGTCTCCCATCACCACTGCTGGTACCGCGGCCGAGGAGACGAGCTCACTGAGCATTTCGGCCGAGCGCAGCCGCGACTTGGGCGACAGGTGATCGAAGTGAGTGTTCACCACAAGAAACTCGACCCCCGTCACGCGGTCGGTGAAACGCGCCAGCACCGCGATGCGCGGCACGTGGTTTCCGAAGCTGCGAGATCCGGGTACATCGGGAGTGTTCGACAGCGCCTTCTGCGTCCAGTCGAGGAGGGTCAGCCGGCGCGAATCGTAGAAGATCGCGCAGTGCTCGCCGCTGCCGTTGGCGTTTCGGCCCCGGCCCACCCACTGGTATCCCGCGCCCAGGCACTCATCGAGAAACTGCACCTGGTCGGGTAGCGCCTCCTGCACACCCAGCACGGTCGGGCGCTCAGCCTGAAGCAGTCGCCGCATGATCCTGTGACGTGGAGTCCACAGGTCGGGACTGCGCCGGTTCGCGTGGGGAATGCGCCGGCGAATGTTGTACGTCATCACGTGCAGGTCGGGAGCCAGCGCGGGGCCTATCAGCGGGGCATCCACCATGATCACAGCGTATGCGACCCCGGCCAGTCGCGCGTGATCGGCCGCGCACGATAGCAAAAGGGCCGCAGACCCGCACATACCGTTCACTCGCAAGCGGCACACAGGCAGGTAAGGGATACTGGGAAGCTGTGCGCTGAAGAATCAGCGAGGACTGGATATGGAGTTCCGTTGGACGGAAATGCAACGACGACACACAAAAATGTGGCGCTTCTTTCGCTGGCAACAACGATCGCACCCCGTGTCACAACGTCGGAAGAAATTGATGCTCGCCTGGCTCCCGTCCTGAAGCGTCTGAAGCTGCCCAAGGGACTGCTCCAGCGCGTCGCCGGAGTGTACGAACGGCGCAACTGGGCCGAGGGCGAGAACTTCGACGACGCCGCCATTTCTGCGGGAAAGCGTGCGCTCGCCGCTGCGGGGATTCAGCCCGGCCAGGTGGGATTGCTGATCAACACCTCGGTGACCCGGCGCAACCTCGAGCCCTCCGTTGCGGTGAAAATCCACCACGGACTCGGGCTGCCGTCCTCGGCGACCAACTTCGACATCGCCAACGCCTGCCTCGGGTTCGTCAACGGCATGAACCTCGCCGGGCAGCTGATCGACTCCGGGTCCATCGATTACGCGATCATCGTGGACGGCGAAGACGCCGACGTCATCCAGCACAACACGATCGAACGTCTTCTCAGTTCCGAGATGGACCGCGACGCGTTTATGAGCGAATTCGCGAGCCTCACCCTCGGGTCCGGTGCCGCCGCCGCCGTGCTCGGCCGCGCCGACCGCCACCCCGAAGGCCACCGCCTCCTCGGCGGAGTGACCCGCGCCGCCACCGAATTCAACGAACTCTGCGTGGGCAGCGTCGACGGCATGTTCACCAATGCCAAGGAACTGCTCCGTGGGGGCATGGGCCTGGTCGTCGCCGCCTGGAAAGAGGCCAAGCGCGACTGGAACTGGACCAACATGGACCGCTACATCCTCCACCAGGTCTCCTCCGTGCACACCGACGCCATCGTCAAGGCCACGGGAATGAACAAGAACCGCGTGCCGCTGACCTACCCCAAGCTCGGCAACGTGGGCCCCGCCTCGATCCCGATCACCCTGTCGCAGGAGGCGGAGCATCTGAAGAAGGGCGACCGCGTTCTCCTGATGGGTGTGGGTTCCGGCCTCAACACCGCCATGATGGAGCTCGCCTGGTGAGTCGCCTTCCCCGGGCCGCGAGTGTGGCCGCCGAAGCATCCCACCCGCCCGCCGGCTTGCCCGGCCTCGACCCGAAGTTTTCCCGGCTGGTGCGAGCAGCGGTGTCGGAGCGCGGTGGGGAGGCGGATGTCTCGGCGCCGGTCACCCGCACCTGGCACATCCTCGACAACGGGCCCGAGCTGGCGAAGCTCGGCGTGGAGACGGTGGGCACGGTGCTCTGCGTTCACGGTAACCCGACCTGGTCGTATCTGTGGCGCTCGCTGGTCTCGGAGGCTACCGCTGACGCCGCCACGGGGCATCCCGCCTGGCGCATCATCGCCGTCGACCAGCTCGACATGGGATTCTCCGAGCGCAGCGGACTCGTGCGTGCGCTTCCGCAGCGCGTGCGTGACCTCTCGGCACTGACGGACGCCCTCGAGCTCGATGGCCCGGTTCTCACCTTCGGGCACGACTGGGGCGGGGTTGTGTCGCTCGGCTGGGCCGTCGACCATCCCGAGTTGCTCGCCGGCGTCATGCTGCTCAACACCGCGGTGCACCAGAGCGAGGCGGCGCCGATTCCCGCGCCGTTGCGGCTTGCGCTTGCCCGCGGGGTGCTCGGCAATGCCACCGTTGCGACGCCCGCGTTCCTCGAAACCACCCTCGCCCTGGCTCATCCGCCGCTGTCGTCCGAGGTGAAAAACGCGTACCGCGCGCCGTATCGCACGGCCGCCCGCCGCGGAGGCATCGGCGGGTTCGTCGCGGATATTCCCGTCGATGCGCAGCACCCCAGCTTGGGCGAGCTGCACCGGATCGCGGCCGGCGTCAGTGCCCTGTCGGTACCCGCGCTGATGCTGTGGGGTCCGCGTGACCCGATCTTCAGCGACCGCTACCTCGACGACCTTGTCGAGCGGATGCCGCACGCCGATGTACATCGCTTCGAGGGCGCCGGGCACCTCATCGCCGAGGATGTCGACTTTGCCTCCGCGGCGCTGACCTGGCTGGGTGACCGCCAGGGGGCGACATCCACCAGTCCCAATCCCGACTCGGCCGGTCATGGCTCAGTCGCGTTGCGCGCGCCGCTCTGGCAGAACCTTGACGTGATGCGCGACAGCGACGATGTCGCGCTCGTGGAAATGGTTCCCTCCTCGGGCGACGGCCCCCGGGTGGTCAGCTGGAAGCTGCTCTCGCGGAGGGTGCGGCAGATCGCGTCCGGCCTCAGCAAGGCCGGCGTGAAGAAGGGCGACCGCGTGTCGCTGCTGATCCAGCCGGGCGCCGATCTCACCGCCGTGCTGTACGCGTGCCTCCGCATCGGCGCCATCGTGGTTGTGGCCGACGCGGGCCTCGGCCTTCGCGGACTGACCCGCGCGGTGCGCGGCGCGTGGCCCGCCCACGTGATCGGCGCCGCTCCTGGTCTGATGGCCGCCCGTGCCCTCGGCTGGCCCGGCCAGAAGATCTCGACCGTGCGTTTTCCCGCCGCGACGGCCCGCGCGCTCGACGTGCAGCACAGCCTCGCCGACCTCATCGAGCTGGGCGCCGACGAGGTTCTTCCCGAGGCGCCGCGGCCAGATGACACGGCCGCCGTCTTGTTCACCTCGGGCTCCACGGGACCTGCGAAGGGCGTGGTGTACACCCACGACCAGCTGTCGGCCGTCGCGGAAGCGCTGTCATCGAAGTACGGCATCGGGGTGGGCACCGGCCTTGTCGCCGGCTTCGCCCCGTTCGCCCTGCTCGGCCCCGCGCTGGGCGCCCGCTCGGTCACCCCGGACATGGTCGTGACATCACCGAAGACCCTGACGGCCACCGCGGTCGCGCAGGCCGTCGCCGCAGTCGATGCGACCGTGCTGTTTCTCTCGCCGGCCGCCGTCACCAACGTGGTCGCCACCGCTCCGGAGCTGTCTGCCCCCGACTATGTGGCGCTGCGCAGTGTCACCAGCTTCCTGTCGGCGGGCGCTCCGGTGTCGGAGCCGCTGCTCACCGCGATCGCCACGCTGATGCCGAACGCGACCCCGCACACCCCCTACGGGATGACCGAGGGTCTCCTCATGACCGATATCACGCTCGCAGAGATCCGCGAGGCCACCGCGTCAGCGCCCGAGGGATCCGCGGGCGGCGTCTGCGTGGGAACTCCCGCGGCCACCGCCCGGGTGCGCATCAGCGCGCTCGACGTCAACGGCGACGCCGTCGGCGAGCCCAGCGATACTCCCGGCATCACCGGCGAGATCATCGTGTCGGCGCCCCATGTCAAGGACCACTACGACCGCCTCTGGCTCACCGACCGCGCCTCCAAGCGCGAGGTTGCCAGCACTGGTGCGGGTGAGCGCTGGCACCGCACCGGCGATGTCGGCCACCTCGACTCTGCGGGGCGCCTCTGGATTGAGGGGCGGATGCCGCACGTGCTGGTCACCGCGAACGGCATCGTCACCCCGGTCGGACCCGAACAGCGGATCGAAACAGTTGCCGCCATCGCTCGCGCCGCAGTCGCCGGGGTCGGACCACGCGGTAACCAGCAGGTTGTCGCGGTCGTCGAGACGGTGCGTTCCGCCCGGCGCGTCGGGCTGGCCTCGCCGGAGCTCGCCTCGGCCGTGCGCGCCGCGACGTCGGTGCCGATCGCTGCGGTCCTCGTGGTGCCGCACCTGCCCACCGACATCCGCCACAATTCAAAAATCGATCGCGTGCGCCTGTCCACCTGGGCTGCGGGGATTCTCAGCGGGGGACGGATGACCCGCCCGTGAGGGTGCTGGTCACCGGTGCGAGCGGGCTGCTCGGCCGCGCTGTCGCGACGGAAATCGCCGGGCAGGGACACGACGTTCGCACCTTTCAACGCAGGCCGTCCGGGCTTGGCGGGGTGGTGCCGCGGCTGAGCGATGAGCTCGGATCCGTCACCAACGCCGACGACGTCGCCCGGGCCGTCGACGGTGTCGATGCCATCGTGCACCTCGCGGCGAAGGTGTCGCTCGCGGGTGACCCCGCAGACTTCGACCGCGTCAACGTCGACGGAACGCGCAGCCTGCTCGCCGCGGCGCGTTCGGCCGGGGTGGCGCGGCTCGTGCTTGTGTCCTCGCCGTCGGTCGCGCACTCGGGATCGTCGATCGTGGGGGATGATGCGGGGCCGGCCGATCCCGAACAGGCGCGCGGCGATTACGCCCGCACGAAGGCCACGGCGGAACTGCTCGCACTGGCGGCCGACTCGCCCGCCCTGCACGTGGTCGCGGTGCGCCCGCACCTCGTCTGGGGCCCGGGGGACACCCAGCTGGTGGCGCGGGTTGTGCAGCGCGCCCGCGACGGACGGTTGCCCCTGCTCGGCCACGGGGCCGCTCTCATCGATTCGATTTACATCGACAACGCGGCATCCGGCATCGCGGCGGCACTTGCCCGCGTCGACGAGGTGCACGGCAACAGCTATGTGCTGACCAACGGGGAACCGCGCCCGGTCGCGGAGTTGCTCGCCGGCATGTGCGCCGCGGCCGGAGTGAAGGCTCCGGGATGGCGGGTTCCTGCCGCTCTGGCCCGCGCCGCCGGCTCGGTGATCGAATCGGTGTGGCGGATCGCGCCCGGCTCGGACGAGCCCCCGATGACGCGCTTCCTCGCCGAACAGCTGTCGACCGCGCACTGGTTTGACCAGCGGCGCACCCGGGCCGACCTTCGGTGGACCCCGAGCGTCACCCTTGACGAGGGCTTCGAGCGCCTCGCCGCGTCGTATCGGGCGGAGTAGGGCGCAATCGCTCGGGCGCAGATTTACTCGCGAACCCGAACGTTGTCGCTGATAGACGTCCACCCGTCGGCAGAAATCGCGGGTGCGGGCATCAGCTGCGCCTCGACTCCTCCGTCATAGCTCAAGGTTGCCATGTCTCCGCCGCACACGATCGAGGAGTTGATACCCGCGGCGACCGCGAGACAGTGGCCGCCGCCAGTGTCCTCCGTCATCCGGATGAGAAAGTAGTCCGCGTCGTTGTAGCTGCCCGAATACCGGGACGTGTCGGGGTCGAACTGAGCCAGATCCAGCTCGTCGAAATCAGGCGGAAGCACGTCAGCGGCCGACTGCTCTTCAGCGAAGGCGGGATACCCCGCTTGATCGTCGAAGACGGAATAGCCGCCCGGGCCGATACAGGCGGACAGCGACATCCCGCATACCACCGCGAGCACGGTTACCACTGCGCCGCGGCGAGCGAACCGGAGGGGGATGGTCGCGCGCATCTCTGCACGATAGCCCGCCAACTGCTGTCAGCGCTAGCCAACCTGAGAATAAGTCTAAGAAATGCTCGGCGCGGGCGTTGTGGCCGGGCCTGTCGTGCCCGGCACGGCGGCACGGGGTTCCGCGGCAATTAGTGCCGCGGCACGGGATGCGGCGTCGTCGCGGCGAACGTGGCTGCGGGCATGCTCGACCGCGCTGGCGAGGTCGGCGAACAGGTGCTGTTTGGTGCGCAGCGTGCGCAGAACGCCCACCCGGGTGACCAACTGGAGGTGGCGCTCCTGTACACCCTTGATCAGGACGGTGATTCCGCGCGCTTCGAGGGTGCGCACGATGTCCGCGATCACGCGGGCGCCGGTGGCGTCCAGAACGTCAATCTGGGACATCCGGATGATGGCAACGCTGACCCGGTCGATTTCGCTGACCCGTTCCAACATCCGCTCCGCCGTGCCAAAGAACAGGGCGCCATCGAGGCGGAACAGCGCGATTCGCTCGTCGCCGCTCACCGAGGGCAGGGGGAGTGGTTCGCGGTGCACCCCACCCGACTTCGCGAGGGTGCGCAGCGCGAAGAATGCCGCGACGACAATGCCGATCTCGACGGCGAGGATGAGGTCGAACGACACGGTGATGATCGCGGTAACAACGAAGACCACGGCGTCGGAGCGGGTCGAGCCCAGCACGCTCCTCACGACGCTCGGTGACACCATCTTGACGGCGGTGAACATCAGCACGCCCGCCAGCGCGGCGAGCGGGATCTGGGAGACCGGTCCGGTTGCCAGGTACACCACGCCGAGGAGCACCAACGCGTGGGTGATTGCGGCAAGCCGCGTGCGTCCCCCTGCGCGTACGTTGACTGCGGTGCGCGCGATGGCGCCGGTGGCCGGCATCCCGCCAAAAAATCCGGACGCGATCGACGCGAGGCCCTGCCCGACCAGTTCGCGGTCGGCGTCGTACGTGCCGGTGTCGGCCAGGGCGGTGGCCACCCGCGCGGAGAGCAGTGATTCGATCGCGGCGAGCGCGGCGATGGTGAGCGCGGGAGCGAGGAAGGTGGTGAGCGCGTGCCCGTCGATGAGCGGTAGCGACGGCGAAGGCAGGCTCGCAGGCAGCGCGCCGATGCGGGCCACGGGCAGGTCGGCGAGGGTGGCCATCACCGTCACCACGACGATCGCGAGGATCGAGCCCGGGAGCGAGCGGTGAATACGCGGGGTCGCCCACATGATGGCGATGACTGCCGCGACGATCGCGACCGGCCAGAGCACTTCTGGCCAGCTCACCGTAGATAGCGCCTGGACGGCGGCAACGGCGGCGTTGCTGCTGTCACCGGCGACCACACCGAAGGCGGACGGCACCTGTTGCAGGAAGATGATGACTGCGATGCCGAGCGTGAACCCTTCGATGACGGGCCACGGGATGAAAGTGACGGTGCGTCCAAGTTTGAGGAGTCCGGCGAGCATAACGATGGCGCCGGCGAGCACCGTGACAACGGGAACGGCGGCGATGCCGTAGGTAGCGACGATCGGACCGAGCACAACCACCATCGCTCCGGTGGGGCCGGAGACCTGCACGTTGGATCCGCCGAAGATCGCGGCAACGAGGCCGGCGACGATCGCGGTGATCAGCCCCGCTTCGGCACCCGCGCCGGAGCTGACGCCGAACGCCAGTGCGAGGGGCAGCGCGACGATGCCGACGGTGATTCCCGCGACGAGATCGCCCTTCCAGGTGCGGGGAACAGCGCGATAGTCCCGCTTGCCGGGAGCGAGGTGCGCGAGGTGCGCGTTGTGCGCGAGGTGAGCGACGTGAGCGAGGGTGTGATGGACGGGAGTGCGCCCGGACTTCACGCTTCGGCCGAAGGCACGGGGAGCGGGGCAGCAGCGAGCGGTGCTGCAGCGAGCGGCGCTGCGCGGTCGTAGGTCGTGCCGGCGGGAGGAACCGGGAGCGGCGTTGGATAGGCAACCGCCCGCAGGGTGCCGGATTCGCTGGGGTTGGCCTCGGCGAGTGTGGAGCTGATCGCCACGGCGCTCACCGTGGAGGTGAGGTTGCGGTGCGTGGTCTCCAGGATTGAGATCAGCAGCGTCTTGGCCACCACCATGAGGTCGGCGACCTCGGGGTACGCGAGCTGGTAGAACACCTGGCTCCCGCGGCGCTCGGCAACCACGAGGTTGTGGTTCCGTAGAACGGCCAGGTGCTGGGACAGGTTTGACGCCTCCAGCCCGGTGTGCACAAGCAACGTAGCTACCGGCACGTTGTCGGCGTCGACGAGCGCCTCAAGCACACGAATTCGCGCGGGGTGAGCGAGACCTTTGAAGAGGTCGGCCTTGACCGCATCGAGGCGATGGGCGACAGCAACTGCGAGAGCGGCAGGCTCGATGGGCTCGGGCCGCTTCTCGCTGGCGGGGATGTGCACCGGAGGCGGCGACGGCGTCGGGGCGTACAACTCGGAAGCCTCGACTGCCTGTGCCAGGTCCATGATGTGCGTCCTCCGTGGTGCCGGTGTTGCGGGTGTGGCGGGTTTCTCAATTCATCATTTCGCCGATCGGCGGAGCGTATTAGGGCACATGGTCCCGAATTCGCCCGCGCGGGTCGGAGCTCGGACGCCGACAGGACAGTCGCCGGTGACTGCGATCGCCGACAGGACAGTCGTCGGTCCTGATGCCGGGAAGACCTTCGCCGCCAGGACAGGCGTGGGCGTTGTTTCGCGATTTTTCGTCGATAGGCGCCCGGTCGGCGAGCCAATCGGTGGCTCCGGTGCCATCTGCCGACGGCTCCTGTCCGGTCGGCGAGAACGAGTAGTCGGCAGCGCGCTACAGGCAGCGCGCTACAGGCAGCGCGCTACAGGCAGCGCGCTGCAGGCTGCCGCTATAGGTCGAGCGACTCGCCGGGCTCGAGGGGGAAGAACTCGCCGCCACCCTGTTCGGTTGCCCAGCGGATTCGCGCCGTCGCCATGCCCTTGCCAATCACCGAATTGACCATCTCGTGGGTGGCGAAAGCGCGCTTGGGAGCCACGGCGAGCACGTAGTCCATTGCCTCGCCGATCTTGAGCCAGGGCGCGCTGGACGGCACCGCGAGCACGTCGATGGCGACCGGGGGAACGGTGTACGCGTCACCGGGGTAAAAGATGGTCTCGTTGATGAGCACACCGACGTTGTCGACGACGGGAATCGACGAATGGATGACGGCGTGCTTCGCACCGTAGAACGTCAGCACGAACGGGCCGACCTCGTGCACAGCGCCGTCGGCCACCTCCGTGAACTCGAACCCCGCGCCCGCGTTGGAGGCTGCGTCGTCGGCGGCGGCGGCAGCTTTGCGTGCGGCGGCGATCACGCCCGCGGGCGCGAACAGGCGTGCGGTCGGGTTGAGGTCGAGGATGCGGCGCAACTGGTCTGGCGTCCAGTGGTCGGCATGCTCGTGCGTGATCACAATCGCCACGACGTCACGGAGGTCCAGAAGCGGTGTCGTGTACGAACCCGGGTCGACGACCACCCGGTGGTTGTCCCGCTCCACCGCAAAACACGCGTGCTCGAACTTCGTAATTCTCATACCGCGAGCCTACGTCAGACTCTTGCGCTATATACCCCCTAGGGGTATGTTCGGGTCCATGAACTTCCGCACGGAACATCCGCTTGGTGCAAGCCACACCCCTGGCTCCCACGCCTCAAACCCGCACGACTCCGGCGCCCACACCTCACACCCGCACGCCCCTGACGTGCCAGACGACGACCACCCGGCGCACGACCACCCGGCCCACGACCACCCAGACCTCGACCACCCAGACCACGACCACCCCGCCCACGACCACCCCGCCTCCGAACACGCGCACCATGACCCGTCCGTCTTTCGCCGAAAGTTCATCGTCAGCCTGATCCTGACGATCCCCACACTCGTCTTCAGTACGGGTTTGCAGGACATCCTCGGGTTGTCTGGACCCCGCTTCGAGGGCAGCACCCTCATCCCGGCGGTGTTTGGTGTCGCTCTCTTCTTCTACGGCGGATCGGTGTTCCTCACCGGCGCGGTTCGCGAACTGCGCGCCCGCCAGCCCGGCATGATGACACTGATCTCGCTCGCCATCGTCGTCGCGTTTGCGTACAGCGCGGCCGTCACCCTGGGCTTCCCCGGCATGGACTTCTGGTGGGAACTGGCGACTCTGATCACGATCATGTTGCTCGGCCACTGGGTCGAGATGTCGGCCATCTCCGGCGCCCAGAACGCGCTGGGCGAGTTGGCGAAGTTGATCCCCGACGAAGCAGACCGCATCGTCAACGCCGGTGACGGCGCAAGTGGCGGCGACGGTGACGGCGACCGTGTTGTGGCGGTGCCGGTGTCGAGCCTGAAGGTGGATGATGCGGTGCTGGTGCGCCCGGGAGCGGCGATTCCCGTGGACGGAGAGGTGATCGCCGGCAGCTCCGACGTGAATGAAGCCCTGCTGACCGGCGAATCGAGCGCCGTCAGCAAGTCGACCGGCGACGGCGTGATTGCCGGGAGCCTCAACGGCTCCGGATCCCTGACCGTGCGGGTCACCAAGACGGGCGCCGACACCACCCTTGCCGGGGTGATGAAGATGGTGGCCGACGCGCAGGCGAGCAAGTCGGGCAGTCAGATACTCGCGGATCGCGCCGCAGCCTGGCTCTTCTACGTCGCCCTGGCCGCCGCGGCCCTGACGCTGATTGCCTGGACCTGGATCAGTCCGGATGATCCGGCGTTTGTGATCGAACGGGTAGTGACCGTGCTCGTGATCGCCTGCCCACACGCCCTGGGACTCGCGATTCCGTTGGTCGCCCAGCTGTCGACCGCGATCGGCGCCCGACGAGGACTGCTGGTGCGCAGCCGCGCTGCGCTGGAAGACGCCCGCACCATCGAGGTGGTGCTGTTCGACAAGACCGGCACGCTGACCGAGGGACGCCAGGGTGTCGCCGCGGTGCTGCTGCCGACGCCATCGACCGGGCGCACGCCGACCGAGCGCACGCCGACCGAGCGCACGCCCGAATCCGATCCCGAGCGCACAGCGACCGAGCGCTCACGCGTGCTCGCGCTGGCGGCCGCGGTTGAGCAGGCATCCGAGCACCCCATCGCACGGGCGATCGTGCGTGCGGCAGCGGAGCATCCCACAGAAAAAATCGCGGCGGTGACGACGGACTTCCGTTCCCTTGCGGGACGTGGCGCCGAGGCGACCGTCGACGGCGCCCGGATCACGGTCGCGAGCGCGCGTGTGGTCGAGGAGCGCGCCCTGGCCATTCCCGAGGGGCTGGCGGATGCCGCGGGGCGGGCCACCGGCACGGGCCAGAGCGTCGTGTACGTGATGTCGGAACACGCCGTGCTCGGCGCCATCGCGCTGGCTGACGTCATTCGGCCGGAGTCCCGGCAGGCCGTCGCCGCGCTGCAGGCGCGCGGGGTGCGGGTGGCGATGCTTACCGGCGACTCTCGCGCGGTCGCCGACTGGGTTGCCGAACGCCTCGGCATCACCGAGATCTTCGCGGAGGTGCTCCCCGCCGACAAGGCGAACGTGGTGGTCGCGCTGCAAACCGGGGGAGCGCGGGTCGCGATGGTGGGCGACGGGGTGAACGATGCTCCCGCCCTGGCCCAGGCCGATCTGGGCGTCGCCATCGGCGCCGGTACCGACGTCGCTATCGAATCCGCCGGGGTGGTGCTCGCCGCCAGCGACCCCCGGGGCGTCGCCGACGTGCTGAACCTCAGCCGGGCGACCTATCGCAAGATGCAGCAAAACCTCTTCTGGGCGACCGGCTACAACATCGTCGGCATCCCGCTGGCGGCGGGCGTGCTCTACGGCGCCGGGATCCTGCTGTCGCCGGCGCTCGGCGCGGTCTTTATGTCCGTCTCCACGATTGTGGTGGCGTTGAACGCGCAGCTGCTGCGCCGGGTGAAGCTGGGTGACGCAGCCACCACGAGATAATCGGGGAATGACGTCCCCCGCACCCGCGCCCGTGCCAGCTTCCGATGACGGTGGGGAGCGGATGCCTCGGCGCCGCGAATTGGTCGTGGCCATCAACCCCGCCGCCGGCTTCGGCGCGAGCCGGGGGGTCGGGACGCAGGTGGTGGCTGCGCTCCGAAACCACGGACACGGGGTGGTGGCGCTGCAGGCAGCGAGCCTCGCGGAGTTGGTGGAGGCGACGCGACTGGCGCTCGTCGGGCGGCCCGATGCGCTCGTCGTGGTGGGCGGTGATGGAATGGTGAACTTCGGTGCCGGGTTGCTGGTGGGCAGCGACATCCCGCTGGGCATCATCGCCTGTGGAACGGGCAACGACCTCGCGCGCGGGCTCGGACTGCCGCTGAATAAACCGGACGTCGCAGTGGAAGCGCTGCTGGAGAGTCTCGACCGGGGTGGCCGTGTCATTGACGCGGTGCGGGTGACGTCTGCGTCGGGGGAGCGGCGTTGGTTCGCGGGTGCGTTGTCTGCCGGCTTCGACGCCATCGTCAACGAGCGGGCGAACGCGATGCGGCGTCCGCGGGGCAAAAGCCGCTACATCCTCGCGTTGCTCATCGAGCTGGTGCGACTGCGGCCCATTCGCTACCGACTCGTCCTCGACGGCGAAGAACTGACTACCGACGCACTGCTGGTGTCGGTGGGCAACAATGTCTCGATTGGGGGAGGCATGAAGGTTACGCCCAATGCCGTGATGGATGACGGGTTGCTCGACATCCTGGTCGTGCGCCCGCTATCGCGTCTCGCGTTCCTGCGGATCTTCCCGCGCGTGTTCGCCGGCACCCACCTCACCGACCCCCGCGTATCGATTCACCGGGCGCGAACCGTCAGGATCGAGGCAGATTCCGTGGTGGCCTACGCCGATGGCGAGCGGTTCGGACCGCTCCCGCTCGAGCTCGAGGTGAGTGAGGGAGTGCTGCGGGTGCTCGCCTAGCGAATCGCTGGCCGACTCGCCGGGCGGACGGGCCAGTTTGGTGCGAGCACCTAAGGTGTGGCATCATTGTCAAGTTGTCGCGACGGCCCCATCGTATAGCGGCCTAGTACGCTGCCCTCTCACGGCGGTAACACCGGTTCGAATCCGGTTGGGGTCACAACAGCCCGGTTTCTCTTCTGCGTGAGGAGGAGCCGGGCATTTTTTGTCTGCCCAGATAGCGGCCAAAATCGCCGATGGGTGATCATTGGTACGACGATCGCCAGGCATCGGTACTTGCTGATCGGGCGCTCGAGCCCCTCAGGTTCATCGGTCGGTCATGAGTTGACGCAGCCCCCAGTAGATGAACAGCGCGGAAGGCACGAAGAGCACGACCCTCATGGTCCAGATGGGAAGGCCGAACAATCCGGAGACTCCGATCACCGCATTTTCTCCGCCCGCGGGCGCGATGAGTACGTAGATTGCCAGCGACATTCCCAAGGCTCCGAAAATTATGCCCACCCAAGGGTTAGTGAAGTGCTTTTTGGTGGGTTTCGACAATCGAAGACCTTCCCGCGGCGTGAAGCTCGGGGGCGTTCCGCAGCTCCGGGTTCGCGCTATTCAGCGCAACGATCACCCTCGGCTGACTCCGCCTTCTGAACCCGCTCCCCTGAAAGGTCTACTCCTGAACAAGAAGTTTCTCTTCGTCGCGCCCGTGGTCGCGCGGACGCTAAGTATCGTTTTACCGACTTAGTCGGCAGAACTCCGTCGTGTCGGTGCTGAGCGCCCCACCAGATCCGGGGCCGGTTCGGGGAAGTCCGTCCCACGGTAAGCGGGTATGTCGTCTACCGCCGAGGCGATCGGACGGAAGATGTCGTGGCGGATCACGCCGCCCTGCACCCCCTGAATATTGCGGTAGCTGCGCATCGGGTAGGCCCCCTCGATGTTGCCCACCCAGACGGCGGTGGCGACGCGGGTGGAGGCCCCGACGACCCAGGTCTGGTTCGAGCTGTCGGTGGTTCCCGTTTTACCGATGTACTCCACGCCGTCATTCGGGTTGGATCGGGTGGCTGTACCGCCCCCGACCATCACCCCGGCCATCGCGTAGGCGGCGGTGTTGGCGACGTCCTCGCTGAGCTGCCGGGAGCATTCCTGAGGTTGCCCGCCGAGCTCGGTGCCGTCGGGCCCGGTCACGCGATCGACCGCGATCGCCTCACAGAAGACACCCTCGTTCGCGATTGCCGCGTAGGCGGTGGCCATGGTGAGTGGCGCGATCTCGTTCGTGCCCAAAACGGATGCCGGCGTCGAACCCAATTCGCCGCCGTCGGCGCGGTGCACTCCGATGGACTCGGCGGTCTCCTTGATCTCGCAGAGGTCGAGTTCCAACGCCATGGACATAAAGGCCCCGTTGACCGACCGTTGCACGCCGGTGGCGACCGTCATGTTGCCGCCGAAACCGTCGTCGTTGCCGAATTCGTATGGGCGGCCGATCAGTTGTGATGGATCGCAGCGGTTGCTGAACTGGTTCTGGGGGATCGTGCGCGGCGAACCGTTCACGATCTCGTTGATCCCGCGGCCGTTTTCGAGCCAGTTGAGCAGCGTGAAGACCTTGTAGGTCGACCCTGGCTGGAATCCGCTTGATCCACCGTAGGCACGGTCAGTGGTGAAGTTGACCGCGGTGGTTGTGGCGTCAGCATCCCCCGTGTTGTCAAAGATTTTGTTCTGCGCCATGGTCAGAATTCGTCCCGTGCCTGCTTCGACGGAGACCGCAGCGGCTCCCAGCTCGAGGCGGGTTGTGTCGTTCGGAGCATTCGCCCACACGGCGTTCTGCGCCGTGACCTGAAGATTGAGATCGAGGGTGGTGTGGATGTCGAATCCGCCGTGTCGCCAGGCGGCAACTCGCTCGTCTGGATTAGACCCGAGGGCGGTGAGTTCCGGAATGAGATTGGTTATGTAGTCGCAGAAGTACTGCGCAAAGTCGTGCGCGACCAGACACCCGTTGGAGGAGTTGGTGAGCGCAACGGTACTGCCATCTGCGACGACAGCGACCGCTTCGGCGTGTTGCTCCGGGGTCAGATTTCCGTCGGCGAGCATGGCGTTCAAAATCACGTTGCGGCGCTCGGTATTGCGCTGCCAGTTGTCGGGGTTGTCAAGGCGAAGAGCCGTGGGGGACTGCACAATCGCGATCAGGCTCGCGGCTTGCGCGGCGCTGAGATTGAGGCTGGAAGTGTTGTAGTACCGCTGAGCGGCCGCTTCGATGCCATAGGTTGTGCCACCGAAGCTGGCGATGTTGAGGTAGGCGAGAAGTATCTCCTCTTTGGTGTACTCCTTCTCCAGGGTGATGGCGAGCTTCATCTCTTGCACCTTGCGCGCGAAGGAGGTGTCGATCGCGGCGTTGTAGGCCGCCGCCTGCTCGGCCTCGGGTAATTCGAGCGCGGCCTGAATGAAGGTGTTTTTCACATATTGCTGGGTGATCGTCGAGGCACCTTCGGCGATGCTGCCTGCGGCAACATTGGTGACGGCGGCGCGCACGATTCCAGCGGGGTCGATCCCGCCGTGCTCATAGAAGCGCCGGTCTTCTCCGCTGACGGCGGCGTCTTTCGCAAACTCCGATACCTGATCCCAGGTGACCTCTTCGCGGTTTTGGTCGAAGATGGTCGCGATCTGCACCGGAGAACCATTTTCGGTCGCGAAGATTCGATTCTGTTGGGGCTGGCGGTCGATGGTGATCTCGCCGGGCACACGGTCGAACACCTCGGCGGTGGTGCTGACGGCGGCTCGCGCAACGGTGATCGCCGGTGTGACCATCACGGCCACGAGGATCCCGGCCAGGACGCTGAAGCTGAGCACCCCAAGCAGTCCGGCCAGGGCGCTTCCTACTGAGGGGGAGTTGCGTGACATCGTTCAGTCCTTCACGCCGAGGCGTTCGCGGATTACCGCGGATGCCTGGCTAGCAACAGCATCGGCGTGGGCGTGCTGGGGACCGGTGACGTATTCGAGCCCGCGGCGGGCGGCCGCGTGGGCAAGGATCGCGTCGGCGACCAACGGATTTCGGGGGAGCAGGGGTCCGTTGAGGCTGGTGCCGAGTACAGTTCCGCGAACCGCGCCCTCCGTGCCCTCGGGGGCACCGTTTCCCACACCCGCAAGCACCCGCGCCCACGGTGTGCTGTCCGCCGCGAGGTCGACGAGCTGCCCGGAGTTCTGGTACCCGTGCACCAGATCGCTGCCCGCCCTGGCGACCATGTACTCGCTGATGCGCTCCTCGGCGGGGAGACTTCGGCCGCCCAACAGCCCAACGCCCGCGACGCTATTCGATTCGCCGGGGAAAAGAACCTCGTCAAGTAAGAGGTGAAACCCGCCGGCAACGCCAAGGATCGAGACGCCGTCTGCTGCCCAGGCGTGCAGCCGGGTGCGCGCGCCGGTGAGGTCGGCGAGCACTGCTTTCTGCGCGGCAATGGTGCCGCCGCCGATGTGGAGGATGTCGGGTTCGACGTCCCACCACGTGGCGCCGACCTCGGCCCGCTCCACCCGCGATGCAATGCCCGCCCACTGCAGCCGACGGGTCAGCGCGAGAACGTTGCCGCCGTCACCATTCACGTTGAGGTGGGTGGGGTACATGTCGAGTATCGTGATCGCACTCATCAGCTATCCGCCCATTTCAAACGGAGGTTGCGGCGCATTACCCGCATCGATTCCGGGGTATAGATAATGGTGCTGTGCCCCTCACTCGAGTTTTGGCGGTCAAGAAATTCGCGGGTGGCGATCCGAACATCCGGTTCGACCGCGTCGACGGCGACCTCGTCGTAGGCGAGCCGTAGCGCCGCATCCCACGCTTGCCAGCCCGAAACAACGGCGACGTCCGGCAGGGTCGACCAGTCGACCAGCCACAACTGTGACGTGTCGTAGATGTCCTTACCAACGGCGAGCATGACCTGCTCCGCTGTGTCATCGAGCAGATCGAGGTTGAGTTGCATGCTCGCGGGGCTCTTGGTGAAAACGAAGTCAACGGTGTGCCCGCCGATGGTCACGCGCTCGTTGCGCCCGGAGACGCCCGGCATGGACTGGAACGCGAGCCGAGTCGTTTCGGCATCGAAGCGGTCGCCGAGCAGCGCGCGCGCTCCTTCGATGGCGGCTGCCGCATCCGAGGCGATATGAGTTCCGGCGCTGGGAAGTGCGACCTGCAGGTCAGTACCGTTGATGCTGATGAGCGCTTCGCTGCCGTCCACCGAAACAACGACGCTATCTGCCGGTCGGGGCGTGGTAGCGGAGTCCTCGCTAAATCGTGGAGCGGACGCGGTGCGTTTCGCCGCGGCCGTGATGTCGCTGCCGAGGGCGAACCGGCGCACGGTCGCGTCGGCGGTCGTGCTGAGGTCCGTCGCCATGCCGATAGCCGCGAGATGGGGATCGTCCGCGTTCACCACGACGGTATCGCTCGTCGCGCCTGCGGTTCGCGCGAGATAGCCAGCCACCCGCTCGGGCTCGTGCCAGCGGTGCAACTGGTCGATCATCACGTTGAGCAGGATGGAGACCCGGGCGGTCACCATCTCGGAAATGATCGCTGAGTAGCCCTCGTCGATCTCGAGGACAGCGACATCCACCTCAATGCGGTTTCGCCAATTGAGCTGGGGAAGCAGCTCCGAGACGAGACCCTTGGTGATGTTGGCCGTGCGGTTGTTTGTAAAGACGGTGAGACCGTGCTGGCGGAGAATGCCGACGACCATCTGCGTTGTTGTGGATTTTCCGCTGGATCCGGTCACGACGACAATGCCTTCGCGGGGGCCCTGGAGAACCCGGGCGAGCAGCCTGGGCGAGATTCGATGTGCCACGGTGCCGGGCAGGGCCGTGCCGCCACCCGGCCGAACGACGTGGAGGAGCGCGGCGACGGAGCGGCCGGCGAAGACCGCAACGTAGTCACGAATCATCTCGAACAATCGCGGTGAGCGGCGAGGCCGGGAGACCGTTGTGTGGGGGCGATCGGCGGAGCTCATGCCCGCCCACCCCGGCAGCGGCGCAGACGCCTCGTATTATTCATACACTCGACAGTACGTCGACAACGGCTGGGGTGGGAGTCTCCAACAGGACCCCCCACATCAGGATTTTCCCAGTAAGTATTGGTCGAAAACGGATGGGGATCTGCGTTCGATGCGCTAGCGCGAGGCGCGCGTTGCGACGACCGGCGATCTATGACGATCGCACGCCGGGCACCTATGAGACCATGGCCAGGTGAGTGAGGGCGCGAAGGTGAGCGGCGACCGGTCGTGGGCTGTAAAACACGCGATCCGCGAGAGCGCCACCCACCTTTTCTCAACGCAGGGGTTCGCAGCCACCGGGGTGCGCGACATTGCGGAACGAGCGGGCGTGGACCCGGCGATCGTCATCCGCCACTTCGGCTCGAAGGCAGCGCTGTTCCTCGGCACGATGATTCTTCCCGGTTCCTGGAGCGCGGCCGTCGAGGGCCCGCAGGACCGGATTGGGGAACAACTCGCACGTTTTGTGTTCGATCAGCGGCGCGTGGCGGCCGCCAGCGGAACCTACGTCGCGCTCATCCGGGCGTCGGACAGCCCCGAGGTGAGGGACGAACTGCGCACCGCGGTGCATCGTTTGCTCGTAGATCCCCTGCGTCATCGGCTCGAGGGGCCCGACCAGGAACTTCGAGCCCAGCTCGTCATCACCCAGCTCTCTGGCCTCATGAGCGCCCTATGGGTCACGGAGGAGACGGCAATTGCCGGAAGTCGGGATGCCGTCATCCGCCTGTATGGGGCATCTATGCAGCACCTCATTACCCCAGACGAATCGCCGAAATAAAGCTGAGGCGGGGCGAGGAGACTAGACCGCGGGGCCGAGGAGAACTGCGAGCAGGGCGGTGGTTCCGCCGACGATGAACATCATCGTTCCGAGCTGCATGGTACGCGATTTGTTGCGGTTTGCCGTCGGCACGTCGACCTCCAGGATCGGGCAGCCCGACCAGCCGATCAAGCCGACACTGACCGCGACCAGGGCGGAGGCGGCCCACCACAGCACTCGCACGGCGCCGGTGAGCAGCGCCGGTCGCCAGCCCGATGCGAGCAGCAGCCCGAGGGTGACCGCGACGCTTCCGATAGCCGCGGCGAACCAGATCGTCCCGGTCTGCATGATTCGTTGCACATTTGCTTCGGGGGACATCAACGGGTGGGTCGTCGGGATCTCGCTGACGGAACGCGGCGCATCGAATGAATGGGGGCGGCGGGTGCGGCGAAGCCGAAGGGTGGCGAGGCGATTCGGGTTCAGCTCCGCGGTTACCTTGGTCACGGCAGTCCTTTCGAGAATGCAGTCACGCAAGGGGGCGTCGGCTGCGAGCGATCGGTCTCCTCGTCGAGATCAGTGTCAACAGCGTTGACACTTCTCAGCGTAACAATCCGAGGGAAAGTTTGCCGGGCTGCGCGCCTCTCTTGCTAGGGGTAGACCGAGAGGCTGCGCCACGTGCCGAATCTGCTCGCGCCGGGTATCGTCGCCCTACGACGATTCCTTGATATCGCGTTTGAGACGCTTCTTTGCTGCCCGCTCCGTGAGGATCGATAGGTAGTCGCGCACCGGTCGGCCAGCGAGAGAATGAAATTCCTCGCGGGCGACGCTTTCCAGCTCCTGCCGTGCCACTTCGGGGTACTTCTCTTGCAGCCGGTCTACAACCTGGCGGATGGTGTCTTCGTCGTCAACTTCTCTAGTCACAACTGAGTTTGGGACTCTCGTGAGGAGTAGTCAAGGCGAGTGGCGCACCCTCGGCTCGCGGCAGGGTCCCAGCCTCGCCGGGTATCTTGCCGAAATGAGCTCTCGCCGCAAGACTGTCGCCGCTGTATTGGTCGCCGTCGCCGCAGTTGTCTATGGCGCGTCGCCGATCGACATCATCCCCGAACTCCTCACCGGACCGCTGGGCCTCACCGACGATTTCGCCGTTGTGCTCGGCGCGGGTTTCACCGTCTGGAAGTTGCTCTCCGGGCGTCCGCGCGTCAGCCAGAAATCGGCACCCCCGGCCGTCTGATTCTGGCGGTTAGAGTGACAGCTCTATGAATGACTTTTTCGCGGTGCCCCTGGCGGACCGCCACTTCGAGGACTACCGCGTCGGCGCAACCGGTGAGTACGGGTCGACTTATGTCAGCGAAGAGAGCATCGTCGCATTCGCGGAGGAATTCGACCCGCACCTCATGCACACCGATCCGATCGCGGCCCTTGCCGGGCCGTTCGGTGGCCTCATCGCCAGCGGCTGGCACACCACATCGATGATGATGCGCATCATGGTGGACAACTACCTGAACGAGCGCACAAGCCTCGGATCTCCCGGCGTCGACGAACTCCGCTGGCACCTGCCCGTGCGCGCCGGAGACACCCTGTCCGTTCGGTTCACCGTTGTCGCCGCCCGAAAATCGAACAGCAGGCCTGACCGTGGGTTGCTTCACACGCGCATCGAACTGTTCAACCAGCGTGGCGAGGTGGTGATGTCGCAGACGATGCTCAACCTGATCAGTCGGCGGGAACGGGCGGATGTCTCGACGACGACTCAGCGCGAAGGCCTCGACCAACGGGGCACGACCGCCAGAAAGGTGTAGGAAAGCGATCGCCCGCTTGGCGCGTCGTTCCAGTTGATGGGACACGTGCTTGTGCGCGGCGGCCATTAGGCCCACAGTCGCTTCAGCGGCAGGAATCCGCACATTGACAGAGAGGTTGATGATGTTTACCGTCGCACCCCGAGTTTGCCGGTCCCGCCCCTCTCGACCCGTGTGGCGATTCCGATGAGCGACAAGCCGCAGACTGCACCCGTGTCGGACTCGCCTGCCCACTTTCCTGGCCCCATCCGGTGGCTAGCACGGATCGAGATCTGGGCCGGAACAGTATTCTTCTGGCTCATTTTCTTCGGCGTGATGTGGCAGGTGCTCGGGAGGTATGTTCCCGCCATCGCGTGGGTAGGCGCCGGAGAAGTGGCCCGGCTGTCCATGGTTGCCCTGACCTTTATTACCGCCGGGTATCTGATCGGTAAAAACGGTCACATCGTCATTGAGGTATTCGACGCAATCCTGCAGGGCAAGCGGCTGTTCACGGTGCTGCGCGTCTTCGCGGCTGTGGTGATGGTGATCACCTGCATCGCGCTCGCCTGGGAATCGCTCCTGATGATCGAACAGGGTTGGCGGCGAGTGACAACGGTGCTCCACATGCCCATCGCGGTGTTGTACGTCTTCGCGTTTATCGGCTTCACATCCGGGGCGATTCACTCCATCGCGAAGATCTTCGCTGCAAACCGGCCGGAGCCGAAGCTCGACATCTCAGAGATGGAGGGCTGACATGGACCTGACCGTCTACCTGCTTGTGCTGACCGCGCTTCTCCTGCTGCGCGTGCCGGTCGCCTTCGCGATGATGGCCTCGAGCATGCTGTACTTCTACACCAACGGCAACTCCCCGGGGCTGGCGATTCGGTCTGTGGTTGACGGCATCAACAGCTTTCCCCTTCTGGCCGTGCCCCTCTTCATCTTCGTGGGAACCGTCGCCAACCATCTGGGCATCGCGAGCCGTCTGTTCGACTTCGCCCTCGCCACACTTCCTCGGGTACGAGGCAATCTCGCCTACGTGAACCTTGGCACCAGCGTGGGATTCTCGTGGATCAGTGGATCTGCGCTGGCCGACGCCGCCGCGCTGAGCAAGGTGCTCGTTCCCGAAATGGTGCGCAAGGGATACACATACGGTTTCGCTTCGGGTTTGAGTGCGTCGGGATCCCTGCTGAGCACGATCATGCCGCCGAGCATCCCGGCGGTGCTTTTCGCGGCAACGGCAGCGATCTCCACCGGGGCACTCTTTGCCGGATCCATCCTGCCAGCCATCCTGATGACGCTCGGCCTCGCGATCTATGTTTTCATCTGGGTGCGCAAACGTCCGGGAATGGAGGGGACACGCTTTGACGGACCGGCGTTCCGGACAGCGGGCGTGCGGGTCATCGGCGCTCTCTTCACTCCGGTCATCATTCTCGGTGGCATCCTCGGGGGCATCTTCACCCCCACAGAGGCGGCAGCCATCGCGGCCGCCTACATGCTCGTGCTCGGTGCCGCCTATCGCACGCTGACCCTGAAGGTGCTCCTCAGGTCAGCGAAGGAAACCGTGGTGGTCACCAGCGGCATCCTCCTCATCCTCGGGGCGGCAAACCTCATGGGCCAGGTTCTCGCCCGCGAACAGGTATCCCGGGTACTGGGCGACTGGCTCACCAACCTCACCGACAGCCCCATCATCTTCCTGTTGGTGCTCAACGTCATGCTCCTGCTGCTCGGCACCTTCCTGGAAGCACCGCCGGTCATCCTCGTGCTCGTACCGGTGCTGATGCCGATCGCGGCGCAGTTCGGGATCGATCCCGTGCACCTGGGGGTGGTGATGATCCTGAACCTCATGATCGGCTCGCTGACTCCGCCCGTCGGAGCCGTGCTCTTTGTGGTCGGGTCGATCACCAGACAACCGATGGGCGTGGTGTTCCGAGGCGTTCTGCCCTTCCTGATTCCGCTCGTCGCGGTTCTGCTGCTCCTCACGGTGTTCCCACCGATCGTGACGATCGTGCCGACCATTCTGGGCCTGTAGACCCATGCCGACAACTACACATTGCCTTCGGTCCGCTCCTCAGGGCCGTCCAGTGCCGGGCCATCCGACTCCGGCAATCACACAGTAAAAGGGAGAATCACATGAGCTACGCTCACGGCACGCGCCGGGTGGTGTTAGGGGCGTCGTTGCTGACGGCGGCGACCCTGCTCATCACCGGGTGCGGCCAAGACTCCGGGGACACGGCCGACGAGGGCCCAACCGAAAACGAGGACGTCACCCTGACGGTCGCGACCAGCCAGCCCGAAACGACGCCAAACTACTACTGCGGCGTCGAGCTGCTGAAGGAGCGCCTTGAGGACGCCGACATCGGCTTCACCGTGGAGCTGTATCCGGCGAGCCAGCTCGGCCCCGACACGGAGCGGTTCGCCGCCGTGCAAGCCGGCGACATCGACATCGACCTGCAGGGCGCTTCCGCCTTGAGTGCGACCTACGAACCCATCGGAGTGGTGGATGCGGCGTATGTCTTCGATGATGTGGACCATGCGTTCGAGTGGATCGACACCGCATCGTCCGAGCTATTTGAGGATTTCAGCGCAGAGACGGGAGCACGCATTGTCGACGGCTGGTTCTTCGGAAACCGCACGTTCACGACCACCGACACCCCGATCGAAAGCCCTGATGACCTGGAGGGCCTCGCGATCCGGTTCCCGGATTCGCCCCAGTTTCTCGCCAACGCCGAGGCAATGGGCGTCACCCCGGTCACGGTAGCGAACGAGGAAATCTATGTCGCTCTCCAGCAGGGGATCGCCGAGGGGCAGGAGAACCCCATTGTCGCCACCCACTCGCAGAGTTTCGACGAGATTCTCAAAGTCGCGTCCCTGAACAACCACCAGGTGGGCATTCACTGGCTGGTTGTGGGCGAGAACACGTACGACAAGCTCAGCGATGAGCAGTCGGAACTTCTCGACGAAACCCTTCACGGCATCCGTGCCGAGAACCGCGAGTGCGTGGAAGAGGAGACGAACAAGATCCTCGACGAGTACCGCGCCGACTCGTCGTACACCGTGGTCGAAGAGGATGAGGTTGACCGCGCTGCCTTCACCGAGAAGGCGGAAGAGTTCTTCTCGACCTACTACGACGGCGAGCGCCTTGAACTGTACGAGTCCATCCGCGAGATGGCGGGCTAACCAACAGCGGACCGGGAGACAGGGGCGGACCGGGCGACCGGAGCGGGCCGGGCGACCGGCTCGCTCCCGCGCCACCCTGAGTCCCGCTCGGGCTCTTGTCACGGGGCACGAAGGGGGCCGATACTTCACTCATGCGCACCACGCAATGGAACGACGCGGTTTCAGTGATCGACCGGGTGACCCTCGTTTTAGAGTGTTTTCGCGTCGACGACAAGAGGTTGGGTGTGTCCGAACTTGCTCGCCGCGCGAATTTGCCGAAGTCGACGGTGTCACGCCTCGTCTCGGAACTCGTGGAACATCGCTACCTCGAACGGGACGGCTCGGGTATTCGCCTTGGCCTTCGGCTGTTCGAGCTGGGCGAGCTCGCGGCGCAGCCCAACGCGCTACGAGGACTGGCATTGTCGACGATGGCAGACCTGCGGGACGCGACCGGGCAAACGGTCCACCTGGAGGTTCTGGACGGATCCGACGTCGTGTGCATCGGTGTGTTGCGCGGGCAGGATGCGGTGGGCAGGCACCCGCGGGTGGGGGACCGGTGGTCGGCCGATTCGACCGCCGCAGGCAGGGTGATGCGCGCCTACGTGCCCGGGTTCGGCTCAGTGCGCGACCCGGGGCTGGTGCTGCGGCACGATCGAGAGGGTTCGGAGATAACGTGCGCTGCAAGCGCGATCCTCACCCCTGACCTCCAGCCCATCGCAGCCATCGCGATCTCCGGTCCGCAGAGTACCGCGGGTGGGGAAAGCGTGACTCTCGCCGTGCGGACGGCGGCCATCGCGCTGGGCCGACGTCTTGCCGCCCGCCCGCCCGCGTAGCGTTCCACTAGGTGGCACTTCGTATTGCCGCGACCGATCCGGTCGCCCACAATTCGACTGAACCGGGTGCGATGAGACCCAGCGTCTAGGAATCCAGCGCCCGAGACACCAGCTTTAGACGAGACGACGAGGTCATGGCAGACAAGTTTGCGCGCGCGAGCTCCGCGGCGCCGATCCGGGTGGGGCTCATCGGCCTGGACCTCGACCTGTCGCTCTCCCGGGTGCTTCACGAGACGGAGGGTGCCGCCCTAGGCCTCAACTACCGCTACGACGTCTTTGACGGCAGTCGCGACCCGGGCTACTCCGACCTCGGCGCAGGAATCCGGAACGCTCGCGCGGATGGCTACCGCGGAGTGAATGTCACCCACCCCTTCAAGCAGGCCGCAGTGCAGCACGTCGATGCACTGTCGGCAGATGCGCGTGTTCTCGGCTCGGTGAACACGGTCGTGTTCGATGGCTCCCGTGCGACCGGGTACAACACGGACTGGTATGGCTTTGCCAGGTCCATTGACAAAAATCTCGCGGCCGTGCCGCGACGCACGGTTGTGCAGTTCGGCGCGGGTGGCGCCGGTGTCGCCGTCGCATATGCCCTCCTGCGCAGCGGCGTGGAACGACTCGTCCTGATCGATATCGACGAGACACGCGCCGCCGACACGGCCACCACGCTCAATGCCGCTCACGGGCGCGCGGCGATTCTGCCGGCCCCGGTGGAGGACGCGGCCCGCTGGATGCGCGCTGCGGACGGCGTGGTAAACGCCACACCCCTGGGAATGCCGGCGAGCCCCGGTTCCGCGGTGCCGGTGAACCTGCTGCAGCCGGCCACCTGGGTTCACGACGTCGTCTACATGCCGCTGGAAACCGAGCTGATGGCCGCGGCACGGGCGACCGGATGTCTCACCGTGGGCGGTGGACACATGCTGGTCTTCCAGGCGGCGGAAGGGTTCCGGCTGTTCACGGGCATCGCCCCGGACGAAGCGCGGATGCTGTCGCACCTGGAGCGCATCATCGCCGAGGGCGGCCAGGTATCAACGCAGGTCGGTTGACGCCGGAGTGCTCGGCCGGTGGCGACGCGGCCGCACCTAGCGCGCCGGGTTCTTGCTGCTGCGGGAGGTGATGTGCCCGACCAGAAAGTCAACGGCGTAGCGATACCCGGCGATCCCACACCCCGCGATGACGGCGTCCGCCATTGTCGAGACATACGACAGATGGCGAAACTGCTCCCGTCGGTGAATGTTCGACACGTGCACCTCGACAACGGGTATCTCAACGGCGAGCAGCGTGTCCAGCAGCGCAATCGACACCGAGGTCAGCCCAGCCGGGTTCACGATGAGGCCGCTCGCGGCGCCTCGCGCCGCGTGGAGGCGGTCGATGATCGCGCCTTCCCAATTGCTTTGGAAGAAATCGAGGTCGTAACCGGCGGCCGTCGCGGTTTCGCGCGCGAGTGCTTCGGCGTCGGCGAGGGTGTCCGAACCGTAGATGGCCGGCTCGCGGAGCCCGAGCAGGTTGAGGTTGGGGCCGTTCACCACGAGGATGCTGGGGCGGGTTGCACTCATGAGCGTTCTCCTTTGACTGCACTGTGATATTTGACCGCACTGTGATATTCGAAGTGCCATTGTCAGCACGGCGCTTGATCGTGCGTCCACTGATGTTCCACTGGGTGGGCGCGACGATTGCGGCCGACACTCGCCGCGCCCGACACTGAGGCCACCAACCACGAACAGGCGGTGTGCCATGAAGACCTCCATCGCGACGGTGTGCCTCAGTGGAACTCTCGAAGAGAAGTTGAAGGCGAGCGCCGCGGCTGGCTTCGACGGGGTGGAAATCTTCGAACCCGATTTCGTCGCCTCGTCGCTCTCACCCGAGCTCGTGGCATCCACCGCTCGCGACCTCGGCCTGACACTCGACCTTTACCAGCCGTTCCGTGACTTCGAGGGGGTAGGACAGGAGAAGCTGCGCCAAAACCTGAGACGCGCCGCGGCCAAGTTTGACCTCATGAATCGTCTGGGGATCTCTACGATTCTGCTGTGCAGCAATGTGGGCACCGCGGTCAGCGCCGACGACGCGCTTGCGGTCGACCAGCTCGGCCGGCTCGGCGACCTAGCGGAGAGCTATGGCGTGCGGGTCGCCTACGAGGCCCTCGCCTGGGGGCGGTACGTCAACGACTATGAGCACGCCGCGGCCATTGTTCGAGCCGTCGACCATCCCGCGATCGGCCACTGCCTCGACAGCTTCCACATTCTCTCCCGCGGGTGGGATCCGGCGGCCATTGAGACCATTCCCGCTGACAAGATCTTTTTCGTGCAGATGGCGGATGCCCCGGGCCTCACGATGGATCTGTTGTCCTGGAGCCGCCATCACCGTGTATTTCCCGGTGAGGGAGGCTTCGACCTCGCCGACTTTATGGGCCACCTGTTGCGCGCCGGGTATGACGGGCCGATGTCTCTGGAGATCTTCAACGACACCTTCCGCCGCACCGATCCGTTCCGCACTGCGGTCGACGCGATGCGCTCGTTGGAGTGGCTGCAGGAGTTGGCGTGCCAGGCGCTCGAACGCGACGGCCGAGAGGGATCGCGCATGGAGTTGTCACCGCTGCCAACAATGGTGGCCCCGGTCGGGTTCAACTTCGTGGAGATCCGTGCAGACGACCACCGGCTTGACCAGGTGCGCACGACACTTCATCAGCTCGGCTTCACCGACGCAGGCAACCATCATTCGAAACCGGTGGAACTGTGGTCGCAGGGTGGAGCCCGCGTGATCATCAACCGAGGCGACTCCACAGCGGGGTCACCCGCGGTCGCCGCGCTGGGCTTCGACGTGCTCGACCCTGAGTTGGCGGCAGAACGGGCGGGGCGCCTGCTGGCGCCGCCGGTGCCGCGGGACCGGGGTGCGGGCGATGAACAGCTGCTCGGCGTGCGTGCGCCCGATTCGTCGGAGATATTTTTCGGCAGGGTGGGACGTGGGGGAGTGCCCGCCTGGGTGTCCGAATTCGGTGGCAGCACGGAGGTCACGACCGATCCACTCGTCACGCGGGTAGACCATGTGAACCTCGCCCAGTCCTGGGAGTACTTCGACGCCGCGGTGCTCTTCTGCACCAGCGTTCTCGCCCTCGATCCGCAGCCCTCACTCGACGTCGCCGCACCTACCGGACTCGTGCGTAGCCAGGTGATGAGCACAGCCGACGGAATTGTGCGGCTTGTGCTCAACCTGTCACCCACCGGCAGCGCGGACACCGCCCAGCACGTGGCGTTCGCCTCGACCGACGCGATCGGCGCGGCCCGCCGGGCCCGGGAGCGCGGACTGGCGTTTCTGCCGATCGGCGAAAACTACTACGAGGACCTCGACTCGAGGTTTGACCTGAAGCCGGAGTTTCTCGAGGAGATTCGCGAGCTACAGCTAATGTACGACCGGGACGAGCGCGGCGAGTTCCTTCACTTCTACACCGAGTCCCTCGGGAGCGTGTTTTTTGAAATCGTGGAACGCAGGGGCGGGTATCGCGGTTACGGCGCCACGAACGCTCCGGTGCGACTCGCCGCCCAGCACAGCCGCCGCCCGATCGTGGCTGCGCCGTGATCAGGCACGCGTGGACTTCAAACCCTGACGCTGTGCTCACGGAGCAGGCAGGCGGGCAGACAGCTCCGCCGCTGCGGTTTTCAACGCCGGGAGGTGCGCGAGGAGGTCCTTGAACGGCAACCTGAACACCGGCGCCGCAATGGCGACCGCGGCAACCAGCTGGTCGCCCGCCGAAAACACCGGCGCCGCGAGGGCGTGCATTCCCACCTCGTTTTCCTCCCGCATGGTGCCATAGCCTTGCTCGCGCACCCGGGCGATCTCGCGCCGGAACACCGACCGGTCGGAGATTGTCTTCTCCGTGCGGGCATACAGCTCGAGATCCTCGACAAGTGCGTCCGTCCTGTCTGAAAAGGCGACGAGCACCTTTCCGAGTGCGGTCGCATGCAGGGGACTGTGGGTTCCGGGGTCACTTGTCACCCGGAAGGCCTGCGGACCATCGACCTTGCTCACCGTCAGAACGTGGTCGCCGTCGAGAATTCCCATGATGCTGGCTTCGCGGGTGTGGGCGGTGAGCGAGCGCAGGGCGGGTAGAGCCGACCCCGTCAGTCCGTTTGCGTTCGATACCCGTTGGCCGAGCTGGAACACGCGAATGCCCAGCGTGTACCGTTTCGACACGGGATCGAACGCCACGAATCCCTGACCGGCGAGCGACTGCAGCAGGCGATGAGCGGTGCTGAACGGTAGCTCCGCCTGCCCCGCCAGCTCTGTGGCCGACGCTCCCTGCGCCGAGTCACCCAGCAGTACGAGGAGTGACAGGGCCTTGCTCACCATGTCGACCTTGACTGCGCCCACGACCGCTTCCCTTCGCCAGCAATTTACGGCGAAACCTTGCCCGCGGCGTTGACGGCGCAGACGGTTCGGGCCATGCTGTACTCATATTGTAGATGGTGTATCCACAATATGGATAGTGGCGTCCGGGAGGGGCGGCTGCGGCATCCACGAAAGCCAAAGGCGGTGACGTGCACATGTCGGAGCCGACCCCTGCCGTCACCATCATCGAGCGCATGACCGCCGTGCTGGGCGCCTTCTCGGCGACCCACCCGCGGATGGGCGTCAACGAGATCGCCCGGCGCGCGGGTCTGCCGAAATCCACCACCTCGCGCCTCGTCTCGAGCTTGGTGCGCCACGGGTACCTCGCGCGGGAGGGCCACCAGGTCTGCGTCGGCCTCAAGCTATTCGAGCTGGGCAAGCGTGCGGGACAGCCGAACGAACTGCGCTCGCTCGCGTTGCCCACGATGGCCGACCTGCGCAGCGCCACCATGCAGACCGTTCACCTCTCGGTGCTCGAGGGCACGGACGTGGTGTACATCGGCATCCTGCCGGGGCGTGATTCCTCCGCGCTCCTGTCCCGCGTGGGCGGCAGGCTCCCGGCGTACGCCACGGGAGCGGGCAAGGCGCTGCTCGCGTTTTCTGAGCCCGCTGTTGTCGAGCGGGTCATCGAGCGCGGCTTCGTGGCTTACCAGCCGGGCACCATCACGAACTCGCGGGCGCTTCTGCGCGAGCTGGAGTCGATTCGTCGCACCGGATTGGCGTATTCGACGGCCGAGGCGGGCCCCGGGGTCGCGGGAGCGGCGAGCCCGATCCTGACGTTCGATTCTCGTGCGGTCGCCGCACTGTCTGTCTCGGGTCGCATCGGGCGGTTCGATCCCCAGCGCGTTGGGCCGGCCGTGCACATGGCGGCGCTTCACCTTGGCAGACTCAGCGCGATGTCGGCCCTGTCGCGGGGGCAATGAGCGAATCGCGTCCACTGAGTGGAACACTCCTCCCCGGGTGGAAAACCTGCCGTCACACTGGGATCACACCTGTCGTCGGAGCTAGGAGGCCATCGTGTTCGCAGCCGAGCTATCCGCCGCGGCCGCAATGCGTGCCCGGGGTGCCTGAGATGGCGACCCAGCAGGTGATCACGGAGGAGATACGCCGGATCGAGACGGATGCCGCGGCGCGAGTACAAGGCGGGCAGTCACCCGAGGTGCACCCGCGCCGCGATTACCCGCCGTACCGAAGCTCGGCGCTGCGGCATCCCACCCAGAATTTGGTCAAAGTCGACCCGGAAGAGGTCGAAAGATACTCACCGGCGTTCGGGCATTGGGACGTGAGCCCTCTCGAGTCGGACCTCACGATCGCGCACCGCGGCGAGCCGCTGGGCGAGCGCATCACCGTGACGGGACGGGTCGTCGACGGCGACGGGCGTCCGGTGCGCGGCCAGCTCATCGAGCTGTGGCAGGCGAATTCGGCGGGACGCTACGTGCACAAACGCGACCAGCACCCGGCCCCACTCGACCCGAACTTCACGGGAGTTGGCCGGGTCATCACCGGTGAGGACGGGTCCTACCGGTTCCGCACGATCAAGCCCGGCCCCTACCCGTGGAAGAACCACACCAATGCGTGGCGCCCGGCGCACGTTCACTTTTCGCTGTTCGGGTCGCAGTTCACACAGCGGCTGGTGACGCAGATGTACTTTCCGGGTGACCCGCTGTTTGCGCTCGACCCGATCTACCAGTCCATCGTGGATCCGGCCGCCCGCGCACGGCTCATCGGAACCTACGACCACGACACCAGCGTGCCCGACGTGTCGCTCGGATACCGGTGGGACATCGTGCTGACGGGCCCGCGTTCCACCTGGCTTGAGCCGGAGCACGCTGATGGGTGACCGCGTGCAGACGCCGTCCCAGACGGTGGGGCCGTTTTTCCATTTCGGGCTCGAGTACGACGGGTCGGCGCAGGTGGTGCCCGGGCACTATCCCGGCGCCATTCGTCTGCACGGCACGGTGTTCGATGGCGGGCAAGCCCCGGTACCCGATGCTCTCCTCGAAATCTGGCAGACGGATGCCGCGGGGCTGGTCAGTCGGGAGCGGGGCAGCCTGCTCCGCAACGAGTTCGCGTTCACGGGCTTCGGCAGGGCGGCGACGAACCTCGGCGGCGAGTACGCGTTCACGACTGTGCGACCCGGCACCGGGTTCGTCACCGTCGCGGTGTTCGCGCGGGGACTCAGCCACCACCTGTTTACGCGGGCGTACTTCGATGACGGCACGGGCGGCGGCGCCTCTGACAGCCTGTTGGCGTCGCTGCCGCCGTCCCGTCGCTCGACCCTCCTCGCTATGCCGGACGGAGACCGGTCGTTCCGTTTCGATGTTCGTCTGCAGGGTGACGGCGAGACAGTGTTCCTGGAGTATTCGTGATCGACGCCGGATTGCTGGACCCGCTCGCGCAGGGCACGCGCGCGCGGGAACTCACGAGCGATGCCGCGTTTGTGTCTGCGATGGTCGAGACCGAGGTGGCCCTGACGGGTGCGCTGGTCGATGCGGGACTTGCTCCGGAATGGATGCGGGAGGTGTGCGCGGGTCTCGCGGATGCGGGGTCCGCGGGGCTGGACCTCGAGAAGCTCGCCGAGGAGTCGCGCGGTGGGGGCAATCCGGTGATCCCGCTCCTACGGCACCTCTCGGCGGTCGCGGAACAGCTTCGAGACGGTGCATCCGACTACCTCCATGTCGGTGCCACCAGTCAGGACATCCTCGACACCGCGGCCATGCTGACGGCGCGAGCCGTGTGCGAGGAGGTTCTCGCCCAGCTGCGGCAGGTGGGCGCCGCGCTTGCAGCACTCGCGCAGACGCACCGGGCCACGCCTATGGCCGGGCGGACTCTTGGCCAGCATGCTTCGCCTACCACCTTCGGCTTCGTCGTTGCGGGGTGGCTGGACGGGGTGACCGGTGCCATCACCGCGCTCGACCGGACGAATCACATGCTGCCCCTGCAATACGGCGGTTCCGTCGGCACCCTCGACGCACTCGAACAGTGGACTTCCGCCCGCGGTGGAACCGCACCGTCGATCGCTGCCGCGTTCGCCGCCCGCCTGGGGCTTCGGCTGCCGCCCATCTCCTGGCACACCACCCGAGCCCCTGTGCTGGCGATGGCATCGGCGCTCGCCGGTGCTATGGCGGCGATCGGAGTCATCGCTATCGACGTCGGCGTACTGGCGCGCACGGAGATCGCGGAACTGGCGGAGGGGAGGTCGGGCACGGGGTCGGGGGAGGGCGGATCATCCGCCATGCCCCACAAAAATAACCCCGTTGCAGCCGTCCTCATCAGCGCAGCCGCGCGCCGGTCTCCCCACCTTCTCGGGTCGCTCTACGCATCCGCCCTCTCTGAGGACCAGCGCCCCATGGGTGCGTGGCATGCCGAGTGGCTTCCGCTTCGCGATCTTGAGCGCACCGCAGTCGCCAGTGCGTCCGCGGCGGCCGCGCTGGTCAGTCACCTCGTCGTCGATGAGAAACGGATGTCGGCGAACCTCGAACTCACCGGCGGTCGAATCGAGAGCGAACGAATCGCGACCGTGCTCGCGGCGTCTATGGGGCGGCGGGCAGCGTTCGCGCGGGTCGAAGAGGCATCGGGTCAACCGGACGACAGCGCGCTCGCCGCACTGCTCCCTTCTCATGGGCGCGGCTACGTCGGCGCCGGCTCCGGGGACTACGCACTCGCCGCAATCGATCGTGTTGTGGAGGCGTTTCGCGCGGTGGACCCGGCACGAGCGGCACGATCGGCACGATCGGCACCATCGTGACCGGGCCGCTGTTGGTGGGCACCATTACGGCCGTGCGGTCCCACAGCTCCCATGCCGAGCTCGTCGTGCTCGGGCCGTCGCTCGGTACAACGACGGCGCTGTGGGATTCGGTCGCGTCAGACCTGTCCGCAGACGTTCGGGTGCTGCGATTTGACCTTCCCGGCCACGGAGCGAGCCCCGCGACCGTCCAACCGTTCACCTTCGCCGAGCTCGCGGACGCCGTGATCGAGCTCGTCGATTCCATCGGGGGAGGCACGTTCACTTACGCCGGAATCTCTGCGGGCGGCGCGATAGGGCTCGAACTGGCCATTCGCCACGGCGACCGGCTGGACAGCCTCATCGCGATCTGTTCCTCCGCCAGGTTCGGCACCGCCGAGAGCTGGGCTGAACGCGCGGCGAGGAGTCGGCTGAGTGGTACGGCCTCGCTGGTCACGCTCAGCACCGAGCGCTGGTATGCGCCGGGATTCGTGGACAGGGCCCCCGGTCTGGTCGCCCGGTCGCTTAGCCAGCTGGTCGACGTCGACGATGAGTCTTATGCGCTGTGCTGTGAGGCGCTGGCCGACTTCGACCTGCGGGATTCCCTCGGCGAAGTCGGGGTTCCGACCCTGTGCGTGGCGGGGGAGTTCGACCACGCCACCCCGCCCACCCAACTCGAAGAAATCGCCGCCGCCATCCCGGGCGCGCGATATACGCTTATCGATGGTGTCGGGCACCTCCCCGCGGCGGAACAACCCGCGACGGTTGCCGCACTGATCCGGTCGCGGATCGCGGGAATGCGTGTTCGCCGTGAGGTGCTCGGCGATGCGCACGTCGACGGGGCCCTCGCCAGCGTCACCCCGGAATCCGCCGACTTCCAGCGCTTCATCACCCGCTACGCCTGGGGAGAGATCTGGGCGCGGCCCGGGTTGCCGCGCCGGGAGCGCAGCCTGCTCACCCTCGCCGCGTTGATCACCGGGGGCCACCACAACGAGCTCGCGATGCACGTGCGCGCGGCCCTCACCAATGGCCTCGATCCTGCCGAGATCAGTGAGGCGATCATGCACACCGCCATCTACGCGGGGGTTCCGGCCGCGAACTCGGCGTTCGATGTTGCAAAACGCGTCTTCGCAGAACAGGAATCCTGATGGACAAGAGCTTTGCCGACCCGGCAGCGGCCGTCGCGGACATCCCCGATGGCGCCTCAATCGCTGTCGGGGGATTCGGGCTCGTGGGTGTTCCGATCGTGCTCATCCGGGCCCTGCTGCGGCAGGGAACCACTGATCTCCACGTGGTGTCGAACAATTGCGGACTCGATGGGTGGGGCCTCGGCGAGCTTCTCAGCGAGGGGCGCATCAGTCGCGTCACAGCTAGCTACATCGGGCAGAACAAGGACTTCGCCCGCAAGTACCTGAGCGGTGCGCTTGAGGTTGAACTCACCCCGCAGGGCACACTGGCCGAACGGATGCGGGCGGGCGGCGCCGGTATCCCCGCGTTCTTCACCGCGAGCGGGGTGGGAACGATGGTCTCCGAAGGGGGGCTCCCGTGGCGGTATAACGCGGACGGGTCGGTGAGGATTGCGTCCCCGCCTAAAGAGACCAGAAAGTTCGGTTCGCTCGGTGCCGAAAAAAAGTACGTGCTGGAGGAAGCGATTGTGACGGACTACGCCCTCGTGCGGGCGGCCCGGGGTGATCGACACGGCAACCTGGTTTTCGAAAAGTCCGCCCGCAACTTCAACCCGGTCGCGGGGATGGCTGGCCGCATCACCATCGCAGAAGTCGACGAGCTCGTAGAGCCCGGCATGATCGACCCCGACGACGTTCACCTCGCCGGTATCTATGTCAATCGCATCGTGCAGCTCGACGCCGATGACGCCGCCGACCTGCCCATCGAGATGGTCACAACCAGACCACGCAACCCCGTTGCACAGGAGGAGCGCTGAATGGCTCTCAGTAGAGATGAGATGGCCGCGCGCGCAGCCCAGGAATTGCCCGACGGCAGCTACGTCAACCTCGGGATCGGGCTGCCCACGCTGATCCCCAACCACATCCCCTCCGACATCACGGTCATCCTGCACTCCGAAAACGGCATTCTCGGCGTCGGACCCTATCCATGGGAGGGCGAACAAGACCCGAAGCTCATCAACGCGGGCAAAGAGACCGTGACGGTGTTGCCCGGCGCCGCCTTTTTCGACTCCGCCCAGAGCTTCGGGATGATCCGGGGCGGGGTTCTGGATGTGGCCGTACTTGGCGCGATGCAGGTGTCCACCCGCGGTGACATCGCAAATTGGGCGGTGCCGGGCAAACTCATCAAGGGCATGGGAGGTGCGATGGACCTGGTTCATGGGGCCAAGAGGATCGTCGTGCTGATGGAACACGTAACGAAAACGGGGGAGTACAAGATCGTCGAGAACTGCACCCTGCCGCTCACGGGGAAGCAGGTTGTCGACCGCATCATCACCGACCTTGCCGTCATCGATGTGACGCGGGACGGCCTGGTGCTCGTGGAAGTGGCCCCAGGGGTCTCCGAGGATGACGTGCGCGCAGCGACGGGGGCGGTGCTCCGGTGAGAGAGGTCGTCATCTGTGAACCCCTGCGTACTCCGATCGGGCGACTCGGCGGAGCCCTTCGGGATGTCACCCCTGCGGAGTTGGCCGCCACCGTGATCGCCGAGCTTGTCAGCCGATCGGGCATTGACGGCGACGTGGTCGACGATGTCATCTTCGGGCAGGCATATCCGACAGCCGAGGCACCGCCCGTGGCGCGCGTCGCCGCACTCGATGCGGGACTCCCGGTAACGGTCGGAGGAGTGCAACTCGATCGGCGTTGCGGATCTGGACTGCAGGCCATTCTCGACGCTGCCATGCAGGTGCAGACGTCGATCAGTGACGTGGTGATTGCCGGTGGTGTCGACTCCATGAGTCAGGCGCCGATCTACTCCACGAGCGCGCGCTTCGGGATCGGCGGAACCGCGGGCCTTCGTCTCTTCGACGCCCTGGGGCGGGGCCGCGAGACCGCCGGGGGACAAAACTATCCCGTCCCGGACGGCATGCTCGAAACGGCCGAGAACCTTCGCCGTGACTACGCGATTCCGCGCCGCGAGCAGGACGAACTCGCACTGAGGTCGCACGAGCGCGCGCTCGCCGCAGTGAGCGCGGGCTTGTTCGACGAAGAGATCGTGCCGGTGACAGTTCGCGGGAAAAAGGGCGCCTCGCTTGTCGACCGCGACGAAACTCCGCGGAACTCCACGCTGGAGGCGCTCGCCGCGCTGCCCCCGATCCTCGCCGCGAAGGACCCGGATTCGACCGTGACCGCGGGCAATGCCAGCGGCCAAAATGATGCGGCGGCCGCGATGGTGGTCACCACGCCAGACATGGCGAAGCGGCTTGGCCTAAAGCCCCTCGTCCGCCTGATCGGGTGGGCCCGGTCGGGTGTACTGCCCTCGCACATGGGGTTGGGGCCGATCCCCGCGACCGCCGTCGCACTCAAACGCGCGGGGATATCCTTCGCGGATCTCGACATCATCGAACTCAATGAGGCTTTCGCCGCCCAGGTTCTGGCGGTCGGCCGAGAATGGGCGCTCACGGAATCGGACTGGGAACGGGTCAACCCGTTGGGGTCAGGGATCTCGCTCGGACATCCGGTGGGCGCGACGGGCGCGCGTGTCTTGGTGACCGCGAGCCGGCACCTGCACCGCACGAGCGGCCGCTATCTTCTCGAAACGATGTGTATCGGCGGCGGACAAGGATTGGCCGCAGTGTTCGAGCGCCCGTAGGGTCTGCACCTCCGACGACACCACCTCCGACGACACCTCCTACGGCGTGCCGCCGGTCCATCCCAGCGCGAGTTCGGTGGCGATGGCGGAAGCGCGTTCTGCGTCGGCGGCGGTACCTCCGCTTCGAGCCGCGGCCATGCCGATGAGGTAGGTACTCAACGGGCCAGCGGGGCGGGTGACGTTGTGCGCGACATCCCGCGTCACATCGAGCAGCACCCCGATCGGCACTTCGGACGGATCGAGCCCGAGCCGGGCTGCGAGGGCCTTCACCCACTCATCGAGGGCCTCGGGGGGTAATGCTTCAGCACTCATGCGATGTCCTAACGTTCGTCAACCTGCCAGCATCATTTCACGTGGCATCGGTCACGGCGAGGTGGTGACCATCACCGTTAGCCGGTCGCCCGCCTCCACCCGATCGAGCTGCTCTGGGATGACCGCGAGTCCGGTTGAACGGCCAAGACCTGCGATCAGATGGGAGCTGGATCCGCCCGAGGTTGCCCGCTTCACCCGCTCCCGACCTGGTTCACCCTCCACCACAACCGGCATGTACTGCATCCGTCCCGCAGGGCAGGTCCACGCGTCGTCCGCCACCGCGGTGATGGTCCTGCGGTGCAGAGAGGTGTGCCCGGCCATGCGCAACAACGCGGGCCGCACAAACGCCTCGAACGAAACATAAGCGCTCACCGGATTGCCCGGCAGGGCGAACACCACGGGGCCCTGCGGAAGCCGCCCGAATCCCTGCGGCTTGCCCGGCTGCATAAGAATCGGGCCGAAGAACATCGTGTCCAGCGGAGCAAGCACCGCCTTGACGACGTCGAACGCTCCGACGCTGACGCCGCCGGAGAGCACCATTGCATCGACCGTGGGGGCGATGCGGGCGAGCACCTCGCGAAGCGCATCCGGGTCATCGGGCACGGCACCAATGCGGGTGGCGACCCCGCCCGCTTCGGTCACGGCGGCAGACAACAGGAACGAATTCGAGTCCGGAATCTGGCCGCGGCGCAGCGGATGCCCCGGGGCAACGAGTTCGCTCCCTGTCGAGATCACCGCCACTCGCGGAGCAGGATGGACCAGAATCGCGTCGGCTCCCGCGCTGGCCGCGGCGGCCAGCCGGGTGGGCCACATCACCGACCCCGCGCTGACCACCCGGTCACCGGCGGCGGCATCCTCTCCCGCGCGCCGCAGGTGCGCTCCGGCCCGCGGAGGGCGAAACACCAGCACGGTCGCGGTGCCCTCGTCGGTGTGCTCGATCGGCACGACAGCGTCGATGCCGTCCGGAATGGGCGCGCCGGTCATGATCCGGGCGGCCTGGCCGAAGTCAATGGTCGGGTTGTCCGCGCTGCCCGCCGGCAGGTCTGCGACGACGACCAAGGCGACCGGAGCAGATTCGCTCACGCCACGGAGGTCAGCGCTGTGAACGGCGTACCCGTCCATCGCGGAGTTGTCGAACGGGGGAGTGGCCGTGGCCGAGCGCACGTCCTCGGCCGCAACGAGCCCGCGGGCGGCATCGAGCGAGCGTCGCTCCGCACCGAGCACCGGCACCGCGTCCAACACGATGGCCAGGTGTTCCGCCACAGTTCGTGAGTACACCCGGGCTGACGGCGCGCAGTCGTCGTCTCGTGTCATCCCGCGGGGTCCCGGTTCATGCGCTCAGACATGCGCTCAGACTACCCGCGCCCGGTGCAGCTCCGTCGTGCCCAGAAGACACCGCAAACAGGCGCGACACGCGTGCGAGGGTTAGTGTCGAAGGATGACCAGTGCCGAATCCCTCGACACCGCCCCCGGTTTCTACCGCGGTATGGCGGATGTTCCGGCTGATGTCATCGCCCCGACCGGAGTGCTCACGGACAGCCGCAATCGAGCGTTCCACGACCTGCGCATCTCCGTGACCGACCGGTGCAACTTCCGCTGCGTGTACTGCATGCCCAAAGAGGTGTTCGGCAAGGACTTCGCCTTTATGGAGCGAAGCGAAATGCTCTCCTTCGAGGAAATCACCCGCCTCGCCCGCATTTCCATCGCCCACGGTGTCGAGAAAATCCGGCTCACCGGCGGGGAGCCACTGCTGCGCAAGGGGCTCGAGGAACTCGTCGGCATGCTCGCCGCCCTCCGCACCCCCGACGGGCGGCAGATCGACATCGCGCTGACCACCAACGGCTCCGCGCTGGCGATCAAGGCCCAGGCGCTCAAAGAGGCGGGTCTGCGGCGGGTGACCGTGTCCCTCGATTCCCTCGACGACGCCACCTTCCGCACGATGAACGACGTCAACTTTCCCGTCGCCCGGGTCTTGCAGGGGCTCGACGTGGCGCACGACGCGGGACTCGGACCGGTCAAGATCAACATGGTGGTCAAGCGCGGCCAGAACGACCACGACGTCGTGGCGATGGCCGAACACTTCAGGGGCACGCCGTTCGTGCTGCGCTTTATCGAATTTATGGATGTCGGCATGAGCAACGGTTGGGACATGGCCGCCGTTGTTCCCTCGGCCGAGATCGTCGCGCGCATCAGCGAGCGGTTTCCGCTCGAGCCGGTGGCACCCACCTACAACGGCGAGACGTCGCAACGCTGGCTCTACGCAGACGGGGCGGGTGAGATCGGGGTGATCTCCAGCGTCACCCAGTCGTTCTGCCACTCCTGCTCGCGCGCGCGCGTGTCGACCGACGGCAAGCTATTCACCTGCCTGTTCGCGACGGACGGCCACGACCTCCGCGAATTGATGCGCAACGGGTGCACCGACGACCAGCTGGCGACCGTGATGGCGCACATCTGGCGCGATCGCACCGACCGTTACTCCGAGTTGCGCAGTTCCACGACGCGCGAGCTGCGCCTCAACGGCAAGAAGCGCATCGAGATGTCGTACATCGGGGGATAGCCCGCCCGCGATTGCCGCCAGATGGAGTGGATGTCGGGTACCGCCAGATCTGGCGGTACCCTCGGTGAGAGCGTTCTCACCGAGGCTCATCCTGACACTTTGGGGGGCCAGTGGTATCCGTCGTCGCGCGCGACCTCGCTTCTGACGAGATCGCACCCCCTACGAGCACCCCGCCCCGGTTTCGTCCCGATCTTCAGGGCCTGCGGGCGATCGCCGTGGTGGCTGTTGTGCTCGAGCACGTGCTGCGCACCCCGACGGGCGGTTTCGTCGGGGTGGACATCTTTTTTGTCCTGTCCGGCTTCCTGATCACCGACCTGCTGCTCCGTGAGTACGAGGTGACCGGACGGGTCTCGATGTCGCGGTTTTACGCGCGCCGCATCCGTCGCATCCTCCCGAGTGCTGTCGCGGTGCTGGCGGCGACCGCCGTAGCGGCGAACTTCCTCTTCAACAAGGCGACCGCCCTGTCGACCTTCTGGGACGCGGGCTACGCCTTCTTCTTCGCTGCCAATTGGCACTTCGCCGATTCGGGTACCGACTACTTCACCACCGCGGGCTCGGCCTCGCCGCTGCAGCACTACTGGTCCCTCGCGGTAGAGGAACAGTTTTACCTGCTCTGGCCCTGGATCCTGATCGCCGGCCTCGCCATCGCGACGGCACTGTTCCGCACCTCCCCTCGCAAACGAAGCGTGCCGCGGCTCTTCGTCGGTGTGGTCATGGCTGTCATCGTGGCCGCGTCCTTCTGGCACGCGCTGCTTGAAACGGCCGCCAGCCCCACGATCGCGTATTTCTCGACGTTCACCCGGGCCTGGGAACTCGGAGCGGGCGCGCTCCTCGCGGTGGCGGCACCGCTGTTTCTGCGCTGGCCGGCGGCGCTGCGCGCGGTGGTTGCCTGGATCGGCCTGGCGGGCATCGTCGCCGCGATTGTGCTGATCGACACGAGCCTCCCGTTTCCCGGACCGACCGCGGCAATCCCGGTGGCCGCTACCCTGCTGGTCATCGCCGCGGGCATCGGCGGCCCTCAACGGTCGCTGGTTCTGCTCACCAATCCCGTGAGCGTCTACGTCGGCAACATTTCATACTCGCTCTATCTCTGGCATTTTCCGATCTCGGTGTTCCTCTTCCTGCTCATGCCCGATCGGGACCTCGTCGGCACCCTGATGGTGCTGGGTGCGATCCTGGTCGTCTCAATCCTGATGTACTCGCTCATCGAGCAGCCGCTGCACCGGTCGCCGTGGCTGCGGTCCTACCGCGATCGCCCCGGCGACCGCACGGTCGACTGGCAGGCCTGGCGCGACACGTTCGGCTCACAGTTCATCCTGTCGCTGACGGGGCTGATCGTCGTCGCCACCGTCATCGCCTTCGTGGTCGGGGTGTCGCCCCGCGGGTTCACGCCGATGACGGAACCCGCTGTGGACCCGGCCGCCAGTCAAAACCTGGAGCTCGCGCTACAGGCCGATCTCGCCGCTGCGGTCGCGGCATCCGCCTGGCCCACAAATCTTTCTCCGTCGCTCGACGACGCGATCCGTTCGACGTCGAGCAACAACCCCGCGCGTGCCTGCTTCGACATCGGTGACACCCCGAGCTTTGATCGCTGCACCTGGGGCAGTGGCGACGCGCCGAACCACATGTACCTCGTGGGGGACTCCGAGGCGCTCTCGTACGCGCCGGCGTTCAAAACCATCGCCGAGTCGAGCGGTGGCCAGTGGAAAATCACGACGATCGGTCTTTATGGCTGCCGCTTCACGGAGGTGCAGATCCAGAACGATGGCGCGGGCGTGACCGAGGCGTGCCCGCAGCGTAAGCAGGACATCGCCGAACGCATCGGCGCTGACGCGCCGCAACTGGTCGTGGTAGCGAACGCCTACGCGCTGGGAAACAGCGCACAGGGCGGATCTTTGTCCGTGGCATCCATCGTCACATCGACGTCAGCGGAGGCCGCGAAGTACAACGCCGCCGGCAAAATCGTGTACCTCGCGCCACCGCCGCTCGGCATGGAGCTCAGCACGTGCTACTCGCCCCTGCTGAGTCCGCAGAGCTGCAATGCGCCGGTGGGCAAGACATGGAACGAATTCGCCGAGGCGACCAGTGCGGCGGCGGCGGCCAGTGGTGACCGGTTCATCTCGTCGCTCGGCTTCAGCTGCGCGAACGGGCTGTGCCCCGCGTTCGCCGGGACCCTTCCGACCAAGTACGACACCGTGCACATGACGAGTGCGTACTCGGCGCGGGTGGCCCCCTCGATCCAGAATGCGCTGGTGGCGCTCGGCGCGATGTGACCGCCGACGAGACAGCGGCGACTTGGGGTGACACCGGGTGATGGTCAGCCGATGATCGGGCGTTCCTCCGGATAACGGAAGAGCAGGTTGCGCCGGCGGATTGCGAGGGCGGATGCCAGTCCGATCGGACCCACCCGTCCGGCGAACATCAGCGCCGCGAGCACGTACTTGCCCGCGGGGGGCAGCTCTTCGCTCAACCCCACGCTGAGTCCGCAGGTGGCGAAGCCGGAGATCACCTCGAACAGGATGCGGTCGAGCGGCGCGTCGCTGACGAGCATGATGAGGCCGGTCGCGCCGAGCACCAGGGTGGCTCCGAGGAACGTCACACTGATGGCCACGCGGAGGGCGTCTTCTGGGATGTTTCGTCCGAAGATCATCAGGTGCTTGTCACCCTTGGCCTCAGCGAGAATGGCGAGAAAGAGCACCGCGATGGTGGTCACCTTGATTCCTCCCGCGGTGGAGGCCGATCCACCCCCAACGAACATCAGCGCGTCGGTCGCGAGCAGGGTGATCGCGTTCGAGTCAGACGGGTCTACCAGGGAGAAGCCGCCGGAGCGCATCATCGTGGAGGCGAACAGGGCGTGGAAGAGCTTGTCGGCGACGCTCATGTCACCGATGGTCTTCACGTTCGACCATTCGAGCAGGCCCCAGAGCGCTGCGCCGGCGACGAGGAGGATGGTCGTCGTGCTGAGCGTCAGTTTGGTGTGCAGGGTCCACCTGCGCCACTGCCATTTCACCACCATCAGCACGAGGAAGATGGGGAAGCCGAAGCTGCCGATGAAGACCCCGACCATGATCGGCACGAGGATCCACAAGTCCCCCTCGAATCCGAGCAGACCGTCGGGGTGGACGACAAAGCCGGCGTTGTTGAAGGCGGAGATGGCGTAGAAGATTCCGTGCCAGAGTCCCGTCAGAAACGACTCTTCGACGATGATGAAGCGCGGCACGAGGATGACCGCGAGAGCGAGCTCCAGGGCGAGCGAGGTGACGATGACGATCCGCAGCAGCGATTGCACCTCGCCGAGGCGGGTGGTGCCGATGCCTTGCTGCGCGAGAATCCGACCGCGCACGCCGAGGTGCCTGGTCACCGCACGCGAGAGCAAAAGGGCGATCGTCACAATGCCGAGGCCGCCGATCTGGATGCCCAGGAGAATGACAACCTGGCCGAAGAACGACCAGTGTTCTGCCGTGTTCACGGTGGTGAGCCCGGTCACGGTTACGGCGGACGCGGCGGTGAATATCGCGTCGTACGGTGGGGTGGATTCGCCGTTCGCGGCTGAGATGGGAAGACTGAGCAGTCCGGCGAAAAGCAGGACGACCATCAGGATAACGACGAGGGCGAGAAGTGCGGGGGACGCCGTGACGAGCTTGTTGCCCGCCGTGACGAGACGCCGCCCGAGTGTAGGGAGACCTGACGTGGTGCGCGTGTGCTCCATCGCCGTCCTCTCCCGATCCCGGTCCATTGCTGATGGACATGGATCACATTAGCTGTTTGGTCGGCGCACAAATATCACCGCGCGGGCACCAATCCCACCTGTTTACTCGAACTTTCCTCAGCGGACGGTAGGGTAGACCAAACGGTCTGAGGGGGCACAGTGGCGGATTTGCAGATATCGGGGGATTACCTCGACTCTTTGCGCGCGAGCTTCACCACGCTCGCCGCTCTGGTGTCACCCGAAGACGGTGCCGCGGTGGATCACAGTTCGTGTGGTTCGGAGATCGTGGCATCCGCGGGCAATTACCTCGTTTCCGTGCAGGATTCGCGGGCGGCGATCGCTGCGGGCAACGCGACCGCCCTCAGTGTGCATGCAGGGACAACCAGCGTCGAAGTCGAGGCGCTCGAGGCGAGCCTTGCCCGATCCGCGGGGGACCTATGAGCTGGGACCCATTCCCGCCGTCGACCTCGAGCTGGAGCCTCGTCTTTGAGGTTCCCGATCCTGGCGCCGGCGACGTCGACAATCTGCGGGCCATCGCGGCGTCGCGAACCGCACTCGTGAAGAGTATCGATACGGCGATCGCGAGCGTGAGGAGCATTTCCTCAGACCTGTCCGCCCACTGGACCGGGCTCGCGGCCGACACCAATCTCAATGCCACACTTGCCCTGGTTCCCGACCTGACCACCCTGCGGGCGTCGTACGAGGCGCACGCGTCGGCTCTGACGACCTATGCCGCCGAGGTCGATCGAATCAAAATAGAGGCCGAGGCGCAAGCAGCGGTGTACAACCAGGCGACGAGCGATGTGGCGGATTCGCGCGCCCAGCGCGCGGCCATCGACGGTATTGGCCAGTACACCCCGCGCGAGTACGAAGCCCCCGTCGGGGCGCCCGCCGGAACGTACGACGAGGACGACTGGCGGCGCGCTGTGCTGCTGGACGGTTACGTCGAAGAAGGCCGAGAAACAATTGCCGCGGCGCGGGCGGCACTGGAGGCGTTGGTCGCCGACAGGGCTGCGGCCGACCAGGCATGCGCTGACGCGCTGCTCGGGGGTTCTGCCACGGGTCCATTCGGCGCCATCACAATGGATTCGTCCATTACCCAGGAGGAATTGTTTGCTCTGCTGGCGACCATGTCGCCAACCGAAGCTGCCCTGTTCCTGAACAGTCACTCTTCTGCCGTCAATCTGCTGGAGGACGGCAATCCTGACAACGCCGCGGAGGTCGCCGCACTCTGGCTGGCGCTCGGCGCCGGTGGCACCGAGGTGGCAAGGGAAAATCCTCGCGTTGTGGGAAACCTGGAGGGCGCGTCTTCGTGGGACCGCGGGATCGCCAACCAGCTTGTTCTCACCGCGGAGATCGAGGAGGCTGAGAGGCTTTTCGCCAACGGCGGCAACCGTGATTCCGACTACTACGAGAGTCGCCTCGTAACGCTCCGCGGCATCCAAACGGCCGTCGGTGACGGACTCGGCGCGAAGCCACCGCGTACCATTCACTCACTCGACACCAGTGACAAGATCCTCGGCTCTATTGTTCTGGGTGACCTCGACAACGCGGAATATGCCTCTTACAACGTGCCCGGTATGGACACCACTGCCGACAACATGAGCGGCTGGACCGACGATTCCAATACCTTCTATGCCAAGCAGGTTCAACTTCTTATCGCCGGAGGAATGGACAAAGCTGACGCCAAGAAGGAAGTCGCGGTGGTCGCGTGGATCGGGTACGACACCCCGAACCCGCTGACGGTCAGCTCTGAAATCGAAGCGTATAACGGCGCGGCGAAGCTCGACGCCTCGATCGCGGGAACCCAGGCGCAGCGGGATCTCCACAATCCGAACGGACGCCTGGGAGTAATTGCCCACTCCTACGGTTCCACAACCGCGATGCTTGCCCTGTCAAGAGACCGGGGAGTCGACACCCTGGTGACCTATGGTTCCGCCGGAGAAGTGATCGGGTCGAACCCGGTTCTCACCGATGGCTGGTATCAAACCCAGATCTGGGACGACCCGTGGGCGCGCGTCGGGCAGTTGCTGGGTGGACGACCGTCCCCATTCCTTGATCCCGATTCACAGCCGCTGGATGCCGAGGGCGGATCCTGGTACAACCCACGCACGAAAACACGCGAGTATGTGATTGACGCGTCCGGACACTCCGGCTATCTGGTGAAAGACACCGCGTCGCTGCACAATATGGCAGCAATCACAATCGACCGCCCGGATTTGGTTTCCGTTCCTGAGCCTCCAACCCCGGTGCGCACCCCTCGGCCCGTTCCACCCAATTAGAGAGCGCACCATGCACCAACACCTAGCAACAAAGCTCAGCATGGCGGTCGCGGTCGTCGTTCTGGTAACGCTGACCAGTTGTTCCGGCCAGACAACGCCCGAGACGTCGCCGACCTCTTCCCAGGAGACAGAAATGATCGATCCAGCGCAGGCACGAACCGACCTCTATGCCCAACTCGACGCGGCGCAGGCGCTGGTCGGCGGGGAATGGGACAACTCCGACGACTCCAGCCCCATGGGCTGCACCCTGAACAGCACCGAGGGGGTGACCTTCACGGGCACACGATACTCGAACGACACCGCGGGCGAGGAAAGCCTTGCCGCGGTCGCGCAGCTGTGGGAAGGAATGGGCTTCACGACGGAAGCGAGGAACGACGTGGGACCGTACAAGGTGATCGTCGCGACATCCACCACTGATCCGTCTCATGTGCTCCGCTATGGTCTTGCCGAACAGGCGATGTACCTCGAGGGGCAGGGCGCCTGCGGTGAGGGCGACCTGTACGAATGGGTCATGAAGATTCGCCAGGAATCCGAAGACGCTACCCAGGAGTAGCTACCGGGCAATTTCGCGGCACGGGCTGTCTTGGCGGCCGGGGAGTTTCATACTGGAGTCTCCAGTCTTGTTTGTAATGGCGCGACGTTCTGGCCCACTGCATCCATTTCTGCCCGAAGGACCCCATGGAGCTTCCGCTGCCGCTCGCGTTCGAAATCACCTCGATTGCCGTGCTCACCGCGATCATCGTCATCGACCTGATCCTGGCCTACCGTCGCCCGCACGTTCCCTCGACCCGGGAATCATCCTTGTGGGTCGGCTTCTACGTAGGACTGGCGCTGATCTTCGCGGTGATCATGTTCTTCGTCGGCGGCAGCGAACACGCCGGGCAGTTCATTGCCGGGTGGCTGACCGAATACAGCCTGTCTGTCGACAACCTGTTCGTGTTCGTCATCATCATGGCGCGCTTCAAGGTGCCGCGAAAGTATCAGCAGGAAGTGCTGATGGTGGGCATCATCCTCGCCCTTATCTTTCGTGGGATATTCATCCTCCTCGGTGCGCAACTGATCGAAACGTTCAGCTGGATCTTCTATCTCTTCGGAGCGTTTTTGCTCTACACGGCAATCAACCAGGCCTTCGGAAATCACGACGACGAGATGGAGTCTGAAAGCCGGCTCATCAAGTTCCTGCGCAGGCACGTCGCGATCACTGACGACTACGACGGCGCGAAGATTCGCACCGTGGTCGATGGCAGAAAAGTGCTGACGCCGATCGTCATCGTGTTTGTCGCGCTCGGCACCACCGACCTTGTGTTCGCCCTCGACTCGATCCCCGCAATCTTCGGCATCACGCAGAGCGCCTTCATCGTCTTCTGCGCAAACGTGTTCGCGCTGATGGGGCTGCGCCAGCTGTACTTCCTTCTTGGCGACCTCATCGACCGTTTGGTGTACCTGAAGTACGGCATCGCCTTCATCCTCGCGTTTATCGGAGTGAAGTTGTTTTTCCATGCGCTTCACGAGAACGAGGTCTTCTTCATCAACGGCGGCGAGCACGTCGAGTGGGCGCCCGAGATCAGTACCCTCACCTCGCTCGCGGTCATCGTGCTGTCGATGGCCGTCGCGGTCGTGGCGAGCCTCGTGAAGATCCGTTCAGACGCCAAGCGCTCGGCGGCGGCCGACGCCAACGCGACCCTCGACCGCACCGTCGACGACCGCGAGCTCCGGGACTGACTCCCGCGGGTGCTAACACGACAACGGCTCACGGTCTCGCGCCGACTTGGTACCGTTGAGACGCGCGGCGGGTCGAGCCGCGCGCCAATCGTTCCGGGGGACCACATGCAGACAACGAGCGTTGTGCTGGTTGCCAACGGTGAGGCGCGCTTGAGTGCCTCGGCCCAGAGCGTCGTGGGTATGGTGCGCCGGGTGAACGAGGACAGCTACCTCGCGCGAAGCCCGTTATTTGTCGTCGCGGACGGCATGGGCGGGCACGAGCGCGGCGACCGGGCGAGCCAGGCCATCATCGCAACGCTCGACGGCCTGCTTCCGAAGGGTTCGATCCCCACGTCCGCCGCCGTGGTCGAGGCCCTCTCCTCTGCGAACGACGCCGTTCGGGCGCTCGGCGACGAGCACGGCCGCCGACTGATGTCTGGATCGACCCTTGCCGGCGTCTGCCTGGTGGGGCGGGACGACGTGACCGGACTCCACTGGATGGTGTTCAACGTCGGAGATTCCCGTATTTACAGCTGGGACGGCCGCAGCCTGGTGCAGCTGAGTGTGGACCACTCGGCCGTGCAGGAGATGGTGGATGCTGGCGAGCTCACCAATGACGGAGCGCGACGGCATCCGAATCGCAACATCATCACTCGTGCGGTGGGCGCCGAGGACAGCGTTGAGGCAGATATTTGGCTCCTCCCGGCTGACGGACCCCAGTCATTTCTCATCTGTTCGGACGGCCTCACCCGGGACCTCGAAGACGAGGACATCGCGCGCGTCCTCGCCGAGTACGGAGTGGGCGGCACGCAACTCTCGGTTGCTGACGCGCTCGTCGACGCCGCGAACATCGCCGGCGGTGGCGACAACATCACCGCCGTGGTGCTGAACTGCGAAGTGACGGGTGCGTCGCCAGACGACCGAACCAGCGAGCGCGCCGGTGCTTCCGCTATCCACGACGACACTCGACCTCGGCTCTAGCCGCAACCAGGGACAGGCTCATCATGATTCACTATCTTCCGGCCCCCGTGCTCGCCCCGCAGGCGGGTCAGTCTGACGGCAGTACCCCGGGCGAGAGCTGGCTTGTTCTCGCGGCCGCCGACACCGCATTGATGATCGATCTTTCGGCGCCGACGTCGGGTGCGATGGCGGATGTCGTCAGCGATCTCTTCGCCGCCGTCGAGTCCACCGGGGCGACGAGGGCCGTTCTCGACCTACTCACCGCCACGGGGCTTCGGGACGTGCCGTCGTTTGTGCTTGCGAGTTGGGGCGAGAACCAGACGTTGCAGCTGCTCGTGCGGGGGATCAGTGACGTTGTCGTCGAGACGACATCCGGCAGTGAGAATGTCGACGGGGGTGTCGTCTCTACCTGGGTAGAGCGGGTCATCCCGGGCGCCCGGGGTGTCCGGGTCGGGATGTCCGCGCTGGGCGGATCCACGGCCAGCGCATTGCCGCTGGCATCCGGTGCCGCCTGGGCCTCGGCCTTTGCGATGGGGGTGGCGTCGGCGAGCAGATCGCTGCCACCTGTCGAGAAAGCATCGCCTGTCGCGAAGGCACCTCTGATTGAGGAGCTGCCGCCGACCGAGGCGATGCCCACTATCGAGCCAGCGCCAGCGCCAGTGCCAGTGCCAGCGCCAGTGCCAGTGCCAGCCCCAGCGCCGGAGCCCGAGTCATCGCCAGTCGAGAATGATGCCGTTTCCGAGGAAACCATGGTGCGCACCCTTGAGGACGTGGGCGTCGGCGGCCAGGAGCTACCGCCGCGGGAAGGCGACCACGACGGTGAAACGATCATGAGCGGCGACCTTGCTGGTATGCGTTCGCGCCGGCGCGGGGGAGACAGCGCACCGCGCGTGCCCAGGGGGCGTGATCTCGTTCTCGTTCTCTCCACCGGAGCACGCGAGCCCCTCACCGAGACGATCATCGTGGGCCGCGCGCCGAGCGTGAGCAAGGTGTCCAGCGGGCGGGTGCCACGCCTGGTGACGATCCCCGGCGACCAGGACATCTCCCGCAGTCATGCGGAGTTTGCTATAGAGGGGGACACGGTGGTGGTCACCGACCTGCACTCGCGCAACGGGACATCCGTCATTCTGCCGGGAAAGGCACCTCAGAAGCTGCGCCAGGGCGAGCCGACCGCGGTGCTCGTCGACACCGTGGTTGACCTCGGCGGCGGAATCACGGTGACCGTGGCGGAACAGGCATGAGGCGCGCGCCGTCTGAGGCCCCGACGATTCCGGGCCTCGAGTTTCGCCGTCTGCTGGGCACCGGTGGATTTTCGGACGTGTTTCTCTACGAGCAGCAGCTGCCGCGGCGGCGCGTAGCGGTGAAGGTGCTGCTCACGGACAGTCTCAACACCGCGGCGCGAGAGGCGTTCGTCGACGAGGCGAACGTGATGGCGCAGCTGTCCGCGCATCCCTACATCGTCACCATCTTTCACGCCGACGTCGCCGCCGATGACCGGCCGTACTTTGTTATGGAGTACTGCTCTGGTCCCAGCCTGTCGGAGTTGTACAAAAAAGAGACCTTCTCCGTCGCCGACGCCCTCCGCACGGGCGTGCGGTTGTCGGGTGCGATCGCGACCGCGCACGCCGCGGGGATCCTGCACCGCGACATCAAACCCGCCAACGTGCTCACCAACGACTTCGGTTGGCCGGCGCTGACCGACTTCGGGATCTCGTCCGCCGTCGACGAGTTGCCCATGCAGGCTCTCGGCGACGCGGGTCAGCTACAGGACAGCGGTGGATCGACCGCGAGCCAGTCCGTTGGGATGAGTGTGCCGTGGTCGCCGCCAGAGATGTTCGAGGATGTTCCCCGGCCCGATGTGCGCTCCGACGTATTCTCGCTCGCCGCCACGATTCATACCCTGTTGGCCGGTCGCACACCCTTCGAGATCCCGGGGCGTTCGAACGGAACGCTCGATCTTGTCGGCCGCATCGAGCGGGGTGTGATCACCCCGATCGGGCGTGACGAGGTGCCGCGCTCCCTGTCGGCCGTGTTGCAGAAGGGTATGGCCACCCGCCGCGACGAGCGGTACGCTTCCGCGATCGAATTCGCACGGGCGCTTCAGCGCATTGAGCTCGAGCTCGGATACTCGCCGACCTCCATTGAGGTTCCCAACCTGGTCGTGCGCGACCGCGACGATCACGCCGACGCTGGCGGTGAAGATGAGACCCGGGTCAGATCGGTGTCCACCATCGCGGCGCAACCTCCGCGAGATCCGGCGCCCGGCACACCGGCGCCCGGCACTCCGGCGCCCGGCTCTCCGGCGCCCGGCTCGGAGGACGAGACGCGTGCGCGCTCCTTCACCGTGATCGGCGAGCCGCCCGCGTCTTCACCTGCATCCCTCGCGGAAGAGGGCACAATCGTGCGTTCGGCGATGACGGCTCCGGCCACCCCGTGGTCTGCCGGTGCTGCCGACGGCGACGTCGACAACGACACGGTCGTCCGTCCGCGCCGCCAACGCACCAGTGTCGAGGGCGTCCACGCTGCGCCCGCGCAGCCCACCGACCCCGCCGTACCCGGGGCGGTCGCATCAACGGACCGCGCAATCGACGGCGCCAGCGGGCGCTCGCGCCGCCGGCTGGGCATCGTTGCCGGCCTGGTGGCGGCGGTTGTGGCAGCCGGTGTCATCACCTCCCTTGTCGTGGCAGGCGGCTCCGTTCGCGAGGAGTCCCGTCCGAGCGCGGAGGCAACCAACGGCGGAGGAAGCGCAATTGTGGGCGGCGCGGTTCCCACTCCGACGATCGTGTCCGCGGTGGCCAGCGTGGACGACGAGTCGGTCACCTTCACCTGGTCCAATCCCGAGCCGGAAGACGGTGACCGTTACACCTGGGCGCTCGCGGAACAACCGGGCAAGCTCACTCCCACGACCGAGCCGACGGTCACCGTCGCCCGTCCGAGCGCGGGGGCACGCGTCTGCGTCACGGTGTACGTGCTGCGCGCCGGTCGCACTTCGGGTGTGCCCCTCGAAAGCTGCAACCCGGAGTAACCACGCTCGGAGTGGGTGGCCCTATATCGAGGACTGGAACGGTCTGTTACGTTTGTGACAGCTGACAAATATTCTTCAACTTGATGAAGAGCTAGAACTCGGGCGGGGTGCACCAGGTGGGGTTTCTAAGCTCACGTCCAGGGTGGCGCAAAACAGTGTCATCGGCGACGATCATCGCCGTTCTGGCCGGCGTCCCGATCACGTTTGCCGTCCTCCACGAGGGCTTCCCGATCACCGATGTCGAGCTCGAGGTGCAGAGCGTGTGGGTCACCAATGGACCCGCGTTCCTCGCCGGGCGCCTGAACCGCCAGATCGAAGAGCTCGACGCGTCCGTCCAAACGGCGACGGACAACATCGATGTCTTGCAAAACGGCGACCAGATCTTCCTGCACGACCGCACCCAGAGCACCCTCGAACGCATCGACCCGGCCTATACCACGCTGCTGGAGCGCGCCGAAATTCCGCTCGACTCCGAGGTCATCCTGGGCGGAACCACCCTGTCCGTCGTGGATCCCGCCTCCGGCAACCTGTGGATCGTGGATGTCGCGAACGAACTCAACTTCAACCCGACCACCGTTGATCCCGACCTGGAGCTCGGCGAGGGTGGTCACGCGACGGTCACCGCGGATGGCACGATCTTCGCGACCTCGCCAGACGACGGCGTGCTCTACACGATCGACGGGTGGGGCAACGACCCGGTCGAGACCAGCCTGAGTGTGCCGGAATCGCATCAGCTCTCGGCGGTGGGAGACACGGCCGTCATCCTCGACGACGAAGCCGACACGGTGATCTTCGCCGACGGCGAGACGGTGGATCTCGGTAGCGATGGCCTCAAACTGCAGCAGCCGTCGCTGGAGAACTCTTACGCGTTGGTGGCCGGCGCAACCGGCCTGCTTCAGGTGCCCCTCGACGGTGGCGAGGTGACCGAGGTAGTGGCCGACATCGTTCCGGTGGTGGGTCCCGCCGCGGTAACCGCGCCGGTCTGGCTCGACGGTTGTGCGCACGGCGCGTGGGCCGGGGAGCAGCGATACCTCCAGGCCTGCGACGGCGACACACCGAACCCGATCACAATCGAGCAGCCCACGGTTGGCGCCGAACTCGTTTTTCGCGTCAATAAGAACGTGATTGCCCTTAACAACGTCAACAACGGCAACGCCTGGATCGTAAAGGAAGCGCTTCGCCTGGTCGACAACTGGGAGGAAGTGACTCCTCCCGAGCAGGAGGACACCGAGGAGGGCGACGAGAAGTCCGCCGAGCAGTCCTTCGAGGACACCCTCGCCGAGCGCACCGACCAGAACCGACCGCCGGTGGCCCGCGACGACGAGTTCGGCGTGCGCCCGAACCGCACCACGATCCTGCCGGTGCTCGACAACGACACGGACCCGGACGGCGACGTGCTCGTCATCACCAAGTTCACGGCTCTCGACGAAAGCGTGGGCAAGCTCGACGCGATCGACGGCGGTCGCGCGCTGCAGTTCACGCCCGCGGCGAGCACCGTCGGTGGCACCTCGTTCCGCTACACCGTCAGTGATGGCCGGCCGGGCGGCGTCGCCGAGGCCAGCGTCAACATCAACATCGTTCCCCTCGAGACGAACCGGCCGCCCGAGCAGAAACGGGGGGCGACGGCGAAGGTCGAGTCGGGGCAGTCCATCGGCTACAACGTGCTCTCCGACTGGACCGACCCCGACGGCGACGACATCTTCCTCGACGGCGCCACCGCCGCCAGCGGCGACGAGGTGCGCTTCACACCCGACGGCTTTGTGACCTTCCAGCACCGGGGCGGCGAGCTCGGCCAGAAGAGCGTGCCGTTTGTGGTCTCCGATGGAGCTCTGTCCGGCACCGGCGAACTCGTCGTCGAGGTCGTCGCTGCGGGAGGCCTCAGCCCCGTTGGCACCCCCGACTATGCACAAGCCTTCGCCGGTGACACCGTTGTCGTCGAGCCGCTGAAGAACGACCTCTCTCCGTCCGGCGCGCAGCTCACGCTGCTCGGCGTCGAGGAAGTCCCGGCCAACGCGACGGTCAGCCCGAACCTCGACCGGGGCACGGTCGCCGTGAGCTCGGCCGACGTCGGCACGATCTACCTGAAGTACTCCCTCGGCGCGGGCGCGAATACCTCGATCGGGCTGATCCGGGTCGAGTTCCGCGAGGACCTCGGCGAGCCGCTTCCGCCGGTCGCCGTCAAAGACATCGCCTTTTTGCGACAGGGTGAGGCCACCAGCGTCGAGGTGCTGAACAACGACGTGTCCCCGGACGGCAGTGTGCTCGCGGTGCAGTCTGTGGACATTTCCACCACCAATGCGGCCGTGTCGGTCGAGGTTCTGAACAACACGATCGTGCGGGTGAGCGCATCATCCGCTCTCACCGAACAGACCCAGTTTAGCTACACCATCTCCGACGGGGTCCGCACGGCAACCGCCGGCGTCACCATCGTTCCGGTGCCGCCGATCGTCAACCGCCAGCCGCCCGTGGCCGTCGACGACCGGGTGAGTGTGCGCGCCGGCGACTTCGTGAGCGTTCCCGTGCTCGCCAATGACTTCCACCCCGACCAGGCGCAGCTCCTTCTCACGCCCGAATTTGCGGATGTCTCGGCCGCGGGCACCGGCCTGCTCTTCACCAGCGGGGCCGAAGTTCGCTACCAGGCACCCAAGGAAGCGGGCGAGTACCGAGCCGTGTACCGCGTGCAGGACCAGTTCGGCGAAAGCGCCACCGCAACCGTCACGTTCGTCGTCACCCCGCTGGATCTCGACACAAACCAGCCCCCGGTTCCGACGCCGCAGACCGCCCGCACCTTCGCCGGCGCGACCGTGCGCATCGATGTGCCGCTCGACAGTATCGACCCGAACGGCGACTCGGTGGTGCTCACCGGCTACACCGTGCGTCCGGAAAAGGGACGCATCGTCACCAGCGCGAGTGACCACTTCATCTACGAGGCATACGCGGGCTCGGCGGGCACTGACACATTCAGCTACGAGGTGCAGGACACCTACGGTGCTCGCGCGATCGGAGTCATCACGGTCGGTGTCATCCCGCGGGCCGACACAACCTCCCCGCCAAACGCGGTCGACGATGCCGTCGAAGTGAAGCCCGGCAAAACGGTCTCGGTCGAGCCGCTGCTCAACGACTCCGACCCCAACGGGTTCGCCCTGAGCCTGGTCGAGGATCTCGTGGAGGTGGACGAGGGGATCGTCGCCCGCACCGACGGAAGCAAGGTCATCATCGAGGCCCCCGAAACCGAGGGCGCTTTCAGCCTGCGCTACCAGATCGGCAACGGCGAGGGCGGGGTCGACTACGCGTTCATTTCCGTGAAGGTGACGAAGGATGCCGCGACGCTGTACCCCTCGGCAATTGACTACTACGTTCCCGTCGATGACGTCGTGGACGCGGAGTCCGTCGCCGTCGACATTCGCGAGCTGATCAACAACCCCAACGGGCTCGACTCCGACCTGCTCCTCTCGGTCGAAGGACCGAACGCGTCGGTCGCGAGCGTCGACCAGGCGACCGGCCGGGTTACCGTCGCACCGGGGGAGACCCGCATCGCCGTGGCCTACCGCGTCACCGACCCGCTCGACCCGACCCTGACGGCGACCGCCTTCATCGTTGTGCCCCCTGAAGTCAGCGCAAGCTACTCGCCCCCGCCGTACCTGCGCCCCGACCTCGACCAGCAGATCATCGAGATGAACGGTGAGATGGAGTGGGACCTTGCCGACATCCTCGTGGTTCCCTCTGGACGGCCGGCGATCTTGACGGACACCGCCAAGGTCAGCGCGAACTACAGTGACGGTTCGCCGCTGTTTGTAGACAACAACACGCTGCGCTTCTCCGCCGCGACGGACTTCCGCGGACAGACTGATATCGCCTTTGAAGTGACCGACGGATCATCCGCCGACGACCTCAACGGCAATACCGTGCTGCTCACCCTGCCGGTCACGGTCGGTGACCCCAACTTCGAGGACACCGCGCCGACCTTCACCGCCCTTGACCTGTCCATCGAGGCCGGCGAGGAGGCGCTCACCGTCAACCTGCAGGACTCGACCTCGCACCAGAACCGTGCGCTGCTGCCCGAGTTCCGCTACGGCGATCTCTCCGGCGCGAGCGCGGGGATCGTTGCGTCGCTCAGCGGCTCGCAACTGACCGTGTCCGCGCCGCGCGACGTGAACCCCGGCGCGACAACGACGCTGCAGCTCACGATCACCTACCGCGACTTTGTGGTTCCGGCGACGGTGACCGTGCACACGGTTCCGTCGACCAGACCCCTCGCCCAGGCCACCATCGACGAGTTGAAGGGCCAGCGCACGAAGGCGACGAGCCTCAACGTGCTCGCGAACGACTTCAACCCGTTCGCGCAGGATGGCGAGCCGCTCGTGCTGACCGACGCGCGGGTGGACAACGCCGCCGAGACGTCCGCCTCCGTCTCGTTCACCGCGGATGGCACCGTCAACGTTGTGCCGGATGCCTCCTTCATCGGTGTCGTCAGCATCGTGTACACGGTCGAGGACGCCACGGGAGATGCCACTCGCACGGTACAGGGGCGCTTTCTGGTGACGGTGCGGGATGTACCGAGCCAGATCGCCCCGGCACCCGTCATCCGCTCAGAGGGAGACCAGGAGGTCACCGTCTCCTGGACCACACCCGCCACGAACGGGGAGCCCATCCTCGGCTACACGATCACGTGGGAGAGTGGCGTAGCCACCCTGCCGAGCGGCGCGTCGCAGTTCACCGCGACCGGACTGGCCAATGGTTCGAGCTACACCTTCCGGGTGAAGACGCGCAACGTGCTCGGCGAGAGCACCATTTCCGACCCCAGCGCGGTCGCGCGTCCGTTCGGAGCCCCCGGGGCGCCGCCGTCGGTAACGCTCACCGGGTCGTCCAACGGCAGTGGCAGCCTCTCGATGAGCTGGGGCGAGGCGAACGGTAACGGCCGCGGGGTGTCCAGGTACGTGTGGACTCTCGCGAACGGCACGAGCGGCGAAGTTTCGGGTACAACCCGCACGGCGTCGACGACGGTTCCGGTCGGTACCGCCCACACCTTCACGGTGACGGCATTCGGTCCGACGGGCCTGGCTGGGGCGCCGAGTGGCTCGTCCGCATCGCAGACGCCGACGCCGGGTGCACCTGCCGGCGCCACCGCCACGGCTGGCGCAAAGGGTGACAGGAACGTGCAGCTGACGTGGGGCGCGGCCCGTTCCGACGGTGCCTCCCCGCAATACGAGATCTCGATCAACGGTGGCGGCTGGACGAACATGGGTGGGGCGACCAGTCACACCCACGCCGGCGAGTTCGGTCAGGCAACGTCCTTCGGAGTTCGCGCGGTTGCCAACGGAGTCATCGGTGGAGTGACCACGTCCAACTCGGCCTCCCCTGTCGATGTCGACCCGGTTGCTGTCGCCTCGGCAACTATTTACAAGGGCGGGGTATCCCCGGACGCTCCGTGCTGCCGTTCGGTCGGCGTCACCTACCAAAACTACGTGCCCGGGTACTACGCGATTACGACCTTCATCAACGGTGCTCACGCTGGATTGACCGAGAGTTCATACGCGATGCTGGCCCCCAGTGGTTCGTTGATCATCAGAAACTCGCTCGGCATCCGCAATGACGCATCGATCCAACTGCGCCTCACGGGCCCGGGCGGCGTGCTCTGGTCCGATGAAATTACCGGCGCGCAGTGGAATGCGATGGGGTAGCGCGCTCGCTGCGCGCTCCCGACATCCACCTGATTCACCCTTTTTCCGCACACACCACGAAGGACACAGCATGCCCGTAACCCAGGAACAGGCGACCTGGTTCGCTGACGCGTTCGAGAAACTCGTTGGCAACGTCGACAAGGCGATCCTCGGTAAGAGCCACGTCATCCGGCTCGTGCTTACCGCGATGCTGTCCGACGGCCACGTGCTGCTCGAGGACTTTCCTGGCACGGGAAAGACGGTTCTCGCGAAGGCGCTGGCGAACACGCTAGACGGAACGAACTCGCGCATTCAGTTCACCCCCGACCTGCTCCCGTCCGACGTCACCGGCGTCACGATCTACGACCAGGGCAAGGGCATCTTCGAGTTCCACCAGGGACCGATCTTCGCGTCGATCGTGCTGGCCGACGAGATCAACCGGGCGAGCCCGAAGACCCAGAGCGCGCTGCTCGAGGTCATGGAGGAGGGCGTGGTCACCGTCGATGGTGTGGGGCACTCGGTCGGCAGCCCGTTTATGGTGATCGCGACCCAGAACCCGGTCGAGCAGGCCGGAACCTACACCCTGCCCGAGGCGCAGCTTGACCGCTTCCTGTTCAAGACCTCCCTCGGCTACCCCGACCACAAGACCGCCGTGGTGCTGCTGATGGACTCGGCGAACCGGGCCCGCGCGTCCAAAGTGTCTCCGATCATCGCGTCAGACTCGGTCACCACGATGGCGCAGCTCGCCTCGCAGGTGTACGCCGACGAATCGGTGATGGACTACGTCAGCCGCCTCGTGACCGCCACCCGCACCCACAAGGATGTTCAGCTCGGCGTGAGCATGCGGGGAGCGATGGCCCTGGCGCGCGCCACGAAGACTTGGGCGATCGCGTCCGGTCGTACCTTTGTCACCCCCGACGACGTGCGGGACCTCGCCGTGCCCGTGCTCGCCCACCGCGTGATCGTCGACCCGGAGTCGGACTTCGCCGGCGTGACCGCGGAGGACATCATCCAGCGCATCCTCCTGGATGTCGAACCGCCGGCGTACCGCGCGGCATGAGCAGCGTGACCGAGCAGGTCCCGGCGCGGTCGGTGCGGTTGCGCCGCGCCCGGGGCAAATTAGGCAGCGGGATGTCGCGGGCCGGGGTCACGACGAAGACCCTGCTTCAGGTGGCCGCACTGCCACCGCGGCGCGCCTGGACGGCGATTCGACCCCTGCTCGCGGTCATCAGCCCCCTCGGCTGGATCGTGCTTGGTTCCGCCGTGGCGATCGCCGTGACCGGGTACCTGCTCGGATGGCAGGAATTCGTTTACCTCGCGATCACCCTGGTCGCGGGAATGATCGTCGCCACCGGCTTTATCTTCGGCCGATCCGCGTACACGGTCGAGATCGAACTGAGCCCGCGCCGAGTGGTCGCGGGGGAGCGCGCCCTTGGTCGGCTGCTGGTCAGAAACATTCGCCCGCGGCGCTCCAGCGCCTCCCGGATGGAACTGCCCGTGGGGGCCGGTGTTGCGGACTTTGTGATCCCGGCGCTCGAGCCGCGCGAGGAGCACGTGGAACTGTTCGCCGTGCCCACCACGCGCCGCGCCGTCATCGTGGCGGGACCGGCGGTGTCTGTTCGAGGCGACGAGCTCGGTCTGCTGCGCCGCACCGTGAAGTGGGCCGAGCCCATCGAGCTGTTTGTGCACCCGGTAACGACGCCGCTGGCTCCGTCCGCTGCGGGGTTGGTGCGCGACCTCGAGGGTGAGGTCACCAAAACCATCACAAACAATGACATTTCGTTCCACGCCCTGCGCGCGTACCAGCCCGGCGACGACCGCCGTTATGTGCACTGGCGCACCTCGGCACGCACCGGCCAGTTGATGGTGCGCCAGTTCGAGGAGACCCGTCGCTCGCAGCTCATCATCGTGTTCGTCGCGGATAAGGCGCACTATGAGTCCGAGGATGAGTTCGAACTCGCCGTGTCTGTTCTTGCGTCACTCGGTGTGCAGGTGATGCGCGACGGCACCAAGGTCGCCGTGGTCAGCGAACGCGTCGAGCTGCGCACCCGTACCGTGACATCGTTGCTGGACGAGAGCTGCCGCCTCGAGCCCGTATCGAGCCCGTACCGCACGACCCGGGAGTTTGCGCGCACCGCGACGCTCCGCCTGCCGAGCCCCAGCGTGGTGATGGTGGTGTCTGGTTCGCGGTTGCCGATCGGCGACTTCCGCGCCGTCGAACGCCTGTTCGGACTGGACACCGTCACCGTCGGATTCCGCGCCGAGTTCGGTGCCGCCCCCCAGCTGACCTCGATCAACAGCCTCCGCGTCGCAACGGTCGGTGCCCTCACCGACCTGCCGCGCCTGGTGAGGAGAGCCTCGTGAGCGCCCTGCGATCACCCCTGCCGCGCCTGTCTACAACGACCTGGGTAGATGTCGCGACCCTGCTGACCCTCGCAACCATTGCAATGGTCGGCCTCGGGAGTGCCTTCGACTCGATCGACTATCTCCTCGCGGGCCTCGGGGGCCTTGTGGTCGGCACGCTTGCCGCCCTCGCCGCCCAGCGCTTCCGCTTGGGCACCCTGCCGACGATCGCGGTCGCCATCGGTGCATACTTCGTGCTCGGATCCGTCTTTGCCCTCCCGCGCGATGCGCTCTTCGGATTTCTGCCCACCCCGGACACCCTCGCGAGCCTCACCATCGGGGCCGTCTTCGGCTGGGCCGACATCCTGACGCTCCGGGCTCCCGTCAGCCTGCCCGATTACGTGACCGCCGTGCCGTACCTCGCCGGCTGGCTGGTTGCCGTCGTGAGCATCACGCTTGCCACCCGCTGGCTTCCGAACCGCACGCGCACGCCCTGGCGGTCGGGCCTTCTCCTCATCGGTCCCACCCTGCTGTACACCGCGGGCGTACTGCTCGGCACCGATGAGGCTTACTTCGCCGCCGTGCGTGGCGTCACGTTCGCCTGCATCGCGCTCATCTGGCTGGGCTGGCGCCGACGCGACTCTGCCCAGGTGGCCATCGCGGGAGGCCGCCAGATGCTGCGGCGCAAAGTGGTCGGTACGGCCGCGGTTGTGGTGTCGGCTGCGGTTGTCGGCACGCTGGTGGGAAACCTGGTGGTGCCTCCGGAGGAAGACCGGTTCGTGCTCCGGGAAAACATCGATCCGCCTTTCGAGCAACTCGTCTACCCCAGCCCACTCGCTGGGTTCCGCGAATACACCAAGGACTACGTCGACACGACCCTGATGACGGTTACCGGACTGCAGACGGGCGAACGAATCCGTCTCGCCACGATGGACACCTATGACGGTGTCAGCTGGGGCGTTGCCGGCGCCGCGGAGTCTTCCGACAGTTCCGGGCAGTTCCGCCTCGTCGGACGCACCATCCCCGAGCCGCCCCTCGTCACCTCGAACACCGAAAGCAGCCTCGACGTCACGATCGCGGGATACGACGATGTGTGGATCCCCAGCACTGGCTACGCAGAGGCGATCACGCTGTCGCAAGCGCAGGGCGCCGCAGACGAAGACGTGCGCTACAACGAAGCCACCGGCACCGCAGTGCTCACCAGCGGCCTGGCCTCCGGGGACAGTTACTCGATCGGCGCGCTCCAGCAGGATCTTCCCGCAGCGGAGGCGCTGGCCGATGTCCCCGTCGCTGCAATCGCACCGTCCGCGGTCAGTCGTATTCCCGACCCGGTGATCGCCAAGGCCGCGGAAATCGCCAATACGGCAAGCACTCCGTACGCGAAACTTCAGGCGCTCGAGCAGTGGATGATCACCACCGGCTACCTCAGTCACGGAACCGCATCCGACCAGGCGCCCTCGCGTGCCGGACACGGCGCCGACCGCATGTTCGACATGGTCACCCTTCCGACCATGGTCGGCGACGAGGAGCAATACGCGTCCCTGTTCGCCCTGATGGCGCGCAGCCTCAATTACCCGGTGCGGGTCGTGATGGGCTTCGCCCCCGAGGCCGTCGGCGGCGGTCAGGTTTCGGTGACCGGCGACGACGTCACCGCCTGGATCGAGGTTGCCTTTGACGGCGTGGGCTGGCTGCCGTTCTTCCCAACCCCTGATGAAACGGATGTCCCGCAGGACCAGGTTCCCAAGCCAAAAACTGAACCGCAGCCGCAGGTGAGACAGCCGCCGCGCACAGACAGCGAGCCCGACGACCTCGTCACCGCCGTAGAGATCGACGACAGTGACGATGAGGAAAAGACGCCGTTCGTGCTTCCGACCTGGGTGTATATCGCCGGCATCGTGCTGGCGATCCCGATCGTGCTGCTGCTCATCCCGCTCCTGGTCATCGGCGCGCTGAAGAAGCGCCGCCTGCGGCGCCGCCGCAACGCGGGCGCGGGCGATCTCGCTGCTGCCGGAGCGTGGGACGAGGCGCTTGACCAGTATTCGGAGCTTGGGTTCGACGTTCCCCAGCGCACCACCCGACGCCACGTTGCTGCGGGACTTCAGGACCAGGTGCTCGACCGGGGTGTCACCGAGACGACGGGCCTCACCGTTCTTGCCGCCCACACCGACGATGCCGTATTCGGCGGTCGCGATGTGTCACCGGAGGAGACGGAGCGGGTCTGGACGGAAGCGCTGGCCTCCGTCGCGATCGCCCGCGCGGCTGTGGGACGCTCGCGACGGTTTGCGAGCCGGTTCCGGGTCAGCGCCGCGCGTGCCTGGGCCGCCCGGGTCGCGCGCTCGGCGGCGTCAGCGAAGTCGAAGGAGAAGCCGTGAGCGAGAACGACGGTATCCGCCCGCTCATCAAGCTGCCGCCGGGACTGAGCCCCGGATCCGAGCCGGCGCCGGAAGAGTCGAACCCGCCACCCGCGCGGGACCTCATCGGGCCGCCGCCGGGCGTCGGTGCAGCGCCGCCAGTCGGTGCCGCGGTGCCCGGCGGCGCCTCCGCCCCGCCCGCACTGCCCGTCCCGAACCCACCCGCCGGTCTTCCCCTCCCGCCCCCGCTTGCGTTCCTCGCGCCCGCTACTTCGGCTGCGCCACAGGCACCCGCGCTGGAGACGGCCGAGCCGCCTGCGCCTGCGCCGGAGCAGCCCGCGCCGGAGCATCCCGCGCCGGAGCCGCCCGCGCTGGCGCCAGGGTCGCGTGGGCATGCTGCGCCCGAACCAAGGCCCGAGTCCGCCCAGGAGCCGCGGGGCGTCGCACTCGTGCTGCCGGACGGCACCCGGCATCCGCTCGTTGGATCGGTCCTGATCGGGCGCGCTCCCGCGGCGCTGGCAGGGTGGGAGGCGGCAACCCTTCTCCGAGTGCACGACCCGGAACGGTCGGTGTCCAAAACGCACGCCGCACTCACCGTGGTCGATGGTGAAGTGCGGGTGTCCGACCTGCACTCGACAAACGGTGTGCGCGTGCGCGTGCTCGGCGCTGGCGGCGTTGGCGGCGCTGGCGACACTGAGGTGCTGGTGGATGTCGGGAGCCCAGCCCCGGTCGCCCCCGGTGACACGGTGATCCTCGGCGAATTCCCGATCCAGCTGGTACATTGAGCAATGAGTAATAGTCAGAAACCGTCGGATGTGTACGGGTCCGGAATAGAGCCGGAACTCAATACCGTGCGGATCTTCCAGTCGCACAATGCCGCGGGCGTTCCCGAGGTGGCCCAGTTCGTAACGGTAATCCATCACCGCACGGCAAACACGCTGGGTTCCGACGCAATGGAATTCCTGCGCCCGCTCAACCCGTCCCAGACAAAGGATGCTGGCGTCTTTCTCTACAACGACCCCGCACGCGGGCGCGGATGGTTTCGCCTCGAACGGTTCAGTCCCTGGGATGCCGAGCGCATCCAGGAACTGGTGCGGATGGAAGAAATCATTCGAGTGGTCGGCCGCGAGCCGCTGCGCCCCGCGGATCTCGCCTTCGGCAATGCGATGGTGATGCGCACCAACAACCCGTGGATCATGTTCGGGATCGCTGCGGTCGGCACACTCTGCGGGCTCGGCATTCTGTCTTCAATCCTCGCCGCCTCCAACTTGGTGGAGCTCATCGCCCTCGTCGCTGTCGGTGTGCTGCTGATCCTCGCGAGCATCGCCGCCGCCGTCGTTGGCGCGATTCGTCTGCCCTGGTGGCGACGCGCTCGTCACCATGCCCGCGAACAGGGTGGAACAATGCCACCCGACCTGACTGGACTCTAGGTACTCATGAGAAAACTGCCCCTCGTGCTGCTCGCCAGCGCCGTTACGCTCACCCTCACCCTCACGTCGTGCGTTGGGTTCATCGCGGCCCCGGCTGACGATCCGCAGCTGCCGCAGAGCGGTGCGACTTCCGAGGACTATCAGGTTGTTGTGGATGCTGCGGAGCAAGTCGTTGCTGACGCCGCAGAAGAGTTCGTCCCCGAGTCCGTGATCGTCAAGGTCGAGCCCACGGTCGTTGACCTCGAGACCGACCGCCACCGAATGAGCTGCAGCGACACCACAAGCCAGTACACGAACATCGTGCGCTACTACCTCGTGGACGGTACCGATGAGATCGCCCTCATCGACGATATCCGCGAGACCTATGTCGCTGAGGGGTGGGATCGCGCTAGCAGCCTCGAGGAAGATCTCGGGGAGGAACAAGACCCAGAAAGCACCTACGTGCAGACTCTCCGTAGCCCAGAAGACTTCGGGCTTTCGGTCAGCCGAGGAGACGACGGCAACGGCGGCACCACCCTCAAGATGACGGTGTACTCGCCGTGTATTGGCAACCCCACCGATAAGCCGAGCGGCTGGGGCAAGTAGTCCGAGCAGGCCAGCAGCGAACGACCGTCATCAGCGGCAGGCCGCACCGCATCTAGGCTCGAGGCATGAGCATTTTCGCCGCGGTGGTTGCCGCCCTCGCCGCCCTCCTCCACGTCTACATCTTCGTTATGGAAAGCGCCTGGTGGACCAGGCCCGCGATCTGGAAGCGATTCGGGCTCGCCAGCCAGTCCGAGGCGGAGACAACGCGTGTGCTGGCGTACAACCAGGGGTTCTACAATCTCTTTCTCGCGATTGGCACCGCTGTCGGGATCGCGCTTTTCTTCGCGGGCCCGCGCGACGCTGGCGCGGCGCTGATGTTTTTCGGCCTCGGCTCAATGGTGCTCGCCGCCGTCGTCCTGACCACGGCGGGTCCCGGCCGCCTGCGCTCCGCGCTTACCCAGGGCACTCTGCCGCTGATCGCGATAGTGCTGCTGCTCATCGCCGTGTGAGCTGGGCCCGACGCGGGCCAGCCGTCGCCAGCACCGCGCGTGCTCGCATGGCGATCACAGCAGCGTGATGCCGGGCGTGGCAGTCAGACACGCCCGGGGCAGTCGGTGGTATTCTGGGGCCATGCAGTTCGAGCGGCTTCTCCTTCTTCGCCGCGACGAGTCCTAACCTTCTGGCCTCCCTCGTCGCGGAGTTTGTCGTTGGCTTACCCTCGAGAATTGAAGAAGGACCGCTCCCATGAACATGCAATCCACTGAAAGCAGCGCTGCGCCCGACGTACGGCCACGCACTCTCGCCGAGAAGGTCTGGGACGATCACCTCGTCGTCAAGGGTGAAGACGGCAGCCCCGACCTGCTCTACATCGACCTGCACCTCGTGCATGAAGTCACCAGCCCCCAGGCCTTCGATGGACTGCGGATGGCGGGCCGCCCTGTGCGTCGCCCCGACCTGACCATTGCGACCGAGGATCACAACACCCCGACGCTGCAGATCGATAAGCCGATCGCCGACCTGACCAGCCGCACCCAGATCCAGACCCTGCGCAACAACGCCGCCGAATTCGGCGTGCGCCTGCACTCGCTCGGCGACATCGAGCAGGGAATCGTGCACGTGGTTGGTCCGCAGCTCGGCCTGACCATGCCGGGCATCACCGTCGTCTGCGGCGACTCGCACACGTCCACCCACGGCGCCTTCGGCGCGATGGCGTTCGGCATCGGCACCAGCGAGGTCGAGCACGTGCTCGCCACCCAGACCCTGCCGCTGAAACCGTTCAAGACCATGGCCATCACGGTCGAGGGCGAACTGCGTCCCGGCGTGACCGCCAAGGACATCATCCTCGCTGTCATCGCCAAGATCGGCACCGGCGGCGGTCAGGGATACGTGCTGGAGTACCGCGGAAGTGCCATCAGGGCTCTCTCGATGGATGGCCGTATGACCATCTGCAATATGTCGATCGAGGCGGGCGCCCGGGCCGGAATGGTCGCGCCCGATCAGACCACCTACGACTACCTCAAGGGTCGGCCACACGCACCCGAGGGCACGGACTGGGATGAGGCCGTCGCCTACTGGGACACCCTGCCCACCGACGCCGACGCAGTGTTCGACGCCGAGGTCTTCCTCGATGCGAACACACTCGAGCCCTTCGTCACGTGGGGAACAAACCCCGGACAGGGTGTCTCTCTCAGTGAGCCCGTCCCGGACCCGTCGGTGATCGCCGACGCGAACGAACGTTCGGCCGCCGAGCGTGCCCTCGAGTACATGGACATCACCGCGGGCACCCCGATGAAGGACATTCGCGTGGATGCCGTCTTCATGGGCTCCTGCACCAACAGTCGCATCGAAGACCTTCGCGCCTTCGCCTCCATTATCAAGGGGCAGAAGAAAGCCGACGGCGTTCGGGTCATGGTCGTTCCCGGCAGCGCCCGGGTGCGCATCGAGGCCGAAGCCGAAGGAATAAACAAGATCGTCGAGGACTTCGGAGCAGAGTGGCGATTTGCAGGATGTTCGATGTGCCTCGGGATGAACCCCGACCAGCTCGCACCGGGGGAGCGCTGCGCCTCGACCTCGAACCGCAACTTCGAGGGTCGCCAGGGCAAGGGAGGGCGCACCCACCTGGTGTCGCCGCTGGTTGCCGCCGCGACCGCGATCCGCGGCACCCTGTCGAGTCCGTGGGACCTGATCGCCGGGCAGCGCAACGAGGACGGCATGACTGATACTTCGACAACCGTGAAGGTGGACGCCTGATGGACAAGATTTCCGTGGTCACCGGCGTCGCGGTGCCCCTGCAGCGTTCCAACGTCGATACCGACCAGATCATCCCCGCGCAGTTCCTCAAGCGGGTCACCAAAACCGGCTTCGATGACGCCCTGTTTTACTCGTGGCGCCAGGAGCCCGATTTTGTCATCAACCAACCCGCGTACTCCCACGGCGGGGTGCTCGTTGCCGGAGCAGATTTCGGCACCGGATCCAGCCGCGAACACGCCGTCTGGGCGCTGCGTGACTTCGGTTTCAACGCGGTTCTGAGCCCCAGGTTTGGAGACATCTTCCGGGGCAACTCGGGCAAACAGGGCCTTTTGGCGGCTCAGATCACGGAAGAAGACGCCGAGCGAATCTGGGCAATCATCGGGGAAAACCCCGGGATAACGATCTCGGTAGACCTGGTGGCGCGAAACGCCACCATCGGCAACCTGACCGTGCCATTCGAGATCGATGATTACACTAGGTGGCGTTTGCTTGAAGGCCTGGATGACATCGGGTTAACAATGCGTGACGAAGCGCACATTACAGAATTTGAATCTCGCCGCCAGTCCTGGCGGCCCAAAACATTGCCGGTGAAATAAGTGAGTTCGCTCCTCGAAGACGCCCAAAGGGCCGCAAAGCGGGTTGGTTTGACGTCCGACAGCATCATCATCAACGGCGGCAAGCCGCTGCGCGGGCGCATCGAGGTGCGCGGGGCGAAGAACCTGGCGACCAAGGCCATGGTTGCGGCCCTGCTGGGTGAGACCCCGAGTGTTCTCAAGGATGTTCCGGACATTAGCGACGTCGGCGTAGTGACCGGAATGCTGGGCGCCTACGGTGTCTCGGTGACGAGCACCGCGCCCGGCGAGCTGCTGCTGGATCCCACCAACGTGGAGAAGGCGCATTTCGCCGAGATCGACGCGTTGGCCGGCTCCAGCCGCATCCCCATCCTGTTCTGTGGCCCGCTGCTGCACCGTCTCGGTGAAGCGCTGATCCCTGACCTTGGGGGCTGCCGCATCGGTGACCGTCCGATCGACTTCCACATGGACGCGCTCCGCGCCTTCGGTGCTGTCGTCGACAAGAGCTACGAGGGCATCCGCCTCACCGCCCCCAACGGTCTCAAGGGCGCCAACATTGAGCTCCCCTACCCGAGCGTCGGCGCCACCGAGCAGGTTCTGCTCACCGCGGTCCGCGCCGAGGGCGTCACCGAGCTGAAGAACGCCGCGATCGAGCCCGAGATTATGGACCTCATCGCCATCCTCCAGAAGATGGGGGCGATCATCAACGTGGAGCCCAACCGCGTCATCTTCATCGAGGGCGTCGAGAAGCTCTACGGCTACAACCACCGCGCGCTCTTCGACCGCAACGAGGCCGCAAGCTGGGCCTCCGCCGCTCTCGCCACCGAGGGCGACATCTTCGTCGGCGGCGCCAAGCAGCAGGAACTGATGACCTTCCTCAATATCTTCCGTAAGGTCGGCGGCGCGTTCGACATTCACGAAGACGGCATCCGCTTCTACCACCCCGGCGGCGAGCTCAAGCCCGTCGTGGTGGAGACCGACGTTCACCCCGGCTTCATGACCGACTGGCAGCAGCCGCTCATTGTCGCGCTCACCAAGGCGCACGGCGTCTCGGTGGTGCACGAGACGGTGTACGAGAACCGGTTCGGCTTCACCGACGCTCTCATCGAGATGGGCGCTGACATCGTCGTGCATAAGGACGGCCTCGCCGCCATCACCCGCCGCGTTCCCCAGCGTCCGCTGGAGCAGGCGGCCGTGATCACCGGTCCGACGAAGCTGCACGGTGCCGACATCCGGGTTCCCGACCTGCGTGGGGGATTCAGTCACCTGATCGCGGCACTGACCGCGGAGGGCCAGTCGACGATCAGCAACGTAGGCATCATCAGCCGCGGGTACGAGCACTTCGTCGACAAGCTCAGGATGCTCGGAGCCGACTTCATTTACGAGGGATAGCCCGACAATGCCCCCTGCGTCGGCGATGAAGCCTGCCCGCTCGGAGAAGACGCCGATCTTCCGGTTCCTGGCGATGCTGCTGTTGCCGCTGATGAACGTGCTTGCGCGCTACGTCATCCACAACCCCGAAAGGGTGCCGAAGAGCGGGGCCTTCGTGCTTGCGCCCAATCACTTCAGCGAGATCGACCCAGTTGTGATCGGGCTGGCGATGTGGAGGGTGGGGCGGATGCCGCGCTACCTGGCTAAGGCGTCGCTGTTCAAGATCCCCGTGGCGGGGTGGCTGCTGCGCCGGGCTGGGCAGATCCCCGTCGAGCGCGCCGGCACTCGCGGCAGCGACCCGCTGACGGCCGCGCGCAAGATCGCGCACGAGGGCCTCGCCGTGGTGGTGTACCCCGAGGGCACGCTGACCCGCGACCCCGACCTCTGGCCCATGCGGGGAAAGACCGGGGCGGTGCGCATTGCTTTGCAGGAAGGCATCCCGATCATCCCCGCAGCCCACTGGGGAACGCAGCTGGTGATGCCCCGCTACGCCAAGCGGATCAGCCTTTTTCCGCGGAAGACCGTTCACATCAGCTTCGGTGATCCGGTAGACCTCTCGGCGTTCGCCGGCCGGGGTCTCGACACCAAGACCCTCACCGAGGCAACGGAGGTGGTGATGCAGGCAGTCACGGCGCTCGTGGCAGAGCTTCGCGGAGAGCCCGCGCCGGCCGTGCGCTGGGATCCAGCCAAACATCAGCAAACCGAAACGGGACGCTTTGAGTAACCGACGCACCATCCACCCCACCCTCACCATCGACAACACACGGGCCGCACACGTTCCATTCGGCGGGGTGTCGCTGTGACCCGCGTCGCCGTGCTCGGTGCGGGCTCCTGGGGAACGACGTTCGCGAAGATCGTCGCGGACGGCGGCGCCGACGTGAGCGTCTGGGCCCGGCGCCCTGAACTTGCCCGCGAGATCGCCGAGTCCAAGCGCAACAGCGACTACCTCCCGGGAATCAACCTTCCCCGGTCTCTGCGTGCCAGCTCGCACCTCGCGGAGGTGCTCGACGGCGCCACGCAGGTCTTCGTGTCCGTGCCCAGCCAGAGCCTGCGCGAGAACCTCCGCCAGTTCGGCGACCTGATCCCCGCAGACGCCGTTGTCGTGTCGCTGATGAAAGGCGTCGAGAAGAGCAGCGGCGCGCGGATGAGCCAGGTCATCGAGCAGGAACTGGGGATTGGCGTGGACCGTATTGCCGTGGCATCCGGACCCAACTTGGCCCTGGAAATCGCAAAGGAACAGCCGACCGCCGCCGTCATCTCGTCTGCCAGCCTGGACACGGCGACCGCGGTCGCGCTGACGGCGACCAACCCCTACTTTCGCTCGTTCGTGAACACCGACGTGATCGGCACTGAGTTCGGCGGAGTGCTGAAGAATCTCATTGCTGTGGCGATCGGCATCGTCGACGGCGTCGGGTACGGCGAGAACACCAAGGCTTCGATCATCACGCGCGGGCTGGTCGAGATGACCGACTTTGCGGTGGCGTACGGCGCGCGGGCCGAGACACTGTCGGGGTTGGCGGGACTGGGCGACCTGATCGCGACCTGCGAGTCACCGCTGTCCCGGAACAACACCGCGGGACGCCTGCTCGGCCAGGGCTACAGCTTCTCTGACGTGATCAAGCAGATGAACCAGACCGCGGAGGGGCTGGCGTCGGTGGCACCCATTCTGGAGCTCGCCCGGGCCAAGGGCGTCGACATGCCGATCGTGCGGCAGGTCGGCGAGGTGCTGGCCGGTACGCTGAACCCGCGGGACATCGCTCCGCACCTGACCACCGATCCGATGCCCCAGGGGGAGTAGCACCCGTGCCCACACAGACCGTCGTTCTTCTATTCGGCGGTCGCTCGTCAGAGCACACCATTAGCTGCGCAACCGCCGGCGGGGTGCTCGAGGCCATCGACCGCGCCAAGTACACCGTCATTCCCGTAGGGATCACGGCGGACGGCGCGTTCGTGCTCGAGGAGGACCGCGCCGAGAAGTTCACCTTGAACCCGGAGGCGATGCCCCAAGTTCTGGACAACGGCACGCGGGTGAACTGGCCGTCGTCCGCGGCCACCCGGGAGCTGTCGTACACCGACGCCGCGGGCAACACCCACAGCCTCGGTGACGTCGACATCGTCTTTCCGATCCTCCACGGGCCGTTCGGCGAGGACGGCACCGTGCAGGGCATGCTCGAGCTGATCGGCCTGCCCTACGTGGGCGACGGCGTTCTCGCCTCCGCCCTGGGAATGGACAAGCACTACGCCAAGATCGTGTTTGCCGCCGCGGGCATTCCCGTCGCGCCTGGCACCACGGTCACCGCCCGCGATTGGCTCACCGATCCCGCGTCCGTCGAGACCGCGGCATCCGCCCTTGGCTGGCCTGTCTTCGTGAAGCCGGCCCGCGCCGGCTCCAGCGTCGGAGTCACCCGCGTGGCGTCGCTTGCTGAGCTGTCGGGCGCCATGGACATCGCGCTGGCCGAGGACTCCAAGGTGCTCATCGAAACGGCCGTCGTCGGCCGGGAGATCGAGTGCGGCGTGCTCAGTGGCCGCGCCGGAGCTGCGCCGCGGGTGTCGCTGCCCGGGGAGATCGAGGTGACCGGTCGTGGGTTCTACGACTTCGCGGCCAAGTACCTCGACGCTCCCGGAATCGGCCTGGTGTGCCCGGCCAACATCACCCCGGAACAGCTGGCCGAGCTCCAGCGGCTCGCGGCACTCGCTTTCGACGCGATCGGCGGAGCGGGTCTCGCGCGCGCGGACTTCTTCCTGACCGATGCCGGATTCGTGCTCAACGAGGTCAACACGATGCCCGGCTTCACGCCGATCTCGATGTTTCCCAAGTGCTGGTTGGCAAGCGGCATGAGCTACCCCGAGCTCATCGACGAGCTGATCGAACTGGGCCTCGAGACCGTCCGCTAACGGGGAACAACGCCAGGCCGCACTGCTCCGTGCAAGGCCCCAACGGGCAGCGCCGAGAACGTGGTTCAGTGCATCGCCTCTGCCGCGTCCTGTCTCTGGCTGGGCGATTGCGGGAACATGGAAATATCGACGGCTGGCTGGCGAGCGGGGCGGAGCACGGTCATTTCGGGGATGCCCGGCTGCCTAAGGTCTGGGGTGGCCGTGCACTAGATTTGGGGCCGTTCCGCTCCTGCCGCAAGTTCTCAAAAGACATTCGCGCGAGGCCCGGCCAGGCCCGGCCGGTGCCAGGCCCGGCCAGGCCCGGCCAGGCCCGGCCAGGCCCGGCCAGGCCCGGCGAGGCCCGGCCAGGGCGGGCGAGGCTGGGCCAGGCGGCGTCCTATTCCAACCCATCGTCTCGACATGGCCGCCGCCTTCCGGCTGCTCCGACACCATTCCCGCTCGACCCAAACACCGCTGTCGGTGGTCGCTGCCGCGGTGATCGACAGAAGCCTCAACATCGTTCTGACGCAGCCACCCGCCCGGTAGGTCGAGACCCGCCCGGTGGACCGGAGGCTCCGAGTTCGAGTGCGCTTTCTAGCGCCGCCCGGAGACTCGCTTCTTCGCCTTGTGGGGACGCCGCGCATATTCACGGGCGCGGTCGCTCGAGAGCGCGAGTAAGAGCAGCACGTCGAGCGATAGCCCGGTAATCGTCGTGTCGAGGGTGAGCGCCGCCGCCCCTGCCGCCTGGCCTACCGCCTGGCCTGCCGCCTGTGCGGCGATCGACACCGTGCTCAAAGTCATGGCCACCACCCGCGCCCAGTTGGCGCCGAGGTACACCCGCCACGCGATGACTGCTTCGGCGAGACCGAACGCCGCGATTGCTGCTGTCACCACCCAGAGGGTGGCTTGTCCGGAGGAAGTGGCGGCGCCGACATCCGCCTCAGGGTCCCATTCGACGCCAGGAAGCACCGAGTTCCACGACAGCAGAACAACCGCGACGGTGGAGAGGGCGACGATCGCCCGAGCGCCGACGAGGATAGCGGCGACGACGGTCTGGGCGGGGCGCACGTCCCTGCTGTCCGTGGGGATCGGGAGGGTATTCGCCGGATCCACGGGGATGTGGGCAAGGTCAACCACGGGGAGGTCACCGTCTGTCTGGATGGAATCACCCCCGCCGTTGCGCGCGTGATAACCGGTGGAGAAGTCCTCGATGGTATCTACCCGAACGGAGGGGATGGCGGCGGTGATGGTGGCAACAATATGGTCGCGTTCGGTGTCGGTGCGGGCTTCGATCTTGTGGGTCACTTGGAGGGTGAACAGCGACAGGCCGACGCTGCGGTCGTAGGTTCCGGCCGCGAGCCAGTCGGTGCTGCGCCCACCCGGAAGTTTCCACCCTGCCGGGCAGCGCCAGAACCGAACGTGGTGGCGCTTGCCCGGAGTGCCGTCAACTTCTTGTTGATAGGCGAAGTCCTGCCTCCGGTCGAACAGCGTCAACGGACTCACCGGCGCTTCGGCGTAGCTGCGCCGCGTCAGGGTGGCGCGCACGATCCGCCCGCCGGTTGCCAGAGCCAGGTCGTCGGCCCTGACCCACCCGGCGCGGGTCATTGCCTCGTGGACGTGCTCCTCCGAGCCGAGAAAGGCCACGTTGACAGGGTCGCCGAGCAGCCCGTCGCTGGTGCGCGCGCGTCCGATGAAGTACGGCGGCACGTAGATGGAGGTAAGGATGCGGTGCAGCCGCGGCAGCACGAGGTAGGCGAGGAGCCCCCAGTAGACAATCGAGAACCACACCTGCCCCCACCCGAGCGAGAAGCTTTCGCGGAACAGCAGGTAGGACAGCCACACCGCCGCTACGCCGCCGAGCAGGAAGAAGAGTCCGTCGACGCGGGTGTCGGTGCGTGCGGTGGCGGTGGCGGTGGTGGATGTCGGGGTGCTGGAGGTGGGGATGGATGTCGGGGTGGTGGGGGTGGGGGTGGATGTCGTGGTGGTGGGGGTGGATGTCGTGGTGGTGGCGGATGTCGCCCGGGCCCGCCATCGCGACATCAGCACTCCTTCCGGCCGCAGAATTACCTGCAGTCTCGCAGAACGGGCCCGGGGCAGGAAAGGGGCGGATTGTCGCCCTATCGCGGTCCTTCGGGCTCCGTGGCGCCGTGACTTGTCGGGTCCAGAACTGAAGTGTCGTGAATTGTCGGGTCCCGGAACATGTCAACCTGTTTGAGGGATTAGGCGGCGGTTTGTGTTTCGGTTTGAGTGGGGTAATTGATCCACGATTCAGCATTGACCGTTGATGC